>NZ_SIRT01000030.1 GCF_004310325.1 Hyunsoonleella flava
CCAAACCAAGTCTTTAAAATCATCAGGCGCTTCAGTTTTTTCCCATTTCGAATGATTCTCCTTAGGATCGATGACTACAATGTTTGGATAAGCGATTCCTTTTATTCCATCTAGAGTATGGTTTTCAAGCAAACCAACAAAGCTTATTTTGGCCTGAGAGAAGTCACAATTGACTAGTTTATTTTCGAAGCGTAATTCATATCGACCCCTAAATGAGCAATTTTTAAATTTTGGGTTCCAATTTCCTCCAATTTGTTTTGTGTGAGCCCAAATAAGGCAATTTGCGAAGGTACATTTATTGGTCAAGACGTAGGTGTATTTGGCAGAACAACGAATTTTTATTTCACAATCTACAAAGTGACATTCTGAAAATGAGCCAACAAATTCCTTTGCATCTATCTCGACTATTTTGTTGACGATTTTCTCTTGATATCTTTTATGAATTGGAAATCCGTGGGCTATGCTATTTGGTAATAGCATTTCTTTTACAGAAGATTTAATGTCTGTGCTAAATTCCAAATTTTTGTTTTTTCCAAAAAGCTTGTTCAATATTGACATAGTTTCTGTTTCTCAAATGTCTAGTCCTGAAATATGGCTACAGGTTAAAAATTGATTTACGCTGTTTTTAAACCTGCCTTGCCGGCAGGCAGGTATACCATATTTGGTGTTTTATAATC
>NZ_SIRT01000031.1 GCF_004310325.1 Hyunsoonleella flava
AATCACACAGAGACGTTGGTTAGTGTATCAAACACAAAATACTGTACATGCACAATTTGCACAGGTGTTGTTCGCACTTCTTTTAACTTCTTGCATTATTTGGCAAAGATCTTAATTTGAAAAAGAGGCAAAGGATTGAATTTGCATTGTGCATTACTCTTCTCAGCCTAAACTGGTGTACTTTCTATGCTCTATCATCTATTACAGGCTGCTGCCAGGTGGCTTGCTCCAGTTTGTGTTCTTTACTGAGCAGGCAGGTACTGGTCCAGGTAGACCTTGATGCCGTCGATGGCGTCGCTCAGCTGGTTGCCGAAGCGGGGGCGCACGTAGTGTCCGTACAGACCCAGCAGTGTTGTGCGGGCCTTGTCAATAATGGGACCGGCCTCCTGGCCCACGTTAGCGGCAACCTTGACCAGGGCTTGGAACTCAGGCTTGGTCTGCAGGGTCTCCATGTAATCTTTGGCGGCAGTTGCACGTTCGCTGGTACCAGCCTGCTCAATCATGGGAGCAGCGGCAGCCTGCAGCTTGGCGTAAGCATTCAGGATCCTCTGGTAGAACACAGCCTTCATGCCATCATACTTTTCAACAAGATCCGCTGCTGGTGTAGG
>NZ_SIRT01000032.1 GCF_004310325.1 Hyunsoonleella flava
CCAAGTTTGACCAGGGAACTCATTAGGATCATTATCATCACAATCATCTGCAGTAGGCGCTGTTAAGCTGTAGCCTACAGGCTGCTCACAAGCCGTTACTGAAGTGACACTACCGAAGTAGGTATCAGAATCATTATCCACCCCGATGTACCAAGTTTGACCAGGGAACTCGTTAGGATCGTTATCATCACAATCATCTGCAGTAGGTGCCGTAAGCGAATAGCCAACAGGTTGCTCACAAGCCGTTACCGAAGTTACACTACCGAAGTAGGTATCAGAATCATTATCCACCCCGATGTACCATGTTTGGCCAGGGAACTCGTTAGGATCGTTATCATCACAATCATCTGCAGTAGGTGCCGTAAGCGAATAGCCAACAGGTTGCTCACAAGCAGTCACCGAAGTGACACTACCGAAGTAGGTATCAGAATCATTATCCACCCCGATGTACCATGTTTGGCCAGGGAACTCGTTAGGATCGTTATCATCACAATCATCTGCAGTAGGTGCCGTAAGCGAATAGCCAACAGGTTGCTCACAAGCAGTCACCGAAGTGACACT
>NZ_SIRT01000033.1 GCF_004310325.1 Hyunsoonleella flava
ATCTATCGTATCATCCGTTGGATCATTTGGTGTACCGCCATCGTTTACTGTCGCTGTTCCATTAGTTGGTGGCGTTGTAATGGTAATGGTACCAGTACTTGGGCCATCACCACCAAAATCGTCATCGTCTAATACTACGATGTTTACCGTATCGTCTTCATCTACACTGGCGGTATCGTCTACTGCGGTTGGTGTGTCGTTTACTGGGTCTACTGTTATATCTACTACGGCTGTGGTACAATCGCCATCGGCATCACATATCTCATAAGTGATTTGGTCTGGACCGTTATAATCAGCATTGGGGGTGTAATCGATCGTATCGTCCGTTGGATCATTTGGTGTACCGCCATCGTTAACAGTTGCTGTTCCGTTAGTTGGTGGGTTCGTGATGGTAATTGTCCCAGTGCTTGGGCCATCACCACCAAAATCGTCATCGTCTAATACTACAATGTTTACCGTGTCGTCTTCATCTACACTTGCCGTATCATCTACTGCGGTTGGAGTGTCATCTACTGGATCTACCGTGATATCAACTACTGCTGTTACACAATCGCCATCG
>NZ_SIRT01000034.1 GCF_004310325.1 Hyunsoonleella flava
GATGGAATAAAAGGAATCGCTTATCCAAACATTGTAGTCATCGATCCTAAGGAGAATCATTCGAAATGGGAAAAAACTGAAGCGCCTGATGATTTTAAAGACTTGGTTTGGTCTTCTAAAAAGGACTCTGGACTAGTAATAATCAACTTAGAAGAACATACTAGCCAACCCAAAGAATTATGGAATGCTATTAAAAACTTGGACTTTGTACAAACTGCAAACAACATTGTATAACCGCAATTACGGCGGACAGATGGTTAAACGGAAGATGAATTCCCGCCCAAGATCTGATCAAGAAAGAAAAACACTAACTTCAAACCCGTAATTGACGGTTATACGTTACCGTTGGATGTAATTGCCTGCGGCACGTGGAACCGCGTTTTGCAAACGCTCCCCTTCCACTAATCACATCCAACGTCCACTGTTTATTGCACCCCAACCATTTTTAGGCTATAT
>NZ_SIRT01000035.1 GCF_004310325.1 Hyunsoonleella flava
AGTGTCACTTCAGTAACGGCTTGTGAGCAGCCTGTAGGCTACAGCTTAACAGCGCCTACTGCAGATGATTGTGATGATAATGATCCTAATGAGTTCCCTGGTCAAACTTGGTACATCGGGGTGGATAATGATTCTGATACCTACTTCGGTAGTGTCACTTCGGTAACGGCTTGTGAGCAGCCTGTTGGCTATTCGCTTACGGCACCTACTGCAGATGACTGTGATGATAATGATCCTAATGAGTTCCCTGGTCAAACATGGTACATCGGGGTGGATAATGATTCTGATACCTACTTCGGTAGTGTCACTTCAGTAACGGCTTGTGAGCAGCCTGTAGGCTACAGCTTAACAGCGCCTACTGCAGATGACTGTGATGATAATGATCCTAATGAGTTCCCTGGTCAAACTTGGTACATCGGGGTGGATAA
>NZ_SIRT01000036.1 GCF_004310325.1 Hyunsoonleella flava
TGTGATGATAACGATCCTAACGAGTTCCCTGGTCAAACTTGGTACATCGGGGTGGATAATGATTCTGATACCTACTTCGGTAGTGTCACTTCGGTAACGGCTTGTGAGCAACCTGTTGGCTATTCGCTTACGGCACCTACTGCAGATGACTGTGATGATAACGATCCTAACGAGTTCCCTGGTCAAACATGGTACATCGGCGTGGATAATGATTCTGATACTTACTTCGGAAGTGTCACTTCAGTAACGGCTTGTGAGCAACCTGTTGGGTATTCGCTTACGGCACCTACTGCAGATGACTGTGATGATAACGATCCTAACGAGTTCCCTGGTCAAACTTGGTACATCGGGGTGGATAATGATTCTGATACCTACTTCGGTAGTGTCACTTCGGTAACGGCTTGTGAGCAACCTGT
>NZ_SIRT01000037.1 GCF_004310325.1 Hyunsoonleella flava
GGCTTGTGAGCAGCCTGTAGGCTACAGCTTAACAGCGCCTACTGCAGATGACTGTGATGATAATGATCCTAATGAGTTCCCTGGTCAAACTTGGTACATCGGGGTGGATAATGATTCTGATACCTACTTCGGTAGTGTCACTTCAGTAACGGCTTGTGAGCAGCCTGTTGGGTATTCGCTTACGGCACCTACTGCAGATGACTGTGATGATAATGATCCTAATGAGTTCCCTGGTCAAACTTGGTACATCGGGGTGGATAATGATTCTGATACCTACTTCGGTAGTGTCACTTCGGTAACGGCTTGTGAGCAACCTGTTGGGTATTCGCTTACGGCGCCTACTGCAGATGACTGTGATGATAA
>NZ_SIRT01000038.1 GCF_004310325.1 Hyunsoonleella flava
ATTTGGTGTACCGCCATCGTTTACTGTCGCTGTTCCATTAGTTGGTGGCGTTGTAATGGTAATGGTACCAGTACTTGGGCCATCACCACCAAAATCGTCATCGTCTAATACATCGATATTAACCGTCTCATCTTCATCTACACTGGCGGTATCATCTACCGCGGTTGGTGTGTCGTTTACTGGATCTACTGTTATATCTACTACGGCTGTGGTACAATCGCCATCGGCATCACATATCTCATAGGTGATTTGGTCTGGACCGTTATAGTCGGCATTTGGTGTGTAATCTATAGTATCATCCGTTGGATCATTTGGTGTACCGCC
>NZ_SIRT01000039.1 GCF_004310325.1 Hyunsoonleella flava
AGAAACTCCACCAGACCACCATCATGAAATTCGTTGCTCTCGCTCTGGCCCTTCTGCTGGCTGTCGGCTCTCAAGCCGCTTCCCTCCAGGCTGATGCCCCAGCTCCACCAACCCAGCTCGCCCACATTCGGGCTGCTATGGATATGTACTTGACCCAGGTTAAGGATGCCGCCACAAAGGCCCTGGATGGCCTCGATGGCACCGAGTACACTGAACTCAAGCTGACCTTGACTGGCCACCTGGACAACATGTACAACCAGCTGAAGACTCTGCAGGCTTCTGTCTCCCCCATGACCGACAGTGTCTTCACCACCATCGCTGAC
>NZ_SIRT01000004.1 GCF_004310325.1 Hyunsoonleella flava
GAGTCCACGTGAACTCCCCACGAAACTACACACAACAACGCGTATAGCGAATGGGGCGCAACAATGGCTCTCCGTGGGGCGCGCCCCACTACGCCATACACAGTGGACGTTGTACTTCATTATGATCAAATTAACCAATGATAAAATTCTTTAGAAAAATTAGACAAAACTTACTTTCAGAAGGAAAAACTGGAAAGTATTTAAAATATGCCACTGGAGAAATTATTCTGGTAGTTATTGGAATTTTGATTGCGCTTCAGATAAATAACTGGAATGAGTATGCCAAATCATTAAAGTTAGAAAAAACCTATTACTGCAAAATTGCCGAAGATTTAGAGGTAGATATTAGAAATATCGATAGTTCATTAGTAACCATAGAAAAGAGATTAGAAAGCACAGAAAGATTTTTGAAAAATCTTTTGAAAATCCAAAAACATAAACAATTGATTTTCAAAGACTTTATACCTACATTTAGGTATTATAAATTCATCCCAACAAAACCAGCTATTGTAGATATCACTTCATCTGGAAAACTTGAAACGCTAAGAAATCAAACTTTAAAAAACAGAATTTTAAGCCATTACACAGAACAAGATAATGCATTACAAATCATTGATATAAATGACAATGCGCATATTCAAAAAGTTATTGAAATTGAAAAATTCGCCGATTTTGGATATCAAGAAATACCACAATATCAAAACTTATTTGATGAAGAATTGCAAGGGTTATTATCCAGCACGCAATGGCAACAAAATCCGAAGAACGAATTATTTGTAAAGATTACGGATGCTATGATTTTAAATATAATTCGAAGTGATCGCGAAAAAGAGCTTCTTAAAGGTATTAAAGATGATGCTGAAGAATTAAATCGTTTGTTAATTGAAAACTTGCAATTGATGAGATGAAATTCTTTGAGAAACTAAAAAAATAACGAAAGCACAACAATGGGTATAAGTAATTGCTTGTTCTCGCCTACTTCTGAAAATCCTCGCGGATTTTCAATTTGGTGTGTACCTGCCTGCCGGCAGGTAGTCTTGGAAAGTTAAGTGTTAAACCACGCAACGAAATCATACACTAGACCGTTGGATGTAATTGCCTGCGGCACGTGAAACCGTTACACCAAGGTACACTCCATTTTCACTAATTACCTATTTCTCTTTTTTTTATTTTAGCTGTTTTGGTTTTAATATAAAATACCCTAAACAAATATAAATAGTTGAAAATCTAAGAATTGGACGCCTTTTTTGTCTCTTTAATCTACATTTTAACATCTTACCTTTCCTACTAAATGAAAAAGCCGTATATTTACAATAAGTAACCAATACCCCTAGTACGATGAGAAAACTAGTTCTTATACTGTTTTCCTTGTTCTCCCTAAGTACTTCTGGTCAAGACAAAGCTTGCTTAAATTTTAAAACAGGAAAGTTTAAGTACGTTGATGCTTCCTATGCTGATTGGCATATTACAAGAACCTTATCAGAACAAATTGAGACCAATACAGCTACTGGACTAGTAATACATAATGATATTAAATGGACATCAGCTTGCGAATTTACACTTACTTGTAGCAAAGTTTCCCAACCAAAATACAAACACGCCATTGGTAAAGTATTTAAAGTAGTTATTATTGAGACGTCAAAACAAGGCTACACCTGTATCTTGATGCATAACGACATACAACCCAATAATATGCAATTTGAAATGGTAAGAATGGATTGATCTTCTTTCTTCCTTAGTATTTCATTTATCACACTAAATTTATTTTTTAGTTTTTATACCATAATCCTTTTAATTTCATACATTTAAATCATCACTAAACTTTCCTTTAATATTTAATGTATGACTGATATTGAAGTTGCCAAAACCGTTGCGCTAAAACACATAACAGATATTGCTGAAACCTTTGGGGTTGATAAAGATCTTATAGAAATGTATGGCAAATACAAAGCTAAGATACCTTTGTATTGTATTGATAAAACCAAAGCCCAACAAAGTAATTTGATATTGGTTTCAGCCATCTCTCCCACTCCTGCTGGTGAAGGAAAAACGACAATGTCTATTGGTCTTTCCGAAGGTTTAAATAGGCTACAAAAGAAAACCACAGTAGTATTGAGAGAACCTTCTTTGGGCCCTGTGTTTGGTATAAAAGGTGGCGCTACGGGTGGTGGCTATTCCCAAGTGTTACCAATGGAAGACATTAATCTGCATTTTACTGGGGATTTTGCTGCTATTGAAAAAGCACACAACTTATTGGCAGCTATTATTGATAATAATATTCAAAGTAAAACGAACTCTTTAAAAATTGACCCAAGAACCATAAGTTGGAAACGTGTTGTAGACTTAAACGATAGAGCGTTGAGACGTGTTATTGTTGGTTTAGGTGGTACAACATCAGGTGTGCCTAGAGAAACAGGATTTGATATTACCGCAGCTTCTGAAATTATGGCAATTCTCTGTTTAGCCGAAAATTTAACTGACTTAAAAGAGCGCTTAGGTAAGATTTTTATTGGCTATACTTATGACAAAACTCCTGTTTATGCCAAAGATTTGAAAGCCCAAGGCGCTATGACCGCCCTTTTAAAGGATGCCATAAAACCAAATTTGGTTCAAACCATCGAGGGAAATCCAGCTATTATTCATGGTGGGCCATTTGCAAACATTGCACAAGGCACCAATACGGTAATCGCTACTTTAATGGGCATGTCGCATTCGGAATATACTGTAACTGAAGCTGGTTTTGGTTTTGATTTGGGAGCTGAAAAATTCTTTGACATAAAATGCATAAGTGCAGGTTTAAAACCCAAAGCGGTGGTGCTTACCACAACTATTCGTGCCTTGAAATATCATGGTGGCGCGGATTTAAAATCTTTGACAGAACCAAATTTGGAAGCTCTTGAAAAGGGTATTCCTAATCTGGAAAAACATTTAGAAAATATTACAAAGTTTAACGTGGCTCCCGTGATTGCGATAAATCAATTTACATCAGATACTGTGGAAGAAATCCAACTTATTATGGATTTTGCAACCTCTAGAGGTATTAAAGTAGCTATAGCTGATGTTTGGGGCAAAGGAGGAGAAGGAGCTCTAGAACTTGCAAAACAGGTTATTGATGTCGTTGAGAGCGATACATCCAACTTTAAACCCTTATATGAATGGGAATCTACTGTAAAAGACAAGATTGCAACTATTGCCACTGAAATATACGGTGCAGAATATGTAGATTATACGTCTAAGGCAAAAGCACATTTACGAAAAATAGCGAATTTAGGATTGGAGCATTTACCTATTTGTATCGCGAAAACACAAAAATCGTTATCTGATAACCCAAAACTTTTAGGTCGTCCGAAAGATTTCATTATAACAGTGAGAGAAATCGAAATTGCTGCTGGTGCTGGGTTTTTAATTCCCATTACAGGAGATATTATGCGAATGCCAGGACTTCCTGCACATCCAGCTTCAGAAGGTATTGATATTACTGAAGATGGTGAAATTACGGGACTGTTTTAGTCTACTAACTTTTTAATAATATCCTCTACAGGTAAAATGGCATCAGTATGTTCAATACTTGGGCCTGCCACCCAAACCGTTTTATAAGTGGCTTTGGTTGCCGCATTTTTGGTTGCATTCATCCCAATTGAAAAGCGCACCATTTTAACCCATTTCTTAAGTTTTCGGTTTTTATTGAGCAAATTTTCAAGCCATGTAGCTTTTGTTCCAATTTTTTGAACGTAAGGTGTGTTAATCACTGTACATGGCGTTCCCGAAATACGTTCGGTCATGACGATGTCTTCTGCGCCATAATCCACACAGGCCTGTTTATATTCTTCAGTAACATTAGCTTCTTTTGAAGCGATAAATGGACTTCCCACAGAAACGCCCGCAGCTCCATAACTTAGTATTTCGTCAACATCTGCCTTACACCCTACACCTCCTGCCGAAATTACAGGAATATTACAATTTGTATTAAGCTGTTCAATTAGTTCTTTTGGGGATAAGTTACCTCTATGCCCTCCCGCTTCATTGTTCACAGCTATAATAGCATCCGCACCTAGACCTTCCACTTTTTTGGCAAATTTCAAATCGGTAACATCACAAAATACTTTAATTCCTACTTTGTGCGCTTCTCTGATTGTTTCCTCTGGACTTCCCAAAGATGTAATTATAAAATCACAACCCTCCTCGCAAATTACTACTAGCTGTCCTTTGTATTTTACATTGGATTTATTCACAATCAAATTAAATCCGAATGATCCACCTTCAACCTTAGCTAGTTTTAACTCGCGTAAAGCTTCTCTTAATTCATCTAAAGTTCTATAATTTAGAGCCGGAATACATCCTGCAATACCACCTCTCATAGCCTCCGTAACCATAGCTACATTAGATACCAAAAACATTGGTGCTTGAATAATGGGATGCTTAATTTGAAGTAAATCTGTCAATGCTTTAGCCATCAAAAAAGTTTTTCCAAATATACTAAAATATGATGCATGCATAGTATTTGATTTTCAAGTAGTTACAAATATTATCGAACAAAAAACACCTAAACAATTGATAACATGACTTTTATCATTGTTTTATTATGCATGCATAATTAATTTTGACTTAAATATATTTAAAACCTCAATCATGAAAACACTCCTTTCTTTTCTGATAGCTTTATGCTTTACTGTGTTTGGATACACACAAACTGTTGAACTTCCTGAAACTATAATTTCTATCAATTCAGACTACCTGAATTCGGTAGAACCTGAAAACTCGTGTAACTATGTTAAGAAATTAGAAGACGCCCTAGTAAGTTATGATCATTCTGAATTATCAGAACTTTACGATTCAAAAGATGACATCTATAAAGTAACTTTTAAACTTCCTGAAGGCCAAATAATTGCATCCTTTAACAAAGATGGAAAAATAATAAAAACTTATGAAAAATATGACAACATACGATTACCACAAGCAGTGATGCAAGCAATAGCCGAAAAATATCCTAAGTACAGCATTATTGAAGACGTCTATGTTGTTAAATTTCATTGTGATGCGGATGCATTAAAACAAGAGTACCGTGTTAAAATTAAAAATGATGATACTGTACTTACCGTAAAAACTAACAAAGAAGGTGTGTTTATTTAAACCAAACTAAGCTTCAAATTGGTAATACCCACTTTTTAAATAAGCCCCTTCAGGAAACCCAACAGGATGATCAATATCGTGTTGGGTTTTTAATTTTAGCTTATATGCCCTCCTTTTTGAAGATAAAACTTGGGTGTTGATATCAAAAAAAGATTGCGCAGCAACTCTTGAAGAACAGGAGCACAATACTAATAATCCGTTTTTTGAAGTAAGCTGTTCTCCAAATGCTGCTAATTGTGCATATTTTTTTTTCGCCAAATCAATTTCAGAAGCTTGTTTTGCAAAACTTGGAGGGTCAATAACAACAACATCAAATGTGATTTTGTTTTTAATAAGGTTTTTTAATTCCTCAAAAGCATCACCTGCAATAGTTTTATGGGTTCCTGAATACTTATTCAATCTTCCATTAGCAACTGCTATTTCTAATGCCTGCTTACTGATGTCTAAACTTGTTACTTCTTTTGCACCATTCGCCAGAGCATGTACCGAAAAGCCTCCAGCATAAGAGAACACATCCAGCACTGTTTTACCACTACTCCACTCACCAACTTGTTTTCTATTGGCGCGATGGTCTAAAAAATAACCTGTTTTATGCCCTTTAATGACGTTCGCCGAAAAGTTGACCCCATGTTCAACAAATTCAACCACCTCATTATCTAATGTTCCATAAATAACATCACCATTTTTAAAAGGATGCTTTTTTGAATGTTCAAGGTTTCTGCTTAATCTTAAAACTATAGTTTCCGCATTTGAAGTTTCTTGTAAAGAAGGAATAATGCTTTCTAGATAAGGCAACCAAATTTCAGAATACAATTTTACTACTAAAACCTTGGCATACACATCGGCAATTAAGCCTGGAAACCCATCATTTTCTCCGAATATGAGACGATAACTATTCGTATTCGTTTTTAATAAAGGGTGTCTTATTTCAAATGCTGCTTCTATTTTCTTTTGAAAGAACTCAGTGTTGATTTCTTCCTTTTCTATACCTGAATGCAGCATTTTAATTCGGATTGGTGAATTAGCATCATACAACCCCAATCCTATAACTCGATTTTTATTTTTACTAAAAATAATGGCTAAATCTCCAGTTTCTGCATCATTATTTATTTTTTTGATACTATTTGAGAATACCCAGGGATGTCCTTTTAACACAAATTGTTGGCCTTTAGCGTTAAGTTTTACGGCTAAACGCTTTGGGGTGTAGTTATATTTTATTTTTGGAGAGAATGACATAATAGTTTTACAGTTCTCAAAAGTATGTGTTATTTATTAAAAAATTGTTGAAAAATGATATTAGTAAACGCAACCATTTACTATATTTTTCATCTTTTGATAAAATAAAACTATGAAAACCTCTTCCATATTAATCACAATATCAATTCTCGTTAATTTCTCTTGCTCATCTAACGATTCTATCGTAAATATTGAATCTTTTTGGGTTGATGCTCAACGCGTAAGTTGTATTGGACTAGTAGAACAAACTTGTTATATGGTCCAAGATAGCGCAACTATTGATGAAAATAATTGGCAATTATTTTATGATGGTATTTTGGGATTTGACGAAATTTATGAAGAAGGTTACAGATACAGGTTAAGTGTTAATAAGATTGAAATTAAAGATCCGCCCCAAGATTCAAGTTCTTTACGTTACGAACTTATAGAAATACTAAATAAAGAATTGCATGAATAAAAAAACGCAACCAAAATGGTTGCGTTTCTTTATCTTCAAACTTCAGTCTTCCGACTCCAAGCTTATTTACTTCACTTCTTCAAAATCAACATCCTCAACATCATTGCCTTCGCTTTGCGCTTGCTCACCGGTACCAGCATCTGGACCAGGTTGTGCGCCACCAGCTTGTTGGGCTTCGGCTTGTGCTTTGTACATTTCTTCAGAAGCAACTTTCCAAGCTTCGTTTATTTTCTCTAAAGCTGGTTCGATCTGTGCCAAATCTTTAGTTTCATAAGCTTTCTTCAACTCTTCTAAAGCTTCCTCGATTGGCTTTTTCTTATCATCAGATAATTTATCACCAAACTCTTCCAATTGCTTTTCCGTTTGGAAAATCATAGAATCTGCTTCATTTAATTTTTGAGCCGTTTCAGCTGCAGCTTTATCTGCCTCAGCATTCGCTTCAGCATCTGCTTTCATTTTTTGGATTTCTTCTTCAGTTAATCCAGAAGACGCTTCAATTCTAATATCTTGTTTCTTACCTGTCGCTTTATCTTCAGCAGATACTTTAATGATACCATTAGCATCAATATCAAACGTTACTTCAATTTGAGGTGTACCACGTCTTGCTGGTGGAATACCATCTAAGTGAAAACGTCCGATAGTTTTGTTATCTGCAGCCATCGCGCGTTCACCTTGTAGCACATGAATTTCTACAGAAGGCTGATTATCAGCAGCTGTTGAAAATACTTGTGATTTCTTAGTAGGAATGGTTGTATTCGCTTCAATTAACTTTGTAAACACATTACCCATAGTTTCAATACCAAGAGATAATGGCGTTACATCTAGAAGTAATACATCTTTTACATCACCAGTTAATACACCACCTTGGATACCAGCACCTAGAGATACAACTTCATCAGGGTTTACACCTTTACTTGGTGCTTTCCCGAAAAATTTCTCAACCGCTGCCTGCACCGCAGGAATACGTGTAGAACCACCTACTAAAATTACTTCGTCAATATCACTTTTGTTTAAACCAGCCGCTTTCAAAGCAGACTCACATGGCTCAATAGTACGTTTTACTAAATCGTCAATTAACTGCTCAAATTTAGAACGTGTTAATGTGCGTACCAAGTGTTTTGGCCCACTAGCCGTAGCTGTAATATAAGGCAAGTTTATTTCTGTTTGCGTAGAAGATGACAGCTCAATTTTAGCCTTTTCAGCAGCTTCCTTTAAACGCTGTAAAGACATTGGGTCTTCTCTCAAATCCATAGATTCTTCAGCCTTAAACTCATCTGCCAACCAGTTAATGATTTTCTCATCAACATCATCACCACCTAAGTGCGTGTCACCATCTGTAGATAATACTTCAAATACACCGTCACCTAATTCTAGAATAGATACATCATGCGTACCACCACCAAAGTCAAAAACTACGATCTTTTGGTCAGTACCTTTTTTATCCAGTCCGTAAGCCAATGCCGCTGCAGTAGGCTCGTTAATAATACGCTCTACTTTTAAACCAGCAATTTCTCCAGCTTCTTTAGTCGCTTGTCTTTGCGAATCGTTAAAATAAGCAGGTACCGTAATTACCGCTCTACTTACATCAGTTCCCAAGTAATCCTCAGCAGTTTTCTTCATTTTTTGAAGAATCATAGCTGATAATTCCTGTGGCGTGTATAAACGCCCATCAATATCTACTCTTGGTGTATCGTTGTCACCTTTTACCACTTTATATGGTACACGTTCTGCTTCTTTTTTAGATTCAGAATATTTATTACCCATAAAACGCTTAATCGAATAAACCGTTTTTGTCGGGTTTGTTACCGCTTGTCTTTTCGCAGGATCACCAACCTTAATCTCACCGCCTTCTACAAATGCAATCACCGATGGCGTAGTACGCTTGCCCTCTGCGTTTGGGATTACAACAGGATCGTTACCCTCCATTACCGAAACGCAAGAGTTGGTTGTTCCTAAATCGATTCCAATAATTTTACTCATAATATGTTTTTTATTGTGTTGAATGTTCTTTTTTTAACTCGCTTAGGTTAAGTCAATGATTATGCCATGACAAGAAATATGACATGATGTCATAAATTTATATTAAACATTAATAAAATAATAATCACTTTGGTATGTCATTTGATATTAGATTATAAAACTTATAATTATGAAACGTGTTTTATCCTTTATTTCAGTATTCGCCTTACTACTAACATCTTGTACAGGACCCCAAGGACCTCCTGGGTTTGACGGTTTTGATGGTATTGACGGTATTGATGGGCAAGATGGTGGCCTTATCGTTGCTTCTGCTTTTGAAATTGAAGTGAATTTTAATGCTGATAATAATTTTGAGTTTGTAGAAGCTTACGGTTTTGAAGTTTTACCTTCTGATGTCACTTTAGTTTATATTGAGTGGGAAAACGATGAAGGTGAACCCATATGGAGATTATTAACGCAAACTGAATATTTTGATAATGGCGTTTTAGTTTATAATTATGATTTTACGCAACAGGATGTTAGATTCTTCCTAGATGGAACAATAGACTTTAATACTTTAGATGATACTTGGACTCAAAATCAAGCATTTAGAGTGGTTGTTGTTCCCGCTGATAATATTGATGGACTTGACACTTCAAATTTTGATGTAATAATGAATGCTAATGCCATTAAATCATTTGACATACGGTAAATCTTCTGCAATATAAATTGAAATATTCGCATAAATACTTAAAGCATTTTCAAAATAATGAAAATGCTTTTTTAGTTTAAAAAATAAAAGGTTCTATTTTGATATATTTGCCAACTACAACGTTTGCGTAAACATGGAATGTATCTCAGTTTTCGACATGCTTAAAATAGGCATTGGCCCCTCGAGCTCCCATACATTGGGTCCTTGGCGAGCTGCCGAACGCTGGATTAACGAATTAAAGAGTAAAAACAAATTCCACGAAGTAGAACATATCACAGTAAACTTATACGGTTCCCTGTCCTTAACCGGAAAAGGGCACGCCACAGATTATGCCATAATGTTAGGCCTAAGTGGCAAAGACCCCGAAACCATACCCACTAAGGATATCGAAACCACCGTTAAAAGTATTCAAGATGAAAAGAAACTAAATTTTGGAGGAGAACTTCTTCTTGAATTCGATCCAAACATAAATATAATTTTTAATAAAAAGTTTTTACCCTTTCATGCCAATGGTATGAGTTTTACCGCCCAGATAGAAGGTAAAAAACAAACCTCTAGGTTTTATTCCATCGGTGGTGGTTTTGTAGTGAAAGAAGAACGCAAAAACGCTAAGCGCAATTTCGAAATAAAATGCAGTTTCCCTTATCCTATTGAAAAAGGCGAAGAGCTACTTCAATTTTGTAAACAACTTAACAAACCCATTTCAGACGTTGTTTTAGAGAACGAAAAATCCATTAGGACAGAGGCTGAAATAGATACCCAATTAAAGCGCATTTGGGATACCATGCTAGATTGCATGTATTTGGGTTGTCATACCGAAGGTAAACTCCCTGGCGGACTTAACGTAAGACGGCGTGCATACGACTTACATCAAAACCTTAAAGGAAACAAAGCTTACAGCAACCCCGTAGAATGGATTTATGCCATTAGAAGCACCGAGGTTAAATTCCGTCAAATTTTAAAATGGGTAAGCTGTTTCGCTTTAGCTGTAAATGAGGTAAACGCCTCTTTAGGTCGCGTTGTAACAGCGCCAACCAATGGAAGCGCAGGCGTTATTCCAGCTGTACTGATGTATTATTTGGTAATAGAAAACCATGACGGCAATTTTGAAGACATTAAACGCTTTCTACTTGTAGCAGGAGAAATAGGTAGTATATTTAAAAAAGGCGCTACTATAAGTGCTGCGATGGGTGGCTGTCAAGCTGAAATTGGTGTTTCATCTGCCATGGCTGCTGGAGCACTTTGTGAATTGCACGGTGGCACACCAGAACAAGTGCTAATGGCTGCAGAAATCGCTATGGAGCATCATCTTGGACTAACCTGTGATCCCATAGGTGGTTTAGTGCAAATTCCTTGTATAGAACGTAATGCTATGGGCGCCATAAAAGCTATAAATGCATCTGAACTGGCACTGGATACCTCACCAGAAAATGTAAAAGTTCCGTTGGACAAGGTGGTTAATACTATGTGGGAAACCGCCAAGGATATGAATACCAAATACAAAGAAACTTCAGAAGGCGGTTTGGCTGTTGGTGTGCATTTATCAGATTGTTAAGCATTAAGATACCTGATTTACAATTACTTACCAATTTTAGCGTTACAATTCTATAAATTCTTGATTTCAAAGAAAAAAATCGACGAAAGTTAATCGATTATTGCTTTTCATCGAAAAAATACATCTTTAGTCGTCAATTTATTTATATTTGAATGAATTAAGACATAAAAAACCTACAATTTTAGATTGATTCAACAAAAAACTATGAAAAACCATCTACTCTATATCCTTTGTTGCCTAACTTTTTGTGTTTCTGCACAAAACTACAGAGATTATCTGGGTGCAGGCCATAGTGAAGGGATAACAGTAACTTCAAGTAGTCAACAAACAAGAACAGATTGGAGGGAAAGTGCTGAAGCCATTAATACCATAAATGGAGCTGGTTTAGATGGAAAGTTGTTAGAAGCATCGCGCTTTTTGGCACAAGCCACATTTGGAACTGATTTGGACTATATCAAATCGGTGGCAGAACAACCTTTTGAGGACTGGATTGATAATCAGTTTACCATTACTTCCTCTTCCTCTACAAAAGATCTTACCTATAATATTTTTCAGGAAGCCAAGTCTATTTATGCTTCAAATGGAGGAGATCCCAACGAGTTTGACAATTTAAATTGGCAATACTTTATGTATGCCTGGTGGCAAAGTAATATTGGTAATGAAGATTTGTTAAGACAAAGAATTGCCCTAGCACTAAGTGAAATTTTGGTGATTTCTAGAGAATCTAACCTTTCTGGATACGGTATGGGTTTAGCAGATTATTATGATGTACTGAAAAATAATGCATTTGGCAATTACAGAGATCTTTTAAAAGAAGTTACACTTCATCCAATGATGGGTGTGTATTTAAGTCATTATAATAACCCAAGAAGTGTTCCAGACAGAAATATTCATCCCGATGAAAACTATGCTAGAGAAATCATGCAGTTATTTACCATCGGATTATATGAACTAAACCAAAATGGCACTTACAAACAGGATGGACAAGGCAATCGTATTCCAACTTATGATAACGATGATATTAAAGAATTTGCCAAAATTTTTACAGGCCTAGGACCTGCAGGTATCGAAGATGAATTCACAGATAGAACTTTAAGGTTTGGTATGGGGCACTATTTTGCTAGAAAGGATATGCCAATGATAATGTATGAAGATTGGCATGAGCCTGGAGCAAAACAATTATTAAATGGCTACACCATTCCAAACGGTCAGTCTGGTATGCAGGACATTGATGATGCTATCAACCACTTATTCAATCATGAAAACACCGGGCCATTTATTGCAAAACGTTTGATACAGCAACTTGTAAAATCTAACCCGTCCAATGGATATGTGTCGCGAGTAAGTGCTACATTTAACAATACTAAAGGCGTGAGAGGTGACATGAAAGCTGTAATAAAAGCTATTTTGTTGGATGAGGAAGCGAGAAGCTGTAGTTGGATTGAGAATCCAACAAGTGGCAAAATGATTGAACCAATGATGCGCTACTTTAATGTGGTAAGGCAAATTGATTTAGACAATGACGATGGGCGCTATTGGAATAACGGACAACATTTTTTCAGGGATACGGGTCAAGCACCATTAGCAGCACCTAGTGTATTTAATTTTTTCTTGCCTGAATATGTACCAAATAGCGAATTTGCCAATGCAAACCTATTTGCACCAGAATTCCAAATTCATAATTCAGCAACTAGTATTAACTACTTAAATCAAGTAGATGCATGGACTAACGTGCGTTGGTATGAAGTTTTAAGAACATGGGGATTGGAACTAGATGGAACACCGCTAGACTTTGAAGCATTAAAATACTATGCAAAAGATAGTGAAGTATTAGTAAATCAATTAGATAAAATATTTACCCGAGGGCAACTATCTGATGAAACCAAACAAATTATCGTGGATGCAGTTGATGGAATCACAAGAGGTTGGGGTGATGATGTTACACAAACAGATTTAAGAGTAAAAATGGCGCTATACCTATTAATGGTAAGCCCTGATTATGTCATTTTAAAATAAGATTTATGACAAAGAAGAAAAACACAATGTCTAGAAGAAAATTTTTGGGAGACTCATGTGCTGCATTGGGTTACACTACTTTATTTTCTTCACTTATAAACTTAAAAGCCATGGCTGCCGCAGCTATGGATAATTCAGCCATTATACCTTATGGTGGTGATTACAAAGCATTAGTTTGCTTGATGCTTAGTGGTGGAAACGATTCGTTTAATATGCTCATTCCAAAGGGAAACAATGAGTATAGTGAATATGCTACTACTAGATCAAATTTAGCAATACCACAAAATGACATATTACAAATTAATCCAAACACAAGCGATGGTAGGGTTTTTGGTTTACATCCACAACTTACTGATATGCGCCAAATGTTTGAGAGCGGTAATCTAGCTTTTCTTTCTAATGTCGGTACCTTAATAGAGCCTTCTACAAAAAGTGATATTAAAGATAATATCGTAAAAACACCACTTGGATTGTTTTCACATTCTGATCAATCCCAACAATGGCAAACAGGAAATCCTGGAGAACGCACAAATATTGGTTGGGGAGGGAAAATTGCAGATTTAGTACAATCTATGAACTCTAGCCAAGAAATATCAATGAATATTTCACTTCGTGGCTCAAATATATTTCAGCGTGGTGATCAAATAACGCCATATACTATTAAGAATTCAGGTAGTGTTGGTATAAATGGTTACGGTGGCAATGGTTTTTTTAACGAATTAAAGACCAATGCTCTAAATTCCATGCTAGAAAAAGACTATCAAGATATTTACAAAAACACTTATAAAAATACCGTAAAAGCATCAAATGATGCCAATTTAGCATTTCAAGCTGCGGTTGATGGTGTTCAAGACTTTATCACACCACTTCCTGAAGAAAATAATCTAGCGGAACAATTGCATATGGTGGCTAAAACTATCGGAGCAAGAGACACATTAGGGTTCTCCAGACAAATATTTTTTGTAGAAATTGGAGGATTTGATAATCATGATGAATTACTAATCAATCATGGTGATAATTTAAAAGAAGTTAATGATGCATTGAGCTATTTTAATAGTTTAATGTTTGAATTAAACGTGAATGATTGTGTTACAACCTTTAGTGTATCCGATTTTTCTAGAACACTAACTTCTAATGGCAACGGAACCGACCATGCCTGGGGTGGTAACGCTTTTATGATGGGTGGTGCTGTAAACGGAAAAGAAATTTATGGAGACTACCCTACTCTAGCCCTAGATAGTGATTTAGATTTAAGAAATGGTGTACTCGTCCCCACCACAGCTGCTGATTTATATATGGCAGAATTAGCTCTTTGGTTTGGTGTTTCGCCATCAGATTTAAATATGGTACTCCCAAATTTGTCAAATTTTTATGATACAAATAGTGGTACACCACCCATTGGATTTATGAATTTAACATGATGAAGCATATTTATCTATACATAGCACTATTTTTCGTTTCTGGCTTACAAATTCTAGAAGCACAATGCTATCCAGACAGACATAGCACAACATGGTTTGATGGCTGGGTATCTTGTGAACCTTCACAAAACCCAATTACCTCTTATGGGGAAACACATTGGATTATGTACGACCTAGGATATAATTATGTGTTAAACGAAACCCAATTTTGGAATGCCAACGAAGCCAAAAATATAGATTTTGGTATAAATGAATTTAATATAGATTATTCTTTAGACGCAGTTACTTGGACTAAGTTAGGTACGTTCAATTTAGAGCAAGCAACAGGCTCTTCAACGTATCAAGGTAGCGAAGGCCCGAATTTTAATGCCACAAAAGCTAGGTATGTTCTTATTACCCCTACATCAAATTTTGGTGGTAGCTGTTACGGTTTAAGCGAGTTAAAAATATCTATTACAGATCCTTTTACAGTAGTTGAAGAAGAAGATGGCTATAATGCATCAGTGTACCCAAATCCATTTATTGACACCGTTTCGCTTAGAATTGTTAGCTTATCACAGTCTGAACCTCTGGATTTTGTATTATATGATATTATGGGGCGCGCTATTATCAACGGAAATATTACCATTAATGAGGATAATCAAAATTATCAACTACCAATTAATGGGCACAACTTATCCGTGGGTATTTACATTTTAAAAACCAATCAAAACGGTAAAGAAAAGTCTTTTAAACTTATCAAAAGGAAATAATATTTTGGGCGCAACCACAAGGGTCGGGCTTTCACTACTCAATCCCTCCTACGTCGGGGATTTCAAACATGCCGTTCAATCCCTTGCGCACTAGCTCGCAGCGTCCCTTATTTTTTAGTTTCTACAGGTTTACAGCCAGAGCGTCGTCTCGTATCAATCAAATAAATAATTTTCCATTTAGCGCCATCCTTAAATAGTTGAAACGAATTAACGCCGCAATGGCTAAACTCACCATTGTACCAAAACTCATAAGGTGTCCAGACATTAGCCATATTACCATCAATTTGTATACTATAATCCAGAATTCTCTCATCCCACTTCTGATCCGCCGGTCGTTTAGCTATCGCATTTATCAATCCGTCAGCTTCATCGTTTACTAGAACATCCTTCCCTTCTTTATTCCTGTAAGCGGTTTGCATTATTACTTTATCCACCATAACAGACTTCATTAATGCAGTATCCCCTTTATGAAAGCCTTCAAAAAAAGTATCAATCGTAGATTTTGCTAATAGAGTGTCATCATTTTGAGCAGTAACAGTGCCAGTCATCAGCAGTATTATGGAAACTATAACCCGTATCATAATTATTCTATTTTTTTCTAAAATAACCGATAAGCATTAGTTGTAGTAGCTCATAAAGAAAAGTTTAACAGTATCTGCTTTTATTTAGTATTTTTACCGCTACACAAAATTTTCAAGCGATGTCAACAGCCAAAAAAGAATACAAACGCGTTACCGTAAAATCCTTAGTGGATATGAAAGCCTCTGGCGAAAAAATATCTATGCTTACCGCATACGATTACACCATGGCCAAAATTGTTGATGGTGCCGGCGTAGATGTAATTTTGGTTGGCGATTCTGCAAGTAACGTAATGGCGGGACATGAAACCACTTTGCCTATTACGTTAGATCAAATGATTTATCATGCCTCTTCAGTTGTTCGTGCCATATATCGTGCTTTGATAGTGGTAGATTTGCCTTTTGGCAGCTACCAAAGTGATCCTAAAGAAGCGTTACGCTCCGCCATAAGAATTATGAAAGAAAGTGGTGCGCATTCTGTAAAGTTAGAAGGCGGTAAAGAAATTAAGGAGTCTATAAAGCGTATTTTAAATGCTGGAATTCCAGTTATGGGACATTTGGGACTAACACCTCAGTCCATCTATAAATTCGGAACTTACACCGTTCGTGCCAAGGAGGAGCAAGAAGCAGAACAATTATTGAGCGATGCAAAAATGCTTGAAAAATTAGGCTGTTTCGCTATTGTTTTAGAAAAAATTCCAGCTAAACTGGCGCAACAGGTTGCTGAAAGTGTGAGCATTCCTATAATTGGCATTGGTGCTGGCCCTAATGTTGACGGACAAGTATTGGTACTGCACGATATGATTGGAATGACCCACGAATTTAATCCTAGATTTTTAAGACGTTATTTAAATCTTTATGAAGAAATGACCACCGCTATTTCCCAGTATGTTGATGATGTGAAAACTCAGGATTTTCCAAATGAGAATGAACAATACTAAAAATGCAGTCACAGTCGCAGTATGAAATCGTACTCAAGTCTAAATAGTTATGCTTCTTAAGCCTTTGCGAGAAAACAAATAAAATCTGTGTCCACAAAAATCCTTTCCAATAAAGATAATCTTCAAGTTCTATATGAAGATAATCACATTATTGTCGTGAATAAACGCGCAGGGGACATTGTGCAAGGAGATAAAACGGGTGACACACCGCTTAGCGACGTAGTTAAAGCCTACATCAAATACAAATACAATAAACCTGGAAACGTCTATTTAGGGACAGTACATCGTTTGGACAGACCTACAACAGGTATTGTGATGTTCGCAAAAACTAGTAAGGCATTACCAAGACTAAACAAATTATTCTTGTCGAAAGAAGTTAAAAAAACCTATTGGGCGGTAGTCAAAAAACCTCCATCTAAACCTGAAGATACATTGATACACTGGCTTAAAAAAAATCCGAAAAACAATAAGTCGTATGCACATCAAAAACAAGTAAAAGACAGCAAAAAGGCAATTTTACATTATAAAATCATCAAAAAATTAGACAATTATACACTTTTAGAGGTGAATTTAGAAACAGGCAGACATCATCAAATTAGAACACAACTGTCACAAATTGGCAGTCCTATAAAAGGAGATTTGAAATACGGATTTGAAAGAAGTAATAAAGACGCCAGTATTCATCTTCACGCTAGACAAATTGAATTTATGCACCCAGTAAAAAAAGAACCTGTATCCCTCGTAGCACCGACGCCTAATGATGTAATTTGGGATGCTTGCATTTAATGTTTTATCTTAGGTAAATGAAATCAATACCAAACATTTTAGCTTCCCATAAAGCGTTATTTTTATCTCAAAAAACAAAAGATGTTTCGTATCGTTTATCGCTCTTAAAGGCTCTAAAGACCGAAATTATTAAAAGAGAGCAGGATGTTCTAGACGCATTGCATAAAGACTTCAAAAAATCAGAATTTGAAACGTATATTAGTGAATTTGGATTGGTGCTTTCTGAGATAAACCTAGCCATTAAAAAACTAAAATCTTGGAGTAAGCCAAAACGCATCAGGCCGTCAATATTAACGTTTCCTTCTATAGATTACATTTACAAAGAGCCCTATGGTTCAGTTTTGGTAATTGCACCTTGGAATTACCCATTTCTATTAGCGCTAGATCCACTTATTATGGCTATTGCCGCTGGAAATACCGTGGTATTGAAACCAAGTGAGCTCACCAAAAACACGTCAAAGGTAATCACCCAAATCATAAAGCAGGTATTTCCTGAAGATGTATGTATTTCTATTGAAGGAGGTATTCCAGTAGCCACCGAATTATTAGCTCAAAAATGGGACTATATTTTCTTCACTGGCAGCACAAGAGTTGGTAAAATTGTGGCAGAAGCTGCGGCAAAACACCTTACTCCTGTTACTTTGGAATTAGGCGGAAAATCTCCTTGCATCATTGACGATACGGTAGATGTAAAGCTTGTAGCCAGACGATTAGTATGGGGCAAACTTTTAAATGGCGGGCAAACGTGTATAGCTCCTGATTTTGTAATTGCCAAATCAAATATCAAGGCTAATCTTGTGAAAGCCTTGAAAAAAGAAATTACCAGAAGATATGGAGAAAACCCTATGAATTCAGGGGATTTTCCTAGAATTATAAATTCAAAAAATGTAAAGCGATTAACAGCATTAATTGAAAATGAACACATCCCTTTTGGAGGTGACATAGATGAAAGCACTAGCTACATCTCCCCTACTTTGATAGACAATCCAAAGCTGGACAGCAAAATTATGTCTGAAGAAATCTTCGGACCTATTTTACCAATTTTAAACTATGACACAGAAGACGATATCTCACATATCCTATCACATATAGAAAAACCATTAGCATTTTATATGTTTTCAAATGACAAAAAGTTTTCAAAAAAAATGATAAGAACCTACAGTTTTGGTGGTGGTGTTATTAACGACACCTTAGTGCATTTTGGAAATGCCAAATTACCTTTTGGAGGAATTGGTGCCAGTGGCATAGGAAACTACCATGGTAAACATGGTTTCGATACATTTTCACATAAAAAAGCTATCATGAAACGTGGTACATGGCTTGATCCTTCGTTTAGATATCCACCTTACAGAGGAAAAATAAACCTCTTAAAAAAGGTTTTTAAATACTTTGGATAACGGTTTACTTTAAAGGGTAGTTCAGTGTTAATTCAACACCCTCATTAGGTTTCGATTTCAGTACGAGTGTTGCACCAATAAGTTCTGCTCTACTCTTCATATTAATTAAACCCGAACCTTTCTCTACCTCAGCAATATCAAATCCCTTACCATCGTCCTTGGCGGTAATTATGATGCTTTCTGGTTGATAATCTAATACAATATTTAAGTTTTTTGCTTCGGAATATTTCACTGAGTTTGATAAGAACTCCTGTAAAATTCTAAATACGATGATTTCATGGTTCTTATCCCTAAAATCTGTTTTCTCGCCAACTATATTGAGTTCGGCAGATGTAAACTTCATACGTTTTAACCGATCAAGCTCATTAGTAATGGATTTTTCAAAACCTATGTTTAAAATCACATCATTATTAAGAGTTTTTGATAAGGCACGCACTTCCTTTAGTCCATTGCTTAAAGCCTCCGTGGTATCTTTAAATTTATCCCTAACATCATCTGAAACCTGCATTTTTAAAATACTGAGTTGCATACTGGCAAACGACAATAATTGTCCTACGTTATCATGCAATTCCCAGCCAATATTTTTTAAGGTTTGTTCCTGAGTTTCTGTTTGTGCTTTAACCATTTCTTCTTCAAAAGCCCTTTGTTGTCTAATTTTATCTAATAGCAACTTATTCTTTCGTTTTTGAAACACAATAAAAAATATGATAACTAGCGAAGTAATGATTACCAAAACAGCAATCATGTATATCAACATGTAACGCTCTGAGGCACTACTTACAATTCGTTCTCCGGTTTGCACCATATAAAAGCAAAGGTATAAGTTAAATACATAAATATATTAGCAAATAAGAAAATTTGCCTTCTTAAATCAGCAAATGCAGTGTCAAAAAAATTCTTTCCAACTTCATAAGTATAATAAACATCGTAGAACCCCAAAGGTGTAATAATAAGCCACCAAATAAAAATAACGGCACTTATATAAAAGTAAATTGAACGATAGAATTCCAAAATCTCTTCACTTAATAAAATCTCTATGAAATAGAACACCGTACACATAAAAATTATGATCGCTCCAAAAACATCAAGTATTTCAAAAAACTGTACAAAGAATTTTTCCCAATTACTTAATATGTATATTGTAGAAAACACAAAATAGAAGTAACCTGAAAATTTAATAACCTTTTTAAATACGGGGGTTTTTAAAATTAAATAAAAGAAATATGTAAAGAATAAAATTGCCCCTACATCCCAGTAGAGCGTTGAAAACCAATGATTCTTTGCAAATCTTGTACCAATTAAAAACTCCAGAGCCATTCCCGGTCTTACATAATGCGTATAGTAGCACAAAGAATCTGATATAGCAATGACGACAAGAAAATATATAAAGTATTTAGCAGCTTTTGCATTATACTTCTTAATAAGAAATAGACCTGTAAAAGCTGCTAAAAATTCTAACGTATGTGTTAGAAATGAATAATGTTCTAAAAGAAATTCTATTATCAAAACTTACTGTGGATAGCCTCCGCCTCCGCCATTACCTTGATTCAAAGGTGGCCTTGTTAAATCATCATCGTCTTGTAAACTAAGATTTAAAACAGCAGATTTACTGGTTTTCTTAGTACCTGTAGGCACTATAAATATAGTTGATAAGTTTTTCTTACCATCAGAAGCATTATCTCCATAAGCTCCAAAATACATGCGTAGTCCTGTAAAGTCCTCACCTGCTTCTTTTGCACCTACTTTGGTAAAAGCAATATAATCTTCAATGTCTTTTAAAGACCACCATGCCCACCTGTAATCTTCTTTTCCGGTACGCCTTTCTGTCACTGAATCTAAAACAGGTTTTCTAAATTTTGTCCAGTTATCATTTAATGCTTGTGCGTCTTTTACAGAAATAACTCCACTAGGCTTTACGACTTCTGCATCCATGCTATGCATATCGTCTGCTTGCCTAGGGCAAAAGAAATAGGTTAATACTGCTCCAATGATAAATCCTAAGATAATAGGTCCTAATTTTTTCATAATCTAATAATATTGGTTAATAATAGCTTGCCTAAAAATAGCAAAAAGATTCTACTCTGTACGATAATTTTGAATTTATCAGGTAGGAAAGCCTAACATTTCCCCCATACCTAAGGTAAACAACCAGCAACCATAAATGGCATGTTCAATAGAAACCAAAAGCGTGGATTTTGTTTTTAAAAAAGTTAAAGCAAACAAAATACCACCTAAAAATGTAAGGACTAATACCAAGGTGTTTTTGAAAAATATATGTCCCAAAGCAAATAACATGGCATTCACAAAAACAAGTAATCTGCTTGAATTAAATAGTTTAGCATATCGCTTAAAGAAAAACGTGCGATAAATAAGTTCTTGTGGATATACCGAAAACAAGGAATACACAAATAGAATAAATACCCACAGCTTTGGTTTATTTAGTAATACGATAAATAGGTCATCTTTGTTAGTAATCCATAAAAATACAGTAGTTAGTATCGCTATAACAAACAGCTTAACCAAAGTCTCTTTCCAAAAGGATGCCCAATTTAGATTTGGTGCTATTTTAAATTGCTCTCGCTCTACTTTCAATAATACATAAATCACATAAACAAAACCTACTAAACCAATGCCTAACTTAATAAATGGCGAGTAGTTAAGCGCAAAACTTATGGGAACTAAGATGAATATAACGAACAGCTCTAAGCACTTATACGTAGTCGACTTCATGAAAAACGAATCACATTAGTTTGTTTCACTTCATTTATTACAAACATACTATGCGTACTGCCAATATGGTTTATTTTAGTCAGTTTTCTTACCATAAATTCCCTAAAGGCTTCCATATCGGTAACAATTACCTTTAAAAGGTAGTCGTAGTCGCCACTTAAATGGTAACATTCCAAAACCTCATCAAGATTATTCACTTCTTTTTCAAAACTAAAAACATACTCTTGGCTGTGTTGCAATAATTTCACATGACAAAAAGCAACAAAATTTCGTTTAATTTTTTGTTTGTTTATTAAGGCGGTATAGCCTTCAATAAAGCCCTCTTTTTCTAGTTTTTTAATACGTTCGTAAACCGCTGTTACGGATAGACCTAATTTGTTTGAAAGCTCTTTATTGGTTTGTTTACTATCTGTTTGTAACAATTCCAATAGTTTTTTATCAGTTTTATCAAAAATCATGATTGAAAAAATTTCGCTTTATATTCATTATTAAGATTAAAATAAAAATATAATTCTAAAAATAATTAAAAATTATGATTTATTTTCTAATTAAGTAATTTATGCTTGATTTTATTTCTAATTTTTATGAAATTAGATGAGTATTTAAATCATATTATCATGAGTAATAAGCCAGCAAATAACATTCAGGATTTACAATATTTTGGAGAATTTGGAGGTGTAAACCCTTCTATTTCAGATTCGTCCACCTACACCTTTCTATCTGCAAAAACTATGTTTGATACTTTTGAAGGTAATGCAGATGGTTGTTATCTATATTCGCGACATTCCTCACCTTCCAATTTATACTTAGGCGAAGCATTAGCAGCTATGGAAAATACGGAGACCGCAAATGTTACAGCTTCGGGAATGGGAGCGATAACTTCAGTTATAATGCAATTATGTAATGCTGGAGACCATATCGTGTCCAGTAGAACAATTTACGGTGGCACATATGCATTCTTTAAAAATTTCACACCTAAGTTCAATATTGAAACCACATTTGTTGATATCACTAAACTAGATGCGGTTGAAGCTGCTATTACCAAAAACACAAAAGTTTTGTATTGTGAATCTGTGAGCAATCCGCTTTTGGAAGTAGCGGATATTAAAGGCTTATCAAAAATCGCTAAAAAGTATGGTTTAAAACTGGTTGTGGATAATACCTTTTCGCCATTATCCATTTCTCCAGCAGTTTTGGGAGCAGATGTTGTTATTCATAGTTTAACCAAGTTTATTAATGGCTCTAGCGATACTGTTGGCGGTGTTGTTTGTGGAACACAAGAATTCATCAATGACTTGCGGGATGTAAATGATGGTGCTGGTATGTTATTAGGTTCTACCATGGATAGCTTACGGGCATCCTCGATATTGAAGAATTTGAGAACATTGCACATCAGAATACAGCAACACAGTAAAAACGGACTGTATTTAGCTGAAAAGTTTGAAAAAGATGGTTTAAAAACGGTATATCCCGGATTAGAATCCCATCCTTCTCACGAACTATTTAAAAGCATGATGAATACTGAATATGGTTTTGGTGGCATGCTAACTATTGATGTCGGCTCTTTGGAGAAGGCTAACGAATTGATGGAATTGATGCAGCATAAAAACCTTGGATACTTAGCAGTGAGCCTAGGCTTTTACAAAACTTTATTTTCTGCTCCAGGAACCTCAACTTCTTCGGAAATTCCAGAGGAAGAACAAAAGGACATGGGACTAAGTGATGGATTGATACGATTTTCCATAGGTTTGGATGCCGATATTAAACGCACCTACAAAATGATGCATGATTGTATGGTGCAATTGGGAATATTGGATAAAAAGCTATTAGAGGTAAGCTAGATGCCTTTGATGCGCTCCCATAGGGATTTAAATGCATCATTCATATCATCTACTCTAGGTTCAAATGGTCTCATATTTAGTCTGTCGCCATCCTTATAAAGCAATAAACTAAATACTGAAGTATTTGGGTTGTCTAAATCCAAAAGTGGGTAACGCAAATCGTTATATCGATATTCGTTGTCATTCAATTTATAAACACTATAATACTGATTGCTAAACCACGCCAATCCTTTTATATCATCGTATTCAGTGGGTTTTAAATCGCGCTGTTTTGGTACTTCCCTAAAGTTTAAAAAACGATTTTTAGTGTCAAATAAGGAATAGTCCGTAACGTAATAAGAAGATTCAGTTTCCGCAATAGCATACCACAATATGTTATTTAAAATAGCAGGTTGGGTACTAAATCTAGTTGCATTAATCTCAGTCTCTTTTAAAGATTTTCGAAATATCGAATCTACATACAGTTTATTTCCCAATGTAAACAGCAAGTAAACCGAACTTATACCAATACCCCATTTTAACCACATACGTCTTTTAGCAGAAGTTCTTTTAAAAAACATTAATACTACTATACAAACCAAAAAAGGTAAAGTATAAGCAGGATCTGCTACGGCAATATTGTTTAAAGCTACGCGATAGTTGCTAAAAGGTGCAAATAACTGCGTACCGTAAGGTGTAAAGGCATCTAAAATTGGATGCGTAAATAGAGACCAAAAGAAAAGGGATATCCAATCTTTCTGTACAGTAGTGTTTTTACGTTTCCCATTATCATATAGCTTATGTACTAACCATCCTAATAAAAACGCTGCCAATACTGAGAACACAATAGAGTGCATAAACCCTCTATGAAATAGCATAGCATCAATTTCGTTGCCATAAAGCAAATTACCAACCATAACATCCAAATCGGGAATTGTGCCTCCTATGGCACCAAACAATAAAGCTTTATTACCTATTTTCTTGCCTAAAACTGCTTCACCACAAGCAGCACCTAAAACAATTTGAGTGAGTGAATCCATATAAAGTCAGCAAAGTTAACTAACTTTTATTTATGAATAATTATGGTATCCTTCTTAGCCATGCAGCAACTCTGGCGCCATTGATATTTCCCGTTTCGGTAATAGAGCGAAATCCTATAGTAGTTCCAGGAGGTATAGCAACAGGTGTAGCTAAAATTTCTGTGTATGACATATTATCATTTGCACCAGTAGCCGTAAATCTAAAAAACTCAGCATAGGTACCGTTTCCTGTTATATCTACAACTGCCATAAGCATTGAGTTCGAAGCGTTTGAAGTATTATCAGCATGAAAACTTACCGCATAAGCCTCCCAAGCCTCTGGCAAGGGTATACCTATAAATCCTGTATCCCCGTTAGCATAAGACCATTCCATTTGATTATTGGCAAGATCTGCAGCCTCTTCTGCCCAAATCACAATTTTTTCATACCTGATTTTGTTAGCGCTTATTTGTTGCCAGTTAGTGCCATCACTTTGTAACGAAATTGTGGTTTCACTATTAAGTATTGTAGCTGCTGTTCCCGTCAAATCCAGGTAGCTAGAAACTATTGGAGTATTAGTTGTTGGGTTTTTTACTATATATATTCTTCCAGCACATGTGTTTGCCGCTGGTAAGGTAATACTATGATTACCGCCAAGAACAACGGTATGATGCGTATCATCTAATGTTAAATTTCCTGAAGTAGTCGTAATATTTGCAGATAGCGAACCATTGATATCCAAAGTGGATACTGGTGTTGTAGTACCAATACCTACTTGAGCAGATAAATTAAGGCAAGACAATAAAAGAAATTGTGAGAGAATTCTTTTCATCTTTTTATTATAGCAATATTTACAAATATCTAACAATATTAACGAAAAATCGGAAAAATAGTATAGAAAACTATGGGTTTTTTGAGATTTTCGACTTGAATAAACTAAAGCTAAAGAATTCATTACTATGTATTTATTAGTAAATCATTTAGTTTTCTCTATTAGAATGCTCAATTCATCAGGTGATACTAAAGTTTCAAAATCAAAATCTATAAGTTCAGATTTTGTACAAGCTTCGCTTTGTGCTTTCTTTTCAAAATTAAAATCTTTAAACACTTTATGTTTTGAACTTGATGTAAACCCGTCATTTACCAAAACATAAAGAATCGCTAAGACAACCAAAAAAGAAAATGCAAAAAACATAACTAGAATATTTGGGGTTACTATAAATTAAGACCCAAAATTTCCAAAAAGTCACCTCATTTTGAAAGAAATTAATAAAATCGTAACATTACATGACTAAAGCGTAACTATGGAAGACGATAAGAATATCTCAGAATTTAAGGCCAACGACCAAAATATTATTGAAAACACCGAATTGAATATATGGGAAGCATTAATTCCCGTAATTATTCTTATGGGATTACTCGCCTACAATATTTTTTTTGCCGATGGTGAAATGATGGGAGCATATTCAAATCAATTCATTTTATTAATTGGTGGTTTGGTTGCAGCCCTAGTTGGGTTTTACAACAAGGTCTCGGTTAATAGGATGCTTTCTGAAATATGGGAAAATCTAAAAAGTGTTTTTATCCCAATAATGATATTGTTTTTAGTTGGTGCACTTGCTGGCACTTGGCTTATTAGTGGCGTTATTCCTGCTATGGTGTATTATGGTTTGCAGGTATTAAGTCCCGAAATATTTTTACCTGCCTCAGTCGTGATTTCAGCATTAATTTCAATTGCTACTGGTAGTTCTTGGACCACATCCGCAACTGTAGGTATAGCCTTGGTAGGTATAGGTACTGCTTTAGGAATTAACCCTGGAATGATTGCAGGTGCCGTAATTTCAGGAGCTTATTTTGGAGATAAAATGTCGCCATTAAGTGATACCACTAATCTTGCTCCAGCTATGGCAGGGACAGATTTATTTACGCATATCCGCTATATGGCGTTTACTACAGTCCCAACGATAATAATAACATTAATAATTTTTGCAATTATAAGTTTTACAATCGATGCTACGGGTAGCGCTGACGTGAGCAACTTACTAAATACCATTGATAACACTTTTAACATTACGCCTTGGTTATTCTTAGTTCCAGTTGCGGTTATTGCCTTAATTTTATTGAAAACAAAGCCTCTGATTGCCCTTGGAACAGGAGTTGTTCTTGCTGCAATATTTGCTTTTATATTTCAAGTAGATATTTTAAATCAACTTGGGGCATCAAAATTATCATCGGTAATCACTTCAATTTTTACAGAAACCCAAATTACTACAGAGAATGAAAAATTAAATGACTTATTCTATTCTGGAGGAATGAAAGGTATGCTATGGACAATATTCCTCATTATCTGCGCGATGGTTTTTGGTGGCGTTATGGATGGTATTGGTGCATTATCTAGAATTACTTCAGCCTTACTCTCCGTAGCATCTTCTGTTTTTGGATTATTTGCAAGTACAGTGATTAGCTGTTTAGGCCTCAATGCTATTGCTTCCGATCAATATTTAGCCATTGTTATCCCTGGAAAAATGTTTAAAAAAGCATTTGAAGACAAAAAATTGGCTCCTGAAAATTTAAGTCGAACCCTCGAGGATTCTGGAACAGTAACGTCCGTACTCATTCCTTGGAATACCTGTGGTGCCTATCAATCTGGCGTTCTGGGAGTTGGGGTTGGAGAATACTTGCTTTATGCATTTTTTAACTGGATGAGCCCTTTTACCACTTTACTTTTCGCAGCCTTCAGGATAAAAATCAGACAACTTTCAAATTCTAAATAAGAATACATCACCCCTTTTTGGTCAAGTATGAGAACTTGATAATTCTGACCATCATTTTTTACGTGATTCTCAAAAACAAGCATGGGTTTTTGAATCGATACACAAATGCTATTCTTTTATAAAATTTACTAATTACAATCTATTTTCACAGGTGTTTTATAATGGTAATTTTGCTTAAAATTAGAACATTATTAATTAAACATTACTTATAACATTATGGCATTAGTAGGGAAAAAATTTCCAGATTTAAACGTAAACGCAATCAACGATTTGGGCGATACATTTAAGTTAAACGTATTAGAAGAAGCAGTAAATAACAAGAAGAAGGTCATCTTATTTTGGTATCCAAAGGATTTTACTTTTGTATGTCCGACAGAGTTACATGCATTTCAGGCAGCTTTAGGTGAATTTGAAAAGCGCAACACCATTGTAATTGGCGCATCCTGTGATACTCCCGAAGTACACTTTGCTTGGTTAAACACCGAAAAGGATAATGGTGGTATAGAAGGTGTAACCTACCCGCTTTTAGCAGATTCTAACAGAAATTTAGCTTCTACTTTAGGTATTCTAGATATTACAAACGAAACGTATAATGAAGAAACTGGTGTGGTAACTGTGGAAGGTGATAACGTGACTTACAGAGCTACTTACATCATTGATGAGGACGGGATTGTACAGCACGAAAGCATCAACAACATGCCTTTGGGTAGAAACGTTCAAGAATACTTACGTTTAGTAGATGCCTTAACTCATGTTCAGGAAAAAGGAGAGGTTTGTCCAGCAAACTGGGAAGAGGGAAAAGATGCGATGAACGCCGATAGAAATGGTGTAGCTGAGTATTTAGCAGCTCATGTAAACTAAAAAACTAAAGTTTCAAATCCCAAATTCCAAGAAGTATTTAAGGAATTTGGGGCTTGAATTTTGAAAATTTAACAACCATGGTAAAAGAGTTAGAACAAGATAATCTACAAGAATTAGTTGCTGAAAATGAAACTGTTGTGGTGCAATATTCGGCCACATGGTGTGGCAACTGCCGTATTATGAAACCAAAGGTAAAAAAGTTAGCCTCAGAATTGGAAGAGATAACTTTTGTTATTGCAGATGCCGAAAAGTTTCCAGAATCTAGAAAATTGGCTACGGTTGATAATTTGCCAACTTTTGCAACTTTTAAAAACGGAAGTTTTATAAACCAAGTACAAACTAATAAGTTTGATGTACTTAAAGATTTAGTAAATGAAGTTACCAGTAATTAAGCATTTAACGAATTTTATTGAGGAGAACGACGAAGACTTTGTTGTTGAAACCATTGAAACCTTAGAAGCTTTAACCGAAGTTCCGTCTTTAAAAGATGAAGAACTAGACGTTATAGGAGAATTGATTTCCAACATGTACGGTGCTATTGAGGTTAATAAAATGGTAAAGAACGGCTCCCCAAAAAAAGAAGCATTAAATAGTTTTATGAGTCGGGTTATGGGTTCGATTGACTCTTAATTGAAAAAGAAAAATTTGATATTTAAAGTCATCTCTTTTGAGGTGGCTTTTTTTGTTTCTTCAAAATTGACTTTGCAAAAAAATTCAACTACCTTCGTTTAACGTCGGATATAAGCCATTAAATAACGGCGCATATCCGTCACCACGTTGTAGTGCATTTGAGAAAACCCTGAAATATGATTAGAAACTATTGGAATGAAGAATGGAAAGTCGTTGAATTTGACGATGGAATTACCGAAAATGAACAGTTCAAAATCTCAAATTACGGACGAATTTTAAACTGTAAAAGCGAAACCGAATTTGAAGTTAAAAAATCATACATCAACGGATATCAAAATCTTCCGCTAAAACAAAAACGGAACGGAAAATCGACCAGCAGATACGTCCACAAACTTGTGGCTGAACATTTCCTCGAAAAAAATGACGGAATTTATGTCATCCATCTGAATTACGACAAAACCGACAATCGAGTGGAAAACTTAAAATGGGCAACCAAAAGAGAAAAGGAACTTCATCAATTCAACAATCCGAATTGGGAAAAAATTGTACAAAAAAGAGGTAGAAAAATCGGAAAACTAAACGAGGGAAAAGTAAAAATTATTAAACGCCAATTGAAAAACGAAAAGAACAGAATCAATATGATTGCAAGGCGCTTCGGAGTTTCTGATACGCAAATTCATAGAATAAAGAAAGGAGAAAATTGGAGTCAAGTAACCGAATGAAAAAACGCACTACAACAATGTATAACCGCAATTACGGCGGATTCGACTACGTCCGAATCCACTCGGAATTGCTAAAGCCTGTGCTAAACCGAAAATAAATGCATATTAACCCGTAACTGACGGTTATACAAAACCGTTAAACGAAACTCTCAAAAAAATCACTTCAACAATCCAATAACTTCCCGAAACTTCTTTTCTTCAGCATAGTCTAAAGCTGTCTTTTCTTCATTATCTTTTACAGTAGCATCTGCTTTATGCTTCAACAATAATTCTACCATGTTAGTTTGCCCATACATACCGGCAAAAATTAAAGGCGTATATCCTAAATTGTTTTGTGCGTTTACATTGGCACCATGTTTAAGCAGTAGTTTTGCCAATTCTGTATTTCCTTTAAAAGCCACACCAATGAGCGCGGTATTTCCAGTACTATCGGTATCATCCACTGGAGCACTGTACTCTAGCAATTTTTCCACTATTGTCTTTTTATCAAAATAGGAAGCAAAAATCAATGGGGTAAATCCTCTTTGGTCTTTTGCATCTACTAATTCAGGATGTGATTTTAATAAAGTTTCTATAAAATCTCTATCTCCCGATTGTATCGCACCAAAAAATTGTGTAACGTCCATAACAACAAAATTTAAAATAAAATTGGGATAAGCACCATAAAATGCCCATCCCAATTTCAACTATCAATCCATCAAACTATTTTAAATCAAATCTATCAGCATCCATCACTTTAGCCCAGGCTGCAACAAAATCGTTTACAAATTGTGCTTCGCCATCATTAGCACCATACACTTCCGCTATAGCCCTCAATTCGGTATTAGAACCAAAGATTAAGTCAGCACGAGTTCCAGTAAATTTTACAATACCAGTTCTTCTATCTTTTCCTTCAAAAATGCGATCATCAGAAGATGTAGCGTTCCAAGTATATGCAAAATCTAAAAGATTGGTAAAGAAATCGTTTGTTAAGTGACCTACATTATCAGTAAACACACCATGATTTGATCCGTCGTAGTTTGCTCCCAATACACGCAGACCACCTACTAAAGCTGTCATTTCTGGAATAGATAAGTTCATTAAATTGGCCTTATCCACCAATAAATCTTCAGCAGCAACTTTTAATTCATCTTTAATATAATTTCTAAACCCATCTGCTAAAGGTTCTAAATAGCCAAACGATTCTAAGTCGGTTTGTTCTTGGGATGCATCCCCTCTACCTTGAGAAAATGGTACTTCTACAGTATGACCAGCATTTCTAGCTGCTTCCTCTATTCCAGCATTTCCTGCTAAAACAATCAAATCTGCCATTGACACCTCTCCCTTAAATTCATTCTGGATGCCTTCTAAAACGTTTAATACTTTACTTAATTCCTCTGGATTGTTCACTTCCCAGCTACGCTGAGGCTCTAAACGAATACGTGCACCATTGGCTCCACCACGCTTATCAGAATCTCTGTAAGTAGAAGCCGAAGCCCAAGCGGTTCTTACCATTTCGGAAATAGTTAATCCGGAAGCCAAAACCATCTTCTTCAAGGAGCTAATATCAGCATCGCTCAAGGTATAATTTACTTTTGGAATAGGATCTTGCCAAATCAATTCCTCTTGCGGTACTTCTGGTCCTAAATAGCGGTCAACTGGTCCCATATCACGATGGGTAAGTTTATACCACGCTCTTGCAAATGCATCTTCAAATGCCGCATGGTCTTTATGAAAACGTTTTGAAATCTCTAGGTATTTTGGATCTGTTTTTAAAGCCATATCCGCAGTAGACATCATTAAGGCCTGTGTGCCATTTCCTCCTGCTGCTGGGGCTTGTTTAGCATCTGGGTTTTTTGGTGTCCATTGGTGCGCCCCTGCTGGACTTTTAGTTAATTCCCAATCGTAATTCAACAAAACATCAAAATAATCATGATCCCATTGTGTTGGATTAGGTGTCCATGCACCTTCTAGACCACTAGTAATTGCATCATCTAAAACACCAGAATTATAAGTATTTTTCCAACCTGTACTCATTTCTTCAATAGAAGCACCATGAGGTTCTGGTCCCACATATGTATCAGGATCTGCCGCACCGTGTGCTTTTCCGAAGGTATGTCCACCAGCGACCAAAGCCACCGTTTCTTCATCATTCATGGCCATTCTTCCGAAAGTAATTCTAATATCGTGAGCAGATTTCATAGGGTCTGGAACACCATTTGGCCCTTCAGGGTTCACATAAATCAATCCCATGTGTACTGCTCCTAAATGCCCTTCTAAATCTCCATCGCTGGTGTCATAGCGTTCATCATTATCTAGCCAACCTGTTTCACTTCCCCAATACACATCTTGTTCAGGCTCCCAAACGTCCTCACGCCCGCCTGCAAATCCAAACGTTTTAAAACCCATGGATTCTAAAGCACAATTTCCAGCTAAAATCATTAGATCTGCCCAAGACAATTTTTTACCATATTTCTTTTTAACAGGCCATAATAGCAAGCGCGCTTTATCCAAATTTCCATTATCTGGCCAACTATTTAAAGGTGCAAATCGTTGCGTTCCCGACGCTCCGCCACCTCTACCATCACCAACACGGTATGTACCTGCACTGTGCCACGCCATACGAATCATAAACGGACCATAATGTCCATAATCGGCTGGCCACCAATCTTGTGAGTCGGTCATTAAATCAATCACTTCCTGTTTTAACGTTGGAAAATCTATGCTTTCAAATGCTTTGGCATAGTCAAACTCTTTATCATATGGGTTTGAGCTTTTCCCATGCTGACGGAGAATGTTTAGTTTTAATTCATTAGGCCACCAGTCGCGGTTTCGAGTACCACCACCAGCGGTTTGTTTTTGTGTGCCACTTAAAAATGGGCATTGGGCAGCATCAGAATTGTTAATATCCCATGCTTCACCGTGTGGATTGTTGCTATTCATAATTTATGTTTTGTAATAGTTAGTATTGATAATTTTTTGAATACTCTAAAATTAGCAATAATATCATCTCCTAAAACATATGTGATATTTTTAAAAATTATATGAAAATTGATAAAACTTATTATCTATCAAAAAACAATAGTTTTTTTAAATAATTAAGAATTCATAAACGAGCGCTTTTAATAGCATTCTCATAATTATTTCTTAAAGATTTCTAGGATTCATTTTTTAACATTTTAAATATGCTTATTTTAGAGCTCTAATTAAAAACAAAAAAATGGCTAATATCACATTGGGTGGAAACCCTGTAGAAACTATCGGAAAGCTTCCTGAAGTTGGTTCTCAAATTGCAGATTTTAATTTAACTGCTATCGATTTATCAACAAAAACTCTAGCAGATTTTAAAGGCAGCAGACTCATTCTAAATATATTTCCTAGCGTAAATACAGGAGTATGCGCAGCATCTGTTAGGCAGTTTAATGCTGAAGCTAACGAATTGGAAAACACAAAAGTACTATGTATTTCAAGAGATTTACCTTTTGCACAGGAGCAGTTTTGTGCAGCAGAAGGCTTGGATAATGTAGTAATGCTTTCAGATTTTAAAACAGGGCAGTTTGGTAAAGATTATGGTGTGCTATTTACAAGCGGCATTTTTGATGCCTTACTTTCAAGAAGCATTGTTGTAGTTGATGAATCTGGTAAGGTCTTATATAATGAACAGGTTTCTGAAACTGGAGAAGAACCAAATTACAAAGCCGCTTTAGAAGCGCTTTACGATGCCTAAAAAAGAATCCTTCTTAGTAAACCGATTAAAAAGTGTTGGCTATGCCTTTAAAGGTGCTCTTTTATTAATTACTAAAGAGTCAAGTATAAAAATCCAGCTGGTTATTGCAATGATAATGACCATTGCTGGATTTTATTTTGAGATTTCAAAAACAGAATGGCTTATCCAAACACTTACCATAGCCCTTGTTATGAGCATAGAAGGTGCAAACACAGCCATTGAAGAAATTGCAAATTTTGTACATCCAGAATACCATAAAAAAATAGGCTATATTAAAGATGTTGCTGCTGGCGCAGTTTTTATAGCAGCTATTTGCGCAATAATTATTGGGTTTATTATTTACATTCCTAAGTTTACTTAAAAATACTAATCATCTAGGATAAACGTTAGTAATTTGTATTTTTGCTTAAACTAAGGCATACCAATGGCGAAGAGAACCAAAACTAAAAAACCTACTAAATCAAAATTTAAAAAACCAAGCTTTAAGTTGTCCAATCAACAAAAGTTAGTTTTTGGTAGTTTCTTGGTTATTTTCGGCATTATCCTCTGTGTATCCTTTATCTCGTTTTTCTTTACTGGCAAAGCAGACCAGAGTACTCTTTCAGAGTTTGCAACACGTGATGCTGAAGCCAAAAATTGGTTGAGCAAAATAGGTGCTTGGTTAAGTGATTTCTTTATTCAGCGTGGATTTGGAGTTGCCTCATTTGTATTATCAGGTTTGGTATTTCTATCAGGAATCTATGTCCTCATGGATATTAAAAAAGCAAAACTGAGAAAACATTGGTTTTGGGGTATTTTGATAATGATCTGGTTTTCGGTACTTCTAGGATTCTTTTCATCAAAAAATGACATATTAGGAGGTACTGTTGGTTTTGAAATTAATAGCTTTTTACAAGATTATATCGGTAAGATAGGCACAGTACTACTATTGATTTTAGGTTTCATCACTTATCTCGCGATGCGATTTAAGGTAACTTTTGAAAGTTTCAAACGTTTGTTTTCATCTGCCAAAAAAGATATTAAGGATGAATTTTCAGATATAAAAGAAGACACATTCACCGTAGATAATAACCTATCAGATGAAGCAGAAGCTTTTAAAACAGCTTTTGATATTCCTTTGGATGACACTCCAAAAGACGAGCCTGTAAAGAAGAAAGAAGTGGCTGTAAAAGAAACTGCTCCTATGGAAGTAAAAGTTTCTAAACCAGAACCTGAAGAAGATCCAGAACTTGAAATAAAAGTTGAAACAGTTAAAGAAGAAATTACAGAAACAGATAATTTAGCGAATAAACTTGTTGAAGACTTTGGTTTATATGATCCAACTTTAGAATTAGGTAATTACCAATTCCCTCACATTGATTTATTAAAGAAGTACGACACGGAAGGTATCACGATAAATCAAGAAGAACTTGAGGAAAACAAGAACCGTATTGTTGACACCCTAAATAATTATAAAATAGGTATTGCCAGCATAAAAGCTACAATTGGACCTACAGTTACACTTTACGAAATAGTCCCTGAAGCTGGTATCCGTATTTCAAAAATCAAAAATCTGGAAGATGATATTGCACTTTCACTTTCGGCTTTAGGCATACGTATCATTGCACCCATTCCTGGAAAAGGCACCATTGGTATTGAGGTACCAAACAAGAATGCCACTATAGTTTCCATGCGCTCTGTTATCGCATCAAAGAAATTTCAAAATTCTGAAATGCAATTGCCTATTGCTTTAGGAAAAACGATTAGTAATGAAACGCTTGTTGTAGATTTAGCAAAAATGCCACACTTATTGATGGCAGGTGCAACGGGACAAGGTAAGTCTGTTGGTTTGAATGCCGTATTAACCTCATTACTATATAAAAAGCACCCTGCAGAGGTAAAGTTCATTCTGGTAGATCCTAAAAAGGTGGAATTGACATTGTTCAACAAGATTGAACGTCATTATCTAGCTAAATTACCTGATAGCGAAGAAGCCATAATCACGGACAATACAAAGGTTATCAATACATTAAATTCGTTGTGTATTGAAATGGACAATCGCTATGAACTTCTTAAGAACGCAATGTGTAGAAACATTGCCGAGTACAACAAGAAGTTTAAAGCTCGTAAGTTAAACCCCAACGATGGGCATCAGTTCTTGCCTTACATCGTTTTGGTGGTAGATGAATTTGCCGATTTGATTATGACTGCTGGAAAAGAAGTGGAAACCCCTATTGCACGTTTAGCACAATTGGCACGAGCTATTGGTATTCATTTAATTATAGCAACGCAACGACCCTCGGTGAATGTAATTACGGGTATTATCAAAGCGAATTTCCCTGCGCGTATTGCTTTTAGGGTAACTTCTAAGATAGATTCTAGAACTATTTTGGACGGTTCAGGAGCAGATCAATTGATTGGTCGCGGAGACATGTTATATACCCAAGGTAATGACATTACCCGTGTACAATGTGCTTTTGTTGACACACCAGAAGTAGAAAAAATCACGGATTATATTGGGTCGCAAAAAGCCTATCCCGAGGCGTATATGCTGCCTGAATATATTGGCGAAGAAAGTGGCACAAGTCTTGATATAGACATTGAAGACAGAGATAAATTATTTAAAGATGCAGCAATTGTTATCGTTACTGCACAACAAGGTTCAGCTTCTTTATTACAACGAAAGCTAAAATTAGGATACAATAGAGCAGGTCGTTTAATTGATCAATTAGAAGCTGCTGGTATTGTAGGCCCTTTTGAAGGCAGTAAAGCACGACAAGTACTGGTGCCGGATTTAGCATCTCTTGATGAGCTATTAGAAAATGAAAATATGTAATTTTGTATTAAAGTAAAAAAATGAAAAAGTTAATCACCATAGTATGTATCGCATTTATCACCTTTACTGGGTTTTCTCAAAATAAGGGCAAGACCTTGTTGAGTGAAGTATCTGAAAAGGTAAAAAACTATGATAATATTTCTATAGACTTTAAATATATTCTAGAAAATACCGATGAAGACATAAAGCAGGAAACCCGTGGAGACGTTGTTCTTGAAGGTGAAAAATATAAATTAAACATCCTCGGCATTACACGTCTTTACGATGGAAAAACACTATATACCATTAGTCCAGAAGACGAAGAAGTAACTATAACAACTCAAGCTGAAGATGATATAGATGCCATTACACCAAGTAAGATGTTGTCTTTTTATGAAGATGGTTATACCTACGCCATGGATATCGTTCAAAATATAAAAGGCAGGAAAATTCAATATGTCAAGTTGACTCCTATCGACTCAAATTCTGAAATTGACTATATACTTTTGGGCGTTGACGCTACAACTAAACACATATACAATTTAATTCAAATAGGGAAAAATGGTACTAAAACGACTTTAATCGTTAATTCTTTCAAAACGAATGAACCATTATCGGAAACCTTATTTACCTTTGATGCAGATAAATATCAAGATTATTACATCAATAAAATTGATTAGGTAGTCGCATCCTTGTGAAAATTCTAGACCGCTACATACTAACGACATACCTTAGAACTTTTTTAAGTGTATTTGCAATTTTGCTGCTAATTTTTGTACTGCAAATGATATGGCTGTACATTAAAGAGCTTGCAGGAAAAGATTTGGATTTAAGCACTATTATGAAGTTCATTGTATATGGGCTACCAAAACTAATACCGCTTGTATTACCGCTTACTATATTGCTCACGTCCATAATGGTGTTCGGTAATTTTGCCGAGAACTATGAGTTTGCTGCTATGAAATCTACCGGTATTTCTTTACAGCGCGCCATGGCAAGTTTGGGAGTATTTATTGTAGCGCTCGGATTTGTTACGTTCTGGTTTTCAAATAATGTGATTCCTTGGGGAGAGTTTAATTTTTTCAACCTAAGAAAAAATTTAGCTAAAGTAAAACCTTCAATGGCAATAGCCGAAGGACAGTTTAACGAGATAGAATCTACGCCATATAACATCAAAGTAGCGAAGAAAACTGGAGATAAGGGTCAGTTTTTAGAAGATGTAATCATTCACAAAAAAGCTAGAGATGGTAGGCGCAATGCCACTACAATCACTGCAAAAACTGGTGAATTAATTAGTAGAGAAGATTCTAATGTCTTAAAACTAGTGCTGTACGATGGCAATTTTTACGAGGATGTATATCCTAAAAAGATAAAAGACAGAAAAAAGTACCCTTTCGCCAAAAGTAACTTTGAAGTTTATACTATGAATATCGATTTGTCTAATCTTCAAACGGTTGATATGGATGACAAGTCTTATTCCAATAAGTATAGTATGCTAAATGTTTCTGAACTAGACTATACTATAGATTCCCTAACCATAAAGCATGAAAAAACCATGCAGGACTTTGGCAGAGTCTTGTATCAAAGATCTAATATCGACAAGTCCTTAAAACCGCCTGTAGAGCTTCCGGCTCCAGAGGAATTTAAAGAAAAAGGTTTAGATATAAATGGAAATAAAATAGAAAAAGATAGTATTAAAATCCAAAAAAACACCATTCCTAAGGATTCTATCTATACTGGCGAATTGAGAGACTTATTTAGCAATAAGAAAAACTCCCAATTTGTAAACACTGCTATTAGTAATATAAATAGCATAGATCAACTCATTAAAAATAAGAAAACAAATTTAGAACCAAGGAAAAAGTGGTATAACAGGCATATAATTTCGTTTCACGAAAAACTTGCCCTTCCCTTTGCGTGTATCATTTTGTTTTTTGTTGGAGCCCCACTAGGAGCATTAATTCGAAAAGGTGGTATTGGGTTGCCAATGGTAATTGCAATTTTACTGTTTTTAACCTATCATTTTATTGGGATTTTTGCGATGAACAGTGCTAAAAATGGAAGTTTCAATCCTATTTTGGCTAGTTGGTTTTCCACGTTAATCATGTTGCCGCTTGGTGTTTATTTAACCAAAAAAGCAACGGCAGATAGAGGCTTATTTGAAACTGAAGGGGTTTTAGAGCCGATTAAGAAACTATTTGGCATTAAGAAGAAAGATATTGAAATAGATACATCGATTTTTGAAGATGAAACCGAAGAATATAAAACTTTAAGGTCCTATGATGAGAAGGAACTTATAAAAGTAATTAAGAACTACAGCCAATATGGATATTCTAGGACACACAGAAACACAGCAGTTTCAATTTTAAATTCTAGAGGAATTTCCAACCAGCAACTTAAATTTAGCGGAAATTTTGATAATCAAAAATTTGAGGAAGGCATTCGCCTTAAATATAAATTTGATGAAGATTCAAAATTAGCATTTATACTTTATGCCATTGCTTTCCCTTTGATTATTGGCGGACTAGTCCTGGAAAATAATACATATCCTCTTATTGGGAATACATTATTTGTAATTGGCCTAATAATAGGTGTTGTTTATTTATTTGCGCTCGTTAAATCCTTTATAAGCAGTTCTAACTTAAATAAACATCTTGGAAAGGAATCAGGGATGAATGCAGTTGTATACCTGTTATTCGGGTTGCCTTTGTACTTCATTTTTTATCTCTATCAAAAGAAAGCTACGAGTGAAGCATTATACTTAAATCCGAAAAAGACCTTTAGCATTACAACGGAAAATGAAGTTCAAGAATCTCGTTTTAACTTAGAAGAGGTCTCTCCAAAACTAAAAGATTACAAGGACCATGCTTTATTCGCTATTATTTTATTTTGCATAGGAGCTATTCTTCTAGTGCTCCATTTTGTTTTTAAAAATAATAAATTACCTTCTCTAGAGTCCGCATCAATTCAGCTTAGCATCATTGCCTTAGCCCTTTATGTTATTTACTACACCAAGTCAATCCTAAATATTTATGCTTTGTATAAGGCGGCTGAATTAGACGATAAAAAGCCAAATATCCTTTTATTAATACTAGGGATGCCATTTTATATGATTACCCACTTTTTTCTAAAAGGAAAGATTAATAGGGATATTACTCATATATAAATTTAGCAATATCTTTGCAACATGATAGCAGAACCTATGACTACAGAAAACACCACGAAATTTAAATTAGATACCATTCACGATGCCATTGAAGATATTAGAAATGGAAAGGTAATTATTGTTGTAGATGACCAAAACAGGGAAAACGAAGGTGATTTTGTAGCTGCTGCCGAAAAAGTGACTCCAGAAATGATAAACTTCATGGCTACCCATGGAAGAGGTTTAATTTGTGCACCACTTACGGAAAATAGATGTAAGGATCTTGAGTTAAACATGATGGTAAATAATAATACCGACCCTATGGAAACTGCATTTACCGTATCTGTGGATTTAAGGGGAAATGGCGTTACCACAGGAATTTCTGCAAGTGACAGGGCAAAAACAGTAAAGGCCCTTATAGATAACGAAACACGACCTTTTGAACTGGCAAGACCGGGACATATTTTTCCACTAGTTGCTAAAGAAGGTGGTGTTTTACGACGAACCGGACACACAGAGGCCGCTATCGATTTTGCAAGATTAGCAGGTTTAGAACCTGCTGGAGTAATTGTTGAAATTATGAACGAAGATGGTTCTATGGCACGTTTACCCCAACTTACTGAAGTAGCAAAAAAGTTTGATCTTAAGATTGTTTCTATTGAGGACCTAGTGGCCTATCGTATGCAACATGACTCCCTTATCGAAAAAATGGAAGATTTTGAAATTCATACCCGATTTGGTAATTTCAGGCTACGTGCATACAAGCAAACCACCAATAATCAAATACATATTGCACTTACCAAAGGGCAATGGAAAAATAACGAACCTGTATTAACACGGATAAATTCAACCCTAATAAATAATGATATCCTAGGCACGCTTACCAATAACGTTGACGAACAATTAAACGCTATGTTTAAAACTGTAAACGATTTTGGAAAAGGCGCCATCATTTTTATTAATCAAGAAATACAAGCCACTAATATTTTAAATCGTTTAGATTTTTTAAAGAACAATCAAAAAGAAAATGAAGTTTTAAAAGCGCCAAGGATAAACATGGATACACGCGACTTTGGCATAGGTGCACAAATTCTTCATGATTTAGATATACATAAACTGCGGCTAATTTCCAATAGCGAAAAAACCAAACGCGTTGGTATGATTGGTTATGGATTAGAAATTGTGGAATACGTAAAGTATTAAAAAGAGGAGCATAACACTAGGCTACAACTCCCCTTTTCTCCCGATTAATAGCCTCTTCAATTTTTTATTCAACAACTATACGTTTGGTTGTGGTAGCTTTATTACCATAAGCCTTCAATAAATAGATGCCACCACTTAGGTTTTCTATATTCAATTGTTTGGCATTATAGGTTTCCAAAACTTTGTAGCCTAGAACATTATACAGTTCAACTTTGTCTATCGCAATTTTAGATGAAATATTAATTATAGTCTTCGCTGGATTTGGATACACCTTAAAGTTTTCATCCTCAAATAAATCTGTACTTAAAGGACCTGCCATTGAAAACGATTTTTCCTCTTTATAGTATGGTTCCCAATCGTCAGATGGTACGTCCCATGACTCTAAAGTAAAAACGATTCTGTTTCCATTTGCATCATATCCACTTGTGTCCCTATCTTCATTAATCCAATCCATTCCTGATTTGATTTGAGTGAGCAATTCTTTCTCCAATCCGTTTTCATAAGTAAAAAAAGTTCTTTCAGACTCTTCCCAAGTACTGCCATTGTACTCCTCGGATAAGGTCTCAGAGATCATACCCATGCTATATGTTGCTTCCACCCTTTCATAGGCACTCCAAGCTCCGTTATCCCATTCATAAAATATGGCACTTTCAGGGTTTCCGGGAGACATATACATAATAACTAATTCCTCATCGTTCACCCATTGGTTTGGGTTTGTATTTGTATCCCAATTTTGGCTAGTTTGTTTACCGAAATCAGAACCAGAGTAATCAGAATACACCTCTCTAAAACTATTTATATAATCATTCTGTATAAAATTGAAAGTTTTATGGGTTTCCCCAGTAAGATTACCTGACGCATCATAAGTATATTCTACTAATGTAGAGTTTATCCATTGGCTGGTAACACTATTCCATGCTTGTCTCTCATCAGAAATTATATCGTTATTACCATTATACATCTTGATATTTTGATGGGTTAAAATCATTCCAGGCATGGCGTAACCTGTAATCTTGGTTTCTTTGTCACCTCCATTTTCATAGGTGTAAACCTCATGTAATTCTAGCTCCCAGTCGTCTGCAGCAGTATTCCATGTAAAAATATCTTTTGTATCGGTCTTGTATGTTTGGGAAATACCTTTAAAAGTATAGCAAAACATTAAAATAAAAAGTGCAGCGTGTAAAATTCGTTTCATAGTTAATAGCTTTAAAGTTATATGTAGACATCGTATAGCTTACGATATGTCATCATATTTTTTTCAAAATGAAATAAATCATTCTGACTTTGCTATTAATCAAAACTTAGGAATAACATTGTAGAAAAGAAAGTGGCAACTCTTTTTAAGACGAAAGGCTCTTAAAGTTAAGTAATTTATCTCATACGGACTTATAGAAAGACAATGTTTTTACGCTGAAAATTTCGCGCTTAAAAATTTAAAAATTAAATCTTTATTACTTTTCGTGTTATCGACCCTTTATCTGTAATGATTTGCATTATGTAAATGCCAGTGTCGAGATTTGAAACAGCAACGGACTTGATGGATGTTTCTTTCTGAAGAATGAGTTTTCCGTATGTATCAAAAACTTTTACATATCTAATGTCTAACAGTGTATCAATAAAGACTTTGTCTTTTACAGGATTTGGATAAACCTTAACTTTATTTAAGGTTTTGTCCTCAATACTTAAACCTAAGTTTTGATACACCCTCACATAGTCTATTACCATAGCACTTTGGGTAAAGTTTGGATCTATTGCTCCTGATATTCCTCCCATAGCCACGTTTAAAAGAAGATATTGATCTAAATCAAATGGCCATGTATTATTGTCTTTAACCGAAGGATTATAAGTATAATAGGCCACATCATCTACAAGAAAAGTAATTTGATTTGGTGACCAATTCATGGAGTACACATGATAGTTATTTGCCAAATCAGTAAGTTGTTGTGATGCGACGTTTACCGTATTTCCAAAACTTGAAGGCGTATGTATCGCGCTTGATGTATGATTTACATCCCCCAAACCATGCTCCATAATATCTATTTCTCCACATGCTGGCCAAGGTGTTGTGCCAAAACCTTGTGTTTGCCAATAGGCTCCTGTTTCGGTAATATTCTTACCTAAAGTCCAAATAGCAGGCCATGTGCCATCTCCAAATGGAAGTTTAGCCCTAACATCTACTCTTCCATAGGTAAACGCGAATTTAGAATTTAATCGAGCCGACGTATACTGTTTGGTTTCTCCCTGATCGGTAAAGGACCCTTTAATAGCTACAATATTCAAATTCCCATCCTCCACAAAAGAATTTTCGATACGATTTGTGTAATGTTGTACTTCTCCATTAAACCAACTTCCACCTGATGGCAGTTGCGTTTGATGAAACCAATTGGAACTATTGATAGCTGTTTTGCCAGGGGTATTAAATTCATCAGACCAAACCAAATCATTATAGATAACGTCCAGATTATTAGGATTTGTTGGTGTAGAGCCATCATCAATGTCGTCAATTAAGTAGGTACCAGATATTAAACTCCCTCCATCTATGAAAATAGTGAGCCTGCTGTAGGTGCCAGAGCCATTTACTGCTGAAACACCATCCGAACTTAATACAGCGTTTGAGAAATCGAATACAAGACCATTTCTCCATCCAGAAGCGGCTAATGTAGACACGGTAACTTGCACGTCTGGATTAGTGCCTTCTTCTAATTTTAATGTAATCTGGTGTCCGTTTGGATCAAAGGCATAAAAATCAAGATTTATCGTTTTTTGCAAACCTAAATCTATAGGGCGCACTAAATCTATTGTGAAACCTTGCCATGGATCAGAACCATGGTTCGAAAACTCGCCTACCATATCTGAGCCATCTGTAACACTACCCCTTCTTGAAAAACCGCTACCACCAAAAGCTGTAAACTCATCTGATGCATTGGAAAAGCCAATTGGCATTTCCTGAGCAAATGTAAGTGTAGAGATTAAAAAAAGAAATCCGACAAATTTTGTATAGTTTACTATCATGATTTGATGTTTACAACAAACTTATGATAAGTAAATCACAACTAGTAATTCAGCACCACAACAAAAACCATACATAACTGTATATATAATCAATAGCAACCAAATCACTCAAAGAGCGTTATGATGTTTTAGAAAAACCTAGGTGATAAAATTTTTCTATTCGAAGAAAAATTTAAATCAAATTGAAGAAAAATTTCATGAGAAGATGGGCCTGAATAACTAATATCTGATACTACATAATCATATGCGTAACCCAACCGAATATTTGGTAATACAGCAAAATTAATCAGGAAACTAAGAGCATCCTGATATCTGTAAGATGTGCCCAGTTCCAATTTTTCAAAAAATAGAAAGTTAGCATTAAGGTCAAATGAAACTGGAGATTCTAAGGTGGACTTCACCATGAAAGAAGGTCTAAACTTTGTGGTTTGTGCTAATTGAAAAACGTATCCTGCAGTTACGAAGTAATGTAATACGTCAGAACCTAATCGTATTCCATTTTCATTTAAATGTACACTCTCTAACATATTAGGCATAGACAGACCTACATAGTAATTGTTAGTATATAAAAACGCTCCCGCTCCTATATTTACGTTATTTTCATTTATATTTCTGGAAAAAAAAGGGTCATTGTCATCAATTACATTAACCGTTGCTAAACCAATATCATGCATTGTAATACCGCTTTTAACTCCTAATGCCAAGTTAAGTTTATCATTGATTCTGATAGTATATGAAAGATCTGTGTAAAGATTGTTTTCTTTAACTGGGCCATGTTGATCTGATATTACAGACACACCTAAACCCATCTGATTACTAATTGGCCCGTGCCCTGAAATTGTAATGGTTTTGGGAGCACCGGGAAAACCTGTCCACTGGTTTCTGTATAAAGTAGTAATTTGTAGATACTCTTTAGAGCCGGCATAAGCTGGATTAATTATGGCTTGGTTATACATATATTGCGTATACTGCGGATCTTGTTGCGCATTTAAGCCCTTTAAAAAAACGATGAAAAGTATAACTAAAATGTAAACATGTTTCATTTTGCAGCAGAACCTTTTAGTAGTTTAAATATATCCACCCCGTAACAGGCTTACTGTAATTAGGATCATTGAGATGAAGCACATAATAATAGGTACCCACAGGGAGAAGGTTTCCACTATTTATTCCTCTGTTTGAATAACCGTTCCATGGATTTTTATTATACCCAACAAAGACAAGAGTTCCGTTTCTATTGAAAATTTTTATCTCTAGATTTTCAAAAATACCATAGACTTGATCAGGGGAAAAATCATCGTTTTTACCGTCATCATTAGGTGAAATCCCTTCCTGTTCTATTTCTTCAAAACAATTATTTATTTTTAGTGGTAACTCAACAAATTCTATACAAGATCCGTTATTTAACGTAACATAAACAGATTGCGGGTAAGTTATATTGGTATAACTATTTGGTGCAGAAATAGGGTTAGTAAAACTATTTAAATCTTCTAATGTCTCGTAATAAGTATAAATAATATTTGGTTCAGTAGTGATAACACCTTCAATCTCGGTTAAATTAAATACTGATGTATTATTCCCTTCATCACAAGCTTCTACAACTGGGATATTAATCACTATAGGTGCACTAATTAGCGATATAGATTGAGAAACTTCGTTATTAGATTCATTAGTTTCTTGTATAGTACCATTGCCTGTACCGTCGTCATCAACTACAACAAACAATTCAAAATCATTTAGAATACTATTAGGAACTGTTAATTGTATAACACCACTTTCTGATTCGCCTATATCAAGTGCGGTAGTTGTATTACTTTGCCCCAAAAAGGTGCCGTTTGCATAAAATGAAATAGGAACTCCCGCGGGTAAAACTTCCGTTGAATTAAAATTATTAACTGTAAACTCTACAATAATCTCTTGACTATCGCATACAATCGAGATATTATCTATAACAGGCGTAGCATCAGGTAATTGACTGTTTAAAACCGTAATGATATTATTTATAATGATTAAATCTGCACTAAACACGCCGTTTTCAGGATTAAAATCTCCTGTAGTTAATGTTACAGTTGCTTCTGTATCTCCAATCTTTATAATATCCTCAATATCGTAAACATCTAAATCCATATTGTACAATGTGCTGGATCTTGTATATGTATTGGTGCCATTAAAAGCATTATCACGCGGATTTAATGGTAAATCCTCTAAAGCAATGCCTTGAAAAATAAGTGATTCTCCGAAATTTAAAGCCTGATCTCCTTCCCAAGCCAAAAACCCTATTTTAGCATCTGCGTTATCTATTACATTCAAATTTGAGATAGTAATATCAATACGCTGACTTTCTCTATTAATAATCTCCAATCCATGAAATAAATTTACCTGATTAAGTGGCAATGTATCTTCCTCATAAATTATAAAAATAGACCAACCAGCAAAATTTGTCCTGTTGTTGCAATACCCCGGATTTTCGGCAAGTACAGCATCTATATTTAAATTTTCTACAGTATATGTTCCATTTCCTGTGTTTATTACTAAATCGGTAATGTTTTTATAACAAGAAAAATAGGTTAGATCTCCATTAAAAGAATCTGAATATGTAACATTAAGAGTGTCATCAGCTTCAATATCTGTTCCATTAAGTGTTATGGATGTATCGCCACTACCAGATCCCGCCCAATATATAAAAGCCTCTTTAATAATTTGGGAGGATGGCATATTTAAATCTGCACTGGATAAAGGAAGTATCTCACAAAAGGTGCTTAAATTATTCTCTGCTGGGTTTAATGTATTACCTATTGCGGTGTAACTAAAGCGACCATGATATTGTTTGAAGATATCAATGTCTTGTGCGCATATTTTAGCTATACCGAAAATTATAACTAAAATATGCCACTTCTTCATTTTTATGGATTGTTTTTACATATAGACTTGAATGGAGAACCTACAGATAAATCTCAACAGGATCTTATTTAGTTAAGCACACGTTTGATAATATCTGCCATTTTCTCTGCACGTTCAATAACCTCCTTTTCCGTCCATGACAATTTAATTAAACAAGAGATATTTCTAGCTATGTACTGGTCTGAAATTTCAAAAGATTTAGTTTCTAGATACCTTAGTCGTTCTTTTACTTCTTTAGATATTGGAAATAAGGATTTTAACTCCTTTAAGTGTTCCCATTTCCTTATATAATGCCAATTGTTATCGTAATAATTCCAACAGGCATCCACTCCCTTGTCTTTAAATCCGTTAATCACCTTTCTTGCAGTTGCCAAATCTGGTAAAAAGAAATTTAGGAAGGCACAACTTTCTACCCCACCTTCCGGAACGGTTCTAAACGTTACTTCTGGAATTTCACTAAGGGCATCCCTTATAATACTGAAGTTTCGCTTTTGAATTGTTAAAAACTCTGGCAATCGCTTTACCTGTGCCAATCCTACGGCAGCATGCAGTTCTGAAATTCTAAAATTATAACCTAAAAACGGATGGGTTTCGGCTCCCCTATCACTGCCAATATGGTCATGCCCATGATCGCTATAATGATCCGCATTTGTATAGTATTCTTTATTATTGGTAATTACCGCACCTCCTTCGCCACAAGTTATTGTCTTTACAAAATCGAAAGAGAAGCAACCCAAATCGCCAATACTTCCTAAAGGTTTTCCTTTGTAGGTACCGCCAATGGCTTGACATGCATCTTCTACTAATAGTAAATTATGATTTGATGCTATGTTTTGAAGTGCATCCATATCTGCCATACTCCCGCACATTTGCACTACCATTATGGCTTTTGTTTTTGGTGTTATAGCTTTCTCTACAGACTCTGGGTGTAGCCCCAAAGTATCGTCTACATCTACCAAGATAGGAATAGCACCAAGTAGCATTATAGCTTCAAAGCTAGCTACAAATGTAAACGAAGGCATAATCACCTCGTCTCCCGCGCCTACTCCTGCAGCCGCAAGTGCTACTGAAACTGCCGCTGTTCCGCTTGAAACTAGCTGAACATACTTGGACTGAAACGTGTTTTGTAATTCTTTTTCAAGCTCTTTTGCTTTCCAATGGCCTTTACGCATACCGTCAAAACCATATCGCATTATAACGCTATTGTCTAGGACGTCATTTACTTCTTTTCTTTCTAAATCTCCGAATAATTCAAATCCTGGCATAAGTTTACTTTAATTTATCCTAAACTGCGTTAGGGATTAAGGCATTTGTTGAAGCTCCTCGACGCAGGAGAGAGCGACTGCCGAAAGCCCGACCCCTTGTGGGTAACGCCCAAATAATTTATAATTCTATTACAGCTTGTTCAATTGGTTTTCTAACTTTTTTGAACCCTGAAAAGATATCATCTTCTGCTCTATATCCTACCGGAAGTAGTAATACCGTTTTTAGCTGTTGTTCTTTTAACTCTAAAATCTCATCATATTTTGAAGGTATGAATCCTTCCATAGGGCATGCATCTATGGCTTCTATGGCGCACACGGTCATTAAATTTCCCAATGCAATGTATGCTTGGTTTGTAGACCATTTTTGACGTTCTTCGATTGACATTTTGGCTATCATATCGATCAACCCCTCGCGATAAGGTTTTAATATAGTTTCGGGGGTTTCCCTGATATCTTTTATGTTATCGTAATACTGATTAACATCAATGTTTAAAATATTTTCCTGTATGCAAATGACCAAAAGATGCGATGCATCCAGTACTTGTTTTTGGTTGTATGAGTGCTCTACAAGCTTAGACCTTAAAACTCTATCCTTAATAACCAGCATTTTTATAGTTTGCAAACCGTAAGAGGTTGCCGTTAGATTAAATGCTTGTTTAAGAATATTGAGCTTGTCCTCTGGCAATGTTTTATTGCTATCAAACTTCTTGGTAGCATATCGCCATTGTAACTGTTTAATTGTATTAGACATCAACAATTTATTTTGTGCAAAAATAAGGTTTGTAAAGCTTTTTTTTATAAAATGCTGAATAAAATAAATAGATTGAAGTACTGCCGTGATTAAATTGAAAAAATTGATGTTTTATTTGAAAGAATTAAAAAAGGGTTCTATATTTGCACCCGCATTCAGGCAGATAGCCTGATGAGACATTTAAGGAGAAATGGCAGAGTGGTCGAATGCGGCAGTCTTGAAAACTGTTGAGGGTCACACCTCCGGGGGTTCGAATCCCTCTTTCTCCGCGAAAAGCCTATAAAAGGCAACAAAAAAACCCTGTAAATCATTTATTTACAGGGTTTTTTGTTTTATATAATTTCATTTAGTATCAAATAATATCATCTTAAAAGGGGCTAATTCGGTGTCACTTAAAAACTATCTACAACTGACACCGAATAGATATTAAATGTAACTAAAATAGATGTAAAAAACACACCCCCATTACACCTAATAAGCCATCACACCATCATCAATTGAAAAAACAGGATTTTCTATGCTCATGCTATGCTTATTAAACACTAATAGAGGAATGGAAATTTCAGATTCCATATCTTTTACCAAATCCTTATGAAATAAATTTGCTAGATTCCAGTCATGTGTACGTTCTAACATTGCCAATACATTTGCGTTTTCTCTATTCAAAATACTTAATAAACCTGATTTTATTTTGGAGGATGCAATAGTTTTAAATGCTATTTCGGGGTATGACAACTCCTTCCTAACTCTATCCTTAAATTGTTCCATAAGTAATTTTACCGGTGCCTCCTCATTAGTTTTATATACATGAATAACTTCTATAAGCGCCGAAAAGGGTTTTGCGATTTCAACAAGTTTTTTTAACGATACAATATCATATTCTTCAAAATCAGTAGCATAAACTATCGTAGAAATAGTATTATACATCATGCCATTTGGTATGATTAATAATGGTATTTCGATTGATTCTAATAGCGTATTAGCAATGTTACCAGAAAAATAGCCCCTTGTACTATGGCTATCTTTCATCCCAATAAAAATTAAGTCAGGACTTAATATCTTTGAAAGACGTAAAATACTGTTTGAGACAGAATTGCTCTCTACAACATGAGTAGTAATAGGTCTTTGCTGAAATTCGTTTTTTAAGCTTGTTTTACAATACTTATCTAACAGTTCCATTTGTTCTCTATGCATCCTCTTTTTTAGGTTGTCTGGATGTTGTATAGTTAAATAAGAAATGGGAGGAAACTCATACACATGTAAAACATGTAAATCTGCTTTCATAATGGAGCTAAAACGATAAGCATACTTTAATGATGATGCATCGTTAACGGTACAATCTGTGGCATACAATATGGTTTTCATAATGGCTTTTTTAACTTAACAAATTTAGTGCACAGATTCAATTTCTAAAATGATATTTGTCAGTATATTGCTTATCTAATACTAGATTTAGTAAACAATAATATTAATTCAACATCTTTTCAAAAGGCTCAAAAATGTTATAATCAACATCTAAAACTTCAAGATTCAGCCAATTAAAATCACCTTCTCTTAATCGCCAGGTTACCTTGCATTTGTATGGTATTCTATAGGTATCATAAACTTTATAATCTATTACATCAATAATCCATTTTTCCTTTTTTGAATCTGATCCCCCTCCGTAAAAACGATCAGTTTCAAAAGAAACAATATCACCTTTAGCATTAAACCTAAAAATCCCTGAAACTGATTGCGACTTAGAGGAGAATATAGCTTTAGCTGAAGTATCATCTACATATTCCCAACTTATATAATCGCTTATGGCTGCTGAAGGAAACCAACACATTTCTCCTAAAAAACGCTGTATACTCCCAGAATCAATTTTAAAATTATCAACTTCATCCACCACTGGAATAACACCCCAAACTTTGATGAGCATTTCAGCATTTCCTTCATTAAGTTTATCTCTGCCCAATATATAAAGCAAACTACTATATTGGATCTTAGCTGACCAAACAAAAGATGGCTTACCGATATTGAAATATTGTTTTGCAGTAAATGGCACCCATTTGCCAGTTGGCTTATTTTTCAAATGCCCTATTTGTTGCAATCTTACTGAATTTATTTTAGGACTTCCAATAACTCCAGAGTTCTTCATCCATTTTTGAACAATTTCGGGAAGATGCTCAACATCTTTGTTAGAAATGACATCATCATAGTTTTTTTCGATTTTTTTAAATAGTAAAACCGATTCTTTTTGAACCATCTTATTAAACTTAAAATCTGCTAAATGAGAAATACCTACTAACAAAATAATTGCGTTGACTATACTTCCAAACTTTGCTTCTTTCCAAGCTAGAATAATTAAAATTTGCGAAATACATACTGCTACAAATACTAAATAAAACCACTTTTTATTATTGAACCATAACGTTGAAGAAACCATAAAAAGCACAAAAGCAAACAACCACAATACTCCAAAAGGTTTAGAAATCCCTAATACTAGCATGGGTGTTTTTGTAGTAAAAAACGCCTTAGCAAAACCTATTAAATGGAGTAACCCATGCAATATCATAAGAATTCCAAAGGCTAGTTTCATAACATTAGAATTTAATAATTCCTAGACTTGCCCGTTATTTCTCTTATCTTAATTCTGTATACAATCGGTAGCCCTTTTGTTGTAGTTTTTGAAGAAAAATCGCTAATTAAGTCTGGATAGATACCTTCTTTAAAAAATATAATTTTTTTAACGCCGTTGATAAACTTGTGTAGTTGTTGTTTTGCGAATGCGCCATCTAACTCTTCAAATTCACCATGCATCAATACTGACTTCCAATTATTAACAGATCTTACTTCCGTTACTCCAATAGATACTGCATTATTTAATCGCATAGCATCTATTTTATGCCCCTCTCCGGAATAACTTATAACACAATTATCCGCTTCACTATAGTAATAGGTTATTGGTAAAACATAAGGTTTATTTTTCCAAAAAAAAGAGAGTTGACCTATATAATTATTCTTTAATAAATATATAATCTCGTATTTTTCTAATCCTTTCATGGTTTATAGTTTTAAGTGATTGAAGCGGTTACTTATAAAACTATCCTATCCTTAGGTTTTTGACAATGATATATATCAGATTGGATTTTCTATATTCCTTTATAAACAGTTGTTTTTTACATTTATTTCTAAGTATCCTTATATTGATATTTATTCAAAATAAGTATCAAATTCATTGAGTTTTCTCTTTAATTCAGAAAATTGGAATTTTGCTGTATCAATTGATTTTATTGCCATTAAAAGGTGCATATTATCTTCTATTCTATAAAAGAAAAGGTGTATTTGATCAAACTTTTCCCCTGTATGTGCGTCATCCAACATTATTTGTTTTGCTTTATTAAAAACTTCTTTACCTAATTGATTGTAATCGGAAATATTATCTGATTTAAAATTATTTACCTTTTTTATAGCCTCCTGCATTAGCTCAACAGATTTTGGACTCAATTTCCATTTCTTACCATTGTTCAATTGAATTTTATTAGTTCCCAACATTCGCTTTCTCGCTTTCGGAGCAGATCCAAAATCGTAATCATATATGGTTTCTGCTATTAAACGTAAATCAGCATCTTTATAAATTAATTTTGGCATCAATTTAAATTTCTTCACAGCTCCGGGCATTAGTGTTTTCTCTTCTGAAGGTGTTTTAACGAAGTTTACAACTGCATCAACGAACTCTTGTTTATTAGTAAAACTAAGTTTGTAATGCTCTTGAACACGTAGCATTGGAGGCGCTATCATTTGGTTTCTTTTTGATGGGTCTGGTTTTTCAAAATGACAGATATAGCACTTCTGCACCATAAGCTTATACCCTATTGAATCTCCGACAATATTGGCACTTACTTTATCAATCGATTCAATTTTTGTTAAAGGGGTTAATTCAGAAATTTCTTTTTGCCGTTTATTTGTGTTACAGCTTAAGGTTATTAAAAGTATAACAAAAATTATAGGTTTTAGTTTCATATTATTTTCATTTTGATTAAAAATATCCTAACTAAATGTATCCTATGATCCTTTTTTAGAAAATGATAAATATCATTTATTTGTGTTTTAAATCGATAATTTTTCGAACAATCGAATTGCTTTGATTATCTCACTATCTAAATCATACCTTATATTATTTTTAGTGCCAATTGACGTGTAGTAACATATTACGCAAGTATCACCCTATTTTGCTACAATACAGGCACAAGAATTGGGCTTACTAAATATTTTGGTATGCTATGGATGTGTAAGTTGACCAGTTCTAGCCTCACTAATTTCGGTTTCTATAAAAGGAATTTGGTATTTATATCACCTCCTTTGGTAACAAAATATTGATGGCCATTTATAATAAACCTGCAAGATTATAAAAATCTTACAGGTTTAAAAAGCTTCTCTTTTTGGATATTGCTTTATAATAACATTTATAGAAAAACACCTGTATCATCAACTTTTACCTTAATACGCTTATCTCCATTCTCAAGGGTAAGTTTGTATAACTTTTTTATGTTTTTGGATTCATGATAATTTACAACATATAAATGTTTTGATATGTCCCAATTAGGAAATCTTTTACTAACTGCTTTTTTAACTTGTAAAGGCAAATCAATATTTATATATCTTTCAGCAGTTCTCAATAAATTTCCATCCCTGTCATATGAAGCTAGTACTTTTCCTTTAGGAATAATAAAATAAACATCATACAAATCATATTCATCTGAATAAATGTCCAACGTTTCCACATTAAAATCACTTACCATAATTTGCAGTTGTTCAACAGGTATAGCTAAATCCTCTGAGCCTGTGCTGCTCAAGTATTTATAATTATGCACAATTATAACTGCCGGTTGTAGAATTGGATCTTGAGCATAAATTTGGGTGGTTAGCCCTATTAGAAATAGACCGATTACTAATTTTTTCATAATTCGAGGTTTTTAGAGTGAATAAACTGGTTAACTATTTTTGATTAGCTCTCATAAAAAGTGACTACTCATCCATAATGCCGAAGCAGATTTTTGTATTTACACGATATTCTTTAATGGCATTGTTTTCAACAGTAACCTGCATATCCTCTACATATACAGATTTGATGTTTTTTACCGTTTTTGATGCTTCAGAAACAACATTTGAAACGGCATCTTCAAAACTAACGGTTGAATTCCCTAATACTTCAATTACTTTTAAAACAGACATGGCTTATTTAATTTAAAGATTAATAATTACATTAAATTATTGAAATAGAGATGTTTGTACAATGATAATTATCAATATAAAAAAGGATTTTAAGAGAAGTAAAGTGTTGAAAAACATATTCATCAGACAGACATACAAACAGTTATAATACCTGAATACCACCAGCATTTAGTATATAGTCAATAATTTTATGTACCATATCACCCAACTGATTTTAAATAATTACCTCGGTTTCGTTCTCCAACGTGAGAGTCTTGGAATACTTCTGGTTAATAACCAAGCTAAAAATTTAGGAGAACCTTGTTCAATCATTTTCTGTTTACAAAAAGCTTGCATTTCCTTGACTGTACCATTAAATGTAAATTCACCATTTACATAACAGTAACTGCAATAATCAGCACTCTTGGTTCCATTTTTATTAAGTCCGCCATGTTGAGGATCCTTCCTCATGGGCATACCACAGCTTTGACAAAATTTACTTGTTCTTACATCCTCCATAATATCTTAATATGTAGTTCTTATTCGCATATCGCACTGTATTTACCCTAAATAATTACATAAATTATTTATTTTTAGTAATGACGCTCAGTTTTAATACTACTACAGATAACTTAAAATATCAAGGGCCATCCAGTTGAGAAATGATATCCATCATTTTAACCAATTGTCTTATGAGGACCATTTAGTTTTAGTAAAACATTTTTGGTAAGTACTTCCTTAGTAGCATTATAGCCTATATTTAGTATTTCATCAAGATGTTTTTTATCAAAAGTACCAAACCTGCTCAACGCTTTTGGTACAACTATTACATCGCAATAATTAAACTTGGCATAGTCCTTTTTAACTGATTGGATTTTGAAAGCCCTTTCAATAACTTGGTGAGAGTGCTTTAAATCTTTTACTGAGATTTCGTTTACCCAATTGGCATAACTTCCAATTATAGTGTCGCAATGGGATTGCAAGAACTCAATAGGAAAATTATTTAGCACACCACCATCAACATAATAAGAATCATTAATTTTAACTGGACTAAACACTCCTGGAACAGCTGCTGATGCTAATAAAGGTTTTATTAACTCACCAGAACTAAAGGTTTTAAGGTTGCCATTTAAAATATCTGTTGCTGTAATGGTTAATGATTTTTTGAGTGCACTAAAATTATCCTCTTTTATATAACCTTTAAAATCAACATAAAACTTTTCGGCATCAATAAAACCAGGTTTTCCAATTGCGTACTTCTTAATATTTAGTATTTGAATATTCTTAAAAAAACTAAAAATATCCTCCCAATTATACCCATAAGCATATAGTGCGCCCACTATAGCCCCTGCGCTAGACCCTGTAATGTGGGTGGGAAGAATTTGATATTCTTCTAAAGCTTTTATCACTCCAATATGAGCAACACCTCTTGCACCTCCTCCAGATAATACCAAACCAATTTTCATAAGTTATTAAGTAATAATTACGCATAAAGTTATGTATCAATCAACTTATTTAAAATGATTTTCATCAGTGTAACGGAGTGATTTATATCATTTCTTACTTATATATATTCATATACCTTGCTAGTTAATTATGCTGGTTATTAACAACATAAAAGATACATTCCGTTCATTTTTAATTGAAATTGGAGCACTATCATACTTCACTTCTCGATTTTTTAAAGATGTTTTTAAACGTCCTTTTGAGTTTAAGGAGTTCCTAAGGCAATGCTATAATATGGGAAACCGATCTCTTTTATTGGTAGGCATTACAGGTTTCATTATCGGATTGGTTCTAACACTACAAACACGTCCCACGTTAATGGAGTTTGGTGCCGTATCTTGGATGCCCTCTATGGTTGGCATTTCCATAGTAAGGGAAATTGGCCCGATTATAACAGCTTTGGTTTGTGCTGGAAGGATTGGTTCTGGTATTGGCGCAGAGTTAGGATCTATGCGAGTAACGGAGCAAATTGATGCTATGGAAGTTTCTGGGACAAACCCTTTTAAATATTTAGTAGTAACTCGTGTTTTGGCAGTTACCTTAATGTTACCCTTATTGGTAATCATTGGTGATGCCATTGCTTTATTTGGTTCTTATCTTGTTGAAAATGAAAAGGGCAATGTCTCTTTTACGTTATATTTTAATCAGGTTTTTAATGCTTTAGAATTTGGAGATATTATACCCGCCACCATTAAATCCTTCTTTTTTGGTTTAGCCATTGGTCTTGTTGGATGTTTTAAAGGATACTACTGCAAGAAAGGTACTGCCGGTGTTGGTAAAGCGGCCAATTCTGCTGTTGTATTCACTTCATTACTTCTATTTATTATAGACTTTATAGCTGTTTTTGTAACAGACATTTTTTACGACTTATGACGGACAAAGCTAACATAGCAAACCGCAACATTGTTCTAGAAATCAAAGATTTGCATAAAAGTTTTGGAGACAACCATGTACTTAACGGATTTAGTATGCAACTTCATCAAGGTGAAAACTTGGTTATTATGGGGAAATCGGGTTCTGGAAAATCAGTAATGATAAAATGTTTGGTAGGTTTAATGGAAGCCGATAGTGGAGCTATAACTGTTATGGGAAACGATATAACAAAATTAAATCAGGAGTCACTCGATATTTTACGAGCGGATATTGGGTTTCTATTTCAAGGCAGTGCATTATACGATTCTATGACCGTTAGGGAGAACTTAGAATTTCCTTTAAGGCGACATACGAAAAAGTTTGGTGACAATGTGGATACAGAAAAATTGGTTATAGAAGCTTTGGAAAATGTTGGACTTATTAGTGCAATTGATTTGATGCCCGCTGAATTATCTGGAGGAATGAAACGCCGAATTGCCATAGCCAGAACACTAATCTTACAACCCAAAATTATACTATACGATGAACCTACAAGTGGTTTAGATCCTATAACTGCTAAAGAAATAATAATATTAATGCAAGAGATACAAAAAAAATACAACACATCCTCATTAATTATCACCCATGATGTGGATTGTGCTCGGGTAATTTCAGACAGAATGATATTACTTATTCATGGCATTGATTATGCTGTTGGAACTTTTAAAGAATTATCAGTTTCAAAAGACCCAAAAATTAAAGCTTTTTTTAAGCAATGAAATAATAGTAAAAATAAAATTTTGAGAAGATGAAAAATACAAACCCACAGAAATTGCGTTTAGGAGGTTTTGTAATTATAGGAACCATTCTATTTATCGCAGGTGTTTATCTTATTGGGCAACGTCAAGAAATGTTTAAAAAAACATTTACAATCAGCACCTTTTTTCAAAATGTGAATGGCTTACAAAAAGGTAATAATGTGCGCTATTCTGGAATAGACATTGGTACAGTTAAAGATATTATTATGATCAATGATTCCACCATACAAGTGAACATGAATATTGATGAAAAAATAATTAAACATATAAAGAAAGATGCGATAGCCACTATAGGTTCTGATGGCTTAGTGGGTAATATGATTGTAAATATTGTTCCTGGTAAAAATGGAGCGTCAGCAATTACAAGCGGAGACGTTATAGAATCATTTAGCAAAATTGGTGCTGATGATATTTTAAGCACCCTAAGTGTAAGCTCTGAAAATGCAGCTATCTTAACTTCAGATTTACTTAAAATTACGCACGCCATGACACAAGGTAAAGGCACTTTTGGGGTGTTGTTGAATGATACTATTATGGCGAAAGATTTAAAGCAATCCATATCCAATTTAAAAACAACCATTAGGGGCGCTTCAACATCTATAGATGAATTAAATCAAATTATAACCCATTTAAAAACAGATGATAAAACTGTTCTAGGCATGCTAATAAACGATACTATTTCGGGTAAAAAACTTAAAAATATTGTGCAAAACCTAGAGTATTCTAGTTTAGAAATTAAAAAAGTTGTTGATGATATTAACAACGTAGTAGATGATTTTAATTCCAGCGATGGCACTTTTAATTATTTGGTTAAGGATACATCTTTGGTAAGTAACTTAAAAACCACACTCAAAAATATAAATGAAGGCACGGATAAATTCAACCAAAATATGGAAGCCCTAAAGCATAACTTTTTAACACGCGGATATTTTAGAAAATTAGAAAGACAGGAAAAAAAAGATACCAAAAACCAAAAAGATAGCATTTCTCAATGACGACGCATGCGTCCAGTTACATCTAGCACATCTATAATGAACACCATAGGTGTTTCACTTTTAGATATTTTACTTGAAAACTCGCTAATGAAACTTAAATTTTTCTTCTCCTTTCTTGTGATAAGATGTTTTATGCCCAGAGAAAATTCATGCAGGAAAGCTTTTGAAGCACTACCAAATACTTGTCTAAAAGTTCCATGTACTAGGGCAGATTCCCAATGGTTAATAGAGTCTATTTCGGCTACCTCTAAACACACCTTATTATGTTTTCGCATAGCTATCATTTTATGCCCTTCGTCAGAATACCCGATAATGATATTTTTTTCAGGATTATAGTAATACGTAATTGGGGCTATAAAAGGCTCATCCTTATAAACATAACCCAAATACCCTATATAATTATTAGAGAGTACATGTTTACTTTCTTTCTCTTTTAAAACCCTAATCATAATAAGTCCGCAGTTTGTTAAAGATATAAAATAATGACAGTATTGCAATAATTGGCTAGCACTTTCAAAAAGAAAAGGGCAAACTAAAAAATTAACTTGCCCAATATTTAGCCAAGGATTCAATTTTTTTACGCATTAACCTCTGCTTCTTTTTTATTTATAGCCAGTTTTTCTATTAAATCTGGTACTTTTTCAAAAGCCGCAGATAAACCATGAGCTTTACCAGCTTCAATAAAAGAAATATCTTCTTCTTTTGTAACTAAAAACCCCATAGGTTCTATACCAACTCCTGCTCCTGCTCCAATACCTTCACCTTTTTTGCCTTTGGCTTCAAAGCCTTCTCCTCCTCCAGAACCAAAACCCATACCAACCTTAATAACAGGTACACATTTAAATTCTCCTAGTTGAAACTCTTTACCAACAACTGTTTCTGTCTTTGCTTCAGACTTTATGAAGTCTGTAATTTGGCCTAATAATTCTTCAAAATGTAATTCCATGATATTTTATTTTTAAAAGTTAATAAATGATTTAATTATATGAATTGGTTTAACTTGAATGTTTAGTACCAATTGATTTCTATCTTGAAAATTGATGTTAAATCCCCCTATCTTATAATTTAAGTAAGCGAATGCAGGGTAAAGCTTTGCATTTAATATACAATCACCGGTATCTACATCCATCCAAAAGGTTTTAACCTTAATTGCTTTTAATAGTTTTAAACCCGTTTTAAACGATAAAAACTTTTGCTTTCCAGTTTTCTTTTTGGCTTTGACTTTAGGTTTTGAATTCCCTTTGTTAACGCGTAAAGGATAAAGATAAAACCTAAAAAAAAGCGTGTTTACCTTTACTTTAAAAACTTCCTTTTCGTCTCCCAATACGGAAGCCTTCACAACCCCTTTCTGCTGAATCAAGTACTGATCTGTCCTTGTGTCTACACAAAATGATATTGGTGTTAATAAGAGATAGACTAGTAATACCATTAGCATTAATAAAACAATCACTAAAACCATAGGATAATCTTTTCTTAAAGGAACTAGAAATGCAGTGATCCTGCAATGATATTAATCAGCACAATTGTTTATTAAATATAGTACCAGAATGAAAAACTTATAAGCTAAGTTCTGACTTAATAATATTTTTAAATCGCGTTGCACTTAGATAATGGTCATCCAATAACCTACCATCATGTAAAAGAGTGAAAACTCCAAATCCAGAAGGTGCCATTTTTGCTTCTTTTACAGTGTTTATTTTTGATACCATTAAATCTATATCGTGATCCATCGCAACATTTAATAGTGCTATTGCAGACTTTTCATTCCAAGGACACTGATCTGCGTAAACTATATGCCAACCTTTGTACTTTTTTTGTTTCTTAGTCCAATCGAAAAATTTAGGGCTTTTAACGTTGTTATTCCAGGTTTTTGATAGTAATTCAAACCGATCTTTTGATTCAATTTGTTTAAAGTCATTTTTCTCAAAAAGAGTTTTGTTGGCCAACCAACCACCTTTACTTGTTATTACGCATAAACCATCCATTTTTTTGGCTTTCGCTTCCTTTTCGGCAGCTTCAATTAAAATTGAACCATAGCCCTTATTCCTTTCCCTCTTTGAATATATATATGTACAATGAATAAACATAAAGTTGTCAGCATCTATAGGCCGCCATGCATATTTGGCTGGTACATACTCTATAAAACCAATCATTTTGTCCGTATTGTTTTTAAGAATTTTTATTCTTAAGCCTTCTTTATAACGTTTTTCAAACCATTTTTGTTTGCTTCTAGCCTCGGGTTTTTTCATGTCTTTTATGCAGAAAAAGGTTTCTTGCTCTACGTTTTCTGGTGTAACTTCTACTATTTTCATAGGTTTCTTTTTATAATTTTATGAGTATGAATCTTTTTTATTTTGAGAATAATGGTAATTATTTATTTGCTTTCATCTTCTTGATTTCTCTTCCAGCGATCCACTTAGCAATTTTATTCTTCATAAAAGGAATATTGATATCGAAATAAAAATCTTTCTTGTCCTTGTAGAACTCATAATCAGCCCACCCTTTTACTTTGTTCAATTCTGAAATAGATTTGAAGATATTGAAATACACCAACTGACCTAATGAAGGTTTGAATTCCTCTTGGGCTTTAATTACAGTAATAAGTTTTGAATATTCATTTATTGCCTTCTTATGATTATAATCTGTTTCCGTTTCTGATTTTGTTGAAACCATAAGTTCTAAAGATGTTACAAAGTTAAACCCACTTTGAGTGAAGTTTTCATTTAAATATTTACATGTTAGATCACCACCGAATCCGGCACATGTTGTAAGCGCCATGGCGTGTTTTCCAAAAAATATGGGTCTATGGGAAATATAGCTTGTTCGTTCTACAAATTTCTTCATTAATGCACTAACCGTTCTAGCATAGGTAGGCGAAGCGAATATTGTTCCATCAGCAGCTTTCATTTCTTCAATAATCATATCACGATCATCTTTCAGAGGACAATTCTCTTCTCCAGTATTGATGCAGGAATAACAACCAAAGCAATCCATCAGGTTTAGTTCAGACAGCATAAGAATCTTTAAATCTATTTCGGAATCACTCTGTTTAAGTATTTCAAGAATGTTATAAGTATTTCCCCTGCGTGGGCTACCACAAATAGCTATTATTTTTAATTTTTTATCCATTTAATAGTATTCAATTAGCTCTTCTTAATTCTTTTAGAGTTTTAGTTTTTTACAGGTACTACATCATGCATTAATTGCCCTATACGTTCTATAATCGGCTTAATGCTGTCTTTATCAACATGGTCGAAACCATAACGTTCCTCTTTACTAGCCAGTGGATCGGGATTGAAAAGGGAACCAATCCAAAGACTTAGTTTAATCAGCCAATTGACTTTGGAGTGATCCAACCTTCCAGCCAAAGCCACATGATCCATTTGTGATAGTAGCACGGTAGGAAATGATTTGGCTACCCATCTTTCGAGTTTGTCGCTAGGACCCGCACCCGAGACAGAGAAAAGAATCTTAGATCGTCCATTAAGCTTGGACAGATTGACCTCAGCCCATTTTCGGATTGACAACTTGAAATAGATGATAGAACTACCCAAAATAAGATAGTCGAATTCTGATGGATCTGCATTGGGATTGTTGATACTAAATACGGGAAGACCTGTGGCTTCGCCTATCCAGTTTGCATATTGCTCTGTACTGCCATACTTGCCTGAGAAGAAAATTGCTCCCTTCATAATACAATGTGTTAGTTGTTGGTTTAATTAGCCCAAAGGTCCATATACAATAGCCTTATCACCAATATCACTTTGCTCACAACTTTTAGAAAAGCTGCTGTCATCCAGTTCAATATTAAACATTAAAATATCTTCCTCTCCATTAGAAGTAACAGGGAGCCAACGATAGGGCAAGTCTAGTTTTTCAACTTTAGGGTTTGTGAGGTTTAAAATAGCATACTGTCCTTTTTGGTATTTAAATCCTGCAGGTTTCCTAAAGCTTAGTTCTACTATTTTATTATCGATATTTTTACGCTTCAAAAGGGAAACCATTCGCCCATCAACATACTTTTCATTATCGCAATTTGACCAAATTTTGTCTTTATTCATCTGCAATGCAGCCAAAAAACCTCCCTGAATTGAGCCTTCAAAACCACCTCCCGGAAACGCCCAAGCCGATGCAAAGTACAGGTTTGGAATTAAGAAATTGTTTCTAAATCGCTTATTTGCTATTTGGTCTTTAGTTTGGGCATAACCATAAACAGATCCGCTTGGATTTGAGGTATAGCGTTTAATGGTTTTAGATGTAGACACTTCATAGTATTCTATACTATCTCGAATTCCTGGATACTGCTTTTCTAACCGCTGCAATAAAACTTGAGCTATTTCTTCTTTTTTGGCATTATAGTCTTTTTTATTTAAATTTTCCCAATCTTCAATATAATCTACAGCGCAAATTACGCCTTCAGATTTATGAGCAGGTGCCAGCCCTGAATCTACCTTGTTATAGTCTACAAAAATGAATCTACGTTTAGACCAATCGCCATGGTGGTTAGTATAAATATCCTTCAAGGCCTTTACATCATCACCCTGAAAAACATTCGAGTAGTATTTTACACCAAATTTTTTTACATCTGTATTAAAACCAAGATATATGCATAATAGTGAACATGAATTGGTTTTAGCACTAATTTTTTCTTGAAGTTGAGTGACGTAAGGTTCATCCAGCATCTGCGGCACTGTAGGAATAGCACAATTAGCTATAACATTATCGTATGAAATAGTGATAGATTCTAAACTTTTGGAAAAGTTATCACGGAAAGTGACTCCAGTTGCCATACCTTTTTTAATAATGATTTTTTCAACCCTTTTACCTAGTAGAATACTGCCACCATTTTTTTCTATATAGGAAGCAAGGTAATTGGAGAGTTCCTGTGAACCTCCTTTTATAAAGTGACCACCATTTTCAATAAAGCCTGAAAATGGAGTGCCAAAGTAAAACATTGACAGTGTATATGGATCATCTCCCCAATACACAATATGTGCTATTATATCTAGTTTTGCGTTTTCATTAGTAATGTATTTATCAAGCCAAGAACCAACAGTATGTTTAGTTGCCTCAACTAGGTTGGGGTAAAGCAAAGGCATTAATGGATAAATCAATTTTCGTACTAAAGGTGAGCGAGGTTGTTCAGTAGCTTCCTTGCGTACTCCTGCAATCAACTTTATAAAACGTTTGATACCTTTTTCATCTTCTGGATATTTATCAATCAATGCTTTCGTAGCTGCATCATATCCATGCGGCATTACAAAATCTTCTTTATCGGAAATTACTCCGTAGAATTCAGGTACTTTTTTAAATTGAACATTCTTATCAACTTCTAGCATTTTAAAAATTTGAGTAATCGAACCATTTTCAGTTAGTCCACTCATTTCATGCAAACCGACTTCAATAATAAAATCTCCGCGCTTAAATGTGGTTGCGCAGCCTCCAGGTTTATGGTGTTGCTCTAATAAGAGAACTTTCTTCCCAAATTTTGAGAGTGTTGCTCCAGCAGTTAATCCAGCTAAGCCCCCTCCGATGATGATTGTATTATATTTCATTTTTTTGTGTTTTGAATAGTTAGTTAATAAATTCTTTGTAGCTAGATATCTGATATTTTTGCTGTAGGAATTACAGGAATATCCCAAGCTTCTTTAATTTGATCATCAATAATGCACCATACTACAATAGCATCAATCTTCATTGGTTTGCCTTCCAGTATCATCGTGTCATTAACATGCGTTATGACCAATTCATCTCCCATTGGTGCTATAGACAAAGGGTTTACCTTAAAGGAACCACTAGTACGACCAGCTATTTTTTTAAAGAAGTCCTTCATTCCTGAGAGTCCAAAATAGTCTCCTTCCATCTCTGGTAGCCTAGGATTAATATAATGCCAGACGAAATCTTCAGCTAACACGCCAGCCAAAGTATTCGGGTCTGAAGGATTAAATCTCATTAAAATGTTGATATTTGGATGCACTTTATTCATGACTATTAAGTTTTAACAAATTGTTTTTTAGAATGAATTACATTTAAAGTGAGCGCACCATAAGTAATTGACAGAATGATTACGGAAAGTAAAATCCCTAAAAATGGAATGATGGTTAGTAACCGTAATATGATAGCAATACCCAAAGCTAGGAACGTAATATTCCAAAAGCCCCAGTCTTTTTCTTTTTTTTGTTTGTAATAATAGACAAGCAATAATGCTGCAATAAGATGACCAAACAAAAGACTAAATATAAATATCGTGGTTATGAAGAGGCCAATAGGGATACCAATGATCACTACCAGAGCAAGGACAATTAATAATGGGATACCTAAAAGGTAAATAAGCCCATATCCGAAGCTCTTTAATAAGTTATTCTGCAAACCTTCAACGGCATTTGAAAATGCATTCTTAAAGAGTGCGTGTAATACAAGAATGACTAGAAATGCAGATAGAACATAGAATATCCAGAGTGAGAAAGACGCTATTCCTAAACTGATTAAAGACAATTCTGATTTTTCTTCCCCAAGATCTTCATCAAAGTAGGCTTCAGTATTAACAAGGGAGTCTTTAAAATCCATTTGTCCTTCACTACTCCAGTACTGAACTTCCTTGTGAAATTTAGCATTAGACCCAATGGTGATGTCTTCTCCTACTATTTTTGAGGTTTCTTTTACAGTACCATCAATAAGGATATCAGCGCCTTTAATGTCGAGGTTTCCCATCACATCACCATGTATTTCAATATTTCCAGCAAAACACTTAAGGTTACCATGTACTACAGCATTTTCTGTAAGGATAACTTCTCCAGCAAAAACAACCAAGTCATCTCCTATTTCTGCGTCAACAGTTATTCTTCCTGCTGCAACGCGCACATCATCTGCTATATAATCGTTGAGGAATAATTCACCTCCAGCTGCCGTAAAGTCCTCATAAATACTATCATTAATAATAAGTTTTCCTCCAGCAGTCACTAAGTCTCCTTGTATAGCAGCATTTACATGGATAGTTTCTCCTGCACGATAGGTATCATCTTGCTGTGAATTATTAATCACAATATCACTTTCTTTCTCTGTTTGACCGAAAGAAATCGTTGAGCAGAATGCAATGAACAAAATAGCTATAGTTTTCATAAGTGCTGGTTTTTGATTGACAACTAAACTACTGTTTATGAGTTATTTGAAAAATGATATTAATCAACTAGAGGCTATATTTTTAAATCAGATTTTACATTATGATATATATCATTTCGTCATAAAATCTAATTAAATACATTGATAACATCAACCTAAAAGGCTTTAGGCTTAAAAATTAAATAGATACAATGAACACTTCTGTAGAACAAAAGAATGATGCGAAGGAAGTTTTTAAAAATTGTGGCACTTGCTCCAGAACCTTTGCGCATATTTTAAACAGGGAATTCGGACACATTAAAGGACTTGAAGAACGTGCCTTAAACCCTTTGGCTGGAGGTATTTTAAATCAAGGGCACCAATGTGGTATGATTTGGGGTGCGGCTTTGGCTGTAGGAGCAGAATCATTTAGAAAATTCAACAATCAGGACCAAGCTATAGCTGTTGCAGTTTCTGCTACTCAAAGAATTTTGAAATCCTTTATAAAGCAATCTGGAGCAAAAAATTGCAAAGAAATAATTGGTTATGACCTTACTAGTATAGTAGGTATGACAAGATTCATGTTAAAAATTACACTTCAAGGTATGAAAAACAGCCATTGTTTTAATCTGGCTGAACAATGGGCTCCAAAAGCTATTGACGTAGCTAATGAAAGCTTATCCGAAAATGCGAAAGTCAATGAAAAGCCCTTAAGTTGCGCCTCAGAAGTTGTAAGGCTTATGGGTGGTAGTGATGAGCAAATAGTAATGGTGGCGGGTTATGCAGGAGGACTAGGTTTAAGAGGGGGTGCTTGTGGTGCTCTAAGTGCTGCTATTTGGAAGAAGATGTTGGATTGGTGCAGGGAAAACCCAGATAAAAATCCTCCATATTTCAATAATAAAACTGCAAAAAAAATATTAAAGGTTTTTAATAAGGAAAACCAGTATATAATTCTATGCAGCGAAATTTGTGGACAGCATTTCAAAAACTTGAAGGACCATACAGAATACTTAAAAAAAGGTGGTTGCAAAACACTTATTGATTTATTGGCTAAGGCATAATTCAATTATTTCAAGTGAAAGCAAATATTAGTTAGAATTCATAAAATAGAAACTACAAATAGAAAAGTTGGAAAAGAATGAAAACCATTTCATCCTTTCTTTTTTAGTCGCCTTTTGTCTCTATACACAAAAAAAATACTCTTTACATCAGAAATCCAATTATCATATAAAAATATAAGTGCTATTTCTTCTATAGTTTCAAGTATACCTACACCAATCATTATGTAAAAAAGCACTAGTTCTGGATTAAAAAACAACGACCAAAGTATAAAGACACTTTGCACTACTGCAGAAAACTTAGCTAAATAGGTATGAAAAGCCGTAGCCTTACCATATTTTGAGTATGCAATTGCCATTTGGATTAAGTATGGTAAAAAAGCAATTAAAATGATTATGATATGTTTAATTATAAATACCTTTTCAAAAAAGAAAAGACCTACTAACCCAATTGTAAATGTAATTTGATCACCTATTGAATCAAGCTGGGAACCTCTTGGACTAGTAATTTTTAATTTTCTTGCCAAATAACCATCAATAGCATCAGTACTGTAGCTCACAAGTAAAAACCATGCAAAAACAAGGCGTTCATCAAAACATATCAAAACAATTAATACAGGTGCCGCTAATATGCGGTAAAACGAAAACCAATCGGCAATATTGAAGTTTTTGAATGTAAGCATATCTTTATTTTACACAAAATTACAAGAGACCGTTAAAACTTAAAATGAGGAATATCAATTCATATACTAATGTATTCAGAGTAATTTTTTCGTAATAATCTGGATAATATTCCAACATGAAATTAAATAAAAAAACACTACTGCTTGAAAACAATATCTTGTAAAACCAATTATCTGTTGGAAATAATCTCTCCATCTGCCATTTGTATAATGCGGTCTGTTTTATGGGCAAAATCTTCGTCATGAGTAACTACCAAAAGGGACAAACCGCTTTCATCACTTAATTGCTTAAAAATGTTAAATACATTTTCGGCATTATAACTATCTAAATTACCCGTTGGCTCATCACCCATTATTATTGACGGATTATTTATTAAAGCTCTAGCAATCGCTATACGCTGTTTTTCTCCACCTGAAACTCTCGAAGCTCTTTTTTTTGCTAAATGGTCTATATTCAGCATTTTTAATTTTTCATAAGCGTCGTGCTCTATTTCCTGATGGCCTTTTTCAGCTAATTTTTTGGCAGGAAGCATCACATTTTCTAAAACCGAAAACTCCGAAAGTAAATAATGAAATTGAAACACAAAGCCAATGTGCTTGTTTCTTAAATACGATAAATACGTACTATCCTGTCCTGTAATAAGTTGGTTGTTTAAATAAAGCTCCCCTTCATAATCGGTATCCATCGTAGATAAAATATAGAGCAACGTAGATTTACCACAACCTGATTTTCCCATAATGGAAGTGAACTCACCTTTATTAATCTTAAAATCAATGTTTTTTAGTACATGAAAAAGTACAGGCTTTTTAAAATACTTGTTAATATATTTTGCTTCTAAAACACTACGCATTATTGACCTCTTATAATTCTAACTGGATCTATTTTTCTTGCTTTTCTGGATGGCAAATACCCTGCTAAAAATGTGGATAACATGGCAAACGAAAAACCTATAATAAAAAACAACGGATTTAAATTTACAGGATAGGTTTCCACTGTTGGTAAAGCTTCAGTTTCAAACGGAATTGTATCAATTAAATTTGCTAGTCCAAAACCAATAAGTAAGCCTAAAACACCACCAACAAAACCAATAATCATAGCCTGACTCATAAAAATGAGTTGGACATCTTTACCAGAAAACCCTGTTGCTTTTAAAATGGCAATGTCATTCATTTTTTCATAAATAAGCATATTCAAAATATTGTAAATGCCAAAGCCTGCTACTATAAGCAAGGTTATTGAAACCGCATAGGTAATCAAGTTTCGTATGGTTGTACCGGTTTCAAATTGTGCATTAGCAGTTTTAATATCAATAGCTGTTAAATTGAACTGTTGCTCTATTTTTTTTGACAGCGGTATCGCCTGCTCTATATCATGTAGTTTTACATTAATATCTGTTATATAGTTTTCAGCTTCCCCTAAAATGCGTTGTACCGTTTTAAGATTTGCAAAACTTTGAATGGCATCAATATCGGCTATTCCACTCTGATAAATCCCCACTATTTTAAGTGGAAATACATCGCCTTTTATTGTGCTTATTTGTACGCTATCATCTATATCTAAAGACATTTTTTTTGCGATACCAGCACCTATCAAAATACCATTGTCGTTATTGTGCAATGCTTTTGGAGAACCTTTAACTATATAATCTTTAAGGTTAAACAATCTGGCTTCGTCCAACACATGTATTCCTGTTAAATTACCGCCCAATTCTATGGAGCCAGCTAAATAAAATATTTGTGTTTTAATCTGCGGAATAGCGCCCTTTACCTTGTTATCTTCATTTAAATAATCCATAATTGGTAGGGCATTATGTATTTTCTTTTGGCTTAACTTGGGCTTAACGGAATGTACCACATTAAAACTGGTTTTTAATTCATCATAAAGGGTAATCGGTTGATTTTTTGATGGTTCAATTTCATTGTAAATATGAATATGGGGTGTTTGGTTTAGGATTAAATCATCAAGCATGGCATTTAAACCCGTCATAAAACAAACTAGCGTAATATAGGCACCAATACCAAAAGTAACCCCAAGTGCTGCGGTTGCTGTTTGCTTTATTTTTGTTAGCAAATGGGTTTTTGCAATATTTAGTATTACGCTCCAGTTTACCATCAATCTGGGGTATAGATATACGTGTTTTTTGTAATGCCAGATAACACTTCAACAAATTCTAGATTTTGTAACCCTATGGTTATAGCAACTAATCCGGCTTCTGTTTTTACTTGTGAATCGTCTATTAAATAGGCTTTAGGAATAGTAAGCACATTTTCCTTTTTATCAATTATAATATTAGCTTCACCTGAAAGCCCAGGGTATAAAATTTTAGGCGCTTCATCAAAAACAGCTTCCACCTTAAAGGTTTGATTTCGCTCATCTTTTTTTGGGTAAATTTTAGATACAACTCCAGTAAAAATAGCACTATTATAGGCATCTAATTGAATAATGACCTTTTGATGTTTTGCAATACGAACTATATCAACCTCATCAACTAACATTTCAATTATAAAGTGTGAGGCGCTACCAATAGAAGCCAAAGGTTCTTGGGTATTTACAATTTCTCCTGGTTCTTTATACAATGCATATACTTTACCATTAATTTTGCTTTTTACAACAAAATCCCTATTAGTAATTAAAGCTGTTTGATAATTATTTTGTGCTTGCTTAACTTTTGTTTCAAGCTCTTTTTTTGTACTGTTATATTTACTTTGCAAAAGCCGTAAATTACTTGATGATAGTTTATAATTTAATTGCTTAGTATCATACTGCATTTTAGAACCAATTTTCTGATTCCAAAGGTTTTTCTGCCTAAAATAGTTAATGGAATCATTTTTATATTTTAAAATGGCTGCTTCTATTTCGTTTCTAATACCTTCCAAAATGGTAGCATTTCCATTGAAATTTTCTTGAGCTAGATGTAATGATAATTTTGCATTTTCGGCATTAAGTTTAGGTGTGTTATTTATTATTTGTAAAATGGGGTCGCCTACAGATACGGCATCTCCTTCTTCAACTAAATTCATATCTAATATACCTGAAACTATAGCATAAGATTGATAAAGGCTATCAGGTTGAATAGTTACAGAAGAATACACAGATTCTGTTAAGTCTCTTTCTACAGGACGTATTTTCCCTTTAGGGTTTGAACAGGAAAACACTATTAAAAATAGAATTACAGTACCAAATAATTTCATAATCAATACGCTAATTTTTCTTGTAACAGGAGGTATTCATTTAAATTAATATTATCTATTACTCCTGCGAATTTTTCGTTTTGTACAACAGGGAAAAACGGATACTTTTCGCTGTGTGTTAACCTATATACTTTATCAAGATTATCAGTACTTTTTACCACTTTAAAAGTGGTATCCATAATATCTTCTACATATATATCTTTATTGCAATTATCTATAATATCCTGATGATGCAAAACGCCAATAATTTTATCGTTTTCCAAAACAACAAAGCTGTTTTCTGTACTAGATATCAATTTATTAACTACCATATCCAGAGCATCTTTAGGATTAAAAGTAGTTGTGTTTAAAAGCATTGCTTCTTCCACGCTATGTCCTTTAAGTATGGCTAAATGGTGTACCATTTGGTTTTCCCCATAAGCGCCTATAAAAATGAAAAGTGCAATTAAAATTAAAAACGGATTATACAAAAGCCCTAGTAATAAAAACAAAACAGCTATGGTCTGCCCAATCCTAGATGCAATTAGGGTTGCTTTTACCCTATTCATTTTCATTGCCAATAAAGCTCTTAAAATACGGCCGCCATCCATTGGAAAAGCTGGTATAATATTGAAAACTGCTAAGCCTACATTAACCAGAAATAAAAAGAATAGGAAATTTTGAAGGGTGAAGCTCATTAAAGCCTCAAAACTCTCGGTGAAATTTAATTGCATTAAGGCTTTTACTGGTATTAGATAATACAAAAATATGGCTATAATAACATTAACTAAAGGACCTGCCAATGTTACCAAAAGCTCTTGCTTAGGCGATTCTGGAATACGCTCTAAACTTGCCGTACCACCAATGGGCAATAAGGTTATCTTTTTAGTATTTATCCCAAATCGCTTAGCCGTAAGCGCATGCCCAAGTTCATGTAAAACCACACATAAAAAAGCTGCTAAAACCAATACTACGTTAAACAGGACGCTCTCTGCGTTTCCCCCACGCTTAAGTTCACTAAATACAATCCAAACGATTAGAAAAAAGAAGGTCCAATGTACCTTAATTTTAATTCCAGATATGCTGCCCATGTTGAGATTTGCTTTCATCTTTAAATGGCTTTAATTATCAATTTTAATTATAATCCATTTCTTGTTTTCATTCAATACAGCATAAAGGTTTTTAGATATGATCTTTGATGTTATTTTAGGTGGTTTTTTTAAAGATTTTTTATCTAAAACTACATTAACACCTTTTGGGTTTAAATAACTTTTTATATCACCGTTTTCATCAATAATTACCTCAAAACACCTATGAGCGATAACATTTTTTCCTAATATCTCGTTTCTTCCTAGTTCTTCTTTAATTACCGCCAATGCTAAAGCTTGATTATTACTAAAGTTTTGTGCATTTAAAAATTCTGGTTCAATAACAGTTTTTCCAGTTTTATCAATATATCCAAAATATAAAATACCTTCTTTTTTAACTGAAATTAAGCATCTGTTGTCCATGAACATCGGATAGTTGCCATGATTTGTTTTACTTAAAACCAAATCGTTTCTAAAATCAATAATAATATGTCCATCAGCATCAATGAAACCCCAAGTATTTCCTTTTTTAACAGCAACGACATTTTCATGTATAGGAGCAACAAAATCAAATTCTTCTTTTGTTTGCGTTAAAGCAATTGTAGGTAGTAACAATAATATAATCAGTACTTTTTTCATGACGTAATAATTTAGGTTAACATCCTAAAAGTATCGCCTTTTATGCTATTGCAAAATGATATCCATCATGAGGAAGGGGCTATAGATGTAGTTTTAATCCATTTAAAATATTTATTTTTTTAGCACACTAGATTGTATGCACACCTGATTTCCTGTTTTAAAAGGAAGCATTGTAGACACGCTTCTTGCTTGATATTTGGATACCGAAGTTCATCTTTTACGTCTTTCAAAATTGGCGCAAACAGTCTTCACAGGTCACACCAACCTACAAGGAAATCAATTAAGACAAGCTTACCAGTATTAAATCGCATTAAAACTATCTTTTATGTCCATTTACTTTTTTAGTTCTAAATCCAGTTTAGCAAGCATAATTAATTCAGACTTGTTTACTCCTGAGAAAGCATAAGCGATATTACTTCCAGTTTTTAATATTAAGTGTTTTATATCACTTGTAAACAAATGAGGCTGTTCGTTTTTGTAATTTACAAAAGCATTATAACAAGCCTCAGCGTTTAAGTTTTCTTCTTTGTTTAACCAATCAAAAACAATTTCTATTTGGAAAGCAGCATCAGTTTCAAATTCATCTTCTATTGAATCGACAGACAACCACTGCTTTTTCACCATTTCCTTTAGCTTATCAAACTCTATTGAGTGCACCTTTTTATCTGCTGCTGCAATAGCATAGAATAACTTACCAAGACTTTGATAAAATTTAAATGTCTTCTTTTTTTTTATCATCACTTTAACTAAAGTTACATTTTATTAAAATTACTCTATCTAAAGGAATCTACACATGATATAAATCAGTCAATTACACAAAAAAAATCACTAATTTTTCTTAAATTTAATGTGCTTTTATAAACCATTCTTTTTATGTTTCAACAAGATCAGGAAATATTCAACATCCTTTTAGAATCTGTTTCTGAAGCAGTTATTATTGTTGACAATCATCAAAAGATTATGGAGATGAATACTTTTGCTGAACATGTTTTTGAATATGCCGAGGGTACTTTGGTTGGTAAGGATTTAAGCATGCTTATTCCTTCAAATTACCATGAGAGTCACTCAAAATATTTTGAAGAGTTCATAAAAAGAGGTAAACGCCGCAAAATGGGTAAGGCTATTGATATTTTTGCCTTGAAAAAAAGTGGAGAAATTATTCCTGTTGAGGTTGAACTAAATCCTTTTAGCATCTATAACAGAACCTATGTTATGGCACTGATAAAAGACATTTCAGAGAAAAAAGAGATTGAAAAAGACCTAATGCTTCGAACAAAGGCATTGCAATCTGCCAATAATGGAATCATCATAACTGACGCCCTAAAACATGATAATCCAATCATATTTTTTAACGCTGCTTTTCAAAAACTTACTGGGTATTCAGAAGCGGAAATCCTCAATCATAACTGTAGGTTTTTACAAGGTAAAGACAAAAACCAGAAACCTCTTAGAAGGTTAAGAGCAGCGATAAAAAAAGGGGAAAGCTGTCAAGCCACCTTAAGAAATTATAAGAAAGATGGCACCATGTTTTGGAATGATCTTTATGTTTTTCCTATTATAAACGATAATGGCACCCTAACAAATTTTATTGGCATTCAAAACGATGTTACTTTAAGAAAAAGAGCCGAAGAGGAACGACACCATTTAGCCTCTATTTTTGATGAATCGTTAAATGAAATTTATGTGTTTGATGCAAAAACACTAAAATTTATAAACGTAAATTTTGGAGGCCAAAAAAATATTGGTTACAGTCTTGAGGAATTGAAAAAAATGACGCCTCTAGATATAAAACCAAATGACGATGAATCTGAATTTAGAAAAACTGTAGATGTTTTACTTAAAAGAAATGTAGGGAAAATTGAGTTTGAAACCGTACATCAGCGAAAAGACGGTACTATCTATCCAGTAGAGGTGCATATGCAACTTTCTAGCATAGGTGAAAAAGATGTTTTTGTTGCCATTATTTTAGATATTACAGAGAGGAAAACGTATACCGATAATCTTGAAAAAAAGGTAGAAGAGCGCACCAAACAACTTAAAATAGCTCTTGATAAAGAAAAAGAGCTTAATGATTTAAAAACTAAATTTTTGTCATTAGTATCGCACGAATTTAAAACCCCTTTAAGTGGTATTTTAACATCTAGCCAGCTACTTGGTAAATATACCTTAAGTGATCAACAGGAAAAACGGGATAAACACATAAAAACCATTACAGATAAAGTTCATTTTTTAAACAACATCTTAAATGATTTTCTATCTATTGAAAAATTAGAAACTGGCAAGGTAAATTATAAGTTCAGTAATTTTAAACTTAGCAAGGTGCTTAATGAGGTGGTGTATAATGCCAACATGCTTTTGAAAGAAGGGCAAAAAATAAAATACCCAGAGAATATCGATGACTTATCTCTATTTCAAGATGAAAAAATCATGCAACTAGTACTCTCTAATTTATTGCATAATGCCATAAAATATTCACCGGAAAACACAGTAATAGATATTCATATTAGGCAAAATCATGAGTATACAGTATTTACAATAAAAGATGAAGGTATTGGGATTCCTAAATCGGACCAAAAAAGCATTTTTGAACGGTATTTTAGAGCTGAAAATGTTTTAAACACCCAAGGGACAGGAATTGGTTTAAACATTGCTAAAAACCATATTGAAAACCTTGGAGGCACCATAAGCTTTGAAAGTGTTGAAAATGTAGGTACTACTTTTATAATTAAAATCCCCAATACCGCTGACTAAACGTATTAAGTTTATGAGAACTGTTTTACTTATAGAAGATGATATCGTTTTAAGAGAAAATACCGCAGAACTCTTGGAACTTGCAAAATATAAAGTAATTACAGCTTCTAATGGAAAAACTGGTGTTTCCCTAGCCAAAAGGCATCAACCCGATGTTATAGTTTGCGATATTATGATGCCAGAGTTAGATGGCTATGGTGCACTTAAAATACTCTCAAAAAGCAAACTAACCAAACACATTCCTTTCATATTTTTATCTGCCAAAACAGAACATTGTGATATTAGAAAAGGCATGGATTTAGGTGCTGACGATTATATTACAAAACCGTTTTCTGAAGACGAACTCATCAGTGCAATTGAGAGTAGGATAGCTAAAGCAGCTATTCTGCACGATTTAAGGAACAATCAAAATAACAGTGCCCTACAAGACGAAGATGAGATAAAAACGCTTAACGATCTAAAAAACTTTTTTGACGATTACGGCACAGAATTTACTTTTAAAAATGAAGATGTTATTTACCGCGAAGGTGATCATTCAAATTATATATACTTAGTTAATAAAGGTACCGTAAAATGCTATCAAATAAATGAATTGGGCAAAGAACTAGTAACCGCTTTATATAAAGAAGACGATTTGTTTGGTTATAATTCCTTCACAAAAATAACACCTTATAATGAAACAGCCACTGCCATTGCCGACACAAAACTGGTAGGAATTTCTATTGAAGATTTTAAAAACATATTAAATCAAAACCATAAAGTGGCTATTGAACTTATAGAATTAATGGCTGATAATCTATCTACAATAAAAGAGGAGCTAGTACAAATGGCCTATAGCTCGGTTAACAAAAAAACCGCAGCCACCATTTTAAAATTTGCAGAAAAAATAAACCGTAAGCCTGATGATTATATAAAAATTTCCAGAAACGACTTAGCAAGTGTTGCCGGTATCGCTCCTGAAACCCTTATTAGAGCATTAACTATATTTAAAAAACAGGGCATAATTAAAGCTGATGGCAGAAATATAAAAGTAATTGATATAGAAAGTTTAAAAAAAATAACTTAATATAAATCAAGTTTTTATAGATAATCTAAAAATGATGAATATCATTTCATTTAACATATGGACAATATACATTAGTGCCTGTAAAATGCTGTTAAATGAAAAATATATTACTACCAACAGACTTTTCTGAAAATTCATGGAACGCAATTAGGTACGCTATTAACTTCTTTGAATTAGAATCCTGCAACTTTTACTTGTTACATATAAGTAACCTGAGTGGAACTGTAATAAATGACGCTCCTTATATAACTACACAAGAGGTTATTGAAGATGTTTTTACTAAACCTGCAAAACTTAAACTACGCAAAATTGTAAAACGAATAAGTACCTCGCTACCTGTAAACAAAAACCACCGTTTCTATTCACTACATGACTATAATTTTTTTATAGAATCCATAAGAAAACATGTTGATGAAAAAAAAATTGATGTAATTGTAATGGGCACTAAGGGAGCAAGTGGATTAAAAAAAATAATTTTAGGCAGCAATACGGCAAATGTAATTACCAAAGTAAAGTGTACTACCTTGGTAATTCCTGAGGAAGCTAAGCTTTTAAAACTTGAAGAAATAGCATTTCCAACAGATTTTTTTGTTTCATATGATATACAACTACTTGATCCACTTTCTAAAATTATAGAAAAACACCAATCAGCATTACGCATTCTACATATCAATAAAAGGAAGGTAGATTTAAGTACCGAAGAACATAAAGGCAAAGAATTATTGGAAGATTATTTTAGTGATTTTAAAATCAGTTTTCATTTCTTGACCAACAAAAAAGTTGAAGATGCCATACAATGCTTTGTGGAAAGTAGAGATATAAATATGATTTGTATGGTGGCAAAAAACATAAATTATTTTCAGCAAATATTATTTCATTCAAAAGTAGAGGAAATAAGTTATCATACGGAAATACCATTTTTAGTATTACACGAAAAAATACAACCTTATGAATAGTTCTATGTTCTTAGCAAAATTTTGGGGATGGTACCTTATTATTTTCTTTTTAATCTTAAGTCTAAACCCAAAACGTATCAAACAGATTTTTAATGATTTGAATGATGAAAAATTCCTATTGACCACATCATTTGTAGCCATTATTGTAGGGCTACTAAATATATTATTTCACAATATTTGGGAAGCTAATTGGAAATTTATTATCACAGCAATTGGATGGATTTCACTGTTTATTGGATTATTATTATTTGTTTTTCCAAAACGTACCATCGCATTTTTAACTTTTATAAATGTAAAACTGGTTCAACTTATTTATATGTTGCTCTTTTTTATAGGGCTGTTTTTATTAAACATGGCTTATGGAATAGTGCTAATATAATTTTCATTGAAACTGATATATATCATTTCATATAAGTATTTGGTAATGTACATTAGCGTCATATTAGAAAACGTTCTTTTAAATACTTCTATTAAAAATCTAGGTATTGTCGTTGCAAAACAATAATGCCGAAACAATGTATTTGAAGTTATTATTTAGCAGGAAAACCCAGATATCGCCTTTAGTAATAAATGCATATTGTAGAAAACCAACAGTAGATAATAACATTGATTACATTGGAGAAACAGGAGCTTAAAACCTTTTGTTTCTTGAAAAATCGATGTTTAACACTAGGTGTTTAACCTCGATTTTAGAAATATTTGGAGCTATTGGTCAGCAGAAAGATGTAATAGAACTTTCATTAGGGATATTAGTAATTAAAGAGCAGACTAATAAACTCGAGTATTTCAAAAATGGAACAGGAGGTATCTACTTCCTGTTCCTGTTTTTTATCGTGACTATTAATCAATTTACATAAAGGTTTGTAAGTAAACTAGGGAATACTAACATATATAGTATTCCCTAGTCTGCTATATATAATATTTAAAAAACGAACTACCAATCTGATAAATATCATTGTGCCAGCATCTAGTAGTGTTTATTTTTATTAAGAACACTTAAAGCAATGAGAAAAATATTAATTCCTACCGACTTTTCAGAAAATGCAATGAATGCTATTGAGTTTGCTGTAGAACTTTTTAAATACGAAAGAAGTGATTTTTATATTATGCACACTTACCAAGACGATATTTACGCTGACAAAGTACTTCTAGATAAAGAATCAGTAGAAAAGGTAACAATGCAGGCCAGTGAAGCTTCATTAAAAAAATTGAGCTCTACCCTATCAAAAATAAAAGCTTTCTCACCTAATCCCAGGCATAACTACAAATTGGTTTCAACTAACAATTTGCTTATAGATGAAGCCGACAAAGTTGTTATTAAACATAATATTGACATCATAATCATGGGCACCAAAGGCATAACCAATAGTAAAAAAAGAATCTTTGGCACTAACACCCTTCAAGTTTTAAAGTATGTACAATGTCCCGTGTTGGCTATCCCTGCAAACTATAAATACACCCAACCTAAACATATACTCTTCCCCACAAATTATATTATTCCTTACAAAAGAAGGGAACTAAAATTATTATGCGAAATGGTATCGCCATACAGAGCTGTAATTGATATGCTTTACGTCTCAAAAAGTGAAAAATTATCAAGAAGACAAGAAGATAACAAAGCTTTTATCAAGGAAGAGTTATGCAAAAACAGCATTAATTTTAAAATAGTAAAGAGCAGAAATATTATCAATTCAATCTACAAATACATAAAAGAGAATTACATAGATATGCTAGTAATGGTAAACACAAGACAATCATTTCTAGAATCTTTATTATTTAAACCTACCATTGATGAACTGAGTTTATATCTAGATATTCCATTTTTAGTGCTTCAAAATATGAGACGAAATCAATTTTAATTTAATATGAAATAGTTATGAAAAATATTCTTCTGCCCACCGATTTTTCAGAAAACTCATGGAACGCCATTGCATATGCCTCAAAGCTTTTTAAAGACAGTGAATGCACATTCTTCTTATTAAACACCTACATACCAGAAATTTATCATGTAGAATATATTTTGATGGAACCAGCTCAGTTTGGTTTGGGAGATGCCATTAAAGAAAACTCATTAAAACAATTAAGCGATTTTAAAAACAAAATATCGAACACATTTAAAAACCCAAAGCATAATATAGAAACCATAGCCTCTTTTAACTCATTAATTTCAGAAATGAAAGACATTGTAGAGGACAAAAATATTGATTATTTGGTAATGGGCACTAAAGGTGCAACTGGAGCCAAAGAAATTTTATTTGGCTCTAATACAGTACATGCCTTTAAAAATATAAAATGCCCGATAATGGCAATCCCTGATGGCTTTAGTTTTGAAAAACCTCATGATATATTGTTTCCAACTGACTATAAAATTGACTATAAAGACCATCATATAAAACCTATTATCAGTATTACCTCACTTTTCAATACTAGAGTTAATATTTTACATGCTACTTATGGTTATGAGCTATCTGAAGCTCAAAAAAAGAGCAAACAAAAACTAGAAGTTTATTTCAAAAAAACGTCACTGTTGTTTCATAATGTAAGTGGGCAAACGGTTCAAGAAGCCATTAATAATTTTCAATTGAAGTCTAAAATTAACTTATTGGTTATGATTAATAATAAACATTCGTTTTTTGAAAATCTTTTTTTCAAGAATACCATAAACCAAATTGGGTTTCATTTAAACATTCCCTTTTTGGTAATTCCATCAAAAACCTATAAAACTTAATACCATGAAATTAAATATCTTACTACCTACAGATTTTTCAGATAACGCATGGAGCGCAACCGTATATGCCTTAAAACTTTATGCCAATGAGGAGTGTACGTTTTATTTCTTAAACTCTACATATATCAAAGTATCAGTAATGTCAAATTTATCCAATAGGTTGTTAAAAACAATGGAGGAAAATGCCATGAAAGAACTTTCAGATTTAAAAGTTTTAGCTGAAAGTAGCAATGCGAATGCGAATCATGATTTTCAAACTATTTTGAGTTCACAAGACATAAGGCATGCTATTAAAACCATTATAAGAGAAAAGAACATAGATTTAATAGTCATGGGCACAAAAGGTACTACACGTGCTAAGGAGGTTTTCTTTGGAAGCAATACCATAAATGTCATAAAATCTATAAAAGATTGCCCAGTTTTAATTGTACCAGATGAATTTGATTTTGTAAAACCAAAACAAATAGCATTTCCCACAGATTTTAATCGATCTTACGAAGCAGATGAAATAGAGCCTTTAAAGCATCTAGCAGATTTGTACAATTCTAAAATTAGGATATTGCATATAGATGTTGAAAAGAAACTTAGCGATATACAAGAACAACACCTTACAATGTTGCAAAACTACCTGTCTAATTATGAATTTTCATTTCATTGGGTGCCAAATTATGCTAAAAAATCCCAAAGCATTAATGATTTTATCGAAGAATTAGATATTAATATACTCGCCATGGTAAGGTATGAACATAGCTTTGTGGAAAGTATTATAAATGAACCTGTAATAAAAAAATTAGGGTTTAAGCCAATAATTCCGTTTTTAGTAATTCCGGATTAATATGCAACTGATATTGATCATTGCATCTCTTAACCATAAAGATAAATTTATATATCCAATCAACTTCTAAACTTATGAAACGCAAAATATTATTACCTACAGATTTTTCAAAAAATGCGTGGCAAGCCATAAGTTATGCCCTAAAAATATATAAAAATGAAACCTGTGATTTCTATATTCTTAATGTGTTTTCTGGGGCAAGTAACCTTATGGAAAACTTAATGTTTATGGAACCAGAAAGTGAATTGTATGAAACTGCCAAGTTAGAATCTGAAAACGGTCTAGCAAAAATTTTAGACAAGTTAACCTTAAAAGATTATCATAAATCAAAACATCATTTTAAACCTGTTTCAATTCATAATACCGTAGTAGAAGCCATAAAAACTACAGTTGATGAAAAGGATATAGACATGATTGTTATGGGCACGAAAGGCAAAACAAGATCTAGAGCAAAAGTATTTGGTAGTATAGCTGTTGAAGTTATGGAGAAAATTAGAAATTGCCCTGTTATTGTTGTACCCGAATTAGCTGAACACTTTCTACCAAAGGAAATTGTTTTCCCTACGGGTTTTAAAACGCCTTTTAAAAAACGGGAACTAAACCATTTAATTAACTTGACAAAAAGCTGTGGTGCCACCATTCGTGTTTTGCACATTTCAACAAAGGATACGTTGAGTAAAAAGCAAACAGGCAATAAAGCGCTTTTACAAGAATACTTTAAGGACGTACCCTATACATTTCATACTCTAAGCAAAATGGATATACCCACTGCCATTAAATGCTTCGTTGAAAGTAGAGATAGCAATATGATTGCATTTATAAATAAAAAGCATGCTTTTTTTGGTAGTATTTTAACGCATCCATTGGTAAAAACAATAGGGAGTAATTCTAGAGTACCCATACTAGTGATGCATGATTGGAAAAACTGAAAAACAACTTATTATGCTCTTTAAACAAAAAAAGACAAAAAGAACTGGTATTTGGCTAGATAAGAAAAAAGCCATCGTAGTTAGGCTCATTAATGGAGAAACAAGTATGAATACCATAACATCAAACATTGAGAGCTTTCGCCCACATGGTGGTTCTGGAACCCGATTTAAAGGAGGTCCACAAGATGTATTACAGGATAGTAAATATTTAGAGCGAGAAAAGAATCAATTAAGAGATTATTTCAAAAATTTAGCTTCTGAAATTAGAGATTCAGATGATATTATTCTTTTCGGTCCTGCTGAGACTGCTGAAAAATTTTATAAAGAATTAACATTGAATTATAAAGATTTAAGCTCTAAAGTAAAAGATGTGGTTAAGGCTGATAGCATGACCAACAATCAAGTTATAGCCTGGGTAAAAGCATTTTATAAAATAAAAGACGATAAGACTGGCTAGTTTTAATCACTAAAAAATCCAGCTTTTGTTTTTTCAATACGAGTAAATATGGAAATTGATACAATTGATATTATTAAATCATCAGGTGAAAAAGCAAAGTTTTCATTAAACAAATTAAAGGCTTCTTTAAAACGTGTTGGTACTGACGATCAAACAGTAAATCATATAATTTCTAAGGTAAAAGACGAACTGTATCATGGCATTTCAACAAAAGAAATTTACAATAGGGCTTTTGCATTACTCAAAAAGAAGAATTCACATCTAGCATCAAAATACAAACTAAAAAAGGCTATTTACGAGTTAGGGCCAACAGGATTTCCTTTTGAGCGTTTTGTTAGTGCCGTATTAGAGTATTCAGGATACAAAACCTCGGTTGGTAGTATCTTACAAGGAAAATGTGTTTCTCATGAAATAGATATAATAGCACAAAAAAACAATGTAACAACTGTTATTGAATGCAAGTTTCATAGTGAAAAAGGGCTTAATTGTAATGTGAAAATTCCACTGTATATCAATTCGCGCTACAACGATATTAAAACATATTGGAATAGCAAAAAAAACAAAAACACCTTGACAAATGGTTGGTTGGTAACCAATACCCGTTTTACCAAAGATGCCATACAATATGGCACTTGCGCAAATCTATATTTGTTGAGTTGGGATTATCCTAAAAATAACGGGTTAAAAGATCGTATCGATCGCTTGGGTTTATATCCGATTACTGTATCTACATTATTAAACAATAGAGAGAAACAATTTTTATTAAGTAGAGATATTGTATTGTGCAGATCTTTAATTGGAGATTATTTCTATTTAGATCATCTGGGAATCTCTGAAACCAGAAAGAAAAAAATTCTCAATGAAATTAATTTGCTTTGCAACGTGTAAAAGATATGAAACCAATGGTGAACATTACTTTTTTGGGTGCCGCAGGTATTGTTACAGGTTCTAAATTCTTAATTGAAACCCCAGAAAAAAAAATTTTGATAGACTGTGGTTTGTTTCAAGGATTAAAGGAATTAAGAGTACTTAACTGGGAAAACCTTCCCATAAATGCTGAAACCATAGATATCGTTTTACTCACACATGGGCATTTAGACCACGTTGGGTATTTACCCAGATTATTAAAACAAGGATTCACAGGCAAAATAATAGGTACAGCGCCAACCCTAGCTATTGCTGAAATTATTCTAAAAGATAGTGCCAAAATACATGAAGAGGAGGCGAAAAAAGCGAATGAAGAAAAATACACAAAACATAATCCTGCACTTCCGTTTTATAATATATACGAAGCAGAAAAAACCATCGCGCTATTTAAAGCAGATCTTGAGGGTAAGTGGATTACATTATCCAAAAATATAACATACCGCTTTCAATACATTGGCCATATTATCGGTGCAACTTTCATTGAATTAAATCTTTGGGGAAAACGATTTGTGTTTTCTGGGGATATTGGCAGACCAAACGATTATTTACTGGAAAATCCTAAAAGACCAAAATGGGCCGATTATCTTTTTATCGAAAGCACCTACGGAAGTAAACTGCACCCAGATGAAGACATAGAAAACATCCTTTCGCAATTAATTAAGGAAACCGTTCATAAAAGAGGGAACTTAATCATTCCTAGTTTCGCAGTAGAACGATTACAAACACTCATGTACGTTCTTTGGAAACTTTATAAACAGCGCAGAATACCAAACATTCCCATATTTATAGACAGCCCAATGGGAAATAACGTTTTAGAAATTTTTGAACGCTTTCCGAGTTGGCATAAATTACCAATGACTGAGTATAATGCTATGTGTGATCATATTAATATTAATCAGTCCTATAGAGAAACATGGCAAACTATTGACGACACTAGATCTAAAATTATAATTGCTGGAAGTGGTATGGTCACAGGAGGCAGAGTTCTTACATACCTGCAACAACTTATAAACAAGCCATCTACAACAGTACTACTAGTAGGATACCAAGCAGAAGGTACTCGAGGTAGACAATTACAAGAAGGCACTCATGAAATTCGTCTTTTTGGAAAATATTACCCTGTAAAAGCAACTATTAAACATATAGAAAACCTTTCGGCTCATGCTGACCAAAATGACCTGTTACACTGGATCAGTAACATAAAAAATATTCCCGAAACCACGTTTTTGGTTCATGGAGAACCTAATGCTCTGGATGCTTTTCGCGTTAAAATAAAAGAAACCTTAGGGTGGAATGTTGTTATCCCAAAGCTTATGGACACTAAACAAATAGTGGTCTAATATCTACTAGTTAATTGTAAAATAGGTCTCAAAGCCATTACTAAACCACTGATATATATCATTGCTAAAATATGTTACTCTAGATATATTGTAGTGTATTTATAAAGTTTAACCTAAAATATTATATCATGACAACGTTAAGTAAACGAAGAAGACGAAATGGGTTGTCTCCCTTAGAGAACAGATTGTTCACACCTTGGAGAAACAACCTTTTGAGACCTTGGGGAAGAAGGCTATTCCCTTCTGATTTTGATGAATTAAATAGCCTGTCAAGGTTTGACGACATCTTTGAAGATGACTTTTTTGAAAGTGATAGCCTGATGCCAGCTATGAATGTAAAAGAGCATGAAGAAGATTTTGAAATAGAACTAGCTGCTCCTGGATTTAACAAAAAGGATTTTGAAGTTACTATTGAAGAAGACGTGCTTCAGGTTTGTGCTGAAAAGGAAGCTGAGGAAGAAAAAGAGGATAACGATTATTCTAGAAAAGAGTTTAGCTACAAATCGTTTAAAAGATCAATGGTTCTCCCAACTAGTGTTGACTTAGAACAAGATGTTAAAGCCTCCTACAAAAACGGCATCTTAAAAGTAAAATTATTGAAAAAGGAAGATGTTATTGAAAAGGAACCTCCAAAAAAGGTTATTGAGGTTAATTAATCCACCCTCGCAGAAAGTAAGAATTTAATGTCTTACTTTCTGTTTTTTTAAATCAATTAAAATGAAATCTAAAAAAATTGAAGTTAGAAAATATGAAGCTTGGTTAAGTGCTGAAACCATGCATGATCATTCACAAAACTGGCTATCTGAATTAAGATTTGCAAAAGATGAACAATTATTTTTTAACGATTTGGTTGGTGCATATACCTTGCAACTTATCAACTCAAAACATTTTAATGAAAGCACAAAAGTCATTAATAAATTAAGTGCCATACAAAAAGAAACCAAAGAATTAATACGCACTGTCATTAATCATGAAAAAGGGTTGAAAATTATGGTTGACGGTATAGATCAAATTCCTGAAGAAAATGCCTATAAAGACGAACACGGAAAATTGATAATAAAAATTAGTGATTTTTTAGAAAAGTATAGAGCATTGAAGTCAAAATTATTTGTTCTAATAAAAAGCATCATTAAGGAAGGTAAACAAAAAAGATTACTTCCATAGAAAGCACTAAAAATAATTTATCCTAATCCAATGAGATTTTTAAATATAATAACAATATGCTTATTAATAGTAAGTTGCTCTACAACAGAATTAGTTGATAACTGGAAAAATCCAGATATAGATTCCTATAGTCCAAAAAAAGTTTTAATTGTAGGGATGACATCGAACCTCGAAGCAAGACAGCAATTTGAAAGACAATTACAATCAGAATACGCTTCTAGAGGCATCGAATCTGTAAGTAGTCTAGAATTTTTTGCGCCTTCATTTACAAATGAAAAGAAAACTGAAGAAGACCTCAAAGCCCTTGAAGGTGCTCTTATAAAAAATGGATTTGACACCATATTATTCACAAAAGTTATTGGTGTTCAAGACATAATTTCATACAAAGAAGACTACTATGACCATGATGGTACCTACAAAAAGTTTAGAGAGGATTATTTGAAGTATCAGGATGTGTATTACAACCCAGATTATTACGAGGAGTACACTGTTTATCACACCGAAACAGCTATGTATTGTATTTGCCCGACAAAAGACAGGGAGCTCATTTGGAAAGGTTATATAGATATTATGGATCCGCGATCAATAAACGAGACTGTAAGTGATTATGTGAGACTTGTTGTTGTGGTTTTAGAAGAACAACAGCTTATTAATCCCATAGTATTAAATAAGAGCATAAATGAAGAAGTTTTATAGCGATATCAACCTAACACCTAAAAGCCTGTGTACCTTGTATTTTGCTTTACTATTAGTGGGATGTTCCTCAACCAAACTAATTAGTAGCTGGAAAAACCCAGAACATGACAAACATAATCTAAAAAAGGTTTTAGTAATTGGTGTTACACCCAATTTTGAAGCACGAAAGGCTTATGAGCTGCAAATAGCTTTAGAGTTAAACGCAAGAAAAATTAATGCTTTACAGAGTGCGGTAGTATTTGAATCATCCTTTCGAGACTCTCAGCAAACAGAAAAAGACATCGAGGCGGAAGTAAACAAATTAATCTCTTCAGGATACGATACTGTTTTAGTCTCATTAGTTAAAGGTGTTGAGGATAATCGTTCCCATACGAGCGAATCTTCAAAAGTAGATTATCGTCTAAGAAATTTTATTGGTTACTATTTTAAAAACCAGCAAGCTAAGTTTAATCAGGAATACTATACCAGCTATAAAGTGTTTCATATTGAAACTTCCATTTATAACTTAAAAAGCAGTTCAAATAAATCCTTAATTTGGAGAAGCCTGATAGATTTGATTGACCCAAAAAATGACGCTAAGGCCATCGACATATACTCAAAAAAAATTATTAAAATTTTAGAAAGAGATGAAATAATTCCAAAAAAAGCGAAGTGATTTCTATCCAGAAATTATACCTTCTAGAATATCTCCAACAAAGTAAGACACAGTAGCAGCAAGAATACCCAAAATTAATGTTTCCAAAATACCTTTTAGCTTACTAGTCTGTGTAACGTAAGTTTTTAAAAAGCCTATGAAAATAAAAGCCAGAGAAGTAAAGATACTCGTCCAAACGAAAAGGTTTCCAGCGAAATAGCTCATATAATCCCAAACATAAATCATTAATGGAATTAACCCTATCAAAATAAACGAAACATAAGTAACAACACCCATTGTTACTGGTGATTTTTTTTCTTCAGACATCATTAATTCATCTTTCATCATAACATCTACCCATCGGTCTCTATCAGCAGTTATGGTATCAACTACATCTTCGAGTAATTGTCCTTTAAAGCCTTTATTTCTGTATATGGTTTTAACCTCTTCGCGCTCGCTCTCTGGTGTGTTATCAACCTCCCAATATTCCATCAACTTATGTTTATTATAATTATCCTTTACTGATTTTGAAGATAAATAAGCCCCTATTGACATAGCAAATCCATCTGCCAGCAAATTTGCAAACCCAAGGATAATAATAACCTCGTTATTCAAACCAGCACCAACAGCTCCTGAAACTACTGCAAATGTAGTAACAGCACCGTCAATACCACCATACACAAATTCGCCCAAATATGCCTGATATTTTGTTAGGCAAACAGTGCCACTATTAATTTGATTTTCTGACATATCTTTTATATTAAGAATGGAAGATTAACAAGGGCACATCAATTTTATTACTAATTTGTGTTGTTGACGACCCTGTAAAGAAACGTTCAAAAAGAGTTTCTTTTTGAACCAATAATATCAAAATATCTATAGCATTAGTTTGAACATAAGTACTAACTGCATAATGCATAGGAACACTTTTTATACTATGATATTTGTGGTTTATTTCCTTTAAGGAATAATTAAGTTGCTCATTATCTATTCTTTCCTCTTCAGAATCTTCATTACTAGGGTTTATTCTTAAAAAATGTAGAGCATTACTAAAGCGATTAACAAATTCTAATACATGGGCAAAAGCACTGCTGCTAAGGGAATCATTTAAATCTAATGGTAACAAAACCTCTTTCGGGATTCTATACTCAAACTCTTCAGGAATTACCAATGTTGAGCAATCAATCTTTCTTATCACATTAATGGTATTACTACCAAAAATAACTTCTTTTGCGCCTGTTACACCATTGGTTCCCATTACAATTAAATCGATTTCTTTAGATGCTTTCATTTGTTTGATTGCATCCGTCAAACTATCAAAATCAACTACAATTTTATAGATGTAATTTTCATCTTCGATTTCATTTTTAAACTTGTTAACTAACTTCATTAATTTTAGTTTTGATTTTTTTATGATAGCATCGTATATACTATCTCGACTTAATATCAAATCATCACTAGCATAAGATGATGATCTTTGCACATGTAAAACATAGAAGTTGCATACATTGCCCTTAAGCAGTTGCAATGCATAATGCATCGCATTTATAGAACATTCTGAGAAATCTGTTAACAATAAAATATTTTTCATAGTCTTAGCCTTTACCAGTAAATTTAGTGGAAAGACTTAGATCCTAATATGATATTGCTCACTTAATAGATGGAATTAAAATGGAAAATCATAAAAACAAAGTTTTAATCCCGAACAATCATTGGAACATAATTGCAAACAAAGATATTTCCTATAATATAGATCCGCTCAATATATATACAGATATACTCGATTACAAAAGAGCAGAAGCAATATTGATAGTTACCAGATGCATCACAGCTTAAATCTATCTAAAAAAATAGTTTAAATTTTATCGCAACAGCACTGAATATTGCTATTGGGTTTAGAATACTGAAGTTGGATTTGTATACTGAATGGCTGGCTATATCAACAATTATTCGGCATTAAATTAAATAAGATATAAATTCAGAAAACCCTATTAAGTCATTAGTTTCTACCTAAAATCATAGCTGAGAATTTAAATTACAGAAAATTTGATAAATATCTTCATGAGATTCTAACATATAACACCTAACCTAAATCAAGAGAATCAGTATCAATGATAATAAATTAGTGTAAATACTACGAACAATGCTAAAGTTTTCTTAAAAAATGGGGCTAATTCAGGGTCATTGACTTTTATACTCTCTCTAACCCCTTATTAAAGCTCAGAAATATGGGGGTTCGAATCCCTCTTTCTCCGCACAACTTTTAAGAAACCTCTTGATTATCAAGGGTTTTTTTATTACTTATTTACTCTTAAAAAAAGCCTCCCCTTTTACCAACCAAGAAAACCCAAAGGCTTCAACAGCTATGACTTCCATCCAAAATGTTAAATTATTCGCTTCATAAATAGGCTTAAAATTTGTGTCAAAAGATCCAACCACAATGGCAAGCAAACTAAACACCATAATTACACCACAAACTCTATATACCACATTTTGATTTGTTACCTTGCTTGGTGTACAACTTTCTGGTTTAAATTCAAGCTTATCTTTATTTTCCCTAGTAAAAACAAACAAGCTCATAATGGCCAAACTCCCTAAAAATATAGCGGCGCTGATATAGTGAAAAATATTTCTAAATGAATTGTTTTCTATATGGGCAATATTTACGGAATCACATATATCACAACAGTTTTGAGTTATGGCATTGGTGGGAAAAAGCAATAAGAGTAATGCACCAATAGCTGCAATTGTAGACCAAAAGAAACCACCTTTTCCTTTTTTATATACTAAAAGAAAAATAGCTATCAGACTTACCACAATTATAAATATGACATTGGAGCGCGTAAAATAATAATGACTGATTGAAGGTAGTACCTTAAAATACTGATTTACAATTACTAAAAAGAGCCAAAGCAATAATGGCAATAACATCCCTAAAACACCAATTATTCTGCTTAGTGTTTTTGCACTTTGTAACCAAATATTATCATTGGGTTCCTGAAAATCTAAATTGAACATCTTGGATAATTTGTCCATCATATTCATCTCTTGCTTTTCCATGAGCTATAAATTAACTACTACAAGTTACTAATTTGATCTTAATAAATATTTCAGGAATTTTACAGAGAGGTGCGGATTTAAAAAAACTCAACCTTAGTCTTAGATTGAGCTTAATTACTGATAGTTTAGTTTGATTGATGAAGAATAAAACCTTTCGTTTTATCTATAACCAAAGTACAGGCTATTTCAATAGGGTAATGTTAGTGCTTTGTTAAATAAACAGTAAATAATGTTAATTAACAGTTTTAACATTTACTAGTGGATTGAAACTATTCAGCTAATAGTTCATTAACAAAGACATTAAATTCTTCCTTAAATTCAATATATTTCTGTCCAGTAGCAGGTCCGTTAAACCCTGTATGAATTTTTCTGACCTTACCATTCTTATCAACAAAAATTGTAGTAGGGTAAGACAACACATGGTTCAGCATAGGCAACTTTTCTTGGGCTTTTGCTTTACTGGAAGAACCATATTGTGCTAATAAAACGGGGTAATTAATTCCTGTTTTGTCCTTCAGCCGTTTTATGTTGTTAAATGCATTTTCCTTGGAATTCACATATTCAAAAGCTAAAGCAATAATCTCTAAGTCTTTATGCTCATTGGCGTTATAATATTCTGCATAAAACTCGCTTTCATCCAAACAATTGGGACACCATGTACCCATAATTTGAATTATAACTACTTTGTCCTTAAACCTTTCGTCATCTAAGGAAACCATATTTCCGCTGTCATCAGGAAATGAAAAATCTATCTTCTCGTATCCTTCTTTCAAATAAGTTAGCGCGTATTCGCATCAGGTAGCTCATAATCATCATTACGCTTTGCTACAAAAGGTTCTTTCCAATGATTCCCTGAGTAGAACATCCCTGTCATGGTACTGTCATTCACTTTGGCTGTAAACAAAAAAGCATGCGCGCCATCAAACGTAGATAGCTGTAGTTGATTACCATTTAAAACACCTTCCAGATAACGATAATCTCCGGTTGTAGTTCGAAATGTACCTGTCACCTTATTAGCATACTGTTTAAAAATACCTTTGGCTATATATTTATCTTCTTCAGAATTTGGACTGAAAACTGCCTCCCATCCGCCTTCAATATTGTATCTGGAAATGCTATCAACTGCATCAAACCTAGTGTCATTCTTTTTTGCACTAAAATCCATCACCCTGTTCAAACTTTCCTTAATGAAACTTCCCCGTAACGCACCGTCCTCGATTTTAGCTACTATATAACCTTCAAAAACTGGCGTTTGTATGTACACTGAATCATTTTTATATATAACATTGTTTACTTCAATAATCTCCTCTGCATTGAAAATTCTCAATTCATTTTCAGACACAACTTCAAAAACAAAAGGCAGGTTCAAAGTATCATTAACTTTCAGTTCAGCCCTATATTTCGAAGGTTCCAATTTTTTAATGCTCACCTCTTCTTTACAAGAAAAAACAAGAATTATAAGCAAGGATATATATTTATATTTCATTTGGAAGTATGGCTGCGAATTAGAACAATTTTTGGCAAGATACTGAACAACTTTCAAACAATTATTTTCGCCATACAAAATAAGGGGCATTATTTGAATACTAGCTTCAAAGAATTATCTTTGCCTCCTCTAATAGGATAACGATTTATGAAGATTTCTTATAACTGGTTGAAGCAATTTATTGATATTGAATGGACACCAGAACAAACCAGCGAGCTATTAACCGATTTAGGATTAGAAGTTGAAGGATTGGAAAAATACCAATCTGTTAAGGGAGGTTTAGATGGTGTTGTTATTGGGAAGGTTTTAACTTGTGAGAAACACCCAAATGCCGACAAACTGAAAGTAACCACAGTAGATTTAGGTGGTGATACTCCATTGCAAATAGTTTGTGGCGCACCCAATGTAGCAGCAGGGCAAAAAGTGCCGGTTGCCACTATTGGCACAACTTTATATACCGAAGAAGGAGAAGCTTGGAAAATTAAGAAAGGAAAAATTAGAGGAGAAGAGAGTCATGGAATGATTTGCGCTGAAGACGAACTTGGCCTTGGTACATCACATGATGGTATCATGGTTTTAGATGAAAAACTAAAAGTTGGCACACCCGCTGCTGATATTTTTGAAATTGAAAATGATACCGTTTTTGAAATTGGCTTAACCCCAAACAGGGCAGATGCCATGAGCCATTATGGTACTGCGCGTGATCTTAAAGCAGGTTTGCTTCAAAAAGAAGTGAAAGTAGAGTTGATAACACCATCCGTTAGTGCATTTAACGTTGAAAACAGAACATTAAAAATAGATGTTGATGTTATCGATAAAGAACTGGCACCTCGCTATTGCGGTGTTACCATTTCTGGAATTAAAGTCACGGATTCTCCACAATGGTTACAACATAGACTTAAAGCTATAGGACTAAGTCCAATAAACAATGTGGTGGATGCCACAAATTATGTATTGCACGAACTAGGGCAACCATTACACGCCTTTGATGCCGGCAAAATTGAAGGTGATAAAATTGAAGTAAAAACATTAAAAAAAGGCACTAAGTTTATAACTCTTGACGGTGCTGAAAGAGAATTGCACGACGAAGATTTAATGATTTGCGATGCCGAAAAACCAATGTGCATTGCAGGTGTTTTTGGAGGTATTGATTCTGGTGTAACTGAAAAAACAAGGAGTATATTTTTAGAAAGCGCGTATTTTAACCCTGTAAGCATAAGAAAAACGGCCAAACGCCATGGTTTGAATACAGACGCTTCATTCCGTTTTGAGCGTGGTATTGATCCAAATATTACCGAATATGCTTTAAAACGTGCTGCACTTTTAATTCAAGAATTGGCGGGTGGGGATATTACAAGTGACATTGTGGATATTTACCCAAAAAAGATTGAGGATTTTCAAGTGCGCCTAAGTTTCGAAAACGCTAAAAAAATAATTGGTGAGGAAATTCCAAAAGAAACTATTAAAAGCATATTAACGTCTCTTGATATTAAAGTCAACAATGTTACAGAAACCGGTTTGGGATTAACTGTACCTGCTTTTAGAAATGATGTACTTAGGGAAGCAGATGTTATTGAGGAGATACTTAGGGTTTATGGTTATAACAATATCAACATTTCCAACAAGCTGAATGCCTCAATCTCCAGTATGTCTCGTTTTGAGGATTTTAAAGTCCAGAATACTATTGGCAACCAATTGGCTGGACAAGGATTTTTTGAAATTCTATCAAACTCATTGACTACTCCTGATTATTCTGACTTAAGTGAGCAACTAAAAACCGATCATAATATCGAAATGCTTAACCCGTTGAGCAATGAGCTATCAGTTTTAAGACAATCCTTAGTGTTCTCAGGGCTTGAAGCTATATCATATAATATCAATAGAAAACGACAAGATCTAAAGCTCTTTGAATTTGGAAAAACATATCATAGCTTTTCTGAAGAAAAAGAAGAACATAAACATCTAACTGTGGTCGCCACTGGCAATCAGCATCCTGAAAGCTGGAATTCTAATTCAAAACTTAAAAGTGATTTTTTCTTTCTAAAAGGAGTTGTAAGTGCTATTCTTGAGCGTTTGGGTATTGCAAGATATAACGAATCGCCTATTAAAAATGATTTGTTTAGCGAAGGGGTTTCGTTAAGCTTAGGAAAAATAAAGCTTGTGGACTTTGGTTTAATAACCAAAACTGTGCTAAAGCACTTTGATATTTCTCAGGAAGTGGTTTGTGCTGATTTTAATTGGGATGCCATTTTAGATATGACTAAGAGAAATAAAATTGTATTTAAATCCATACCTAAATATCCTAAAGTACGCAGAGACTTTGCTTTATTGATAGATGAAAATGTTTCATTTGAAGATTTATATAAAATAGCAAAACAAACTGAAAAACAATTACTTAAAGAAGTAAATCTGTTTGATGTCTATCAAGGTAAAAACCTACCGAAAGGCAAAAAAAGTTATGCGGTTAGTTTTATTCTTCAAGATGAAAACAAAACGCTTAACGATAAGCAAATTGACAAAATAATGGTTAAGCTTCAAACCAATTTTGAAAAACAGCTTGGGGCGGAGTTACGGTAATTAAAAGAACATCTATCTTAAAAATTTTATTCTGAATAAAATGAAGATCGTATTTAAAGTTTAAATTATGATTTTCAAATAAATAAAATTCATCGCTTTGCCTAAACAATTCTTATAATTACTTATTTATAGCCTTTTCATTGATATTATTTCTTAGTAAATGTCATTGTACCTTCAGTATAGGCTCCCCAAATCCCTCCTGGCATATCCATAGTATATGTTCCTTCAAATTTATCTCCAGTAGCATTTATGGTTCCGGTATATTTAAAAACTCTTCCGTTAAAGAAATTGCCCGAACTATTAGTGCGAACATCTATTGATAAAGTAGTACCATCAAACTCATACTTATTTCTATAAATAGACTCTGAATTAGTATAAAAATTAAAAACTACTGTGCCACATTCCAAACCAGCATCGCAAAAACCTGAAAATCCACTAAGAAATTCAACATCCCTTTCGTTCAATACTGTATGCATTTCACAGTTTGGTGTTACAGTATCAAATCTTGCTGGTTCGCATTTGGTAACGTTAGTCTCTCCAAACCATACTCCTTCTATATTAACCTGATCGTTTATCCCCGTTCCTTTTAGATCAATTTTATTATTTACATCATCTACATCATTATTTATGACAAGAACGCTGTCATAAGTCTTCACCTCAGTTGGATTAAAAGTGATTACTATTTGTTGTTGTACTGAGGGATTTAAAACACCCCCATTAACCCAGCCTGTAGCGGTAAAACCATCTGGCAAAACTATTGGGTTCACGTTTATACTTTTATTTAAATTGTGATTACTTATAGTCAATACTCTAGTAGGAGGTGTTTCTGGGTTTATTAACACATCTCCAAAATCTAAATTACCTTCAAGCGTAATCTTATCATCAGTACCAAAACCAATAACTTCAATCTGGTTGTTTACATTATCAATATTATTGTTAACTGTAATCGTCCCTGTATAATCCTTGACTTCTATGGGTTCAAAAACAAGTAAAATACTCTCCGAGTCAAATGGATTTATTGGTTGTAGTTGCCAAGGTGTGGAAAACCCTTCAGGTAAATCTATGGAAGAAATTGTCATTACTTCGGCTGATTTGTTCTCAATAACAAAGGTTTGTCCTTTACCTGTGTTTATTTTCACTTCTCCAAAATCTAAATTACCTGAAAGTCCAATACTTTTATTCGGTTCTAGTTTAACAGATGCTTCTTTGATGGTTTCGTAATCAAATGTTGGTTTTATTATTACTTCTGAAGGCTTTTCTCCCATAACAAGCTTTACTTCAATTTTACCTTCAGTATTTGTGTTTATGTGTCCCTTATTATCGTAAGCGTTTTGCGAAATATCTGCATCACCTGTTTTTACTTCTGGTAAAAAAGACAGGTTCACTGCCTTTATCCATTTATCCTGCTGCTTAACAGTGGAACTTATTACATTTCTAGTAATATCGTAGCTCACCTCTAATTCTTCAAAAGTTTTAAAATAATTGAAAGATTCTTCGGGCTCACCTTCAAACTCCAACTCTGATTCATCTTTACCTTTTAAATTCCCAAAAGACAAGCCTTTGCTGTAATTTCTTTGCTCCTCAAGATATATTTTAGAACCCATAAAATCTCTTAGCATCAATGCCAGAGTTGAAACGTCTTCTAATGTACTTAAACGTTTTGCAAATCCATCTGTAAGAATTTTAAGGTATCGACTTGCTGTTCCTGAATAACAAGCTACAAATATTTCATCTGTATTACTTCCAAGGTTTATGATATCGCCTATTAATTCTCCAGAATTAGGTACACTTTGTTTAAAGATTAGTTTAGTAACATATAGGTTTATTTCATCTTGTAGTTTTATAAATGAATTTAAACATTTAGAGTTAGACTTAATGGTTTTACTAGAAATTGGGATTATATAACCTAGTAAATTTGCACTTACAAATAATTTATTTCTAGCTCTTACGTAGTCGTAAAGGGGATCGTCAGCATTTCCTACCAAATTTCCATTAGAAATTGAGATTTTATAATAGCCATCTTTATTAAACGTAGCGGACTCCACCTTAACATCATTATTATCTGTAAACACCTCATTAAATGCCCATGAAACAAAAGAAACAGGAGAAAATACCAAGCTCTTTGTTTCTAGTAACTTAGGTTCTAGTAGATATTCAAAAGTAGTAGTGTTTTGAATACTAATACCTACAGCGGCATATAAAGGAAATTGGTTTTCCCATGATACTTTCCCTTCTCGATCGAAATTAAATTTATAAGACGCATTTTCTTTTTTAGTTTTACTAGTTTCTTCATCATGAGCCTCTTTGATATCGATGGTAATACTCCTAACCATAGCGTTAAATTCATCATTTATCAGCGGCGATTTATTTGAATTCAAATCAGAAACAACTAAGCCTTTTAGTTTTAAATACTCGTCACTAGTCTTAATTTCTTTGAGTACAAATTCATAATCATAACCTTGAATTGCAAGTTCTGGATAGGTTAAAAAATAAAAAAGTATAATATCATCTATCCCTGCTTTGTTTGATTTTAAGGTGTGGGGAAAGTATCCCATCAATATTTCGTCATTCTCTAAAAGTAAAACAGGTAAATCTTCTACTCCATTCGGAGAATAAGGGTTTTTGAAAATCCCATCAGATGAAATGGTAACTGTACTATCAATAGTTATAGCCGTAACTTCGGTATAATCAATATCATTTAAGCCTTCGATACTAATTTTTACTTCGTCCGGAGCTGGTTCTTTAATAAAAAAAGAGGGGTCTAAAGGCTCTATATTACTATTGCAAGTAAAAAGTAAAATGAAAAGAGTTGAGAAGAGTATTTTTTTCATAAAAAAATATTGTTGATTAGATAGCTCTTTAAATGTATAACATAATGCACAATCAATAAATACCTGGAACTAGGTATTTCTACCAAATGCTAGGTTTTCTTGTTCAAATGAAATAAAAAAGCAATTTTACTTGCTGAAAATCATTACGAAATACCAAAATGTAGCTAATGAATAAGAAATACGAATAAAATGAATTTGCCTATTTTTGATTCCTTTTAATTTTTTTTCTGCAAGAACCATGAGTTTTTTGAAGTCTTTTGTCTGTTTTTTTATGTTAGGTATATTCACTAGCATTAGTGCTCAATCTCCTAGAGGTAGTGATTCTTTAAACCTTAAGGATGACCAATCAATACCAAAACTTTTAAAACACGATATTAAACAAACGCTAAAAAGTGTTGGGCACAGTTTTACAAGGCCATTGCATTGGAAGGGTAAAGACTTTGGTAAACTAGGTGGCTTTATCTTTGGCACGGTAGCCCTATCTAGCTTGGATAAAGAGACAAACCGTTTTTTTGCTAGAAATAAAGAAGATTTTCCAAAGGGTATAAGAGATTTTGGTTGGTATTTTGGGAGCCCGCAAAACTATTTTATTGCAAATGCAGGATTGTACGGCTTTGGTTTAGCTACTAAAAACGAAAAAATCAGAAAAACAAGTGTACTTATCATTTCATCATCTATTACTAGTGGGGCTATAAGTAGCTTATTAAAAGGGAGCGTTGGACGTTCAAGACCAAATCATACAGGTGACCCTTTTGATTTTAAACTATTCTCTTCTGAGCCAGGATACCACTCTTTCCCATCAGGACACACTACTTTATCTATTACCATGTCTCATGCTATCGCTAAACAGTTTGATAATACTTGGATAAAAGTTGGTATCTACAGTATTGGTGCCATTGCTCCTATTTCTCGATTAGTTGATGGCGCTCATTGGCTGACGGATATCGCTTTTTCAACCGCTTTAAGCATTATCGTTGTTGATAGTATTGATAAATTTCTCTTCAACTCTAAAGCCTACGATTATAGCAAAACACCTGCGAAAATATCTTGGAATTTAAAGCTATCTAGTAACCAAATCGGTATTGTCGGAACGTTTTAAACATTTTAAATCTCGATTTTTTTTTGTAACTTTAAGAGGAATCCTTAAAACTTTTGGCTATGGAAGCATCTAATTACATTAAAGTTTTTTCAGGAAACTTTATTCAGGTTCAACGTGTTTTTAACGCATTAGAACAAGAAAATATTTGTGCCATAATTAAAGATGAGTCTGAATCTGGAAGACTGGCAGGCTTTGGTGCAAGTATTCAAGGCTTTCAAGAAATTCATGTGCATAAGGATGAATTGGATAAGGTTACGCCAATTCTAAATCGTCTTCTCTCTGAAATAGAAGAAGCGTAATTAAGCCGTTACCGCATACATCTTATCACGCAATTCTTTAATCTTGGCATCCTGCATGTATTCATCAAATGTCGTGTAACGATCGATAACACCATTTGGTGTTAACTCCACAACGCGGTTTGCAACCGTTTGCGCGAACTCATGGTCATGCGTAGTAAACAACACGGTTCCCTTAAAGTTTTTTAATGAATTATTAAAAGCTGTAATACTTTCTAAATCTAAATGGTTAGTAGGTTCGTCTAGCATCAACACGTTGGCCCTTATCATCATCATTCTACTTAGCATACAGCGCACTTTTTCTCCTCCAGAAAGCACGTTACATTTTTTTAAGGCCTCTTCTCCACTAAAAATCATTTTACCTAAAAAGCCACGAATATACACTTCCTCACGTTCCTCTTCGGTTTGTGCCCATTGACGTAACCAATCTACAAGGGATAAATCGCTTTGAAAATATTCACTGTTATCCAATGGTAAGTAAGATTGTGTAGTAGTTACACCCCAAGCATATTTCCCTGAATCTGCTGTCTCTTTCCCGTTGATAATTTGATAAAATGCCGTAGTGGCTCTGGAATCTCTTGAAAATACAACAACTTTATCACCTTTTGCCAAATTTAAATCTATGTTGTTAAATAAAGTTTCGCCATCTAACGAAGCAGATAAACCTTCTATATTTAAAATTTGATCCCCAGCCTCACGTTCACGCTCAAAAATTATAGCCGGATAGCGACGGCTTGAAGGTTTAATATCAGAGATATTTAATTTATCAATCATCTTTTTTCTACTTGTAGCCTGCTTACTCTTGGCAACGTTTGCCGAAAAACGACGGATAAACTCCTCTAGTTCCTTTTTCTTTTCCTCAGCCTTTTTATTTTGTTGTGCGCGCTGTTTGGCAGCTAATTGAGAAGACTCATACCAAAACGTATAGTTTCCAGAATAGTGTGTAATCTTTCCAAAATCAATATCGGAAATATGCGTACATACTGCATCTAAAAAGTGACGGTCGTGCGATACAACAATCACACAATTTTCATAATTAGCCAAGAAATTTTCTAACCAAGAAATGGTTTCATAATCCAAGTCGTTGGTAGGCTCGTCCATAATCAGCACATCAGGATTCCCAAAAAGGGCCTGTGCCAAAAGCACACGTACTTTTTGTTTTCCATCTAAATCGCCCATTAGGCTATAATGCAAATCTTCTTTAATCCCTAAATTAGATAGTAATGCAGCGGCATCACTTTCAGCATTCCAACCGTTCATTTCTTCAAACTGCACCTGCAATTCGCCAATTTTTTCGGCATTCTCATCCGAGTAATCAGCGTAAAGCGCATCTATTTCAGTTTTAATTTTAAATAAAGGTTTGTTGCCCATCAAAACAGTTTCCAAAACATTATGCTCGTCGTACAGATTATGATTTTGCTCTAGAACAGACATGCGCTTGCCTGTTTCCAAACTTACGTTGCCCGAAGTTGGTTCTTGCTTTCCTGAAAGGATCCTTAAAAATGTAGATTTCCCAGAACCATTGGCACCAATAATACCATAACAATTTCCGGTGGTAAACGACGTGTTTACCTCATCAAATAAAACGCGTTTTCCAAATTGCACCGAGAGGTTTGAAACTGATAGCATAGCCTTATCTTAAAATTTTTGCAAAAGTAAAAAAATCTAAGCGTTACTTAAGTATAATACATTTAATTTTTAAAGCCTTATTAGTGATATTATAACATTTAACAACGCCTTAACAGCCTATTATTAGTGCAAAACATATTTTTGTAAGAGTAGATTATGACGTCTGCTTTTTTTGAAGAGGGATTTATGAAAATATACTTATACATAGTATGTATTGCTTTTGCTTTAATTAGTTGTGGTACAGACTCTTGTAACTACGCAATACTTGGAGGCGAAATAATTAATAAGAACACTGACTATGTGGTTCTTTATGATTCTGAGGAAGTTTTAGACACTGTAAAACTTGATGGGAATAATCGTTTTTCATACAAAATAGAAGGATTAACCTCTGGATTTTACACATTTCGTCATGGCGGTGAAATTCAAATGGTGCTATTAGAGCCTGGTGACAGCCTCATGTTTCGATTAAATACTTTTGATTTTGACGAATCTTTGGTGTACACTGGCAAAGGCGCCAAAGAGAACAATTATTTAATTAATGATTTTCTTCAAAGCGAAAAAGAGGAAAAGCAAGTATTCAAATTATGTCAATTAAAACCAGAAGCTTTTGAAGCTGAAATAGATTCTATTAGAAATAAAAAGCTAAGAAAATTAAAATATTACCAAGAAAAACATAATACTTCTGAACTATTTAACAAAATTGCCCAAGCTAATATCGATTACGATTATTATTCCAGTAAAGAAGTTTATCCGTTTGTGCAGTATGGAAGGAATAAGAAAAAAATAATTGAAGCTTTACCTGCTGATTTTTATAGTTATCGCAAGAACCTGAATTACAATGATGAATTCTTCAAAGATTATTTCAACTATAACGCATTCCTTAAACGTAGCTTCAACAACATAGCGTTGGAAACTCATGTAAAACACGCAAAATCACCTTACGAGATTTGGACAAATTGTTGTTACAATCTTGATAAAATGAAGGCTGTAGACAGTTTGATTAAAAATAAAGATATTAAAAACCAATTGCTTTATCATTACGCCATGACTTTCTTGTCAAAAAGTAAAAAAGTTGACGATAATGATAAAGTGATAAACTATTTCCTATCAAAAAGCACAAATGAAAAGCATAACGACTTAATTGTGGCTTACAACTCCTCCATTAATAAATTGAAACCGGGAGAGTTGTTTCCAGACGTACATGTACGAAACTTAAGAAATGATTTAATAAATATGAATACCATCATAAACAAGCCTACCGTTGTTTATTTTTGGTCCCATTTATACAAGGATTATTTTGACACCACGCATAAACGTGTTAAAGAACTAACTAAAAAATATCCTGAAGTAGAATTTATCTCCGTAAATATTGACGATTACAGTAAAGAGCGTTGGATATCCACCATAAAAAATAAAAGGAATGCGCTTCAACACGAATATATTTTTGAAGAGCCAGAAATGTCCAGACAAAAATTAGCCGTTTACCCGCTTACAAAAGTGATTTTAGTTAGCGACGAAAATAAGATTGTTAATGGGCATGCCAATATGTTCTCTAATGGTTTTGAAGAAGAAATTCTAGGTTTATTAAATCTTTAACCTGACAAATTCTCATTGGTTTTATCAAACTTCATTTGGAATATTTTTTGATACAGAACATTCAGTTTTATAGTTTAATCTTAAATATTTTAAATTATGGAAGCAACATCTGTCAAAGTCAATTTTAATGGCAAAGAAGGAAACAAGTACTTCATTAAGTTTCCTGATTTAAAAATTCCTGTTTCAGTAAACAAAAACTTGTACCAAAAGATGCTAAATAGTGATATGTATGAGTTTATGAATTTACCAAGCCGACGCTCTAGAGTAAATTCAGCATAGTTTTCAATATTTAAACAGAGATTAAAAACAAAAAGGTTGTCTCATTACAAGGCAGCCTTTTGTATATTAATAAAGAACAATTCGTTTATATTTGCGATAACATTTAAATTATGCGCATAGATATTATTACTGTATTACCAGAATTGCTAAAAAGTCCGTTTGAAGCATCCATTTTAAAGCGTGCTATAACAGCTAATATGGTAGAAATTCATTTTCACAATCTTCGTGATTATGCCACTGATAATTATAAATCCATAGACGACACACAATTTGGTGGTGGAGCCGGTATGGTAATGATGGTAGAGCCTATTCATAAATGTATTTCAAACCTCAAATCGCAACGCAATTATGATGAAGTGATTTATATGACGCCTGATGGGGAAACCCTTAATCAAGGTATAGCGAATCAAATTAGCATAAAAGAGAACATTATCATTCTGTGTGGACATTACAAAGGTGTGGACCAACGTGTTCGTGACCATTTAATTACCAGAGAAATTTCTATAGGAGATTTTGTGCTTTCTGGTGGAGAGCTTGCAGCTGCGGTATTGTGTGATGCTGTAATACGATTAATTCCTGGTGTTTTAGGCAATGAAACCTCTGCCTTGACTGACTCTTTTCAGGATAACTTATTAGCGCCTCCCATTTATACAAAACCTAGAGAATATAATGGATGGAAAGTTCCGGAACTATTGTTTAGCGGCAACTTACCTAAAATTGAAGAATGGCGAGAGGAACAGGCGTATAAGCGCACTAAAGAGCGCCGTCCCGATCTTTTAGAGGATTAGCAAAAACTAAAAAAGCGATTAAATCAAAATGAAATAATCGCTTTTTTATTATGGTTTAAATTTTTACCCTTTCATCCAAGCTTTTCTAAGAGCAACCTGCTCCTCGGTAGCATCTTCTTTTTCAATTAAGCCTTTGCCTGTAGTATAACCTTGTGTTGTTGTAGTTTTAATTACAATTTCTTCACCATTTCTGTTCAGCTTTACCTCAATGTCCTTTCCTGGTTTCCACATAAACACTTCCTGAAGCACTTGATTGGCATTCATCAAAGTGACTTCAGTGCCATTAATGCTTTCAATAACATCATTAGCTTGTACACCTTGCTCTACCCAAAAACTGTTCTGTAATGCTGCTTCAGTAAAAAATATAGTACCTTTTTGCCCATCACCGCTAACGATAGGAGCATTATTCAGTATAATATAATTAGCTTTAATTTTTGTCTCTCCTATTTCCAGCCCTACTTTTTCAAAAAAGTCTTCATACCTTATAGGTAAATCTCCAACGACGTGAGTATTTAAAAACTCTCCAATGGATGGGTATGTCATTTCTGTTATTTCAGCAATTAATTTGTCGTCTTCAAAAGGCTTATTTTTCCCGTACTTATTTGACAATTCCTTCATTAGAGATAAAATACCTCTATTGCCATTACTTTCTTCACGCATTAAAATATCAATACACATTCCTATTAACGCTCCTTTTTGATAAACGTTAATGTATTGATCTTTATATGGTGCTTTAAGCACATTTTCACTCATAATGGTAAAACTCATAGCGTCATTATAAGCCTTTGATGCCTGTATTTTACCCATGATCTTATTATAAAAATCTTCTTTTTCAACAAGACCTTGATCTATTTGAAATAATGTGGCAAAATACTCAGTAACGCCTTCATACATCCATAAATGCTTTGAAAATGTTGGGTTGTTATAATCGAAATAATGAACGTCCTCAGAATGCACACTCAAAGGTGTAACAATATGAAAAAATTCATGAGACACCACATCAATCATGCTTTCAGCCAAAGCAGCTTCGTCCATGGCTTCTGGTAAAACTACAACAGTAGATGTATGGTGCTCCAATGCTCCAAACCCTTTTGGTGAGTCTTCCTTTCCTTCTGATAGGTACAGATAAATATCATATCGGGGCGTAGAATTAATATCCCCCAAATATGCTTTTTGAGCTTTCATCATCTTAAAAACAGTTTCTTTTAATGATGCTGCCGTATGGACTTTATTTGGCGAATACACGCTTAAAACTATTTTTATATCTCCAACTTGAAATTCCTCAACATCCAAGTTACCGTACATCATTGGGTTATCCGTAATGTCAAAATATCTTGGCGCTATATAACTTGATGTAATATACTTACCATCATCACCTGTGCTTGAAGATGTATTCTGCAATGCAGAAGTACGCACAAAATCTGCAGGAGCAGTAACATCTAATTTATATTGATTGCTTCTAAGCGAATCGAAATACCCAATAAAACCATGTAAATTCAACACATAATTTTCTGGCTCAATGTTAGTGCCTGATGGAGAAAATGGCTGCTCCTCTCCTATGCCTCCTTTGGTTTCAATATCATAGGTATCGTTAACATTGTAAGTAATTTTATCAAGTGATTTTGCGTTTTCAATCGTCCAAGAATTATCATCAACTTTATTGGCTGGCATTGCATTCCCGTCGTAATCAATCGCTTTAAAATCTTCAACATATTTTCCAAAATCGCTTACGGAATACGTACCTTGAACTACCCGCGGCAATCGATAGGTTACGGTTTCAACAGTGAAACGCCCAGGGTTTATTACAACCGGGGCTTTATCATCCACAACATTTGATAAATCAATATGCGCATCAATTGGCAAATTAATGGCCAAATCATTTACCTTACCTTTTCCTGCGCCACAACCAAATAGCATTACGCTTAGGCAAATTGACGCTATAAAAACTCTAATATTCATTTGTAAATTTTTAAATTAAAAAGTGAATGCAAAAATAATATTATGTGCTACCATGTGTTCCCAAGGTTTTGTTAAAAGATACTATATTCGCTCATGCAACAGCCACTAGTAAGCATATTAACACCATTTAAGAATACTGAACGTTTTTTAGCAGAATGCTTAAATTCTATTCTAGAGCAAACCTATACAAACTGGGAATTACTCATTGTAGATGACCATTCTACAGACAATAGCTATAAATTAGTTGAAAGATTTGCAACAGCAGATCGTCGCATAAAACTTTTAAAAAATAATGGAAGCGGTATTATTGATGCTTTAAAACTGGCTTTTAAAAACAGTTCTGGGACTTTGATAACACGCATGGATAGTGATGATATTATGTTACCTAACAAGCTTGAAGTTTTAGCCCATAATTTATTGACCCATGGAAAAAACCATGTGGCTGTTGGCTTGGTTGAATATTTTAATGCCAATGGTGTTGGTCCTGGTTACAAAAGCTATGAAGTTTGGCTTAATACGCTTACCAAATTAGGCAATAACTACAGCGAAATTTATAAAGAATGTGTTATTCCCTCACCTTGTTGGATGCTATATCGAGCGGACCTGGAGGCCTGTGGTGCATTTTATCCTGATGTTTATCCAGAGGATTACGACCTAACATTCCGATTTTATAAAAATGATTATTCATGTATTCCTTGTAACACTGTGATCCACAAATGGCGTGATTACAGTACCAGAACTTCTAGAACCCATGTACACTATGCTCAGAATCATTTTACAGCTTTAAAAGTAAAACACTTTTTAGATATTGATTATAATCCTTCAAAAAACCTAGTGATTTGGGGCGCAGGTACAAAAGGAAAGCTAATGGCTAGTATATTTATTGAGCGTCATATTCCTTTTGAATGGATTTGCGATAACCCAAATAAAATTGGAAAGGAAATTTATGGGAAGCGTATGCTTAATTTTGATGCACTAGCAAAGATTGAAAATCCACAAAGTTTGATAACAGTTGCCAATAAGGACGCTCAGAAAGAAATCAGAGCATATTTAAATAAATTGAATTTAGAACCGTTTAAGGACTATATTTTCTTTTGTTAGACATAATTAGAATCAAAAAAAATACGTAGGTTTGATAAACTAAAAAAATAAATGCAGTTTAAATACCCCGAACTTCTTTACGCTTTATTTTTACTGGTTATTCCTATAATAGTTCATTTATTCCAGCTTCGAAAATTTAAAAAGGTACCTTTTACCAATGTTGCTTTTTTAAAAAATGTGGCGATACAAACCCGTAAAAGTTCACAGCTAAAAAAATGGTTAACACTTATTACCAGATTATTACTGTTTGCTGCTATCATTTTTGCCTTTGCACAACCTTTTTATTCAAAAAATAACACACTCAACAAAAAGACCGAAACGGTTGTATATTTAGATAACTCCTTCAGTATGCAGGCAAAAGGCGACAGAGGTGTTTTATTGAAACGAGCGGTTCAAGACTTGCTACTTAATGTACCAGAAGATGAGAATTTATCCATTTTCACAAATTCTGAAACCTATAAAAATACAACCTTAGGAGCTATCAAAAATAGCTTATTGCAACTGGAGTATGCCCCTAACGGTGTGTCTTTTAAAACTGCACTCTTAAAAAGTAAAAATTTATTTAGTAAAGACGCTAAGACTGTAAAAAACCTGATTTTTATTTCAGATTTTCAGAATCAAGATGAAATGTTTAATCCTGAAAAAGATTACCTAATAACGTTGCATGTAGTAAAATTAGAGCCTATTAATACTCAAAACGTAGCAATAGACTCCGCATATATCTCAAAATCAAATCCAACCAAATTAGAGCTAACCGTTAGTTTAAAGAATAGTGGTAATCCCATTGAAAATTTACCGGTTTCACTTCTTAACAGTAATAGTTTAATTGCAAAAACCTCTACACAAATTGATGACGAAGCAAAAGTTATATTTGATTTACCTACAAACGAAGTCATCAATGGTGAAATAAAAATTAATGACACACACCTAACGTTCGACAATAGGCTGTTCTTCAATTTTAACACCCCAGAAAAGATTAATGTTTTGGCAATCAACAGTACAGATTCAAACTTTCTGAAACGTATTTATACTGAAGATGAATTTGAATTCATGAATTATAGCTTAAAAAACTTGGACTATAATCGTATAAACAATCAAAACCTTATTATTCTTAATGAACTTGAAACCATCCCAAATGCTCTCAGTACAGTTTTAAGTGCCTTTACCAATAATGGCGGTACAGTTTTAATTATTCCTGCTAAAAATGCAACTATCAGTTCCTACAATGGTTTACTATCAAATTATAGGCTAGGTTTTAAAAATGAAGTGTCATCAGAAAAGCGTATTACCACCATAAACTATAGCCATCCACTTTACAATAACGGTGTTTTTGAAAAACGCGTTACCAACTTTCAATACCCAAAAATCAACTCATTTTACAGTCTAAACTCTAACGCTGCAGCTCCTATACTTTCTTTTGAAGATGGAAGGCCTTTTTTAACAAGCAGCAATAAAATGTATCTTTTTACGGGACCATTAAATACTGAAAATTCAAACTTTAAAAGTTCGCCCTTGATCGTCCCAACGTTATACAACATTGCAAAGCGCAGCTTTAAAATCCCAGAACTGTATTATAATATTGGAACGCAAAATAGCTTTGAGGTAAAAGTGAATTTACAGCAGGACGAAGTATTAACCTTGCAACGCGATAGTGAGAGCATCATCCCGAGACAACAAAACTTTAATAACAAAGTCTTGATAACTACAGATGAACTTCCAAAACGTGATGGCATCTACCAAGTTAGAAATAATGAGTCCGTCATTAAGAATGTGAGCTTTAATTTTAACAGAAAGGAAAGCGCATTAACGTATCAAAATGTTGATAATCTTGAATTTGTAGAAACCAGTAGTTCCATAAGCGAATTGTTTGATACGTTAAAAAGTGAGACTAAAGTTAATGCCTTGTGGAAATGGTTTGTTATTTTTGCACTAATTCTGTTGCTTACGGAAATGCTCATCTTAAAATATTTTAAATGAACATACTCATAAAATCCGCCACAATACTTGATGCTAAAAGTGATTTTCATAACACAACTCAAGATATTTTAATTGAAGACGGATTAATTACCAAAATAGGTTCTAAACTAAAAAATCCAGAAAACTATCAGGAAATTGCTTTTGAAAACCTCCATATTTCCCAAGGTTGGTTTGATAGCAGTGTGTCTTTTGGAGAACCAGGTTTTGAAGAACGGGAAAACATTGCCAATGGAATTAAAACTGCGGCGCTATCTGGGTTTACTGCGGTAGCACTAAATCCAAATACAAATCCGATAATCGATACTAGTGCTGATGTATCCTTTATCAAATCGAAGAGTGCAAACAGCGCGGTTAACGTCTTACCACTTGGTGCTTTAACACGACATAGTAAGGGAGAAGATTTAGCTGAATTATATGATATGATGAATGCTGGCGCCGTGGCATTTTACGATTACAAATCGCCTATTTCAAATCCTAATCTTTTAAAGATTGCTTTGCAATACGCTAGCAATTTTGGAGGCTTGGTTTGTTCATTTCCTCAGGAAAGTAAGATTTCTGGACTTGGGGTTATGAATGAAAATATTACAAGTACAGCATTAGGCTTAAAGGGAAATCCTGCGCTTGCAGAAGAGCTACAAGTAGCAAGAGATTTATTTTTATTGGAATATACAGAAGGAAAATTGCATATTCCAACAATTTCTACCGCAAAAAGTGTAGCATTAATTAGAGATGCCAAAGCTAAGGGACTAGATATAAGCTGTAGTGTTGCCATACACAACCTTTATTTTACAGATGACGCGTTAAAAGGTTTTGACACTAATTTTAAAGTGAAGCCACCATTACGCCTTCAAGAAGATATTGATGCTTTGATAGACGGCGTGAAAGACGGCACTATCGATATGGTAACAAGCGACCACAACCCCTTGGATATTGAATTAAAAAAGGTTGAATTTGATCACGCAGAATATGGCACCATTGGTTTAGAAAGTGCTTTTGGTGCATTGCAACAAAAATTCACCTTAAAAAAGACTATAGACATCCTTACCAAAGGAAAACAAAGATTTGGCTTAGACCAAGCGTCAATACAAATTGGTAACGAAATAAATGCTACGTTATTCAATCCAAATACAAAATATACATTTTCAAAAGAACATATACTTTCAAAATCACACAATTCAATTTTTAAAGGAGAAAGTTTAAAGGGAAGTGTTTATGGCGTTATTTCTAATAATATTTTAGCTTTAAAGTAAAATGACACAACAAGATATTCAAGAAGGTAAAGGGCTCTCGGTTGTTAGCTATTTAGGAATTATTGGTATCATTATCGCTTATTTTATGAATAACGATAAGAAAAATCCTTTTATAAGTTTCAATGTAAGACAATCTTTAGGATTATGGATTGTATTCCATCTATTCGCATTTGTTGCCAGTTCTTTTGATAGCTGGATGGTTACTTCGGCATTCTATCTGTGTTTTGCTATTCTTATCATCTACGCCTTAATTAATGCAGTTGGTGGTAAAGTACAAACAGTGCCATTGGTTGGCGACTTTTTTCAAAGAATTTTTTCAAGCGTAGGTTAATAAATATGCTACACACATCCTTGTCTTTAGATTACGTTATGCGTCCTTCAAATATAGAAGAAAGCGCACCTTTACTCATCATGTTACATGGTTATGGAAGTGATGAAAACGACTTGTTTTCTTTCGCAAATGAATTACCTGAGGAACTTTTAATAGTTTCTGCTAGGGCACCTTACAGCATGCAACCTTTTGGCAATGCTTGGTACGCTATTAATTTTGATGCCGAAAAAGGAAAATGGAATGATAATGTACAAGCTAAACAATCGGTGGACTTGATTTCTAGATTTATTGATGAAATCGTTGCAAAATATGATGCAGAAAAAGATAACGTTACACTTTTAGGCTTTAGCCAAGGCACAATTTTGAGCTATGCCGTGGCTTTAACTTATCCTCAGAAAGCTAAAAACATCGTAGCCTTAAGCGGTTATATTAATCAAGATATTTTACCTGAAGATTTAAATAAAGAAGATTATTCGCATTTAGACTTTTATTGTTCCCATGGCAGTTTAGATCAGGTAATACCGCCTGACTGGGCTAGACAAACACAACCTTTTTTAAACACATTGCAAATAAAAAATGTGTATTCTGAGTTTCCTGTTGGGCATGGTGTAGCACCACAAAACTTTTACGAGTTTAAGGAATGGCTTCAAAAGCGCATCTAAAATTTTCTTATCTTTTGTTTTTTTACGCTAAACATGAAGCCTTTATATTCTTTTTTTGTGTGTATTTTTTTGTTTGCAACACATGCTGCCAAAGCACAAAATCATGAAACTCTAAAATCCATAAATTTAGAAGTCTGGAGTAGTTTCACAAAGGCTTATGAAACACTTGACTTTAATTTATTTGCTAGTATTCATAGTGATAGCTTGATTCGCATTAGTGGGAATTCAAAGCATATTAAAAACAAAATGGAATACATTGAAGGCTATAAAAGTTGGTGGAAAGATGCATCTTTAAATCAAACTATTTCATTTCGGTTTTTAGAACGCATTCAAAATGGAGAGAAAGCATCAGAGCGCGGGATTTATAAATTAACCCAAAATGCAAAAACGTCAGATGAAAAGTCGTATTACGGTAAATTTCACGTCATTCATATAAAAGAAAATGGCGTATGGAAGATTTTAGTGGATTATGATTCAAATGAAAACGATTCGATTAATGAGAGTTCCTATCAAAGTGCTTTCGCAATAGATGATTTTTCTAAGTTTTAAAAACAAAAAAAATCCAGCTTTTGCTGGATTTCTCTTTTATCAATTATAGAATCTTTCTAGCTATTCACCACTAATCTGAAGCCTTCACCGTGAATATTTAAAATTTCAACTTTTTCATCTGGCTTTAAATACTTGCGTAACTTCGCAATATACACGTCCATACTTCTTGATGTGAAATAGTTGTCATCTCGCCATATTTTTGTCAGAGCCAATTCTCGTGGCATTAAATCATTTTCATGTAACGCCAACAAGCGCAACAATTCATTCTCTTTTGGGGACAATTTTACTGGCTCTCCCCCATCAAATCTTAAAAAACGCAATTTAGAGTTTAGATGAAAACGTCCTATTTCAAATTCAAATTGTTTGCTATCTGCTATTGTTTCTGTGGCCTTACGCTGCATTATCGCTTTTATTTTCATAAGCAACACTTCACTATCAAACGGCTTATTTAAGTAATCGTCTGCACCAACCTTATATCCTTTAAGCACATCTTCTTTCATGGCTTTAGCAGTTAAAAATACGATAGGTACGTCTGTATTCTTCTCACGAATTTCTTTAGCAAGCGTAAATCCATCTTTATATGGCATCATCACATCCAAAATACATAAATCGTAATCGTCCTTTTTAAACTTTTCAAAACCTTCCATACCGTTTTTAGCATGAACCACATCATAATCATTCATCATTAAGTAATCCCTTAGAACGGTCCCAAAATTTGGGTCATCTTCTACTAATAAAATTTTCTTGTTTTGTTCTTCCATAATTTTATGATATTACCGGAAGTTTTATTGTAAATGTACTTCCTTTACCTTTTTCACTTTCTACTGAAACAAAGCCCTGGTGATCATCAACGATTCGCTTTAAGTAAGCTAACCCTAAACCATGACCTTTTACGTTATGTATATCTCCCGTATGTTCTCTATAAAACTTTTCGAAAACACGTTTGGCAGCAGCTTTACTCATGCCACTACCCTGATCTTGTATTTTTAATAAAATATTAGTGCCTACATTCTCTGTAAAAACATCTATTTTAGGTCCGTCAGGTGAATATTTAATGGCATTGTCCAGCATATTCACTATCACATTTGTAAAATGTGTATCATTCGCTAAAACGGATGTTTGTTCTGCCTCTAAATGTGTTTTTATATACCCTTGTCTGTCTTCTACAATCAATTCTACATGGGTAACAGCATCTTCCACTAGGTCGTGCAAATCAACCCTATCCTTACTAATATTTAGTTCATTCTTCTCTAGTTTAGATATTCTCAATACGTTTTCAACTTGAGCATGCATCCGTTTATTTTCCTCCCTAATCATATTAAGATAACGTATTACTTTATCCTTGCTATCAATGATCTTAGGATTTTTTATAGCGTCTAATGCCAAATTAATTGTAGCTATAGGTGTTTTAAACTCATGCGTCATATTGTTGATAAAATCCGTTTTAATTTGTGATATTTTACGTTGTTTTATCAATTGAAACAAAGCGCTCGAGTATGCAATAATTATGATGGATGTAAACACAATTGATAATAAAACCATTCCCAAAATTGAGGAGAAGATAAATTTATTATCGCCTGGAAAGTTTACCAACAACTTATAATTACTTTGATTATTCTCATCATAAAAAATAGGCACGCTAAAAGTTGACGCTTCCGTTTTTTCAAATTCGTCACTGTAAAGTTTGGTTGCCAAATCTCTACTGTAAACTGCAAATTCAAAATCGATATCAATACTATTTTGTTGCAGTTTCGACCTTAGCATTTCTTCTAATTCATCTGTGGAAACACGCTCATAAACAGGTCTTTGCTTTGCTAAAGCTCTAAAATTCTTTTCAAAAGAATTTCTTTGAGCTTCACTTAGCACACCACTGTGCACAATATTTAAAATAGGAGATTTGTCAATATCGATATCTGAAGATTCAGAACCCTCGATAACCTGCATTTCAGAATTTCCTATAATTCGTTTGATATCAATACTATCTAAACCAATGTCAAAGAGCGAAGAAGATAACTTATAGTTCTCTTCTAAAACATCACTTTTATAAATAAGCATGTCTTTCGTGCTGTTATTCCTTTGATAAATAAATAACTGTGAAACAGCAGCTGAGTCTATCTTTTTTTCACTGTCCAACTTTTGAAAACGCTCAAAATAATTATCAAGCTCTTTCTTCTCAATAGCATTGGACACATAACTTAAAGCACTTTTTACATTAAATTTAAAACGCTCCTTTTCGTTTTCGTAGGCGTCATTTATAAAATATGCCTGAACAAAAATAATTCCTATAAGTGACAGACTCATTAATATGACCGATAGGACAAATACTTTTTTGCTCATTACCCAAAATTAACATTTTAACATTTAGCCAACTTATCATTTAACCTTACATTAACAAAAATGTTAAAATCTAGAACTTACTGTATTTTTTGAAGAATTTTTTGGTGAATCTTTTGCACTTGAAGTCTTGTGCCATCTAGGTTTTTATTCACAATTACAAAATCTGAGTGTTTTATTTTTTTACGATCACTCCATTGGTTTTTCATTATTACCTTAATTTTTTCTTTAGTTGTATTGTCTCGCTTCAAAAGGCGCTCTATCCTCAATGCTTTAGGTGCAGTAACTGTTATAACCAAATCGCACTGTGCATTACCACCATTTTCAAACAAAATTGCCACTTCCTTAATTACATAAGGCCCTTGCTGTTTTGCTGCCCATTTTTCAAAATGACGTGCTACCTTAGGGTGTACAATAGCGTTCATTTTCTCTAGGTAGGATTTATCATTAAAAATGATATTCGCAACATATGGCCTATTTAGCTTTCCATCAACATAAGCGCTTTCCCCCAATAAGGCAATTAATTTTCGTTTTATAACTTTAGAACGATTCATCAATCTTTTTGCCTCAACATCAGCTATATAAACTGGTACACCTAGAGCCTCAAATGCTTTAGCTACTGTAGTTTTGCCACTACCAATGCCTCCTGTTAAGCCAACTGTTATCATTTCAAAATTATAAATTCTATTTGCTGCTGATTGAGTTTCGCATACTTTACCCCTTCTGGTGTTTTGACCAATTCTGGAATAAGTATAAATTGATTTTCATCTACTTTATTGAAATCGCAGCTTACTCTAAAATCGTTTGGTTTTATATTATTAAAATTATCCAAACTGGTATAATAGGATACTTTTACCTCCTTAGGGAAATACTTAATTGATATATCTTGAGGCACGTTAATAATATTCACAGGAATTGTAACCGTGCCCTCAGTGAACTTTTCAACATTGGCTATAAACGTAACTTCCTTAACTGAAAACTTTAGGTCTTTAGAATTCTCAGGAAAAATTAGTGTTGTTGTTTGTGAAATATCTGTTTTTACTTGTTTAAGTGATACCTTTTCTGCATCTATATGACTAATGCTTTCAACAACTTCATGCGGACCAATGATAGTTACGGAATCTGGAATGGTGGCGTAATCATTTAAAACGTCAAATCCTGGTGCAAACGATATGTCCATTTCAATGCGAATGGGCACTTTCCTTACAAGATTAGTATCATATTTAAACACTAGCGTATCCGGATTAATGCCTAAGAGTTTTACATTATTTTGAAATGGTTTTTTTTCGTTGAGATATGATACTGATTTTGTATACACATAGGTGTTTTGCTTTTTATAAACTTCGTTTGAAAAATCAATACTCACGTTAGGTGATTGAAAGTAATATTTTAACCAATTAAAACCGTGGGTTTTGAGTGTGACCGACAATTTTTGTGTGGAATCTTTCAGAATCACTTCATTATCAGGAACATTTATTTTTTTAATATTTAATGCTACAGTATTGGTATACTCCTTTGATAGTTTAGTGAAAATTAAAATTACAAAAGCAGAAAGCAGAAACAACAAAAACACATTAAGCCTTTTATTCTTAATGGAAGTCAATAATTCTGATTTTATCGTTTTTATCATTTCAACTTAAAAAAAAGTTTTGGATAATGCGTTTCGGGGTCTTTATTCAATATATGAATAGCTACGGTTGACTCTAAAAACCCTAAACCATAACCCAAAAACTGTATACAAATTGCCCACAACGCCATTAAGGACACTTTTAAGCTTTTTGTGGTGTAAATCGCTGTAATAAAAGCAATTGCAAAATAAAGAATATATAAAAAGAGCAACCAACTAAACCCTAAAATTGCCAATATCACAGATACATCAAAACCTATAATAAACACAGTGGGAAACCAATAGGTAAGCTTTTTTGTTTGCGGGTGCCATTTATTTAAAATGGGGCGCACCAAGCCAAATTTCCGAACCTGTTGTTTAAATTTGCTCCATGAAATACGTCGCTTATGGTACACAATAGCTTCAGGAATTAATTTTGTTTTAAATCCCAAATCCCATAATCGTAATGACAAATCTGGATCTTCCCCAGGATGTATTTGTCCAAAGCCTTTTGAAGCTTGAAAGGCTTTTTTTGAAAGTCCCATATTAAAACTTCTCGGTTGGAATTTATCTACAGCATTTTTATTACCCCTTATGCCTCCAGTGGTAATAAATGAGGTCATGGCAAAATTAATGGCTTTTTGCAAATCACTAAATGATTCATGTGCAGCGTCTGGCCCACCAAAACAATCTACATAGGTTTCTTTTAAACTTTTATCAACTGCATCCAGATAATTCTCTGGCAATATCACATCGCTATCCAAAATAATAAAATAGTTGCCTTTTGCATGTTGCATCCCGTAGTTTCTGGAATCGCCAGGTCCCGTGTTTTCCTTAAAAAAATAAGAGATGTTTAAATTATTTTGATACTTATCAATTATCGCCTCAGAAGTTTGAGTAGACCCATCTTCAACTATTACAATTTCATACTCCAAATTAGTAGTCATACCCTTAAAACTATTCAAGAGTTCATCAACTTCCTCAGGTCGATTATAAACTGGTATAATAAATGAGTATTGCAATTGCATAGAACAAAAGTAACTATTCCTAACAAAAAAGACCTGTCAGCTTTTAAAAACCTGACAGGTCAAATTTTATATAACTTTGTTATTTATTCTTCTCCAGTAAAAGTGCTCATTACTGCATCACTTACGCCCATATTACTAAAACCACCATCATTATAAAGATTTTGTAACGTTACTCGTTTTGTTAAATCGCTAAACAATGTCACTGTATAATTTGCGCAATCCATAGCTGTAGCGTTACCTAATGGTGACATCTTTTCAGCATAAGAAATAAAGCCATCAAAACCTTTCACACCACTACCAGCAGTTGTTGGTGTTGGGGATTGGGAAATTGTATTTACACGCACTTTTTTATCTCTACCAAAGAAATATCCAAAGCTACGTGCAATACTCTCTAAATAGGCTTTGTTATCGGCCATATCGTTATAATCAGGAAACACACGTTGTGCTGCCATATATGTAAGAGCCACGATACTTCCCCATTCGTTCATCGCATCAGCTTTATAAAGCGTTTGCATTACTTTGTGAAAAGACATTGCAGAAACATCAGTACCTTTTTGCGTCCAGCTATAATTTTGATCAGTGTAATGCTTTCCCTTTCTAACATTGATGGACATACCTATAGAATGCAATACAAAATCTATTTTCCCGCCTAAAATCTCCATCGATTTTTCAACTAAATTTTGTAAATCCTCTTCTGAAGTAGCATCCGCAGGAATTATTTCAGAACCTGTTTTTTCAGCCAATTCGTTAATTTGCCCCATTCGCATTGCAACAGGTGCATTGGTGAGCACAAATTGTCCGCCTTCCTCATGCACTCTTTCAGCTGTTTTCCAAGCGATTGAGTTTGAATCTAAAGCTCCAAAAATGATTCCCTTTTTCCCTTTTAATAAATTATAAGCCATAATAATAGTCAGTTAATTTTATCTAATTTTTCGTGTCAAAAGTACTAAACTTTCAACTTTAATCTGGAATGTTTTTTAATTAAGTAATTCCTTAGCGTGAGCAATTGCCGAAGTTGACAACTCCGCACCACCTAACATTTGCGCAATTTCTACAATACGGTCATCATGGTTTAATTTAACCAATTTAGTTTGTGTTACATTATCCACATCCTCCTTATACACTTTAAAATGAGAGTGCCCTTTAGCTGCAATTTGCGGTAAATGAGTAATGGAAAACACCTGCATGTTTTTACTCATTTGTAACATGATGTCCGCCATTTTATTTGAAATTTCACCAGAGACCCCTGTATCAATCTCATCAAACATAATTGTTGGCAACTGCGTATAATTTGACAGTATAAGCTTAATTGCCAGCATAATACGAGATAATTCACCTCCAGAAGCTGCCTTTTTTAAAGCGTTAAAACTACCTCCCTTGTTTGCTGAAAATAAAAATGACAACTCATCTTTTCCATTTGAAAAATAATTTTCAGTAGATGACAATTCTATATTAAACTGCGCGTTTGGCATGCCTAAATCTGAAAGTATCGCTTGTAATTGCGCTATCAAATTGGGAATCGCTTTGTTTCTTTTAGAACTAATGGTTTTAGCTACGGCATCAAGTTTTTCGGCAGACTTTGAGATGGCCTCTATTTTATTTTGAATAGTTTCATCTAAATTCTCTGTAATTCCTACTTTTTCAGTTAGAGCCTCTCTTATTTCAATCAATTCTGAAACTGCTGACACCTGATGTTTCTGAAGCAGATTGTTTAATGTTTGAAGCTTCGCATTTACGGTTTCCAAACGCATAGGGTCGGCTTCAATATCGCTTTGTTTCGCATCGACTTCACTAAATACATCATCAATTTCAATTAGGCTACTATTCACACGTTCGTAAAGCTCTTCATATTTAGATGATAGTTCGGACAGTTTTGAGAGGCTACTTTTTAAATTGGTCATTATTGCTATAACCCCAATTTGTTCATCACCTAATAACTGATAAGCTTCAGATAGATGAGCCTTAATGTCTTCAATATTATTTAAGGTCTCATATTCCTCTTCTAAAGATTCTAGCTCATCTTCTACCAAGTTTGCTTCAACCAATTCATTTAGCAAGAAGGCATTATAATCATATTCCTTAATAGCATTTGCTTTAAGGGCATTAAGTTGTTCTAAATCAACATTTAACTGCTTATAGTTTGTCAGCTCCACCACATATGATTCTAGTTCTCTTTCATTTTTTGCCAACGCATCAATCACTTGAAACTGAAAATTATTCTGCGTTAGCTGCAGTGTTTGGTGCTGACTATGTACATCAATTAAGCGCTCTCCAAGTAACTGCAAACTATTTAAATTAACAGGAGAATCATTTACGAAAGCTCTAGATTTTCCCGATGGTAAAATCTCTCTTCTGATGATGGTTTGAGATTCATAATCTAAATCTTCAGTTTGAAATAACGTTTTTAAATTGTAGTTTGAAACATTAAAAACAGCCTCTATGATGCACTTTACGTTTTTGTCTTTCAGACTACTTAAATCTGCACGTTTACCTAATATTAAGGATAAACCACCTAACAAAATAGATTTTCCCGCTCCAGTTTCTCCAGTAATTATGGTAAAGCCATCGTTAAAATTAACCTGAAGATGGTCAATCAATGCATAGTTTTTTATGGTTAGCGATGTGAGCATTTTGTAAAAATAGGGAAATTGTAGATGAATAGATTCCTGCTTTTACAGGAATTCTTAAAACTTAATGTTTCGCCATTTACTGGAATGCATTGGTGCTACTTTCTGCAATACATCCTTTAGATTAGCAATGTTTACCTGTGGGCCATCTGTAAATATTTGTTCTATTTCATCTGCCTTGGCATCAAAAAACGTTCGTAATAAGAATGAATTTGGACGCCTACTATTCATAGCCTTAAACTTTGATAAACTTGCTGCTATCTTTTCCTTTCCTTTTTTGGTGTCATTACTCATTTCGTCCAAACCAAGCCTATGATAATCGTAAATTACATTTCTAAATTCCTTGAATGTAGTAGACAGCACATTATCAATTAGTATAAATCTGCTTTGTAGCCCGTCTTCCAACTTCCAACCTTTAAAGTTTTCCTGTTGTGAATAATTTAAAATGGTTTGGGCCTGCTTGTAGTAATCCTGTCCTCCGTTTTGCTCATAAGAATCCGCATCCAAAGCTAAAATCATATATACATGAAATGCTAAAACTGATATTAAATTTGATGTATACTGTGTTGGATTATAAATCAAATTCTGAAACTCTAAGTATCTAAATGTGAAATCTTTATCGTTAAAATTATAAATCGGCGAACTGTATGAAGACCCATAAATAGGTCTTGAAGATTGTACCTGTATTGTAGCATTAAAAAACTCACCGCTATACTCTGATATGATAATATTCATACTGCAACTGATGAGTTCTTGAGGTGAAAAAGTTCTATCCGTCCATTTCGTATTATTAATGAATTCGGTTAATTGCTTTTCTAAATTCTTAAAAATCTGCAAGTTTTCATTACCCGTTTGTTGCGCATTTACAACCACAGTGCAGTTCAACTCCTGGGAAAAGCCAAGTGAACTTAGGCTAAATAATAAAATGAATATTAAGTTACGCATTTACTTGTTTTACAATTTCGTTTAATAAATCTTTCGCTACTTCGGTTTTAGACTTTAATTCAAACTCTGTTACGTTATTTTTATTATCTATAAAAGTAACTTTATTAGTGTCGCCTTTAAAACCTGCTCCTTTATCTTGTAACGAATTTAAAACAATTAAATTTAAGTTTTTCTTTTTTAATTTCTGCTTTGCGTTCTCTAATTCATTATTGGTTTCAAGAGCAAACCCCACCAAAAATTGCTGTTGCTTAATCTCTCCTAGAGAAGCAAGAATATCTTTAGTGCGCTCTAAATCTAAAGTTAATGTATCAGATTTCTTTTTAATTTTTTGAGTTGCTACTTCTTTAGGTCTAAAATCGGCCACTGCTGCAGAAAGTATAGCTACATCAACATCCTTGAAGCTCTTATGTACTTCTTGATACATATCTTCAGCACTGGTAACTGGTACAACATTTATAAGGTTATGAGAAACATGTTGATGCGTAGGCCCTGTAATCAATACCACCTCAGCTCCCAAATTTGCCGATGCCTTGGCAATTTCAAAACCCATTTTCCCACTGGAATGGTTTCCTATAAATCGTACTGGATCAATTGCTTCATATGTCGGACCCGCTGTAATCAGTACTTTTTTGCCCCTTAGAGGAAGCTTATCTAGGATATCATTTTCTATAAAAGTAACAATATCTTCAGGTTCCGCCATTCTACCCTCGCCTACCAAACCACTAGCCAACTCGCCACTTGTGGCTGGAATCATGATATTGCCGTAAGATTCTAAAGTTTTAAACGAATTCTTAGTGGATTCATGTTTATACATATCTAAATCCATCGCAGGTGCAAAATATACTGGACACTTTGCAGATAGATATGTGGCTAGCAATAAATTATCTGAAGTACCATTTGCCATCTTAGACAAGGTATTTGCTGTTGCTGGTGCTATAACAAATAAGTCTGCCCACAGACCTAAATCCACATGGTTATTCCATACGGCATTATCGTCACCCTCATTAGTGAAAGAAGAATGCACTGGGCTTTTTGAAAGCGTGGAAAGCGTAAGTGGGGTTACAAAATCTTTTGAAGCAGGTGTCATTACAACCTTAACCTTTGCTCCCGATTTTATAAATAAACGTACTAACGAAGCAGTTTTATAAGCGGCAATACCTGCAGTAATGCCTAACAGTATGTTTTTGCCGCTTAGTATACTCATAAATTGTGATTACTGAGCGTCTTCTTCCTCAGTATGTCTAAAGTAAATTTTATCTGTAAGCCATTCTTGAACAGCTAAAGCATGAGGTTTAGGTAATTTTTCATAAAATTTTGACACCTCAATTTGCTCCTTATTTTCAAAGATTTCTTCTAAGCTATCATTGTAAGTTGCAAATTCCTCCAACTTATCAATCAATTCCTTTTTAATCTCTGTGTTAATTTGCTCTGCTCTCCTTGAAATAATAGAAATTGCCTCGTAAATGTTTTCTGTTGGTTCATCTACTTGATTTCTGTCATACGTTACCGTGTTTACCGGAGCAGTAGTTTTCTTTAAATCCATCATTATATATTAACTTTTAGCACTGTAAGTTTCTAATTCTATATCTATAGTTGCTGCCATTTCTTCAGCTTCTGCAATATACTTAGAATTTGCATAAGCCTTTTTAAAGACATTAAAATATTCTTTTGCTTGTTCCAATCTGTTTTTCTTCAACCTAACAACTCCTTCAGCAGTTCGCTTAAGCTCTATACTATTAATAGCAAGTTCATATGCCGCATCAAACCGATAAAATAAAGCATCTTCACGTAAAACCGATCCTGGAAACTCGAATATAAAATTATCAAATGATCGTATTGAAGCCTTATAGTCTGAAATATGATCGTATTGCTTCGCTATTTCAAATGCTTTTTTCTCCAGTTTAAAATCCAATTCTTTAACAAGTGTATTTGCCTCTGCTACATATTGTGAATTCGGATATAAATTGATAAATTCTTGTAGTTTTTCAATAGCGTCCCTAGTTTCCTTCTGATCTTTTGAGTACCGCGGTGAAAGCATATAATAGCTTTTTGCACTTAAAAAAGCTGCCTCTTCCTTCTTTTCACTTTTAGGGTAACTGGACACGAAACGCTCAAACTGATAACCTGACACATAATAATCTTTCATTTCATAAAAAGATTTTGAGTATAAGTACATCAATTTTTGTGCTTGAGGCTTACCCTTATATTTAGGCACAATTTGTTGAAAAATCCTATTGGCCTTCTCATACTTACCTTCTTGAAAAAGAGAATCACCTGTTTTAAACTTCAGAGCAATATCTTCAGATTTTAAAACCTTTTGATATTCACTGCATGAACTTAAAGTGCAGATAAAAACAATTATGCCGAAAACGTATCTCATAAATTTAAACAAGTTGCAAAATTACACTTATTAAACGTAATTTAAAAATATTATTTTACGGCTAAAATAATTCTTCAAACCTAGTAGCTATCAGGTTTAAGTTATATTTAACTTTTGGAAGATTCAATGGCATTAAAAAGTTTATGATCTAGCACCATTTCTCCTTTTTCGTTATAGTAATACGTTTTTACAAATCTGTAATTAAGTTTAACATCTTTCAATAAGTAAGAACACATTTGATGCACCTCTTGATTAAAGGATTCGTCATAATAACTTACCATAACTATCAATTCACCTTGTTGTTTTAAAATGTCATTTTCCGAAAACTTAAATAATGGACTTTTATCATCAATTTCATGAACGATAGTCCAAGTTGTTGGCAGATAGTTAATGTTATCACGTTCCAATTCCAGATTATAAAAATCATTTACATATTCGCCCTTTTTGTTTTTCCTTGAAAGCGTAAGTGTTACCGTAACTTTTGGCTGAATCATTGTGCTTCTTCTATCGTTTTCAATTCTAAACATCAACGCATTATGCTCTTTTAATTGATTTAGAACTAGATGTTTTGTAAATCGAATTGCTGCCTTAGGTTTAGAAAAACGACCATAAAGCAAACCTGTAGTAAAAGCAAAAAACATAAGACCTATAAACGCTTCTATTGAAGACACAATACCACTGGCCATATCAGATGGTGACATTGCACCATAACCAAGTGTAGTAAAAGTTTGGGATGAAAAAAAGAAAGCGTTTAGGAAATCTTGATATATATCTCCAGAAGCAGCAGTAATTTCCTCAATACCAATTGCCAAGTATAACAAAGCAAAAAAAACATTGGCTATGATGTATGAGATAAAAGCGAGAACAAAAAATTGCCACCACGAAATATTTATCAGATAATTGTAGGCCTCAGAAAACCGCCTTGGTCTATTTTTGTGCACTACGTTAAAAGCTCCGTTGTCATTGATTAACCGCCCTACATGTTCTGCTGAAGAGTTACCAATACCTGGATCTTTTATCTTTTTGCCCAAATTAAAAACCCTTTACAAAAGCAGATATTTTAGCTTTCAACCCATCAGTAGCTGGCACCAATGGCAATCTTACCGCAGATTCACATAAATTCAATGCCTCAAAAACAGCTTTAATGCCTGCTGGATTATTTTCTTCAAAAATATAGTCGATAACATCCATTAAACGGAAGTGGTATTTATAGGCAGCTTTGGCATCCCCTTTTAATCCTAATCGTATCATTTCTGAAAACTCCTTCGGAAAGGCCTGACCTATTACAGAGATAACACCCGAACCACCAGCAAGTGTAACACCCAAAGCTAAATCGTCATCTCCAGAGATTACCAAGAAATCATCTGGCTTGTTTTTCAAAATTTGCAAATATTGATACGTACTGTTACCGGCTTCTTTCACTCCGATGATGTTATCAAAGTCATTTGCAAGACGAACAATAGTATCTGGTTCAATATTTTTAGAAGTGCGCCCAGGAACATTGTACAACAAAATATCTGTAGAACTAGCCTCTGCAATTGCCTTAAAATGCTGGTATATGCCTTCTTGTGTTGGTTTTGTATAATATGGAGACACCGAAAGAATCGCATCAATTTCACTTAAATCCGTAGTCTGTATTTCCTCGATAATCGCAGCAGTGTTATTACCTCCAATTCCTAAAACCAGTGGTAATCTACCTTTGTTTGCTTCAATTACAGCAGCAGTGATATCCTTTTTCTCTTGTTTGGTTATGGTTACACTTTCGGCCGTTGTGCCAGATATTACCAAATACTCCACACCGTTTTCAATATTGTACTCAACAATCTTATTAAGCGCATCATAATCTACACTTAAGTCTGTTTTAAAAGGTGTAACGAGTGCAACTCCAGTTCCAAGAAACTTACTATTCATCTTTAAATTTTATTTAATACCGTTAAATATTTAACCACTTCATCGCTAAATATATTAATCTCCTTAATTTTAGTTTTTATAATTAGGTCATTCAAACGGGCATCAGTCTGCAAAATTCCAATTTTAAATTGAGATTTAGACAATGCTGTTAATAATTTTAATTCCAAATGCTCTTGGGTGTAATAACTAATCAAAACATCAAAAGATTCATCAAGAAACGTTTGCAACTCTACATTTTTTATCTCTCCCTTCCAGCCAAAATCCTTTTCATTAAAGCAGGCATCCCAAGAGTTACCATGGCTTTTTAAATCAGTAGTATATGCTATTACCTTAATTTTATTTGCATGAATCTTCAAGCGGGACGCCAAAACATTAAACGCATTAAAATCCTCAATTTCATCAAAATTTAAAATAACACCTAGGCTTTTAATTTTAGTATTATCAACGTTAACTTTACGTTTGGATAATAATTTATTCAAATACTTTTTATTTGATTTTGTCTTAAAAGCTTTTAAAAACATTTAAATTTACACTTTGCGCAAAGGTAGCAAAAGTACACTCAAAAAATAATCAAATTTAAGATGGTAAATTTTACCAAATCAAAACTAAGCTTATGCTTACTGGTCTTGCTTCTGATAATTAGTTGTAAAACTGAGAAACTGCATTTAAGCAAAATTGAGGGCAAGCGTTTGGATATCAACAAGGATGTTTCGCCAAATCCTGATGTTGAGGCATTTATTGCGCCATATAAAAATCGAATTGAGAGTGATTTAGATAGTGTTTTGGCCGTTGCCGTTGATACCTATTCTAAAAATGATGGAGAACTAAACACTGCCATTGGAAATTTAATGGCCGATATTGTACAATCTGAAGGAAATGGCATTTTCCATAAAAGAACCGGCAAAAACATTGATGTTGTTATCCTAAACCACGGAGGTATCCGTGCAGAAATTCCCAAGGGACCTGTGAGTGCCAGAACCGCTTATAATGTTATGCCATTTGAAAACGAAATTGTTGTTGTTGGGCTTAAAGGAAAACAGATAGATGGGGCTATTAATTATTTAGTAAGCAGAAAAAGAGCAAATCCTATTGCCGGACTTAAGATTGTGGTTGATAAGGATTTTAATTTGATTAGCGCCACGATTAACAATGAAGCAATCGATGCAAACAAGATATACTATTTTGCCACCAGCGATTATTTGTACAACAGAGGCGACAATATGAACTTCTTCCAACCAAATGAAGGCGTTTATGAATTAGACTTTAAAATAAGAAATGCAATGATTGATTATTTTAAAAAGACAGACACTATTAATCCTGTAATCGATGACAGATTTATTATAAAATAAGAAGATGAGAAGAAGAGATTTTATTCAAAAGGTATCTGCTGGCACAACAGCTTTGGCTGCTGCTGGTGGTTTTGGGCTTCAGTCTTTTACCTCAAAACCTACTAAAATTACCATATTACATACCAACGATGTACACAGCCATATTGATACATTTGGTCCAGATGAAGGCCGAAATGCCAATAAAGGTGGGGTTGCAAGGCGCGCTTCTTTAATTGAAAGCATCAGAAAGCAAAACCCCAATACACTATTGCTTGATGCTGGCGATATTTTTCAAGGCACGCCTTACTTTAATTATTATGGAGGTGAACTGGAGTTTAAACTCATGAGCAAGTTAAAATATGATTTAGCCACTATCGGTAATCACGATTTTGATAATGGCATAGAAGGATTATATGCCCAATTACCTCATGCCGAATTTGGTTTTGTTTCAGCCAATTACGATTTCTCTAATACCATTATGGATACCCACGTAAAACCCTATCAGGTTTTTAAAAAAGACGGTGTTAAAATAGGCGTGTTTGGTTTGGGCATTGAGCTTTACGGACTGGTTGGGAAAAAGCTTTACAAAGAGACCAAATATTTAGATCCTATTGAAATTACTCAGGAAATGACGCGCATTCTGAAGCTTGAAAAGCGATGCGACTTGATTATATGTTTATCTCATTTGGGATATAATTATAGAAATAATCCTGACAAAGTAAGTGACTTGAAACTTGCTGAAGCCACAAAGGATATCGATTTAATTATTGGGGGCCATACACATACATTTTTACCAAAACCTACTATTGTAAAGAATCTGGATGGGAAAAATATACTGGTAAACCAAGTAGGATGCTATGGGCTTTACCTCGGTCAGATAGATTTTTATTTTGATACAGATAAAAACAAAACTGCCAATGGCACTTCAATTATAGTTTAGTTTTTTCTTAAGGTTATGATAAGTTTTGGTAATTGTTGCGTCTAAAACTGTATCAAACCAAAACAATATGAAAAAATACGTTCCCTTAGCATTACGCATTATAGTTGCAGTAATCTTAATTCAAACACTTCGATTTAAATTTCTAGGACACGAAGACAGCATCTACATTTTTGAAACTGTAGGCTTGGAGCCACACGGAAGAATAGGCATTGGTATTATGGAATTAATTGCAGGCATACTGTTGATATTCAGAAAAACAGCATGGGCGGGCGCACTTTTAACCTTAGGCATCATTGGTGGAGCCATAGTAATGCACCTTACTACATTGGGCATTGACGTAAAGGGTGATGGTGGTTTACTATTCGGGACAGCAGTAATTACCTTTTTGTTGTCTGCGGTAATAGCCTTTATTTACAGAAATAAAATTCCGTTATTAAAAAAGCTTAATTAAGTACTTTGTCCTGTTTTCTGTACTTTAATTTTGCCTGTTCATATAAGAAATAAAAGCCTACAAGCCCCAATGATATCGTAAAGAAGTTAAGAAGGTTTTGATGTGAGACGTATAAATACGCAATATTGATTACCTCGGCAAAAACAATACATATCGCACCTACTAATATGTAAAATGCTTTTCTGCTATCCTTGTAAAAATAATTTAAAAGTGCCAAGGAGAGTATCATTAGCATGGAAGCGTTGTATACTATTTCTAAAATATATTCCGCACCTAAATCTAAATAGGGGTTTACAATCTGTAAAAGGACATAAGCTATATATGAATTTAAGATAAATAATACTATTATAGAAAAAAGATAGTGCTTCAAAATATAGCTAAGAGATAAATTTCTGCCTATTTCAATAGTTAAGGCTATATATGCAAGAATATACAAGCCATTTCCTATGAAATAATCAATGTGATAGGATAGTTTATCAGAAAAGATTATCATTAAATCTGATATTGAATACAGCACCAGAAATAAGACGAAATACAGCGATCGTTTTTCAACATTACAGAAATACGCTATCGTGATAATAGGTAAAATCAACGCACTGGTAGCATCTGCGTAGAACAGCTTGCCTGAGAACAAAAAATACACGAATAGTGCATAAATTGAACCTACCATACATGCTAAAACTTTGGGGCTACACATAATATTGGTTAATAGCTTTAAAGCAAATATAACCAAAAAATGTAATTAATCGATAAAAAAATGCTTTTTATCGTTAATATTTACATTTTATTAATTATTTGTAAGAATTTAATTTCATTAATCAAATCAATTCCCAAAGCATCGGCCTTATTCTTTTTACTTGGCCCCATTTTATCCCCAGCAACCACAAAACTAGTTTTTGAAGATATAGAACTACTTACTTTTCCACCATTATCCTCAATGAGCTTTTTAAGTTCTGTTCTTGAAACGTGTTCAAATACTCCAGAAACAACGATAGATTGCCCTTTTAGGATATCTGTTTGACCTTCCAATTCCTCTGAAGATATTTCCAACTGCACTCCAAATTGCTTTAATCGATTTATGATATTGATATTTTCTTCTGAAGCAAAAAACAGTTTTACACTTTCTGCAATTTTCACCCCAATTTCATCAACGTTTTCTAAATCTTCTTGAGATGCATTAATTAAATTATCGATGGATTTATAATGTTTCGCCAGTTTTTTTGCAACCGTTTCTCCTACATAGCGAATACCAATGGCATATAACACCCTTTCAAAAGGAATAGTTTTAGAGGCTTCAATCCCATTAACTAAGTTTTCAGCACTTTTCTCAGCCATACGTTCCAAAGGAATAACTTGCTCTTTGGTCAATTCATACAAATCTGAATAATTTGAAATCAGGCCTTCATTGACCAAAAGCGCAACAGTTTCTCCTCCTAAGCCCTCAATATCCATAGCTTTTCTAGAGATATAATGTTGAATTCTACCAATAATTTGCGGATTACATCCATTATAATTAGGACAATAGTGTTTGGCATCACCTTCAGTTCTTACCAGTTCTGTATTACATTCTGGACAATGCGTTATATATCTTGTGGGTTGTGAATCCGAAGGACGTTGTGCAATATCAACACCAATAATCTTTGGGATAATCTCCCCTCCTTTTTCCACATAAACGGTGTCTCTTTCACGTATGTCCAACTTTTCAATTTGGTCTGCGTTATGAATAGAGGCACGTTTTACCGTTGTTCCAGCTAACTCAACAGGTTCTAAGTTCGCCACTGGCGTAATGGCGCCAGTACGCCCAACTTGGTAGGTTATTTGGTTTAATACTGTAGACACCTGTTCTGCCTTGAACTTATAAGCCATAGCCCAACGCGGTGCTTTGGCGGTATATCCCAGCTCTTCTTGCTGTTGCAAACTATTAACCTTTACCACTACGCCATCAGTTTCATAAGGTAATTCATGACGTTTCGTATCCCAATAGTTTACAAATTCTAAAACTTCATCAACATTTTTTGCTAAAATGGCTACATCTGGCACTTTAAACCCCCAGGAGCGTGCCTTCTTCAAACTTTCAAATTGGGTTGAAATTGGTAAGTTTCTCCCTTTTAAACTGTATAGTAAACACTCTAATGGGCGTTTAGCCACTTCAGCACTATCCTGCAGTTTAAGGCTTCCAGAAGCTGTATTTCTTGGATTTCTATAGGGCTCTTCCCCATTGGCAATACGCTCTTGATTCATCTTATTGAAACCCTCAAAAGGCAGTACAATTTCTCCTCTAATTTCAAATTTATTGGGATAATCGCCCTTAAGTTGTAAGGGTACAGATTTAATGGTTTTTACATTTGCAGTAACATCATCCCCTTGAAATCCGTCACCACGAGTTACAGCCTTTACCAATTTACCGTTTTCATAGGTTAAACTCATGGAGGCACCATCGTATTTTAGCTCGCAAGTATAATGCACTTCGCCATCTACTATTTTTTTGATGCGCTTTTCCCAATCCAACACATCTTCTTTGGAATAGGAATTATCCAGGGAATACATGCGATATTCATGCTTCACCGTTTCAAAATTCTTTGTAACGGCTCCACCTACGCGTTGGGTGGGCGAATTTGCATCATAAAATTCCGGATGCTTTGCTTCCAGTTCTTGAAGTCCTTTCAGCTTAACATCAAACTCATAATCTGAAATTGTAGGGTTATCAAGCACATAATAATTATAGTTGTGCTCTCTAAGTTCTTCTCTTAGTTGATTTATTTTTTTCTGAATATCTTCCATTAGTTAAGTTCTGCTTTTACCATTCTATCCTTACCAAAAGCGTCTTGTTTTAAAACTATATTTTTATAATTGAATTTCTCCAAAAGCAAGACAGTTTCCTGTCCTAAGTATTCATTTATTTCGAAAAATAACACTCCATTTGTCCGCAATGCTTTTTTTGCAAATTTAGCAATAGCATTGTAAAACAATAGCGGGTTATCATCTTCAACAAATAAGGCTAAATGCGGTTCATAATCTAAAACATTTGGCTTCATCAATTGTTTTTCTTTTGCCCTCACATAAGGCGGATTAGACACTATTACATCAAATTTATCATTGTTAAAATACGTTTCAAAAGCATCTTCATTTAAAATATCGCCTTCAACAAATTCAATGTTTACTGAATTATATTTTGTGTTCTCTTTAGCTATCTTTAGAGCATTTTTACTGAAATCAAAACCATAAACTTTGGCTTGGGGTAAGTTTTTAGCCAATGAAATTGCAATGCAGCCGCTACCAGTGCCAATATCTAAAATATTGATGTCGGTAGTTGCTTCGCTTCGTTTTGAATACCAATTTAAAATCCATTCAACCAATTCTTCAGTTTCAGGGCGTGGAATCAAGACATCTTCATTCACTTTATATCGCAGACCATAAAATTCGGTTTCTCCTAATATATACTGAATTGGTTTTTGCTGTTTCAGAAGCTCTAATGCTTCTAAGATTAAAGCTTCATCTTTCACTTCTTTCTCAGGATACATTGTTAAATCAATCCGCTTTATACCATAAAACTTTTCAGAAATGAGATAAAAGAAGGTATCTATTTCCTCCTTCGGAAATAGCTTGCGCAAAACGTTATGAAATTCATTTTTTATTTGAGCTAACTTCATAAATCTTTTATCATCCAAACCCCACAGGAAAAATGCCCTGTATTTCCTAGAGGCGCATCTAAATGAGTAAAACCGTAACTCTCATAAATATGTATGGCAGCTTTTAATTGTGGTGCAGACTCTAAATAACATGTTTCATAACCCAAATCTTTTGCGGCTTTTAAACATGTTTCAAACATCAACCTACCATAACCTGCTCCACGAACCTTAGGTGAAAAGTACATTTTTTGAATTTCGCAGATATTACCTTCAAAATCCCTAAGTGGCTTAACACCTGCCCCTCCCAAAATTTCTCCGTCCCTATCTACTACATAATACACATCATTATCATTTTGATAAGATTCAAACATGGCCTTTGTTTCAGGATCTGCATAGGCTGTACCTTCTAGAGGAATCTTAAATTCATGAAAACAATCGCGAATCACTACTTCCAACTGCGCATTGTCATGTGGCTGAATTTCTCGAATAACTGTAGTATCTTTACGCACTTTAACTGGTCTTTTCCAAAAGTGAAGATACAGCAATTCTGAAAAAAATAATATGAAACGTGCTTTATTATTATTAACAATATGGTGTACTTTTTTCAACTGTAAAGTGAATGAGAAACCTCTATTCGTAAATGTTGAAAATATAAAGGTTGAGGAATCTACATCTAAATACATCATTTTATCTGCGGATGCACTTTTTGTAAATCCAAACGATATTGGTGGTGAACTTAAAACCGACGAAATTAAGATTTATGTGAATGATAATGAGGTTGCCTATGTCTCAACTGAAAGTTTTAAAGTACCTGCAAAAGAAGAATTTAGCATTCCGCTTAAAGCAACCGTTCCTGTTGATAGCTTGATAAGCGGTAAAAGTATCGGCGGGCTTATCGGTAGTTTATTTAGCAAAAAAATGAAAGTACAATACAAAGGTGATATTATATACAAAACACTAGGGTTTTCATATACGTATGACGTTGATGAAACTGAAGAAGTGAAAATTAAAATTTAAGATTGAGCATTCACGAATCTTATATAAAACGCTGTATTGCAATCGCCAAAAACGGCTTGGGCATAACGAGGCCAAACCCAATGGTAGGATGTGTTATTGTTGCCAATAACAAAATTATAAGTGAAGGCTTCACCAGTGCTTATGGCGGTAATCATGCAGAGGTAAATGCCATTGAAGCGGTAAAAGATAAATCTGCTTTAAAACAGGCCACACTTTATGTAACCTTAGAACCTTGCTCCCATTTTGGAAAAACACCACCTTGTAGTGATTTGATAATAAAACACCGCATTCCTAAAGTGGTAATTGGCTGTATCGATGACAACCAACAAGTAGCTGGAAAAGGTATAAAAAGATTAATTGAGGCCGGTATTGACGTTACAGTCGGCGTTTTAGAAGATGAATGCAAGCAACACCATAAGCGCTTTTTTACGTTCCATAATAAAAAACGACCTTATATTATTTTGAAATGGGCCGAAACCAAAGATGGTTTTATTGCACCAAAATCAAAAGCAAAACAAGAGCCCGTTTGGATTACAAACCAATATTCAAGGCAATTGGTACATAAATGGCGTGCCGAAGAACAGGCGATTTTAGTGGGCACCAATACTGCATTAGAGGATAATCCTAGTTTGACTGTCCGCAATTGGACAGGTGGAAACCCCATAAGAGTATTAATTGATAGTAGCAACAGGCTTAAAAAGCATCTAAATATTTTTACTAGCGAAGCTGAAACTATAGTAATCGATCAGAATATCATTGATTTTTCAAAACCTGTAGGAATACAAATTTGTGACATTCTATTTCAAAAGAATATAAATTCTTTGATTATTGAAGGTGGTGCAAAAACACTGCAAACCTTTATTGATGAAAATCTTTGGGATGAGGCGCGCGTTTTCGTTGGGGATTCTATTTTTAAAAATGGCATAAAAGCCCCTAAATTCTCAGCAACACTTTTGTCTCAAACCAAATTACAAAACGATCTTTTAAATATTTATAACAATGATTGATACCATTATATTCGACTTTGGGAATGTATTTATTAATCTTGATATTGAAAATGGTTATAAAGCATCCCTTGAACAACTTGGAATAAGCGCACCGTCAAACGACATCATCAACATCAACAAACTATACGAAACAGGAGAAGTTTCAACAGAGAAATTCATTGATTTTTATGCTGAAACATTTCCACATTTGACTAAAAATCAACTAACTGATTTATGGAATATCATTTTGAAAGATTTCCCTAGACACCGTTTGGAGTTTTTAAAAAATTTAAAAGCGCAAAACCGATACAACCTCATTTTACTAAGCAATACAAATGAGCTTCATATTGATTGGATAAAAAACAATATTTCATTCTATGAAGAGTTCAAAAATTGTTTTGATACTTTTTACTTATCACACGAAATCCATTTAAGAAAACCCAATTCTGATATTTTTGAATTCGTTTTAAACGCTAATAAACTGAATCCAGAAAAATGCCTATTCATTGATGATAATGCAGATAATATTGCAACTGCAGACGCTTTGAGCATAAAAACATGGCATATTACACCTTACATAGAGGATGTAGCAGATTTGTTTTTAATTCAAAAACAACTCTTTTAGTTTGGAGCTTAATGACACATATAAGACGATTACTTCTCCAACCGAAAGTGTACTTTTTAAAGAAAAGAATAGTAAATTTTATGGTTACGCCTACCCTGTTGTAAATGAGGATGCTATAAAAAAACATTTAACAGCAGTAAAAAAACAGCATCACAGCGCTAGACATTGGTGTTACGCTTACAAAATTGGCACTGAACAACCTGTTTTCAGAGTAAATGATGATGGTGAACCCAGCAATTCTGCGGGAATGCCCATTTATGGTCAAATATTGTCTTTTGAGGTTACCAACGTACTCGTTATAGTTGTTCGGTATTTTGGAGGTGTTAAATTGGGCATTGGCGGTTTGATACAAGCCTACAAAACTACTGCGCTATTATCTTTAGAATCTTCAAAAATTATTGAAAAAACCATTGATGTTCAGTTTCAAATTACTTTTGAGTACAAAGAGATGAATAAAGTGATGCGAATCATTAAGGAAAGGCAATTACAAATTACCAATCAACAGTTGGAACTAAATTGTATTATTACCATTTCAGTTAGAAAAAGTGAATCAGAGAAAATATTCGAAGTTTTCAATTCAGTCTACGGAGTATCTATTGAAAAAATATAACAATCCTAGGTAATTGCTTCCATGATATATTTAGGCGGTCTAGTTGGTCTATTCGTTTTCATATCTATAAAAACTAAAGTTGTATTTGCTGTGGTTAAAATTTCACCAGCTTCATTCGTAATTTCATACTCAAATTCAATCTTAGCAGTAGGCTTGTTTTTAAGTTGAGTTTTTACATTAATTAGATCGTCGTAACCTGCTGATTTTTTATAATTTATATTTAAGGAAACTACTGGCAACATTATACCATCTTCTTCCATTTTTTTGTAGGAAATCCCAAGTTTACGCAGCCATTCAATCCGCCCCATTTCTAAGTATAGTGCATAATTGCCGTGATATACTACTCCCATTTGGTCAGTTTCACCATATCTCACTCTTATTTGTATTTCATCGAATTTCATGACTTTATATCAATATTTTTTTGTAGTTTCGGCTAGTGCTTAAACATGAGGAAAAATTTCTGAAAATTCAACCCGATTTGATTTTTTTTTTTAGAATTTTGTTCACATATTTGCCACACAACAAATGGGGGATTTAAAGAGGTATTCTTCTCTTTAAATAATTTACTAACTAAAAACCAAATATTTTAACTAAATGAGTACAACTGCGCAATCGGTTTGGAGTAACTGTCTCAATTTTATAAAGGATAACATCCAACCGCAAGCCTATAAAACTTGGTTTGAACCCATTGTAGCAGTAAAGCTTCAGGATAACGCTTTAAGTATTCAAGTTCCTAGTAAGTTCTTTTATGAATGGCTCGAGGAACATTACGTTAAAATTTTAAAAGTTGCCCTCACGAAAGAGTTAGGAGAAACCGCCAAATTAGTTTACATCATTAAGATGGAAAACACCTACGGCAACAAACAACCTTTTACTGAAAAAATTCCAAGTTCTAATAGAACGCCAGTAAAATCACAAGAAGTTGATATTCCACTAAACAATAAAAGTCCTGAGTTAAAAAATCCATTCGTAATTCCTGGAATTAGAAATGTGAAGATTGAATCGCAGCTAAATCCTAACTATAGTTTTGAAAACTTTTTAGAAGGAGACTCAAATAGATTAGCAAGAAGTGCTGGTTTAGCCGTTGCAGCAAAACCTGGAGGCACATCTTTTAATCCTTTGTTAATTTTTGGTGGTGTAGGTTTAGGTAAAACGCATTTAGCACACGCCATCGGTGTTGATATAAAGGATAAATATCCCGAAAAAACAGTATTATATATTTCTGCAGAGAAATTCACGCAACAATATATTGATTCCGTTAAAAAGAACAATCGAAATGATTTTATTCACTTCTATCAAATAATTGATGTTTTAATTATTGATGATGTACAATTTCTTTCTGGAAAATCAGGCACACAAGATGTATTCTTCCATATTTTTAACCATTTACACCAAAATGGCAAACAGGTAATTTTAACTAGTGACAAGGCACCTGTGGATATGCAAGACATTGAGCAACGTTTGTTATCCCGTTTCAAATGGGGACTTTCTGCCGAATTGCAACATCCAGATTTTGAGACTCGTGTTTCTATATTAAAGAACAAATTATATCGTGACGGTGTTGAAATGCCTGATGAAATCGTAGATTACGTCGCCAAAAACATTAAAACCAATGTACGTGAATTAGAGGGTGCTATTATTTCATTAATTGCACAATCCTCTTTTAATAGAAAAGAAATTACACTTGACCTTGCAAAACAGATTGTAGAGAAATTTGTTAAAAACACAAAACGTGAGGTATCCATTGACTATATACAAAAAGTGGTTTCCGACTACTTTCAAATGGATGTCGATACCTTACAATCCAAGACACGCAAGCGCCATATCGTACAGGCAAGACAGTTAGCCATGTTCTTTGCTAAGAAAATGACTAAAGCCTCATTGGCAAGTATTGGCTCTCAAATTGGTAAACGCGATCATGCCACGGTACTTCATGCCTGTAAAACAGTGGATAACCTTTCTTCTACAGACAAGCAGTTTAGAAAATACGTAGAAGATATTGCAAAAAAACTCTCGGTTTAAACTCAATTAAAAATGACTAAAATTCTAATGGTGTGTTTAGGCAATATCTGCCGATCTCCATTGGCTGAAGGTATTTTAAAGTCGAAACTACCAAAAGATAGATTTACAATTGATTCTGCGGGAACTGCAGCTTACCATATTGGAAGCAGACCAGACCCCCGCTCTATTTCAGTAGCCAAAAAATACGGTATTGATATTACGCATCTTAGAGGCAGACAATTTGTTAAACAGGATTTTGAAGCATTTGATTTTATTTACGCAATGGATGAATCAAATTTTAATCATATCATGGCCATGGCCGAAAATGACAATGATTCATCTAAGGTGAAACTCATTCTCAATGAAATCACCCCAAACGAGAATTTGAGCGTTCCAGACCCTTATTACGGTGGAGATCAAGGTTTTGAAAACGTATATCAAATGCTTGACGAAGCCTGTGACCAGATTGCAAATAGATTAACCTAGTAAATAACCTTATATTAGCAGAATGCAAACGGCTAAAGGCAAACTGTTTCTTATCCCAACAACTTTAGGAGACAATGCACCTCTTGAGGTATTACCAATTTCGGTAAAAAAAGTAATTGAAGATGTTTCGATATTTATAGTTGAAAATGAAAAATCTGCGAGACGATTTATAAAAAAAATAAGTCCGAAGAAATCACAACCAGCCTTAGAACTGTTTTTATTGAATAAATTTACCCAATCTATTGAATTGCCAGAGTTTTTAGAACCATGCATTAACGGTAAAAATGTAGGACTGCTCTCTGAAGCGGGTTGCCCTGGTGTTGCTGATCCTGGAGCTGATGTTGTGAAACTAGCCCATGAGAAAGATATTCAAGTAGTGCCATTGGTTGGACCATCATCAATATTAATGGCTATTATGAGTTCTGGCTTAAACGGACAAAACTTTTCATTTAATGGTTATTTACCAATTGATAAAAGTGAAAGAAAACGAGAACTGAGACGTTTGGAACGTTTATCATTTGAACAAAATCAATCCCAAATTTTTATAGAAACACCTTATCGCAATAATAAAATGTTAGAAGATATTTGTGCCACGATTTCAGGTGATACCAATGTTTGTGTGGCATGCGATATTACGCTGCAAACTGAATTTATAAAAACACTACCAGCTAAGGTATGGGCAAAAAAAAATGTAGATCTCCATAAGAGACCTACAATTTTTATTATCCATAAAAGGTAACGCGCTCCTAAAGCGTATTCACTTTTGCTTTTTTATTCGCTATTAAAAACGATGTATCATAACCTGAAAATCGTTTCATATAATTAGATATGGTTGTGCCATATCCATCTGCAAAGTTATCCAAACCATAACTTCTCAAATACTTTTTCACACTTCCTGGACCCGCAAGATGTGCTGCTGCCAAAATACCCGATTCGGTTACCAAAACACCGTTAATACGTTTTCCAACAAATCGGTTGATATCTCTACGTAAAATCCATTTATTACGTTGGGCATTAGCTATAAAAGCCTTTTCTTGAAGTTTTGGGTTATTTAAAAAGTTATGAAGATTTCTAACTCCAATTAACTTTAGCGTCTCTTTTCCAAATTGATACTTCCCCAAGTATCCATAAGTGTTAATGGTCGCATAATTTCCACCAGATTCACTGAAAGCAAGTGCTTCCTTGAATCCTACGAACGATTTCCCAAGATATGGTGAAAACGCTTCGTACCCCTCATTTGATGTCTCAACATTATCAGTAATGCTTACATCTGGCTTAACTGTGTAATTTAACACCAAGCCATCGGTTGAATACCTACTTAAATCTACCGTTTCCTCACTTGAAAACGATACTTGCAATAGTATACATATTGTAAGTGCTAATCCTAGGTAACTTGCAATATTTTTTACCATATAACTTAAATTTCTTCAGCAAAATTTAATCGTAAAATTGCTTGAAAATTTGAGCCGGCAAAATTACGCTTTTTTTTGATTTTATCAAAACTAATCGTTGAAGTACAATTTTTAATAATGGAATAGATGAAATACAGCCCCATTTTTATTAAATTCTAAAGTTGGAAAAGGTATTTTTATCATATTAAAAATGCTAAAAATTGACTTCAATAGTGCTGAATTAGTGCTTAGGTTTGACAAATTTACGTCTAAACTCAGATATAACTGCCGATATCTTGGAATAGTTGTTAACAATTGATTGTCAGTATCATTAACAGCTGTTAGCATACCCTCTCCACCGTAGCCCAAAGCTATATTTAGCCACTTAGGAATTTTACTTTGCTTAAAAAAAGAATGCAAATTAAAACTAAGCCAATACGTTTGTCCGTTGTAATCTTTTAAAATCTGTTCAACAAATGATTTCCCAAGTTTATCGGGGCGTTGTGCTGCATATCTCGACTGGCTAAAACTGAACTTTACGTCAATTCGCTGCTCATTCCACAATAATTCTTGCGAAATATAGAGCCCTGTTCCTAAGGCATTTGCACCCACATCTCCCCATGAAAAACCCCATTCGCTTGAATAGCCATCCAGCACTTCAACAGCAGTTAAAAATCCAAATCCAAGCGTAGCCCCATAAATGAGTTGGTCTTTTTTACTAACGCCACTCCAATTTAAAAGATTTGCACCTTGCTTACCCATTTGGTAGGCAGTAAACACATGCCCCAACTTATCCATTTGTAACCATTCGGAATTATCATTGATGGTACGAAGCTTTGAACGCTCAAAATCTGCGTACCATAATTCATTTAAACCAATAAGCGCCACAGAAGATAAAGTGGCTTCAGAAATGATTACTGCATTTCTTCGCTTTGTATGTAGTGTATCACTTGGTGTTAAAAACTGTTCTAAAGATGATTGTGAGAAGCTATTTAAGAAGCAAAACAGAAAAACAACAATATTAAATACCCAAGATTTCACTTATTTATTGATGCCTTGAGACGATAAATAGCGTTGATATGCCCTAGCATTCACATTATGTTGTGACAATGTTTTAGCAAACTTGTGGTAACCAAAGTGTTTTGGATCTGCCGCAAAGTAAAGATAATTATGCTTTTCATAATTTAATACGGCATCAATAGCAGAAATGTCGGGCATTGCAATAAGCCCAGGAGGCAACCCTCTGTTTTTATAAGTATTATATGGCGACTCAATTTCCTTGTGAATATTTAAAACACGCTTAATCACGGTGTTTTTATATTTTGGCAATTTATAAGCTGCAAACTTTAAGGTAGGATCCGCTTGTAATGGCATACCAATTCGAAGTCTATTCATATAAACACCAGCAATTCTAGGCTGCTCAGAACGTTCTTTAGACTCTTCATAAACGATAGACGCTAAGGCGATAACTTGATCTTCCGATAAGCCGATATCATGTGCTTTTGCTATTCTCTTATCATTCCAAAAACGCTTATACTCCTTCAACATACGGTCTCTAAAGACTTCTGCTGAAGTGTCCCAATACAGCTCATAGCTGTTAGGTAAATACATGCCTAATCCTGTTTCTGGCTTAAAACCGTTTTCACTTAAAAACCTGGTATCAGTCATTACTTTTATAAGTTCCAAACTATCCGCTTCAATTTGATTTGCAATGCGTCCTGCCAATTTCTCTAAGGAACTCTGATTGTTAAAAGATACTTTAACGGGAATGTTACCGCTTCTTATGGAATTGATAATATCGTTATTACTCATTCCTTTTTTTATGACGTATTTGCCTGATTTTATATTACTAACGTACTGTTTTTGTTCTGCCAGAACATCAAATTTATCAATATCTTGTAGTAAGGGTTCTAATTGCGCTCTTACATCATTATAATTATCTGTTGATTTCACATAGATGTAAGCCTCATCATTATTGAATTTCGTGTTTGGTGCTAGCATTGCACTGTAAACGTAATAAGCAAAAAATCCAGCTACTACTAATCCTATGAGGGCAATAGCCCAAAGTATCTTTTTAATGTACATTTATTGATGTATGAGTTGTAATAAATATTCGTTTTCAAATTTACCGTTATTGAAATTCCAATCTGTTTTTAATCCTATCTTTTGAAAACCTAGTTTGGTAAATAGCTTGATGCTTGCAGTGTTATTTTCAGAAATATTACAATACAATTGATGTAAACCCAAATGTGTAAAACTATATTTTAAAAGTAACTGCAATGCCTCATTGCCAAAGCCTTTTTCTCTATCTCGAGTATCCTTTATTATAATGCCTACTCCTGCCCTTTTATTCTTAAAGTCAAAATCAAATAAGTCTATTAGCCCTAAAGATTTTTTGGTTTTATCACAAATGACCAAGCGCAATTGCTTCACTTCAAAAATATCCTTATGGGCATTTTCTAAATATTGCTTAATAACAAATCGTGAGAATGGTGTTTGGGTATTGCTTAAATGCCAAGTGTCTTCATTATTTTCTACTTCTAAAACAAACTCTAAATCTTCAGGCTCAAGCGCTCTAAGGTCAATATGTTCTCCTTTTAATGTGTTCATATTTCGCCTTCAAATACAAAATTTGCTGATCCAATCAACCATACATTCTTATAAATACCATCTTCCACATCAAATGACACTTTTAATTCCCCGCCTTCAACCTTTAAATCTATCTCATGGCTTTTCGTTTCATTTAAGGCATGCATTGCGATTGCCACCGCAGTAGCACCGGTGCCACATGACAAAGTTTCATCTTCAACACCACGCTCATAAGTTCTTAATCTAAATGCGTTATTAGATATTTTCTTGACGAAATTCACATTAGACCCTTCTTCGTTATAAGGTGCGCCATATCGTATTGCGGCACCTTTAGTTTTTATATCAAAATCTGATATGGCATCTTCAAATTGCACATGATGTGGCGATCCAGTGTCTAAAAACACGTGATTTTCTTTTTTATCAATCACAGGCACATCCTGCATTTGCAATCTGACAATATCTCCATCAATTTCGGCATGATGCAAACCATCTATAGCCTCAAAAACTGCTTTGTTTGAAATAACACCCAACTGTTTTGCAAAGGCTACCAAGCACCTTCCCCCATTACCACACATGGTACTTTCGTTTCCATCGGCGTTATAGTACACCATTTTAAAATCATATTCATTATGATTCTCAAGAAGAATTAAACCATCGCCGCCTATGCCAAAACGTCTGTCACAAAGGTCTGCCACGAGTTTGGCATTATTTTTGTCGAAATTTTGTTGACGATTATCAATCATCACAAAATCGTTTCCTGTTCCTTGATATTTGTAAAATTTCTGCTTCATTTTGAAGTAGCAAAGATATAAATATTAAACCGGTTTTTAGATTGTTAAATCGTCGTTAAAGTTGAAAACACAGTTCAATAAATATTTAATTTTAATCGTTGAAGAATATATCTTAAACTGAAAATTATGAAGAAGATTTTAACATTAGTTATGGTTTCAGCTCTTGGTGGTATATTAACATTAGGAGCATACAAATTATTTATAGAAGAAGACAAAACGTTGGTAGTTGACGCTGTTGAGGCACAACCCACTTTGATTCCTACCAGTACAACAAACGCACTTTATAAACCTTATGAAACTCCTGATTTTACTCAGGCTGCAGAAAATACTGTAAACGCGGTAGTTCATGTAAAAAATGTTACGTTAAGTAGAGGGCGTATGACTTTTGAGGATTTATTTAGGGGCAGAAGCCCCCAACGCGCACAGTTGGGAACAGGTTCTGGAGTTATTATTACACCAGATGGCTATATCATTACCAACAATCATGTAGTAGATAAGTCTCAAGAACTTTCGGTAACGTTGAACAACAACAAAACTTACGAAGCTGAAATTGTGGGCACCGATCCCAAAACGGATATTGCACTTTTAAAAATTGAAGCAGATGAAGAACTACCTGTAGTTACTTTTGGAGACTCTGATGATGCCAAAATTGGGGAATGGGTTTTAGCAGTTGGTAATCCGTTCAATCTGACCTCAACGGTAACTGCAGGAATAATTAGCGCTAAGGCAAGAGATTTGTCTGGTAATGCTTCTCAAGCTTTTATACAAACAGATGCTGCTGTAAATCCGGGTAATTCAGGTGGCGCACTTGTTAATACCAATGGAGAACTTATAGGCATTAATACCGCTATTACATCACAAACTGGATCTTATGTTGGTTACTCTTTTGCCGTCCCAAGTAATATTGCTAGAAAAGTTGTTAATGACATTATGGAGTATGGTAATGTTCAGAATGGCATTCTTGGGGTTATGGGTACTGCCTTAAACAGTGCGAGAGCAGAAGACATAGAGATAAACGATACACAGGGATTCTATGTTAGTAGTGTTGAAGAAGATTCTGGAGCTGAAAAAGCAGGCTTAAGAAAAGGAGATATCATTAAAAAGATTGACAACATCAAAATCTTAAAATTCTCCGATTTAAAGGGACATTTAAGTACAAAAAGTCCTGATGATGTGGTTGATGTTACTTTTTCAAGAGACGGGCAACTAGAAACAGTGCCTGTGAGATTAATTAGAAATCAAACCTCTGTTTTACCGTACGTTGGTCAAATAAAAAATGTAAAACCTAAAGAATTAAAGAAATACAAGGCCAAAAACGGTGTGAAAATTTCTCTACTTGATGAAAATTATGCTGAATATTGGAACAAAAATGGCATCAAACAAGGTGCCATAATAACTGCTGTCAACGATATAAAAGTAAACAACGTGGATGATGTTCAGAATATAATTAGAAACATGTCTAAATATGATTCATTTAGAATTGAATTAATTAATGAAGATGGCGAAACAGAACGTTATAACTTCAAATAAAAATAATTTTTTGTTACAAAAAGAAAGTCCTCAAAAATGAGGACTTTTTTTATGAGTTACACGCAACCTTTTTTAAATCTGGCATCTTATAATAAAACTATGAGATGACCACCTTAAAACACAAACCACTACTGTATTTATTATTTACTTTATTGCTGTCCTCCTGTATCTATTTTGGAGGTTCAGATGACGATGATCCTCTAATTGATGTTACTTCCAACAGGTATGACCCTGTAATCTTAAAACGTGAAAGTTTCAACACTTCCATTGAACTGATGCCGCCTCAAAACCAGGGAATTATGGGGAAAATTTATATAAAAGACAACTACCTTTTTATAAATGAACCCAACAAAGGATTTCATATTTATGACAATTCTAATCCTGAAAACCCAATTAAGCTGAAATTTCTTAAAGTTCTTGGGTCTACTGATGTATCCATTAAGCAAGATATTCTTTATGTGAATAATGCCGTAGATATCATTGCATTATCATTCAGTAATGATTTTAATGAAGTGACCGTTTCAAAACGTATAGAAAACGTATTTCCTGAAATGATTTCTCCTGATGGCTATCGTGCAAACATAGCCTCGGATGAAGTTGTTATAGATTGGACACTAAAAAACTAAAACCACCATGAAAAAATTAATATACATACTATTTGTCTTCGCTTTATTAGCTTGCGAAAATGATTCCAACAGCTCCAATGAAGCCGTTTCTGATGTAGGTCAAGGTGGTTCATTAGCAACATTCACCATACTTAACGATTATTTATATACGGTTGACAACAGATCGTTAAACGTATTTAATATAAGTACAAAAACAAACCCTGTTTTAGTTAACCGAGTACCTATTGGCTTTAATATTGAAACCTTGGTAAGCTATAAGGACTTTTTGTATATAGGCTCTAGAAACGGAATGTTTATTTACGAAACCTCTAACCCAGAGAGCCCAAAACAATTAAGTGCCGTACAGCACTTTACAGCTTGCGACCCTGTAATTGCAAATGACACCCATGCTTTTGTTACTTTAGACACAAGTGCTGGCTGTGGCAATACTATTAGTGCTTTGCAGATATACGATGTGAAGGATGTGACCAAACCTGTTTTAATTTCTCAACGTAACCTTATAGCACCAAAAGGCTTGGGGCTTTATGGCAGTTATCTTTTTGTATGTGATGATGAAGTGAAGGTATTTGATATTTCCGATCCAGAAAATTCGAAACTAGCCCACAGCATTGATATTAGTGCTTTTGATGTTATTATACAAAACAACCATCTTATTGCGGTTGGAGATAATCAACTAAATCAATATGCATTGGATACAAACGACATAAAAAACACGCCTTTGTTGAGTAATATTAGCATATAGACATCCATTTTAAAACATAATATAATAGAAAAATAACCCTGAAATCGAAAGGGTTATTTTTTTGTTAAAATAGCTTACGAAAACGTTTGAAATATGATACTTTTGCAAAATCAAAACCCACTAAACTCAAAAAAATGTCTACAGATGCAACTTATGAAAAAGAGTTAGCGTTTCAAGCAGATCGACGAAGAGCGACTGTTGAATTTATCAAAGCCGTTAATGATCTTTGGTATGATAACTCCATCGAGTTAATTCTCTTTAAAAATCAATTAATTGACAAAAATGTCAGCGAGATTTTAAACCTGCACGAATATGCTGGTAAGTTTGTTCAAAAACCAATTTCCATTTTTGATTCTGTTGAAATCGCCAAAGCCATCAAAAAGCTAAATATCCCACCTGCAAAACTAGATATCGGGAAATTGACCTACGAATTTCATTTGGAGGAAAACAAATTTGATGACGCCATTCACTTTGTGGCCAACAAAATTAAAGATGCCGGAAATGGTAATACTATAGAACCAAAAGACGTTATCCTTTATGGCTTCGGTAGAATTGGAAGATTGGTGGCGCGCGAACTTATGGCAAAAACAGGTAAAGGTAGCCAGTTACGACTAAGGGCGATTGTAACAAGAGGTTCGGTTTCCAAGGAAGTTCTCGAAAAAAGAGCATCTTTATTAAACAACGATTCCATTCATGGGGAGTTTTCAGGAACAGTATCCGTTAATGAAAAAGATAATGCCCTTATTGTTAATGGTACAACCGTTAAAATGATTTCGGCCGATGCTCCAGAAAAAATTGATTATACAAAGTACGGTATTAACAACGCACTAGTTATTGACAATACAGGAGCGTTTAGGGACAAAGCAGCGTTGTCAAGGCATTTAAAAGCAAAAGGTGTTAAAAAAGTACTACTGACCGCACCAGGAAAGGAAGTACCAAATATAGTACATGGCGTCAATCATAAAGATTATAGCCCGGATAAGTTAAATATATTTTCAGCGGCATCGTGTACCACAAATGCCATTACACCAATTTTAAAGGCAATTGAAGATTCTTACGGTGTAAAAAGCGGACATTTAGAGACCATTCATGCCTATACGAACGACCAAAACTTGGTAGATAACTTTCACAAAAAATACCGTCGCGGTCGTGCAGCAGCATTAAATATGGTAATCACTGAAACTGGTGCTGGAAAAGCAGTAGCAAAAGCTTTACCTAGTCTAGAAGGTAAATTATCCTCAAATGCCATTCGAGTGCCTGTACCGAACGGTTCATTAGCTATTTTAAACTTAGAATTGGATAGAAAGACATCCTTAAATGGCATAAATGCAACTATTAAAAAATATGCGCTTGAAGGCGATTTAGTAGAGCAGATAAAATACGAATTGAGCGATGAGTTAGTATCCAGCGATATCGTAGGCTGCTCCGCACCAGCAATTTATGATAGTAAAGCAACCATCGTACGTTCTGATGGAAAAAACGTTATACTTTACATTTGGTATGATAACGAATATGGGTACAGCCATCAAGTAATTAGGTTGGCAAAATACATCTCAAAAGTAAGACGCTACACGTACTATTAAAAACATCTAAATTCTCTCAATAATCGTAAATGTATCATAATAGCCTCAATTTTTTGGGGCTATTTGGTAATATAATTATGTTTTTAAACTTTATTTTATATTTTCGCATCAACAGTTAACCTATTTAAACACAACCAAATGAATTCCTCAAAATACCTTATTACCCTCGTATTTTCATTTATTTTTAGTTTATCATTCTCTCAAACCACGCAACAACCAGAAACACTTTCTCTTAATAGTGGCACTATCGACAGCCAATTTGAATACATTTTTAGAAAATCTGGAAATTTTAAAGGTACCAATGGCCAACCTTATGAAGCCGTAAAAACTGCATGGTTATTGAAATTAAGAAATCATGTAAGAGATTCGTTAAATGAAATTCGAAAAGACTTAAATGAAACACAAACCGTTGTAAAAACTCAGGCCAATGAGATTACGGAATTAAAAAGTAATCTTTCTAAAACGCAAGCCGATTTAGATAAAACCAATACAGAAAAAAACAGCATGTCGCTATTTGGTATGCAAATGAGCAAAACTGGATATAATACCCTGTTATGGAGTATCATTGCAGGTTTACTCGCTTTATTGTTGTTATTTATTTACAAGTTTAAAAACAGTAATGCCATCACAAGACAAGCTAAACAAAGCCTTTCAGAAATTGAGGAAGAATTTGATGAGCACAGAAAAACCGCGCTAGAACGCGAGCAAAAAGTGAGAAGACAATTGCAAGACGAAATTAATAAGCAGAAAAAAGCATAAGCTTAATGTTATAAATAAAAAGGCGCAATAATCAGATTGATTATTGCGCCTTTTTATTTATACTTAAAACCTATCTTCTAGTTTCCTTTCTTGTAATCAGCTAAAAATTTAGCTAAACCAATATCAGTCAAAGGGTGCTTTAATAAACCTTCAATAGAACTTAGAGGTCCAGTCATCACATCCGATCCTATTTTCGCACAATCAATAACATGCATGGTATGACGCACTGAAGCTGATAAAATTTGAGTTTCAAAACCATAATTATCATAGATATGGCGGATCTCAGAAATCAAGTTCAATCCATCCGTAGAAATATCATCCAAACGCCCTAAAAAAGGAGATACGTAAGTAGCTCCAGCTTTAGCAGCTAATAGTGCTTGTCCTGCAGAAAACACCAAAGTTACATTTGTTTTTATACCCTTACCAGAAAAATATTTACAAGCCTTTACGCCATCCTTAATCATAGGTAGCTTTACTACAATTTGTTCGTGCAGTTCAGCTAAAGCCTCCCCTTCTTTTATCATGCCATCCACGTCAGTAGAGATTACCTCTGCACTTACATCACCATCCACAATATTACAAATATCAACATAGTGCTTCATAATATTATCATGTCCCGTAATACCTTCTTTGGCCATCAAAGATGGGTTTGTAGTCACACCATCTAAAACCCCCATATCTTGGGCTTCTCTTATCTGGTCTAAATTTGCTGTGTCAATAAAAAATTTCATTATTTCAGTTATATAGTTTTTAATTTATCTTATTGCAATACTTTTTGCGTTACCCACAAGGGGTCGGGCTTTCGGCAGTCGCTCCCTCCTACGTCGGGGAGCTTCAACAAATGCCTCAATCCCTAACGCAGCGAATTTACAACATTATGAGTTTTACTTAATTACCTTTTGGTAAAATCTATCAACAAGTTGCTAAAAGTTTTCGGAGATAAATTTTTCAGTAAAAAAATCAGTTTAATTCACCGTTAAAATATAAGTTCTTGCAGTACTTTCTTCGCAGAGTCCATCACAGTCATTCAAATTATTTTCACAATAGTTATCAGCTTGCTCTACATCAAGTCTTATAGTAAATCTGTACCGACCTCGTTCTAGTGGTCTACCCTCAATAATGACATCCCTGTAATCAAAATATACATCTATACCACGTGGCAAATCTCCAATCACGGAAAAAAAGTAAAAATAATCATTGTCTCTAGGTTCATTTTGAATTTCGGCAGTAATCAATTCAAAATAATCTTGATTAACAAAAGCAGTACCTAATCTGTTATCGGATAAAATAGGTTTTCTATTGATAACACATTCTAAAACATCTTGACAACCTGTTGCCAAAAAAAATAGGGCTAAAATCGAGGGAAAAAGAATTTTTTTATTCATCTGGCTACATTTGTGCTAACAAGACACAAATAGTGTACCAAATCTATATTTTGTAGTGGTTCATCAACAATTTCTCATAAACTCTATCAGGGAGAACACGTTTTAGAACGATAGAAAATTTCTGCATAAACTCCCCTACTTTGTAATGAATCTTAGGCTTATTAGTATTAATAATGTTGTATACTGCTTTCGCCATCATTTCTGGGTCACTCCCTGCATCAACATGTGCATTCATTAACTCCAAGGACTTTCCATAACTGGCATTGTATGGTGAATCTTCCTTTAAAGGTGCATGATAGCGTCCAGCGGCTATATTGGTAGCAAAATCTCCTGGGGCAACATTAGTCATTTCTATATCAAAAGGTTTTAACTCCATTCTAAATGCTTCCGTTAAAATTTCCAGCGCACCTTTACTGGCACTATAAATACCGCGATACGGCAAACCCATATAACCAGCAATTGAAGTAACATTTATTATAAGTCCGCTTTTTTGCCCACGCATTTGCGGCAAAACTGCCTTTATCACATTTATAGGTCCAAAGAAATTAGTATCAAAATTTGCTTTAATCTCTTCCTCTGGTATTTCTTCAATAGGCCCCGTAATACCAGCACCTGCATTATTTATAAGAACATCTAATCTACCTTTTGAATCAATCACCGTTTGAACCGCAGCTGTAATGGTGCTTACCTGCTTAACATCTAATTCTAAAAGCGGAAAAATGCTGTTTTTGTAATTGCTTGGGTTTCTACTCGTTCCAAAGACTGTAAACCCCTTATGATGCAAAAATTCGCCAATTGATTTTCCTATACCTGAAGAACCTCCCGTGATTAAAACAACTTTAGACATACCAAATAAATTAGAGTGGCAAATTACAACAACGAAATGCGAAAATAAAATTTAAATTTAGGGCACAAAAAAAAGGCAAGCTACCTACATCACACCGCTACAACCGTATACCTTTGCTGCGTTCCCGCCCTGGAGGATTCTACAGGAGCTGGTTGTGTAGGACTTGCCGGCTGCAAAGATACAATCTTTTAAAATTTTCACAATGATTTTTTAAACCGATTTTTAATAAATATATTCGACCAAAATTACATCCTACAAATGAAAATCTCTAAACACCTAGCTTACATATTCTTATTATCCATGGTTTTGTCTTGTGGCTCAAATTCAGGGCAAAGGAAAAATTATTTTAGTATCAAAACTAATGCTGAAAAGGGTAATATTTCAATAGCTGAAACTCTTAATCTATCGATTGAAAACAAAAAGAATCACACTATCGATTCAGTGGTGTACAAACTTAATGGTAAAACTATTTCTGAAAACTTCAGTTTAAAGCATCATAAACTAGGAAAACATCCAATTGATGCCATAGTTTATTTTAATGGTGATGATACGCAAGCTATATCTTCATCAATAACTATTTTAAATGATAAATCCCCGAAGGTTTTGGGCGAAAAAAATTATAAAATCATAAATGAGTATCCACATGATATCACGTCTTATACTCAAGGTTTGGAGTTTTATAACGGTAAACTTTATGAAAGTACTGGACAGTACAAAGAATCTAAATTGAGACAGGTAGATTACAAAACCGGCGAAGTTTTACAAAACGTAAATTTAGCCGATGAATACTTTGGAGAAGGCTTAACAGTTATGAACGATAAAATTTACCAATTGACTTGGAGGAAAGGGGTTGGTTTTATTTATGATATAAACACATTTGAGAAGACAGGAAGTTTTGCTTACGGAAAAAGTAAAGAAGGCTGGGGATTGACACATAACGACACCCACATATATAAAAGTGATGGTACTGAAGCAATTTGGCTGCTAGAACCAGAGACTTTAATAGAAAAGGAGAAGATTCAAGTATACACCAACAAAGGGAAAATAAGTCAGATTAATGAAATGGAATGGATAGACGGTAAAATTTATGCTAACCGCTACCAGAAAAATGGCGTAGCTATTATTAATCCTAAAAATGGTGCTGTAGAAGCTGTAATCGATTTTACACCTCTAAAAAATAAAGTGACACAACATGAAAAGCTAGATGTGTTAAATGGTATTGCTTACAACCCGGAAACCAAAACTATTTTTGTTACTGGAAAACGTTGGGATAAGTTATTTGAAATAAAAATAATAGAGTAACTAAAAAAGATTAACACAGAACTTTAAATCGATTTTTACCGTTTTCCTTTTAATTTATTCTTAAAGTGAATGGTATAGGTAAAATTAAATCCAAAATTTAAATTAGGATTTTTAAAATTGAAATTATTTCTGGTTTGTGTTATAAACGCATCTTCCACCATGCTTACTGCATTGGTAAGCATAAACTGTAACATTACATCACTAAGTTCCCAATTGATACCCAATGAGAAAGGACCATACGTATCAAACGATTTTATAGGGTTGGCTACATAATAATATTCTGAAACCAACGAAACGTGCCCACCAAGTTTATATCGTCCGCCGAAGCCTATTGCAAAATGATTTTGTGGATCATTATCATTAAAAACTAAACCACGATGCACAAATGTTGGTGCTATTTGTAATGAAAAATCTGAAGTTATCTTTTTGGCAATCAAAATTTGGGATGTAAATGAAAGCCTATTTGATGACATTCTACCAGGACTAGAATATGGCAATGCATCACTAAAATAACTCGCATTTTGGAATAGTGATACCGTTACGGGCGAACCGCTACTAACCCCCTGTCGTATTAGTTTATACTTAATAAATCCGTCAAACCTTTCGTCAAAAGTACTACCACCTACTCCAAGTAAAAGCCTGTCAGAAATGCCATATTCTAAAGCAAATCTCGTGTTTAAACGATCTACAAAAAAGCTTTGGGAACGCTCTTCGGGTGTATTCCAAAATCTAATATTAGCCGAAACATCTAAAGTTCCGCTTTTTCTTGTTTGTACGGATTGCCCGTAGGTAATTCTGGAATACTTAAATGTTGCCTCGGTAAACCTTAAAGTGTCCTTATGCTCTTTATCTAAAATATCCAATAATTCTTGTCCGTTAACAAAACTTATCGCTAACAAAAAAGTTAAAATAGATACTATCGTTTTAGTTTTCATAAGCTTCATATTCAAACTTAAAATCAACATTAATAATTTTGGCTATGTTCCCTCTTAAAAGTGGAGGGATCTTAATATCATAATCTTCAACCACTGCCTCAAACGATCCAGTAATTACAAAAACATCATTTTGTTTTTCAATTTTTGCTTTTATTTCCAATTCCTTATTAGACCCGTGCATTGAAAAGTCACCTTTTATCATACGGGTTTGAACACCTTTCATACTGGGATCAAAATCAATTATTTTACCTTCAAAAGTGGCTTTTGGGTAAATATCAGATTCTATGTAACTTTCATTAAAATGCTCGCGCATCAAGGCTTTTTCAAACACAAATGCGTTCATTAAAATACTCACCGCAATTTTATTGTTCTTCAAATCTACAATACTTAGCACCTGATTATTTTCGGCTTTAATATTTTCAACAGGCGTATACGAAAAGAAAGAGACATTGCCCTGTCTCGCAATTATTTTTCCCGAGTCCTTTTGAATACTCAGAAAAGATAACATGATAACAAGAATAAATTTATGCATAAATTATTCAGAGATTATACAATTTAAAAAAATAGCATCTTCAAGTACCCCCTTAAAAACGCCTTTTAACGTAATCGTATCTTTAGTTGCCACATTTGCAACTTTTTCGGCTTGATTACTTTCCATATCACAAATTACAAACGCATTTTCCTTTCCATCAGCTCCTAACAAGATCGTAATTCGGTTATTCAAATAAGTAATTTTTTTTACTACACCTTCAACTTCAATAACTTGTTCTGCTTTTAAGTTATTGCTATCTTCATTTTGAATGAAATTAATAACTGTTTCAGCATCTAACTTATAAACCGGTGTTCTATATGAAAGGTCCGTAGTATCGGGTTTATCCCAAACTAAATGCTTTGCTATAAAAAATGCAAGTACCAGTACTGCAAGAAATAATCCTATATTTACGATTGATGTTCTACTCAACTTTTGCTATTACATTCTAGTTTATTTGATTAAACCTAGGGTATTACACCCTAGGTTCAAAACTACTAAAAATTAAACTTCCCTTTTTCAATCAACTATATTAAAAGTGCCTTTCATGGATGCATGAAACTCACATATGTAAAATAATGTGTTTGGCGCGTTTGTAGGTACGGTAAATGTTATAGTGCCTTGAGATGCGCCATTATTGGTTACACCCTCGTTAAATGCATCACCCGTTCCTGTAGTCTGCGCAGATTTTATAATAAATGGATGACCTGGAGTACCAATAACAAATTCATAGGTTTCTCCCCTTTTTAGGGTTATATCAGGATTTGAAGCATTACTCAATCCTTCACCGCTAAATAAATATGCTGATGCGCCCTGGTTACTTACCGTATAAGTTGTTGCACTTGGTGTTTGAGCTTCTGGTGCCTCATCTATATTTTGGTTAACGATAGGCCATACACCAGCAGCAGGAAAACCTACACCATAGTTATCACCTCTCTGCGTATCTTGACCAAAGAAGTACAATGGCCATCCTTTATAAGTAATTTGGCTTCTTCCAAAAACGTTTATACTTCCAAAATCTGACGCGCTTAAAACACTAGGTATATTTACTATGGTAGCTTCAAAAATTGGCCAGACGCCGTTATTAGAAAAATCGTCCTTTGTAAAATTATTTACACCTTTAGTATCGTTTACAAAACTGTAAAGCGTATTACCTTCTGCATCTACCATGTAAAATGTTTCCTCGTCGCCTTCGGTATAGTTGCTGGTAAGATTGCTTTCGTTACCATCTTTGTCTCTACCTACTAATTGGGCGCTAACCATCATTACCGTATAATCTGGTTTTGCAACGTACCAGACGCCTCCAGCACCATCTCCATTAATGTCACCCGCTGACGCATCGTTCGCAAAAGTGTATAGCGGCCATCCTTTAAAAGTAGTTTGTTTGCTCCCATCGGCTCTTGTTATTGTTCCAAAATCAGAAGCATTCAAACCATTATCTAAAGTTAAATCTTCTGCAAAAAAAGCAGGCCAATTATTAAGACATCCTCCACTACAATTTGATGCTGCTTTACTGTCCTTTGAAAAGAAATACAATGTAAAACCTTGAGAATTTGTTAGTACACTACCAAATGTAGCGTTCGTTTTAAGTTGCACCGCATTGTTTTGTGGTGGTGGAATTGTAGTATAATCATCGTCGTCATTACTACAGCTTGATATGGTAAAAAGTGCGATTAAAATTAAAAATAGATGTTTCATGATTTTTAAATGTATTTAAGTGATTATTTGATTTTTAAATTGATTTAATTTGAAATTTCCAAACAGCCGCATAATGGCTTGTTCGTATAAGTTTGCGTGATACGATCACCTTCTGGGGGATATCCCAAATTCATAAGCGTATTTAAGACTTCTGAAATTTGGTTTGCGCGGTTAAAATTGAAAACGACTAAGGCGTCTTCCGGAAATAACCTAACGTTTTGTACCTGTTCTATTTCCATAATTTTTTTCTTGATTGAAACACTACAGTTTGTGCAAAATGGATTTTGAACTACTATTCTTGCTAAGCTTGTTGTCATAGGTTTATTGGTTTAAAAGATTCGTGAAAGGTTAAATCCGAAGAAAATATTGCCATCTGCCCAATCGCCCGTTGCTTGTCCTAAAAATGTATTTACGTTCATAGGTTGGGCATTGGTAAAATGTAGTTGAAAAACATGTCCTCCAGTTTCTAGGTCGAACCCGATAGAAAGTGGGTTTTTAAAAGGAGAATTTGACGCTCTATTTAAGTGTAAACCATAATCGAAATTAATGGACCAACGTTTACTTAATTTATGTCTTCCTCCAAAACCAAGTGCATATTGCGTATTAGTCTGTGGATCAAAGGCCACCAAGTTATCATGAAAAACTGAAGGAATAATTTCCAAAGAAAAGTCCTTGCTAAACTTTCTGGATATTAAAGCTTGAACAGCATAGCTTAACCTGTGTTTAAACTCAAGCCCTGGAAGCTCATCTTTATCTAAAACCGTATTGATTAAGAGGCTATTAAATAGCACTACGGTAAAGGGCATGCCATTAGATTTTTGTCGAAGCAAACGTAGCTTTAGTGAGGTTTCATAGGTCTTTTGAAAGGAACTTCTCGATATGCCAATATTTACTCCATCAGAAATTCCATAAATAAAGTTAAGTCGGGTTACAGCTTGGTCTAGTCCAAAAAAGTCGCTTATTCCCGTCTCTATGGAACCAAATCTATGCGATACCACAAAATAAAGCTCCTTTTGGGATACCATTTTAGTAGATTCAAAATTTACAATTTTGAGGCCTTTAAATGCAGCAGATTTGTAGTTTTCTCCAGTAGTTTGGTTATCTATTTCGTCCAGTAATTCATCTTGCGCATTTCCAAAAAAGGATACTAAGCAAAAAATGTATAATAGTTTTTTCATTGTTGATAGTTTATGGGTTAGTTATTGTTGCTTGGTCTATTTTTACTACTTCTAGTAGGTCATCGTATCCTACGCATCTCCCTTTTATACTTAATGTTGCTTCAGGCTTTAACATACTTACATCAGTATTTATGAAGTTAACCTGTATAACATTGTTGAGTACTACGGAGTTTTGTTCAATTGAAGTAATGACACCTTCTGTTTTTATAACTTTATCTATAAATTGACCAGAAACAGAATCGGTACGCATTACATTTTTTAAATCATTGGAGCTTAGGCTGTAATCCACCTCTTCAGTAGCAATATCCCTATGTTCTTTGTACATATAGCCGTAAACAGCACATGCTAAAACACCTAATGTAAATACGGAGAAGGCAATGATATAAGCGGTTTTTTTCTTCATTTTCTTATCAGTTTAAAATCCAGATTTACATGAACCATTTTGGCTATTTTATTACGTACTATTTTGGGAATTTCAATATCAAAATCTGATGGAGACACAACAAAACTTCCGGTCATGGATATTATATTATCAACCTTTTGGAGGGTTAAAACCGTTTCAATCGTCTTCTGTTTTCCATGCAATTCCAAAACACCCTTTACATCGACTTCTACAGCAGTCTCTCCAAGGTTTTTTGTAGCATTGAAATCGACAATTTTCCCTTTAAATATGGCTTTGGGATAGGTGTCTGACTCTATGTAGTTTTCGTTAAAATGTTCCTCCATTAAGGAGTTTTTAAATCGAAACCCTTTCATTAGTGCCAAGGCTGCTATTTCATTGGTTTCAATATTATATATAGCGGTAGCATATTTATTGGTGGCTTTTACTTCTTCAAACAGTTTTTCTGATGCTTCAAACACAATAGTGCCGTTTTTATCAATGTATTTATCTTGACCAAAACTTATTGTACAGATTAACAAGCACGTGATGATTGGTAACAGTTTGATTATTCTATATGTCTTCATTTCAATAGTTTTAATGATTAGTTTTCTTTTATACCTTGCTCAATCCACTGCTCCACTAAATCAATAGTAGCTTGTGGCAATCTACCTGACGGAGGCATTGCTCTAGGCTCTCCGGTTTGCCTACTGATAGACCTTAATAACTGTCCGTTGTTCGCACGTGTAAAAACCTCATCAAAATTTGCTAGTGGAAATGGTGCACCATTTTGAGGTGGATTAGAATGACATCCAACACAATTATTATTGATAATGGACTGGATTGTGTTTGAATACGTAATCGAAGTACCAGGATTTTGTTCTTCAACAAGGTCGCTTTGGCTATCGTTACTACATCCTAATAGAGTTGTTAACGATAATAGTAGAATTAGATAATAAATTGATTTCATAAGTTTGATTTTTAATATTGAAGTTGTTTATAATGCCAGTAATTAAAGGCACTACAAAGGAATTGTTAATGCACGTGTTTTACACTATAAACCTATGCGAGAGGGAAAAAACAGCCTTAAAAGGGAATATTTTAGGATGAATAATTAAGTGGAAACCTGAAAATGGAATATTTGAACTTGAACATAACCAATAGTAAGTTCAATATTCTAAATTCTTATATTAGCTTGAGTTTTATGGTTGCTAATGAGAAAAGACAAACTTTATTTTTTGACGTTTTTATCCATAACTATCATTTATGGTATCGTGGCTAGTTTAGCATTTCACTATCTGGTTAAGCAAAGCTCATTGAAGTTATTGGAAACCCATTTAGTATTTAGCAAGAAAGAAGCTAAATCATTCTCTACACTTTTAAGTCATCAACTTTCGCAAAATATTGCTAAGGATACTTTGATAGATAACATTCAAAAAAGTTTGAATGGTACTGATTTTGAAATGGGGTTTTTAAGTATCTATGATTGGTCTGGAAAGGTTATAGCTCATCCTGATATTAAAAATGTAGGGTTATTGGCAAGTTCTAATAACTCTTATGTGTCTTCTGTAAATGACGATCTTACCCCAAAGGCATTTTATGATTTATTAAATGCTGAAAATGACATCTCTAATACTGAAACCATTGAAAAACAATCAAAGGTAATTGCACTAAGCTCTATTCAAAATTCTGATTGGATATTGGCTGCACATTTAAGAACGGACAATATTAAAAGTCAAGTAGGGGATTTTAAAAATCAGTTTCTAATTGTTTTTATAGTCATGGGGCTTTTTATCATAATAGCTGCCGTTGTTATTCTTAGAATTTTTGGTAGCTCCTATGAAAAAACGTTGGAGCTTAAAAATGAAAAATTGGAGGATGAAGTGATTAACCTTTCTAAACTAAATCGAGCTATTGGGGAATATCAACAGAAAGTTAGCGAAGAAAACACAAACACAGCAGAGGAATCTAGCGCATCCAAAAAAAGGCTGTTAACCTATGTTAGAAATGAATTAGTGCCTGTTTCCACAGACGATATCGCCTATATTTACACCGAAAACACCATTACCTATGTAGTTTGTAATGATAAAAAACGCTCCGCATCGAATCAAAGCTTAGATGAATTATCTGCACAGTTGGACGAATCATTTTTCTTTAGAGCAAATAGACAATTTATCATTTCAATTGCAAGCATTGAGAAAATTGTGAAATATGGCAATAATCAACTCAAAATTTTAGTTACTCCTGATTCAGAATCTAGTATTATTATCAGTAAAAATAAAGCTGCCCAATTTAAGCAATGGCTTAATACTTAATAGCACAAACCAAAACTAATTCCTTTTTGGCCTGTATAAAGGCTTTATGAACAGTAAAAGTTCCTCTCTAAGTATTTAGAACGGAACTCTTATTGCTCTGATTTATCAAGATGTTATTCTTAAAATCTTACTGATATCTTCCCTCGTAAAAAGAATGGTACACCGGGCGTAAAGTGAATTTCCTCTACAGAACTCGCCTCGTTGAACAACCTACTTTCTGTAGCAAATTGGGTTTCATTCCAATCTACATCAAAAAGGTTCTCAACTATTAAACCAAAGGTCCAATTGTTATGGTTATAATTTAAATTTAAATCTGTAACGAAATATCCTTCTGCAACAATAGAATTGTCCTCATTTGCAGGACGGTCTTTTATGTAACGGTAGCTAATTCCACCCGAAAAATTCCCTAAATTGTTTACTGTAAATCCTCCAGCAGAAGTTAAATCTGGAGCCAGAGGAATATAATCTTGACCTTCTGGCTCTTCGGTACTTCTGGCGACCGTATAATTGATATCAGAATTAAAGTATAACCAATCGGCAATTTGATAACGTAATCCGAAATCGATACCGTAGCGCGAAGTCTTACCACTAGGTTCTACAATGGCAGCATCTCCAACATAAACAAATTCTTGTTCTAAAAACAAAGACCATAGTGCTGCATTTATTACTAATTTATCTGTTGGTTTTAAAACTGTACCTAAATCTGTACTAAAGGCGGTTGGCAGTATTTGCTCACCACTATTGGCCACGACTACCCTAGTATCATTTGAATGAAATCCTAAACCTGTTTTAAGAAAAAACTGAGTATTAGGTGAAGCTGCATATATAAAATTCAGTTTCGGGCTCAATAACGTTTTATTTTCGCTTTTACTATCATAAGTTGTAGAAAGTAAATCTTCGTAATCATATGTGAAATAATCTAAACGTACCCCAGGATTAATCGTCCAATTTTTTACTTTATAAGTTAAATCTGCAAAAGAAAACGCATTTATTTCATCAACATTTCCATAAGCTAATCTTTCCAGTAACTCTTTTCTATTTTTAGTACGCGACAACTGATTGTCGTTTACATCATCATACCTAAAACCAACACCTACTCTGTATTTTAGTTGCTTATCGTGGTCCTCTAAATGAAGTGACTTCTCATAAATACTTTTGGCTCCAATAATGGTTCTCTCTTCATACTGGCGGATTTGGTCTGCATTAACTGGATCATCCAAAAAGAATGTAAAGTTTGAAAACAACTCAAAATCATAATTAGAAACGTAAGCAGAGGAGGTTAAGCTAGAGTGTTCATCAAAATGCTTAATATGGTTCATCCAGATATTTGTCCTACTAGTGTTTCCTCCTTCAGTATCATCGATAGCTCCAAACCTACTTATTAACCCTTGATCCACAGCACGTTGCGGTATTTGCCCCGAAGCATCCCACTTGCTTTGAAAATGGGATAAAGATAAATTGAACTCTTGGTCTTTATAATTATTATAATTGTAACGCGCCATAACATTTAAGCGATTAAAGTTTTGAGGAGACTCAAAAACACCATCGGTTAGGTTCATTTCACTAGCAACGTAGGCATTACTGTTTTTACCGTCCCAAATTTTGAGCATACTAAGTGCCCTTACTGTGTTAAATTGGCCCGCTTCAACAGAAATCAAGTTTTTATCAATTTTAGTTTTGGTTTTGATATCCACATAGCCTGCGGTATTAAAGTTTCCTTTATCAGCATAATAGGATCCTTTCCCAAAATCTAAATTTTCGATTGTTTCTGGAATAATAAAGTGCATGTCGGCATATCCCTGCCCATGTGCGTGAGACACCATATTTACAGGCATTCCATCTACGTCAATAGCGATATCTGTTCCATGGTCAATATCAAAACCTCTTAAAAAGATTTGTTCCGCTTTTCCCCCTCCTGCATGTTGACCAATAAACAATCCTGGGATTTTTCTTAGGATTTCCTGTGAAGATTTTACAGGACTTGTTTTTAAATCTACATTCACAATATTGCTTAGCACATTTACCTTGGAAACAATAAGCACTTGCTCTAGCGATGCAGAGGATATCTTCATAATCACCTGAACGGTGCTATCTAAATGTGATTCATCAATGGTTAATTCATAGTTTTCATAACCTAATTGATAAAAATAAATGACATCGCCTACCGAAATATCATCAATTTCAAAATACCCAGAAACATTGGTATAGGTGTATGATCCTGTTGTTTTGTTATAAACCCCTACTCCTTGTAAAGGTTTTTCATTGTCTTCGGAAATTACTGTTCCATTTAGCTCATGGGCGTTGATAAATCCCATACTTAGTGTAAACCCGAGTAGTATTATAATTTTTTTTAGCATAACAAATATTATTACACACGACTATAGCAGTTAATAACTACTAAGAGCAATGCTGTTATTTTTTTAATTTTAAATAGATTAGTGTACAGTAATATCCGTACATTTTAGAATAAGAGAATTATATATACTGTGGTGGTTGAATAGGGCTTTTAAGGTAGCCTAAGCGTATTTGTCCAGTTAAGAAAAATGTCATTTTGCTTTGAGTGTTCAGAACAAAAGACAATGATCTTTTATACTTCTGTTTATAACGGGTATGTTTGTCTAATTTTATAATTAAAACGTCAGTGTTTTCAGAGTCGTTCTCAGATTCTGATGCCTTAAAAAGATTATCGATAATATTTAAGACATAATGATTATGAATGTTCGCTGATGTTTCCAAACTATGCTCGGAATGTGCTTGAGCGTTATTCGTAAAAAAAGTGTCTGAATGCGAAATAACATGTTCAGGCATCTCCAATTGATGTGCAATTTTATGAAGAACCTCACTTATTTCACTATGAAGCGGACCGAAAACATAGCAAAAACACATTGCTATGGTTACAGCTTTAACTATAAATGACTTGAAGCCTTTTTTAATTTCTTTACTCATTAAGCAAAGTGGTTATTGTTTGTTCTATATTATTAGCATAAGATGAAATAGTAGGATAATTAAATACATCGGTTATTGACATATCCAATTCCAAAATAGACTTTAGGCGCGATGTAATAGCAATGGCACTTAAAGAATTCCCTCCTATTCTGATAAAATTTTCATTCACACCAATGACCTCTAGTTTTAAAACATCAACCCATACATCATGTACAATTTCCTCAATTTCGTTTTGCGGAGGGATTTTGGTTTTTGGTTTCTCAATATCCTTACGTAAATTTGTTCTGGGCAGTTTTTTTCTATCTACTTTTCCGCTAGGTAAAAGTTCAAAACCATCTAAATGCACGTAAATTTGAGGTACCATGTACTCTGGAAGCCTCTCCTCTAAACCTTTAATAATTAAGGGTTCGTCTACTTGGACACCAACATAAAACGCCACTAGATTTGCATCATCATCAACAGCGACTATGGCCTGAGAAATACCATTTATATTCTCTAATTGCCGTTCTATCTCACCAAGCTCTATTCTAAGGCCCCTTAGTTTTATTTGATTATCTAATCTACCATGAAATTCTATAGCACCATCTTGTCTATATCTAGCCAAATCCCCAGTTTTATACATAGTAGTATTTGGGTTTTTTGAAAATATATCTTTAACGAAACGTTCCTTTGTTAGTCCTTCTCTATTTAAATAACCTTTGGCTACCTGCTTGCCTGCGATATACAATTCTCCAATAACACCAATTGGTAATCGATTTAAAGCGGGGTCGAGAATATACAGTTTAGTATTGGCTACAGGTTTACCTATTGGGATACCATGCTGCAGTTCTTCTTTCTTACAATGCCAGCTAGTAACATCAACCGATGCCTCTGTGGGTCCGTACAAATTATGCACCTCAACATCTAACTTCTCAAAGGTTTTCTGTACAACAGCAACTGAGAGTGATTCCCCGCTACAAAATATCCTAGTTAAGCTTATGCAGTGTTCTATCCCTTCTGTTTGAACAAACACGTTCAACATGGATGGCACAAAGTGAATATTAGTAACTTTATGTTTACGGATGGTACGCACCAATTGCTCTGGGTTTTTATGCCCATTAGGTATTTCAACCACTAACCTAGCGCCTTCTTGTAAAGGCCAGAATAGCTCCCAGACCGATACGTCAAAGGTTATTGGTGTTTTTTGGATAAAGGTATCATTGTTTGAAATGGGATAATCATCATTCATCCAATGAAGCCTGTTACAAATGCCTTCATGATGGCATTTTACACCTTTTGGTTTCCCAGTACTGCCTGATGTATAGATAATATAGGCCAAATCATTTGTTGATAGTTCTACTGAAGGCGTTGTAATTGGAAATTGATGCAAATTAGTATTTAGCGTTTCTGTGGAAACGGTATGAAAATCATGAGTTATGCTTTCATAAATTTCATCATGATTATAAAACAGGAGTTTTACTCCGGCATCTTTTAAGATAAAAGCTAATCGTTTATGAGGTGTCTCAGTATCTATTGGCAAATAAGCGCCACCAGCCTTAATAATACCGTAGATGTAAACCATCATGTCTAAAGACCTGTTTAAGCTCACCGCAATTACATCATTGCAATTTACACCTTTACTAATTAAAAAATGAGCTACTTGATTCGCTTTTTCGTCTAAATCTTTATATGAAAGTTTTTCTCCTTCAAATATCAATGCAGTATTTTCAGGTGATTTTTGGACTTGTTCTTCAAACTTTGTCAATAAGGTTTCATTTCTGGGATACTGCACCTTGGTATTGTTCCAAGATTCAATTTTAGCAATTTCACCATCAGTGGCTATAGACACGGTATCAATCGCTTGATTGGGGTTATCAATAAAAGCATCTAAAACTTTTAAAAAATGCCGCCATGCTATATCCTGTAAATCCGTATCAAAAATTTTAGTATTAAAATCAAAGTAAAGCTTAATGCTTCCAGTGTTATCAAAATCATGCACGTGAAACCTTAAATGATGCCTCGGATCCATGTGCCCTGGATGTACCCAACTTGTGCATACAGGTTTATTATTGAAACAAGTGCCATTGCCGGTATTGATGTAATTATAAAGCACATTGTAGGCCCTGCTCATTTCTACTGTGGAAGCTCCTGTTCGGGCATTTTTCAAAAATGCATTACTTTCCACCTGTATTTTTTTAATTAGGGAAAAGAAGGTCTCACGTGCCTCTATTTTAGCGTAAATTGGAAAACTCTCAACAAAAAAGCCTAATGTGTCTCTAAAACTTTTTTTAGTACGATTGTGCGTTGGAGAGCCAATGACAAAACTTTCTTGACCAGAAATACGGTAAACGTATGCAAAAAGTGCAGTTAAAAAGATATTATAAAGTGTTAAGTCTAAACTCCAGCCTTTTATACCCTTAGCATTGGCCAATTCATTGATCCTTTCTGAACGTTCCATGCCTAAGTTTACTAATATACGTTTGGAATTGGTGCTTAGTAGTGTATCTTTTTTATGATACAATTCTGGGGCAGTAGGAAATATTGATTGTTTTTCTTTCCAATAGGTAGCTGCTTCTAATCCTCCGTCTTGCTCATTTATAATTTCTGTATGGTCTAGAAATGCTTTATAGGAAGGAAACATTTCCACCTCGTCCATTGTATTGGATAATGCTTTTTCATAAAGCTGGGACATTCTTGAAAATAGAATGGTAGTACTGTAGCCATCCGTTATTAAATGATGCTGGTTGATATACCACATAAAATGGTTGCTTGCAAGTTTTATCAAAGCACAATCAAAGAGGCACTGGCTTAGGTTAAAATGAAACTTGACCCTTTCCTTTTCCCAGGTTTTATAAGTTTCAAGAGGATGTTCTTCTGAAGAAAAATCTATAACATCAAGTTCATACTTAATATTCGAGAGACAAATTTGGACGGGTATGCCTTCTTTCTCCATAAAAACGGAGCGCAAGACATCACTTGTCTCAACTAACTTTTGAAACGCAAGCTTGAAATGGGATACTGAAATGGCATCCTTAATCTCATACACCATAATCATGTTATACATTGGAGATTCAGGGTTTAAATCCTGACCAATCCAAAGTAATTGTTGATTTTGGGTTAAAGACAAGTATGTATTATCCATTGCAAGAGTCCTTAATTATTTACTCAAAAGATAGGCACATACACTATCGACGTTCATAAAATTCTCAATCACCATGTCCTCTGGAGGAACTTTTACCATAAATTCTTTCTCCACAAAAGCTATTAGCTGAACCATACCTAAAGAATCTAAAATACCGCTGCCCAACAAATCAGTATCGCTATCAAGATCCTCTTCCATTTCGTTATCAAAAAGCAATTGCTCGTTGATATATTTTAATATTACTTGTTCCATTTTAATTCTTCTTTATAGCAATTATTCTTTTTTTATCTATTTTTCCCGAACTTGTTCTTGGTAAATCCTTTAGTATTTCAAAGTCATCGGGAATGGCATAAATTGCCAAATGTTTTTTACAAAACAGTTTTAATTCCTTGGGCGTTATCACTCTGTCTTCAAAAAGCAATATTGCAGCATAAATTTCTTTTTCATTACCTACATTCAAAACCATTACGGCTGCCTCATTAACATCAGGATGATTGATTAACACCGATTCAATTTCATCCAGGTCTATCCTATATCCTCTAATTTTTACCTGTCTATCATCACGACCCACAAAAAACAAAACACCATTTTCATCTTGATATACAATATCGCCGGTTCTATAATACACATATTCAATGCTTGTATCCAAAGTTTCTCGATAAAGTGACTTCTCTGTAAGTTCTTTGTTCTTCCAGTAACCGCTCATCATTGTTCCAGACCGTATTACCAATTCTCCTTTTTTCCCTAGCTTAGCTTCTTCATCATCAGTATTAAGAATTTTGAAATCGGTATTTCTCCAAACCTTACCAAGAGGAAGCGATTTAATATTAGGAGGTAAACTTTGAAAGTTGTAGTAGGTGCACTGGTTAACTTCAGCAGGTCCATATACATTTGAAAATTTAGCATTAGGCCATTTTTTCATTAGTTCCTTTAAATACTTTAAACCGAAGACCTCACCTCCAAAAAGCACCCATCTTAAAGATGCCATATTTAATTTATCCAGCATTCCAGAATTTAATAGCTGTATTAAAGCCAAAGGAACTGAATACCAAATGGTTATATTTTCATTTCCTATAAGTTGTGCTAAACTACTGGGAAGTTTAGTGTGCGCATCTGACACCAAAACAGTACTGGCTCCCACCAATGGTGCGCTAAAATATCCAAAAGTAGAAATATCAAAGTTAATGGGCGCATGATTGCCCACTCTGTCCTCATGGTTTAAACCATATAAGTCTGATGATAATTTTGCATAAGACAGCCCGCTTTTATGGGTATGCATTATGCCTTTCGGCTCCCCAGTTGAACCTGAAGTAAACATAATGTAGGCCAAGTCGTTTTCTAAAATTTTTATTGGTTGGTATTCTGTCAAATCAATCTTAAATATATCTTCCCATGATATGGTTTTAACAGGAACATCATGTGTTAGCCCTATGATACATTTCAAACTCAAATTATGTCCCAACAACTTCGTAACTTTAGATTTTAGTGTTGGTGAGGAAATTAAAAATGTTATTTCACAATTTTCTAGAACTAATTTTGTCCTGGTATGCGGTGCAGTAAAATCCAATGGTACGTATACTGCTCCTGCTTTCAAAATACCATAAATTGCAATTACAGTTTCCAAGCACCTGTTAAGATAAATGCCTACTCTATCTCCTTTTTTAACCCCAGAATCAATTAAATATTTAGCCAATTGACTAGTTTTTGTATCTAATTGAAAAAAAGTAACGGTATTGGTACTGTTCTTAAAAGCTTCTCGATTTGGATAAAGCTTAGCTGAGTTTTTTACTATATCCGGAAGTGTAAATAACTGCATACTACAAACCTAAAATTTGAGAGATGATATTGCGTTGAATATCTGATGTTCCTGCATAAATTACACCACCAACAGCATCCCTTAAATTGCGCTCTACTTCAAACTCGGTTAGGTAACCAGACCCGCCGTGGCACCTTATGGCATCTAAACTTGAGCTAATAAAGCTTTCGCTTAAGTGTAATTTTAAAAGAGCCGCTTCCATCATAGCAGATTTACCTTGGCTTTTTAACCACGCCACTTTATAAAGTAGTAATCTGGAAGTTTCTAAACGCAACTTCATATCTGCAATTCTGTTTGAAATGGATTGAAATCCTCCAATGGACTGCCCAAATTGCTTTCTGCCTTTTACGAATTTAATAGTATCTTCCAGTTGATATTCCATAGCACCTAATTGGCTCGCCAGAATATTGCACCTATCATACTCTAATGATGCAATGGTAATACTCCAACCTGCGCCCTCCTTACCTAATCTGTTTTCTTCCGGAACAAAGCAATCCTTAAATTCCAAATCACCAATGGGTACGGTTCTTAGACCCATTTTGCTTTTGTTAGCGCTTCGTTTAAATCCTTTAGAATTTGATTCGACTATAAAGCCACTTACTCCCCACTTTCCGAGTTTAGGATTTGTTTTTGCAAAAACCAGCACCATATCGCAAATAGGTCCTAAAGTAATTAATCTCTTAGAGCCATTTAAAAGATAACCACCATCAACTTTAGTGGCTGTGGTCTCCATATTAAAAATATCAGAACCTGCATTAGCTTCAGTCAAACCGTGGCTTCCAATCCATTCTCCTGAAGCCAAAGGTTTTAAATATTTTTCTTTTTGAAACGCATTACCAAACTGGGCAATGGGCAGCTGTACTGTCCACATTTGGGCATTAAGGCTAAATGGCAAACCATTATCCCTACACCCATAACCCAGCCCTTCCATGGCCAAGGTTGCCGTTAAAATATCAATGTCGTCTTCATGCCCACCATACTTTTTTGGACTTGCCAAACCCTGTATGCCAAACTTTGCACATTTGTTCCAATCCTCTCGGGAAAACTCCAGGACATGATCGCGTTCACTAATGGAATTGTTGAGGTTTTGTTCAGCAAATTCAATTACTTTTTTCTTATACTCAATTTGAGCTTTACTCCAAGATAAATCCAAAATAGTAGGTGTTCATTAATATTAAAATTCTTTTAATTGTAAGTATCAATTTAACGAATTTGCAATTACTAAAATACTTTATATTGTTTAGTAAATCAAACCTTTAAACCGTAGCTTAACCATTAATTACTTAAGTTTGACGAAAATAATCGTTAATTTTTCTTCATTATGAAATCTAATGTATTTTTATGAAAAGATATAGATATAACTACATTTCAAGAAACTTCAATTCTACAATTCAGGATTGGATAAGGTTGTTATTTAAAATTGGGACGGTAGTGTACATCAGTTATTTAATTTCTGTTATAATTCACTGTAGTCACGTAACTTGGCAATAAATCAAACACAACAAGTGGAGTATAATATAGCACGATGATATGGACTCGATTTTACAAAAATTTCTCAGCAAAACAAAAGGGATTTTACCAGAGTCATTATTCAAAACACTTCCCTCTTTATTCAATATCTGTCTTCTAGCTATTGTTTTCCTTCTGTTAAATTGGTGGTATCGTGATCTTACTGAGATTTCATCCTCAGATTTCAGTAATTTTGTAATGGTAAAAGAACCTCAACAATATTTTTCCTCTCAGTCTATTTCTCTCTATATTCTTCTATTACTTCTAGTTTTAACTGTTTTTCGCTATAAATTATTGCTTACAAAATGGAGGGATTTATTTGGTGGAAATTTTGTCCGGGCAGTCATAGGGTGTTGCGCGGTTATGCTTTGTTGGATTCATGTTTCTTACCCTCATCTATATTTCATTGATGAATCTGTAATACTTGAAAGAATATGTATTGCAGTATTAACCGGATTAGTTCTATGGAGACCATTTTTTTTAATTCCGTTTCTACTGTATCCTATTATATTTCATTTTGGAGAACCGTTTTTGGTAAATAATTGGAGTGTTACTGAGATGCCAATGCGCTTATTGATACTCTTTGGAGCGCAATTAATTTTATTTTTGATTGTAGGCAAGTTACGTTGGGATATTGGAGCATTTATTTTTTTATTATTTGGTGTTTTAATGGGCAACTATTTTCCGGCTGGTTTGGGTAAGTTACTTTTAGGATGGCTTTCAAGGTACCATCTTTACTTGTTCCTTCCAGGTATGTATGCAGATGGTTGGATGGGATTTCTTAGCGAAGAAACGATTTCCCAAACAACTCGATTTCTCGCAAAATTCAATATGCCATTTAAAGTAATTGCCATTCTTTTAGAATTCGGTTGTATTTTTTTCTTAATCCGAAAGGTAAAATCAATAACTTTTTTCCTAATCGGTTTCGTTTTATTTCATTTCGTAGTTTTTTTACTTACGGGGATAGGTTTTTTGCCATGGGTATTGGTTGAGTTAATATTGCTTTATGGGTTTTACAAAAAAAATGTTCTACATAAAGTTGTTAAAAATTACACGAAGTGGCATATAATTTTATCCATTTTTATGGTTGTAGGTTCTCCGGTTTGGCTCATGTGTTCGGTTTATGCGTGGTATGAGTCTCCCATTAATTATGTTTACGAATTTGAAGTTGAAGATGAATTTGGCGATACTTCGTATGTGCCCACCGAGCTTTTTTGGCCTAAGTATTTTGAATTTCACAGATATAATTTTCACTATCTACGCAATAAACAAACGCTTAACATCAGTTGGGTAACCGTTGGAGAAAAAGAGTTGCTCCACGATTTGATTACCTCCAAATCTGCTGAAGAAATATTTGCTGTAGAACATAAATATGGGGGAAATAAGTTTAACCAAAATCTGTCTTCAGATTTTGATACATATTTTAGTAAATTCATCAATGATAGAGACACTTATAAATTAAGAAAAAATCCTTGGTTGACAGGCATCTCAGCACCTCCGCAACGAATATCAATGAACAACAAGGATAACCTCTACCAAGGGAATACTAAAATTGTTAAGCTAACCATACATCAAAAACTTTCGTATTTTGATGGAGAAACTTACCAAATTATAAGAGAGAGGCCCGTATATTACTTAAATATTAATTCTGAATAGCATAGTGTTAAACAAATCTCCTAAATACGAAATCAAGACATAAGGTAACTAATTGTAGAAGACGCTATTAAACATTAGCCTTATGTTTAATAAAATGATAAGGATTTTTTACATCCTTACTAATATTTTCAAGTGAAATATCAATACCTATACTAAATTCCTTTGCCAAATCCATAAATAAATCCATAACCACTTGGTCCTCTAATGCTAGACCTGTAGAATCGAAAACTGTTAGTGAATTTCTTTGCTCTTTAAAGGCATCATAATTTTGAATAATACCTACCAAATCTGAACCAATCTCATCATCACTAAGTTGCTGGCACTCTCCTTCAATTTTTGCTTGCATTGTAAAATCTGGGCATACAAAACTATTGCGTAATAATGATAAAGGCAATTCAATTTTTCCTGGAAAGTCTGATCCAATGGCATTTATGTGTAGGTGTTCTTTAACATCATATTTATCAAACAAAGGCCCCTCACCAACATCAATAGAAGTAGCAGTACAAACAATATCACTTTCTTGTAAAATACTTTGAATATTAGATGATACAACTTCAATATTCAAATCAAGAATTTCAATTCTTTTACTAAAAGAATCCATACATTCTACATCCGTATCAAAAATCAAAACTTTTTTTATTGGAAATAGTCTAGATATTGCATGCAATTGGGTAATACACTGTGCGCCACAACCAACCAGACCAAGTGTTTCACTCTTAGGGTGTGCAAGATACTTTGTGGCAACTGCAGATGCTGCACCAGTTCTAAGTGCTGTAAGCAATACACCATCGGCTAAACCTTTTAAGTGTCCTGTTTTTGTATCATAAGACGAAATAGTTGACAGAATTGTAGGTAAATTGAAATTAGCTGGATTTTTGGGATGATACCCAACAACTTTAATAACAACTTCTTCACCTTTTTTATAAACTGGCATCCATTCTACTAATCCGGGGTTGTCATTAGTATAATTAAAACCCGAACGTATTGGAATAGTTGTTTCTTCAGGATTAAAGTTTTTAAATTCATTTATGAGCCTAAAGATCAAGTCGTCCATTAACCTGTTTTTCCCATAGTCATTCATTATAGAATTAACATCGGTGGCAGACAATAACAGCGTAGTAATTTTGCTCATAGCTTTATTAAAACGCACTTGCAAAGGGTTATCAGCAAGCGTTTTTTTTGAAATTTAAAGATTTTTATGAAATAAATTACTCAAATGCTACATGTTTCGACAAGTGGCTGTATTTTCAAGACATTGAACATTTATATTTCTAAAAAGCAGTATTTAATCGATTATTTGGGGATTTTAATATTTTGGAAAGTATTTTTCTTTACTTGTATAAAAAATTGCCAACCTTAAACCAGTAACATGATGAAATGTGATTTTAATAAGAAAACTAGTTTTTTTATTGCCCTTTTTCTTTTCTTACCACTTATAGTTCTTAGTCATATTCCCAATCAAAGTTATATTTTCCTCAGAATTTATGAGACAAATGGTATTCACGGAAGGTTTGAGATAAACACTAGGGAAATCAATAAGATTTTTGGTAGTAGTTTTGATGATTCTGCTACTCTGGAAGATATTCAACCATACATTGAAGATATTCAAGCGTACTTATTGAGTCATAGCAATTTTTCGTCAGAAACAGGAAACCATAAAGTAATTTTTGGAGAAGTGGGTATGTTCGAATTTAATTTAGGCGATTTTGTTCAATTGCATTTTCAGTTGGAAAATACCGAAAAGGTACCTGATGAATTACAGGTGACCTATGATGCCGTTTTTGAAAAAGATAATACGCATCGCGGTTACTTGATAACGGAATATAACTGGAGGGCTGGTGTAATTAACGAAGAACGAAATATTACCCTAGACTTTGCACCCGGAAGCGCGACAGACACCATGGATTTGAACAAATACTCGGTCTGGAACGGATTTTATGCCATGATAAAACAAGGCGTTTGGCATATTTGGATTGGTCTGGATCATATTCTATTTCTTTTGGCTCTAATTTTACCATCTGTTGTAAGAAGGAAGAGCAGCAGTATTTTTGGCTGGGAACCGGTAATGACATTTAAGTCGGCTTTTCTATACATAATTAAAGTTGTTACCTTTTTTACTATTGCCCACACTATAACACTTACTCTTGCTTCATTAGAAATTGTAATGTTGCCATCAAGACTTGTTGAATCCATAATTGCTTTCTCCATAGGTTTAGCGGCATACCATAACATCAAACCCATTTTTAAAATGAGAGACTGGATTATTGCTTTTATTTTTGGGTTATTTCACGGGTTTGGTTTTGCCAGTGTTTTAAGTGATTTAGGTTTAACTGGTGAATTTTTAACACTTTCGCTTTTAGGCTTCAACGTAGGTGTAGAAATCGGTCAGTTAGTGATTATTGCAGCTATTTTCCCTATCCTCTATTTCATAAGAAAACGTAATTTTTATCCCAAGCTTTTGGTATTCTTGTCTGGATTATTAATCATAATCTCCTTATATTGGTGTATTGAAAGAGTTTTTGACATCAATTTACCACTGGACGAACAGATATTTCAGTTGCTGTATAAAGTGGCTAAAGCTACAGGATTAAAATAAATTGCACTTGAAAATTTTCAAAATAAAATTTTCAAAATACTATGTCTGAAAAAGAAAAAAGTAAAGCCTCTTTGCTAGAGAGGTGGAAAAACAAAAAAAAACAGGAAAAGCAGTTAACCAGCAAAATTAGCAAAGTTCCTGAAGGTATCCACATACCTTTATCTTACGGACAAAAACGTTTGTGGTTCTTGCAGCAAATGTACCCTAATAGCCCGTTTTACAACTACTCAGAAGTTTATATACTTAGTGGCAAACTTAACGTAGAAATTTTAAAACAAGCTTTATCAAAGATTTATGAAAGACACGATGTTTTAAAAAGCACATATCATGAGGAAAATGGTAAGATATATCAAGTGGTAAATGAAGATATCCCTTTTGAAATAAATGAATATGATGTTTCAGCCCCAGATGGTAAAACTTCAAAAACTAAGGCACAAAATATCCTTAATAAGTATACAAAACATAGTTTTGATCTACAAAATGGCCCTTTGCTTAAAGTGTGTATTATAAAATTAGGAGCAAAGAAACATTATCTCCAATTAAGTATGCACCATATTGTTACCGATGAGTGGAGTATGATAATTTTTAGGAAACAACTTTCTGAATACTACATAAAGCTTCTCGCTGGGAAAAGTGTGACCGGTAAAAAAAACAACATTCAGTTTACCGACTATGCTTACTGGGAATCTAAACAGAGCTTAAAATCTAAAAATAAAGAGTATTGGAAACATAAGCTTTCAGGGGAAATTCCAGTTTTAAATCTCCCAACAGATTATACACGACCTATAAAATCAACCTTTAAGGGAAAACTATCACCAAAGGAAAGTTTTAGTAAACAGTTTTCCCAAAGAATATTTGATACGGCAAATAAACTGGACATAACACCTTTTGTGCTAATACTATCTGTGTATTATGTTATGCTTTACAGATCTAGCGGACAAAAGGATATTTTGGTGGGTTCGCCAGTCACGGATAGAGATAATTCGTCACTCGAAAGTGTTTTTGGTTTTTTTCTTAATACACTTGTACTGAGGGTTAAAATAACTCCTAGCATAACATTTAGAGATTTTGTAGAACATGTAAAACAAACAACTCTCGAGGCTATAAGTCATAAAAACATGCCCTTTAGCGAGCTAGTTAAAGTTATAAAAGTCGAGCGTCGTTCGTCCACCAATCCTTTTTTTAGGGTAATGTTTGTTTATAATGAACCTCTTAAAACACCGTCGTTTGGAGAAAATTTAGAAGTAGAACATAAGTTTTTGGATCCTAAAGTTTCAAAATTTGATTTAACATTGTTTGTTTCTGAAGAAGGTGGAGCGTTGAGCTATAGATTTGAATATTCAACAGAGTTATTTACCACTTCAAGCATTGATAGGTTTCAAAACTACTTCAACAACGTATTACAAGGAATAGTGTTCAACTCTGAGTTAAAAATTCAAAACATACCTATACTTGCCCAAAACGAGAAAAATTTGCTTTTTGGGAATACAAAGATTTATGAAAATCATTTCAAAGCGTTTAATGGTATACACCAGATAATTGAGCAATATGCCCAAAGTACTCCATACGCTAGAGCCGTTACCTACAAAAAAGAGCATTTAACCTATAAAGAGCTCAATGAAAAGGCTAATGCTATAGGCAAAGAACTCATATCCAATAATTCAACGGAAAATCATGTTATAGGCTTATGCATTGAAAGATCTACAGACATGATTGTGGGCATACTGGCCATATTAAAATCTGGAAGCTCCTATTTACCATTGGATCCAGAATACCCAAAGGAGCGTATAGACTTTATGATAGAAGATGCTGAGGTTAAAACAATTTTAACCACACAGGCTTTTTCAGATAAGTTTGCACATAGCAAAGCCGCTAAAGTTTACATTGACACCAAAGAAAGAAGTGTTTCTATTGACAATATCAATTTTCCAAAATCCAAGGCTTCAAATTTAGCATATATTATCTACACGTCAGGAAGTACGGGAAAACCTAAAGGTGTACCAATTACGCATAAAAATATTATGAGTTCAACCGAGGGAAGACTTAGCTTTTATGATAAAAATCCATCGGCGTTTCTACTAATGTCATCTATATCTTTTGATAGTTCAAAGGCTGGTATTTTTTGGACACTATGTACAGGTGGTAATTTAGTAATTGCTGAAAAACGTATTGAACAGGATATAGATAAATTAGGGGACATGATAGATGAAAACAACATTAGCCATACCCTGATGCTACCATCGCTCTATAAACTAATGCTTCAGTATGTTAATATTACCAAACTGAAAAGCCTTACACACGTAATGGTTGCAGGAGAAGCCTGTAGCGCTAACCTTTGTATTGAACATTTTGAAAAATTGCCTAGTACTAATTTATATAATGAGTACGGTCCTACAGAAGGCAGTGTTTGGTGTATTGCCCATAAAATAAAACAAGAGAATATTGATGACGGAATAATTCCTATTGGCGAGCCTGTTGCAAATTCAAAAATATATTTGTTAGATGAACAGCTAAATCCTGTGCCATTTAGTATTGTAGGCGAAATTTATCTAGGAGGCCCCGGATTAACATCAGGTTATATTAAAAGACCTGATTTAAATCAAAAAGCATTTATTATCAACCCTTTCAATCCACCTGAAAAGCTTTATAAAACGGGAGATCTAGCAAAATATAACAGAAATAAAAAATTAGAATTTTTAGGACGAAGCGATCAACAAATAAAAATAAGAGGCTATAGAGTTGAACTAAGTGAAATTGAAAAAGTAATTGCAGCATACAGCGATGATATAGATGATACGTTTGTTTTAATTGAAAACAATAACTCTGAGCTACCAGGTGGTATCGACATCATTGTCAATCTGGAAGAAAACATAAATAGGCTCATTGAACAAATAAGTATAAAGGAAATTGAAAACATGATTTCTTCGGTAAAAGCGTTAAGTAACGAACAAAAAAATACTTACTTAACATAACCAATTAGATATACAGCTATGAGAAAAATTAAACGATCTAGAGCATTTGAAATAGTACTTAATGTAACTGATGATGATTTTATAAATCCTCCAAAAGAAGCTCAGAGAAATGCAGTGATTAATCGAGCCTTAAAAGAATTTGTAGGTAATTTGAATATTTTAAATGAGCAAACTAAGCACTTCGTGCCCGGTGAGACGGTGCATGCCACAAAGAAGGATAGGTCTCAAATAACTCTTGAGGCTCAAGAAATTATGGAAGATTGGCAAATCCCCCTTATGAAAGAAATGGCCAAAACAATTGCTGAAGATGGTGGAGATATTTTAGAAATTGGTTTTGGAAGAGGCATATCAGCGGAAATGATAATGGCATACCCCATCGCTTCTTATACCACAATTGAGTGTAATAATACCGTTGTAGATACCTATTATAAACCGTTTGAGGCTAAACATAGCAACAAAAATGTAAAACTGTACCATGGCCTGTGGCAAGACCATATAGATTATGTTGGCAAATACGATGGCATATTATTTCATACTTATCCGTTAAACGATGATGAATATATGCAGTACGTTAATGGCAGTATCACTTTTGCCGAACATTTTTTTGAACATGCCTCAAACCACTTAAAACCAGGTGGTGCGTTTACCTATTTCTCGAATGAAATAAATTCTTTAAGCAGAGAACACCAGCAGTTGTTGTTAAAACATTTTTCCTCATTTAGTATACAAGCACTTCCCCTATCTATTCCAGATGATGTTAAAGACACTTGGTGGGCAAACAGTATTGCAGTGATTAAAGCAGTGAAATGACAAAACAGGAACTAGTACAAAAAATAAATGAACTCTCATCTGACGAGAAAAAGTTACTTGCCTACAAGTTAAATGAGGCTTTACATTCAAAACCTAAGGATAAGGGCGAAGACTCTTCAAAGAAAATAATAGCATTTCTGAAGGCTAATAATTCTTTAAACAAAGAAAATCTTAAAACTTACTTAAGGAAAGAGCTTCCAGAATATATGATACCATCTTCAATTGAAATTTTGAAAGAAATACCATTACTTCCCAATGGAAAGGTGGATAAAAATAGTTTACTCAAAATTAAAGAGAAAACTATACCAGTACAAGATACCCATGACATTTTTGCAACATCAAAAAATGAGATAGAACAAAAGTTGGTAAAAATATGGGAAGATGTTTTAGGGTTTGAGCCCATAAGTACAAACGATAACTTTTTTGAAATTGGTGGCGACTCCATATTGAGTATTCAAATTATATCAAGAGCTCGTAATGAAGGTATTGATTTAAAAGCGAATCAGTTATTCGAAAACCAAACTATAGCAGAACTTGCGCTTATAGCAAGTCAAAGCACAGATTCTGAGGATGAAAAAGATGACACCAAAATCATTCAGGATAAGCTCGTTAACATTTGGGAAGAGGTTTTAGGATTTTCTCCAATTCATACAAACGATAACTTTTTTGAAATTGGTGGAGATTCTATTTTAAGCATTCAAATAATTGCCAAGGCACGTAAAGTAGGTATTGAACTAAAAGTTAATCATTTATTTGAAAATCAAACTATAGAAGCACTATCGCAAGTTGCCAGTATCCCGGGCGATAAGGATTTAGTAACTAATAAAAATGTAGAACTTAAAGGAGAAGTCCCCCTAACCCCAATTCAACATTGGTTTTTTGAAACGCATAAAAAAGCACCGCACTATTGGAATCAAATTATAGAGCTACACAATATCGATAACATAACAAGCGGAACCCTTGAAAATATATCAGAACAAATTATTGCCACTCATGAAGCACTACGGTTAGGTTTTAAAAATAACTCCGGAAAGTGGACTGCATTTATTAAGCCCGCAGCACAAACAAAAGTGTTTTACAAAATTAATGTAACCGGGCAGTCTGCAAACGAACAAAATGATAGAATAAATACAGAATTACTAAAGCTACAGCACGAAACAGATTTAGCTAAAGACAGCCTATTTAAGGTTTTATATTTTGATTGCAATTCAATTCAAACCAATAAAATAATTATTGTTGCGCATCATTTAGTTGTGGATCATATATCTTGGAATATTATTTTTAATGACATTAAAAGTGCCTTAAGTGATACAACTTCAAAACAAAATCATAGAACGACAATAAAAGATTGGAGCGATTACCTTATTCAACTATCAAAACATGTAGATTTCAAAGAGTTGAAATATTGGGAGTCACAATTAGTTGAACACCAAAAGCTCCCGACCGATTATACTTCTGGAGTTTCTGTCTTTGCCGAAGATACCACTTTTACACATTCAGTTGAGTTGTATAAAGAGCAAACCGAGAATTTAGTTAACAATGCAAATTCAGCCTACAATACTACAATTGAAGATTTGTTAATTACGGCACTAATTGCTACCATTGGTAACTGGAGCAATTTAGAACGCATCACCTTAGGTATAGAAAAACAAGGACGTACCATAAAAGATTTGGAAATGGATTTTTCCAATACAGTCGGTTGGTTTACATCTTATTTTCCTGTTACATTAAACTCTATTAATGTTGAAGATACAACACTAATTATAAAAACAACCAAAGAGCAACTAAGAGCTATACCAAACAATGGCATAGGCTTTGGTATTTTAAAATACCTCGCCAACAATAATGAGGTATTAGATAAAATAAAGCCAAAAATTCTATTTAACTATCTTGGTAAATCTACCAAATCTCATAACAAAAATGCACTAGACCATTCCTTTGCAAAAGGTCTATTATCAAGATATCCGGAGAGTGAACGCCACTATGAAATTGAAATTAATGCATATATTACAGATGGAAAATTGATTGCCAACTGGAGTTTTGCCAAAACTCTTTATAAAGAGAGTACCGCCATAATGCTAGCCAATACGTTTATAAGTTACTTAAATAGTATCATTCAACATTGTTTGAGTAAAGAAGGCGTATCTTATACGCCTTCAGATTTCTCCGAAGTAGATCTTGATCAAGATGATCTAGATAATCTTTTAAGCCAATTTTAACCAAAATCTTAATGGGAACAAATACAACTAAATCATCAGTAGAAGCCATTTACCCTCTAAGCTACATGCAACAAGGGATGTTGATGCACCATTTATCCAATGATGTAGATCAAGGCTTTTTAAATACTGAATGCTGCTTAAAAGGTGATTTAAAGCTTGATGTTTTCAAACAGGCTTGTACCATTGTTCTTAAAAGGCACGAAGTTTTGCGCGCCACCATTCATTGGAAAAATTTAGAAAAGCCCGTTCAAGTTATCCATAAGGAGAAAGAAATTGATATTAGGTATTTAGATTGGGAAAAACTATCTGAAGAAGAGCAAAAAAGTAAATGGAAAACTTTAAAGTACAGCTCTTCCTTAGAAAAGGCGCCACTAGAAAAAGGTGCTTTACTGAACATTAGCATTATCAAATTATCCAGTAAGCTCCACAAACTTTTGTGGCCCATGCACCATATTCTATTGGATGGATGGTCTGCTAGTTTGCTTATTAAGGATATTTTGAATTGTTACAACACGATTCATAATGGTGAAGCTATTACGGTACAGCCGTTGCCAAATTACAAAGCATACTTAAATTACATTAAAAGCTTACCAGAAGAAAATGCAAAGACTTTTTGGGGCAACTATTTAAAAGATTTTAAAAATGCATCCCTTTTCAGCAATATAAAGATCAACAAAAAAGAAGATGTACAAGAAACATTTTCCACAAATAGTTTTTCGCTTACAGAGGAAGCCACAGCAAAACTAAAAACCTATTGCAAACAACATAAAATAACAACAAATATATTTATACAAAGTGTTTGGTCTCTTGTATTAGCGTTATATTTTAATAAAACCGACGTAACCCATGGCAATACCGTTTCTGGAAGAAGTGGAGATTTCGCAAGTCTGGATAAAATGACTGGTATGTTTATGAACGTACAGCCTGTACGTGGAAAAATTGATTCAGAGTTAGACTTTCCAAGTTGGTTTGCCTCAATACAAAAATTACATTTTGAAGCCAGAAACTACGAACATACTAGCCTCGATAAGCTTTACTCTTATTGTGATTGGCCAGAACACGCCACTATGTTTGACAGCCTTATAGTTTTTGAAAATTACCCAACTATAAATGAAAAAAAGGCTGGTCTTGAAGCCATAAATATAAAAAGTGGACTAACATCTACCTATTCCGTAACTTTAGCTATATTACCAAATAATTGCATGGAATTTGTACTTACCACTAGCACAACTTATATAAATACAGATACAGCACAATGGATTGTAAATACTTTAGAAAAAGCTATTTCGCTAATTATTTTGGGAGAAGTTACTACTTATAAAGCTTTAAAATCCCACCTAGAGCCCTTTAAACAATTTTCATCAACTACTGAGACTGCTTCAAGTGCAACCAATCAAGGCCATAATGTACCTAAAAACAAAACCGAACTGCAACTTTTACAAATATGGGAGCATGTTTTAGGCATTAATAACATAAGTACTACGTCCAATTTTTTTGAGTTAGGAGGCAAGTCGCTTATAGCAGTTAAACTATTTTCAATCATTAATAAAACCTTCAAAACAAAATTATCTGCAACGGCGCTTTTGGAATATCCATCCATAGAGCTTCTCTCTAACCATATACTTTCAGGAACTAAAAGTGAATCGTTTCAATTTATAGTACCTATCCGCTCTTCAGGCGATAAGAAACCTATTTTTTGCCTACACGGTGGCGGTGGGTATGTGATTTTTTTCAACCCCCTTGTGCAAGCTTTAGAAAATGATATTCCTGTTTACGCCTTACAGCCCGCGGGCATCAATAGCAGTAATGAAATGCACAATAGCTTAGAAGAAATGGCTATAGACTATGCTAAGGAAATAAAAGCCGTACAACCTAGTGGCCCTTACAATTTGTTAAGTTATTGTTTTAGTACTGGCCTAGGAATAGAAATAGCAAATATTTTTAAAGCTGAAGGTGAAGAAACCAACCTTGTAGTGATAGATAGCATCATAAAGCAAGAGGATTTTACAAGCCCAGATAGAATTAAAATGCGCATTAGCGGGTTTTTGGGCAGAATACGTAAAAACCCAGTAAACGCCATTAAACTTATGGTCTTAAATCAGTACTACAAATTCATACATCCGATAGTTTCAAACCTTTTTGCCTCTAAAAGCGACAAACATCTTGAGAAGTTAAAACTTAACCTAAGAAAGATTTATATAAAATATGGTTGGGATAAAAATCACCCAGACAATGTTTTGTTAATCCTATCCGATAAAGCCGATAAAAACTTAAACCATACCTACATTAACTCTTGGAAAAGCATTACAGATGGAAAAGTTAATGTGAAGCACACCAATGGCAAACACCATCAACTATTCACAGTTCCATATATTTACAGTATAGCAAAAACAATTGAGGCTGAAATTTACAAACACTAAACATATAATATGCCGAAATACGTATTAAATAACAACGTGGATATTTGGCAACTTAATATTTCCCAAACCAAAAGTCATTACGATTACTTCTACAACTTATTATCTAAAGACGAAAAGCTAAAAGTAGAACGATTCAAGTTTAAAAAAGATAGAATTACATCAACGTTGGCTCGAGGTGTGTTAAGACTATTATTATCAAAATATTTAAACTGCCCTACTGATGCTATTATATTCAAATATGGAAAATATGGCAAACCAGAGTTAGTAAATAATAAAACTGCAAAATTTAATGTTTCCCATGCAGGTGAATTTGTAGTTATGGCACTTTCAGAAAATACCGAGGTAGGAGTTGATATTGAACAAATTAGATACGACTTTAATATTTTTAATATCGTTAACAATTATTTTTCTAAAACAGAAATAGAAGCTTTACACAAACTCCCTAGAGCGACACAAACCGAAGCATTTTTTAGAGGATGGACAAGAAAAGAAGCTTTTATTAAGGCCAAATCTCAAGGGTTATCTTTTCCTCTAGATTCATTTTCTGTATCAATAGATTCAGATATAAAAGCTGAATTAATAGAAACCCTTTGGGATAAAAGCGAAAAAAGCTTATGGCAAATTGTACCTTTTGAAACCGCTGCAAATTATAAAGCGGCACTTGCAGTAAAGGGACAAATAAACACTATAGAATATTTTAAATACAGCCTAGACTTTATTTGAAAAACTATTTCCCGATACAAAAATTAGCAAAAATATTACCCAACAAATCATCATTTGTGATTTCTCCAGTGATTTCCCCAAAGTGGTACAATGCCTGACGGATATCAATTGCCAACAAATCTCCAGATAAGCCTGTTTCCAACCCTTCTTTTACTTTTTGTATTTCTTCAAATGCCTTTAAAAGTGCGTCATAATGACGTGTATTGGTAACTATGGTTTCATTGTTTCTTAACGCACCTGTATTTATTAAATTTAGAAGTGAATTCGTTAGTTGCTCCACTCCAAAACCCGTTTTAGCAGATAGTAATAATACATCAGCTATTGATGTATTGATTTCTGCCAATTGTATATCAGTTAACGTATCTATTTTATTTGCAATAACCAACAGAGGTTTTTGAGGATATTTATTTCTAATCTTTTCAACCTCAATCCTCACAGATTCTATATTGTTTATATTCTTCTGGGCATCAAACAAGTAAATAGTCACTTGTGATTGTTCAATCTTTTCAAAGGTCTTCTTAATACCGATACTTTCAACAACATCTTCAGTTTCTCTGATACCTGCCGTATCAATAAATCTGAAACCTATACCTCCAATAGAGATTTCATCTTCAATGGTATCTCGTGTAGTTCCGGCAATTTCGGATACAATAGCTCTATCTTCGTTTAATAGTGCATTGAGCAAGGTGGATTTCCCAACATTAGGTTCTCCAACGATAGCCACTGGTATACCATTTTTAATGACATTGCCCACAGCAAAGGAATCTATAAGACGTTTTAAGACGAATGTAATTCGCTCTATAAGTTCCCCAAACTGGGTTCTATCTGCAAATTCTACATCTTCCTCGGCAAAATCTAGTTCCAACTCTATTAAAGATGCAAAGTTCAATAGCTCTTCTCTTAGCCTCGCAATTTCTGATGAAAAGCCTCCTCGCATTTGCTGCATCGCTATTTGGTGGGAGGCTGCATTATCACTAGCGATTAAATCTGCAACTGCTTCGGCCTGACTTAAATCTAATTTGCCGTTTAAAAAAGCACGTAGTGTAAACTCTCCTGCATTTGCCATTCTACAACCTTTCCGAAGAAATAATTGAATAATTTCTTGCTGAATATAATTGGAACCATGGCAAGATATCTCAACAACGTCTTCACCAGTATATGAATTTGGGTTTTTAAAAACAGACACCAACACCTCATCTAAAGTGATGCCATCATCAATGATATGCCCCAGGTGAATGGTATGTGTATTTTGCTTGCTTAAAACCTTACCAGAAACAGATTGAAACTGTCTTTCAGCAATAGAGATAGCATCTTTTCCTGATAACCTTATAATGGCTATTGCTCCTGCTCCAGATGGCGTAGCTAACGCAACTATAGTGTCTTTTAAAATCATGACGCAAAATTACCAAATTACCTGTTTGTTAGAAATGTACCCTCAGGTGTTATATCAATTAACCGCTGTTTGTATAGATTCCCAAGAGCTTTCTTAAAACTCTTTTTGCTCATTTCAAGCCTGCTTTTTATAGCTTCGGGGGCCGATTTATCTGTAAGCTCTAAAAACCCACTATTATCCTCAAGTTCCTTTAGTATTTTTTGAGCATTGGGTTCTATATTTCTAAATCCTATTTTTTCTAATGAAATATCAAGTTTATTACCCGGTCTTATCTTTTTAACAACACCTTTTAATGTATCGCCTACACTTATATCCTTAAAAATGTTATCCTTGTAAATTAATCCTGAGTGTTTCTTGTTTACAATTACGTTCCACCCTATATCAGAAGGATGGGACACAATCAAATCTACCTCATCAAACTGATCTACAGTCAATTCCTTATTATCCAAAAACCTATTGGTTTTGCTTGAAGCCACTAAACGTTCTGTCTTTTCATCCAAATAGCAATGCACCAAATACCAACCTCCGGGTTTCATTTTAAAGGCCTGCTCCTTAAACGGACAAAATAATTCCTTTACCAATCCCCAATCTAAAAACGCGCCAAAATCTGTAACTTGATTACATCTTAAAAGCGCAAACTCCCCTCTTTTAATATATGGAATATCCGTTGTAGCTACTGGACGTTCTTCATTATCCAGATACACAAAAACGTCTATTTTATCCCAAATTTTAAACTCAGAAGGCACATATCTATTGGGTAACAATACTTCTTCATCATTTGCATCAATTAAATACACACCATGGTCGGTTTCACGAAGTATTTCTAAGGTATTTATTTGTCCTAATTCCATAGTGGGCAAAGGTAACACTTTATTATTAGGGCGCAACCCAAAGGGTCGGGCTTTCACTACTCAATCCCTCTCCCGATAGCTATCGGGAGAGGGGATTTCAAACATGCCGTTCAATCCCTTGCGCAACTGCTCGCTAATATCAGTTGTATATCATAAATAGTAGCAAATTTGCTAATTATTAGAGTAAAAAAAAAGCGCTGCAAATGCAGCGCTTATGATGTATAGTGTTTTTTCTACTAATAAACGGACTCTTTTCCAAAGTGCTTAGTTAATAAATAATAAACTACAGCTCTATATTTGTTACGGTTAGACTTTCCATAAGTATCCATAACCTTAGCAATAGCACCATCTAAATCATCGCTAGCACTTAATCCTAGTTTTTTAATTAAGAAGTTGTTTTTTACAGTCTCTAATTCAGACTTATCAGAACCTGAAACTGTAGAAGCATCAGCATTGTAAATTGATGGACCACAACCAATAGTTACTTTAGTTAATAAATCCATATCGGCATTAACGCCACATTTGTCTTTTAAATCTGCTGCATATTTTGTAATAAGCTCGTCACGTTTACTCATGATAAAAAGTATTTTTAGGTTAATAATTATTCAATAAATATAATCAATTTTTTAGACACATTAACTTATGTTAAGTCACATTGTTCTATCTGATAAATTCAAAATAGTCTAAAAGTATTTCGTCGTTTAGCTGTTTTGGCGTAAACACCTCTAGGAGTTTAGGGGCATCTGAAGCACCAAAGAAACCAGACAGCGCATTATTCAACGTGTTTTCATCAGAAGCTGTCATGTATTCAAAATTAAACATCTTACACAAATGCTCTGCGGTTAATTGATGATGTGTTTCAAAATACGTACTAAAATTCTCGGTATTCTTATGTCCTGGCAAAATCCTAAAAATCCCACCACCTTGATTGTTCACAACAATAATTCTAAAACTATTGGGTATATAATTATTCCAAAGTGCGTTACTATCATAAAAGAAACTTAAGTCCCCTGTGATAAAGGTAGTAGGTTTATCATTTGCAACCGCACATCCAACGGCCGTTGAGGTACTTCCATCAATACCACTTGTGCCTCTATTACAATACACTTCTATGGTTTTATGCAAGGAAAAGAGCTGAGTATAACGAATAGCAGAGCTGTTTCCAACTTGTAAAATAGAGTTGTTTGGTATCTGTTTGAGAATAGTATTAAAAGCCAAAAAATCGCTAAACGGAATTTTTTTTAAATACTGTTCGTGAAGTTCTAAACGTTTTTGCTTTACTTTTTCCCATACTGGTCTATAATCAGTTTTTGTGTACTGATTTATCAATGGTAAGAACGATTCAAAAAAATCATTAGGATTAGCTTCTATATGTTTTGACAAACAAAAAAACGTGTCGTTGGCTTTTTTTTCATCAATATGCCAATGTTGTTGCGGCTTATACGTTCTAAGTAAGGCTTTTATTTTTTTAGAAACGATTAACCCTCCAAATGTTACTATAATTTCAGGCTGCAATGCCTTTTGTTCCTTGCTTGACAGGGGCGCTATAATTTGATCTATACTTGGAAAAAAACTTTTGTTGTGCAAGTTTGACGTTGTTTCAGTAAAAACAACAACACTTTCATCCTTAGCCAACTCTTCTAATACTGATAGGTTAACTTCATTTGGGTTGTTAACTCCAACTAAAATCATCTTTTTTGAAGCCGCTATCCAATCTTCATAACATGCCTTTAAAACTGATGGCTCAACACCTGAATTCTTCTTAAAATAAGATACTGCTTTTGCATGGACCGTTGGTTTATCAACTGTTTCATATAGCGGCTCATCAAAAGGAACATTTATATGAACTGGACCATTTTGGAACTTTGCAAAATCAATAGCATTATTTATCTCGTGCTCATTGTACTCCTGAATACCTTTTTGAAGCCCTAAGAATCGCTCCAACTTATTTTCAAGATTTTTCATAATGGGCAACTCTTCATGACCTGGAATGTTCTTCCCATCCTTTAAATCCAACTTTAAATTGGCTGAATATAAAATGTGGTTTTTATATACATTCTTTTGGTTAATGGTTTGCCCATCTCCAATACCAATTAAATGCTTGGGTCTGTCTGCAGATAAAACCACTAACGGAATATCGCTGTAAAACGCCTCTGAAACAGCAGGATAATAGTTTAAAAGCGCACTACCCGAAGTACATACCAAAGCTGTTGGTGCTTTAATCTGTTGTGCGATGCCCAGTGCAAAAAAAGCAGCGCAGCGTTCATCAACAATACTATAGCATTTAAAAAAGGTATCGTTCGTAAACCCAATGGTTAACGGTGCACTTCGGCTACCAGGAGAAATTATTATGTGTTTTATGTTTTTCGCTTTACACAGTTGAACCACAGTTTGTGCAAGCGGAATTTTCGGGTATATCATCAACTTCTATTTCTATTAGCAAAATTAAGAAATAGCCATGAGACCATTTTATTTATAACACCTTTTTAACGACCTTAGATTTTGCAACGGTTTCCTCCCACTCACTTTCAGGATTTGAGGTTTCCGTAATACCGCCTCCAACATAGACAAAAGCCGTATCACCTTTTATCTGCAAGCAGCGTAAGTTCACATAGAGTTGCGTGCTTTTACGCTTTAAAGTATAGGCTCTGTTTTCTATATTGCGCTGTCCGGTTCTTGGTTTAATTTCGGTTTCAAAATTAAGTTCTCCTAAGAAACCTGTGTAAAATTCACGATTGTAATTTTCATGCTTCAAGATAAAAGCTTTTGCCGGTGTTTTTGGCATGCCACAAACCGCAGGCGTCGGGTGCAAACTATAAAGCAATCTTTCAAAATCAATAGCGGTTTCATTTAAAACACCTTTTATCAATGTTCGCAAATGCAACAGGTTTCCAGCTTTTACGGTTTCAACGTTAGATACTTGTATATTGTCCACAACATCCTTGATGCTTTCTAAAATAAAATCTGTAACAAACTGTTGTTCCTGCAATTCTTTTTGCTTCCATTTTACATTTAAATCGCCTTTATAATCCTGCGTTCCTGCTAGGGACATCATCGAGAATTGCTTACCTTCAATCTTTAAAAGTGTTTCTGGAGTTGCACCTAGCCATAAGCCAATTTTTGGATGGTACCAGCAATATACAAATGCGGATTGGTAGGCGTTTAACAGTTTTTTAAAAGTGGTAAGCGGGTTGCCGTCCTTAAAATCGCAAATCTCCTTTCTTGACAATACCACTTTTTGAAATTCATCATTTTTAATGGCTCTTATACCTTTGTCTACTAGTCTTAGATGAAACTCTTTTGCTTCGGAATTCACTTTTGAAATAACCTCGGAAGTTTGATTGCCTTTGTCATTAGTAATTTCTGAAAAAACAATGGTTTCTGACACCGAAAGCGGTATTAAAATACTATCGGCAGAATTGTCAAAAGGAGAAAACACAAAACCAGTTTTATTGAAGCCTTTTACTTTATGCAACTCATCATCTTGTTGCAGAATTGCTTTTAATGCAATGTTATTCGGTTTACGATAAACAACAAAAGGCAAGTTGTTTTTTAAGTGACGTTCTAAACGTTCAAAAAAGTGCTGCAAGATTTTATTTTTTTCTAGGTAAAGAAATTGTTGTTAGCTTACAAAGTGAAATAAGATTACCATCATCATCAGTAACTTTTATTTCAAATAATTGCGTGGTTCTACCTTTATGAATGAATTTGGCAGTAGCATATACGTAGCCTTCTTTAATACTTTTTACATGATTTGCACTTATCTCAATACCTCTAACAAAGGAATCTTTAAGGTCTAAAAGCATTTCTGCCGCAAAACTACCTGTAGTTTCTGCCAAAGCAACCGTTGCCCCGCCATGTAACACACCATCTGGTTGGTATACGCGCTTATTTACCGGCATTCTTCCTACCACAAAATCCTCACCGAAATCCACCATCTCAATTTCCAATGTTTCCATCAGCGTATTTTTGGTAATGGCATTTGCGCGTTTAAGTATCTCTTCTTTCGAAATTTGCATGAAAATCTTTCCTATTTTTATGTTTTGTAAAAATACGAAATGCCAATTACCTTAGAAAATAACAGAGTAAAATTGTCGCCACTTACGTTGGATAATTATTCCCATTTAATTACAATTGGAAGCGAGCCTAATTTGGTTCAATACTCGCCAAGCAAAGTGGATACGCCAAAAGATTTGAAAGCTTATGTTGAAACTGCCTTAGAATGGCAAGACAACAACACTGCTATTCCTTTTATTGTGTTTGACAAGGCAGTGAATGCCTATGCAGGAACGTCTCGTTACATGAATATAAGTTGGCATCATAGCGTTTTAGAAATCGGCGCAACTTGGATTGGACGAAAATTTCAAGGCACTGATTTAAATATGAACATGAAGTTTTTGATGTTACAGCATGCTTTTGAAACCTTAAATTTTGATAAAGTTGAATTTCGTGTGGATGAACGTAACATGGCATCCAGGAAAGCTGTTGAAAAAATAGGAGGAATACTGGAAGGTATTCTACGTAAAAATGTGCTATTAACCGATGGTTTTAAGCGCAATACTTGCTGTTATGGTATTTTAAATGAAGAATGGAAGGGTCTTAAAACAACAATTTTTAAGGGTTTTTAATTATAGCTTTCGAGCTTTTCCTTTATCCACTTTGAAATATTTTTATAGTAATTGTCGCTTACGTCATCCTTCTGTTCTTCCAATAATTTTTGAGTTTTAAGAATGAAGGTTTTGGCAACTTTTTTATCTCCCATTTTGTCGTACACATCGCACATGTTTACATACACCCTAACACTATTTGGCTTTTTGTTCAATGCCAAATTATAGACTTCTAAGGCAGTTTCATAATCATTTAAATCTCTAAAATCATTGGCCACAAAATTTAGATACCCAGCACTTGCTTCATAGGAATATCCAAATATCGCTTTCCGAGTCTTGTAAAAATCCTCTATCTTTTCTTTCAAATTGCCTTTTGAGCTTTTAGCAAAATCTTGAATCACCTTTTGGTCTGCAAAATAATTTCTGCTCATACTTAATAAGCCATCACAAATAGAGGGTCCAACTATTTGCCAGTGCCCAACACCTTTTATTAATCTCGGTTGCCAAGACAATGTATTGTTGGGGTACTTTTTAACCAAGACATCAATATTATTCACATTCCTTTCAAACTCAACTTCCCGTCTACCAACATCACCATGTGAGAAATACAAGTATTTCCCAAATTCTGTATTCTTTTGAAGGAGCGTGTCCGCATTTTTTACAATAATATTATCATCAGTATCTCCAAACGACGGGCTAATACCAATATAAGCATCAAACATATCCCTTTTATCACTAAACAATGTGTTACCAACAAAAGCACCACCCCAAGAATGTCCTAAAACGGCTCTGAAACCCTCTGTTCGATAGTTCGATTCAATTAATGGAAACACCTCTTTTTTAAAATGATTGTGAAGCTCAGCGTTTTTGGGATTGAACTCTGGCCCGCGATTATCAGATACAATACCCACAAAAATCATTGGCATAACCGAATAATTATCAACCATATAACCAGCATTTCCCGTAAGGATCCCCCAAAAAGATTCACTTTGTGCATCAAGTACATAAACTACTGGGTATTTCGAAATTGAATCTCTATGGTAGGTTTCAGGTAAGAATACTTTAACTTCTCGTTCCTTATCAAATATTTTGGAATCAATAGAATGGCTTATGTTAGATTTATCTTGAGCTGAAATAATATTTGCAACTAGAATAAAGCAAACGATAAAGAGATTTTGCAAAATTTTCATGATGGTTAGTTTTTTATGTAAACGTTAATCTACAGTAATTAATTGTTCATTAAAAAACACCCAAAAAATCCTTAGCTATGACTTTTCAGCAAGAATGGATAAGTAATTCATTGAAAACTCCATTAGATTTGTAATATCAAAGTGAGAGTAAAGTGAAGCAAACTAACAAAAATTTTTATCAAGAAAAGTTAAATATTGTTACAGAGTACATTAATACTAATCTTGACAATAAAATAGACATTAAGACGCTGGCAGAACTATCATGCTTTTCACCATTCCATTTTCATAGAATTACCAGAGCACTGTTAGGTGAACCTATTGGGAAATATATTACCAGAACCCGATTAGAAACAGCAACAAAATTATTGCGCTATTCGTTATTAAGCATCGAAGATATTGCCTATAATGTTGGTTTTGAAACGCCTTCATCATTAACAAAAGCATTTAAATCTCATTTTAATATAACGCCAAATGGCTATAGAAAAGATAAATCATTCACAATCAAAAAAACTACTATTATGAAAACAATATTGAGCATTAAAAATCCTAAGATTCAAGATATAGAAGAAAAAAAATGTCTTTATTTACGCATGCACGGGGCTTACCAAACGCTAGATTATGCTGGTGCTTGGGAAAAACTTTGGGGGCAGGTAAAAGAACAAAAACTATTTACAAAAGGTATCCAAATGTTTGGGTTACCACATGACGACCCAAAAGTTACAGACGAAACAAAGATTAGATATGACGCATGCCTCGTGATACACAAAGTTGCAAAACCAAAGGGAGAAATAGGTGTAAAAACTTTAAAATCCGGGAAATTTGCAGTGTTTTTATACCAAGGTTCATATAGCTATTTTGCCGAAGTTTACGATTATATTTTTAATGATTGGTTGTTGAATAGCGACTATGAACTTAGGGATGAACCTGTAAGAGAACGATATATCAGCCACCCAGATCGTGTAGCTGAAGAAAAGCTAAAAACTGAATTCTATATACCGATTAAATAAACTCATTCCAACTACTCAAACTTTACCTTGTATGCCATTACCCTATTATGAAAAAAAGTTGGCACCAACAATGTTTGAGTATCCGGTATGTAATCGATGTCTGCGGCGTTTATCTTTTTATCACGAGTATCTAAAAGCTGAGTTTTAGTCCAATCTTTGCTATAAATATAAAATAGTTCACCTTGCCAACTAGAGACTATAAAATCTCCGTTTTCCAATCTTACAATGCCGTCGCCATGTCCTATATCAGTTGTTAGAGTTTTAAACGTATTGTCATCTTTATTATAAATCCCAAAATTATGAGATCTTGAAGCTGCATAATACATACCTTCTTTTTGAAAAGATAATCCATTTAACCTGCCCAAACTATCTTTTGCAACTTCGGTAATTTTACCTTCCGTAATCTCATAAATAGCATCAGAATTTGAGCCTGAAACAAACACCGTATTGTTTCCAACAGTAATATCATTCAAATGCGGATTATCTTCAACAGAAAATGTGTTAGTCGCTTTTTTAGAAAGTAAATCAATCTCAACAACCCTGTCAATATCATTAACATATAGTTTCCCATGGAGAATACCCATACCTTTTGGTCCGCTTAACCCTTCAGCCCATTTTAATGCTGTTATTTCTCCGTTAGTATTTATAGTAGAAATAAAACCATTGTTATCCTTTCCCCAAGGAGAATTATTGACATTGGCCACATAAATGGTTTGCGAAGCCTTATCAAACAAAACGGCCTCACAGGTAGTTAATAGTGAATCTGTCTCCCAAAGAAACTCTAAAGAAGGTTTTACAACGTTAGTTTCACTCTCAACCTCTACATTCTTTAACTTCTCCTTCTTTTTGTTATTACATGAAATAGTTAGAATGGCCACCATAAAGATCAATGCAGTGTATGACGTTTTCATAATAAAGGTTTTTTTAGTTTGTAGACTAATGCACTAAACGCGTTCTATTCTAGCACCAATGGCGCGTAAACGTTCATCGATATTTTCGTACCCACGATCAATCTGCTCAATATTCATTATGGTTGAAGTCCCTTTTGCAGATAATGCAGCAATTAACAAGGATACTCCTGCCCTAATATCAGGAGATGTCATGGTTGTAGCTTTTAAAGTAGATTTAAAATCATGACCAATTACCGTTGCCCGATGGGGATCACAAAGAATAATTTTTGCACCCATATCAATCAATTTATCTACAAAGAATAAGCGGCTTTCAAACATTTTTTGGTGAATTAAAACACTGCCTCTCGCTTGAGTTGCAACTACCAAAATGATACTTAACAAATCAGGAGTAAATCCTGGCCAAGGTGCATCAGAAATGGTCAAAATAGAGCCGTCAATAAAACTTTGTATTTCATAACCATCGGTATGCGCAGGAATATGAATATCATCGCCTTGCTTTTCAATCCTAATACCAAGCTTTCTAAATATATTTGGAATTAATCCTAGATCATTCCAACTCACATTAGTTATGGTAAGCTCACTTTTTGTCATTGCAGCAAGCCCTATCCAGCTGCCAATTTCAATCATATCGGGAAGCATCCTGTGCTCAGTTCCACCTAATTGCCCAACACCATCAATTATCAACATATTAGAGCCAACACCACTTATCTTTGCCCCCATTCTATTCAACATTTTGCATAATTGCTGTAGGTAAGGTTCGCAAGCCGCATTGTATATTGTGGTTTGTCCCTCTGCTAAAACTGCCGCCATTACAATATTTGCTGTACCAGTAACCGAAGCTTCTTCAAGCAACATATAGGTGCCTTTAAGTTTTTCAGCTTCAACACCATAAAACTGTTCTTCTCTGCTGTATCCAAATTTTGCACCTAATTTTATGAGACCCTCAAAATGTGTATCCAGTCGCCGTCGCCCAATTTTATCTCCTCCTGGTTTCGGTATATAGCCCTTGCCAAACCGCGCCAGTAATGGACCAACAATCATAATAGAACCTCGTAATCCGCGTCCATCTATTTTAAACTGATCAGACTCTAAGTATTCTAAATTCACCTCATCTGCTTGAAATGTATATGTACCTTTTGATAGTTTTTCAACCTTTACCCCAAGCTTCTTAAGTAAATTAATAAGCTTGTTTACATCAATGATGTCAGGGATATTATTGATGGTTACTTTTTCGGGTGTAAGCAGTACTGCACAAAGAATTTGTAATGCTTCATTCTTTGCACCTTGAGGTTGTATGCTTCCTTTTAGCTTATGACCTCCTTCAATTTTAAATGTTCCCATGAATAAGTTTAGTGGCGTTTTCTAGAACGGTTAGAACCTTTTTTCTTTTTATTGCTGTATTTCCCTTTAGAACGCATTAAACTGCTAGAATCTGATAAATCTTCTTCAGAATTTCTCAAATCTATCTTCCCATTAGAAAGTTCGTAAAGGTGATCGTAGATTACGGTGTCTTCAACAGTATCCTTATTCCAATTCAAAAAACATTTTTTCATGTGGTTGGCAATCGTATACACCAATGCTTCCTTTAATTCGCCCTCTTCCCATGTATTTGCCACATCAATCATAGTTTTAATATTATTTCCGTAGAAACGATATTTAGGATGGTTTTGTGGATACTTTAAAGGTTCAGGTCGCTCTGAAAGTACTTCCCGTGATGGTTTAGGAAATGGAGACTCTACGTCCAATTCAAAATCTGACATGATAAATAACTGATCCCAAAGTTTATGCTGAAAATCTGGAACATCTCTTAAATGCGGTTGCAAATTACCCATTACGGAGATAATTGCCTTTGCCAACTTTTCACGTTCTTCTTTGGTTTCTCGTGTTTTGGCATGATTAATCATCTTTTGAAGATGACGCCCATACTCAGGAATAATTAAATGTTCTCGTTCAGTATTGTATTCTAAATTATCAATCAAAATGTTTGTGGTATTAAGTTCTTTGAAGTAGTCTGCAAAATACGAAAAAAAACTAAAGACTTATCACGCCTTCTATCTTTTCTGCAACCTCTTTATACTTGGCTATTACGGCATCGGGGTTTTTCATTCTCACATTAATGGAAACACTAGTGTATTTCCCTTTTTTTGACGGAATAGTATTTATGACAGCCCCCATGTTGTCAAAAAGCTTTTCAATCTTTTCTATCTCCGCAGTATTTGTTCTGATAATAAATTTATACAAATACTCGCTAGGCCAAAGCGTAGTATCATACAACTGCTCCTTCAACTTTTGGTAAAATTCGTCCTGATTTGGTGATGCGCCCATAGCTATTTTTTAGGGTGCAAATATAAGGTTTCCTTTCTATTTTTTTTATAGAAGTTAAATTACGATTTTTACAGTCAAAAGCTGAGTATATTGAGCCAGAAGAAAATAGTGATTACTGGTGGCCCTGGTACAGGAAAATCAACAATTATAAACGAACTTATAAGTAGAGGTTACGATTGTTTAGAAGAAATTTCAAGACAAGTAACTTTGGAGGCCAAAAAACAAGGTATTGACCAGCTGTTTTTAACCAACCCTCTACTTTTTAGTGAACTGCTATTAAAAGGTAGACAAGAGCAATTTGAAAAAGCAAAAACATTTAAAAGTAAAATAGTTTTTTTTGATAGAGGCTTACCTGATGTGCTGGCTTACATGGATTTCATTGGAGACAGCTATCCAAAGGATTTTGATATGGTAACGAAAAACACCGTTTACGACACTGTTTTTATTTTAAAACCTTGGGAAGCTATTTATAAAAGTGATAATGAACGTTATGAGAGTTTTACTCAAGCCAAAACCATTCACAAACACCTACTTAGCACATATAAAGCTTACAATTACAAACCAATTGATGTCCCCTTTGGAAACGTTGAAGATAGAGCTGACTTTATTTTAAGTAGCCTAAATTTAAAATGAACAAGCACCCTGTAAACATATTAGAGCGTTACTGGAAATTCACCTCATTCCGTGAGAATCAAGAAGCCATTATAAATGCAGTTCTTGAAGGAGAAGATGTTTTTGCTTTAATGCCAACAGGTGGAGGAAAATCTATTTGCTTTCAGATACCTGCATTAATAAAAGAAGGTATTTGTATTGTTGTGTCTCCCTTGATAGCCCTAATGAAAGATCAGGTTCAAAATTTAAACAATAGAGGTATAAAATCTCTAGCCATTACTAGCGGTATTTCCAACAATGAATTAGATGCCCTTTTAGATAACTGCATTTACGGAAACTATAAATTTTTATACTTATCGCCTGAGCGCTTACAGCAAGAATTGGTACAAGATAGAATTCGGCAAATGAATGTGAATTTGATTGCCGTTGATGAAGCACACTGTATTTCTCAATGGGGAAACGACTTTAGACCTGCCTATGGCAATATTTTAAAATTGAGACAATTACACCCATCTATCAACATAATAGCTTTAACAGCTACAGCTAAACCTAAAGTCGTTGAAGACACCATGAAGCAACTCGATTTTATTAGCCCCAAAATATTCACACAATCATTTTTTAGAGAGAATTTAAGCTATATTGTTTTACATGAAGAAGATAAATATTATAAGCTAGAAACCATCTTAAAAAAATATCAAGGCCCGTCAATAATTTACGTAAGAAACAGAAAAGCAACTATCGATGTAAGCACGCTATTAAATTCAAAAAATATAAGTGCAACATATTACCATGGCGGACTTAATATGACGGAAAAAGACAGCAATATGAGTGCGTGGATGCAAAACCAAAAACAGGTTATGGTCGCCACAAATGCTTTTGGTATGGGCATTGACAAACCCGACGTAAAAACAGTTATACACTTAAATCTTCCCGAAAGTTTAGAAAGTTATTTTCAAGAGGCTGGTCGCGCTGGAAGAAACGGGGAGATATCTTACGCCGTGATATTAAAAAATAAAAATGATGAGGTTTTGGTTAAAAACCAGTTTTTAAAAGTATTGCCTTCAATAGAATTCATTAAACAAGTCTACAGAAAACTCTGCAACTACTTTCAGATTTCCTATGGTGAAGGAGGATATCAAACCTTTGATTTTGACTTCAACAGTTTTTGCAAAACCTACAACTACAACGGAACCTTATGCTACAATGCACTATTAACTTTAGATAGAAATGGAGTTATATCACTTACTAAACAATTTAAAAACAAGGTTTTAATAAAATTTATTTCAACAAATAGTTCAATATTTAAATATTTAGAAAATCATCCTAAATTAGATGCTGCAGTCAAATCAATATTAAGATCCTATGGTGGTGTTTTTGATCATGAGACCAATATCAATACTTCAAAAATAGCTGATAAAGCTTCCATGTCTGAACATAGTTTAATCCAAATTTTGAAACAACTGGCAAAGGATGGAATCATTACATTGAACCATTCTAAAACCGATGCTCAAATTACGTTTATAGAACCCAGGGAAGACGACAAAACTATAAACAGAATTTCTACTATTATAAAGCAACAAAATAAACTGAAAGATCAGCAGGTTAGCGCTGTGATAAATTATATAAATAACAGTGATGTATGCAAAAGCATGCAACTCCTCAACTATTTTGGAGAAAATGATATTGCACCCTGCGGTATATGTTCGGTATGCACCAAAAAGAAAAAAAATGCACCAACTATTAATCAGCAAGATCTCAAGAATAAAATCATAACCCTTTTAGAAACAGGAGAAAAATCTTCAAGATATATAAGCAACACTTTAGAATGCAATGATACGGATATAAAAAAGGTATTAAAATTGCTGTTAGAACATCAAATAATCACAATTACAAAAACAAACAAATACAAATTAAGCCATTTATGAGGGATTTACGAATAGTATTTATGGGCACTCCAGATTTTGCAGTTTCCACTCTAAAAACCTTAGTAGAACATGATTACAACATTGTAGGCGTTATTACTGCTCCTGACAAGCCAGCGGGTCGCGGAAGAAGACTTAAGGAAAGTGCTGTGAAAAAATACGCTAAAGCAGCTGGATTACATCTCTTACAACCTAAAAACCTTAAAGACGAAGCGTTTTTAGATGATTTGAAATCGCTCAAAGCAAATCTGCAAATCGTTGTGGCTTTTAGAATGCTTCCCAAAGTAGTTTGGCAAATGCCAAAATACGGCACATTTAATTTACATGCATCGCTATTACCAAATTACAGAGGTGCTGCCCCTATTAATTGGGCTATTATAAATGGAGAAACAACTACAGGAGTCTCCACTTTTTTTATTGATGAAAAGATAGATACTGGGGAGATGATTTTACAGGAGGAGGTTGCGATTGAACCAGATGAAAATGCAGGTACCCTTCACGATAAATTAATGTATTTGGGCAGTGAAATGGTATTAAAAACGGTAAAACTTATTGAAATTAATAATGTAGAAACCACACCTCAAGTAGAAAATAACGATATTAAAACTGCCTACAAATTAAATAAAGACAATTGTAAGATTGATTGGAATGACAATATTGATAACATCTTCAATAAGATTAGAGGCCTTAGTCCCTATCCTGCTGCTTGGTGTGAACTAGTTAACGGCAAAGATGTTTTAAAAGTTAAGATATATGAAGCTGAAAAAGAGATTGAAACTCATAACAACGAAATCGGCAGTATTATCACCACTAAGAAAACCATCAAAGTTGCTGTGGATGGAGGTCATATAAATATTCTAAAAATTAAGCTTCCAGGAAAAAAATTGATGGATGCAGTATCATTGTTGAACGGTTACAAATTTGAAAACAACTCAAAAATGCGCTAAGCCCTTATCATTACTCATTTCACAAAAACATCGACAAAATACAGTTCCTTTATTAACAAATGCTATAAGTTATCAACAAAACCCTGTATTTCCCTTGCTATTACTTGCACGAAAGCATAATCCGTATAATTTTGTAGAGGATTTAACAAAAAAGTTTAACCAATTTATTAACAATTAAAATTTACATTATGAACAAAACAGATTTAATCGATGCAATGGCAGAACACGCAGGAATCACTAAAGCAGCTGCTAAGAAAGCTTTAGAGTGCGCACTTATTGAAATAGAAGGTGCTTTACAAAAAGGGAACAGAGTTTCTTTAGTTGGTTTTGGTTCTTGGTCAGTTTCTAGAAGATCTGCAAGAGAAGGAAGAAACCCACAAACTGGAGCTACTATCAAAATCAAAGCTAAAAACGTTGTTAAGTTTAAAGCTGGATCTGATTTATCAAGTGCTGTAAACTAATAATTAGTTTAAAAAAAATACAAAAATACCTTCCTAATCGGAAGGTATTTTTTTTATGGGTATGCCAAAAGTTGTATTTCTAACAAAATAATCTTAGATTTATTTACTAAATCATTATAACTCATGACGAGCACCACCCCAAAAAAAGGAGATTTACTAATTGCAGAGCCAGCTATAATTGGAGATGTTTCCTTTAACCGCTCAATTGTTTTATTAGCGGACCATACTGAAGAAGGCTCTATTGGTTTTATCCTAAACAAACCCTTGGAGTATACTATAAAAGACCTAATTCCTGAAGTGGAGGCTGCGTTTAAGGTATACAATGGTGGGCCGGTAGAACAAGATAATCTATATTTTATTCACAAAGTACCTAACCTTATTCCTAATAGCATTGAGATTTCACTAGGTATATATTGGGGAGGAGATTTTAAAAAAGTGGCAGAGTTAATTACCAATGATACTATTAACGAAAATGACATTCGTTTCTTCTTAGGGTATTCTGGATGGGACTCTAATCAACTAGAGGACGAACTTAAAGCAAATTCTTGGGTAGTTTCTGAAAATGTTTATGAAAAAAACATTATTGAAAAAGATTACGTGTCATTTTGGAAAGAAAAAATGCTGGAACTTGGTGGAGAGTACAGCATCTGGTCTAACGCGCCAGAAAACCCCAATTATAATTAAGATAATCTCACAGCAACATTTAGTTTTTCCAATAACATTTTAGCCACTGAATTGAAAAACTCTTTTTTTCTATATTTTGTAACAGACTGAATACCAGTAATCACATTTGTAATAAATAGCTCATCCGCTTTTTGAAGTTCAAAAGGAGAAATTGATGCTTCTTGTAGCTCAAAATCATTTAATTGCCCTACAAACTTTATTATTTGTGTTCGCATGACTCCCTTTAAACAACCATCTGATAATGGCGGTGTTTTAATAGTATTGCCTTTCACTAAAAATAAATTCCCATTTAAAGCCTCTACCACATTTTTATTTGTGTTTAGTAGTAAACAATTATCTAGTTCATTTTCACTGGCAAATATACTGCCAACCACATTTATAGCCTTATTGTTTGTTTTTAAAGTAGATAGTAAAGTTGGGGCAACATAATAATCCTTAAATAAATCAACTTCGTAATTGGATGTATTAAGCGTATAAACATCCGTTTGTAAAGGTCTTACACTAATGGTATAACCAACAGAGTTATGCTCTGGCAAATACAACCCTCCTTCATTCCTATAAACTATCAGTTTTACTCTGGCATTTCCAGTTTCAAAGCCATTTGCTTTTAGAATTTCTGAAATTTCAGTTTCAAGAAACTCCATTGTAAAATTCATAGGGATTTCCATTCGCATAATGCGCATAGATGCCATTAACCTAAAGTAATGATCTTCCCAAAACAGCTTTTTGCCATTAACCACCTTTATAGTTTCAAAAACCGCATCCCCATAAGCAAAACCCCGATTATATATCGAAATATGAGCATTGTCTTCTAAAATGTTGCCATCAATATTTATCATAAAAAAAAGTCCGCTACTTTTATTGATTTAAGTGCGGACAAATATAAGATTAAATTAGTGTTTTTTATGCGGAACCTAGCACTTGTTTTAAGTCTGAAATTTGATTATCCCAAAGCATTTTAGCCTCCTCTACTTCATCCTCATCCGCAAAATCTGTAACCATCAATGATACATCTTTAGTTATTTCATCAACTTGTATTCTAATCTCAAAATAACATGAAGCGCCTTCTTCTTCATCTGCCATCCATCTAAACTTCACACGCTCTCCACTCTTTTTACTCAATAGTTTTGCTTGTTCCTCACTATCGTCCCAAATAAAAGTAAACAACTCTCCTCGAGAGTTCACATTATCTGAAAACCATTCTGACAAACCTGATGGTGTGGATATATATTGATATAACAATTGAGGTGATGCGTGAATAGGAAATTCTATTTCAAATTTAGTTTTATCGTCCATGAAAAATCATTAAAATATTGTGTTGCTCAATATATACATTAATTGATAAGATTTGCAATAATTTTTCATAATATTTTGCATGAGTTATGTTTGCCTACATTAATTTTGTTGTTATATTTGCAACCTTAAAATGGCGAGGTAGCTCAGTTGGTTAGAGCGTCGGATTCATAACCCGGAGGTCACGAGTTCAAATCTCGTTCTCGCTACGAAACATAAAATCAACAGGACAAGCGGTTTAGTCTACACTAAACCGTTTTTTTATGTTGAATAGTAATGAAATTCTTAAATTTGCATACGTTAATGAATACGAAAGTGCATACGATTTGTCCCAGCCAAAGCTTTTTTCTAAACCAAAGATTTACACCGCTAAAGGTGATTTAACCAGACGTTGGCACATTTATTTCTCCTTCCGAAATCCCGATACGGGAAAATTAAAACGTATGACACCTTTTTATGGTGAGGCAAACAAATACAAAACCAAAGAAGAAAGACTAGAGGTACTTACAATCTATCGAAAAGCCCTTTTAAAATTACTTAAACTTGGCTATAACCCCTTTGTCGATAATACGGAGCTTTATAAAAAATTGAACCGAAAGAAAGGACCATTACCCACTAATAAAATAAGTGAGGTTTTAAAAGAAGGTGATACATCTTATGAGAAAGAAAAAACCAAAATGAGTATAAGAGACGCTTTTGATTTTGGGATTAAGATGAAAGAAAAAGTCATTAACACAACAACTAAAAAAGGCTATAAAAATAGGGTAAGGACTTTTATTAAGTGGTTAGAAGAAAATCATCCAGATATTAATAATATTGAAAAACTTGATAAAAGAATAGTAGTCCAGTTTTTGAACCATATACTCTTAAAGACCAGTGCAAGAAATAGGAACAACTACAGAACTGATCTGAGCAGTATTGTTCAGGTGCTTGAGGATAATGATATTATCATGTCTAATATGGTCAAAAAAACACCTGTATTAAAGTCCTCTCCAGAACGCAACAAGACCTACTCCAAAGATACTCAGGAGCAAATATTTACCTATTTAGAAAAAGAAGATCCTATACTATTGCTCTATATAAAATTTATCTCGTATAATTTTCTTAGGCCAATAGAGGTATGTAGGCTCAAAGTTGGGAGTATAGATATTGGAAGTCAGACTTTAAAAGTGAAGGCAAAGAACAGTCCATTGAAAACAAAGATTATTCCTGACATATTGCTAAAGGAACTTCCTGATCTTTCAAATATAGATCCTGAGGCGGATTTATTCACGCCAAATAAAATTGCAGGTTTTTGGGACACAGATATGAATAACCGCAGGGACTATTTCAGTAAGCGTTTCAAAAGAGTGGTAAAGGACAAATTTGGACTAGGAAAGGATTATGGATTGTACAGTTTTAGACATACCTATATTACTATGCTCTACAGGGCTATTGTTAAGCAGTCATCACCCTTTGAAGCAAAAAGTAAGCTGATGCTAATTACAGGGCATAGTACGATGACGGCACTTGAAAAGTACCTTAGAGATATTGACGCAGAATTACCCGAGGATTATTCCGAAATGTTAAAGCAATAAAATGGATAAGGAAACACTAGATCAGTTTAGTTGGCGAATTGCCTCGGAGTTGTGGGACGAACTATACTTTTTCATCCCTAATAATGATGTGTTTCTTTCTGTTTTAAACGATATAGAATATTTCAAAACGAATAATATATTCGATACTATTTTCGTAATAGACCAATATAAAGGCCCTACGCTTTATAAAGCGGATAGGAACAAATTAAGGGTGTTCTTAAAAAGTGAAAAACTCAAAAGGAATATCTACAGTCTTCTAGAGAAGCAACAATCTCTTAGTTCGAATGCCTTTAAGTTTCTTTTGGATGAATATTATAAGCAGGTTACCTTTTTTCTTTATATATCGAACTGGATGCAACAAAATCTAAAAAACACTATTAAAGATAAAAAAGTACCCGAAGGTATTTTCCATTATCAATATAACACATACAAAATTCATATGGAAAGCTTGGTTAAACAGTTTTATCCAAAACAGTATGACTTACCAAAAAGCAATCTAAATACAATAGAGCTTATTGACACAGATTTTATTGAAATTGCTCAAGACTTAAAAAAGAACCCTAAATTAAATTTTAGTAAAGACGATATCCCTAATAAAATCTCAACAGACGAAATTTCATTGAAAGTTAACCAGAACCAAACGCAGAAAGAAGTACTACAACAGAAGGATAAGATTGACAAACAGCCTATTATAGAGCCATCAGATGCTGAAAAATTATTGCTAAAAAAAGTTTTTAAGTTAAAAATATAAGATTAAAAATAAAATATACGTAATTAAACGTTTAATTTACGTGTATTATGAAAAGAACTGAGATTTGCCACAATTGTGGAGACAACTTTATTCCACGTCGCAGAGGTGTGCAAAAGTTTTGTAGCAACTCATGTCGGAGTAGGTATTGGTTCTTAAAACAAAAAGAGAACACGAAAATAGATAAGCTTAAAATCACCCCAACAGAAAGCGTTTCTTTAACAGAAAAAAAACAGGATAAAATGTCATTTGCCGGAGTGGGAAACGCTACAGCAGGAAGTTTGGTTGCTGATGGGATTAAATCGGCTCTTACTAAATCAGAGAATAAACCTGCAACAAAAAAGGATATTCGGGAATTGAAGAATTTGATTTCAAATAGATACCTACCAGTATATAATATGGAAAAAGATGTTTATGGGAGGAGCGCATTTTATGATGTGCAGACCAAACATGTTATTTACATATAATTCCTAAAGCTCAATTTGCAAAAGAGTTCATACTTCTGTTAGAACCTCATTATTTTATTGATTAGATCATAATCGAAATATAATATATTAAATCTATCCCATTACACTACTCAATTTAAACATTGGCAAATACATTGCAATTAATATGATACCAACCAAAACCCCAACAATTAGAATAATAAAAGGCTCCATTAAGGTTGAAAGCATTTTTGATTGCTGTTGTACTTGGGTATTGTACTGCATATTCAGTCGTTCAAACACGTATTCTGTCTGATTCGTTTCTTCTGCCACTTTTACAAGCGCAATCATCTTATCGTCAAATAGTTTGTGCTGACTTAAACTATCGCTTAACGACGCTCCTTGTAGAATTTGCTTCTCTATGTCTCCTAGGGCATTTTGCAATGGCGAAAACTGAATCATTTGCTTCACAAGCTGAATGCTATTTACCACTGGCACCTTCGAAGCTGTTAACAAAGCAACTGCCTGTGTAAACTGTGACAGATAAACTGTTTTTACAAAATTTCCAATAAATGGAAGTCTTAATGTTACACGATCTATAAATGCTTTGATTCGCTGTTTCTTTTTCATCAAAGGGCGAATGAAGAAAACTGCTATTAAGAGGATTAATAACACCCATCCATAACTACTCAGTAATTCTGAAGCTTTAATAATAAATTTGGTTATAGTTGGCAATTCTACCCCTTGCTGTTCAAAAATATCTTGAAACATGGGTACCACATAATGCAACATAAAAAGCACTACTAAAACCGCCGTACTTAATATGATTATAGGGTAGGTCAATGCACTAATTAAGTTCCGTCTCTGTTCATTTTTTCTTGCGAAGAAACTTCCTAATTGCTCTGTTACGCGTGATAGGGTTCCTGTTTCCTCGCCTATTTCTATCGAATAAAGTTCGTAATTAGTAAATTGTTTATGGGCTTTTAACGCTTCTGAAAAACTACTGCCAGAAACAATAGCATTAGAAAGTGTGTTAACAATAGCTTTATTTTGCTTCTTTTTTTGCGATTTTTCAATTAGCTCTAAACCTTCTCTTAAAGAGACGCCAGCTTTTATGAGCACCCCTAATTCTGAATAAAAATCCTCTTTAATCTTATTGGAAAATGCATTATTAAACACATGGATTTCTCGCTTTAAGAATGATTTTTCTAAAGGTGCAGATTTTCCTCTTTCATTTTTTTTTAGTGCTATGTTTTCTAACTGAAATCCCATTAATCTAAAAATAGAGTTGCATCATTACGTTTATAAACGAATACATTTTGTGACAAAAATGTTTTTGTTGTCTCTAACTTTATCGCATCTATTCTACCATAATTAACCTTTAAACCATTAAAAAAAAACTGTTTGTGATGCAATGGAATATGTAATGTATCCATAGGTGTTATAACATGGTTTTCGGTGAATTGATAGGCCACGGTATCTATTTCAGATATGAAAAACAATTCATCATTGATGGTATCATACTCTATTTTGGTGTGTCTATTAAAATCTATATTTAGTACTTGTTCTAACTTTTCAATCTCCAATGTTTTATTAAAGTTAGCTTGAATGCCTTTCATATGTTTTTGAACCATTGCCAAGACCGAAAAAGCCATCCCCACAACAATCGTAGTAATGATGATGACCACAATCATTTCACTCAACGTAAAAGCCTCTATTTTATGCCTAGTTTGTAACAATAGTTCTTGAAATATTTTGTTTTCTATCTTGGTGTGTGGCTTCAATTACTATAACATCCTCTTTATTCAAAATCTGTCTTTCGGCAGTTATAGTCCATGCTTCAAAATCATCATAAAGAGGTGTTGTGACTTCTTCATTGATGAACAAATACTCCATTTCATTCAAATGTGTATCTATAACTCTTGTGCTAGTTTTTATGCTATAGGAAAATAGATTATTAAAAATCATACTGGCCATCATAAAAATTACAACGATAAGAATAGAAGCCACTAAAGTTTCCATTAATGTTGATGCTTTAACTTTTTTTAGTACAACCATTTTGCAACACCTTTTTTTGAATTCTGAAATGAGAGGCCTACATACTGTTCGGGTAAATTATCGACTATTATTTGTCCGTCGTAAATATGGTTTTGATAACTGGAACCTGACTGATTTGCAACAAATCCAGAAGTAAACACCGTACCTTTCACCCTTCCTAATAGTTCCAAATTTCTATTACAATAAATTTCTCCAACAATTGTTGCCCTGTTCTTTAAACGTATTTGGGGTTTGTAATTCTTTTCGCCACCTAAAAATACCACCACTCCCTTCACAGTGGCTCCTTTATCCAATTGAATTAATGAGCTACCACCTGAATTTTTAGAAGGCGTTCTTGATATTTCAGAATTTTTTAACACCAATGCCGAAGGATAGTTGAGCCTACAATTTTTGCCCACGCTAATTGTCTTAGTGGCAAACGCTTGAAACACACCATGTACTCCATCCATCACATGTATTTCTGGTGCTATTAAAATTATATCCTTTAATTGCGAAGAAGCATCCACAGTAATTTTTGTATTTGATTGCACCACAATATTTCCTGTCAGTTTAAAATTAAACAGCTCTATATCGCCCAAACTATAAGCTACTTTAACAGGATTTAAAAAGGAGTTTTGATGTGTTCTATTTTTATCTAAATCTAAGAATTGAATCTTATCAATACGGTTAGCAATACTCGTTATTGTAGTGATCTGACTATTTAAAGTGCTAGATAATTTAGGTAATTCGTCACTAGTTTTTGTAGCACCATATATTAATGCATTACCGTAGTAAGAGTGTCCAGAAATATTACCAGTCCTCACTCCATGTTTAGGAAGATATGCTACACCTTGTATTTTTGTGTCACCAACCACAACAAGAGGTTTGTTGTTATCTTCTAAATAAAGTGCTACCCTATTTGTTTCTTGTTGAACTGCTCCAGCTAGTGCTATCTTTTTAAAAACTTTATTTTTTATTTTTGAAATGGATATAATCTTATCATAAACACCCCAGCTTTCTTTATGGATCTTTATAGATGCATTATCCTTATCCAATATATCTAATTCAAGGGTATCCTGTTGCTTTAGAGGTGTATCCATAGCATATAAAATACCTCTATCGCAAATTTTAATGGTTTCTAGAGTGAAGTTATGTTGTGCTTTGAAGTGTTTGTGTGTGTACATTAAAATGATAAATCCACCTAAGACCAAAGCAATAACCACCACCACGTACATAGTGAATTGCAGTGCGCCAGCTTTCAGTTTTTTGTCTATCATGTTTTTAACACTGTTTTTCGCTGTCCTTTGTATGACACCACTATTTGTTTGGTGTTTCCACTAATTAATTTAATGTCGTTCACCACTTGTCCAGATTTCACTAAGTATTGGTGTCCTTCAATTGAAAGGATAAAGACACTTTTATTTCCACTTTCTTTAGAAATCTTTCCATGATACACTATAGGCTTCCATTCTATTATTTTAGGCGCTATCTTTTTTGCAGCTACTTGTTTCTTTACGTGCAATGTACCTAGAAAAGGATCTCTGTTTACAGTTTTGATGGAAAATGTATCTATTTTAGAATTCACTTTTGGACGAAATGTCACGTCAATATTTTGAGCTGTTATTTCAGGTTCAGATGGATTAACGGCAGCAAGTATTCTATATCCGATAACTCCCCAAATGGCGAGTACCAATACCAACAGCAGATATGTTTTTGTTTTATTCTTCAACCCTGAAATTTTGTGTGGTGTAAGTGGTGTGATAGCCTGATTTTTCTGCCCTAACACGCCATTGGTAGCTGTTATTGTTTAATGTAGTGGCAAAACTTGTAGTATTTAGTGTGGTGTCTTTAACTATTTGTACCGCACTCGCAAAGTTTGGTGTAGCAATTTGTAAATGATATGTTTCTGCTGCCTCAACACCTTCCCAAGTGAAAGTAAGGTTATTAGTGATAACTACTGCATCATTAACTGGAGCTAAAACAACCAAAGTTTCCTCTGATATATCCTCAACTTCAGTAATATCATCACAGGAAAAACAAAGCAAACTAAGACAAAGTATCCATCGTTTCATAACATTACAATTTGTATAAGTTCAATTTCTTTTTTGCCCTTGTTGATGACTTAAATGTTTTATTGGGGCAGTTAGCATAATTACTCACCAAATCCACTATGTTGAGCTGTCGCCTTTCATTTTCCTGCCAACAGCAATTGGACGCTTTATATTGAAATACTACTCCTTTATTAAAAGGTATATACACTGCTTTTTTACCGGTGTTCTGAAGTTTCAACACATATAACTTTGGCGTTTCTTCTATTAAAAATACCCCATCGGCTTTCGTAATGGCATTATAATGGTCTTGATTAAACGCTATGGAAATATGTGTGATGACATTGGCATATCGGTTATGGCTTAAATAGTTCTTTACACTTATATTTTCATTATTGTTTATCGCGTCTACTACTGCTACTTTATCTACAATTTGTAGTTGTAGGTATTTCGGTTTTTCTGTTATGGAGTCTATATACTGAATAGGGACATCTGCCGTTTGTGATGCTTTGGCATTTATAAATTGATTGTAGGAGTGTTTGTTGAAATCAGTAGGGTAAACGTTAAGTTTTATGGGATGTTTGTATGTAGGTATGGCGGTACCATTAAACCCCTGTTGTAGTATATATTCCTTTTCTGAGCCAATATGACCCAACACCAATTGTTGTGTGGTTTTTGATGTGGTGTCCTGATTTAAATACATTGTTTTGCAACTGCATACTGTGAAGAGTAAGGCTAAGATTTTTAGAGCTTTAGCAATATTATTAATGCCAAAGCTTTTGGCAATAAACATGTACATCTTTGTAGGTAATTTGTAAACTGAATAAGAACTCCTGTTCTGTTTGCTTAAATTAAAGGACTTGCAATATAACCGTTGTTTCTTATTGGTTTTAAAACCATTTTTAATGCAAGGATGTTTATAACATTTGCAGTTCATAGGTGTAAAAAGGTAAATATTGTAAAATAATGAGTTTTACCTAAGAAAAAAGTAAGCGTTTCGCTTACTTTTGGTAAGGTTTTCATGTTTTTAGCCTATGCCGTCGCATGAAAGGATTCGTGTGGTTTCAACTTCATCAGAAATCTAAATACAACAAGGCGCTCTAGTAAAACTTGCTCTATCGCTATTACTTGTTTGTAGCGATTGCTTTTTTATAGCTTATGCTAAGAAGCCAGTGTCATCAATTTTCAAAATAGTATCATCGCCTTGAAAATTTCTAGCACTAGAGTATTTCCAATCTACAGGATTGGTAACAAAGCCGCTCTTAACCGGGTTGTTATGAATATAATCTATCTTTTGTTTTATCACTTTTTCGCTCCATAACTCTATAGGTTTGTTATGGTGTTGCCAAAATTGGTATTTGCTTGTTGTTGCATTCTTTTTTCCTGCGCGTTCAAACATCCATAATAGCCATTCTTTTCTGCTTTCTTGCGGATTGTTTTCTAAAGCTTCTATTATTTTTTTAGCTGTATGGCTTTTAAAATCTCTTAATAATTCTGAAGGCTGCTCATTGCTTGACCTAAATATTAAATGTACATGACTAGGCATAAAACAATAGGCATATAATTCCATGCCTTTTGCTGCTCTGCAATACCTTATACTTTCTGCTAATACATCAAAATAAATATGTCTTGTAAAAACATCTATCCAATTTACTGTTGCGAATGATACAAAATACAAACCTTGTTTGTTATGGAATTTATAGTTTCTGCTCATGTAACTAATGTATCAAAAACTTGATTAAGTACAGCGGTAGCGGGGAATTAATCATCTGATTAGTAAACAAATACAAAAAATAGACCCATAAAAAAATACACTCTGATTATCACATAATTACAAAATAGACTTTTAATAGTTTTATTCAAAAAAAAAGGTTCGACCACCTTCCTTCTAAGTGAGGTATTCGAACCTTTTTATTTCTTTTATTACTCTTACCACCACTAAGCACAGCTTAGCGGTAGCGGGGGGCTACCGCTAAGCTGTACTTAGTGGCCGCAAACTATTGTAAAAGCTTAATTATCTTTATGTAATAATTTTTTTTACTCTTATCGCCACTAGTCACAGACTAGCGGTAGCGGGGGAAATTAAACCATCTATAGATACTGCTAAAAGCATAGCAGATGAACTTGGTGTTACTATCGATTTCCTACTTGGTGGCGATGATATGATTATGGATAAAGAGTTACTCCAAAAAATTAAAGATATTGAGAGTTTTACCGAAGAAGAAAAAAACAAAATCTATGATTTAATTGATATGGCTATCAGTTATCATAAAACAAAAAAAGCATATATTTCTTAACTATAAAATTACTTTATAATGAAAAAAAAGTCCATCATATTAGCCGTTTTAGCAATAGTTGTAGTTGTTTTGGCAATAGACATTTACAATGTAAATACAAAATAAAATGAGCTTCTTAATGTTATTGAAGAAAAGAAAGCAGAGATATCTATTTTAAGAGAAAAAGGTGATATAGATAGAAGATACCCAGCTATTGCACAACTTAATGAAGTAGTAGGGGATTATAATATTTGTGTAAAAATATTTCCTAACACTCTTTACAATAAAGTAATATTAGGTAAAAAACCAGTAGAGTATTTAATAAGATAATTTACCATTTTCCACTAGCCCCACTACCTCCAAAACTACCACCACCAAAGGGCATTGGTGAGGATTCTACGTTATTAAAATAAAACACTAAAAATAGTGTAACCAATAGAATTAATAAGACTAAAATTTTCTTTTTATTGAGTTGAAGTTTCATATTTATAAAAATCACATACACAGACAGAAATACCGCCTGTGTATGTTTGAGTTAATATTGATTTTACCAGCTTCCACTAGCTCCTCCGCCTCCAAACTTTCCTCCGTCATCACTACTATTAGTGGTAGTCGTTGTTTGAGATTCATTAGTAGTAGTATTACTCTCTGTTTCTCCTGATAAAAGAACTGATGCTGCTATTATAATAGCATAAAATAAACTTTCCATTTTTTATATATTTAAATTAATTTTTATTTTCTTTCCAACTTCCACTAGCTCCACCGCCTCCAAAACTACCGCCTCCAAAGCCGTCACTAAAACCACCTGATTCTGTAGAACTTGGTTTATTCATTTTGTTCAATTGCTTTTCAACAGAACGCAACTCATTTTCTAATTGCCTTACTTTGTTTTCAAGTGCCTTTACTTTTAATGTGGCTACACCATTAGCAGTCATAACTGCCTTACCATAATAACCTTTTAAAGCTGCATCTGTGCCAGCTGTAAATCCAAAATTACTAACCGATATAGCCGTATCTAAATCAGAGCCTCCTGGTTTTTTCCAATCTATATTAACATCCCATTTTCCATTTTTTTCATAGATAACAATAATATCAGCAACTAAAGCCTCTATAACTCCTTCTAGTTTCGTTGGGTCTTCTTTGTACTTTCTTTTAATTTCATCATTCTGCTCTTTTAATTGATTAAGTACGTGCATTATAGCATCAGCTCCTTGATTGTATTTCCCTAATTGTGAAATTACTCTTTTCATCCTACTGGCATTGGTCAACGCATTTTGTGCATCGTCTAAATTTTGCCTTAACTCTTGCCTCTTTTTTCTTAGTTTATTCTCATCATCATTATCGTCATCGCTATCATCGCTATCATCGCTTGCTTGATAAACTGTGATAAGGTCATCTTGTGTTATTCCGTTTTCTTCCATCCATTCTGCTGTAGAAGTTGTACCACTTGGGTCAGCAAAATATACAGGATTATTATCAAAAGCAGTATACGTAGATTGTTGGTAATGAGTTACTGGGTCGATACCAGTCCACCTTGCAATGGCTGGGTCATACTGTCGCCAATCCATTTCATAAAGATTTAATCCTAAAGATTCCTCATATTCTACTCCTTGAAACGTTTCATACTTATTTTCTACACCATTCACAACATTATTGTAACCTTTATGTTCAAGTCCAAAAGGATAGTAGTTATTTTCTTCAATAATCTCAAGATTGGGATTACTCGCAGTCCCTATATTTATATATGTGAGTCTAACGTTCCCTAAATGATCATTGTACTGATAGGCATAATTGTAACCCCCTTGGTTATCGGGTTCTATATAGCCTTCTGGGTGGTTAAAAAACTTTAGCACGTCTCCTTCTCCATCATCTTCATTAATGTAAGTGTAATTCCCTGCATATACGGTTGTGGTCGGCCATCCATTGGCATAACTAAAAACTTTCTTCTTTTGTTTTACACCTGTGGCATCATAAACGTACGAAATATCTCCAACATTGCTATCAAATGTTACCTTTGTTGGTAAATTTAAATGGTTATATTCAATAGTATTAATACCTTTGTTTAAATCTTTTACCATATTACCATTGGCATCGTAGGTATAATCATCAAGACCTGTGTTTGCTTTTACGTTGCCATCCTTAAAGCCTTCAATGCCTGTTGTGCTTAAACCTATACCATCTTTTACATTTAGTAATTTATTGCCATAATAACTATAGGTTAAAGCATCCATCGCCTTAGAACCACCAAACCACATATTTAGCGGATTATTTAAATCCATTGGCATGTTACGGTTCATCCTTAAAATATTTCCATTGCGATCATAGCCAATACTTACATTATATTTAGCAACGCTAGTTCCTCCTTCTGCCCAATTTGCATTAGTAAGCCTGTTTAATGCATCATAATTGTATCTATATTCTTTTATACGATTGTCATCATTATTAGTTTTCCATAGGGTATGGCTAATATTACCATTATATAGTGGTGTTATACTACCAGTTACAGCACCTTCAGGTTGATTATAGGTTAGCCCGAAGCTAAACAAATCGTTACCTATGTTATAGGGATCGTTTATGGTTTTTAACCAACCTCTTATATTGTATGTATAATCTACGTTTTGTAATCTGTTGGTATTAGTATTACTACCACCTACACCTTTACTTTCTAATTGTCCCAGCTCATCATAGTGGTTCTCTACGATTACCTCTAAGGCATTTGTATTGTTTAACTCTTGGGTGTGTTTTTTTAATCGTCCCATATGGTCGTATGTAAACAGGTCCTCGGTTATAATAGTATTTGTACCCTTATTATGTTCTGTGACCATTTTATCTACTGCTCCCGTGAAGTCTAGCGTGTTTTTTACAATATCTGTACTTCCAAGATATGTATTTTTGCTCATAACATATATTGGTCTTGCTTTAGCATCATAACCTGTTACTCTGGTAATCCAGTTTGGTTGTTCCAGCACTTTTACTCGACTGCCGGTAGCTAAGCCTTTGGTTAACTTTTTACTACTACTGGAATTATTATGGTTGATGATATCTTGCCCGTCCCAACTAGAAGGTAACGCTTGTCCATCTGTATTAAAACTATAATCGTCGTAATAGTTGACCGTGAGAATCTCTATATTGGTATTTGGAAAACTCTGGTTACTATAATAGTTATAACTGCCTTCGGAGGCTTGTTTACTTTCATATAAATTATTAGATGTATTCGTTGTATAAAAAGCATCTAAATTCCCCTGCATTTGGTTTTGGTCTTGTAAACTGGGATGTGTATATATACCTGTGTACACTATACGCCCAAAAACGTCGTACTTGGTGAATAGCCATTTATTGTCTGCCCTTAAATTAGCATCTTGTGTTAATATAGGTCTATCTAAATTATCATACACAATATATTCCTTTTCTTTTCCAGGGATTTTCTTTTCTACAAGCCTGTTACGCTCATCGTATTTGTATTGGTAGGCTAGATTGTTTAGGTCTGTTTCGGTTATAATAGTTGGGTTTGTGGATTGAAGGTGAAATAACGTTTCTGACCTAAAAGAAAAATCACCACCAGCAGATATTGTTACACCATTAGAATTAAAATATAAATCGCCATTTTGAATGTAAGCGGTCCCTAATGTATATTCTTCCCCTAATTCACTATAAAAAGTAATATCACCTAGATCAATATATGATGCATCCATATCTATGTCTATATCTAAACTCGTTACTTTACCCGAATTTAGAGGTACATTTGGACTACCCTCAAGATAACCATATGAAGAAAACCTTCCCGACCCAGAAGAAAGAGAAATAGACATTTCAAAATAATCATGGCCGCTTCCGGTGGCAAAGAAAGCAAAATCACTAGGTAAAGAACCTGACGAAAAATATTCACTATAATGTATGTCATTTTGTAAAAGACCTAAATACGTAGGCAACTCTGGTGGGAGTACAAAGGTTAAACTACCATAGTCATCATATACATAATACGTGTCGTGCCATTTAATTTTATCAAAAGTTCGTTTTAAGATAACCCGCCCTTGCTTATCCTTATATTCTTCTGTGGTATGGTTTTTTTCATAACTGTTATTAGGTTGCCAGTTCTCATCTTTGGTGATAGTTTTGTACAATTCATTAGGTTTGTAAGTCCCACTTTCTACTAATGTTGGTGACCCGCAGGTTAAATCAACCTCAAAGAAGCGTACCATATCAGCTTCTGTATTAGCTCCATACTCAAACTTTATGGTATGGTCGTTATCACTAGTCTTGTCGACCGCCCAATCATTTCCTGGGGCACCTTGTTCCAGCACTCTATTTAAGGGAGAGGACTCCAGATGCATTTCGGAGTAAGGATTTAGTGTGTTTTCATACTTTAAAGTATTGTAGAAATTATTAGTAGCCGTTAGAGCATTTGTTTGGTACTGCCCGCAACTGCTGGTCATGACATAAGGCAAATAATTCTTATCCTGCCTTCCAAAGGTATCGTAGTCAATATGTGTAATTATATCTTGTCCTTGTCCTCCAGCTCTTATAGCTATACTCTGCATAGGTCTACCTAATCCATCGTAATACATTACGCTTTCTCTACGTTGGTTACTAGATAGTGAACCTAGGTTATTTACTCCCTCTGTTGGTGTTATGGTATAAACATAATTCTGGTCGCTTAATGTACAATCTACTATAGGGCATCCATTATTAGCTTCTGTTCCTTGTAAAAAAGGGCATTGGTCGTCATCATTATCAACATATCCCGATGGTTGAGTCCATTGGGGGGGAGTAGAACTATTAGGATCGCCCAGACCATCACCATCGCTATCTTGGTAATATGGTTTTTTAGTTATCTCGCCAGAATCTTCGCTCCAGAATCCTGAATGTGCATTATATGCTCGTAAATAACAGGCTGTTGCACCAGATGGAAGTACTATCGTCTCCCCACTACCGTAACTTGTACTTGTTCCTGTTGGACTACCCTGCCAATACCAAGTAATATCCATGTCTGTATGTGGTTCCCCTACACGTTGTATTGTTACAGTGCCTGTTGTGCTACTTAAAAAAATAGGGTTCGGCGGTGTATCGGGTATGGCAGGAATAACCGTAACCGCTAACGATCCATCGTCCACAAAATTGGAATTGGAATCGTAAAGTTCTGCATAAATCTCATATTCTGAAAGATGACTAAATTCTATTTCAAAAGAGGCTCCTGTAATAGAATCATTATGATAGTCATTAATATCATTATCAAAAGCTTGCCAATACCAAGATGTAAGTCCAGGGTTTATGTTACCATTTAAGTTATCGAGTGTATAGGTTTCAGTCGCATTTTCATGTACCTTGGTTGGTCCTTGTATATATGTGTTTTGAGCTGTAATATTAACAGTAAGCATCAATAAAAATAATAGGACAATCGTAATTTTTGAAGTGCTATTTGTATGGCAAGTATTCATAATATTGATGTTTTAGTTTTTATATAATGTAACTCAGAAATTAGTAAGGGTTGATGGCTCTTTTGTTCTGGAACTAGAACCAATTGCGATGTATTTAGTAGTTTTAACATTTGGTTACTTATCCTTTCATTGGCATGGGTAATCTCAATACTATTTGTCCCTGGATTGTATGTCCAAGCACCGCTTGATGTTTTCTCATTTTTTAAGGTCAGCATATACTGCCCTTCTTCGGTAAGTTCCAATTTTCTCTCCTTACAGTGTTGCAAGATGCGCTCTTGCTTCTCACTAGGCATGGTATCCCATTTGGCTCTTTGGGAAAGCTCCATACTATTTATTGATATAGTGTCATCTAAATTCCAAACACCAACCAACAAACTAGCCTCTATTGCTGTTTGACCGTAAGATAGACCCGTAAAGATGAATACAAATAATATGATTTTATATTGTCTAGGTTTCATGATGTATTGGTAAATTCTGTTACTGTTGTCCTTTATAATGGTATTGGTTCTCGCTAAGAATCTTACCTTCGGCGTCCTTGACTACTTTTAGACGATTGAAATCGTCGTATTGGTAATAGGTGGTGTAGCCACGGGTATCGGTTTTTTGGGTGATTCCTACTAATTGCTTGTGTGTGTAAGTAGATATTATAGCGTTATCTCCAACTAATGCCTTTATCTCGTTGTATAGTGTCTCGCTATTATAACTAAAAACTTTACCATTCAAGGAGCCTACAGCACTATAAGTAGTATTCTCAATTTTCGCCATTACATAGTTGCCTGTTGCATCCCACAGATATACACTACTATGGCTATCATTTAGATTAATTTGAGAAATTAGATGGTTATTATAAGTATATGTTGCTTTTTCGGGGAATGTATAAGGATTCGTTGCATCTTTCGGAAAGTGCGTTCCTCTCGGTTCGGCAACGAACAACGCTTCTGGCTGACCATCAATTTTGTATTTGGTCTGAGTTCCAGATATAAACTCCCCGTCATTATAGGAGCGCATATCTAAGGGCTTTGATATTATATTATTGGCTTTTAAGCCGAATATATTGTCGCCTGAGTAACTATAGTCATTTGGGTAATGAAAATAATCAGTCTTAATTTTACCATCACTGTTTTTATTTTCTACAGAGCGTAAGTAATTTTCGGCTGTGTAGTTATAGCTTATTTCTTGTTGTAAAGACCCACCAGAATCCGGAAAATAATCTGTTACTGTTGTCTTATCTAATCTTATGTAACTAAAAAGTTTAGTGTAATTACTAATGAGATACCTGTTAAGAGACATAACACCATTCTCTTCATCTTCAGAACCTTCATTATCTATAAATTTATGTACAATTAAACCATACTGTTTTTCTATATATGGCGAATCATATTCATTGTCTATTTTTTTAACAATATTACCATCTGAGTTCAGGGTTACCTGTTTTAGAACCGTACCCTTTAGGTAATCATATTCTGTAAAATCGCCTATAGGATAAGCCAAAAAGCTTGTATTTCTCCAGATACTACCATCATTAGTTCCATAAAGATTATTAGGGATTTCTATCAAGGTGTTGGCACTTGCGGGGAAGTTGGCAGTTCCAAAAAGTTCATAATTCAGATATATATAATTCTTGGCGGGCACAGCCACCTCTTCTTTAAAATAATAAATGTTTTTACCGTTTTCCTCTTCTGAACTTGATGTAAACACCTCTTCAACCTCCTTATAGTAAATATGGTATTTCCCTAATTTATTCTGCGGAAAAACTTGGGTGTAATGAGGGATGCCTACAAACCTAGTCCGGATATGATTTCCAGAATAAAACTCAGTCCAATTGTTAGAATAATCATTCCATATGGGTTTGTACATATTAGAAACCTTAATTGAGGGATTAATTAAAACACCGCTTGACTTTACATTATATCTTGGATTAGTAGAAGGAGTCAGAGATCCAGATGAAATACGTTGGTAATCCTCATCATGTAAACAATACCAATATTCAATTACTTTGGAATTCCCATCCCCATCTACAATTTCCTTTTTTGCTATTCTTTTGCCCTGTATAGGTGAAGTTGTTTGGCCACTATGAGAAAACTCAGTATTTGAACCGTAAGCAGAATAACCATGATTCTCATATTCGTAAGATTCATAACCACCCGTGGGAAAATCAACTTTTGAAAGGAGAAAAGAATAATGATTAACTCCATAACTGGTAAGACTATAATCATGCGTATAACCATCGTCTTCTTCCCATCCCCAAAATATAGGTTCCATGCTCCATCGTCTATGAGCAATACTTATTGGAGTTGGAGTACTAGCCCAAGAATATTTATTGCAAGTAAAACCTGGACTACCACAACCATTAATCGAAGTAGGTCCAGGTCCAGGTACAGTTTCATACTCAAAAGTGTATGGAGGTAAATAATTATAATTTTTATCATATTGTTTAAGCCAATTAAGGACTAAACTATCTTCATTGCCGTTGTTACCCAATTCAAACCCTTTTATTAACTGATCATTTTTATCATACAACTCAATAGATGAAATTCGTCTAGACTTTTTAACAGGGTCATTATAGGATATATCACTACGTGGTGCAGAATTAAATAGAACATAACCCTTATCATAAATAATTTTTTTTATTCTCCTTGAGCAATAAGTAACTCCAAAAGAGTGATAAGGTGAATCTTTCGTGTAGCAATCCATATCATATTCAAAGGAAATTTCACCACCTTGTGGAGCATGTATTTCTGTTAAAAACCAACTTGCTGTAGATCCCTCAATACTAACACTTGTTCCCTCCTCAAAAAAATACTTTAAGCCATCATCAGTAGTTATTTTATAGCCACCACTTGGTAAACGCTCAATTTTGAAGGTTATGTTTGGAAATAAGATGCCCGTGTAAGTATTATTTGTTGTATCGTCCGATTTAAAAACAATCTTACCAGAGTACCCATTAAACGAATAATTAAATTCATCAGGTTCTTTATCTAAATGTATATGATCCATAGCCTTAACAAACTCATTATCAAAATAAGGGGGGTCATGTTCATTTTCTGCTTGATTATGTTTACCGCTTAGATAGTTAGGTGAGGACTTCCATGCTTTATAGTTAGATGCAGAGTCTCTTTGATCTCTAACTGTGTGTGAGATTACACCGCCCGCCAATAGAGACCATCCCAAACCAACATTAGATGCTATTCGATCCTCAGGTCTAGTAAAGCCACCCTCTGAAAAAACGATGGAGATTGGAAGTTTAATACCCTTTGATTCTAAATTAAATAAAGGAATGCTCATTGACACTTGACCAGTATGGAGATCCTCAGTTGCAGTCCTTACATTAAAATATTGCTGAGCGTTTATACTAGGTTCAATTATTCTTGGTTCTTGTCCATATGCTATGGATATAGCAATTAAAAATATATACCTAAGTATTTTCATAGTTTTGGAATTAGGATTAATGAATTAACTATTAACACTTGATCAGTTGTCGAAACTGCTGTTATGAAATGTTCAGTAAAGTTAATTCGAAGGAAAAATCTAATACTAAGGTTTTAATGTACTTCAAGTAAGGTTTGTTTGTTTTATAAAAATCTGTATTTTCATCTTCATACTCACTAGCTAAGGGCATTTTTGAAACCTTTAATAAGCCTTACGCAAACTAAGGGGAAACCTTACTTCTGATTTAAGAATAGTAAATATTTTTAGTTGCTCTTTTAAAGGCGAACCACAGGAAAAACCTTTATTTATGAGTGCCAACAAGATTTTAACAGAATGAATAAACCATTAAACACCCTCATTGTTGAAGACCATCAACTTATTATTGATTCTTATAAAATGGCGCTAGATTTTGTTGCCAACAGAGAATCTGATTATAGTTTTAAAATCACGATAAGTAAAAGTTGTGAAGAAGCCTATTTAGAGATAGAACATGCTGCTAATTTTGGAACTGTTGATTTGGTTTTTCTAGACATTAGCTTACCTCCAGCAAAGAAATACAGTATTTTATCGGGTGATGATATTGGAATTAAGGTAAGGCAGCTTTTTCCAAAAGCTAAAATTCTAGTTATAACACATTTAAGTGATAATTATAGACTAATTAATATTTTAAAATGTCTTAAACCCAACAGTTTGTTATTGAAAAATGAATTAGATTTTAATAGGCTTACCGAAAGTATCTCAAATGTACTTTATGGTATCCCATATTACTCCCACTCTGTTCTTAAATTAGTGAGGCAACATATTTCTAATGATTTTAACTTGGACCAAATAGACAGACAAGTACTTTACTATTTGTCGCAAGGAAATAAAACAAAGGATTTGCCTGAATTAGTTAATCTTTCATTGGCAGGTATTGAACGGAGGAAACGCAAGCTGAATGAAATATTTAATAATGATAAAAAGTCGGACAAAGTGCTCATAAAGATAGCTAAGGAAAAAGGCTTTATTTAAATGTATATAATAATGAAAAGAGTTAAAAAATTAAAGGCTTACAACCTACAAGAAGTATTAATCGTATTAGTAATAATTGGTATACTGCTTTTATTGGCCTTACCAAATCTAATGCCACTTATTGCTAAAACGAAAAGCGTTGAGGCGCAGACACAATTGAAATTTATATACAACTCGCAAACCACTTATAGGTATATGTACTCTAAGTATGCGCTGGATTTAGATGAAATTGATTTTGAAGCACCACGTACTGTCAATGAAAATGGTACTAGTAATTATAATTATGAGCTATTGGCTGCGGATAACAATAGCTTTAAGGCAAGAGCTACCGCCATAACAGATTTTGATGGTGACGGTATTTTTAATGTCTGGGAAATAGATGAGACAGGGACTCCTAAACAAACCGTTAAGGACTAATGGTCTTTATAAAAATAATATTGATATTATCGCTTTTTGCGGTTCTGTTTCAAGATATGAAAGAGCGCAAGGTATTTTGGTTCATGTTTCCTTTAATCGGGATATTATCAGGGATCTTATATTACTATAATACGTTGCCAGAGCTATTTTTTACATCATTTTATCTCAATCTTAGTTTTATTAGTATCCTCATCTTAATTGTTTTCTTGTACTCTAGATTAAAACTTAAAGAGAGTTTACTTAATGTCATTGGCCTTGGTGATATATTGCTTTTTATGGTACTATCAGCATCATTTTCAACGGTATCATTTGTGGTCATTTTTTTAGGCGCACTTATATTTTCTCTTTTGTTGCATGTGGTAAAAACAAAAGACTTTAAATCGCCTATTTCCGTTCCTCTAGCAGGATATATGTGCTTGTTTTTTTCTATAGCCTATATTATACAATGGTCTGGCATATCAGTTAATCTTTATTCACTCTAAAACTATGGATCATGACTTCAATATTCCAACATCTTTACTACAGCTTATTAGTAGTGAACAGGCCTATCATTATAAAATTATTCCTGTAGCATCAGAACATGATACTATTACTTTTAAATCTGATAGCCCTTCCGAAAGTTTAAAACGTGAATTGAGCGTTATTTTTGGAAAAGACGTTCGGCTACTTTCTGATTCTTCCGAAAACATAGATTTATACCTCACAAATAATTTTAGAAGAAATAGCTTATCAACAGCTGAAGATCTCCATTATTCCAATGATTTTCTAGAGAAAATTTTATTGTCGGCAAAAGCTATTGGAAGTAGTGATATTCATTTTGAGCCTTACGAGAACAAATGTCGGGTTCGGTTTCGTATAGATGGAAAACTTAAAGAATACTTCATTATTAATTTATCTGAATACCCAGTAATAGTCAATAAACTAAAGATTAAGGCTGGTCTGGACATTTCTGAAAAGCGTTTGCCCCAGGATGGTCGTATCACTGTAAAAACTAATTCAGGTGAATTTGATATTCGTGTATCCAGCTTACCTACATTACACGGTGAAAAGATAGTGCTGCGTTTATTAAGTAAGGATGCGAATCATATTGAACTATCAGATTTGGGTTTTACCGAAAAAGAACTGAATAGCTATAAAGAATCTACAAAAAAAACTAATGGTATTGTTTTGATTTCCGGCCCAACAGGTTCTGGAAAAACAACAACGCTTTATGCTACATTAAAATTACTAAATAATGATTTGACCAATATTCTTACTATTGAAGACCCAATAGAATATACATTGGAAGGTATCAATCAAGTACAGCTTAAAGAAAATATTGGTCTGGATTTCTCTAGTGCCCTACGTACATTTTTGAGACAGGACCCCGATATTATTATGGTTGGTGAAATTAGAGATGTGAAAACAGCGAATATGGCTATTCGTGCTGCTTTAACTGGGCATTTGGTGCTCTCTACAATTCACACTAATTCGGCTTGGGCCACCATTTCAAGATTAATAGATATGGGTATTCCTGGGTTTTTAATTGCCAGTACTTTAAACGTAAGTGTAGCCCAGCGTTTGGTTAGAAAGCTATGTAACAATTGTAAAACGAAAGATATTGTAACCTCATCTTTATTTCCTGAAAACTTTAGGATTCCAAAGGGCTTGAGGCATCATTATACACCGGTTGGTTGTCCGGAGTGCTATCACACAGGGTATGCAGGACGAAAAGCGATCTACGAAATTATACCCATTACCAAAACATTAACACCCTTCATCAAAAATAATGCTTTGGAGATTGACGAGTATTTAAAAACTCAAAACATATCAACCTTAAAGTTAAACGCCATAGCATTGGTACAACAGGGCATTACTTCTGTGGAGGAAGTTTATGCTCTATTAATCGATTAAACTATCTAAATGAGGAAGCTCTTATATATCATACTATTCGCTAGTTCAGTTATGTTTTCACAATCTAAGGTTGTAGAATCGGACAATGAGCGTCTCTCATCAATTAAACATAAACTTGAACTGCTTTCTGTTGATAGCCCTGGGTTAAACGACCAAGCTAAAACAGAGATCAATGTTAGTAATATCACGTTATCAAATTTTATTTTGGGCATATCCAATGCCCATGATGTAAACATTAATATTTCAAATGAATTAGATCATATCACTATTTCAAACAATAATTTTTCTGATGTGATAGTGGCAGATTTATTGGTTTTCTTATGTAAGGAATACAACCTGACCATTGATTTCACAGGTAATATACTCTCTATTAAAACCTTTAAACCCATAGAAACAGCTCCCCAAAAATATCCTATCACAGTAAATTACGATCCTAATAATTCTACAATCTCCATAGATACACAAGACAATACACTCTATGAGGTTTTTAAAACCATTATGGACAAAAGCTCTAAAAATTTGGTATTTACTCCAGGTCTAGAAAATAATCCACTAACCATTTACACTAAGGAAATGCCTTTTGATACGGCAATGCACACGATTGCTCTTTCAAACAATCTCTATGTTGAAAAAACCAATGAAGGGTTTTATCTATTTGAAAAAGATGAAGTAAAAAACGACGAGAACCAAAGTATATCAAGACTTAGAAATGCTCAAAACCAAAATTATAAGATTCTAGATTTTGAAAATAAAATTCTCGAAGTAGATTTTCAAAATACATCCATTGCCTCGATAATCAATAATTTAAGTGCTGATTTAGAACTGGATATTTTTACCGCTACACCTCTTGAAAAAGCTGGTTCGTTAACCTTTAAAACCAAATCAATTGCGTTTGATGAACTGTTGGTAAAAATGTTTGAATCTAGAGTTGTGAATCAAATAAGCCAAAATTCAAATCCAAACCCTCAAAACACAAATAACAACAGACCTCAACCTCAAAACAACTCATCTTCTGATGCTTTAGAAACATTTACATTCAAAAAAGAGGGCAACACTTATTTTTTTGGAACAGAAGATCAGCTAAGTGTTCGTAAGATTGAAGTGATACATTTGATGCACCGTTCTGTTGAATTGCTTTCAGACCCAGAAGGCGGAAATTCCAGAAGTAGGACTGTTGGCAGAAATCTTGGCAACAATTATGGAGACTACAATAGAAGTTTTAATTCTGGAATAAACCAAAACACTTTTAACACCAGTTCAAATAATAGATTTGGAACAAATAGACAGCAAAATAGTAGTAGACTCAATGGTAATTCAAACAATTCCAGTATTGGGACTTCACAAACCATCGATGATATTATACCTCCTGAACTGTCAGAAGGATTAGACATACAGGCAGACAATGAGTTAAATTGTTTATATGTCACTGGTTCCAGCGGTAAAATTGAAAGGCTCAAAGAATTTATTACATACATTGATAAAACTGTACCAGTAGTGTTAATAGAAGTGATGTTTGTAGAGGTTAGTAGAAATAATACTGTTGAGACTGGAGTAACTTGGGGTATTGGAGACGAATCTGTTGAAACTAGAGGAGGCATTTTTCCGAGTACAGACTTAACCTTAGGCGCAAAAACCATAAATAAGGTGATAAATGGTTTCAGCGGTTTTGACCAGTTAAATCTTGGTAAAGTTATCCCCAATTTTTTTGCTACTGTAAAGGCTATGGAAAGTAATGGAAATCTTAAAATAAGGTCTACTCCAAAACTATCTACTCTTAATGGGCATCGTGCCACGTTTTCAAATGGGGAAACTTCATATTATACTGTAACACAACGTAACATATATGGAACGGATAACCCACAGACTTCAGAAATAACAAATTATGAACCCATTGATGCCGAATTGGGGTTGACCATAAAACCCTTAGTCTCTGGAGACGGACAAGTTACATTAGATATTTTTGTAATTCAATCAAGTTTCGGAGACCGTATTGATGAAAACGCACCACCAGATATCAGTTCTCGTGAATTCAGCTCTATTATAAGGGTTCAAGATCAAGATATTGTTGTTCTAGGGGGGTTAGAGGAACAACGCCGAAGTAATTCAGGAACAGGTGTTCCCTTTCTAGCACGAGTACCTGTTATTAAATGGCTTTTCAGTTCTAGAAAAAGAGAAGCTTCCAAAGCAAAATTAACAGTCTTTATAAAACCTACAATCATTTATTAATGTTAGAGCACTTAAAATCATATGCTTTGTTTGGAAATAAGGTTTGCGCTATTGAACATGTAGTGAAAAATGATAAGTGTATGTTTTATTGCACCATTTTAAAAAGAACTAAAAAAGAAATTGTTATACTTCAAAGTTTTTTAAGCGAATCTTATGAAACTATCTTAGAAAAAATAAAAACTAGTTGGCCAGTAGTAATAATAATTAACGACGCCCAGGTTTTAACAAAAATAATAGGAAATAAACGCGTACAAATTGATGACAAAAATATCATAAGTTCAGGTTTTCCAAATATTGATATTTCCAATTTTTATTATGAAATCATATCATCAGAAGACACCAACCTCATTTCTATATGTCGAAAATCACATGTGGATGAAATCATTCAAAGATACATCTCAAACAAATTAAATGTCATTGATTTTTCTTTGGGAAATTCAAAAATCTCATCTGCAATTGAATTTATTGAAGAACCTAATTTCTATACGTCAAATGCAATGATAGAATTATCAAACCAAACAATTTCTTCAATTAAAATTATTAATGATATAGATGTGCATAACTACGACATTAATGGGTTAGAGGTTTCAAGCAATTATTTACTTTCTTTTTCAGGAGCATTAGATGCTATTTTAAATTTTGGGACTACTAAGATCAATTTTATTGACAAAAAGACAGAGCTCTTATCTACATTTAAGAATACGCGCTTTTTTAATCAATTCTTAAAAATAGGTCTGATAACTATTTTGGCACTTTTACTTTGCAATTTTCTTTTTTTTAATTTCTATTTTGAAAAAGTAAAAGGATTACAGGAAACAGCGCAACTCAATCATATCACAAAAAGTGATATCATAACTCTTAAAACCGAGGTTGAAAAATCACAACAACTGGCGGACGATATTCTTAAAAACAACGTATCTAAAAGCTCATTTTTTGTAAATCAAATTGTAAAAACCTTACCTCAATCTATCATATTATCAGAGCTTAATTATCAACCGCTCCAAGCTCGTGTAAAAAAAGAGAAACCTATTTCAATATCTGATGACATTATAGTCATTTCTGGAACTTCAAACGACAGTGACCTTTATTCTTTGTGGATCAGTAATTTAGAAAAAAATGATTGGGTACAAAATATTGAAGTAACAGATTATAGTGATATTAGTAAAGACCTTTCTAGGTTCAACTTAAAAATACAATTGAAAAGTGAAAATTAAGTCAAAAAATATTGCTTTAGTTTTTGGTTTCTTAACGCTACTATTTTTGAGTTACAGACTAGCCATATCCAAAACTATGGACTTAAAAAACGAATATCAATTATTAAAAAAAAAGGAGGATTTATTTAAGAATACTCCCAAAAAGTTATCACTTCTTAAACAAAAGCAAAAATATTACGATTCCGTTTTAAATGAGCATCAAATAAAAGGTGGTTCCATCCAAAATAACTTATTACAAGTTTTGACGTCCTTTTCAAAAACTTCTAATTTAAAGGTTGTTGGTTTCTTAGAGCCTCATGTTACCGATAACGAAGATATTTCGGTAAAGGTATATCGATTCACTGTTCAAGGTAATTATAATGATATATTAAAGCTAGTACATCACTTTGAACAAAACACAAAGTTTGGCGAGGTAATTAATTTGCATTTAGAAAAACAAACTGATTTTAGAAAACGTAAGAAGTATTTGCAAGCTAAAGTTTTGCTAAGGAGTTATGGTTAATATACACTTAGAAATCTTTGTGGTATGGCTGAACCTTTACATATTATTAAATAAAAAATCGATAACAGAAAGCTCCCCAAAGGTTTACGCCATATCATAAAATAACAAGTTTCATAAGGTTTGCACCTTTTAATTTATGATTATCTCAATATCTTGTTTAAATTTGTATTAATTAAAAGATTAAACTGCATACGTTTTTGCATACGATTTTATAGTAAAGTAGTCTCTGAGTCCAGTAAATGTGTTTAAAATAGAGTACTCCTTGGATTCACAACCCGGAGGTCACGAGTTCAAATCTCGTTCTCGCTACTCATATTACAAAGAAAAGTCAAGAAATAATTCTTGACTTTTTTGTTTTCTAGAATATAGCTGAAATAACTATACTTTTTATTTTTTAATCTACAGAATAGTAAAAACTGAGATATGATTCAAAAATTTAGCCATGAAATACCTAGTCGGCTAAATATATATCCTATAAATCAAAAAGCCTTGGTAACCACATTGATATTTCTGGAATATATGTTATCAGGAATAGCACAATTACCATAATAAGTAAAAATGGCAACAACGGTTTTACAACTTGAGACACCGATACCTTCGCTATACCACTTCCTACAAAGAGAATAGTACCTACTGGTGGCGTACACAAGCCAACACATAAATTCAGCACTAAAACAATACCAAAATGTACTGGATGCATACCCAATGCCATAACTACTGGTAAAAATATGGGTGTAAAAATTAGAACTGCAGGTGTCATATCCATAAAGGTGCCTATGATCAATAATGTTAAATTGATTACTAAGAAAATGGCAAACTTGCTGCTAAATTGTTCTAAAAGAAAATTACTCATAAGCTCTGGAATTCCCTCGAATGAGAATAGCCAACTCATAGCCATTGAGGTACAAATTAAGAACATAACCACAGCTGTTGTCTTTGCGCTATTCAATAGAATGTTTGGAAAACTTTTTATGGTAACACTTCGATAAATCAAAGCCAAAACTGCTGCGTACAAAACAGCTATCACAGAGGCTTCGGTTGCGGTAAAAATACCTGCAACAATACCTCCAACAACAATTACTAGCATCAATAAACTAAAAAAGGCTTTTCTAAAATGGTTCCAAACCTCTCTTAAAGTAGCTCTTTTCCCTCTGGTAAACTTCTTTTTTATGGCTACAAAAACAATATACCCTATCAAAGCCAATCCCAATAAAATACCGGGCAAATACCCAGCAATAAACAAAGCTGCAACAGAAGCTGCTCCTCCACTTGCCAGAGCATAAACGATTAGAATATTACTTGGTGGAATTAATAAACCCGTAGTTGATGATGTAATATTTACGGAAGCACTGAACTCTCTTGGATAGCCCTCTTCCTCCATGCGGTCTGTCATGATACTTCCTATTGCAGAAGTAGCTGCAACGGCAGAACCCGAAATAGCACCGAATAGCATTGATGCCAATACATTAACGTAAGCTAAACCTCCTGGAAGGCTTGCCACTAAGGATTTTGCAAAATTTATAAGCCTATTGGCAATACCCCCTTGTTTCATAATTTCTCCAGCCAAAACAAAAAACGGAATGGCCAACAGCGCAAAACTATCTATACCCGTCGTCATCCGTTGTGCTATAGTGGTTAAACCAGGGAGTTTATCAATATTAAGTAATAAACTAAGGGTAGTTGCAATCCCAATACTGTAAGCTACAGGAACTTTAAGCATTAATAGCGTAAAAAAACTAGCAAATAAAACGATGATACTTAATACTTCAATACTCATGATTATACAGGTATTTGGTCTTTAGAAATTTTTGAGATGTGGTACACGGAAAACCACATAATTAGTAGCCCACTAAACGGCAAAATGGCATATATATATCCAAGCGGAATACGAAGTGTTCCCGATAATTGTCCTAAATGCAAAGTGGTGTAAACTAAGTTGAGTCCTCCTATAACCATTACTATCAAGGCGAATAAAAAGATAAGAACTTCAATGATAATAGATGCTTTCTTCTTGGTTTTATCAGAAAACTTTTGGTACAAGAAATCCATAGATAAATGCTCTCTTTTAGCATTTAAATAAGCAGCACCTAGGATAGACATCCATATTAATGAAAATCTGGCAAGTTCTTCTGTCCAAGAAAATGAACCTTTTAGCACGTATCTTGCAAATACTTGAAACAATACATCAAATACCAAAAGAGCAAATATGATGATTAGGAAAATTTCCATAAACCTTACAACTTTGTTAAATAGAGAATTGGATGTTTTCATATTTTAATTGGCTTTTATTTTCTTAACTGTATCTGCAAGTTCAGGGTATTCCTTTGTAAATTCTTCTAAAACTGATTTGGCTTTATCAGCAAACAAAGGCTTTTCAGGAATAATTACCTCTACTCCAGCTTCCTTAATAATCTTCATGCTCTCCTCTACTGATTCCTTCCAGAATTGCTTCTGGGCTTGTGCTGATTCTTCTGCTGCTTCCTGAACCCAAACTCTCTCCTGTTCCGATAATTTTTCCCATTGCTTTGTACCTATTAGAAGTACATCTGGTACAGCAGAATGTTCATCTAAAGTATAATATTTGCTAATTTCATAATGATTTGATGACACTACAGACGGTGGATTGTTTTCCGCACCATCAACCACACCTTGCTGAATGGCGGTATATAACTCCCCATAAGCCATTGGGGTAGCCGAACCACCCAATGCATTAACCATATTAATGGCCATTTGGTTGTTCATTACCCTAATCTTTAAACCACTTAAATCCTCCGGTGTTCTAATGGCTTTATTTGATGTGTAAAAGCTTCTATTTCCTGCATCATAATAACACAAACCACGAAGCCAAAATTTGCTTCCTTTTTCCAAAATAGATTTTCCAACCGGACCTTCCAGAACATCAAACATATGCTGTTTGTCCCTAAATAAATAAGGTATTCCAAACACGTGGTAATCTGGAACAAAATTAGACATGGTAGCCGCACTAACTTTAGTTATGGCAACACTACCTATCTGAAGCAGCTCCACAACCTCACGCTCTGAACCTAATTGTCCATCAGGAAATATCTTGATTGTTAGGGTTCCTCCTGATTTTTTAGCTAGTGCTTTCTGAAATTCAACAATCCCTTTGTGAACAGGATGTGTTTGAGGTAAAGTATGACCTAAATAAAGCACTTTTTTCCCGTCTTCTTTCTTACAAGATAGAACTGCTAGAAAAAGTAAGCTAATTACAAGTATTTTTTTCATCTTTTATTTAGTTTTCGATGAGATTAAAACCGAAGTAGTTTTTTGCATTATAATAGCAAATGTTCTGTACCATTTTACCCAAAAACTCTATATCATTTGGTATTAAACCCTGTTTTACATCTTCAGCTAAGATATTACATAAAATCCGCCTAAAGTATTCGTGTCTTGGAAATGATAAAAAACTTCTGCTATCTGTAAGCATACCTACAAAACGACTTAATAGCCCCATATTAGACAAACAGTTTATCTGCTTTTCCATACCATCTTTCTGATCTAAAAACCACCATCCAGAGCCCCATTGCATTTTACCAGGATAATCTGAATTTTGAAAATTGCCCATCATGGTAGCAAATACTTCATTCTGGGATGGATTTAAATTATACGTAATGGTTTTTGCTAATTGATTTGTTGAGTTAAGGGTATCAAAAAGTTTTGACATAAACTGAGCCATTGGAAAATCCCCTATGGAATCCACTCCTGCATCTAATCCTATTTGATTCAATAGCCTACTGTTATTATTTCGAACAGGGCCTAAATGATACTGTTGTACCCAATTGTATTCATGATATTTCTTTCCTAAATAAATAAACAGGAAGGATCTATATTTATCAACTTCATCTTTATTGAGCTTATTTCCTTTCAAACGTTTTGAAAATATAGCATCAATCTCTTTTCTTGTGAAATCTGCAAGCTTCAGTTCTTCTCCTACACCAAAATCGGAGAGCTTGCAACCTTGTGCATCAAAAAATGCCAAGCGTTTATCTATGGCATTCAAAAAGGTATCCACATCTTTTATTTCTAAATTGGATACAGCACCAAGTTTTTTGATATAGGCTAAAAACGTGTCCTTGCCAATAAAAAACAACTCGTCCGATCTAAAGGTTGGCAATACTTGCGTATAAAAATCGCCATTTGCAATTTCCATATGATATACCAAATCATCCGTAGGATCATCCGTAGTGCATACAACTTCAACTTTCATGTATTCTAGAAGTTGTGCAGGTGTTTTATTTTCTAAGATAGCATTGGCGCGATTGTAAATATCTTCGGCTGTACTAGGTTGCAGCAGTTCATCAATATCAAAATAACGCTTTAATTCTAAATGCGTCCAATGAAATAATGGATTTCTTAAAGTGTTGGGCACGGTTTCAGCCCATTTTAAGAACTTTTCTTTATGTGAAGTGGCTTGACCGGTAATATAAATTTCTTCAATTCCATTTGCGCGCATTCCACGCCATTTGTAATGGTCTTCCTTTAACCAAGCCTCAGTTATATTTTTAATTGGTTGGTTTTCAGCTATTTTTTTTGCTGATAAATGGTTGTGATAATCAATAATTGGTAAATCCTTTGCATACTTATGATACAGCGTTTCAGCAATATCAGATTGTAGTATGAAATTATCTGTAATAAAATGTGTTGTATTCATTGATAACTTTAGTTCGAGATAACTACTAACTAATTAGTTTTACCTATTTTTATTGGACTATTAGATATTGTGCTTTAAACCGTATTCTAACCCTCTTAACTCTGCAAGACCTCTTAATCTTCCAATACCTGAGTATCCTGGGTTTGTTTTTTTATGTAAATCGTCCAACATCTGATGGCCATGATCGGGTCTTACAGGGATAGCAAAATCTGAATACCCTTCAGCCTTTCTTCTTTTTTCTTCTATTAAAATTTCTTTTACGATATTATACATATCTACATCGCCCTCTAGATGATTGGCCTCGTAAAAATTACCACCCTCATCTCTTTTTGTGCTTCTTAAATGCAGAAAGTGTGCTCTATCTGCAAATCGTTTAAAGATATTGACTAAATCGTTATCCGCCCTAACACCTAAAGACCCTGTACAAAACGTAATCCCGTTTGCTCTGTCTGGAACATTATCAAATAAATAAGCATAATCAGACTCTGTACTCACAACCCTCGGCAATCCTAAAATTGGATATGGCGGGTCATCAGGATGAATACACATTAGCACGTTGTTTTTAGACGCCACAGGAATAATCTCCTTCAAAAAAGAAACCAGATTATCTCTTAGTATTTGCGCATCTATATCCTTGTAAGTATCAAGTATGGTTTGAAATTGTTCTAAAGTATACCCCTCTTCTGCTCCTGGTAAACCAGCAATAATGTTGTTTACCAATTTTGTCTTATCAACATCAGAAAGATTGTCAATATAGGCCTTAGCCGCTTTTTTTTGTTCACTTGAGTAGGCATCTTCAGCTCCAGGTCGTTTTAATAAAAACAACTCAAAAGCGGCAAAAGCAATAACATCAAAACGCAATGCCTTTGAGCCATCTTCAACTTCAAAATCCAAATCGGTTCTAGTCCAATCTAAAACGGGCATAAAATTATAGCAGACGATATTTACGCCGCATTTTGCTAAGTTTTCAATGCTTTCTTTATACCGTTCTATGTATGTTTGAAATTGTCCTGAACGGGTTTTTATATTCTCATGAACTGGTATACTTTCAACAACACTCCAAGATAAGCCTTCTTCCTCAATAATAGATTTACGCTTTTGTATTTCATCCACAGTCCATACCTCGCCATTAGGAATATGATGTAGTGCAGAAACAATCCCAGTTGCCCCTGCTTGTTTTATATCTGATAAAGATACGGGGTCATTTGGCCCGTACCACCTCCATGTTTGCTCCATTTTGTATAGTTTCCTTTTTTGTAAATTCTTGCATCAATTCAGTTACTAATTTGCCATCTTCAACCGGACAAGGGTTACTGCGTTTTCCTAGAAAATAATTAACCGTCTCCTGAATCATAGGCTGTTGTATATTTTCTGGGTTTTTAAATTCGAATGTTTTATTTATTTTGTTTGAGTTGAGTTTAAGCGTTTCCTTATAAAAAGAGATTTCAATAGTTCCATTTTCACCGTAAATGGTACAACGGTCTTCTTCTAAGTAGTTTGGGATTGCAAAGGACCACATACCTCTAAATTGAATGCCATTTTTAAAACTAATAATTCCATTTACAGTATCATCCACTTTATTAATATTTGATTGATTAACAGCGATGCCTTTCGCCAAATCAAAATCGCCAAAAAAATGATACATTAAATCTATTTGATGGGGTGCTATATCGTGAAAATAGCCTCCTCCAGACACTTCCTCGTCCAATCTCCAAGTAGCCTTATCATTAAAATTATAAGGTTGCAAAAACCTTAAATCTACAAATTTTATTGATCCGATGGCATCACTATCAATAAGCTGCTTTACTTTAACATACATTGGTAAAAACCTACGATAATGTGCAACAACTAATTTCTGATTACTTTTATTAACTGCGTTTTCTAGCTCTAAAGCCTCATTATCGTCAAGCACCATTGGCTTTTCAATGTATACATTTTTGCCAGCCTCTAATGCTTTTAATGCATAGTGCAAATGTGTAGACGGAGGTGTTGCAATATAAACAGCGTTAATATCAGGATTTGCCAAAAGCTTATCTGCATCGCTATACCAAAAAGGTACATAATGACGTTTTGCGAAATCTTCGGCTAAATCACCATTTCTTCGCATGACAGCTAATAATTTAGAATTTTGACATTTTTGAAATGCAGGCCCACTTTTAACTTCGGCCACATCACCACAGCCAATAATTCCCCAAATAACAGTATCGTTAGTCACTTTGTGTAATTAAGATTTTAAATTAAACTCCGCTAAATGCACTAAAACCTCCATCTATAGGAATAACAACTCCCGTTACAAACGAAGCACCTTCTCCACATAGCCATAACGTTGTTCCTATTAAATCTTCTGGCTCGCCAAACTTACCCATAGGCGTTTGTTCGATAATTTGGTTTCCTCGTGGTGTTAAACTGCCATCATCGTTAGTAAGTAACGCACGATTCTGATCTGTCAAAAAGAAACCCGGAGCCAGAGCATTCACGCGAATACCCACTTTTGAGAAATGTACTGCCAACCACTGTGTAAAGTTAGATATAGCTGCTTTTGCCCCACTGTAAGCAGGAATCTTGGTTAAAGGTGTAAATGCATTCATTGAAGAAATGTTTAGTATACTACACCCTTCTCTTTCAACCATGTCCTCTGCAAAAACTTGTGTTGGCAACAAAGTTCCAATAAAATTTAAATCAAATACAAATTTAATCCCATCGGTATCTAAATCGAAAAACGTTTTAAAACCCTCCGCTTTGTTTTCTAAATCTCCTTTTAAGTAGTGAGGATTTGATGTTGTACCTAAAGGATGATTTCCTCCTGCACCATTAACTAATATATCGCATTTACCGAATGCTTGATTTACTTCTTTTTTAGCCTGTTGTAAAGATTCTTTTTTAAGAACATTGGCAGCAACACCAATGGCTTGCCCTCCATCGGCATTAATTTCATCTGCTATATTATCGGCTGCTTCTTTTCTAAGGTCTAAAACGGCGATTTTGTGTCCTTGTTTTGCAAGTGCCTTTGCTAATGTTCCGCAAAGTACACCTCCTGCCCCTGTTAAAACTATTGTCTTACTCATTAATTTTGCTTGGTTGTTGGTTTAAATTTCGTTTTGAAATATTGATAGCGTAATAATAACTTACTTAACAAAAATAGCGAATTCAGTTGATTACCTGTCCTGTTCTGTCCTGCTTTTTTTTATTTCGAGTAATGTTCCATAAAAATAGTTTTTGGATAAACTAATTATTTATTGAAAATAGTGTTTAAGCAAATCTAGTTGAATAGAAAAATTAGCAATACAATAGTTAATCTCGTTACAGGTTGTAACCAAGAATGCAAATTCCAAACTTAATTTGTTTTAATATTCTATTAATTGCTGAAAATTTATTGATCAAATTAAATTTTTAGGTTTTTTATAAAACTTGATATTTTCAGTTGTTTAATAAACATGATAAACACAAATATCTGATTATCAGTAAAAAATAGCATGTGTTTTAAGAAAATAAAAAACTTATGTAATCTAAATTCTTTTTATAAATATGTATTTCATCGATTTTTTATGCTTTTCATGGAGTTTTATTCTGTAATATACTATATTAGCCCCCATAATTCATTAACCCCTAAATCTAATGAAAAAAACTACCTACCAAAAAATTGTAATACTACTTGTTTTCAATTTATTTATCAGCTATGGTTTCTCTCAGGTAACAAATCAAAAACCAAAAAGAATTGCGATACCAAATCCCTCTGTTCTTACATTACAAAGTATACAAAAGGCAGGGATTGATTTGTCCTGTGGCCCAAAGTTTGTTAATAATAACTTACAAATGGAACTTAGTTATGCCGAATTGTTACTTCTAGACAACAACGGGATCGCTTACAATGTTTTAATCGATGATTTAACTACTTATTATCGAGAAAGAAACGCCAGAGATTTACCAATAGCTCAGGAAGAGTTAAGACAATCCCAACAAATAGCGGCTGCAAAAAGAGCTAGTAAAACCTTGAGCAAGAAAAGTAGTCTAGTTGATAACCCAACACAGCATGACGAATGTGATGAAATTGATTGGGTAGAACCTACAAACTTTAAGTTAGGAAGTATGGGTGGAGCATTTACATTAAGTGAAGCTTATGCCGAACTAGATTTAATGCGTAGTATGTATCCAAATCTGATATCTGTTAGAACAGATGCTTCAACATCAGGAACAGTAACCCATGGAAACTCTACTGGAGGCACAACATGGTCTGGGCAACCAATATATTATGTAAAAATTTCAGATTTCCCAGATTTAGACAAAGATGGGAATGGTAGTGATGAACCAGAGACTCTAATTACTGGTGCAATGCATGCCCGTGAGATAAGTAGTGTTATGAACACATTCTACTTTATGTGGTACTTGCTAGAAAACTATAGTACAGATCCATTTGTAAAGAATATTGTAGATAACCATGAGATCTATGTAATGCCTATAAGTAATCCAGATGGTTATCGCTGGAACGAAGTTATAGCACCATCTGGTGGTGGTTTACAACGTAAAAATTTAAGACCAGGAGTTGCTGACAATGGTACAACTAGTTCTTCAAATAATGTTCGTGGGGTAGATTTAAACCGAAACTTCAATTATTACTGGGGGTGGGATAATTCTGGATCATCCCCTACAACTAGTAGTAACACTTATAGAGGTCCCTCAGCTGGGTCTGAGCCTGAAACACAAATTGTTCAAGAATTTATAACAGCTCATGATATTAAAGTAGCAGTTAACCATCATGGAGGCTTAAATTCAATTGTTACATCTTCATATAATGGTAGTGTTTCAGCTTTAGATTCAGGAAGAGAAGATGAATATGCCAAAATTTGTCATGATTTAACACATTATAACAGATATATTTATGGTTCTGCACCAAATACGCTTTATGAAGCAAATGGTGATGTTAACGACTGGATGCTAGGTGGACCTGCAGTGACATCTGGAGGACAAACGAGTTCAGGTTCAGGTAAAGATGTTTTGGCTTTTGCCCCAGAAAATGGTGATGATTTTTGGCCAACAACTACTTTAATTGTTGATATCGCAAGACGCGCATTACGAATGAATTATCTTTCAGTACTTTATTCTGGAAAATTCGCTAAACTTCATGATTTAAATACAAGTGATATTAATTCCACATCAGGAAATTTAACCTTTGGTGTAGAATACTTAGGCAAAACATACGATGATATTACGCTTACGGTTACACCAGTTTCTTCTAACATTACTTCAATGACTTCACCGTCGGTTCAATCAGGATGGACAAAATTGGAGCAAAGAAATTTAACAGTGCCTTACATATTAAATGCTGGAATTCAACCAAATGATGAAATAGAATTTCAAGTTACACTTAGTAATGATGATTTTATTATCTATCGTGCTAATTATATAAAATATTATCAGCCAACAGTGCTGTTTCAAGATAATGATACTGACACCTCAAACTGGACCACAGCTGGTGGTACTTGGGGAACTAGTGGAGATTCCTATGTCGGCTCTGTAGCTATTACAGATTCACCTTCAGGGTCTTATGGAAATAATGAAAACAAAACCATTACATTAAATTCAACTATAGACTTATCTAATTCCAACCAGGCATTAATACAGTTTTACGCGAAATGGGATTTAGAAAGAAACTATGATTTAGTACAATTTGAAGCTAGCACAAATGGTGGCAGTAGCTGGACTGCACTTTGCGGCAGATATAACAAACCTGCTGCTACATCTTTAACCAATTTTCATTTAAATAAGTCAACAGGCACTCATCAATCTTCAAATGGAGACACTGTTTATGATGGGGATAGTATGGATAAGTGGGTTATGGAAGAAATTTTAATAGATAATGTAGATAATAGTTTCTTATTAGGTCAAAATAATGTTCAATTTCGTTTTAGATTCAAAACAGATAGTTCCAATCGAGAAGACGATTTAACAACAACGTTTGACGGCTTTATATTTGATGATTTTAAAGTTATTAGTTTCCCTGTTCCATGTGATAACTCTAATCCTCCATCAGGACTAGCCGCTGATGTAACAACCACACCTCTATCTGCAATTTTAACATGGGATGCTATTCCTTCTGCTACGTATGATATTCAATATCGTCAAATAGGGGCTCCTTCTTGGACAACAATAACAGATTCATCGACTAATACCTATACAATTAATGGATTAACAAATGGAGTAGATTATGAAGCTCAAGTAGCTACGCGTTGTACAGGTACTACTTCTGCTTTTAGTTCTTCCGTGAATTTTACAGCAGTAAATATTGCAACCTTGCATGAAGGTTATTTTGAAACTGGTCTTGATAATTGGACACTAGGAGGTGCTGATACATTTAGATATTCTGAATCAGCTAATGGTACAAATTTCTCTTACGAAAATGATTATTCACTACAAATTAGGGATAATTCAGGGGTCGCTTCCAGAGTAACTTCTGAAGTTTTTGATTTAACCGGATATAGCAATGTAAATATTAGCTTTTACTACTATCCTAATAGTATGGAAAATAATGAAGACTTCTTTTTACAGTTCTTTAATGGTTCTAGCTGGCAAACAATAGCCACTTACATATCTGGAACAGACTTCAATAACGGATCGTTTTATTCAGATAATATATCTCTGGACAATGTGACATATAATTTCACAGCAAACGCTCAATTCAGATTTGAATGTAGCGCAAGTCAAAATAATGATCAAGTATATCTTGACCAAATAATTATTACGGCTACACCTATTACAACAGGAAGTACTACTTGGTATCAAGATTTAGACAGTGATAACTTTGGTAACCCAGCTGTAAGTCAGGTTGCCGCTTCACAACCTGCAGGATATGTAGCAGATAATACAGATTGTGATGATAACGATCCTAACGAGTTCCCTGGTCAAACGTGGTACATCGGGGTGGATAATGATTCTGATACCTACTTCGGTAGTGTGACTTCAGTAACGGCTTGTGAGCAACCTGTTGGGTATTCGCTTACGGCGCCTACTGCAGATGATTGTGATGATAACGATCCTAACGAGTTCCCTGGTCAAACATGGTACATCGGGGTGGATAATGATTCTGATACCTACTTCGGTAGTGTCACTTCGGTGACTGCTTGTGAGCAACCTGTTGGGTATTCGCTTACGGCACCTACTGCAGATGACTGTGATGATAATGATCCTAACGAGTTCCCTGGTCAAACTTGGTACATCGGGGTGGATAATGATTCTGATACCTACTTCGGTAGTGTCACTTCGGTGACTGCTTGTGAGCAGCCTGTAGGCTACAGCTTAACAGCACCTACTGCAGATGATTGTGATGATAACGATCCTAACGAGTTCCCTGGTCAAACTTGGTACATCGGGGTGGATAATGATTCTGATACCTACTTCGGTAGTGTGACTTCAGTAACGGCTTGTGAGCAA
>NZ_SIRT01000040.1 GCF_004310325.1 Hyunsoonleella flava
AATAATGTAATTTCCGATTCCCTTTTCTGATTACAGAGCCAGGTCTTGTGCGAAACAAAGGATCTCTGTTTTCGTTATCTTTTACATTATAAGCTTGTAAATAAATGGGAAAGTGTCAAAAAAGAGAGCGCTCCAATGTCTCTGTTTTCCCCTCTAAAATTGAAGATAGATTATTGCCATCAAGCGCTAACTGAGAATTTCCGATACCTGCATATTCTATAATCGTTGGAAACACATCTAGGTTAGTTATGGGTACATCGCTCTTGGTATTTGGTTTTATTTTATTATTTAAAACAAAGAAAAAAGGTTCCCTGATTCCACC
>NZ_SIRT01000041.1 GCF_004310325.1 Hyunsoonleella flava
TCCAGACCAAATCACTTATGAGATATGTGATGCCGATGGCGATTGTACCACAGCCGTAGTAGATATAACAGTAGACCCAGTAAACGACACACCAACCGCAGTAGACGATACGGCAAGTGTAGATGAAGACGATACGGTTAATATCGATGTATTAGACGATGACGATTTTGGAGGCGATGGTCCAAGCACTGGGACAATTACCATCACGACCCCACCAACTAACGGAACAGCAACTGTTAACGATGGCGGTACACCAAACGATCCCACGGACGATACGATCGATTACACCCCCAATGCTGATTATAACGGTCCAGACCAAAT
>NZ_SIRT01000042.1 GCF_004310325.1 Hyunsoonleella flava
TTTATTCTTCAACCAAGCTAATGCTCTATTACTGGCATCGTACTCTACTGGCAAGGTAATGAAGCTGAACAATGTCGCAGCTCCCATCATTACTAAACCAGCTACCGGAACCCACCAACCTAAACCTAAGCCAGCGGCACCGCCTAAAATTAATCCACCAATAATCAATCATTGCGACATGCCAGAAGTTACGCTAACCACAGGGACTAAAGTAGAACGCATTTGCAACCGACTGTAAGCTTGCGCGTGCTGTACCGCATGACCAACTTCATGAGCTGCAACTGCAGCAGCAGCAGCATTACGCTGATTATAGACCGCTT
>NZ_SIRT01000043.1 GCF_004310325.1 Hyunsoonleella flava
GAAATCAACAAAAAAGTAAACACATTGTAAAACAACAATGAGAAGTAGCCATAAAAAAATCCCATTTCGTTGTTCTTTAGTGAATACATAATGGGATTTAAAATTACTCATGGTAATTTATTTTTTAATCTCTTTTATAGCTTGCATGTATTTATTAAGCTCCTTCTTAACTTTAGGCGCCAGTAATATCAAACCAATCATATTTGGAACCATCATCTCGAAAATCGTGGCGTCAGAGAATCCAATAACAGAGCCTAAACTTGCTGCGGCACCAATAACTACAAGTACACAGAAAATCAATTTCTAGGCATATTCCA
>NZ_SIRT01000044.1 GCF_004310325.1 Hyunsoonleella flava
TGTTTGAAGGCAATAGGGTTACAGTAAACAGCACGCATTATATTAAAGATGAAGATACACTTACACCAGTAAACGAAACACCATTTGCTGAAGACCATTCGTTTACATATTCAAAAGGAAACTTAAAGGAATATATTGAGGAAAAATCTAATGGCCACGTTAAATCTGATGAGGTATTTTCATTTGCAATTGAAGAGATACGACGTTGGGATGTGAAGATATCGGCTGAACATATTTTAGAAATACCCGAGGCATCTTATTGTGTTTTTGATAGTTTAAATTATAACGATTTAGATAAAGTAACGCACGCGCTT
>NZ_SIRT01000045.1 GCF_004310325.1 Hyunsoonleella flava
CTTTAAATTGGTAACTTCACTTTGGGTTAATGCTTTATTGAATAATCTTAGTTCATCCATGAAACTCAAATCTGATCTATGGTTCCATCCTGAAAACCTTGGCTCTCCGGACATTATGGATAAAATATCACAACCTGTCCAATCTACACCACTAAAGGCGCCTTGTCTTACCACTTGCCCATCAATATATACTACCGCTTCCGATTGAGAAATGGTAAATGCTATATGCACTCATTCGTTCGCTGAAGGATCAATATCAGCTGCTGCGCCACCATCAAACCATGAATCTCCATCCCCTCTACCAACATTTAAG
>NZ_SIRT01000046.1 GCF_004310325.1 Hyunsoonleella flava
TCCGTATCAATAATAACACCCATATAACCATGCTCTGGTGATATCTGGGTTTTAGGTTGATATATTTTACCACCTGCAGCTTCCACCCTACCCAATTCGATTTTTACATCATCACTCATAAAGTACACCAATGTTCCTTCTTGACTTGGGATGTATGATTCTTGTTTTATTAAAGTTCCTGCTGCGCCTTCCTTTCCCTCGGCAAACGGAAACCAGTCCATAAGAATACCGCCAAAATTTTGAACATCAATTTTAATTTGAAAAACTGCTTCGTAAAGTGCTTTAGACCTGTCCATATCTGCCACTGGAATTT
>NZ_SIRT01000047.1 GCF_004310325.1 Hyunsoonleella flava
ATCTAACGTAAAATACGGTATGGTTATCGATTCTGGTGATCTCAAAAAAATCGTGAAAGAAGAAATTGTTAGCGTTTTCGACCACGCTACAGTGTTCAACAAAAACACCCCTCATGTAGAACTAGCCAAAGAGCTGCAGACCCGTGGACATAATATTTTATTGGTTGATTATCAACCCACAAGTGAAATGATGGTTATCGATTTTACCAAAAAAATAAAAGCACGCCTACCTGAAAATATTAAGTTGCACTCCTTAAAACTTCAAGAAACTGCTACCAGTTTTGCGGAATGGTTCGCTAACGATCAAGATT
>NZ_SIRT01000048.1 GCF_004310325.1 Hyunsoonleella flava
CTGTTAAGTATGTCTTTCATTTTTACTATTGACTAATTATTAACCCAATTTTCTAAAATCTTTTTACCCTCTGGTGTTAAAACAGATTCAGGGTGGTATTGTACACCTCTAACATCATATACTTTGTGTCTTAGTGACATGACCTGTCCGTTTGCATCAAAAGAGGTAGCTTCTAAACTGTCTGGTAATTCTGAATTTACAACCCAATAATGGTAACGACCAACTTCTATGTTTTTGTCTAAATCGTTAAAAATATATTCATCATGTACACATATAGTTACATTGGTTGCTACGCCATGATATACATT
>NZ_SIRT01000049.1 GCF_004310325.1 Hyunsoonleella flava
AGTAACGTTTTTTAGCAGAAGCAAGCAGCGTTTGTGGACAAAGGGAGAAGAAAGCGGTAATTTTTTAAACCTATTAGATATTAAAAATGACTGTGATAATGATTCATTGTTAATTCAAGTAAATCCAGTTGGCCCCACTTGTCATACTGGTACAGATACTTGTTGGAAGGAGGAAAATAACTCGTCTTACGGATTCTTTTTAACCTTAGAAGATGTGATTGCAGAGCGTGTAGCCAATAAAGATACTACAAAATCATATGTAGCAAGTTTGTTTTCAAAAGGTATTAATAAAATTGCGCAAAAAGTAA
>NZ_SIRT01000005.1 GCF_004310325.1 Hyunsoonleella flava
TAATACGCACGATAGCTCTTTTTAGCTAGTTAGGGATATAAGTTCACTCTGTCCTTTTTAAATGTAATAACAATTAATAGTATTTGCTAATCTAAAGGTTAGGGATTGCAGCGGCAGCTTTTGGTCGCCATAGCGGGAAGCCTGTCTGCCGGCAGGCAGGCCCGACCCACTTGCCCTGAGGCACTCGAAGGGTGTGGGTAACGCCCGAATACTAGTGTGATTTACTGAAATAAGTTAAACATAACAAAAAGTGTCACATCCTATAAATCCAACTTGCGGGATTTTGGGTTTGTGCATCCTTAAAAATAGAAAAACTTAGGATGGTATCACCCTCCACATTTGTGGAGACTTCACCGATAACGTCCTTCGTTTTTAGTTTATCGCCTTCCTTTACGTAAACTTTAGATAGGTTTTTATACACCGTTATATAATTACCGTGCCTAATCATTACCATAGGGTTGGAATTGCGAATAGCCGTAACTTTAATGACCGTACCATTAAAAACCACACGGGCTTTGGCCTGCTTTTCGGTGGTAATTAAAACACCATTACGTTGCACGGTTAGCGACCGATCTATCAAAGAAGGTTGCTTACCATAACGCGCCTTTACAAAGCCTTTTTCTACAGGCCAAGGCAACTTGCCTTTGTTGGATACAAAATTACTAGCTAGCACTTTTTCTTCGGCCGTTAGAGCAAAACTGGCGCTGTTATTTGATGCCGTTGTCGTTTTATTAGATTTGGCTATTTCCGCCCTAACAATACGTTGTATTTCTCTATCTATTCTAGCAGCTTCCCGTTGTTTAGATTTTATTTGAGCGGTATACTTGCTTAGATCTTTACGGATAGACGCCATGATAGAGCGGTGTTGGGCTCGCTCTTTTTCTAGTGTTCTTTGTGTTTTTTTGTTTTCGGTAATTAGCTTTTGCTTCTCCTCCTTTTGCACCAATAAATCTTTGTTTATCTGCTGTAATTGAGCTGTTTTAGCTTTTATAGTTTCTCCCTGTTCTTTTTGATGACTTGTGTACTGCTTCATATACTGCAAGCGCTTGTAAGCCTGCTTAAAGTCGTTTGAAGACAAGAGAAACATAATACGACTTTGCTGGTTTCGGCTTTTATAGGACTTCACAATCATAGCCGCATAGTCGTCCTTTAATAATTTTAATTCGTCACGAAGGTTGCTAATCTGTTTTTGGTTATTGTTTATTTCCCTTGTTAACAAATTAGCTTGTTGATTGGTAACCTTAATCAGGTTATTCAGTACGCTTATTTTATAGTTGAAATCCTCGATTAAGGATAATTGCGACTTTTCTTTAGACTTATTCTCTGTGCGTAAGGCATTTATTTTTTGAATTTCCCTGCGAAGTTCCTGTCGGCGTGTTTCTAGCTGCTTTTGTTTACTGTTTTGGGCATACATACTATGACCACAAGGCAGAAGTATCAAAAAAAGAACTAAGATGATATGCCTTTGGTAACGCATTATAAGTCTATCTTTTTAAAACCTGAGGGAATTTTAAAAGGGAATCTCAAATCCTCGTTTAGGGATACTGACTTAAATTCCAACTCAGCAATCATTTCTTCTGTGCCCTCCACCGCAATAACTTTTACATGTTCTGGTAATACTTGGTTATCCACTTCCTGATGTGCTAAATAGTCTATAAGTAACTGTCTTCGCTCTTTAATTTGACTTAGCTCTTGTCGTGTAACCTTGAACAGAGATGGGTTAATGTGGAAAAATATTTCAAACAGTTCGCGCTGGTTTTTAGGTTGCAACAAATAATTCCCTTCATGAAGTGAAAGCCTGTAGTTTTCATCTTTTAAATTGAATAAAGCTTCACCTAAAATGATATTTTGCACTTTTTCAAAATCTAAATCTGTACCTAGCATCTTACTGAAATACTCAAAATCACCTTCAAAATAGGTGTTATCCAATTTGTTATAAAACGCTACAGCTTCAGGTGTGATTTTCGCTCTTATAACTCCAAATGTGGCACTCATCCAAAGCACTTTATCCTTTTCCATACGATAGCTTACCGTGTGCGATTGCTTTTTATCACCTTCGGAATATGTGATTTTTAATTTAGACTGTAATGTCTTAAAATCTGGGGATTTCTTAGAATTTTCTTTAATGAGTTGTTTAGTGCTTAACTTTAAATTGCTATCGCCGCCTGTAACTGTTTTTGAGGATTTACAACCTGTAAACACCAAAAAAAGCGCTACATAAAGTAAGGTAATAAGATGTTTGTATTTTAATATTTGAGGTCTCATAAAATCGTTCTCTTAAGATTTTAGGGCATTTGCCTTATCCCTAAACGTTTTTGCTTTTGCAGTATTATTCATCATTTCGTAGGCTCTAGCCAATTGATTATAAAAGTCGGCTTCCATGGCATTATCATCTACTATCCAGTCCAAACCGGACTCCAACGATGCTACTGCCTCTTTGGGCTTTTGCAATGCGTTTAACGCCACACCATGTATTAAATAACACAAGGGTTGAGCAGGATACTTTAAAATAGCCGCTTCACTTTTTGCTTTTGCGGTTTCAAATTGCTTTAAATCAATATGCAATAGTATCACATTTTTTAAGATACTAAAGCTATCACTATCCAATTTTAAGGCTTCTTCAAAATGCTTCAAAGCATTTTCCTTATCGCCTTTTTGCAGATAATATTGTCCTAAATCTGTCAAGGTTTTTGCATCAGACGCCCCATCTAATAATGATGTAGCTTCAACCAAATCTTTCTCGTATTGCGGATTTAGCTTTACAAAATTTACAAAATCCGATAGTACTTTTAATTTCGCATCAGGTTTTATAGCATTGCTTTGCACCACAATTTTCATAGAATTAATGGCTTCTTCCGTATTATTTTTATCTAAATAAAATTTGTAAAGCGCCAAATGTACTACTTGCGAATTTGGTTTTATCTCAAGTAATTCCTGTGCTGTTTCAAAGGCCTTTTCTTTCTCTCCTTGCTCGCTATAACGGTAAATTAATGCTAAATAGTTCGCTTCGTTCTTAGGGTTGTTGTCAACTCTAGACTCCAAGTTCTCTATTTGTTCCTTGGCGCGTCCTGTAGCTTTATAAATTCTATTTCTTATCACATCCCGCGCTGCCGAAATACCAAAAGATGCATCCAATTCATCTAAAATTTCAAGAGCTTCATCATACTTTTCCATTTTTATATACAAAGTTGCTAAACCCTCTTTGTAATCTGGATGGTAGCTCACCAACTGTTGCACCGTTTTAAGTGCATTTTTCAAATCGTTTTGAGACACATAATATCCATACAATTCATCCAAATACCACTCGTTGTCTGGTGCTTTGTCCACTGCTTCCTTCAGTGCATCCTCTGCAGCCCCAAAATTCTTTAAAAGCATATAGTTTTTACCTAATTCAAAATATAAAACGGCAGGCGATTTATCAAGTGCAATGCATTTTAAAAGTGCTTGTACGGCTCTATCATAGTTCTCTATACCCTTTTGTTTTAGGGCTTCAAAGAACAACTCTTGAAATTCGTCTTCAACAACTCCTAAATCATCATCGGGCGTTTTATTAAAATCAACTTGCGCATAATTTACCTGAGGAACGGTCAACATTCCAAAGAAAAAGAATATGTAGAAAAGTTGTTTCATTTTATGTTATTTGGGCGTTTCCCTCCTTAAGGTCGGGTCGGGCTTTCCGCTATGGCGGGACCAAAAGCTACCGCTGCAATCCCTAACGCAACTATCTGCCAACACCTAGCTTAAAGTCACTTTTATGCTTATCTGCAAAAGATTACTTTTTCAAGGGAATTTTTATTCCAAAACAGAATAATCACCAATGCTTATTTCTGTGAAACCGCCATCATATTTCACATGGTTTCCTATCATCGCTTTATCTAAATTAGCGTTTCTAATGGTTGTATGGTTTTGAATTAAGCTATTTTTAATATTTGAATCTTCAATAACAGTGCCATTTCCAATGGAAACATAAGGTCCTATCGAAGAATTGTTAAGCACAACATTTTCTCCTATAAAACAAGGCTCAATAATATTAGAATTTGTCAATTTCGCCGAAGACGCCACTAATTGCTCATCGCCATCAGCTTGCAAAAACCCTAACATACGTTGATTGGTTTCTATTGTAATCGTTTTGTTACCACAATCCATCCATTCATCAACAGTTCCTGTTTTAAATATTTTGCCATCCGCCATCATACGTTTAATACCATCGTTAATTTGGTATTCACCACCATTCATAACGTTCTCGTCTAAAATTTCTTGTAGTTTCCCTTTTAAAACGGCAACATCCTTAAAATAATAGATACCGATTACTGCTTGATCGCTCACAAAGATTTCTGGTTTCTCTACCAACTCCACAATTTCATCATTGGCATTAAGCTTCACAACACCATAAGCCTCTGGATTCTCAACCTGCTTCGTCCAAATCACACTATCAGCTTCAGGATCTAAATCAAACTCTGCTCTAATCAAAGTGTCAGCATACGCAATTACCGCAGGCCCAGACAATGATGGTTTTGCGCACATAATGGCGTGTCCTGTGCCTAAAGGCTTATCTTGACGGTAAATAGAAGCTTTTGCGCCTAAACTCTTTGCCAAATCCTCTAAACTTGTTACCACATCATCACCAAACCATGCTGGGTCTCCTAAAACAAAAGCTATTTCTTCAATAGGTTGTTTTAAAACTTTGGCAATGTCTTTTACTAGGCGGTGCACTATGGGTTGACCCGCAACTGGTATTAATGGTTTTGGTACTGTTAAACTATGTGGGCGAAGGCGAGAACCTCGGCCTGCCATTGGGACTATTATTTTCATTTTCCTTTGTTGATTCGTTTATGTGTTTAATTGTTTATTCGTTTGCCACGAATTCACAAATCTTTCTATTTTTATTCTGAAATTAAAAATCGTTAATCGTAATTCTTCAATCACTTCGTGCCTGTACTTCCAAATCCGCCTTCACCACGATCGGTTTCAGAAAGTATTTCTACTTCTTCCCATTCTGCTCGCTCATGCTTAGCTACAACTAATTGTGCGATGCGCTCTCCATTATTTATAGTAAAATCCTCATTTGATAGATTAACCAAAATCACACCCACCTCTCCTCTGTAGTCTGCATCAATAGTTCCTGGGGCGTTCAATACGGTAATCCCTTTTTTGGCTGCCAACCCACTTCTAGGACGCACTTGAGCCTCTAAACCAACGGGCAACTCTATGAATAAACCTGTGCCAACAATAGTACGTTCTAAAGGTTTTAATATTCTAGATTCTGTTAAACTTGCTCGCAAATCCATCCCCGCCGAAGCAATCGTTTCATAATTTGGTAAATCGTGTCTGGATTTGTTTATGATTTTAATTTTCATATTATCTTTTTAATAATTGTTTTAGTTTGTCCTTCTCTGAAAAATAAACGATTCCCAAAAATACAACTAACAAAGAAATTCCAACAACATAATTGGCTCTAAATTGATAGAAATACACTACAGAAGACCCTATGGAAACCAATAAATACGCACCTATCTTCTTAACATTATAAGGAATAGGATAGTATTTCCTACCAAAGTAGTACGATAATAAGACCATCGTGCCATAAGCGGCTAAAGTAGCAATAGCGGAGCCTTTATAACTAATAATAGGGATGAGCCATATATTTAAAGCTAAAGTAATTATAGCCCCAACAACCGATATATAGGCGCCAAATTTTGTTCTATCCGTTATTTTATACCATACGGAAAGGTTGTGATAAATCCCTAAACAAAAACTGGCGATAAGGATAATCGGTACAATCCACATAGCCTCCCAGAATTCCTCATCTCTTATAATAATAACTTTTAAAATATCTGAAAATACCACAACAGTTAATAAAATACCTGAACCAAAAATTACAAAGTATTCTAAAATTCTGGCATAATTCTTTTGTGGGTTTTTTGCTTTTGCATGACTAAAAAAATAAGGTTCTATACCCAATCGAAATGCAGTGGCGAACAACGTCATAAACAATGCTAATTTGTAACAAGCTGAAAACATACCAACTTCTTCTTCTGGGTTTTCAGCAGTAGATAAACTACTTTCTAATAAAATGCGGTTAAATGTTTCTATAGTTGTATAAGCAAGTCCTGCAATTAATACAGGAAACGCATAACGCAACATTTGTTGCCATAATTTTGAGTCGAATATGTATTTGATTTTACCATAGAACGAAAACATCAAAATAAGGGTAACGCCACTTGCAATTAGGTTTGCTATTAATACATAGTTTATTTCAAAATCAGTTTGATAAATTGAATCAAATACCTCGTTTTGTTCTGCTAAACCTGCCAACAGTAAAAAGAAAAACAGGTTTAAACCTATGTTTATGGCAACATTCGCGATTTTTATTATAGCATATTTCATAGGTTTTGCATTGGCCCTTAACCATGCAAAGGGGATAATCACTAATGCATCAAGCAATAGAATCCAGATAACAAAACTAATATGATGTGCCTCAATATTAGTGATTTCTGCTATTTGACTTTTAAATAAAAATGCTAAAATAAATATTGCCAATGAGGTGAAAACAATAGACAGTGTTGCAGTTCCAACAACTTTATCTTGATGGTCTTCTTTATTAAAAAAACGGAAAAACGCGGTTTCCATTCCATAAGCTAAAATCACATTAAAAATTGCAAACCATGAAAAGATGATGGACACTTTACCATAAACACCCACAGCCATTACCTCCGTGTAAAGTGGGGTTAATAAAAAGGTTAGCATCCTTGGTAGCACCGTTGCTAAGCCGTAAATAAATGTTTGCTTGAAAAGTGATTTAAATGCGCTCAATCGTTGGATTTTGTTCTGCTAAAAATAGGGCTTTAGTTAACGTAAACCAAAAACGAATTTAATCATTCGATTCAAAGTTAGGTCTAGAAAATTTTATCTAGACTAAAACCATATTTATATCTAAATTATTAACTTAGTCCTTATTAAATTAAGGTTTAATGAAAAAAGTTTTAAAAAAATCCTTCGTTTTTGTGTTCCATTTTAGTGTTGGATTGTTTTCTCAGAATGAAAAATTTGAACTTACTCCTCAAGGTTTTAAGAATGCTAATGATACCTCTATAGATTATGTAATTATTGATGCTCCCAATTTAACTAAAAGTCAACTTTATAGACGAACTTTAGACAATATAAAGGACTCTATTCCATCTATAAATTTCTTAAAGCCTTTTAAGAAAGACTCTATTCTTGTTAAAGGCTTTGAGTTTGAAAAAGTAAAACGAAATTTTTTACATTTTTTTGATATCTCTTACGCCGTTTCAATCAGTTTAATGGATGATAAAATTAAAATATACGCTCCTACATTTAAACTAACAGGAGGTTCTACCCATCCACAAACTCTACATCTAGTTTATACAAAATTTAGTTTTGATGGTTCGAATCTTGGTATTTATGGGAAAAAAGATAAACTTAAAAGTAAAAAAGCTAAAGTTGATTTAGAAAACTACTTTAATAATTTTATTAAACTTTACGCTTCTTCTATTAATAATTAAAGCCCCACTAAAAAGTGAGGCTTTAACAATATTTTAAAAACAATAGTGATTGGTATTAAATAATTAGCACCAATTTTATTAATTATTCAAAGCTTCTGCTCCACCAACAATTTCAAGGATTTCATTAGTAATTGCTGCTTGACGCGCTTTGTTGTAGGTCAATTTCAATTGATCTCTTAACTCAGTAGCGTTATCTGTCGCCTTGTGCATTGCCGTCATACGTGCACCATGCTCTGAAGCAAAAGAATCTCTTATACCCTTATACAACTGAGTTTTTAAAGACTTAGGAATTAATTGCTCTACAATCTGTGCTTTCCCTGGTTCAAAAATATAATCAGCATTTGTATTGGCATCACCCTCAACAGGAACAATTGGTAAAAACTGCTCTGTCATTACAATTTGTGTAGCCGCATTTTTGAATTTGTTGTAAACAATTTCAATTTTATCATACTCACCTTCAACAAACTTGTCCATCAAATCTTGAGCGATGGCAGCAACATTTTCAAACGTTAAATCGTCAAAAACCCCACTATGGTTAGCAATTACCTTATTTGATTTCTTAAATGCATCATTCGCTTTTTTTCCAATAGCTACATAAGATACTTGTTGGTTTGCATAGGTGTCAGAAGCTAATCTATTAACCTCCTTAATGATATTAGAATTAAATGCACCTGCTAAACCTCTATTTGATGTAATAGCAACAATTAGCACTTTATTTACTTCACGTTGCGTAGAGAATTTACTTCCAGAATCGGCATCTAAAGTCGCACTTAAACTTTGCAAAAGCTCAGTCAATTTATCCGCGTAAGGACGCATTGCGGTAATAGCATCCTGTGCTTTCTTCAGTTTAGCAGCCGATACCATTTTCATGGCACTGGTAATCTGCATCGTTGAAGATACTGATGATATTCTGTTACGTATTTCTTTTAGATTCGCCATAATCTCTATTTGTCATTCTGAATTTATTTCAGAATCTTTTTAAAATAAATTATGAGATCCTGAAACAAGTTCAGGATGACAACTCATTTTGAGTTTTTAATACTTACTTGATAAATCTTTTGCTACAGCAGTTAAAGTATCAATAACCTCATCCGTTAATTTACCAGACTTTAAAGTATCTAATGTATCTCTATGCTTAGCATTTAAGAATTCTATATAATCTCTTTCAAATTCTTTTACTTTCTCAACAGGAACATCTCTTAACAAGTTTTTAGAACCTGCATAAATGATTGCAATCTGATCTTCAACAGTAAAAGGATCATTTTGAGCTTGCTTTAAAATCTCAACGTTACGCTTACCCTTTTCAATTACATTCAATGTAGCTGCATCAAGGTCTGAACCAAACTTAGCAAATGCTTCCAATTCACGGAACTGTGCTTGGTCTAACTTTAATGTACCTGCAACTTTTTTCATGGATTTAATTTGAGCGTTACCACCCACACGAGATACTGAGATACCTACGTTAATAGCTGGACGCACACCAGAGTTAAATAAATCAGACTCTAAGAAAATCTGTCCATCAGTAATTGAAATTACGTTTGTTGGAATATATGCTGATACGTCACCCGCTTGAGTTTCAATAATTGGTAAAGCAGTTAAAGAACCTCCTCCTTTTACCATCGGTTTTAAAGCTTCTGGTAAATCGTTCATATCCTTAGCGATAGAATCATCGTTAATCACTTTTGCAGAACGCTCTAATAAACGAGAGTGTAAGTAGAAAACGTCTCCAGGGTACGCCTCACGTCCTGGTGGACGACGTAATAATAATGACACCTCACGATATGCTACCGCTTGTTTAGATAAATCATCATAAATAATTAATGCTGGACGACCTGTATCTCTAAAATACTCACCAATTGCAGCACCTGCCATTGGAGCATATACCTGCATTGGCGCAGGATCTGATGCGTTTGCAGCCACAATCGTAGTATAGGCTAATGCGCCTCTATCTTCCAATGTTTTTGCAATGTTTGCTACGGTAGATGCTTTTTGTCCTACAGCAACATATATACAATATACAGGCTCACCTGCATCGTAAAATTCTTTTTGATTTAAGATGGTGTCAATACAAACTGTTGTTTTACCAGTTTGACGGTCGCCAATTACCAACTCACGCTGACCACGACCCACAGGAATCATCGCGTCGATAGACTTAATACCTGTCTGTAATGGCTCAGTTACTGGCTCACGGAAAATAACCCCAGGTGCCTTACGCTCTAATGGCATTTGGTACGTTTCTCCTGAAATAGCACCTTTACCGTCAATTGGGTTACCTAATGTATCTACAACACGACCAACAATACCTTCACCTACGTTAATAGAAGCAATTTTTCCAGTACGCTTTACTGTAGAACCTTCACTAATTCCTGTTGAAGCACCTAATAATACAATACCAACGTTATCTTCTTCAAGGTTAAGAACGATACCTTCTAATCCACCATCAAACTCCACTAGCTCGCCGTATTGTGCATTTGATAATCCATAGGCACGTACAATACCGTCACCAACAGTAAGTACTGTTCCTACTTCATTTAACGAAGCTGAGGCTTCAAAACCTTCAAGTTGTTGTTTTAAGATTGCTGATACTTCAGCTGGTTTTACTTCTGCCATCTTATTTTAATTTAATGTAAATTCTCTTTTTAATTTATCTAGTTTGTTAGAAATACTTGCATCAAACTGCTTATCTCCAACTCTTAGGACGAAACCACCAAGAATGCTTTCATCTATAATACTTTCTAATTCTACTGTTTTATTGGTAAGCTCTTTTACCTTAGCTAAAACTTTTTTCTCTAAATCTTTGGTAAGTGCTACTGCCGTGGTTACTTGAGCAACTTCTTTACCATTGTGCTCATCAAATAACGCGCTATATTTCACGGCAACGTCATTCAAAATATCAATTCTTTTGTTAGAAATTAAAAGATCGATAAGCCCATTTGTTACTTTATTCACCTTAGGAAATATAGCTAATAATGATGCTTTTTTTACTTCCGTCTTAATAACGGAGTTGCTCAAAACAGTAGCCAACTCCTCATTTTCTGAGATAGTATTGGCAATAAGCTTCATATCATCATTAACCTTATCTGCTTTTTTTTCAGAAAGGGCCAAACTCAATACTGCCTTTGCATAACGTATAGCTGCTCTTGTTCCTGCCATAATTCTTTCTTAGTTTAAAGTAGCATCGTCTAATAGCGACTCCACTAACTTTTCTTGCTTTCCTTTATTTGCTAGTTCTCCTTGAACTACTTTTTCAGCTATGTCAATGGATAAGTTCGCCACTTGAGCTTTTAAATCGGCAATCGCAGCTTTCTTTTCTGTTTCAATACTCGCTTGAGCTTGAGCAATTAACTTAGCTGCTTCTGCCTGAGCCTCCCCTTTAGCATCCTCTATCATTTTATTCTTCAAGTCCCTAGCATCCTTTAGCATTGCTTCACGCTCTGCTCTAGCTTCTTTTAATAATTTATTATTATCTGCTTGAAGATTTTCCATTTCTAATTTTGCTTTTTCAGCAGAATCCAATGCATTTTTAATACCCTCTTCACGGTCATTTAATGCATTAAGAATTGGTTTCCACGCGAATTTTACCAAAAGGAAAATAAGCACAAGGAATAAAACAGTTTGCTTCACAAATAAATCAAGCGAAAAATTTTCTAATAACTGATCCATAATATTTTATAAATACTTTTTACTATTTCTTAAAAAAACCATTTCCTGCAACCAACCGTTGCAGGAAAATGGTGGTGTTCGTTTACGACTTCCCTAAGAAAATCGCCGCGAAAGCAAGTCCTTCCAAAAGTGCTGCAATAATAATCATTGCTGTCTGGATTTTTCCAGACGCTTCTGGTTGACGCGCGATACCTTCCATGGCACCTCTACCAATTTGCCCTAAGCCTATACCGGCACCGATTACAATTAAACCAGCACCTACTAACATAGGAACTACTGAAGGGGCTTCTTGAAGCATTGCTAAAAACATAATTTAAATATATATAGTTAAAAAATAAATTCTACTTAATGATGCTCTGGCTCTTCAACCGCCATTCCGATAAATAAAGCTGAAAGCATTGTGAAAATATAAGCTTGTAAGAAGGCCACCAGAACTTCTATAAGCGTAATAAATAATGATAAAACAAATGATAATAAGGTTGAGCCCACCGCTGTCATCTGCTGCTGCATAGTAATACCAATTGCAATAAGACTCATTACTACAATATGTCCTGCTGTTATATTTGCGAATAAACGTACCATCAAGGAAAAAGGCTTAATAATAAGTGTTCCCGCTAGTTCGATAACTGCTAATAACGGACGCAAGAAATATGGTACCCCAGGCATCCATAATTGGTGACTCCAGAAATGACCATTACTACTAAATAAATAAACTACCAAGGTAATTAAAGCTAATGCTGCCGTAACTGCTAACTGGCCTGTTACATTAAAACCAAAAGGTGTTAGCCCAAAGAGGTTTAAAATCCAGATAAAAAAGAAAACAGTCATCAAATACCCTGTAAACTTTCTGTATTTTGGACCAATATTTGGTTTTGCAATTTCATCACGCACATATAAAACCAATGGTTCTAACACACGACCAAAACCAGTAGGTACTTTTTTTGTTTTATATTGTTTTGCCAATCCACCAAACCAAAGCAACATCAATAAGCCTATCAATAAAATTCCAAAAACACTTTTTGTAATTGACAAATCAAAAGGTGTAGATGCATTTACTGGATGGTGTTCATCATCAAACTTAACCTCAGTTGCACCTTCTTCCAGTTCATAAATCTTACCATGTAATCTTACAAACTTGCTGCCGCCTTTTTCTACTATTTCTTTTCCATTATCATCATGATGAAACGCAGAAGACATAAATGCAGTCAAACCGTTTTCTCCCCACAAAATAACTGGAAGCGGAAAACCTACATGGTGTTCTTCACCGTCAGAGAAATAAGAAAATAGGTGGAAGTCGTGAGAATCCTTAACGTGATGTTGAATATATTCGTTAATCTCTTCTGGTGTATTAACAGGATCACCATGACCTTTTTTGTTTTTGTCTCCAGAAGCAAATGCTGTTAACGTAAGAAGTAAGCCTAGAGTTAAAGACGTAATTGTTTTTGATAATACCTTCATTCGTTTATAGTTCCTTTATGATCTGAATAATGAGGTCTAAAATTCGGCGCAAAGATAGGTATTATTTTTAGACTTAAAAGTCCTTACGACTCATTTTTTAAATGAGAATTTTTATTAAGCAATTTCCTTATCAAAATCACTTCAATAATTAAAAATAAAATTATGGGAATCAGTAAGTTAACGCTTTCTGTGTTTGTAAATGCATCTGTTTTAAAAATAGGTCTATAGAATATCAAAAAGAATAAAACTAGTTTTAAAACTACACTAGCCAAATACAAAAAGCCTATTTGATCGTTATATTTTTGCTGATTTGAAAGGTACAATACCGTTGAACATGTGAGTAAGCTAAATGCACCATTGAATAAGTAGATAACGTCTAAAGGTACAGGAGATTTATCTGATATAGAAACAAATACATGAACATGTAAGTAATAAATGAAAAGTGAAACTAAAGCAAGTAAAATACCATATAAACGTATTTGTTTCATGAGTCTTTATCCATTCTATTTACACGATAAATAATAAGAAACATAGATGCAAATATGGCCACGAGTGTTACTGTTGTTTCTAAAAAGGAAGTTTCTAACTTTTTATCCAACCATATCCCTAGCAAATTTCCAAGAAAAATGGTAATGGCCATTTGCAAGCCAATTCCGGAGAACGTTGCCCAATTTCTAAGCTGTTTTCCCGGTTTCTTCTGGTTTTTTTCTTGCTGGCTCACCGTTTGTCATGGGTTTTACAGTGCCTTTCATTGCACACGTTACATTAAATGTAGCTCCTGGCTCAACGGCTAGTTTACCAACTACAACTTCACCTTCAATAAATGCTGAGGATTTTAAGGTTAACGTACCTGACAAGGACAGTTTACCCGAAAATTTACCTTCAAAATAAGCATCCGTACCTTGTATAGTACCTTTGATAAAACCATCTTTACCAACCACTAGTTTTCCTGAAGTTTTAATATTACCTTCAACAGTACCGTCTATTCTAAAATCGCCCGGACTATTAAAATCACCAACAATTTTGGTGCCTTGGGCTATGATATTTTGGCTTGATTGATTTTCCATTGTTTGTTTGTCTTTTTTGTTTTCTGTAAACACAACATTTGGGGTTAAGGGTTATTCAAATTTAAGTAGGCATCCAAATTCTTATGAATTTGTAGTATCTGATAATTTGCAGATGATACTGCAAAATAGGGCTCTGTTATTTTTTTTACGTCTTTGTCTAGTAATATTTGGTCAAATGTTTTTGCCACCTGTGCATTTCTTAAACCATGCACCACTACAAAGGTAGTGTTTGTATCATAAACATCTATTGAACTCTTTAATTTATAATACCTTACGTTTTCTAAAACAGAGTCTAAAGTTGTTTTAAATTCATTTATTTTAACAGTGTTATTTCTATCAAATTTAAATACCACTTTAAATCCACTGGAAATACTATCGTTTACAAATGCTGCACTTTCTAGTTTAGGTAGCATTTCATTTGCCATTCGTTGCGCTTGTTGTCCCTCAGGTGTATTAGCATAGGTTACGGCAATATAATTTATAGCCTTTTTGTAAGCATCAAAACCTAGTAATCGTCCTGATGCTGTTGCCTTCAACAATTCAAATTTAGGAACAATAGGATCGCCCTCAAATGCTTGTATATATTCTTCACTTTGATTGATTACTATTTCATAATCTTGGGAAACGTGAACGTCATACAGTTTTTCATAAAGCGCCAAAGGACTATTTTCATCTTTTAAGGCTACCGATTCTGGATTGGTTAAAATAGCAGCATATCTACTTTCAGGATAATTTGAAACAATATCATTCTTAGCTATTGTTGCTTCATCATGTTGCTCCAATAACTCATAAATTTTATATAAATTATATTTTGAAGGCAGTATTAAACGCTCTTCTGGATTGCTTTCCAGTAATTCCTTAAACTTATCTTTAGCTAGATTGAACTCCTTAAATTTTTCCTTGTAAATTAAGCCTAATTGATAATAGGCATAATTCCGATCTTTTGAAATACTATCAATTTCCTTAGCATCAGAAGGTATTCTTGAAATATAAAACTGTGGGTCAAAACGCTCGTCTTCACTGGCACTAGCAGCAATATCTGCTGTGGTTCCTGAATTTCCGCCAGCGGAAGCTCCTTTGTTTGACCATCTCCAGTTATCCTCTAAAGGTCTATCTCCCCAAATTTTTAAAAACTCGTTTTTACCAAAGGCTACGGTAGTTGGATTGTAAAAATAAAAGCCTCCACCTTGGTTAGGCACGCCAGGACCTCCAGCGCCAATATTTCTATTCCCTATTTGATTGCCTACAGTAGCCAATCCATTGTTGCGCTTTAAAGCCTCTTGCTTCTTTTCTTCCTCCTCAGCCTTATCTTTTAAATCTGCTACAAATTTCTCAAAATAAGCAAGCTTTTCAGCTTCGGGTAAACGCACTAAGCCCAAAATACTATCATCCACCTTAGCGACACTTTCATAATAAATGACATCCTCTAAATTATCACGTTTCCGCTTTATGGTTCTGTAGGGTTTAGAATTGAGCTTAAGATTTGCCAATGTGCTATCATAATATGCACCGGCATCGGCGTAAAGCCTTTTATCAAAAGTCATATCGCCTAAAATCTCATAATTTCTAGCCTTTAGTTTTTGATCTCGTGTGTTTGTCCGCAAGGATTTATTAAAGTAGCGAGATGCCAACTCAACCGATTCGCCTTTTAAATGGTGCATTCCTATAACATGATAAATCCTATCCAAAAATGGACGGTTTTCTCTGTTGGTTTCTAATTCCTCAAGTAATTCAGATAACACTAGCTTGTCTCCATTTTCATAATCAAAATTTTTAACCTTTTCCAAATATGCACTTATCATGTAAATACGTGGTGTTTTTCTATTGAGTTCAATCACCTCGTCAAAAACGATATTCGCACTATCCTTATATCCTAATTCATTATATAATTGCCCTTGGATAAAACTATAACGTCCTCGCTCTTCATTACTTTTAGTAGCCTCAGCAGCAACTTCAAGCAAAGTGATAGCTGTATCAATTACTTTGATATTTAAATATGCCTGTGCCAACATTGATGTAGCATCTGCTAAATCTTGATCTTCTAAATCCTCTTGCTTTAATAAACGCTTTAGATTTTTTATGGCCAACTCATCATTTTCTAAACGAATATTGGTTTTCTCTCGCCAAACCTTTGCCTGATTAATCTTATCACTAGCGGGGTATTTGTAGAGAATATAATTGAACGCCTCAAGCGCAGGCACAAAACGTTGATCGAAGTAACGCGCCTTTCCTAAAAGTAAATACGCCTCATCCATTTGTGGATTGTACTCCTTACTTTCAATATTTATACTATGTTTTTGGATGGCCTTAACCGCCTTTTCCTCAGCTCTGGTGAAATTTTCGTTTTTTGACTGTCCAGGAAGAATGACATCCTCATCAATCTGCATGCGCTCAATAGGCAAAATCTCCCAATAATCATCTTCATAAGTATCGTTAAGGCTAGTTCTGCCTTGGTCTAAAGCATTGTAGCCATTGTAAAGCGCATTATATTCCGCAGTAACAGCATGTATATTTCTGCTTAAAAACGTGTTTTTTTTGCGAGAACAACTTGTAATGGCAAGTACGGCAAGTAGAACGTATAATGTAGGTTTAAAAAATGTTTTCAACACCCTGTTTTTATTTGTTTTCTAATAACTACAATCTCTTACATTTATTATAGTAAGTGGGTAAAAATAAGCATCTTTTTCGATTAATCTATCAAATGACAGATTTTTAGAATAGCTATTCAGGCGCGAAGGTCAAGCTATCGGTTATTAGTTTTTCGTAGAACAATTTATGCAACCGTGCAAGATATCAATCTCATTGTATAAAACATACGATTTTGTTAGTACGGCTAACAGCAATGAGAAATTCATTAAAAGAATGTACTTTTGCACCGCTTAATTTGTTTTAATGCCCATCATTTCAAAGGACATATCAAAGGCCGTCGCTCTTTTGAGCAGCGAGGAATTAGTGGCCATACCCACAGAAACGGTGTATGGGTTGGCTGGTAATATTTACAGTGAAAAAGCGATTAAGTCCATTTTTGAAACTAAGCAGCGCCCGTTTTTTAATCCGCTTATTGTACATATCCCTTCAGTGGGTTATCTGGACACTATTGTAAGTCAAATTCCTGAAAAAGCAAGACAATTAGCAAATGCTTTTTGGCCAGGACCTTTAACTTTGGTGCTACCAAAAAAAGATACTATTCCTGATTTGATTACTGCCGGAAAAGATAGCGTCGCAGTCCGGGTTCCAAGCCATCCTGTAACCTTAGAACTTTTAAAACAACTAAAGTTTCCTTTGGCCGCTCCAAGCGCAAATCCTTTTAATAGAATTAGTCCTACGACTGCGCAACATGTTGAAGAATATTTTGAAGATAAAATAAAAATGGTTTTAGATGGAGGCCCCTGTAAAAAAGGTATTGAATCTACCATTATAGGTTTTGAAAAAGGTAACCCTATCATTTACCGCTTAGGCTCAATAGCCATTGAAGATATTGAGGCTGTCGTGGGCAAAACACCAATAAAAAACAAAAAAGAGCAAAATCCTGATGCACCTGGTATGTTAGGTAAACATTACGCGCCTTCAACTAAAACAGTTTTATCTAGCAATATTTTAAAGGAGATTGAAAATTACGGTGGCATGCGCATTGGTGCTTTAACCTTTCAGTCTAAAATCAACAGTGAGGCAATTTCTTCTCAAATTGTTTTATCTGAAATAGGCGATATGTCTCAAGCTGCCTCAAATTTATATGATAGCTTACATCAATTGGACAAGTTAGATTTGGACATAATTATTGCTGAAATTTTTCCGAATCATGGTTTGGGCAAATCTATAAATGATAGACTCCAGCGTGCCGCACATTCTTAATTAAGACATAAACCTTTACAATCATTTCTTTATATCCTTTTAATGTTAAAGTTAGTAAGGTTTTGGTTAGTTGACCGACCATTACATGAGTAACTATTAAATTATAATGCATTTAAAAAAGTTAATCTTAACCGCAATGATGGTTTGTTGTGCATTTATTAATGCTCAAACTTGTTGTTCGGGAGGCATTCCTCTTTCCAACAACATTGGCATGTCCATTGAAGAAAAAGGCACATTTCAATTAAGTGTCAATTACGATTATAATAATTTGAATACTTTAAACAATGGCACTGAAAATCTAAATGACGATTCTAGGTTGCGCATTACACATTCTGTCCTACTTAATACAAGTTATGCCATAACAAATTCCCTCTCTATTGAAGCTTTGTTTACCTGGGTTAATCAACGAAGAAAAATTACACAGTTTGGTAATGAAAATTTAGATCAAACCTCTGGAATCGGTGATGGATTGGCCCTTTTAAAATATAGTTTTGAAAACCTTATTGGTAAGAATAGTGACATTACACTGGGGTTAGGTGCTAAAATTCCTTTTGGGTCTTCAACTGAAACTAATACACAAGGCATAACCTTGAATGCCGATTTACAGCCTGGGAGTAATGCTTGGGATGCGATTTATTTTATTTCAGCTTCTAAAAACCCCAGCTTTAGACCAACATTAACCATTGCTACAAGACTTATCTACCGCGGTACCGGCACTAACCCATCATATTTTGGAGATCAAACTTATAAATTCGGGAATGAGCTTCAGGCATTTTTAACTTTTACTGATCAGTTTTTAGCTTTCAAAACTCTAATAAGCCCCAGTATTTCATTTAAATACCGTGATGCCGATTTGGATCAAATTGATGGGTTTGATTTAGATAACACAGGAGGGAACTGGGTATTTCTTATCCCAAATTTTTCAATAAATATCGCACCAAATCTTATGTTTCTTACAAGAGCAGAACTTCCAATATATAGTAATGTAGATGGTACACAATTAACACCTACATACAGACTAATGTCTGGGCTTTTACTGAAACTAAAACCAAAAGAAAAACTATTCAACATAAAACAATAGCTATGAAAACCTATATCATTTACATTTTAATGCTTTTAGCATTTACTGCTTGCAGCACAGGAGATTCGGACAATGGTGTTTTGCCACAAGGTGTAAACAACCCCCTTAATCCATCTGATGAAGGACCCGATGAGAATACAAGGGTGGATGGCTCTTGGTTAATCCCAAAAGATCAAGTTAAAGATGGAGGCCCAGGAAAAGATGGCATCCCCTCTATTGACTTTCCTAAATTTATTTCTGCCGATGAAGCTACTTTCTTAAGTGATAACGATTTAATCGTCGGTATAATAGATGATGGTATACCAAAAGCTTATCCTCATGAAATTTTAGATTGGCATGAGGTAGTAAATGATAACGACATTGCTATAAATTACTGTCCATTAACTGGTACTGCATTTGCTTGGGAAGCCAAAGATGTTGATTTTGGAGTTTCTGGACTGTTGTATAATTCTAATCTAATAATGTATGATAGAAATACGCAAAGTAATTGGTCTCAATTAAAGTTACAATGTGTTAATGGCAGCGCAATAGGGAATAGGCCCACTTTGCTTAAGGTTATTGAAACCGATTGGAAAACATGGTCTAGAATATACCCTAAAACCGAAGTTTTAAGTTTAAATACTGGATTCCCTAGAGATTATACCACATATCCTTACGGCGATTATAAGACAAATCACGATAGACTCATCTTTTCAGTCTCTCCAACAAATGATGCTTTACCAAGCAAGCAGCGTGTGTTTGCTCTTATAAACAGAGGTTCGTCAAAGGCCTACAAATTTTCGGATTTCACTGATGGAAAAGCGTTTAAGGATAATTTTAGTTTTGCCGATTATGTCATCGTTGGAAATTCATCTTTAATATATGCTTTTAAACTTTCAGAAAATCTAAAACACCTAAATTTTGAATACAGTCATTCAAATGGTGAAGAATTCTTTAAAGATGATGAAGGCAACGCATGGAATATTTTTGGGGAAGCCATTGAAGGCCCTAGAAAAGGTCAGGTTCTTGGAACTGCTAATTCTGTGGTAAGTTTTTGGTTTGCCGTTGCTGCATTTTATCCTAATATACAATTATATTCAAATAAATAAACGTTGGTTTCTTTTTCATAATTTAAATCTTTTTATCCAAAACTGAAAAGAAAAATCACGTTTTGATGACATTTTAACATTATATCGATGCATTGGTAATTAATTAAACCAATCGATATGAAAAACATCATCCAAACTATAGCCATAATATTAATAGCAGCTAATTTCAGTCTCATAAATGCTCAAGCGAGTTATTACAACCCCACACACTACAGTGGTATTTTTTACGGACAACCCTCAAGTGCAAGAGCGACAGGCATGGGATTAACCACCATAACGTTAGATGGTGTAGAAAATGTATTTTATAATCCCGCAACCATTGGCTTAACTAAAGAAAAAGTTAATGTACACTTAAATTATGCCTTAGGCAGCCCTGTTTATAAGGGCAGTCAGTATCCGTTTTTAGGAATATCATACCGTATTAATGACAAACTAATAGTTAGTGCTAGCAATTTAAATTGGTGGGACGAAAAAAATTCGCCTTGGACAACCATAATTGGCGGTTTTGAAGAAAGTGTAGAGCGTCGAAGTCAATCTGTTTATCTGCTTACTGGCAACTACGAAATAATTCCAGGTTTAAATTTTGGCGTTTCTGGAAATTATCTTGTAAGCAGGTCGCTAGACGATAATGTAACTAATTCTGAATTTATACTATCTGTTGGAGCCATTTATACAAAGGAAGTAGACTTTATTAAGTCAGATAATCTCTCAAATCAACGTCTAGTATTTGCTGGAAGCTTGGTAAATGCCCTAATGAAAAACAGAATAGAACAAACCTATCTAGATAATTTAAACTACAGAGATTTACCCATTCATTTGTCCTTTGGAGCAGCTTATAAGACTACATTGGCTATTCGACCAGACTTCACTGAGGGGAAAGGGTTTTTTAGCGGTGCACCAAAAACATTAGACTTAGCAATACATTTACAATATAGAGATGTACTTCCTGGCCCAAAAGAAACCATTCAGAACATAAATCATGAAAATAACACTGCCTTTGGTATTGGTGCTGAGGCATGGTTTATGAATTTACTAGCTTTACGCCTTGGTTATTATAATGAAACTAGACCAACAGGAGACAAACCAGATGGCGGGTTTTGGGCTACAGGCCGCAAAAAAGGACTTACTTGGGGTTTTGGTGTAAACCTACCAGTAAACCGGCTAACAAATGGTAAATTGCCTTTTAATAGCGAAGTGAATTTTGTAACGAGCAGAATTCTGGATGATTATGCCGACAACTTCACACCTCCTTCTTATTTTACAGATAGAACGTTTCTTTTTTCAGTAGGTATCAACCTTAAATTTGTAGATAAAAACTAATTTTATATTATGGTTTTAGTATTTGTAATACCCAATCCGGTTGTAAAAACTGTTTACTTGGATTGGGTTTTTACATATCAATTTTCAATCCTAAAAAGCCTGAATTTTTCAGTTAAAATAATCCCCTACACTATTTGGTAATCAAATATATAATCGTAAATTTGCAAACTCTTTTTGAGAAAGAGGAATGTTTAATCAGAAAAATAAATTAGTGTGGACACATTAAGCTACAAAACGATTTCGGCAAACAAAGCTACTGTAGATAAGCAGTGGGTTGTTGTTGATGCTGATAATCAAACGCTTGGTCGTTTAGCTTCTAAAGTTGCAAAACTTTTAAGAGGTAAGCACAAGCCAAACTTCACACCACACGTTGATTGCGGCGATAACGTTATTGTTATTAATGCTGAAAAAATCAACTTATCTGGAAACAAGTGGAACGATAAGTCATACATTCGCCACACGGGTTATCCAGGAGGTCAAAGAAGTTTAACTGCTACCGAGTTGTATGGAAAAAACCCTGCTCGTATAGTAGAAAAATCAGTAAAAGGAATGCTGCCTAAAAACAAATTAGGTTCAGCTTTATTCCGTAACCTAACGGTTGTAGTAGGTGCTGAGCACAAACATGAAGCTCAAAAGCCTAAAACAATCAATTTAAATGAATTCAAATAAATGGATGTAATTCACAAAATCGGCCGTAGAAAGACGGCTGTTGCTCGTGCCTATGTTTCTAAAGGAAAAGGAAACATTACGATTAACAAAAAAGACTTAACCGATTACTTTACTACAGGTACGTTACAGTATAAAGTAAAGCAACCATTGGTTTTGACTAACAATGACGGCAACTTTGATATTACAGTAAATGTATATGGCGGTGGTATCACTGGTCAAGCAGAAGCTGTACGTTTAGCATTATCCCGCGCTATGTGCGAAGTAGATGCTGAAAACAGAGGTATCCTAAAGCCAGAAGGTTTATTAACCAGAGATCCAAGAATGGTAGAGCGTAAGAAATTCGGTCAGAAGAAAGCGCGTAAGAAATTCCAGTTCTCTAAACGTTAATATTCCAAAACTCTTAATTCAGAATCTGAAAGTTCAGATTCTGAATTACTTTATTTTATTGAAAATGCTGAAAAATTCAGCAAAATTAAAACCAGTTATTGTTGTCTATTCCGCATAGGCGGAAAGATTTAGTTTAGCATCTAAATGATTAAGGCGAATTTTTTTAAAATGACCACTTAATCATTGCTAATTCAACAGAACGTAAACTATTACAAAAATGGCAGTAGAAGTAAAAGAACTACTAGAAGCAGGTGTGCACTTTGGACACCTTACACGTAAGTGGGACCCAAATATGGCACCTTACGTTTACATGGAGCGTAACGGCATCCATATTATCAACCTTTACAAAACAGCAGCTAAAATTGACGAAGCAGGAGCAGCATTAGCAAAAATTGCAGCCTCAGGTCGAAAAATTTTATTTGTTGCTACTAAAAAACAAGCAAAGGATATTGTTGCTGAAAAAGCAAGTGCTGTTAACATGCCTTACATTACTGAAAGATGGCCAGGTGGAATGTTAACCAACTTTGTTACTATCAGAAAAGCGGTTAAGAAAATGGCTGCTATTGATAGAATGAAGAAAGATGGCACCTTCAACACATTATCTAAAAAAGAGCGTTTACAGGTAGATCGTCTAAGAGCTAAATTAGAAAAGAATTTAGGTTCTATTAGTGACATGACACGTTTACCAGGTGCTTTGTTTGTTGTGGATATTAAGCGTGAGCATATTGCGATTAAGGAAGCTCAAAAATTAAACATTCCAATTTTTGCAATGGTAGATACAAACTCTGATCCTCGTCAAGTGGATTATGTAATACCAGCAAATGACGATGCTTCTAAATCGATAAGCAAAATCTTAACTCATGTTACTGATGCAGTAGCAGGAGGATTAGCAGAACGTAAGGCAGAAAAAGAAGCTGCATCAGCGGAAAAAGAGCCTAAGGCAGAAGCTAAAAAAGCAGAAGTTGCTCCAGCAAAATCTGAAGAAGAAGAATAAATAACATTAATACAACATAAATAAGTCGTTTAGTTATTTTCTTCACTGAAATAAATTGAACGACTTTTTTAAATTATAAATACTATGAGTACTACAGTAAAAGTAACGGCCCAAGAGGTAAATAAGCTAAGACAAGCTACTGGTGCAGGTATGATGGACTGCAAAAAAGCTTTAGTTGAAGCTGAAGGAGATTTTGATAAAGCTATTGAAATCTTACGTAAAAAAGGACAAAAAGTTGCAGCCAAAAGAGCAGATAGAGAATCTAGCGAAGGTGCTGCTGTAGCAAAAGTAAATGCTGATAATACCGTTGGTGTTGCTATTGTTTTAGGTTGTGAAACTGACTTTGTTGGTAAAAACGAAAACTTTTTAGCACTAGCCAGTGAGTTAGGTGATATTGCTTTAACTACATCTTCTAAAGACGAATTCTTAGCTGCTGATTTCGGTGGTATGACAGTTGCAGATAAATTAGTGGAGCAAACAGGTGTAATTGGTGAGAAATTAGACATTAAAGCTTTTGAAAAAGTAGAAGCTGCTTACGTTGGTTCGTATGTTCATATTAATAAAATTGCTGCTATTGTTGGTTTTTCCAGCGTTGTAGACAATATTGAAACGCTTGCAAAAGATGTAGCAATGCAAATTGCTTCGATGGGAGCAACTACATTATCTTATAAGGATTTTGACCCTGCTTATGTAGCATCAGAAACCGAAGCAAGAATTGCAGCTATTGAAAAAGATAATGAAGAATTGGAGCGTTTAGGAAAAACATTGAAGAATGTACCTAAATACATTTCGCAATTACAATTAACACCTGAGGTTATCGCTGAAGCTGAAGAAGCCGCAAAAGCAGAATTGAAAGCTGAAGGTAAGCCAGAGCAAATCTGGGATAGAATTTTACCAGGTAAAATGCAACGTTTCATTTCTGATAACACTACTTTAGACCAAGAGCAGTGTTTATTAAATCAGAATTTCATTAAAGATGAAAAGAAAACTGTTGAAGCTTATGTTGCTTCTTATGGTGAAGTAGAAATCACTGCATTTAAGAGAGTTACTTTAGGATAACATTTCTTAAAAACTATAGATATTTAACCACTATCCATTTTGGATGGTGGTTTTTTTTGCCTAAAATCGAAGTCAGAAATAAATTTCAGAAATAAAAAAAATGTTTAGTTTTGCTAAACTTCATAATACACCCAATGAAATACAAAAGAATACTCCTCAAACTATCTGGCGAAGCCTTAATGGGAAATCGGCAATACGGTATAGATCCAGAACGCTTAGCAGAATATGCGCACGATATTAAAACTATTACAGATAAAGGCGTACAAGTAGCCATTGTAATTGGTGGCGGGAATATTTTTAGAGGTGTAGCAGGTGCAAGTAATGGTATGGATCGCGTTCAAGGAGACCATATGGGCATGCTCGCAACAGTAATAAATGGTTTGGCTCTACAAGGAGCACTTGAGGATGCAGATATCCCTACACGCTTACAAACTGCCATAAAAATAAATGAGGTAGCAGAACCTTTTATACGTCGAAAAGCAATGCGCCATTTAGAAAAAGGTCGTGTAGTGATTTTTGGTGGTGGTACTGGAAATCCTTATTTTACAACAGATTCCGCCGCTGTATTGCGTGCTATTGAAATTGAAGCAGACGTAATTTTAAAAGGCACAAGAGTTGATGGGATTTACAATGCCGACCCAGAAAAAGATAGTACTGCAACCAAATTTAGTAACATTACATTTGATGATGTATTGAAACGTGGTTTAAAAGTGATGGATACTACGGCATTTACATTAAGCCAAGAAAACAAATTACCAATTATTGTTTTTGACATGAACAAAAAGGGGAACTTACTAAAAGTGGTTTCTGGAGAATCAATTGGTACCGAAGTAAATATTTAAATGTGGCGTAATTTTTGAATCTTTATAGATAATTTAAAATTTTAAAAGATGAACGAAGACTTACAATTTATATTAGATACAGCCAAAGAAGCAATGGATGCTGCTCTTAAGCATCTTGAAAAACAATTGGTGAATATTAGAGCGGGTAAAGCATCTCCTTCTATGCTTGGAAGTGTAATGGTGGATTATTATGGCTCTCAAACTCCATTAAACCAGGTTGCAAATGTAAATACACCTGACGGCCGAACTATAACTGTGCAGCCTTGGGAAAAAAGTATGTTGCAAGAAATAGAGCGTGGTATTATGGTGGCAAACCTGGGTTTTAATCCTATGAATAATGGTGAAAGCATTATTATTAATGTTCCGCCATTAACTGAAGAACGCCGAAAAATACTTGCAAAACAAGCAAAATCTGAAGCAGAGGATGCAAAAGTTGGTGTGCGAAATGCACGTAAAGAAGCTAACAATGATATTAAGAAGCTGGATGATGTATCTGAAGATCTTCAGAAGAATGCTGAAATTGACATACAAGAAATGACGGATAGTTACGTTAACAGAATAGATGAGATCTTTGACAATAAGGAAAAAGAGATCATGACCGTATAAAAAGAAGCGACAACAACGTCGCTTTTTTTCTTTAAAACCCGTATTCTTTTCTCATAAATGCTAAAATATTGTGCTCTTGTTTTTTATTTTTCTTTTGCAGTAGCACAAGCTCAAAATGCTTCAATTAACTTTTTTGAAATTGAACAGGACTCCGTTAAAAAGAATTTCTTTTTAAAGCAATTAGGTAATGGCTACTTCCCAACTAAATATTTTGATTTTGATTTAAGGTATTTAGTAAAGTATAATCAATATGAAGGTTTAAGAACTGGCCTTGGAGGGGTTACAAATAAGAACTTTTCAGAAAAATTTAAAATTGATGGTTACACCGTTTATGGTTTTAGGGATGACGCTTACAAATTCAGTATTGGAGGAAGCACAAGACTATCTAAACGTACGGATACCTGGTTAAGAGTTTCTTATACTGACGATTTACAGGAAACCGGAAGCTCAAAATTTTTGACGGATACACGGTTTTTTCAATTCTTCGAGCCTCGACTCTTGAATATTGATTTATTTCATCGGCACATTACACAGGCTATCTCGGTTAAGCATAAATTTCACCCCAAATTATCTACCGAATCGCAATTTGCCTCAAGTAATGTGGATCCGACTTATAATTACGTTTTTAACTTAGATGGCCAACTTTACAACAAATTTCAATTTACTACAGCTACTGTATCCATGCAATGGAGCCCGTTTAACCAGTTTAAAATTGTTGACAATCTATATGAAAACATAAAAGAGGGCTACCCCAAGTTTACTTTACAATATACAAAGAGCGTGAAAGATGTTTTGAAAGGAAATTTTAATTTCTCAATGTTAGACTTTAAAACTATTCATCGGCATTTGCATAAAAATAAAAATGTGTCAGAAATCACTTTGGTTTCTGGTATTGCAAGAGGCGACACTCCTTTAACACACCTATATCATGCTTACCCTAATAATATTAATAAAGAGACTATTCTACAGCGTTTCTCAGTTGCTGGTATTACTAGTTTTGAAACCATGTTTTTTAATGAGTTCTTTTCAGATAAATTTACCACAATTCAATTCAAGCACTTCTTAAAGCCCTTTAATGTTTCAGTACGCTATAAGCCTCAATTAGTATTGATTACTAGATATGCTATTGGAGATATGGATAGTCCAGAAAGACATCAAAATATTACCTTTGGCTCCTTGAATAAAGGCTACACAGAGTCTGGATTTGAACTCAACAAACTACTCTTTGGTTTTGGTTTGAGTTTTACGTATCGTTATGGCGCATATCACCTTCCAAACTTTGAGGATAATATTGCTTTTAAATTCACATTTAACCTAACATTATAATCGATTTGCAGTTGTTAATACATTGTTTTTTCTACCTTTGCGCAGCTTTTATAACAGCTTATGTTTAAATTGTTTACAAAGGATTTTTGGGATGTAACTGCTAGATTAATTCTTAGGAATAAAATCGCTATACTCATCGCAATTGTTATTGCTACATATTTGTTTAGTACGCAATGGGATTACATGCGTTTTAGCAATACTGAAGCCAATTTATTGCCCGATGATCATGAAGCGAATATTGCTTACAATAATTTTTTAGACAGGTTTGGCGAAGAAGGAAATCTAATCATAATTGGTGTAAAAGACAGTACTTTATTTGACATAGAAAAGCTTAACGCTTGGAACAGATTTTCTTCAGAATTTAAAAATCATGAAGCGGTAGAAGCCGTTATTTCCATAAAGGATCTTCAAAAGCTTGTAAAAAACACTGTAAAAGAAAAGTTTACCCTAGAACCGTTTATTAAAGATTCTATTTCAAGTACCTCCGAAGTTAAAACACTGCAACAGGAGCTTTTTGAAAAGTATCCGTTTTATGATAATTTTCTGTTCAATAGTGAAACCAAAACAGTACGTACAGCGCTTTATTTAAAAAAATCGTTAGTAAATACATCTGCCAGAAAAGAATTTGTTCTTGAGGTTTTAGAACCCAAAATTGAGGCCTTTGAAAAGGATTATGATTTGGATGTACGTATTTCTGGGATGCCTTACATCCGTACTAAAAACTCTGAAAATATCATTGATGAAATTGGAAAGTTTGTAGTGGCGGCACTATTGGTTACCTCCATAATTTTCTTTTTCTTCTTTAGGTCGTTTAGAGCTACGTTCATTTCCTTAATAGTAGTTTGCATTGGGGTAATGTGGACCTTGGGTATTATTGGTTTACTAAAATATGAGATTACTGTTTTAACGGCTTTAATTCCGCCATTGATAATTGTAATTGGTATCCCAAACTGTATTTTCTTAATCAATAAATACCAACACGAGGTAAAGCTTCATGGTAACAAGGTAAAATCATTACAGCGTGTCATCACTAAAATTGGTAATGCCACTTTAATGACTAATGTTACTACAGCATCAGGTTTTGCTACGTTTATCCTTACAGAAAGTAAACTTTTAAAAGAATTTGGTATTGTTGCGTCCTTAAGTATCCTGGCTATTTTTATTCTCTGTCTACTTATAATTCCTATTATATATACATTCTTACCTTTTCCAAAAGATCGTCATTTAGAGCATTTAAACAAGCGCTGGATTGGTGGCTTTGTAAATTGGATGGAATATATGGTACGCAATAAACGTATTGCCATTTATGCTGTTTCTGTTTTGCTTTTAACTATCAGCATGATTGGCATAAACCAAATAAAAGTTTCAGGAAGTCTAATTGAGGATATGCCACAAGAATCTCAATTTGTTAATGATATTCGGTTTTTTGAGGAAGAATTTGATGGTATCCTACCTGTTGAAATCATGGTAGACACCAAGCGCAAGAAGGGTGTGATGAAGTTATCCACCTTAAAGCGCATGGATGAAATTGAAGAGTTTATTGTGGAAACACCAGAGCTTTCAAAACCCATCTCAGTAGTTGGTTTGGTAAAATATTCTAAACAGGCTTACTATAACGGGAACCCAAAACATTACCAATTGCCAACCTCACAAGAGAACAGTTTTATTCTTTCTTATGCTAAAAACTCATCCTCTGATGTGGATTTACTCAAGAACTTTGTAGATAGTACCGGTCAGTATGCACGTATCACAACGTTTATGAAAGATATTGGCACTGATAAAATGGAACGTATCCAGGAAAACCTTCAAGATAAAATTGACAAAGTGTTTCCAGACGAACGTTATGATGTTACAATGACTGGGAAAGCATTGGTGTTTCAAAAAGGTACCAAATATTTGGTTAAAAACCTTGCAATTTCATTATCCCTTGCCATTTTGCTAATATCTCTCTTTATGGCGTATATGTTTAGGTCTGGAAGAATGATTATCGTATCACTTATACCAAACATTTTACCACTTCTGGTAACAGCAGGTGTCATGGGCTATATAGGCGTACCCATAAAGCCTTCAACCATTTTGGTGTTTAGTATTGCCTTTGGTATCTCGGTAGATGATACCATTCACTTTTTAGCAAAATACCGACAAGAATTACAGGCCAACAAATGGAAAATAAAACCATCTGTTTATGGTGCTTTAAAAGAAACTGGGGTAAGCATGTTTTACACCTCTATCGTTTTGTTCTTTGGGTTTTCGGTATTTACCATATCCGATTTTGGAGGTACAGTAGCCTTGGGGGCTTTAGTATCGGCAACCTTATTGTTTGCCATGTTGTCTAATTTACTGCTATTGCCGTCGCTTCTTTTATCATTAGAAAGAAGCATAGCCAACAAAGAGGTACTGAAGAAACCACCAATTAATATTATTCCTGAAGAGGACGATAATGATATGGAACTACCTGAAAATCAATATTAATTACAATTTCAAATCACATTTGATGAATTAATTCAAAATTTGCCTGATTTTTAGAATTTATTATTTGAATTTTAAACATTGAAACCATTATATTTACTGTTCTAAACCCATAACATATGCAGTTGTATTCTGTCTCTCAATTATTAAAGCAGGAAAATAAATTACCAGAAGTAGAAGTTAAAGGTTGGGTAAGAACGTTTAGAGCTAACCGATTTGTGGCTTTAAATGATGGATCTACCTTAAGTAATATACAGTGTGTTGTAGATTTTGAAAACACTGATGAGGCACTCTTAAAACGCATAACTACTGGAGCAGCATTGCATATTAAAGGCGAATTGGTAGAAAGCCAAGGTAAAGGGCAAACAGTCGAAATTCTTGTTAGTGAATTAGAAGTTTTAGGAGACTCTGATGCAGAAGCATATCCAATTCAACCAAAAAAACACTCTTTTGAGTTTTTGAGAGAGAATGCACACTTGCGTACAAGAACCAATACGTTTAGTGCGGTAATGCGTTTGCGTTCTAAACTATCGTATGCTATACATAAATATTTTAACGAGCATGGGTTTTATTACATGCATACACCTATCATAACTGGTAGTGATGCTGAGGGCGCTGGTGAAATGTTTAAGGTAACTAAATTAGATGTTAAAAACCCGCCTTTAGATGATAATGGCGAGGTAGATTACTCAAAGGATTTCTTTGGTAAGGAAACCAATCTTACGGTTTCTGGTCAGCTAGAAGCCGAGACTTATGCCATGTCCTTAGGAAAGGTATATACGTTTGGACCAACATTTCGTGCTGAAAACTCAAATACTTCACGCCATTTATCTGAATTCTGGATGATTGAACCTGAGGTGGCCTTTATGGACCTACCAGGAAACATGGATTTGGCTGAAGATTTCTTAAAATATGTCCTCAACTATATTTTAGAACACAATAGAGACGATTTAGAGTTTTTAGAGCAACGTTTGATAAATGAGGAAAAAACTAAACCTCAAGCAGAACGTAGCGACATGTCGTTGATTGAAAAGTTAAAATTTGTTATCGATAATAATTTTAAGCGCGTAAGCTATACCGAAGCCATCGATATTTTACGTAACAGTAAACCAAATAAAAAGAAAAAATTTAAATTTCCTATAAACGAATGGGGTGCAGATTTACAAAGTGAACACGAACGTTTTTTAGTTGAAAAACACTTTAAATGTCCCGTTATTTTGTTTGATTATCCTGCTAATATAAAAGCATTTTACATGCGCTTGAATGAGGATGGCAAAACGGTGCGTGCTATGGACATACTTTTTCCAGGCATTGGCGAAATGGTAGGCGGTTCTCAACGTGAAGAACGTTTAGAAGTTTTAAAAGAAAAAATGGCTGCCCTTGATATTCCTGAAGAAGAATTATGGTGGTATTTAGACTTACGTAAATATGGTACTGCCGTACATTCTGGTTTCGGACTTGGTTTTGAGCGTTTGGTTATGTTTGTTACAGGAATGAACAATATTAGAGATGTAATTCCTTATCCACGGACTCCTCAAAATGCAGAGTTTTAGAAACTGATTAAGATACTACTTAAGAAAATACACCTTGCACGTGGATAAAGTACTTGTGCTAGCAAGTAGGTATGCGCTAGGGATTGAACGGCATGTTTGAAATCCCCGACGTAGGAGGGATTGAGTAGTGAAAGTCCGACCCCTTGTGGGTAGCGCCCAAAAAAATAATATTCCTGAAAATTTTAAATTATAATAGTTTGGTACGACCTTTGGTTTACATATTGCTTTTTTTATCTTTGATTAATACCAAACCCAAATATGCTCAAGCAACATTTACAATTTAAATTATCGCAAAAGCTATCGCCGCAACAAATTCAATTGATGAAATTGATACAGTTGCCAACGCAGGCTTTTGAACAGCGGATAAAACAGGAACTTGAAGAAAATCCTGCTTTAGAAGGCGGCAAAGAGGAAAAGGATACTGAATTTGATGCCGAATTTGAAAACAGTAGTGATGATTTTGATGATAATGAGACCATAAATGCGGAAGACATTAATGTTGATGAGTATTTAAGTGACGACGAAATACCTGATTATCGTACACAAGCCAATAATTATAGTAGTGATGATGATGAGAAATCTATTCCTTATGCTGCTGGCACTTCTTTTACGCAACATTTAATTAACCAACTAAACACCTATAGGCTTGATGAAGAAGAACGTGATATTGCAGAGTTTTTAGTAGGCAGCGTTGATGAGAGTGGGTATATACGGCGCTCTCTATCTGATATTATGGATGATTTGGCATTTACTCAAAATGTTTATACTACTGAGGATAAAATTGAAAGCGTTTTAAAGATAGTGCATCAATTGGATCCAGCTGGTGTTGGTGCCAGAAACCTACAGGAGTGTTTAAGCATTCAATTACATAGAAAAGAAAAAACGGCAGATACAGATTTGGCTATCGATATCATCGATAACGCCTTTGATGCATTTACTAAAAAACATTACAAAAAATTACTTCAAAAGTTTGATATTTCAGAGGTTCAGCTTAAAGATGCCATAACTGAAATTGAGCACCTTAACCCTAAACCCGGTGGTTCTTATGCCGGAAACAATCGTATTGTAGAGCATGTTGTTCCTGATTTTGCCATTAAAATTGTTGATGGAGAATTAGAATTAACACTTAACGGCAGAAATGCACCTGAGTTGCACGTTTCTAGAGAGTACAACAATATGCTGAAAGGGTATAAAGACGCTAAAGACAAAAGTAAATCTCAAAAAGATGCAGTACTTTTTATTAAGCAAAAACTGGATGCTGCAAAATGGTTTATTGAGGCTATAAAGCAACGTCAGCAAACGTTGTTTGTAACCATGAGTGCGATAATGCATTATCAAAAAGATTATTTTTTAACTGGTGATGAACGTCAATTAAAGCCAATGATACTTAAGGACATTGCTGATGAAATTGATATGGATGTATCCACAGTTTCTCGGGTTGCCAATAGTAAGTATGTAGATACGCCTTACGGTACTAAGCTGATAAAGGAATTCTTTTCAGAATCGATGAAAAACGATCAAGGCGAAGATGTTTCCACTAGGGAAATTAAAAAAATATTGGAAACGGTTATTGAAGAAGAAAATAAAAAGAAACCGCTCACGGATGAGGCTTTAGCGAAAATCTTAAAAGAAAAAGGGTATCCAATTGCAAGACGTACTGTAGCAAAATACAGAGAGCAATTAGATATTCCTGTAGCACGTTTAAGAAAGAAAATTTAAATGCATCAAATCTTAAAAAGTGTTTCGGTTATTTTTCATCCATTGTTAATGCCTATTGCAGGTGTTATTTTTTATTTTGCTAAAACACCTCGATTTATCGATAGGGAAGTGATTTGGGCTAAATTGGTATCGCTGACCATTTTAACCATTATTTTACCTATACTTTTATATTTTCTTTTGAAAACCTTAGGAAAGGTAAATTCTATTTATCTAAGAAACACTAAAGAGCGTATTGTCCCCTTAATTTTAAATGCCATTGTAGTGCTATTGGTCATTCAACGGATATTAAGACCAGATCCCTACATTGAACTTTACTACTTTTTCGTGGGTATATTAATCTCAACATTGGCGTGTTTAATTTTGGCCATTCTTAAATTTAAAGCAAGTATACACATGATTGCCATTTCTGGTGTGTTTATGTTTTTTATTGCTTTGAGTATCCATTTTAGTATTAACATTAACGGCACATTAGCCATTATGAGTATTGTAGCTGGAGCTGTAGCAACTTCACGATTGCATCTAAAAGCGCACACGTATCCCGAATTGATTATGGGTGTTTTTGTTGGAATATTCCCCCAATTAATTTTGGTAACTAAATGGCTTTAGAGAATGTAGAACATTAGCCCAATTTTTACAGCATTCATGTCGAGGTTCTCACCATCAAGTTGCGCTGTATCTGAAAAAATAGGATTCAAACCATAATACACATAAATATTCCATGTATTGTAACCTACACTTAAGGTGAGTCCGTATTGAAATGCATTAAAATCTTCAATATTATTATATTTCAATTCCCCCAAGCTTCCCTTGAATTTACTTCTGTTAGAAAACACATATCCAAATTTAGCACCAGCATAAATACGCCAAAACTTATAGGACGTTTTAGTTGAAGTGCGCCATCTATATTCTATAGGCAATTCTAAAACATGTTCGGAAAACTTATTTTTGGTAAAACTTATCGCTTCAGTATCTATGATACTGTAGTTAAGGTTTCCTGAATTATCCTGCTGTATGAGCATATTTTGAATATAGGAGTTTGTAGAATACCCCAAACCGATACCAATAGATTTGTTTCGCCTTTTATTGATTGGCATATCTTTAATATAGCCCAAATGAAACCCAAGAGAGAAGCTGTTTTGTTTTAAATCTTCTGGTTTTCTGGTTAATAAATTATATGTTGTTCCTATGTAAAATTGATCTTCTTTATACAACGAATCAACTACTTTACTGGTAATTTCTTGGGAAAATACCGCAGTAGTAAAAAATGTAAAAATCAAGATTGCTAGAGGTTTCTTCATTGTACTAATCAGAAGGTATGGAACTCACTTCAAAGATAGCTTGAAAATTAGTTTTTCAAACCTTTAATCGATTTTAATTCAATATTAAGCTCTTGGAATAATGTTGCAATACTGCTTACCTTCAATTCATCTTTATCATATTCCTGGGTATTGATGCAACAGGCAAATTCCCATAATTCTATAATAGATGCCTTTTTAATGTCATACGGATTATAAAACCTATTATCACTGCTTAACGTTAAGGTCTCATCGTCTTTTACATAAACTCTTTTATATACCAAACCATCATCTTTTGTTAATACAATGTATGTACGCCCATTTTTAACGGTATCAATATCATCAACAAACTTTGCAACAACAAACGAGCCATCTTTTACAGGCAACATAGAATCACCGCTTATAGGGAATGCCCTGTGTGTTCCCGTAGGCAAAAAAGGCAATTTTATTTTTTGAAGCTGCTCTATGTACTCGGGGTCTTCATACCCTTGTAAATATCCGGCTGATGCTTTTGCCGGTATGATTTCAATTAAATCTTCATTGGCTTCATTTACGGTAATTGGAAATAGCACCCGCTTATTTCCTACTTTGATAAAAGAGGTGTTGGTGGCTTTACGCAAATCGTTTTTCACTAAAATATCAATGGGAATATCAAAGTAATTAGATAGCTCAATCAAACGGTTAATTGGTGGTTCAGAGCGTCCTTCTTCATAAGACCCTACCATAGAACGCGACCACCCCAACTCATCTGCAAATCGCTCTTGCGAAAACCCTTTAAGACCACGCAAGTGTTTAATGTTAGAATTAATATGCTTCATCAAAAAATAAACTTTAACATTATTTGCTACAAATATAAGCAACTAAAACTACAATTAGTAGCTAATTTTGTTAATCCTATGTATTTAAACTGTCACACATATTATAGCTTACGCTACGGCACCATTAAGCCAGAGAGGTTACTAGCCATTGCTTCAAAAAATGGCATTAAAACATTGGCACTAACTGATATTAATAACACATCGGCATGTTTGGATTTTGTAAGATTATCTAAAGAATATAGTATAAAACCTGTATTGGGTATCGATTTTAGAAACGGCGCACAACAGCAGTTTGTGCTACTGGCAAAAAACAATAAAGGTTTTCAAAATATAAACGCATATCTATCAAAATTTCTTCATGATAACCATCTTGAAATTCCTAAAAAGGCTCCTGAGTTAGAACACACCTATGTTATTTATCCTTACCAGCAACACAACAATTTTAAATTAAAACCTAATGAGTTTTTAGGTATTAAACCCGAAGATCTCAACAAGCTTAAATTCTCCCAGTGGAATAATTTAAGAAGCAAGCTGGTAGTGCTGAAAACAGTTTCTTTTGAAACGAAAAAAGACTTCAATACCCACCGCTTATTACGCGCTATAGATAACAACACATTATTGAGTAAACTTCCTAAAAGCGAAGAAGGAAAACCAAATGATAAAATACTGCCTTATGATGAATTATGTGAAACGTATCAGGAATTTCCAGAGCTTTTGGATAACACCTTGGCTATTCTAAACAATTGCACTATCGCATTTGATTTTTCACAAGAAACGCCAAACAATCAAAAATCGTTTACTGAAAACGAAGATTCCGACTATGAGTTGCTAAAAAAACTAACTTATGAAGGACTTACCTATCGCTATAAAAACCCAGACGACACCATTCATAATCGTATAAAAAAAGAGCTAGATATTATAAAAAGTAAAGGCTTTGTTTCATACTTTTTAATCAATTGGCGTATTTTGGAATATGCACGCAGCAAGGGTTATTACTACGTTGGTCGCGGTAGTGGTGCCAATAGTGTTGTAGCCTATTTACTTAGGATTACAGATGTAGATCCCATAGAATTAGACTTGTATTTTGAGCGGTTTATTAATTTATATCGCAAAAATCCACCAGATTTTGATATTGATTTTTCATGGACCGATAGGGATGACATTACAGATTTCATCTTTAAAACATTTAAGAACACAGCTTTACTAACCGTATACAACACCTTTAAATTTAAAGCCTCTGTGCGTGAGCTAGGGAAAGTATTTGGTTTACCTAAAGCCGAAATGGATGTGCTTACAAGAGGACGCTATAATATAAACCAATTGGACAAACTGTCTCAACTTGTACTAAGATACAGCACCTATATTCAAGGCTTTCCAAATTATTTGGGTATTCATGCTAGTGGTATCATAATTTCAGAAAAACCTATTCATTACTATACTGCCACCTTTTTGCCCCCCAAAGGCTATGCAACTACACATTTTGATATGGTTGTTGCTGAGGATATTGGATTGTACAAATTCGATATCCTTAGTCAACGCGGATTAGGGAAAATTAAAGATGCTGTAAATATCGTTGCATATAATAATCCGAAAGTTTCCCCTATTGATATTCATGATATTGAGCGATTCAAAAAGGACGAAAACATTAAATATTTACTTCGAAATGCAAAGGCTATTGGCTGTTTTTATGTGGAGTCTCCTGCAATGCGCATGTTACTTAAAAAACTGCAAGTTGATGACTATTTGGGTTTGGTAGCGGCAAGTTCCATTATTCGCCCTGGTGTTGCTAAATCAGGAATGATGCGAGAGTATATTTTACGGCATCGGTATCCCGAGCGTATTAAAAAAGCGCATCCTGTTTTATTGGATATCATGCCCGAAACCTATGGCGTTATGGTATATCAAGAAGATGTAATTAAAGTAGCTCATATCTTTGGAGGTTTAGATTTGGGGCAGGCTGATAAATTACGACGAGGCATGTCAGGTAAATTCCGTTCTCGGGATGAGTTTTTAGCTGTTAAACAACAATTCTTCGATAATTGTAAAGCAAGCGGAAAACCCGAAGCGCTTACCGCTGAGGTATGGCGCCAAACCGAAAGTTTCGCAGGTTACGCCTTTGCCAAGGGGCATTCAGCATCTTATGCTGTAGAAAGCTATCAGAGTCTGTTTTTAAAAGCTTACTATCCATTGGAATATATGGTAGCTACTATCAATAATTTTGGAGGGTTTTACAGAACCGAATTGTATGTACACGAAGCGCGTATGCATGGAGGTATTATAGAGGCACCATGCATTAATACTAGTTTTAGTCAAGCCATTATTAGAGGTAAGACCATTTATTTGGGCTTTATGTTTTTACATGCTTTAGAAGCTAAAACAATTGAAAATATACTAATAAAGCGTCAGCAAAATGGCGCATTTAAAAGCTTGGACGATTTTATAGACCGCGTCCCTATATCCATTGAGCAAATTTCAATTCTCATAAAAATAAATACCTTTCGGTTTACAGGTATCAATAAACGGGAATTACTCTGGGAAGCCCATTTAAAAATTAGCAAAACCACTTTTGAAACCCATATTATTACACTTTTTAAAGCTGAAAAAATAAATTACAGCACACCCGCACTACCAAGCACTGCCTTAGAAAATGCTTTTGATGAAATAGAGTTATTGGGGTTTCCTTTATGCAATCCATTTCATCTATTGGAAACCCCAACATCAAACCCCTTAAGAGCTAAACATTTAATTAATTTTAACAATAAAATTATAACCATTGAAGGGTACTTAGTGGCTACAAAAAACACAAAAACTTCTAATGGGAAAAAGATGCATTTCGGTACATTTTTAGACCATGACGGCAATTTTATCGATACGGTACACTTCCCTCCTGTAGCTGCAAAATATCCGTTTCGAGGAAAAGGCATCTACACCATTACAGGAAAGGTTCTGATAGAGTTTGACTGTGTAAATATTGAAGTGCAGTGTCTGGAACGCTCTACCATTATCGAAGATCCTCGCTATGCCTTGAAGAGCTCGAACAGTACATTTCAGAATAAGAAAAGTTTTGCTGATCATAAAGCAAACCATCTATCGCCCATGTCTCCCAAAATATTAAGCCATTCAAAAGCTTATGATAATCATTAAAATTTAATTGCATTTTTTATGAACACTAATCGTTCTATTATACATATGGATTTAGATACGTTTTTCGTGTCTTGCGAACGTTTGTTGGATAGTAGACTTATTGGGAAACCTGTACTTATTGGTGGTACTTCTGATAGAGGTGTTGTAGCATCCTGTAGTTATGAAGCTAGAAAATTTGGTATTCATTCTGCGATGCCTATGCGTATGGCAAAAATATTATGTCCCGAGGCTATTGTTTTGCGTGGTAATTCTGGTATTTATACAAAGTTTTCGAAAAATGTAACCGATGTAATTAAAGAAAGTGTCCCATTATATGAGAAAACATCCATTGATGAATTTTATATTGATCTTACAGGTATGGATAAATTTTTTGGTTGCCATAAGCTGGCTTCTGAGTTACGCCAGCGTATCATAAAAGAAACCGGATTGCCTATTTCCTTTGGATTATCTATTAACAAAACAGTTTCTAAAATTGCAACAGGTGAGGCAAAGCCCAACAACCAAATACGTATTATTTCAGGTACTGAAAAACCTTTTTTAGCACCGCTTTCTGTGAAAAAAATACCTATGGTTGGTAATGTTACTTACAAGGCACTATGCGATTTGGGGGTTAAGCGCATACAAACAGTACAGGACATGCCTGTGGAACTAATGCATCGGGTATTGGGAAAAAATGGCTTAAGTATTTGGAAAAAAGCCAATGGTATAGACAATAGTCCTGTTGTTCAATACCATGAACGAAAATCTATTTCAACCGAACGTACGTTTAACAAAGACACTACCGATGTTTCTAAATTAAGAGGTATCATTATAGCCATGGCTGAAAATTTGGCGTATCAATTACGCCGAGGCAATAAACTAACCGCTTGTGTTACGTTTAAAATTAGGTATTCTGATTTTCAAACCTATACCCAACAGCAACGCATCCCATACAGTGCTATGGATCATAACATTATTCCTGTAGTTTTAGATTTATTTAAAAAGCTGTACCATAGACGCTTGTTGGTACGACTTATTGGTGTAAAATTTAGCCATTTAGTAGAGGGCGGACACCAAATACACCTATTTGAAGATAACGAAAAACAACTCCACTTAAGTGAGGCTATTGATAAAATGCGCGAACGCTTTGGGGATAGGGCAGTAATTACCGCAGCAGGAATGGAGGCTAAAAGTATTAGTAGGTGGAATCCTTTTACTGGAGAGCCACCACCATTGTTGGCCAATAGAAGACAATAAAACTCTTGTTGATTATATTTGTAGCATGTATAAAAGTGACCTTGTTATAAAAGAACCTACTAAACCTTTTATTAATAAAATTATTGTGTCACTCCTTTATACTTGCTTAATTGGCTACGCTATATATTTATTTGCTTACAGGGATTTTTGGAATCACCCTGAAAGGTGGACAATAATAATTTACTTAGTTGTTCTTCTCTGCATATTATTTTCGTCCTCATTTATGGCCATTGCTTCTCACAGTGTTCATCTTAATTTTAAAAACCAAAAAATACAACATCGCTATCGAGTAGGCATATTTAACTATAGAGAAGTATGGCAAAACCTTGTAGAGCTAGAATATATATCCGTTTTTAGAACTGGTGATTATTATCACGTTAATATGTGGTATCAAAAAAACAAAATTCTAAATCTGATGACTTTAGAAGATCCTGATAAGGCTATTGAAAACGGATATCTTATTGCAGACAAACTAAATATTGATTTACTAGATGCAAGAAAAAGAGGCTATCACAAATGGGTTGACAAAAAAGTTTTTAAAGATTATGGAAAAGTTTCATACCTTGACTAAAACAACTTCCGCTTCTCCGCAACATTATGTCCGCTACGCTTATAAAACACCTTTTTACCATTGGCACAAAAGGTGTAATTTCCTGAGGCTTTCCTTTCAGAAGCTGATATTAAAATTACATCTTTTACATCACATTTGTAATCTTTCGCAACTTTCTTTTTAATATGGCTTATAGTTGCCCTACCCTTTTTGAGCTGTGCTTGGATTTTACTATCCAATTTTGGTTCTTTAAAATCTTTGGGGGTGTTGCAAAGTTTTGTATCTAAGGGTTGTACGGGCTTAATTTTACTACTGTCTACCAAAGTTAGTGGTTGGCTATCTATATATTCCCAAGTAAAATCTGCTTTTAATAATACACGCCTGCCATCTTCAGTTTTTACGATACGGTTATTTTGAGAGTACGCCAACAAAGAGGTTAAAAACAATAAGGCAAAAACACATTTTTTCACAGCAGGTTATTTTAAATAAAATATATGCTAAAAATGCAGATTTATTCTTCAATACTTCAACTTTTATCGGTAGAAATATACTCTAAAATATCAGCTGGTTGGCACTCCAATGCCTTACAAATAGCTTCTAAGGTTGAAAAACGAACAGCCTTTGCCTTTCCAGATTTCAAAATAGAAAGGTTTGCCTCGGTAATACCTATTATTTCTGCCAACTCCTTGCTTTTCATTTTACGTTTAGCAAGCATCACATCTAAGTTTACAATTATTGGCATAGTTATATGGTTAATTTATTTTCTTCTTCCGTTTTTCTAGCTTTTGTAAAAACTTCACTTAAAAACATAAAAAACAAACCAATTGCAATGGGTGTAATTAAAGAGAAATCTATTCCTAGTCTTACATCGCTTAATAGTAGAAGTCTTGCCACAAACTTAAACGTTGCATATAAAACTGCACAAATTAAAATAAGTTTGCCAATGGTACTAAAATGATTAATAACCAACTTTGAAAAATAATTACCTTCTGATAAGTCCCGTAAAGTTGCCTTTAACAAATAGACAGTCCTAACGAAAAGAATATAAATAGTAAAAGGCACCACAGCTAGTGCTATCAGTTCCATTACCCCTAATTGAGATACATCATAATCTTCTATAATGTTTAATCCTGATATGTCCCCGCTACTAAAGCCTGTTACAATCAAAAATATTATGGCTACAAAACCTATTATTAGCAGATAATAATACACGGTTATTAATTTTTTTAATAGTTCTATTGTTTTCATTATATTTAATATTATTGTTTAACAATAACAAAAGTAATAAAATTATTGAAAAACAATAATTAATTATCGAAATAAATAATTATTTTTTCCATGACATACTTTATATTTGTATGAAAACATATTAGTAATATGCTACAAACCTTCACCACAGTTGCTAAATTTCAATATTCCAGCGAAGCTCAAATTATAAAAGGGCGATTAGAATCTGAAGGTATTCAAGTATTTTTAAGAGATAATTTTACTATTGATACAGATCCTTTGGTAAGCAACGCCATTGGTGGTGTAAAACTTAAAGTTTTATCGCACCAAGTAGAAGAAGCAAAAGAAATTCTTAATGCTATAAATGAGTATTCTATTAATGGTGAAGGAAATAATATAAACTGCCCAAATTGTAATAGTGAAAAAGTAAAAGTGTATTCTACAATAAGAGATGGCAAGTCTTTTTTAGCTTTTATTTTTGCACTTCTAATAAATCTATTCGTGTCAATTTTACCATTCTACACAAAATACAAGTATAAATGTGAAAATTGTAGTACTGAATTTAAAATTGAAAAACCTTAAGCATAGTAACTACGCTATAGAATTTTAGCTTTTAAAACTTCATCATATGCTTTCCTTAAATTTTTAACTACACTTTTTATTTCATCAGTATTCAAATGTCCAAAACCAAAGCGAATGGCACAGGTGTCTTTATCTTGATACAAAATAGTTTTTGGAAGAAAAACATCTTGATCTTCAGCGGATTCGGCTAATTTTATTAATGAAATCTTAGGTTCAAATTGTAGCCAAATAGCCAATCCACCTGTTGGTATGCTCCAAGTGATAGTATTTTTGAAATATTCTGATAGGTATTTACATAAACAATCTCGCCTTTGCTTGTATATAATGATGTTCTTTTTCATTAAGCGGTATATTTCTCCTTCAGAAATCAATTCAGAAAGTATCTGTTGTTGAATAATGTCACCTTGTTCATCTAGCAATTGCAAATAATTTTTTGCTTCAGAAATTAAATTCTCTGGTGCCACTACAAACCCCGTTTGAAAACTTGGAAACAACGATTGTCCCAATTTCCCCAAATAAATAACCATACCATTTACATCGGCACTGGCCATAGGTAGCATTGCAGAGCCTTCAAACTGAAAATCATAATCATAATCCTCCTCAATAATGGCAAATTCATAGGTTTTAGCTAGTTCCAATAATTCCAAACGGCGTTCTGCACTTAAGGTTTGCGTAGTTGGGTAATGCCTGTTTGCGCGCACATAAACACAACGAATACTACCTCTTATAAAATGCTTCTTGATATAAGAAACATCCAAACCGCTATCATCCAACGGAACGGTTTTAATGGTGGCTCCAGCTTGCTGAAAAATCATATTTGAAGCGTAATTACTTAGCCTCCCAACCAAAACAACATCATTCGGTTTAATTAAAAGTTGCGATACAATATATAAGCTCATTTCAGTGCTTCTTGTACTTAAGAGATTATTCGGTTTTATATGAAACCCTCGTGTAACGTTTAAATAATTACAGATTTGAGTTTTAAATACGGAATGTGATGCTGTTGTTTGATTCCATTTTGAGACCAACGATTTCCGCTTCATTACGGCACTATACCATCTTGAAAATTGATGTACTGGATGCAGCCGTAAATCAGGCTTACCATCATTAACGCTATATTTTGCTACTGTTTCTTCAAAGGTTGATGCTAAATGAAATGCTGGTTGAAATGGAAACCCTGTTGTTTTAGAGTAATCATACACCTGATGAATATGCTGCGTTGTGGCCTTAATTGGTGTACTGCGTTGCTTGGGGTCTAGCACAAAGGTGCCTTTATTAGGAACAATCTCCACCCAACCTTGAGATGCCAGCTCATCATAAACCGCGACAGCTGTGTTTCTGTGCACTTTTAATAACTGACTAAATGTACGCGTCCCTGGCAGCACTGTGCCTTTTGCTAAATATCCACGCTGAATAGCATTAATGATTTGCTGTGCTATTTGAATGTATACAGGATTTGTGCCTGATTTCTCAAAGTGAATTAATTGCTCTAAAAGATCTACAACCGGACTATTCATTGTTTTGAAACTGGACTATCTAAGTCGTCCGGAAAGTTACGACTTTTGCATCGTTTTTAATTCAACTATTTTATGAAAGCTAAACTTCTTATTTTAAGCGTAATAGCAACTATTTTTACAAGTAACGCGCAAGAAAAACCTCAAAAACAAGAATTAGATACCGTTGTAATTTCCTCAACACGAATAGATTTACCTTTTAAGGAAAACTCGAGAACCATTGATATCATTACTTCTGAAGACATAAAAAACAGTGCCACCAATAACATTGCGGATTTACTGCAACAAGTTGCAGGTGTTGATATAAGAAGACGTGGAACAGCTGGAAGTCAGGCCGATTTATACATTCGTGGTGGAAGTTTCGACCAAACATTACTGCTTATTGATGGTATTAAAATGGATGATGCGCAAACAGGACACCACACCATGAACGCCGCGTTACCTATTGAAGTTATTGAGCGTATAGAAATTATTAAAGGTCCTGCAGCACGTGTGTTTGGTCAAAATGCTTTTACTGGTGCCATAAATATTGTAACCAAAAAACAACTAAAAAATACAGTATCTACAAATGTTGAAACAGGAAGTTTCGGACAGTTAAATGGCTCTGTTACTGTAGGTTCTGAGTTAGAGAATTCGTCGCATATTATTCATGCAGGAAAATTAACCTCAGCAGGATACCGAAATAATTCAGACTATAACAACACTAATCTTTTTTTAAAAAGTGTATTTAATAAAGAGCGACAGGCCGTAGAAATGATTGCGACATTTTTTGATAGGAAATTTGGTGCTGAAAATTTCTATACTACCAATCCGGATTGGAACGAATATGAAGAAACCCAAAACAGTTTAATAGGGTTTACAACCACTTTTACATCTGAAAACTTTAAAATAAGACCACGTGTATATTGGAAACGCAACCAAGATATGTTTTTATTGAAGCGTGATGAACCGCTTTTCTTTAGAAACCTGCATATCACGGATAAGATAGGCGCAGAAGTTAACGCGTCTTACAATTCTAATCTTGGAGTTACTGGCTTTGGTATAGACCTATCCAAAATTTACATAAGAAGTAATAATCTAGGAAATAGAAATCGGTTTATGACCAATGTGTTTCTAGAGCATCAGTTTAAGTTGTTTAATGGTAAACTAGATGTTACGCCAGGTGTTGCAGTTACCTACTTTTCAGATTTTAAATTTCATGCCTTTCCTGGTTTAGATGTTGGGTATAGATTAAATGACAGCTTTAAGATTTATGCTAATACTGGTAACACATATCGTATCCCAACGTATACTGATTTGTTTTATAGCGACCCTGCAACTATAGGAAATGAAAACCTTGAACCCGAGGAAGCACTTTCCTTTGAGTTTGGAGGTAAATATTTTTCACCAAACTTCAATGGATCATTTGCCGTTTTCTACAGAGATGCCAGTAAGTTGATAGATTACGTAAAAGAAAATGAAGCAGACCGTTTTATGGCCACCAACCTACGTGATTTGTATACTAAAGGTTTTGAAGTTAACGCGAGTTACAACTTTAAAATAGGCAATACTCCTCAAAGTTTAGCAATGGGTTATACCTTTATTGAGGACGAAGTCGGCGATTTAAATATTGCATTTTCTAGATATTCTATCAATTCGTTAAAGCATCATTTTACATCTCGATTGAGCTCACAGTTATCAAAACATATTAATTTAAATGTGATCTATAAACATGCCGAACGTACCGCTGGTTTAAGTTACAACGTTTGGGACGCCTCTGCTGTAATAACAGCGAAACAATTTGAATTTACGCTTACTGCGGCCAACATTTTTGATGCTGAGTATATTGAAACAGGGTTTGTACCGATGCCACCTAGTAATGTATTGTTTGGACTCAGGTATAGCTTCAATTAAAATATTAATTAAATTTAAGATAAACGAAGACCAGAAATATATCTGGTCTTTTCTTTTTTATAGTAATGTAACAAACTTGATATTTTATATACAAACAATATACAATAAGACTTTGTTGAGTGCATTTGATGCCAAATCTACTAACGAAAATATGAGTTAAGCAGATAAGCATAATCAGTGGATTTTACTGTCAAAAATATTTGCTGAGTCTTACAAATAAGCTTACATTTAATTCATTAAATTCTTTACTATGTTAGACTGGTTTGCGAATCTAGATTTTCTTTCAAAATTTTACTGGCTCATAGCAATTCTAAGCTCATTTATATTTCTAATAGTAGTCATTTTATCCTTTTTAGGAGGCGATGCAGGCGAGGTTGAAGACTTAGATTCCGAAATAGAATCAGACACGGGTATTGGTTTTCAATTTATCACATTTAAAAATTTAGTTGGATTCTTCACCATCTTTGGTTGGAGTGGTGTAGCTTGTATAGACGCTAATTTACCTGTTCCTATCACCTTTGTAATTTCTACAATCTCTGGATTGATAATGATGACTATTATGGCTGCTATGTTCTATTTTATGGGGAAGTTGGTAGACAGTGGTACTTTAAAATACGAAAATGCTATTGATGCCATTGGAGAGGTGTATTTAAGCATTGGTGCAAACCGCTCTAAAATGGGAAAGGTTAGTGTAAGTGTTCAAGGCTCATTACGCGAGCTTGATGCGCTTACTGATGCGCTTGAAGCTTTACCATCTGGAACTATAATTAAAGTTGTAGACGTTACCAGTAATGGAATTTTAATAGTGGATAAAACGAGAAAAGCAATTGAACCTATAAAACAAAAAACTTATGAAATTACTGATGGCTCAGGAGAGCTTTAATTTTGGATTACCTCTTGCCCTAATTTTTGCGGTATTATTTATTTTCTTATTTCTAATTATTTTAATTAGACGCTACAAACGCTGTCCATCAGATAGGATTTTAGTGGTTTATGGTAAAGTTGGTGGTGGTCAATCCGCAAAATGTATTCATGGTGGTGCTGCATTTATTTTTCCAGTTATTCAAGATTATGAGTTTTTAGATTTAACACCTATTTCTATTGAAGTAAACCTAATAAATGCTCTTTCCAAACAAAATATACGTGTTAACGTCCCCTCGCGTTTTACCATTGGTGTATCTACAGAACCCGGAGTAATGCAAAATGCTGCAGAACGTTTGTTAGGGTTATCGATGAATGATGTTCAAGAATTAGCAAAAGAGATTATTTTTGGGCAGCTACGTCTGGTTGTAGCTTCTATGGATATTGAAGAAATTAATTCTGATAGGGATAAATTCTTGACCAATATTTCTCAAAGTGTAGAATCTGAACTAAAGAAAGTAGGATTAAAACTGATTAACGTAAATATAACAGATATCGTAGATGAATCTGGTTATATTGAGGCTCTTGGAAAAGAAGCTGCTGCACATGCGATTAATGCAGCTCGTAAATCTGTTGCTGAGAAAAACAGAGATGGTTCTATTGGTGAGGCCAATGCGGTACAGGATGAAAGAACCCAGGTTGCAGCTGCAAATGCACAAGCTGTTGAAGGTGAAAATACAGCCAAAATTGCTGTTGCAAATTCAGATTCGTTACGTCGCCAACGCGAAGCTGAGGCCGAACGTGTTGCTATTGCTTCAGAAAAGGTACAGAGTGCAAAAGCTTTGGAAGAAGCTTATGCTGCTGAACAGGAAGCTGAAACAGCTAGAGCAGATAGAGAACGTTCGTCTCAAATGGCAGATGTTATCGTGCCTGCTGAAATTGATAAGAAAAAAGTTGAAATTGATGCTGAAGCTGAAGCAGAGCGAATTAGAAGACGCGCAAAAGGTGAAGCTGACGCTATTTTATTCAAAGCGCAAGCAGAAGCGAAAGGTTTGTATGAGGTATTAACGAAACAAGCAGCTGGTTTAGACCAAATAGTAAAAGCAGCTGGTAATAATTCTAGAGATGCAGTATTGCTTTTAATTGCTGATAAACTTCCAGAATTGGTTAAAACTCAAGCAGATGCTATTAAAAATATTAAGATCGACAAGGTTACTGTTTGGGAAAATGGAAATAGTAAAGATGGTAAATCTTCAACCGCTAATTTCCTATCAGGGATGTATCAATCTGTACCACCTTTGCAAGAAATGTTCAATATGGCAGGTATGGAGTTACCTGAATATTTAAAGGGTAAGGATTTAAAATCTAAAGTAGAGACAGATTCTGATAAAAAAGAAGAAAATCCTAAAAAGGAATCATAGTTTATTTTAAAAAACAATGCTCTGCATTAAGGATTGAAGGATACTTCGATAAACTCAGCACAGGTTTGTGGAAGCTCCTCGACGCAGGAGAGCGGCTTTCTAAATATGTAGATTCACGAATTCATTAATTTATAACGAAAATCAATAAGTAAAGCCCCATCCAATCTTAGGAGGGTAACCTGCCTCTGAAGCTGCAGGTAGGCAGGCGTCCAAAAATTTAAAGTTTCAATTTAGAATCTTAAAAAAAATATGTACGTTTGCAGCACTAAAAAAGAAGTACATATGTCGTTTTCAAATTTATTTGACGGAGGGTTTAAAAAGCGTAACAAAAGTCATTTTGCAGCAATAGTCCGTGTGGCTATGGCAGATGGTGTAATTACCGATGATGAAAAGGCGTTTTTAGACAGATTGGCGCGTAAGCTAGAGATTGGTGATGACGATTATAAATCCATTTTAAAGGATTATAATTCCCATCCCATTAACCCGCCTGTGTCTTATGATCAGCGTTTGGAACGTCTGTATGATTTAGTGCGAATGATTCATGTGGATACCATTACTGGTGAACCAGAAATGTTGCTGTTGAAAAAGATAGCTGTTGGACTTGGATTTCATGCGGTAAACGTAAAATATATTATCGATAAGGCATTAACACTTGTAAGCCACGGTACTGATTTGGATGATTTTGTAGACCAAATAAAGAATATGAATAGATAAAACGATTAGAAAATCTATATTATTTAAAAGCGTCCAACATGTTGGACGCTTTTTTTATGGCCCATAATAGGCATTTATTAAAAATAATTGGTTAAAAATTATCAAAAACCGATTAGAAAACGAAAAAAAATTAGTGAAACCGATTTTAAGTGAAAATAATTTGAAACTAAATTTTAAAAACTAAAATATTAGGCATTGAAGCGTAAGCAACTGGGAGACAAACTTTTGCCGAAATACGTAACTATCTGTTGAAAAACGGACTAGAATTCCATTACCTAAATTTAATACCAACTACTTGATTTTCAATAAATTAAATTGAATTTTTATTTGGAAGTTTAAAAAATTACACTTTATATTTGCACCGCAGTTTTAGGTAAACAACTGCTAGAAAAATTTAATATTAACAAAAACAAGAAGTCATGATGAAATATCATATCACATTTCAGGATTGGAGTTGTAACCGCGAGTTACTGCTCAGGCTTCGGTGTTTTCTGCCTGCCTACTGATAAGTAGGTAGATTACTTTCCACAGAAAAAATCCGAAGCAGAATAAACTGTTTCGGATTTTTTATTTCAAAATTTTTTAAGAATAAATAAATCTGATTGGTTTTAAGAGCGCAAAAGGTGTGCTTTAAAATCAAGTATCATATTAAATAAAACGAAAATGGAAAATAATTTACATAACAACTATTTGTTTAAAGCTTTAGATGCTTATCCATATGTATTGGAAGAAACCTTAGAGGCATTACACTATGCTTTATCATACAACCCAAAAGACGCACAAGCGCTTTGTTTAATGGGGCGTGTGTATTCAGAGCAATTAAGTGACTACCAGACTGCTAAACAATATTTCGCAGAAGCTGTGGCTCAACATATGGAGATGCCAAAAACGTACCCATTCTACATTCAAACACTATTGTGGAATGATGATTACGATGAGGCTGAAAAGTTAATTGCTTTTGCATTAACCATAAAAGGTGTTGACAAAGGATTGATTGAGTTATTACAGGGTATCTTGTTTGAAAAGCAAGATAATTATAAAGCAGCAGTTAAGGCATTTAAAAGTGCTAACAAAACAGCAACAAGCAACTGTTTTATTGATTACGTAAATAACGAAATATCTAGAGTGAAAAAGAAAATAAAGCCTAAAAAAAGTAATAGAAAAAAGAGGAAGTCTAACAAAAAAAGAAAGAGAAAATAACAAATCGGCAAACATGGTTTGCCGATTTAATGGGAACTCGCTAGTGTTGGAGAGCTAGGTCTGTCTGTAAAACAGGTGTATTATACAAAGTAGGTTCAAATCCTTCAGTTCCCACTAATATTGGTTCATTGGGGTAATGGCTATCCTTCCTGATTGTCTCTCAGGAGAAACGAGTTCGATTCTCGTATGAACCGCAAAAGTACTCTGTGAACAACGCGAATGGTGCTGGGTTCTATAAGAGAAGTATAAGAGGCCATTGGTTTATAGAGTGCTATTTGGAGAGTAGGCAAATATTGGTTTGTTGCGCTTACCTGCTAAGTAAGTTTGCCGTTTTGGTAATGAAGGTTCAATTCCTTTGCTCTCCGCAAAATTAATGCTCCGTTGGTCAAATGGATAAGACGCTACACTTTCTATGTAGAATTAAGAGTTCGATTCTCTTACGGAGTACAAATTGAGGCATAACTCAGTGGTAAGAGTGTCACGTTTACATCGTGAAAGTCATAGGTTCGAATCCTATTGTCTCAACACATTGAGGTATAGCTTAATTGTTAAAGCACCGAGCTTTTAACTCGGGTGATTTAGGTTCAACTCCTAATACCTCAACAATATGCAGGAATGGCGAAATGGCAAACGCACTCGACTTAGAATCGAGAAACTGGGAGTTCGAATCTCTCTTCCTGTACTATTTGCTCTACTAGCCCAACTGGAAGAGGCATCGGTTTTAAGCACCGTAAAGTCCAAGTTCGAATCTTGGGGTAAAGGTTCGAGTCCTTTTAGGTTGTCAAAAAATGGTGTCTTTAGTTTATTTGGTAAAACGCCTCACTGTGAATGAGAAGAACAGGGTTCGAATCCCGAAGTCACCCCAAATAGGAAGAGTATCTATAGTGTAATGGCTCGCACGGGAGGTATATCCGCCCAGATCAAGTTCGAATCTTGATAGATACTCAAAACATTGGAACAGTAGCAAAGTTGGTCAATGCACCAGATTGAAGCTCTGGGAATATAGGTTCGAATCCTGTCTGTTCCACTAAATACCTCTTTAGCTTAAAGGGAAGAGCTGCGGAAAAAGATTTTGATTCGTTACCGTGGAGTGATAGGATGATGTGGTTGGTGGCGTGCCTGCCAATGACTAGGTTTTGCAAAAGCACCGAAATACACAGGATGTAAAGTAGGAAAGCGCATTTAGAGCCTATCTGTTCGCGTCCTGCGAAAGTGCCAGTTCGAATCTGGCAAGAGGCACAACACTCTTAAAAAGAGAATCCTGCTTTTGCAGGAAATAGTATCAAGCTGGTCTTGTTGGGTGTTTCAGTATAGCACTATTGCATAAAACGTTGCAGGGATGCATGATGGTTTTATGTTCAACTAGACTTGGAGGTTTTAACTGTTTACCAAAAAATAGTCTCGACTCAATAGGTCGTGGGTTCGATTCCCACTCACGCTACGGCGTGATAGTTCAGTAGGTTAGAACAATTGATTTTTTGGATAGCGCAGGTTCGAATCCTGCCGAGGTCACCAAAAATTGGATCTCGTAGCTCAGTAGGTTAGAGCACTACACTCATAATGTAGGTTAATGGGTTTTTAACCCTCCCCCACCAAAGCTTATCATCTTGTAAAACTGATAGCCAACGCAGTTCGCTACACTGCTCAACAAAAACAGGGCGAAAACAGTTGGATTGTAAGTCGGCTTTTGTGCCCCAATGGAAGCAATCTGAAACGCACTTTGAAATACTGATTTTTAATTGTTATATCTAATTACTGTTTTGTTTTCAGGATATAAAACGTCGTATCTTAATGGAGATATAATCTTTTACTTCCACACTACATCACACTAGTTATTGAGGCTTTTAATATGAGTATTTCCGTGTGTAACAGATGACTTTCAATCTGCTGTTTTTAAGACGATAATTCCGCGTTAGGGATAGAAGTGGTTAGCTTTTGGCGAGGCGAGCATCGAGCCAAAACTATTGAACGGATAGCCCGACCCCTTGTGGGTAACGCCCAAAATAGATTTAAAATTCAGCATTTACTCGGTGTTGTGTTTTAAATATGGTAACCCTTCCGTTACAGGTTTTACCGCGCCTTAGTTGGCAAAAAATAATTGAATAATTTAAAAAGTAAGAAACAATGAAACGAGTAAGAATTAATGCAGGAAAAGTGGGTTTGGTTTTCAAAGGCGGTAACTACAAACGTGTAATTACCGAGGGAAAACATTGGATAGGTTTTAACCAGCGTGTATTGGTGTATAGCTTAGAAAATGCCTTTGCTACACCTATTGCTCTAGAACTCTTACTACAAGACGAAACGTTGGCCAAAATGCTTGATGTTATTGAGGTAAAAGACAGTGAATTGGTTTTAGTTTTCGAAAACGGAAACTTTAAAACCGTATTGTCTGCGGGACGTTACGTGTACTGGAAGGGTTTGATTGATCGTGAATTTACAATAGTAGATTTAAGCAAAATTGATATTACTGAAGATATCGACAAGGCGTTGTTCAGCAAATATGATTTGAGCAAACACATCCGCACCTTTGAGGTGGCCGCTTACGAAAAGGCGGTGCTCTTGGTAGACGATGTGTACACCAAAACACTTAGCGGTGGTACGTACCGTTTCTGGAGAAACGACACAACTATTAAAATCGCTAAGGTAGATACACGTCAATTGCAACTGGAAATTGCTGGACAAGAATTGTTAACTAAAGACAAAGCGGCTATCCGTATCAACTTTTACACACAGTACAAAGTAACCGATATTGAAACCGCTTTACTAGAAAACAAGGACTACGAAAAGCAATTGTACATTACTATGCAATTGGTGTTGCGTGCCTATGTTGGTGCTTACACTTTGGATGAACTTTTAGAGCGTAAAGAAAACATTGCAGATGCCGTGTTTAACGACGTAAAAACAAGCGCAACCAAATTGGGTGTAACCGTGCTTACTTGCGGTATTCGAGATGTTATTTTAACGGGTGATATGAAAGATATCATGAACCAAGTTTTAGTAGCACAAAAGAAAGCGCAGGCCAACACCATTACCCGTCGTGAGGAAACAGCCTCTACCCGTAGCTTGCTAAACACGGCAAAGTTAATGGAAGAGAACCACATGCTGTACAAGCTAAAAGAGATGGAGTATGTTGAAAAAATCGCCGATAAGATTGGTGAAATCACGGTGGCTGGTAATGGCGGTATTGTAACACAATTAAAGGAGATTTTCTCTGGAAATTAAATAGGTGTTTTGGGCGTAACCCCGCCGGAAAAAGGCGGGGTCGCGCTTTACGCTATATCTTTTTAAAATGGCATTGCAAGGACGAAGGACGTGGTAATCTGCCAAATTCCAGTTCTGCACAAAGTAAGTGCTAACCCATTTTTAAAAAGGATGCCGCTGCAATCGCTTACGCGGGTGAAGGAATATTTTCAAAGAAAGCGTTAAGAATGCTATATTGTAAATAAAAAGTCGATTTAGGATGAGTAAAAGTGAGTTTATTATCAAACTGTTAGCGAAAAAGGATCAATTGCTTTCAAATTATCAATATCAAAAAACTGTTTTAATAGATTTGATAAAAATTGGGTTCAAGTATGTAGATGAACATTTTAAGAATGAAGAAAACAAATTTGCTAATATGATGCTACAAATGTCATTGCTAAAGGCAAATTCAATTCTTCAATTAGCTGAAGGAACTACAATTTTTGGTACTTCAAAAATGGAGATCCCCTTAATTGATATTCAATCTCAATCAAGCATCTTTCGATCTTTATTTGAAAATTATTGCTTTTTTAATCACTTATATATTCATGAATGGAACAATGAAGAATTTCTTGTTTTAGAAAACATATGGAAAATAACCTCATTAACTCAAAGGTTTGAACTTCTTAAAGAAAGTACAAATAGTTTGAGTTCAGATAACAAGAAAAAAATAGACACCGAAAAAGAGTTTGTTTCTCAAATGACCAAAGAAATAAAAGGAACATCAATTTATGCTAAAAACAAAAAAGCGATAGACAATTATATAAAAAGAAATAGATGGCAATTAACAATTAATGATAAAAGAATTCAAAGTATTTCTTGGAAAGATATGTTTGAAAACTCGCAGAAAAATAAAGGTAGACAAAATCGAACCTATCAAATGTTTTCTTTAGATAGTCATCCCTCTTATTTTTCAGTTTTCCAGTTTGGAGATTTATATAAAAACAGGCATGATTTAGAAAGAAAAACAACATTAATGTATCAGACAATTGAAATGCTTTGTAATTATCTATTCGACTTTAAAACACTGTTGAAAAATGAAATTGATATTGACATTGAAACAAAATACCTAGTAGAAATATTAGGAAAAGACAACTAATTAAATAGAAACCACAATTCCCTACCTTTACCACCCTATGAACAACCATTTCAAATCCATCATTTTACAAAAAACTGGTGCATCTTCTTTAGTTGAAAAAGAAACCATTCAAAAATTATGGAGTGGTTATGGTAAAATCATTCGTGTTGCATTAGAAAATGCTCCTTTAGAAAGTGTTGTTGTAAAACACGTGCAGTTACCCAAAAACCAAAATCACCCAAGAGGTTGGCATACAGATATTGGTCATCAAAGAAAATTAAAATCTTATGAGGTAGAAACCACTTGGTATGAAGATTACAGTAAACATAGTAAGGCACGTTTGCCAAAGTGTTTTGACGTCGAAAGCTACCAAGACGAGACCCTTATCATTCTTGAAGATTTAGATGCGGCAGGTTTTCCATTACGAAAACAAAGCGTAACATGGAAAGACATAGAAACCTGTTTAGAATGGTTGGCAAAATTTCATGCGAGTTATTTGGGAAAAGTTCCTAAAGGACTTTGGGACATTGGCACCTATTGGCATTTAGACACCAGACCACAAGAACTCGAAGTTTTAGAAGATACAACCTTGAAAAACGCTGCGGTGGCTATTGATAAAAAACTGAACAATCGCACCTTTAAAACCTTTGTACACGGTGATGCAAAATTGGCCAACTTTTGTTTTTCGGAAAACGGACAAGTTGCAGGTGTAGATTTTCAATATGTAGGTGGTGGCTGTGGTATGAAAGATGTCGCTTATTTTATTGGAAGTTGCCTTAATGAAAGTGATTGTGAACGTTTAGAATCAAAAGTATTAGACACTTATTTTACATATTTACACAAAGCACTTGGCGAGAAAAACGAAGCCCTTGAAACCGAATGGCGAGCATTATATCGTGTAGCTTGGGCAGATTTCCATCGGTTTTTAAAAGGTTGGAGTCCTGGGCATTGGAAAATTAATAGTTATAGCGAACGTATCACTTCTGAAGTCATCAAAAATCTATAGCAATGGATTTACAACACTTAGCAAATATCGCCATTGAAGCTGCGCTTACTGCTGGAAATAGCATTCAGAAATACATGGATGATGATATTGCAGTAGAACAAAAAGAAGGTGGATCAACCTATGCGTCTCAAGTGGTAACAAAAGTAGATCATGAATGTGAGCGTGTCATTCTTTCACACTTAAAACCTACCTGTAAAACGTTTGACATCGGATTATTGTCTGAAGAAACAGAAGATGATGGTAGCCGATTTGAGAAAGCCTTTTTTTGGTGCATAGATCCTTTAGATGGTACTTTGGCGTTTATCAATAAACAATCTGGGTTTTCAGTATCGATTGCCTTAATTGCAAAGGATGGCACACCTGTTATTGGCGTGATATTTGACCCTTCCACCAAAACAGTATACCATGCTATAAAAGGGAGAGGTGCTTATAAAAATAAAGAACGGTGGGAAATCAAAAACACCAATGATTATTTAACATTCGTCACGGATAAAAAATTAAAAGACACACCTCAATCTGATAAAATTCAAAACATACTTAACACATATAAATCTGATTTGGGGTTAAACAGTATTAAAGAAATTTCAGGAGCAGGCGCTGTGATGTGTGCTATTTTAGTTTTAGAAAACGGGCCAGCTTGCTTTTTAAAGCTCCAGAAAAAAGAAAATGGTGGTGGCAGTATTTGGGATTATGCCGCTACGGCCTGTATTTACAACGAACTTGGTTTACCCGCCACTTCTTTTAACGGTGATATTTTAGATTTAAATAAAAAGGATGGTGCTTTTATGAATCATAAAGGTGTGTTTTATTCTAATTTAAGCATAAAATAATAGCTTTTTATTTCAATTTTAAAAAACTCAATTCACTATCAGCATTCAGCAAAATCAAATATAAGGCTCCATTAATGGTGATTTGCTCCATGGCTTTTGTTTCTGCATTTGAAATGGTTTGATTAAGACTTGTGAATTTTGAGTTCTCTTTTGCCTGTAGAACATAGCCCTGAGAGGCATCGTAACGCACAGTTTCCACCTCGGCGTTATAGATAGTCCCTACACCTAAAACCTCAGTTTGTTCATCATTATTTAGGTCAATAAACTCGAAATCTAAAGTTGGTCCAAATTGTGCTCTATCTGGCAAACGGTGAAATTCAAAATTGCCGTCGCCCTTATTTTCAATGTAATAAGAGCTAAACGTTGTTGCCTTTAAGTGTAACGCATTATCAATAGTTTCCTTCCCGTAAACTTCAAAAATATTAGAGTTTGCAAAGGCTTTGTAAGTTGCAATTTTATCCTTTAAAAACGGTGTTTGTTCCGTAGAACACTCTTTCCCGCGAAGCGGAAATAAATTACCGTTGTACGATTTAGTTAGCGCCATATCATAACTATCATTATCATCAAAATAATTGGCATAAATATGCAAAGGGCTTGCTTCCGAAGGATGAAATTTATTGTTCTCACCAAAATTCCCAACAAAATAATCGTCATCGCCATCATTATCAAAATCAATGGCTTTTATGGTTTGAAACCAGCCTGTTTTTTCGTCGCCTGACATATCTTCTTTTGTAAAAACGCCATTTTCATTATTAAAAAACGTTACGGGTAGCCACCCGCCCACAACGATTAAATCCTTGTCGCCATCACTATCACAATCTGAAAATACCGCATCATTCACTAAACCTAAATTCTGTAATGCTTTAGCACGTTTAAAAGTAACATTTATAAAAGTGCCATTTCTGTTTTCTAGTAAATATGATTCTGGGGCTTTGGGATATTGCCCTGGAATTACTCTTCCGCCCACAAAGACATCTACATCACCGTCATTATCAAAATCTCCTGCAGATATGGCTTTAGTAACACTTAATATTTTCGGAAGACGCCCTTTTCTAAACTGTCCTTTGCCATTGTTAATGTATAATCGGTCTTGTTGCAGATTGTCACTTTCAGGCAAGCTATAATTCCCGGAAGCTACATACAAATCTAAATCGCCATCATTATCCGCATCAAAAAACAGAGCGTTATTATCGTTATAATCCTTGTCTTTTTCAAATATAGGTTGATAAGACAATGTGAATTTTCCTGAACTATTTTGAAGGTACATTTCAGAAGGAAAATCAGCTGTGTTTCCAATGAAAATGTCATCTAAACCGTCATTATTTATATCCCCTACAACCAAAGCTACATCAATGGTAGACTGTTTTTGAGGCAATAAAATTTGCAAGTTATAATCATTATATCGCGTAGGTTGATGCTTATAATTAATTTCAAATTTAGAGGCTGGTACTGGTTCAAAAATAGAATGATATGCTTTTCTATATTGCTCATCCTCTACGGCATTTTCGTAAGCCAATTCTAAATGCTGATTTAAATCGACATCTGCAAAAAATTCTTGTCTGCCATCATTCCAAATGACTCTCAAACTGTCAATAATTTTCGATTCTCCCAAGCCAAAATTCAATGTATAACTTACAGAAGATTGATAGCCTCTATTCGCATAAACGGTTTTGGACTGCTGTAAACTATCGGCAAAAACTAATACTTTGGCACCTATACCATAGGTGTTTTTTTTAGGCCCTTTTAAGCTTACTTTTAAATAGTTTGAAGCACTATTGTTTCTATAAATAGATGCTTCGTCCGATTGATTATTTATCACCAAATCTAAATCACCATCATTATCAAAATCGGCATAAGCAGCACCGTTAGAATTTATTTTTGCATCAAAACCAAAAGGTTTAGAGACATCTGTAAACGTGTAACCGCCATTGTTTAAAAACATATAGTTGGTTAACTTTTCAGAAGGAATTAATTGTAACGCAGTTTTTAAATTCTCTGTTTCATCATACCTTGATAGCTTAGTTTTCATTTGCCGTCTAAAATCCTGATTGGCAATATCTTTTTCAATACCATTGGTAACAAACAAATCGTTATATCCGTCATTATTAAAATCGGCAATTAATGGCGCCCAACTCCAATCGGTTTTGGCGATGCCGGCGAACTGACCTATTTCACTGTACACCCCATTCCCGTTATTCAACTGTAGCATATTAGACATATATTGATGGTGCCAACCTTTATTTACCATACGATGAAACTTCCTAATATCCATAGATGCCATATTTTCCTTTCCGCGTTTTCTATCAGCAGCCAGCATATCTAAGCTTACCAAATCTGGAAACAAATCGTTATTAATGTCTACAAAATCAGAACCCATACTGTTGTTGGAAATGTGTTTAAATCGCGTTAAGATTTCATCTGTAAATGTGCCATCTTGATTATTGATGAACAAAACATCAGGCTCTAAAAAATCGTTAGCCACATAAATATCTGGCCAGTTATCATTATTAAAATCACCAATAGAGGCGCTCAATCCCCAAGCTTTTTGATTATGAATTCCTGCTGTCTTAGAAACATCAACATACATACCATTATCATTTCTAAATAAGCGATCTAAATCATCTTTCGTAATTCTGGTCTGTAAACTTGGACTTAACAAGGTTTGTAATTTGGCCTCCAAACTGTGGTTCACCAAATACATATCTAAATCGCCATCCTTATCATAATCCAAAAAGTAGGCTTGGGTGGAAAATCCGTTCTCTTTTAAACCATATTGTAAGGCCTCTTCCTTAAACGTGTTATTCTTTTGGTTAATGAACAATTTGTTTTGTCTTGCTGCCCGATTTTTAATTGAAGCCGATTTACACACGTAAATATCCAACCAACCGTCGTTATTAATATCAATCATGGACACACCTGTAGACCAGCCTTCATCATCTTTTACTTCGGCAGATTCGGTAATATCTTCAAATACAAAATTGCCTTCATTAAGATATAGTTTGTTTGAATTTTGGTTTGAGGTGAAGTAAATATCCTCCAATCCATCGTTATTTATATCGCCAACAGCAACACCGCCACCGTTGTAGATATAGGAGTAATTTAAAAAGTTAAACTCTGGAGTTTCTTCGATTGTATTCTTGAAGGTAATATTGGAATGGCTCGATGGAATTGCGGTAAACATGATGTCTTTTCCATCGTCAAAAGGCGCTGGCAAAGTGTCATTACAAGACAAACATGCAATAGCAATGAAGAGGCCTAGAATTTTTCTTAAAATCGTCAATTTTTTAACTTTTAAACCAAGATAATAAAATCAATTTGGATTTATCTAAAAGAATATCTCCTGCGCCAACCGAAACGTATTGGCATGTGCTTCGATGATAATTTTAATATCAGGAGAATATCCGCCTCCCATGGAACACATTACTGGTAAATTATTATGCCTGCAGGTTTGCAACACGTAGCGATCGCGCTCTTTGCAGCCTTCTAAAGTCAGTCCCAGTTTTCCAAGTTTATCTGACGCTACCACATCAACACCACATAAATAGTATATAAAATCAGGCTGTTCACTCTCAATTAATTTAGGTAAAGTCTCTTTTAAAATGAACAAGTAGGTGTTATCCTCTGTATCATTTTCTAAAGCAATATCTAAATCGCTTTCTTCTTTTTTAAAAGGGTAATTACCTTTACCATGCATGGAAAAAGTGAACACATCAGTATCACCTTGAAAAATTTCTGCGGTGCCGTTTCCTTGGTGTACATCTAAATCGACAATCAACACTTTTGAAATCAACTTTTTATTTAACAAGTACCGCGCACCAATAGCCTGATCATTTAATAAACAAAAGGCTTCACCTCGATTAGAATACGCGTGATGTGTACCTCCTGCAATATTCATAGCAATGCCATATTGCAGTGCAAACTCGCTTGCTTTAATGGTGCCATCAGCTATAATAACTTCGCGTTTTACGAGTTCTTCACTTAGCGGAAATCCTATTTTTCGAGCTGCTCTTGCATCTAAATTTAACGTTTTTAGATCCTGATAATACGTTTTTGTATGTGTTCTAAGAATATCTGAATCGTCTGGAATAGTAGGCTCAAAAAAATTACTTTCAGAACACGTGCCTTCATGTAATAATTGTTGTGGCAATAGCTCATATTTAATCATCGGGAAACGATGGCCTTCGGGCAAAGGGTGCTTGTAAATTGGGTGATACGCTATTTTTAACATGCGCTAATCAGTAACAACAATTGTTTCCCAGCCATCATATTTTGCATTGCAGCTTTTGGCAATATCTTGTAATGAAGACGTTATCGGATTCCATAGTATCAATATCAACCTTATTGTATTTGTAAAATTGCAAACTATAAGGGAATTTAACAACACCTTTGCTGCCTGAAAACTCAATCTCAAAATCCAGTTTAACTATGTTTTCCTTACAACGCTCCATATCTTCTTTTGTTCTAAAATACATCCAATGGTCAACACGTCTTACTTTGGTTAAATTATCCCCCGCTGTTTTCAATTCGTTTATCAGACGAATATCAGACATATAATTTTGAATTGCTTCGTTAGGGTACAAAAACTGAGTGTAATACTCCCATTTCTGGTCTTCCTTAATATTGAGATAATAAACTCTGTCAGGATAATTGGTTTTATAAAACGTTTCCACCTTCTCTTTTATCCCTACATCAGATTTCAAGTAAAAATATTCCAAACGCTCAAAATCAAACATGAAAGACCCAACAAACAAACTCTCTGCGTCCTGCTTTAAGAGCGTCTCTAATTCATCACCTATTTTATGTAATAGCTTAAATGTTGCATCGCTTTTAGGCAAACCATCTTCACTGTTGCTTTCATAAGTAATACCGGTTACCAATACATATTTATACTCTGCAATTGGAGCCTTATCAATTAAATCCATTCTTACTGTAGTAGAGCCCGGTTTTCCATCTTCATAAGACGCCATGTACGTTTCCCAATATCCTTCACTTTCTTGAGATGCAAGATTAAAGCATAAAAAAAATATTGGGATGTATACAGCATTCTTTTCTAAACCATTAAGTAATGTGCTTCTTGTAATTTCAGAATACAAAATCCTTAATGAATGCAAAAATAGTGTCATCATCAACGTAAGGGTTAGGTATGTGTTGGTTTACTTTAGGTGACTAAACTTATAACAAATTAAATAAAAGCACAAACATTGATTTAAGTAAATGAAATTTTAAAGGTATTTCACTAAATTAATACCTTTGATTCTGAACACATTTAATTATAAGTTATGAAGTTTTCCAATCTCTTTATGCTATTGCTTTTTTGGGTTTTGTTAAGTTGTAATACCTCAAATAAACCACAAGAAAATAATAGTGAAGATTTTAAAGTTGTAGAAAATCTGGTGCAAGATAGCTTCGATGATATTTGGAGCGACAAAAAAGCAGAAAGTATATCAAAATATCACACTGATGATTTTATACTTTTAGAACATGGCGAGGTGTGGACCAACGATACCATTGCCAATTGGTGCAAGCGTGCGAAACTAAGGGACACTGGTTTAAAACGTATTAATAGTTTCGATTTTTTTAAAGCTAAAAGAGAAGGTAATCGTATTTGGATGGCCTATCACAACTATGCCACCATCAAAAAAGACACTTTAGAACGCAAATTACAATGGCTTGAAAGTATTGTGGCTATTAAGAAAGATAGTGTTTGGAAATTAGAGATGATGCACTCCACAAGGGTAAATAGAAACTAAGCCACTTTTTTAATCAAATCGAAGCACGGGCATTTTTTACAGCGCTTATTTTCGCCTTTTTTAAACTTTTTACAGCAACTAGATTTTACTTTTTCAGGCACATCAATGCCCAACTTTCGTAATTTTTTAATTGCTTTTTTCTGCTTCTTTTTTTTGCCCACAGGAAATTGTTCATCAATTCTGCGGGCAAAAATAAGTTATTTTTATTAAATCTAAATAAGATTAAATGTTAAAATTATTCAGGGTTGTCAATAGCAGCCGTAGTCACCGTTATATTTTCAATATCCCTATCAAACAAATACAATCCGCCTTTATCATCACCAATCATATTAATTTTGTCTAAAATAGTACGCGCAACCGCCTCTTCCTCAATCTGTTCCGCAACATACCATTGTAAAAAGTTGTGCGTTGCATAATCTTTTTCTTCAAGCGAAATATGTACCAGTTCATTAATACTTTGGGAAACAAACACCTCGTGTTCAAACAACTTTTCAAACATCTCCTTAAACGATTTAAAAGTAACGTTAGGTTCATTTAGCTGAGAAATTTTCGCGTGTCCGCCACGTTCATTCACAAACTTTACCAGCTTCAGCATGTGTTCGCGCTCTTCATCACTTTGTGCATACATAAAATTTGCCACACCTTCTAAACCCTTAACCTCAGCCCAACAGGCCATGGCTAAGTATATTTGAGACGATTCTGCCTCAACTCTAATTTGCTTATTTAACGACTCTTCTATAGTTTTTGATAACATAATCTTCCGTTTTTTGTAAAGTTAAAAATTTCCATTGGCTCTATTCAATTCAAACCATAAAAAAAGGCTATTCAATTATCAAAATACCCTTTTTTTAGATATCTGTTTTCGAGACAATCATAAATATCAAAAAAAACCTCAAGACTAAGCCTTAAGGTTTTCATTCATTAACTATCAATCAAATACTTACTTTACAGTGAGTGTATATTGCGGTGTTGGGTTCAACGGGCAGAAATAAACATACTCGCCTTTTGTTAATGTAGTGGCTTGAGATGTCTCCACTTCGCCATCTTTCACTACACTTGTTACATAAGCCGTTGCAATATGGTTTTCAGGCTTGCTGGCATCTTTCCCTTTTGGCACCAATACCAACCCTACGTCTTTCCCTACATGGTTATTCGACACCGAAAAGATGTATGTCCCTTCCGAAACAGTTACCGATTTCTGCGTAAATTCTCCAGCAGTTTGTTCTAATGCAATGGTTTTCACCACATCGTTTTTCATCATCTTGTCTTGTGCATTCCCGTTTATAGTAAAACCTAATGCTACTACTAAAATTGCTATTACTTTTTTCATTTTTTCTATGATTTATGGTTTATTAATTATTCTTATTTGGGCGTTCCCCTCGATTTCTAATTCGTCAGTCAAAAGAAACATTCGTGCTCGGGTCAGGCTTTCGGGAGTCGCTCCCTCCTGCGTCGGGGAGCTTCAACAAATCCCTCAATCCTTAACGCAACATGCACCTGCCCCTTCCCAGCGTTTTATGCCAATTGGGCTTCCAAAGGTTGTGCTATTGGAAAATCAACCGGAACTTGAGTAGTGCTGTGTATATAATTTGAAATGGTTTTATCACCAACCAAAGAAATCACATCAATTAAGTTGCCTTTAGAGTAGCCAGCGTTAAAAAAGTTCTCCAAAACATCAGCATCAGTTCTACCTCTATTCTCAGTTACGTTTTTAGCTAATCTTGCCAAAGCATCCAGCTTTGCATTGAATGAAGCACCTCCAGCTCTTAATTCCAAAATTTGTTCATCTGTAAAACCATTCATTTTACCTATAGCTGTGTGTGCCGATAAACAATAAATACAGTTATTTACTTCGCTTACTGCAAGGTTTACTACCTCTTTTTCTTTAGCAGATAATGATGTTTTGGCATTTGCAAAATTCAAGTAATTCTCTAAAGCCGTATCGCTATGCGCATAGGTGGCATATAAATTTGGAACAAACCCTAAGGCTTTATTTAAATTGTCAAAAATCGCTTTATTGTTTTCACTTACGTCTTCTCTGGTTGGTACATTAAATGTGCTCATAATTTTAATTTTTAAATTGTTGTTATTGTTAAATTCTTGTGTTTTATTTTGTTGGTACAAAGGTGCAACCACTTTAAAGGTTTTACCATGACTGCATTTCCTTATTGCATGTCAATTTTTCCCTTATATGTTTTGTGCTATCGATTTAGCTTCAACATGTGGGTTCTCGGCATCACAATAGTAATCGTGAATATGTTTTTGCTCACAATGCGTTTTAGGAGAAATAGTATTCAATACTTTATTTCTTTTCCCTCTGAAGATTTCAATTAAATTGAAAATAGATATGTGTTTTAAATTCATGACTTTGTTGTTTTATAATTACAGTACAAAGATGAATTAAAAGGTGGTGCAATAAAATGCTAGTATTGCCTTAGAGCATGTCAATTTTTCCCTAAGAAGCGTTTTTAAGCTGTTTTTTAAACTCTGAAGGCGATAGTGATGTGTGTTTTTTGAATAATCTACTTAAATGAGAGGCGTCTTCAAAACCTACATCATAGGCAATTTCCTTGGCCGTTTTATCGGTATAGATTAATAAACGTTTTGCTTCAAGAATAATGCGTTCGTGTATAATTTGTAGCGGACTTGTATTTAATTTAGCGAAATTATTTGACAGTGTTTTTGGAGATTTAAATAATTTATCGGCATAAAATGATACGCTATGCTGCGTTTTAAAATGAGACTCTACCAGCATATTGAATTCACGTAGCAAGTCAATCTTTGTGTTACTTGCTATTTCTACAAATCCTTCCTTTGCTTTTAGTAATCGCGTACTGATGATTATAAAACGTGCCATCAACATACGCAGCATTTCTGCTTGTATGGTATCCTTGGTTTCCAGTTCATCCAAAAACACCTCGTGCAAAATATTTAGTTTTCTGCTTTCTTTGTCGTTTAATCCAATAATAGGGATATGCACGTTTCCAAAAAACAACAATCCCGCACAACTCACTTCTTGATCGTGATCCTTAATACAATAAAATTCGCGGTTAAACTGATATACCACCAAATTTTTACCTTCTATGAACTGCACGTATTGCACTGTGGTCAAAGCCAAAATACTATTGGCTTCAATAGTATATGGAATACTATCTACTATAATTTCAGCTTTAGAATCGGTGGTTCTAATAAATGTGTACAGTTCAGGCTGTTTTGAGTTTTTGAAAGATTCTAGGAGTGCTTCGTCTCCTATTTTTAAAATGGCATTAGTAGAAAACTCTGTGAATGTGTTTTGCATTCACTATGAGTCGGAATAAATACAAAAAATTACATCAGACTATTTTAATTTTAACTTATCTGCAACCCATTCCCAACCTCAGTATCACCTGTACTGAGCGCAGTCGAAGTATCAGGATTTACAAATACTAGCTTGCCTTCGGGAGTTTCTGTCATTAAAATCATACCTTGGCTTTCCACACCTCGTAACGCTCTTGGAGCAAGATTAACCAAAACTGTAACACGTTTCCCAATAATTTCTTCAGCAGAAAAACTTTCGGCAATACCAGAAACGATCGTTCTTGTATCAATACCAGTATCCACCTTAAGTTTTAATAATTTTTTAGTTTTAGGCATTTTTTCGGCTTCTAAAATAGTGCCAACGCGCATATCCAGCTTAGTGAAATCCTCAAAGGTAATGGTGTCTTTTTGTGGCTCTACAGTTTTGTTTGCTGCTTCATTAGCTTTTTTACTGGCTTCTAATTTATCCAATTGCGTCTGTATCGTTTTATCCTCTATTTTAGAAAACAATAATTCTGCTTTTCCGATTTGGTGGTTGGCTGGCAACAGAACTTCATTAGTTTTTATGTCATTCCATTGAGATTCTGAATCAAGTTCAGAATGACAGAGGATACGTTTTAGTTTCTCTGAAGTAAATGGTAAAAAAGGCTCACTTAACGTGGCCAAAGCAGAAGCTATCTGAAGCGCCACGTACATTATAGTTTTTGTACGAGCTTCATCTTCCTTAATCACTTTCCATGGTTCAGCATCGGCTAGATATTTATTACCAAGGCGTGCTAAATTCATCAATTCCTGACCTGCTTCTCTAAAACGATAACGCTCAATAGAACTTGCTATGACATCTGGATATGCCTTTACCGCAGCTAAAGTTTCTTCATCTACTGTTTCAAAATCAGAAGGCTCTGGAACAATACCGTTATAGTATTTGTTGGTTAATACTACCACACGATTAATGAAATTCCCGAAAATAGCGACTAACTCGTTATTATTCCTTGCTTGAAAATCTTTCCAAGTAAAGTCGTTGTCCTTAGTTTCTGGTGCATTTGCATTTAATGCATAACGCAATACATCTTGCTGTCCTGGAAAGTCCTCTAAATATTCATGCAACCACACCGCCCAGTTTTTAGAGGTAGATAGTTTATTGCCTTCTAAATTTAAAAACTCATTTGCTGGCACATTATCGGGCAAAATATAGCTACCCTCTGCTTTTAGCATTGCTGGGAAAATAATACAGTGAAACACGATATTGTCTTTACCAATAAAATGTACCAATTTGGTGTCTTCGTCCTTCCAATAGGGCTCCCAATTTTTACCTTCTCTTGCTGCCCATTCTTTTGTTGAAGAAATATACCCAATTGGCGCATCAAACCACACATACAATACTTTACCTTCGCCGCCCTCTGCTGGCACAGGAATACCCCAATCTAAGTCGCGTGTTACAGCTCTTGGGCGTAAACCATCATCAATCCAAGATTTACATTGTCCGTAAACATTGGGTTTCCAATCTTTTTTATGACCTTCTAAAATCCATTCTTTTAAAAAAGCTTCGTGTTTATCTAAAGGTAAAAACCAATGTTTGGTTTTCTTTAAAGTAGGCACGTTTCCTGTAATTGCTGATTTTGGGTTTATCAAATCAGTAGCATTCAAGCTAGTACCGCAATTTTCACACTGGTCGCCATAAGCCTCTTCATTACCACATTTCGGGCATGTGCCAATTACAAATCGATCTGCTAAAAACTGGTTTGCTTCTTCATCGTAAAGTTGTTCGGTGGTTTCTTCCATGAACTCGTCTTTTTCATCCAGGGTCTTAAAAAACTCCGAAGCGGTTTCATGATGAATTGGTGCTGATGTTCGCGAATAATTATCATAGGTAATCCCAAAATCCTCAAACGATTTTTTAATAATCGCATGATATTTATCAACGATATCCTGAGGAGATACACCTTCATTTTTTGCCTTTATAGTAATAGGCACACCATGTTCATCACTTCCACCAATAAATGCCACATCGTTTCCCGTTAAGCGCAAATAACGTGCATAAATATCCGCAGGTACATACACACCAGCTAAGTGACCAATATGAATTGGGCCGTTAGTGTAAGGTAAGGCAGTCGTAATGGTATATCGTTTCGGTTTGTTCATTTTAAAACTTTTATGTCAGGTCGAGCGCAGTCGAGACCCTTTATTTTACTTCCGTACTCAAAACCTCTCGACTGCGCTCGAGGGGACATGCATTTGAAAGTAATTTTGAAGCCGTAAAAGTACACATTTTAAGGGCTTATTGGAAAAAAATTGTTGCAACTTCAAAACACCTTTAAAATGGGATCCCGCTTTTCAATGGGATGAGTTCAACCAACAATACTTAGTGCGCCTTAGCTTCTAAGTATTGGGTTTCACTAAAAAAATGTACATTTACATTATGCAGAAAAACCTACTGATATTACCCCTGTTTTACGCTTTTTTTTTCTTCGGAATAAATCAGCTTTTATCGCAAAACATAATAACAGATAAACCAAGTATCACTTTGAAACAACCACCATATTTAAAAGTCGGAGATACGGTTGCTATTGTAGCTCCTGCAGGAATTTTAAAAAACCGAGAAGGAGAAATTAATAAGGCCAAAATGCTACTTAAAAGTTGGGGACTACATGCTGTAATTGGTAAACACGTGTTTAATCAAGGGCGGCATTTTGCTGGTACGGATGATGAGCGTTGCGAGGATTTTCAAAACGCTTTAGACGATGCGTCAATTAGTGCTATATGGTGCGCTCGCGGTGGATATGGCAGTGTAAGAATATTGGATAAATTGGATTGGACGACATTTAAAAACAATCCTAAATGGATTATTGGATACTCTGATATTACTGCTTTTCATAACGAAGTACATAATTTGGGGGTTCAGTCCCTACACGCTATGTTGTGCACAAGCTTACAAGATGATGCTGAAACTATAAAAGAAACCATCGCAACATTTAAAAAGGCGATTTTCGGAAATGCTTTGGGTTACTCTTTAGAAGGCTCCAAATACAATCAACCTGGAACAGTCTCTGCGCCATTGATTGGAGGAAACTTAACCATTCTCCATACCATGTTAGGATCAAAAACCAGTATTGACACCTCAGGGAAAATATTATTTATTGAAGAAATAGGCGAATATAAGTATCATATTGATCGTATGCTACAAAGTTTAAAACGTGCTGGTTATTTTGATAACTGCAAAGGTGTTATTGTTGGGGATATGACCAAAATAAAACGTAATACAACCCCATGGGGCTCTTCTATTGAGCAATTGATTTTAGATGTACTTTCGGAATATGAATTCCCGATAGCTTTCAACATGAAAGCAGGTCATGAAAAGGATAACCGCGCTTTAATTTTAGGAAAAACTATTACCCTAGAAGTTAGTAAAGCATCTAGTGAAATTTCATTTTAAGCCATTTGATATTTCTCAAAAGTTAAGCACTTCTTCCCGTAAAAACTAGGTGTAATATTATTCTTATTTTATTGTTTATTACATACGCTTAAACTGCTTATACCCGTAAAACTATACATTTTTACAATGTTTTTTATCGAATAAAAATGTTTTTCATGGAATGCGCGGGTAGTTGAACGTTTAATACTATGAAGTCAACTATTAATTTTAAGATTTAGTAATATCTACTGTAAACTTGTATGAAAATATTAACCCTAAAAGGTCCCAATTATGAAAAAAGTATTACTCGCAAGTGCAATGATTTTATTGTCTATCAGTGTAAACGCTGAAGATATTATAAACAACGATTTAAACCTTAACAACCCAGATGTTAGAAAATGCTTACTGGAAGCTTCTAAACAAGACGGTTGGGAATTAAAATCAGTTTACATGAATGCCAATGATAAACTGGTAATGATTTTTGATAAAGGTGATACAACTAAAATCTACAACAGTAACAACTAACAATTATCAACAACAATCCCTCACAACCAACTAAACTCTCATTTAGTTGGTTTTTTTATACCCCAAACTGACTTAAATGATGGTCTAAATGTTTGTAAAACATATTGTTCCATTCTTGTTTGGTCAATTTTCCAAAGGAATGCGACTCCCTACCGTCAAAATAGCTCTCGCCTAAATTTTGGGTTTTCTCTAAATAGGCGATTAATCGTTTCTTTTCTTCCTCAAAATTTTTAGTATCCGTAATTAAAAACTGTGGAGCAGTCCTTCCGTTTCTTTTGTAGGGCGTATCATTTACAACGGTATTTTTCACAAACAGTTTCAGCATCCATTTTGTAAACCCATTCGGTTTTTTGTGCTTATCCTCAAAAGCCATTTCGTAAGTAACATTGCAATGCGCCAACATTTGGTCTACACTCATTTTTCCCCAGTTAGGTTGGGCTGAAGGCTTTAATTTATTGATTCTTTCAATTACTTCTTTAGTTACCGTGGCGTCGAATATGTTTTTCATGATGTTTTGATTGATGGATTTGTACATTCCGAAAGTTAATTATTTATTCTTGTTTTGAAGGTTATTTACAGGACTTTAAGGTTTAAGCAAAGAAAAGCGATAAGACTTGGTTGCTAAAATTAATAAAGATGTTTGCTTTGATGACAAAACGGGAGGTTATTGGTTGTATTGATGAAAGTTACTCACCCAAATTCTGATTACTCAATTGTTAAAACTGATTTTATTTGAGTCTCTTTAATCTCTCTATATTTTATTTGAAAACTTTCACTTTTGCTGAATCGTACTGCTTTTTTAAACCCAAAAATAGTTTTGCCCTTTTGGGCTATTCCAATCAAGTAGAAACTTCTGTTTACTGGTAAATCAAGGGTGTTTTCATAAACATTTAAAATAGTGTTGTTGCTTTGATCTACAAGATACAATTGTTCATAATCTGCATTGATGTTAGCGTTTAATGCGATGTTCACTTTTACCTCATTGCTCGCAAATTTATCTATGTTTATCCAGCCTAGTTTTGATAGTTTAATAGATTCATAAATTTCCTCATTTACATGCTTAAATACTCTATTTACTTCAAGACTATTTTCTTGATCAATTTTCAGTTGATCAAAATCTTCTTTTGATATTTGCCTATAAACGTCAGCGAAAGCAGTATAACCCTCTCCAAACGTCATATCATCCAAATCAACGAGTACAGAATCAACTACAATTTCTTTTTGACCATCTAACATTGATAACGAATCAATTTCAAACACCTCATAATATTCATCAGAATAACTTTCTCCATTTTGCACTAATTCAACTTCAGTTTTATAAACTCTTAAAGTATCTACATTTTTGTCATAATAATTCAGCTTGGGAAAGCGTTCGTTTAATTCTCTCGAATTTATGTTGCCGATTGTATCTACCGTGAATAGATTTCTAAAAGTCACTACACCTCCATAACGTCTGGTAAGCTCTTCATCAATAATTGTTGTGTCCTTTATAAAAATGGTGTAATATTCTTTCTCCCTTAAGCTTGTGCGAGATTTAGCCCAATTCATATTCCCAATTGCATCCCGTTTTCCATAAAACAATTTCATATCACTTTCATTGGTGTTTTTAGGAAGAGTTACATCAATCGTTTTTCCTTCTTTTAAAACCAAAGTATTACTGCCTTGACTGATATCAATTTTAAACGCCCCGCCCGATATCAACCATTTACCATTAGAGACGGTTTGCGCCTTCGCTAAAAGCAAATCTTGTTTTGTGCTAAGCTCAATTAATTCAACCGTGAGGCTATCGCTTGAAAGTTGTGCACCAGACTTTGTTTCCAAGTCATCAGGGTTAAACCGCAAAACAGTGCCTTTTTCACCTTTTACTTCTATAATTGAATCCAAGGCTATTTTAAATTCCTGTTTAAAATCAGACTCAAAATTTAGTTTATTATAAAAATCGTTTTTTTCGGAATTAAAGAGATTGAAACTTATAACAGTTAAAACGATTATAGCACTGCCAAAACCAAGATACCTCAACCATTTACCTCTTAAATATCTTTGTTTCCCTGCCTTAATATCGGATTTAATCTTCTGTCGTTTTATCCCTTCTAAAAGAATTAAATGTTCATCATATAATAATTTAAATCCTTCATCAGTTTTTAATCTATTTTCAAAGTCTTCCATTGCTTTTCCTGAAAGGCTTTTGTTCAAATAGCTATTTATTAACTCTATATTTTTTATTTGATTTTCCATGACTTCAAGAATTAAGATTGAACTGTTTTACGAGATTGATAGATGTCCTTTGCTTTTGACAAACATTTATACTTCTGGTTTTTTGCAATCTTTTCAGATTTAAATTGCATTTTAATTGCAATCTCTTTGAAAGACATTGCCTTTACGTAAAACAGTTGTAAAAGTTCTTGACATCGTTTTCCTAATTCGAGAAATGCATGTTCTGCTTGCTGGTACTTCTTTTCTTCTAAAACGTTATGGAAGTGTTCAACCTTAACAGTGTTTAAGTCGTGAAGTTCTTGTTTTGAAAATTTCTTTTGGGTATCCTTCCAAATAAATCGGGATACCGAATATAAATAGGTATAAAATGATGATGTAAGTTTAAAATCTGATTTTTCCAGATTTCTATTCAGGATAATTAAAGCTTCCTGAAACACATCTGAAGCATCCTGTTTCTGCCCTCCTTTTGAAAGGATTAGAGTTTCAATCTTTGGATACAAACTATATAACTTACTGAAAGCTTTTTCGCGTTGACCTTCTTTAAAAAGTTCTAAGATTTTTTGATCATTCATAAAACTGGTTTATTACTTAATGGTCAAAATGCTAAAAGGTCTCCCAAAAAAACTAAAATAATTTATGCATATATAGATTCCCGCCTTCGCGGGAATGACAAAAACCTAAAACCGCAACTCTTTCTGCAACTGCTCATAAGCTTCTTGTACCTGTCTAAACTTTTCCTCAGCCCCTTCTTGATGTTCCTTTCCTAAATGAATCACACGATCTGGATGGTATTTTTTTGCCATTTTACGGTATGCTTTTTTAATTTCATCTACTGATGCATCTTTTTCAATCTCCAAAATCTTATAAGCATTATCCTTGCTATTATAAAACATGGCTTTGATGCTCTGGTAATCTTTAGAGCTGATACCCAAATAACCTGCTATGGTATAAATTTGGCGTTCTTCGTCTTTGGTAACCGTTCCATCGGCTTTTGCTATTCCAAATAAAAAATGGATGAGTTGTAAACGCGACGGATGATCCATCATAGACTTAATTTGCAAACACACGGGCCTAACTGAAACATTCTGCTTGCTAATCCCCTTAAATAATTTAAATGCATGATTTGCACGTTGCTTCCCATACATGTTTACAAACTGCTGGCGCACGTAATCCAACTCTCGCTGGTCTTGTTTGCCATCTGCCTTAATAACAACGGAAGCCAGCACCAACAAACTCACTTCAAAATCTCCTGATTGCGTTTGCGGACGTTGCCTTGGTTGTGTTCTATATGTTCTTCTTCCTCTAGTGGATTGCCGTTCTCCTAGCAATGGCTGACCGTTATCCGCCAATGAATCAATAACGCTACCAATTGCCAACCCAATTATGGCACCTATAGGGCCGCCAAAAGACCATCCCAAAGCACCTCCTATCCATTTTGAAAAACTCATTTATATTTCTAAATTTTATTTTCAATCAAATATACTATTGTTAGTTGAAAAATTTCGCGTTTTGTTACGCAAGCCGAAATTATTTGAGATTATAATTTCTTTCACAAATTTTCTTTTACTATCTAAATAACCAAATCTTACCCCGCGTTAAGAATAGAAGCGGCATCCTTTTTGGTATGGAGGCTGAGGTTCTCGAAGCCTCCATACCAAAAAGATATAGCGGATAGCCTGACCTTATAACGCCATAAGCGTTTTAAGGGAACGCCCTAATAAATTTTGCCTGTTTTTTAATTAACTTTGTAGCGTATAAATTTTAATATAAAAGATAAAAATATGTATCCAGCAGAATTAGTAAAACCAATGCGCGAGGATTTAACCAATGTTGGTTTTGAAGAATTACAAACGGCAGAGGCTGTTGATGCTGCACTTGCAAAAGAAGGGACAACTCTAGTTGTTGTGAACTCGGTTTGTGGATGTGCCGCTGCCAATGCAAGACCAGGGGCTAGAATGAGTTTACAAAATGCGAAACGACCAGATAATATTGCTACAGTTTTTGCAGGAGTAGACCGTGAAGCTGTTGAAAAAGCAAGAGAATATATGATTCCGTTTCCACCAAGCTCACCTAGTATGGCTTTATTCAAAAACGGCGAATTGGTACACATGTTAGAGCGTCATCATATTGAAGGAAGACCTGCAGAGTTAATTGCAGAAAACCTAATGGATGCTTACAACGAGCACTGTTAATTTAAGACAGAATTAAAGTTATAAAAGACCGCGATATTATCGTGGTTTTTTTATGTCCTTATGCCATATTACATTAATTTTGGTGCATGCAGAAATTGCTTTCATATCCCATATCGGTAATTTACTACCTGTTTTTTGGATTAACATTGGTTGTTTTTCATCCCATACAGTGGGTTTGCTTTAATCTTTTTGGTTATCAAGCCCATAAATTAAGTGTAGATGCACTTCAATTTTGTTTAATGCGATGCGCTAATATTTTAGGTACACGTTTTTCATTTAAAAACCCCCATAGTATACCTACCGATAAGCCTTTAATTATTATTGCAAACCACCAAAGTCTATATGATATCTCGCCCATTATGTGGTTTATGCGCAAGCACCACACAAAGTTTATTAGTAAAATTGAATTAGGTAAGGGCATCCCCAGTGTGTCTTACAATTTACGCCATGGTGGCTCTGTATTAATCGATAGGAAAAACCCAAGACAGTCTCTACCAGCTATTACCAAGTTTGGGGAGTATATTGAAAATACAAAAAGGGCCGCAGTAATCTTTCCTGAAGGCACCAGAAGTAAAGATGGTACGCCAAAACCTTTTCAAACTAAGGGGCTGCAAATGCTGTTTAAAAAAATTCCATCTGCTGTAATCGTACCAATAAGCATTAATAACTCATGGAAAATGCAGCGTTACGGTATGTTCCCCATGGGGTTGGGTACTCATATTAAATTTACAGTACATAAGCCTTTGGAATTGGCTACCTTTGCTGATATGCAAGAGCTCATAAAACATGTTGAAAGCACAATTAAAGCCCATATTCACCCTTAAATATATAGATTAATGTCGTTGAAAAATGTAAGATTAGAGGTTATGCAATTCATAGAAAAAGATGTTGCTAGCCTCATGGAAAAATATTTAATTCCTATTGAAAAGATATGGCAACCTACAGACTTTTTACCCAATTCTGAGTCAGATACGTTTTTCGAGGAAATTCAAGAAATTCAAGAGCTAGCAAAAGAATTACCTTATGATTTTTGGGTGGTTTTAGTTGGAGATATGATTACCGAAGAAGCACTACCAACTTACGAATCTTGGTTGATGGATGTTGAAGGCGTAAACCAAGTTGAAAACGGTGGCAATGGTTGGAGCAAATGGGTAAAGCATTGGACTGGTGAGGAAAACAGACATGGCGATGTGCTGAATAAATATCTGTATTTATCTGGACGCGTAAATATGAAGGAAATTGAAAAAACTACACAATATTTAATTGCTGATGGTTTTGATATTGGTACAGACAGAGATCCCTATAAAAACTTTGTGTACACAAGTTTTCAAGAGTTAGCCACATATGTGTCTCATAACCGAGTAGCAAAAATTGCTAAGAAAAAAGGCAACAAACGTTTGGCAAAAATGTGCCAGATCATTTCGGGAGATGAAATGCGTCATCACCATGCATATTCTGAATTTGTTGAGCGTATTTTTAAGGTAGACCCTAGCCAAATGATGATGGCTTTTCATTATATGATGAAGCAAAAAATTACCATGCCAGCTCATTTTTTAAGAGAATCTGGAGGAAAGATCAGTACCGCTTTCGAAGAATTTTCAAATACGGCACAACGCATAGGCGTTTACACATCAAAAGATTATGTAGACATTTTACAAAAACTCATTGATCGTTGGCAGATTGATAAAATTACCAACCTCACTCAAGAGGCCGAAAAAGCACGCGATTACTTAATGAAATTGCCCTCTAGGATGTACCGATTGTCTGAGCGCATGAAGATTCCTGAAAACTCTTATGAGTTTAAGTGGGTAACACCAGCTGTAGTTAAATAATTCGGAATGACACCAGAAACAATCATAAGCGAAACGATAATTTTTGTTAAAAAAACCCTGCAGGATGCTGAAGGCGGACACGATTGGTTTCATGTAGAACGGGTTTATAAAAACAGTTTGTTAATTGCAAAACATGAACCTGTGGATACTTTTGTTGTGTCTTTGGGCGCATTACTCCACGACATTGCTGATAGTAAATTCCATAATGGTGATGAGACTATCGGGCCCAAAATAGCACGGGAGTTTTTATTTAAAATGAATGTAGACTCAACTGCGATTGAACATATAATTGCAATTATTGAAAATATTTCATTTAAGTCAAGTCTAGATGATAACCAGAAGTTTTGGTCTAAAGAACTGGACGTGGTACAAGATGCGGACAGGTTAGATGCCATAGGCGCAATAGGTATTGCAAGAGCCTTTAATTACGGTGGTTTTAAAAACCGAGCACTTTATAATCCGGAAATAAAACCAGATTTAAATATGACCAAAGAAGCCTACAAAGCTTCTAAGGCACCAACCATAAATCATTTTTACGAAAAGCTATTACTTCTAAAAAATAAAATGAATACCAAAACAGGAAAAGAACTAGCGGGAAAGCGCCATAAATTTATGGAACTGTACCTTCAACAGTTTTATAAAGAATGGTCTTCAGAATTATGATATTCTAATTTAACGCATTGATATACAATTATTTATTTTATTATTTTTCATCATTTTTTTATCAAAATAGTACAATAACTTGTTAAAAATGATGTTTTAGTCAATATTCCTATTTCCTAATTTTGTTTTGCACTAATTATTATAAATCATTTAATAAGGAAAACAATGATTAAAAATAACAGAGGTAGGCTAAATCGTTTTATATACATAAGCTTTTTAATATTAATATTACCTGTAATAGTGGGTCTTTTATTATTAGGATTTAAGTTGTTTTAGTTATTTAGTAGTCTGTACTTTATAGAGTACATCTTTCAAATTTTAGCTAGGTCTTTATATATATCATTCGTAACTGAATAATGAGTATCACCGTGCTCTTAGATTTACTTTTATTAAATCTTTTTGATTTAAGAATTAGCTATATGATTAACGTATGTTAATTTTTAATCTTTTTTTACTTAAATTAGCAATTCACTAACTAGAAATTTATAAAATATGTTAAAAGAATTCAAAGAATTTGCAATGAAGGGCAACCTTGTAGACATTGCAGTAGGTTTTGTAATGGGTGCTGCTTTTAATAAAGTAGTTGCATCATTTACTGGAGGTATTGTCTCACCTCTTGTTGGTCTATTATTCGATACAGACTTTAAGGATTTAAAGTATAAATTAACAGAAGGTACACTAAACGACGCAGGGGAAATGGTAGGAGAAGTTTATTTAGAGCATGGACAATTCATCACTAATGTTCTTGACTTTATTATCGTAGCATTTGTAATGTTTATGGTAGTTAAAGGTGTTAATAAAATGAAAAAGAAAGAGGAGCCTGCTCCAGAAGAACCAGCAGGACCATCTCAAGAAGATTTACTTGCTGAAATAAGAGATTTGCTTAAAAAATAACAACTTGTTAAATAAATAACAACCTGTTATTTGTTGTTAAAAAGCCCTTGTTTTCTGAAAATGAGGGCTTTTTTTGTATCTAGAATTGTAATTAATACTTAGTTTTGTCCTCTCAAAACAATAAAAAGAAAAGAAAAAATGAAAGTAGCTGTTGTTGGTGCCACTGGTATGGTTGGCGAAGTGATGTTAAAAGTACTTGCAGAACGTAATTTTCCTGTAACGGAATTAATTCCTGTTGCTTCAGAACGCTCTGTTGGTAAAACATTAACCTACAAGGGTAATGATTATAAAGTAGTTGGTTTGGAAACTGCTGTTTCTATGAAGCCAGATATCGCCTTATTCTCAGCAGGCGGAGGAACATCCATTGAATGGGCTCCTAAATTTGCTGAAGCTGGTACTACAGTTGTAGATAACTCCTCTGCTTGGAGAATGGATCCTACAAAAAAATTAGTGGTTCCTGAGATTAATGCGAGCGAATTAACTAAAGATGATAAGATTATTGCAAACCCTAATTGTTCTACAATTCAATTAGTAATGGCTTTAAATCCGCTTCACAAAAAATATAAAATGAAACGTGTAGTGGTGTCTACATATCAATCTGTTTCTGGTACTGGAGTAAAAGCCGTACGTCAGTTAGAAAACGAGATTGCAGGTGTTGAAGGTGAAATGGCATATCCTTATCCTATAGGAAGAAATGCATTACCACATTGTGATGTATTTGAGGATAACGGATACACCAAAGAGGAAATGAAATTAGCTAGAGAGCCACAGAAAATTATGAACGACAGAACATTTTCCGTATCTGCCACAGCAGTAAGAATACCAACCGCTGGAGGGCATTCTGAATCTGTTAACGTGGAGTTTGAAAATGATTTTGATTTGGCCGATATCCGTAAGCTTTTACATGAAACACCTGGTGTAGTTGTGCAAGACAACACAGATACCAATACTTACCCAATGCCTATTTTCGCTCATGAAAAAGACGAGGTGTTTGTTGGACGTATTCGTCGCGATGAAACACAACCCAACACATTAAACATGTGGATTGTTGCAGATAATTTGCGTAAAGGAGCGGCTACCAATACCGTACAAATTGCAGAGTATTTAGTTGATAATAATTTAGTGTAAATATGACCTCTTTGGGTTTTAAAGGCTTCTATTTATAGGAGCCTTTTTGCTTTGTAAATGACACTTAATGCTTTGAGTGATGCACTGCTTTCGGCAAATAAGCCTGCGTTAGGGATTGCAGCGGTAGCTTTTGCCGAGGTGCGCGTCGAGGCAAAACTTTTAACCCTTCGACTGCGCTCAGGATAAACTCCAAGCCCGACCCCTTGTGGGTAACCTGCCTGCCAGTAGGCAGGCGCGTAAAAACATTAACAATACCTAAACAGTTTAAAATTCCTAAATCAGCTATTTTTGATGAAATTATAGCAAAAGATGAAAAAACTAATATTAACTGCACTCGTTATTTCTGTATTAATGGGGTGTAAAGAAACCAAAGACAAAAATACTATTGTTGTGGATTACCCGAAAACTAAAACTGTTGACACCGTGGATACTTATTTTGGTATTGCAGTAAAAGACCCTTACCGATGGCTAGAGGATGATAGAAGTGAAGAAACTGAAGCATGGGTGAAGACGCAAAATAAAACCACGTTTGGCTACTTGGATAATATTCCGTTTCGGGAAGATTTAAAAGAACGTTTGTCCAAACTTTGGAATTACCAGAAAGTTGGAGCACCATTTATTGAAGGTGATTACACGTATTTTTATAAAAATGACGGATTGCAAAACCAATATGTGATTTACCGACATAAAACTGGAGAAGACCCAAGTACCGCATCTGTATTTTTAGACCCAAATACATTTTCTGAAGATGGTACGGTATCGTTAGGCAATGTAAGTTTTTCTAAAAACGGGAAAATTTTAGCCTATTCTATTTCTGAAGGAGGTAGTGATTGGAGAAAAATTCTAATAATGGATACCGAAAATAGAGAAATCCTTGAGGATACTTTAGTGGATGTAAAGTTTAGCGGTATCTCTTGGTACAAAAATGAAGGATTTTACTATTCAAGTTACAACAAACCCAAGGGCAGTGAACTATCTGCTAAAACAGATCAGCACAAAGTATATTATCACAAGTTGGGTACATCACAAAAAAATGATACTTTGATTTTTGGTGGCATTCCTGAGGAAAAGCACCGTTACATATACGGGACAGTTACTGAAGATGATAAATACCTAATCCTTTCTCCTAAAATTTCAACTTCAGGTAATAAGCTTTTAATCAAAGACTTAACAAAACCAAATAGTAAGTTAATTACTGTTTTAGATCATACGGATAGTGATACGTACGTAATTGATAACGTGGGTAGCAAGCTGTTTTTAGTTACTAACTTGAATGCGCCCAACAAAAAAATTGTTTCAGTTGATGCTTCTAATCCTGCACCAAATAACTGGGTAGATGTGATTCCTGAAACAGAGCACGTATTATCTCCTTCAACTGGCGGTGGTTATTTTATTACCGAATATATGGTTGATGCCATTTCTAAAGTTTTACAATATGATTATGATGGAAAATTAGTGAGGGAAATCGAACTACCTGGTGTTGGTAACGCTAATGGTTTTGGTGCAAAAAAAGAAGAGCAAGTAGATTATTATTCATTTACAAACTATAATACGCCATCTAGTATTTATAAATACGATTTAAAAACAGGTGAATCAAAGTTGTATTGGAAACCTTCTATTGCCTTTAATAGTGAAGATTATGAAAGCAATCAGGTGTTTTACAGTTCTAAAGATGGCACTAAAGTCCCAATGATAATAACACATAAAAAAGGATTGGAGCTTAATGGAAAAAACCCAACTATTCTCTATGGTTACGGCGGTTTTAACATTAGTTTAAATCCGTCTTTTAGCATTACAAATGCTGTTTGGATGGAACAAGGCGGCATTTTAGCAGTGCCTAATTTAAGAGGTGGTGGCGAGTACGGTAAAAAATGGCATATAGCAGGAACAAAATTGCAAAAACAAAACGTATTTGACGACTTTATAGCTGGTGGAGAATACTTAATTGAAAACAACTATACCTCATCAGATTATCTGGCTATTAGAGGTGGCTCAAATGGCGGCTTACTAGTTGGTGCTGTAATGACTCAGCGTCCAGATTTAGCCAAAGTAGCACTACCTGCAGTTGGTGTTTTAGACATGTTGCGTTACCACACATTTACGGCTGGCGCAGGATGGGCTTATGATTATGGTACGGCCAATGATAATAAGGAAATGTTTGAATATCTTAAAGGCTATTCGCCTGTGCATAATGTAAAAGAAGGTGTAGCATATCCAGCAACTTTAGTAACCACGGGCGATCATGACGACCGTGTTGTACCAGCACACAGTTTTAAATTTGCTGCAGAATTACAAAGCAAGCAAACTGGCGATAACCCAACACTCATTAGAATTGAAACCGATGCGGGTCACGGCGCTGGAACGCCAGTAAGTAAAACTATAGAGCAATATGCTGATATTTTTGGGTTTACACTTTACAATATGGGTTTTGAAACCTTACCAAATAAGGCAAATGCGACATTAAAAGATTAATTTCAAAAAGCATTATTTATGGCACGCTTCCTCATCAGAAGCGTGTTTTTTTATAGTACTTTTGCCATGGCTATGTTAAAAGTACAAAACCTTTCATTTAAATACGAAAAAGATGCAGTTTTAGAGCATATTTCTTTTGAAGCAAAACAAGGGGAACATGTTGCTATCATTGGCGAAAGTGGATCAGGAAAAAGTACACTTTTAAAGCTGCTTTATGGCGAATATGATCTAGATGAAGGTCGAATTTTTTGGAAAGACCAAGAGATTTTAGGGCCAAAATTTAATTTGGTTGTTGGCTATGATTTTATGAAGTACGTAGCTCAGGAGTTCGATTTGATGCCTTATACTTCTGTTGAAGAGAATATTTCAAAACACTTATCCAGATTTTTTCCTAAGGAAGCGCAACAGCGTGTAAACGACCTTATACAGGTGGTAGAGCTTGAAGCCTTTGCTCAAACAAAAGTTAAGAAACTAAGTGGCGGACAAAAACAACGTGTTGCCTTAGCTAGAGCTTTAGCTAAACAACCAGAAATACTGTTATTGGATGAACCTTTTAGTCATATCGATAATTTTAAAAAGCAAAGTTTAAGACGTAAGGTTTTCAGGTATTTAAAAGAACATAATATCACCTGTATTGTTGCAACCCATTCAAAAGAAGATGTGCTTGGGTTTGCTGATAGGATGTTAGTATTGCATAACCATACCATTTTAGCTAACAAGCCTCCTAAGGATCTGTTTGAAACTCCTGAATCCCATCTAATCGCTGCTTTTTTCGGGGAGTTCAACATCATTGATAATAATATTGTCTATGCGCACCAACTTAAAGTTGTAGCTGAATCCAAAATACAAGCAACTGTTAAAGCTTCCTATTATAAATGCAGATTTTATTTGATTGAAGCCATTTTAAATGGAGAGTCTGTTTTTTTTGAACATAACACATCGTTAAAAAAAGAAGCGACTATCTACCTTGAAGTTGAAAAATAATTTATCTGTCAAATTTCTTTAACAGGGCTGGCAAATAAAAAATATCAGTAATTAACGCAATAGCGACCGTAATGGCGCACAAAGCTCCAAAATCCCTAACCGATGGTGTGGCACTTGACGCTATAATTAAAAACCCACCAACCAAGGCTATTGTGGTTGATAACAGTGCGCTACCTGTATAGTGCATCGCATTATTCATACGTTCTTCGGCTGTACCTTGTACTCTTTTACTTTTTCGGTATTTATGTACCAAATGGATGGTATCATCCATAGCGATTCCCAACATTATGGGCGTAATCATAGCCGTAGAAACATCCAAAGGAATATCTAATAAACTCATAAAAATAGCAAGAATTGCCAATGGCAAAACATTAGGAATCAACACCAAAATAGTCGTTCTTAAACTTTTAATAAAAAACCAAAGACACAAAAAGGCAACAAAAAATGCTGCGAAAAAAGACTTGAATTGCGTTTCCAAAATAAAGCTATTCAATTGAGCAAAAACCACAGCAAATCCATTGATTTGCAAATTATAATCTTCGATTTTAAATGAACTTCTAAAGTCATTCTCTATATCGACCAATAGTTTTTCTAATTGCGATGTTTTTACATCTCTAAGGCTAATTGTAATTCCTGCTGAACTTAAATCATCAGCAAATAACTTAAAGAAACTGTTGTCGGCATTCTCAACAGAGGCCAATGTACTTCTTACTTTTTCTTCTGAAATGTTTGGTTGGAATAATACTGGTGAACGCTTTTCTAAAAATTTCTTAACATCAACCACAGATACTGGTGCGGTAATCAACGGGTTTTTCTCTAATTTATTTTGAAAAACTTCCAATCGTTCCATGGCTTCTTTGTTAAGAATACTTGTGCCATCTGCCATAGAAATATCTAGTTGCAACCTAGAGCTACCATCAAGTTGAGCCTCAACAATTCGTAAGTCTTGTTTTGCCTTTCCTTCTGCTAAAAGATCTAAAGAATCCGTGTCGGTTTTTACAAGAAAAACAGAATACAAACCATACAATAAAACAACGGTGAATCCAGCAATAATTGCTGTCTTATATTGTGATGTTATACGGTTTATCCAATTAATAAATCTTGTCTGACTGAATGTTTTTAAGGATAAAATGGGTTTAGTAGTTTCAAAACTTAAGTTCATAAAACTAAACCCGATAACCGTTATGACATAAACCAACAGAAAGCTTAGCACCAAACCAATACAAGTAAAAATACCCATATTTTTAAATGCGGGCAGTGGTGATAAGTACAGCGCAAAATAACCCACAAAAGTGGTAAGCGTTGTGTAAAAGCAAGGTGTGATGCTTTTGCGAACCGCTAATGCCAAAAGCTCTACTTTACTCAAGGTTGTATTTAGAAGTCCTTCTTTGTGATAGATATTTATAATATGTACTGCATCGCTTACGCTATACACCATTAAAATGGTAGGAATCAGCATTGATATCATATTTAATGCATAACCTAAAGATGTAATAATACCAAATAATAGGGATACTGGAACAGCAACCGAGAGTAACGCTATAATTAAATAACGCTTGCTGGGAAGCAAAAACAATAGCATTAAGGTAATGACTAAAACCGTAAGCACACCAAAGAGTAAACTCTCCTTGTATATCCCTTTACTGTAAGCTTCATTTAACACTGGTGGTCCTGTTAAAAAATAATCAGAATAATATTCTTCAATAGTGCTTCTTATGGTGGCCGCAATGATTTCCCGTTTTTCTTCGATCTGAGGTGTAGGGTTTAATTGAATGTAGAAAAACTGATGCTTAAAATCCTTTGAGAGCAGTTGAGAGGTGATGTTCGGTAGCTTAGACAATAAGTTTTTTAATCCTTTTTCACTACGCTGTGTATTGTATAAGTCGTCAAAAACGATTTTTCCGTTATTGTAAATAGGGTATTTTGCTTTTGCTAAACTAAATGATGTCTTTACAAAAGAAAGTCCTTCTATACTTTCATGAAGTTGTAGCAGTGTTTTTCTTTCAGTTTCTCCAATAGCATTTTCTACTGGGAACATAGTAATAAAAATTTCATCAGAGCCAAACTCCTCCTGAAAGTCTATATAGGCTTTGTAGCTGGGGTCGTCTTCCAAAAACCAGATGGTAAGAGAGTTGTCTATACTTAACTTATTTACGGTTTGGTAACCCGCAATCCCCATTAATATGGCCAATGCTACTATAATCGGAAGTCTAAACTTTATAATAGATTTTATGATACCTTCTAACCGCTTCACTTTTGTAATGGCATAAAATTTCTAAGCATGTATCATTCTATTTTAAGAACTGCAAAGGTAAGGCTTCTAAACGTTATTTGGTCTCCAACCTTCTTAGACAACAATAATTTTGCTATTGGTGTAGACGGAGAAATAGCATAAAACTTAACATTGCCCAATTCTATTTCTCCAGCACTAATAGCGATAAAATAATTAAGCTTTGAAGTATAAACTATACTACCTAAACCTACTGTATTTGAAGTTTTTTCAATATTAATTTTTGAGAGTGAGGCCTTTACCTTTTGAATTTCAGATAGTTGCTTTCCTGCCTTTTCACGTTCTAACTGCAACATAGCCCTCCCTGTTTCATGCTTATCTCCAGCTGAACTTTTGGTTTCAGAAAGTAAGGATTTCTGAATATCCTGAATGGTAGTTTGAATGGTTTGAAGGCGATTTTCAATAAATTCAAAACATTGGTTGTATAGGTCTTGTTTTACTTTCATCCCGTTACATCAGCTAATTCCTTCCCAACTAAACTGCCGATGGCTACTCCCATACCGCCTAGGCGTACGCCACAATACACATGGTTTGACAACTGTTTAACGATGGCTTCCTTTTTATGGCCAACACCCATAATACCGCTCCAACGGTAATCCACCTCAAAAGTATCATTCGGCAAAATAATTGTTTTTAAAAGTGCATCTAATTGATTTTGAATAATTTTGTTTTGTGCGAAATCTGTAGTTTCCTCTGCTTCAAAATCTAAATGTCTGCCACCTCCCAGTAAGATGCGGTTATCAATATTCCTAAAATAATAATAGCCTTTGTCTAAATGAAATGTACCTTTAATGTGGAGGTTTTTAATAGGTGTTGTAATCAGTACCTGTGCTCTTGCAGGTTTTACATTTTCATTTAACAATTGAGATGCAAATCCGTTTGTGGCGATGAATAATTTTGATGCTGAAAATTCAAATTGATTGGTTTTTATTTTTACCGAAAAGTTGTCTTCTGAAAACTCTTCAACCGTCACAGTGCTCAAAATTTTAATGCCTTTTGATTGTGCTAGTTCAAGAAGTGCCTCCATCATACTTCCAGTATCTATTTGTCCCTCAAATTGATTGAAAATATAATCTTCATTTATGTCTTTAAAATTGAAAATATTGTCTTTAAAGCTGAAAACCTCATCCTTAAAAATAGGCTTTAGTAGCGCATTTATATACTCTTTTTGCTCTACACACGAATCTAACAATTCTTTATCTGCTTCCAAAAACAATTCGTAACCGCCTAACTGTTGAAAATTGAGTAGTTTATCGCCAATGGTGGTTCTTAATAATTTTAAACCTTCCACGCGCCTTTTTATGAGGTTAAAAACCTCTTCCTCGGTGTGGGCATTCAAATCATCTAAGATTTCACTTAAACTTCCAAAACAAGCAAATCCGGCATTTTTAGTGCTTGCACCTTGTGGTAACATGCCTTTTTCTAAGATGACGATTTTGGATTTTGGATAAAGTTCTCTTAATTGTAGTGCACAATTAAGCCCCACAATACCACTTCCAACGATACAAAAATCGATGTTAGTGAGCCATGACTTTATTTCCCAATAGGACAATTGCATGGTGCTAATTTAGGGTTTTAAATTAAAGTTGGGAATCGTGTTAGGGACTCAGTGGTGAAAGCCGGCAGATAGACAAATGCCATAAAAAACTCCGAAAGTAATTTCGGAGTTTTTTATGTTTAGTCTGATACAGGTTCTGGCATTTCAAAATCTTCCATAAACTTGGTGGTGTAATTCCCTGCCAAATAATCAGGATGATCCATAAGCGCCCTGTGGAATGGTATCGTAGTTTTTATACCTTCAATCACAAACTCGTCTAGCGCTCGCTTCATTTTATTGATAGCTTCTTCTCTAGTTTGTGCCGTGGTAATTAGTTTCGCAATCATCGAATCATAATTAGGCGGAATAGTATAGCCAGCATATACATGAGTATCCAAACGTACACCATGACCTCCTGGAGCGTGTAACGTTGTGATTTTTCCTGGAGACGGTCTAAACCCATTGTAAGGGTCTTCAGCATTGATACGGCATTCTATAGAATGTAACTTTGGATCGTAATTTTTGCCTGAAATTGGTACGCCAGCAGCCACTAAAATTTGCTCTCTAATTAAATCAAAATCAATTACTTGCTCTGTAATAGGATGCTCCACTTGAATACGGGTATTCATTTCCATAAAGTAGAAATTACGGTGTTTATCTACCAAAAACTCTACTGTTCCTGCGCCTTCATAATTGATATATTCTGCAGCTTTTACAGCAGCAGCTCCCATTTTTTTACGTAATTGTGGCGTCATGAATGGTGAAGGCACCTCCTCAGTTAATTTTTGATGGCGACGCTGTACAGAACAATCCCTTTCGGATAGATGGCATGCCTTTCCACGAGAATCTCCTACAACTTGAATTTCTATATGCCGAGGCTCTTCAATAAGCTTTTCCATATACATGTCGTCATTGCCAAAGGCCGCTTTGCTTTCTTGCCGCGCAGAATCCCATGCATCTTTAAGGTCTTCTTCTTTCCAAACACCACGCATACCTTTTCCTCCTCCACCAGCACTCGCTTTAAGCATAACTGGGTAACCTGCTTTTTTCGCTAGTTTTTTACACTCCGCAAAGGTCTCTATTACACCGTCACTCCCAGGAACACAAGGTACGCCTGCAGCTTTCATTGTAGCTTTAGCGTTGGCTTTGTCTCCCATGCGCTCAATCATTTCTGCAGAAGCCCCTATGAATTTTATACCGTGCTCTTCACATATTTCTGAAAACTTAGCATTTTCAGATAAGAAACCATATCCTGGATGGATGGCGTCTGCGTTTGTGATTTCTGCTGCAGATATTACGTTTGACATTTTAAGGTATGACTCACTACTTGATGGTGGACCAATGCAAACGGCTTCATCTGCAAACTTAACGTGCAAACTTTCGGCATCAGCAGTAGAATATACTGCAACCGTTTTTATTCCCATTTCCTTGCAGGTTCTAATTACGCGAAGCGCAATTTCCCCTCTATTGGCAATCAATATTTTTTTAAACATAACGTCTTGAATTAAAAATTTCAAATTCCAATCGCCAAATTCCAAATATTGGATTTTGAGATTTGCATATTGGAATTTTTAATAGGTTATGATGGATCTACTAAAAATAATGGTTGATCGAATTCTACTGGAGAAGCATCGTCAACTAAAACCTTGACTATTTTTCCAGAAACTTCAGATTCTATCTCATTGAAAAGCTTCATGGCCTCAATTACACATAGCACATCGCCTTCGGTAATAGTTTGGCCAACCTCAACAAATAGAGGTTTATCTGGAGATGGTTTTCTGTAAAACGTTCCTATAATTGGGGATTTTATGGTAATATATTTTGATGTATCATCAGCTGCCGCAGCTGGTGTTTCAGTTTTAGACGGTTCTGAAGCTGCTGGAGCAGGTGCTTCTGCGGCAGGTGCTGGTGCTTGTGCTATTTGCGGTGCAGCAACCGGTGTGTACTGAACAGCTGGTGCATCACTATCTGACCCTGTTCTAATGGTGATTTTCACATCATCCATTTCTAATTTAACCTCGCTTGCTCCAGATTTAGCAACAAACTTGATTAAGTTTTGAATCTCTTTTAAATCCATAATTCAGCTATTGGTTTTTAATAGTTAGTCTTTTGAGTTATAGGCCCATTTTAAATAAATAGCGCCCCAGTTAAATCCGCCGCCAAAGGCAGCAAATATTATATTATCGCCCTTTTTGAGCTGTGACTCATAATCATTTAGCAATAATGGCAATGTAGCAGATGTTGTATTTCCATATTTGTGGATATTCATCATTACTTTTTCTTCTGCTAAGTCTATACGTTGTGCCGTAGCATCAATTATTCTTTTGTTCGCCTGATGTGCCGCTAACCAATCTACAGAATCCTTGTCAAGATTATTACGCTCCAAAACTTTCACGGTAGCATCAGCCATATTAAACACAGCATTTTTAAACACGGTTCTTCCTTCTTGGAAAGCATAATGGCCCCCATTATCCAAAGCCTCATGGGTTAACGGATGTACGGAACCGCCATAAGTGGCTTGTAAAAACTCGCGTCCTGTGCCATCACTTCTTAAATATTCATCTTTAAGACCAACATCTTCTGTAGTAGGCTCAAACAACACAGCTCCTGCGCCGTCTCCAAAAATGATACAAGTAGCTCTGTCTTTGTAGTTTATTAGAGATGACATTTTATCGGCACCAATCAACAATACATTTTTATATCGTCCTGATTCTATAAATGACGAAGCGACAGACATACCATAAAGAAAACTAGAGCATGCCGCATCCATATCAAAAGAAAATGCATTTGTAGCACCAATCTTAGCTGCAGTATAAGCTGCTGTAGAAGCTGCTTTCATATCTGGAGTAGCAGTGGCAACTATTACTAATTCTATGTCTTTGGGATCAATATCTTTTTTTGCAATAAGGTCTTCTGCTGCTTTTATAGCGAGGTAAGACGTTCCTTCCCCTTCCTTCTTTAGGATACGACGTTCTTTAATTCCAGTACGGGTCGTTATCCATTCATCATTAGTATCAACCATGGTTTCAAGAATTTGATTGGTTAACACATACTCTGGAACATAAGCTCCAACCGCGGTGATTGCTGCTGAGATTTTACTCATACTTAGTTATAAATTTGAACGAAAATCGCTCTAAAAGCATCAAAATTTGCCAATTTATGGTGAAAAATAGCAAATTTCGAAGAATTATAATGCAAATTAAGGCTTTTTTACCTTTTATAAATACATATCATAAAAAAAACGCCCACAAGTGAGCGTTTTAATATATGCGTGCATAGTACTTATGCTACGTTTTCTTCTTCTGTATTGTCTATAAGCACCTGACCTCTGTAGTATAATTTCCCTTCATGCCAATGTGCTCTATGGTATAAATGAGCCTCTCCTGTTGTTGGACATGTAGCAATCTGTGGCGCAGTTGCTTTATAATGTGTTCTTCTTTTATCTCTTCTTGTTTTAGAGATTTTTCTTTTAGGATGTGCCATTTTTTATGTTATTTATCCGTTAATAGTTTTTTTAATGTATTCCAACGCGGATCAATATCCTTGTCTTCCTTTTCTTTTTCTTCTTTTGGACTTAACTCTTCGAGTTTATCAAGTATTTCTGAATTTAATGTGCCATTTTCAACTCCTGGATGTATGCGCTTTACCGGCACTGCTAGTACAATAAGCTCATAAATATATTGTTGCACATTTATTTCATGCTCTCCATGTGGTAAAATAAGAATATCAATGTTTTCATCATTATATTCCTGACCAAACTTTACTACCAAATCAAAATTATTTTCGATGTTTTGGTTGTAAGGTTCGTTAGTTACATCACAATTTATATTTACGTATCCAGAAATTTCAAAATGTAATTCAAGTAAAGTGGACTTTTTGTTTAACGTAATATCAACTTTAACTTTTACATCATTGAAATCTTCATACTCAAAATAATCAAAGAACGTCTGGTCAATGTTATACTCAAAATCGTGATTTCCAACCTTTAACCCCACAAATGGGATAGCATATTCTTTCATTGGCTTCATTATCACATCTATTTTGAGCCTGCAAATATATAAATTTTTTGGCTTAAGCCAACTTGGAAAATATTATTTTTTTACGCCAACTTTTCTGGGTTGTCTTTTTAAAGGGTTTGCTGTAAGTTCCTCAAAATCACGTCTGTTCCTAAAAATTTTAATTGCAGTGAACAACGCCTCTTTAAACGATCCCTCATCCGCTACACCTTTTCCGGCAATTTCATAGGCGGTGCCATGATCTGGCGAGGTTCTTACACGTGTTAAGCCTGCTGTAAAATTAACACCTTGTCCAAATGATAAGGTTTTAAAAGGTATCAGCCCCTGATCATGATAGGAAGCAATTATCGCATCAAAATTCTTGTAGTTATTTGATCCAAAAAAACTGTCAGCAGCATAAGGGCCATAGACTAATTTTCCACTTTCTTTGATTTTTTTCAAAGTAGGGCGCATCACATCGTCATCTTCATTGCCGATAACACCATTATCGCCAGTATGTGGATTAATACCCAAAACCGCAATCTTAGGCTTCACTATATTAAAGTCTTTTCTTAAAGTGTCATAAACCGTATCAATCTTATCCGTAATTAATTCTTCTGAAATATGTTCAGATACGTCTTTAACAGGTACATGGTCGGTAAGCAGTCCCACTTTCAATGTATCGGTAACCATAAACATCAGGCTTTTACCTCCTAATTCTTTCGCCAAATAATCGGTATGTCCCGGAAATGTAAAAGCTTCAGATTGTATATTGTGTTTATTTATTGGTGCAGTTACCAGAACATCTATTTGCTCTTCTTTTAGAGCTTTGGTTGCGCTTTCGAGAGACTTCAACGCATACTCTCCAATTTTAATTTCTTCCTGCCCAAAATTAATACTTACTGGCTCTTTCCAGCAGTTCAATACGTTTACTTTTCCATGATTTATGTTCTGAATGTCATGAACACTATTAAAATCTACCGCTGAATTAAAGTGTTTCTTAAAAAAGTTCATCACTTTAACCGATGCAAAAATTACGGGTGTACATAGTTCAAGAATTCTTGAGTCCTCAAAGGTTTTCAAAATAATTTCACCACTGATTCCATTTAAATCTCCAACCGAAATCCCTACTACAATATTTTCTTCGTTCTTCATTAAGAATGCTAACTTTTGTTCGTAATTTTGAGCTACAAATTTAACCAAATAAACACATAATACTATGTTTACAGGAATTATTGAATCTCTTGGTAGTGTTACCAAATTAGAAAAGGACAAAGAGAACCTTCATATTTCTATAAAAAGCAATATTACTGATGAGTTGAAAATTGATCAAAGTGTGGCGCATAACGGTGTGTGTTTAACAGTGGTTAAAATTGATGATGATGAATATACCGTAACAGCAATACAGGAAACACTTGATAAAACTAACTTACACTTACTTAAAGTTGGGGATACTGTTAATTTAGAGCGTGCTATGAAATTGGGCGACCGACTTGATGGTCATATTGTACAAGGGCATGTAGACCAAACTGCTATTTGTACAAATATTGAAAATGCCGACGGTAGCTGGTATTTTTCTTTTGAATATGATGCAGCCCAAAATAATATTACCATTGAAAAAGGCTCAATTACCATTAACGGTACTAGCTTAACCGTTGTGAATTCAGGAAATAATACATTTAGCGTAGCAATAATACCTTATACTTACGAAAATACTAACTTCAAAACCTTTGAAAAAGGTACAGAAGTAAATTTAGAATTTGATGTTGTGGGTAAATATGTGGCTAAACTGATGGGAAATCAATAGGTAAAAAATTATCTTTTCAATAACTTCTTCCCTCCGTAAAACAAAGCAACTAAAACGCCTACAAAAATACCACCGTCAATTGGAAGACCTACAGGTGGTGGTGGTTGAGGAGGAGGAGGCAAAGGGTTACCACCGCCTTGAGCAACACATACAAAACTTATTAATACAAATAAGATTGAGGCTAATATTCTTTTAGTTTGTATCATCATTGGGACGCAAATGTATAAAAAAAAGGGAGCCGATAAAAGGTTTTTATCAAAAAATCATCTATGAAAAGTAAAAAATCATCGATGAAATGCACTATTCTTTAACGAACTTTCCGCTTTTTTAACGTAAAAACAATTCTAAAAGTATAATTAAATATAAATTAATCCCTTTATTTTTACATAATTACAGCACAAATATATAAAAGTTTTAATGACCTAAATTCTAACAGGGCTAATTTATTAACAAATGTGTAAACATAACTTTACCAATTTTAGGAGAATTACTATCTCACTACCCTTCCAGAAGCTGAACCGCCCATAAGGGCTTGTACTTCTTTTCTTGTAGAAAAATTAAATGGTTCTCTTTAAACACATCGTAAAAGATCATCCTACTGTAAATCTATATTATCTTATCGTTTCTTAATATTTGGTACAGTAACCTTCCCATTAATCCAACAATCAATTTTGATGATTTTACCAAAACAAGCACATTTAAAAATATCTTCCCTTGATGGTGCTAAGGCCTCATAACGTTTTATATTTTGAGTAGCTGCCTTTTCTAGAGTAGGGTCTACTCTCAACGCTTTTCTTGCTTCTATAGCCGCAAGCCAATACACCGCTCTTTTATTAAAATTTGTATCTCCACAGTTTTTTGCACTTTCCGCATACATCGCGGCAATTGCTAAATGTGGTCTGCCATTTGAAGGGTTTAATTTAAGGGCATTCCTAAAATAACTTCTTGCACGAGCGTAACTTCCCTTTTTCTTTAGAATCAAACCTATTTTATACGCAATTTTCGATTTCTTATAAGCATCGGTCTCCAGTTTATAGGCTTCATCTAAATATCTATTTATTTCTGCGGGATTACCACCCTTTTTAATAAGAATAGTTACAATGTATATTTTAGTTTCTGCAGATGGAGCTACATCATCATAGGCCTTAACTAATTTTTCATAAAGGGCATCCTCTGTACATTCTTTATTATACATTCTGCTAACAGCCCGTTTTAACCAAATAGCATCATCTTTATTTGCTTCAAAATTTTTATTGTATAACGGAATTAAATTTTCACAATCGGCTATAACCCCTAATTTAACATCAATACTTTTGGAAATTAAATCGTAATTTTTGAGATAATCCTGATACACATTTTTACGCTGTACTTCCTTTTTAGTCAATTTTGTGCCACCGTCTTCTTTTTGAATTAGTTTGTTTAGCTTTTCAGAATAGTTTTTTATTTCCTCCTCAATCTTTTCCAAGATATCGTCATATTTATCAAACACATCTTCAATTGGTCTTTCCCCATTATGATACAAGTCTACAATTAATGAAAAATAGGTATAAAGGCTCTTCGGGTGGGTAAACGTGCTCTTGTCTTCAATATAAGCTGCATCAAAACAATCATACAAATCTTTTATGTCCTTTTGAAGTATATCCCTATTGTCAAATCTTAATTGGCATATCTTCGCTAAATATTTTCCTTTGTGCGTTTTATTCTCAAAGTATTTAAGACGTTTTTGCAATACTTCAATTAACTCCTCAATAAATTTTCGTTTCTCATTGCCTTTGGCGTTTTCAATTTTATTTTTCAAAATCTTTTCTCCATCAATATAAATGGCAATGCTTAAATCGGGACAATTGTTTTTTACAAAAGCCCAAGGTTCATAAGCAGCGTCATAGTTTTTTGCTTTGACATATTCATGAAAAATAGAAAGTTTAGTTTGGCAATCATCAATATTGCCTTGTGCGAATGACGTTCTACACAAGATTATTAAAAAACTGAAAAGCAACAGCGGTAGTGATTTCATGTGGATTGGTTTAAGAATTAATGCTTTAGCTAATTCTTAAAATGCCACAAAATATGTACCAGAAGTCTTTAAATTATTTTTTCTAACTTAAAATTTAGCTTTTACAAAAAAGAAAAAAGCCTAAACTAAAAAATAGTTTAGGCTTTAAAGTGATCCCACCTGAGCTCGAACCAGGGATTTTCTGATTATGATTTAGTAAATAAAACATGTGGTCAATAATGGCAGCTTCAAGCATCTTATTTTCATAAAAACACTTGAAACCACCTTGCTAAATAAACTAAAACTAACTAACTAACTTTTATTGACTATCATCTATTACCGTTAACGGTGGTATGTTTTGCTCTGCACCTGGAAACCCTATATTTTGGTTTATAACTCCTTGTGAGTTGTTCGTTATCGTAGCAGCAGGAATTGGCCATAAAACAAAGCGTGGTTCAATGGTCGCCTGAACCCCTCTAATAGTACTACCTACCTGATAAAATATGTTTTTATCGATAACGTGGTCGAAATAAAAACTTTTCTCTGATAAATTATCTATAGAATACCCATTGAGATTATTATCGGCCATAATCAAGGCAATACGTGTTAGTTCTACTTTTCTAGGTTCTTCTAAATACAGTTCTTTTGCACGTTCTTCTAAAATCTTCTCTATAGTTACATCGCCACCACTTATATCGCTTGCATTCGCTCTACTCCTAACTTCATTGATATCATCTGCGGCTGCACCTGTATTCCCTAACCAGTAATTAGCTTCTGCGCGAAGTAAATAGGTTCCCGCCAAACGGTAAATATAACCATTACCAAACCCGCCATCGGGTCTTGAATCATCTGATTCGTCATGAGCAATAAATGTTTTATAATGCGGGAAAGCATAGTAAAATTGCAAAGAGTCTTGGGCTGGATCTCCAAAATTATTTGGATTAACCGGCTGTAAGTGATCTGCCGAACTTGGATTGTTATAAACTAACTCATCCTTATCCACCCAGTTGCCATCACTACGTCTTAAATCATTAGCATCATCCCACATTTCATAAATGTAATAAGGTGTCGCTCTTGACCATGCATTACCTCTTCCAATAGTATCGATCATTGTTGTCCATACACCCCTTATTCTGTCAATACTACCTCTTGCGCCATTGCTATCTCTAACGCCACCGTTCCACCATGCAGGTACAAAATCTCTGTGGGTGGCACGACCTGAACCGCCACTATTCGCACTTTGTGGCGCATCAAATCGATCTACAAAGCCCAATATTGTTTCGGTGTTTGCACCATTAAACACGTTCTCTGGTCTTGCCAAATCCCATATGTAATCTCTATCAGGATTATTAGCATCTACGCCAAATCTATTCTCTACCAAGCTAAAAGGACCGTCAATAATTTCTGTTGCCGATTGTACTGCCTCAGTAAAATGACTGTTGGCTAATTGAATTTTGGTAAGTAAATGATAACCCGCCCATTTGGTTTCTCCGCCTGCAACATTCGATTCCGGAAGCCATTGTACAGCAAACTCCATATCGCTTTCTATTTTATCCAAAATCGTTTTTCTGGCATGAGTAAAATAATCTAACTTGGGTCCTGTAATTACTTGTCCAACAAACGGTACATCGCCATAAAGATGCACCAATTGGTAATACCAGTAAGATCTATGGAAATAAGCAGCTGCTGTAATACTATTTCTCTCGTCTTCCGAATCTAAACCTGCTCTATCTGCATAGAAAAGAAGTAAATTGGCAGTACTTATAGGCCTTGAGTAGGCTCTGTTAAAATAGTCTAACATCTTGTAGCCTCCATCACTATTAGGTGTAAACTGTAATGGCAGGTTACGAGGCACACGGTTGTTTCTTGCTGGCGCAAAACCTATATCTGTGGTGATTGACTGTGAGCAAATGCCACTACGTTCGCCATCATATTGCCACCTTAATTCTTTTCTCAAAGTAATTAATAATGCATCAAAACCTGTTGCATCAACTAGCGTATTATCTGGTGATAAGAACGATAACGGTTCGGGCTCTAAAAATTCTTCATCACAAGAGACGGTCACTGTCAGGGTTAAAATTAATATTATAAAATATTTAAACTTACTTTTCATAATTTCATGTGTTTTTTTATTAAAGGCTAAATCTAAATCCAAGGGAAAAAATACGTGGTAAAGGCGAGTTATTTGACTCAGGGTCTAATCCTTCCCAGTTGGTAAACGTGTATAAGTTTCTTACTGAGGCATACATGCTTGCACTATCGAATTTAATTTTATCTAATACTGTTTTTGGAAGGTTATAAGACAGGGTAACATCCTGTATTCTTAAATAAGAGCGGTCTCTAAAAACATCAAGACCCGTTTCAAAAGCTTGATCATTTTGTAATAAGCTACCGTACTCGTTAGATGGATTTTCCGCAGTCCAATACGGTATGTTATAAGTGTTAATACGATCGTAAAGATTAGTTTGAGGGTGTGTTAGTTGGTTTAAATTACCCTTATGCCCAAACTCTCCTCTTAAAAATGTAGATAGCGTGAAATTTTTCAGGAATGTGAAATCGTTTCTTAAACCTAATCTCCAACGTGGCGTGGTATACCCAATAAACTGTTTATCCTCAAGTTGTGTAAATTGGTCGTCTCCATTAAGATCCTCTGCTTTGTAATCTCCTGGAACTTGTCCAAATACGGCTGCCTCTGCTTCTTCTCCTTGCTGCCATACCCCTGTAATATTATACTCCCAAATCACATCGATATCTTGACCAACAAACCAACCATTTTGAACATCATTTACAGGTCGGGTAACTTCTTCACCATTTATAGTAACTGTTTCTGTGTCATTAAAAAGATCAACAATTTCGTTGCGATTTAAAGAGAATATTACACCTGAACTCCACCTAAAATCAGGTTTGTTTACATTAATAGAATTTATGGTTACCTCAATTCCTTTGTTTTGCACCTCACCAATGTTAGTATTTACATCTGTAAAGCCAGAAATTGCTGGCAGACCTCTATTTACCAAAAGGTCTTTAGTATTCGCTTTATATACTTCTACTGTACCATTAATCCTGTTACTTAATAAGCCAAAATCAAGCCCAAGGTTAAAAGCTTCGGTCTGCTCCCAGCGTAAATTAGGATTAGCCAAAGTGCCACCAAAAATAACCCCTTGTGCCACACCATCTTCAGTTAAATATTGGTTGCTGTTAAGACGTGCTAGAGCAGCATAAGTACCTATGGACCTGTTACCGTTTTTACCCCATGAAAACCTAAGTTTAAGATTGTTTACAAAATCTCCTTTAGGAAAAAAAGATTCTTTAGAGATTACCCAACCTAATGCTGCTGCTGGGAATGTGGCTCTTGGGTTTCTTTCACCAAAAGCAGAAAATCCATCTCGCCTAACTGATGCAGTTAACAAATACTTATCCTTAAACCTATAATTTACCCTTGCCATAAGAGCATCTCCTCGTCTTGTTGTATCATTGTTATTGATAACAAAAAATTCAGGGTTTCCTAATTGAAGTGCATTAAACCCTAAGTTTTCATTAGGTGCAAAATCTGAAGCTTGCTGGAAAGATCTTCTATTTGATAACTCTTCGACATTCCATAAGAAAGTAGCGTCAAAAGCATGATTACCAAACTCTTTTTTCCAACTTAAAATATTGTCTACCATCCACTCATGCTGATGGAAGTCTGCTCTACTACCAAGACCTATGCCCTGAGTTCTAGTACTTGATGGGAAAAACTGATAGTTTCTATCAAAATCAAAACGGTTTTGATAAGATACTCTAAGATTAAACCCGTATGGAAGTTTAATATTTGCGTAAAGCACTCCAAACAGTCCATTTCTTATATCTTCTTCCTGTTTAGCATAGTGGTTAGCTAATGGATTTTGAGCAGGTTGATAGTCATGAGGTATAAGTACAAAGTCTCCATTCTCATCAATATCAGTCCCGTATGGGCTTTGTCTAAATACGCTTCTACTGCGGTTAAGAAAATCGAAACCGGCAGGAACAGCGCTAAAATCTTGGCTAGAAAATTGTGTGTTTACACCAAAGCTAAACCAGTCGTTTATTTCTGTTTCAATGTTTACACGCGTACGGTATGCTCTAAATTCATCCCCTACTATTACACCCTCATTGTCTGTATATCCAAATGATAAGAAAAAAGAAGTTTTATTCTTTTTTCCTGATACATTGATATCTGCTGATTGACGAATACCGCTTTGAGTTACTTTATCGTACCAGTTGGTCGTTCTACCGTTTACGAAGTTTTCAATTTCAGTATCGAAGAAATTTAATCTGTTCAACCATTCAAGCGTGTCGTCAGCATTTGAATTATTGTTATAATCCCTCCATTGGTCAATAGTTACCCCAGCTGGTAAATCATTTGGATTATCATAAAAGCCCTCTCCTGCTCCTGGGTCTACAAGAACAGAGTGATCTCTTCTAAAATCTAAGTATCCCTCCGCATCAAAAGGTCTAACATGGTTCGCTATTGTAGACACCCCAGTTTCTAAAGCAAAGTTAACTTTAATTTTATCGGTACCTTTCTTAGTGGTTAATATTACAACACCATTCGCACCTTGCGCCCCATAAACAGCAACAGAACTCGCATCTTTTAATACATCTACAGATGCTAAATCGTTAGGGTTTATGTCAGATAATGCGCCTCGATAAATCACGCCATCTAAAACAATTAAAGGCGTTGTAGTTGCCGTTAAAGAATTGGTGCCTCGTATTTCCAAAGAACCTCCACCAGCAGCAGTTGTACCTTGTGTTGAATTAAAACCTGCCACTGTACCATTAAGAAGCTCTACAACGTTGGTAGCTGATTGGCTTTCATATTTGGTAGCGTCTAATCGTGTCACCGCTCCAGTTAAATCACTTTTTTTAGCAGTACCGTATCCAATAACGATAACTTCATCTAATTTTGCAGTATCTTCCTGTAAAATTACCGTGATTCTATTTTGTGAATTTACTTGAATTTCTTGAGTTAAAAACCCAAGATAGGAAACTACTAAAACGACATTTTTGTTGTTAACTTCTAATGTAAAATTTCCATCAAAGTCAGTTTGCGCACCATTTGAAGTTCCTTTTTCTAATATATTAGCTCCAGGTAAGGGTTGACCATTTTCATCGCTTACCGCACCAGACACCTCAAACTTTTGCTGCTTTACAGGTTTTGGCGCCTTCGACTCTGGACTATTGGATGGACTTATAATAATTGATTTGTTCTCCGAAAGTTTAAAATCAACATTACTGCCAGAAAGGATATTATCCAACAGTGTTTCTATTTCGATAATTCCTTTTTTAAGTTCTACTTTAGGGGCATTTTTAAATAATCCATCTGGATAGATGAAACTGAATCCAGACTCTTTTGTAATAGTCTTAAAGGCTTGATATACAGTCACCTTCTTATCTTTCTTAATTTCTATCCGCTCTTGCGAAAAACCGTTCGAGGTGTTAAAGCCAAATACGGCTACACTCAAAAGAAAGATAAATGTTTTCATAAAAATAATTAGTAATCGTTTTCGCAACTGAAAACGACAATGAATAAATTTAATTTCCATAAATTTGATTGTGTTAGTTTAGTTAAACATTAAATTAATACTAATAGTAAATTGGGATAAAGTGAAACCGCCAAATTTCGTATACTTTATCCCTTTTCTATTTTATGATAATGGTTCTATCATCTATTTTATAATCTTTTATTTTATTAAAATTCTTAATAGCATCTAATATTTCTTCTATTTTTAAGTTGCGCTTCAAAGAACCATTAAACTTATTTTCTTTGATTGCTTCACTTTCAAAAACAAAATCAATATCATACCATCGAGATAATACTTTAACGATATCGCTCAATGGCATCTTTTCAAAAGTAAATATGCCTTCTTTCCATGATATTTCATTATAAACATCTACTAACTTAACATCGATATCACTGGTTTTAATATCTAGTATTGATTGTTCAGATGGTTTTAAAATTTGATTTTTTTTCTCTGTATTTACAGTAACTTTACCCTCTACCAAAGTGGTGAATACCACCGCCTCGTCTCTATAAGCTTTTATATTAAATTCAGTACCTAAAACTTCAATATGTTGTGATGTATTTATAACTTTAAACGTATCGCCATCATGATTTGAACTAGGAGAAATATCAAAATAGGCTTCTCCATATACAAGCTCTACTTCACGTGTTTTGCCTTTAATAAAGTTTTTTGGGTATTTTAATTGTGTCTTAGAGTTTAACCACACTTGTGTGCCGTCGGAAAGTAACACACGGAACTGCCCGCCTCTTGGAATAGTTAAATAATTATACGCTAATTTGGTTTTATTTTCATCAATAGAATCATATATGATTTCTTCACCATTACTATTCACGTCTTTAGTTTTGAACTCCTCTCCTTTAGTCAATTTTACTTCAGACCCATCCTCTAATGTTAGTATAGCCTTATCAGTGCCGTGGTTGATTTTTGAATCTACTATTACTGGTGTAATCTCTTGTGGTTTGTCTTGCGCATGTCTGTCAATAAAAAAGTATGCTATTGAAACGAAAAGTATAGCTACCGCAGCATATTTCATTAAGCTAAGCCTTAACGATAATTGTTTGTCCTTCTTAATCTTTAGCAAAAGATTGTTTTTGGTGCGTTCGGTATTAAATTCTTTCATAAACTCATCAACTAGATAGTTAATTTCTATGTAATCATGCAGCAATTGATTATTCTCACTTTTCTCGTACCATAAATTCAACTCATTCCATTCTTGGTTATTAATAGATTTGTTTAAAAACTTTATGATAAGTTCCTCAATGTTTTTTGGCATCATTTTTAAAGTTTTACATATATTACAAAGTCATTTTATGAGACCCCCAATATTTTATAAATTTTTTTGATTTTTTATTAAAATATTTGACATATTTAAGGCATATTAATAATTTTAGGGAAAATCATTAGTGTTTGACTATTGATACATAATCTTTTATGGGACTAATATTTGACGACAACGCAGCATTTGTTTCTAAACTAAAACGTGGAGATGAGAAGGCTTTTGCAAACCTTGTAGACAAATACAATAGTAAATTATGCCTTTATGCTAATAGCTTACTTAACGATATCCCGCTCTCTGAAGATATAGTTCAAAATTTATTTATTAAAATTTGGGAAAAGAGAGATGGTCTCAGAGAAGATTTACCACTTAAAAACTACTTATACAAATCTGTATACAACGCCTGCATTAATCAATATAAAAAAAACCAAGCATTAACAGCTCTAGAAAAGAAATATGTTGAAGGCTTAAACCGAATTGTCGAAAAAGAAGATAAAGATACTCTAGACAAATTAAAACTAAAAGTTAAACAAGCAATTGAAAACCTACCGCCAAAGTGTAAAGAAGTTTTCATTCTTAGTAAAAAAGATGGACTAACGAATATAGAGATTTCTGAATACCTTAATATTTCAGTTAGCACAATAGAGAGACATATAACCATCGCTTTTACTAAGATTAGAGATGAAGTAGGGAGTAAAACAGAGTTTATATTATCCTTATTATTTGTTAAAAAAAAGTTTATTGAACCCCTGAAAGCTTTTGATTAGTTTTTAAGTCAAATTTCTTTTGGTTACTCGAGTTTTTTTAATTCAATATTATTATCAAATAAATATCAAACGTAAAAAAGAGAATTTGAGGACTTTATAAAAATGATTTTTTGGAAATCGTAGTATACATGTATAGCCTGAAATTATTAAACCCGTGTCTAAATCTTGGAGCATAAAAAAGCCTTAGCTGATGCTAAGGCTTAATTGAAGTGGTGGTCCCACCTGGGCTCGAACCAGGGACTTTCTGATTATGAGTCAGATACTCTAACCAACTGAGTTATAGGACCCCTTGCAATAACATTGCAATGCTCTTTAAATAAGAGTGTGCAATATTACTATATATTTTAAAATCCTACAAGATATTTTAGTTTAAAAGAACACTCTAAGGTGCTATGCGCCTTAGTTTCTTTAAATTGTTACTCTCGCAAAGGCGGAAGCCCAATCTCTTGACACAATTCTATTAACACACCATTGGAAGATTTTGGATGTAGAAACGCTACCAGCTTATTGTCGGCACCTTTTTTTGGGGTTTCGTTTAATACCTTAAATCCCTCATCTTGTAACCGTATTATTTCTGCTTCAATATCATCCACATCAAACGCTATATGATGAATACCTTCACCTTTCTTCTCAATAAATTTAGCAATAGGGCTATCTTCTTTTGTTGCTTCTAATAGTTCAATTTTGTTCTCACCCACTTTAAAAAAGGAGGTGCTCACGCCTTCACTTTTCACTTCTTCAACCTTATAATTTGGGATACCAAACAGCTTTTCAAATAGTGTATTGGAGTCCTTTAAACTCTTTACCGCTATTCCTATATGTTCTATTTTATTCATTAGGTATTACTTTTACAGAAAGATACAAAATATCCCTTATTTTTGCATCGTGACAAAATTAATGTTACATTAATTTTTATGGAAGAAAGTCAAAGACAAAAAAAAATAGGAGGTGTTTTACAACGTGATTTAGCAGATGTATTACAAAGCGCAGCTACCCAAGGCGGGATGCAGGGTGTTATTATATCGGTTTCAAAAGTAAAGGTTACTGTAGATTTATCGGTGGCAAAAGTATATTTAAGTATTTTCCCAAATGATAAAGGCAAAACACTTATCGAGGGCATAAGAAGCAACACCCCTTTAATTCGGCATGAATTGGCACAACGTACCAAAAACCAGTTGCGCCGTATGCCTCATTTAGAATTTTTTATTGACGATTCTTTGGAGTATATCGATAAAATAGAACAGTCTCTCAAAGGGAAAGATAACCCGCTTGAAAACCCGGACTTATTGGATAAAAGAAAAAAATCGTAGTTGAGTTTTTCCTTATACATTGCTAAACGTTATTTACGCTCTAAAAGCAGCAACAATGCCATTAATTTTATTACCATAATTGCGCTTCTGGGCGTGGTTATTGGTGCGGCTTCATTATTTATTGTCCTATCTGGATTTGCTGGATTAAAAGATTTTACATTACAGTTTTCCACATTTGTAGACCCTGACTTAAAGGTTGAAACTGTCATTGGCAAATCTTTTGTTTTATCAGAAGAACAACGTCAACAATTAAACAATATTGAAGACATTGCACTGTATTCCGAAATTATAGAAGAACACGTTATCGTATATTCAGAAGGGAAAAACTACTTGGCACGCATTAAGGGTGTAGATGAAAATTTTAATAAAGTAAGTAGTATCGATTCTGTAGTTCGCTACGGTAATTGGCTCGAGCAAAAAACCAATCAAGTGGTGGCTGGTTGGGGTGTGTCTCAAAATCTGTCTTTTGGTGTTTTAGATTACACAAAAGGCATCAACATATATGTACCAAAACCTGGAAAAGGACAAGTAACTTCTACCAAAAACGCCTTTAATACCGTAAGAGCCGTTAATGTTGGTATTTTTGATATTAACGAAAAGCTAAATGACACCTATGTGTACGCCTCTATAAGTTTAGCCAGAAGACTTCTAAACTACAAACCCAACCAAATTTCAGCTATAGAGTTTAAACTTAAAGAAGGTGCTGAAGAAGCAGCCGTAAAGTCCCAATTACAAAACATCCTGGGCGATACAGTAGCCATAAAAAACCGCGTACAGCTTAACGATGCCCTCTACAAAATGCTCAATAGCGAAAACCTGCTCATTTATCTGCTGCTTACCCTTGTTTCGGCACTTCTCATATTCAACGTTATTGGCTCTATTATCATGATGATTTTAGAAAAAAAACAATCGCTAAATACCCTTTACAATTTAGGCGTTACTATAAAAAACATGAGGAAAATCTTTTTCATTCAAGGATCTGCCATTACACTTATTGGGTGTGTTGTTGGCCTGTTTTTAGGCCTGCTCATCGTGCTTCTACAACAAACCTTCGGACTTGTTCCCATCACACCAACACTGGCTTATCCAGTAAGTATTAAGCTCGAAAACTTCATCATTGTTTTCCTAACCATTTCGGTTTTAGGTATTGCATCCTCCAAGATAAGTGCCACTAGAGTTACAGAGAAATTAGTAACAGGATATTAATTATTCGCATATGAATTGCAAAAACTGTGGAAAACAAATAGGCGGAAACTTTTGTAGCCATTGTGGGCAAAAATCCAACATAAAAAAATAAGCCTATCGTCTTTTTTGGAAGAACTATCAGAAAGTGTTTTTCAAGTAGACAAAGGTTTTTTCTACACGATTAAAATGCTATTTCTAAATCCTGGAAACAGCATAAAAGCATTTTTAAACGGGAAAAGAAAACCACACTTCAAACCCATTGCTTATGCGTTAACGCTATCTACTGTTTATTATATGTTATCGATATTGTTAGACGGTAAAACTTGGATGAATAATTTTATTGAAGGTTTTACCAATGGGGCACAATCATCAAGTGTAGATAATGAAGCAATCTATCTCTTCACTTGGCTTTCAAACAACTTTGCATACGCTACATTAATTTCTATTCCCTTTTTTTCTTTAGCATCATATCTTTTGTTCATTAAGTACAAATATAACTACTTAGAACATATTGTAATAAATGCTTATATCATTGGTCAGCAAGCCATATTGTATAGCCTATTTATAGTTATAACTCTTTTTATTAATAATCCATTTTTAGAGTCGCTACCATTCTTTATCTCTGTAGGTTATAATTTTTGGGTGTATTGGCAAATATTTAATCAGGGCAACCGCTTATTAAATGTTTTACGCACTACCATGGTATATTGCGTTAATTTTATTTTGTTCATGATAATATCATTTATTATCGCTTTTGCAGTAATTGTTTTTATTAAAACAACAAAAACAGGATAGTGAAAACCTCAACAAACACAAGCAAAAGTAGTGCAAATTATTAGCTTTTGGCGAAACGAACATCGAGCCAAAACTAGTAACAGATTAGGCGACAGTTTACCTGCCATTTGCCGAAATAATTAAAATTCTACCAGCCCAACTTTTTTGCCAAAGCCTTGGCAACAGCATCCTTATGCACCGTAATACTAATAGCCTTTAAACGCATATAGCTTTCACTGAAATACACATAGCCCCCATTGGCATTTCTAGAGGCATCTGTACCCCAACTGTTTTTTACCTTGTAATATTTAGTGCCATTTTGGTCTTTTAAAATGCCCGTAATATGCATTAAATGGTCATCGGTTGTGGTATAGTTTTCAAACTCATCCTGTCTGTATTGTTGGGTAATTTGCTTTTCAGGATAAATAGCTTCTAAAGCCTTTTTGTAGTTTTCATCAGACTCTGGAATTACGGCAACACCGTTTTTGGATGAAAATGTACGCTCACTCACATCGCAATCTAGCTCTACTGTAAATCCGTTTTCCAAGGCATTGTCTATAGTTGATATCATCTCGTCCAAAGGCACGTTATAAAAACTCCCGTAGCTCCAATTATCAGGAATGTTTAAAATGAACTTCTCGTAAAATGGCGAATGTGCAAATGAGGTGATGTTTACATAATCCGAGGGGTTGATTTTCGTTAATTCCAAAAACGATTGCGGCGTATAGGTTTTCCCTTCATATTCAAAAGATTTAGGGTTTTCCCCCATGTAAACCGTTAGTACAGCCTCTACTGCATCTTTCCATTTCTTGCTTAGTTTTTTACCTGGGTTGTCTACATAAGTTTCCACCATACTTCTTAAAACAGCCACCAATTCAGCATGATTATGATAGGTTTCGCCTTGTAATAAACCACTAAAAGCTGTATTAGGTACCAAGCCATATTCCGCCACAGAATTCATGACATCATGCGCTAAACCGCCCTCACTAAATTGTGCTTTGCCTTGGCGCATTACAAAATTATCTGCCTTTTTAGGATAGGTATTGCGTACCGTATACATTTCGGATAAATCAATTTGTTTTCCTGTAAGCCTAATAATTTCAGATTCTAAAAAGGATGTGCTGGAAAAGCTCCAACAGGTGCCTGTGCGTCCTTGACTAATAACTGGTGTCGCTTCCAGATCGATTACTTCAGTAAATTGATACGGTTCTTGGGCACTGACAATGGTTAACGAGCATAAAAGCCCAAGAGTAATAAGCACATTTTTAAACATAACGGATATCTTAAAATTATCGCTAGCTAAGTTATAAAAAAGAAGAGAGTTAAAATAACTACAGATATCTAAGTCTCTCGGTGTTAGAAGTGAGTATATAGTTTATTTTTTCCTATCAATATGTCCTAAATTTTTATCGGGGGCAATCACATCTCTTACTAGCTTTTTTAGTGTGGTAATCTCTGGGAAACCATTCATATTCTTACGCCACCATACTTTTTTCTGCATTGGCATACACTTCAAAAATACCACCAGTTCCTGGTACTAAAATGAGTTCGTCAATCTCCTCGTTAAAAGTCGTGAGTAATTCTTGTGACATCCACGTAGCGCGAAGTAACCATCGGCATTGGGTGCAGTAGATAATTTTTGATGTGATTTTTCATAAACAAACTATGAAAATTTACGCTGTAAACTCATACCCCGCAAATTCCTCCAGAACCTCGTCAAAGGTTGCGAATACATCTTCGGAATGGTCGCTAGTTACCATTTTCATACGGTATTCTTTAAAATGTGGAATCCCTTTAAAGTAGTTGGTGTAGTGACGACGGGTTTCAAAAACACCTAAAACCTCTCCTTTCCAATCTATGGACATTTGTAAATGACGACGAGCCGCTTCCACACGTTCTTCTAGAGAAATTGGCGCTAAATGTTCGCCTGTTTTAAAAAAGTGCTTGACTTGCTTAAAAAACCAAGGATTACCAATACTAGCGCGACCAATCATAGCGCCATCCAGTCCATAACTGTCTCGCATTTCTGCTGCTTTTTCTGGTGTATCCACATCGCCATTTCCAAACACAGGAATATGCATTCTTGGGTTATTTTTTACGGCGGCAATCGGTTTCCAATCGGCATCACCTTTATACATCTGCGCTCGTGTGCGCCCGTGGATTGCAATAGATTTTATTCCAACATCTTGTAAGCGTTCGGCGACCTCAACTATTTTTATAGAATCATGGTCCCAACCTAAACGTGTTTTTACAGTTACTGGTATATTGGTGCGCTTAACCATTTCAGCAGTGAGTTTTTCCATCAGGCACACATCTTTTAAAATACCTGCGCCTGCACCTTTGCTCACTACTTTTTTTACTGGGCACCCAAAATTAATATCGATAATATCTGGTTTGGAACGCTCAACAATATCAATGGTTTGCAGCATACTATCCAGATTAGCCCCAAAAATTTGAATGCCAACAGGACGCTCTTTTTCGTAAATATCCAACTTCATCACGCTTTTGGCTGCGTTTCTAATCAAGCCTTCACTAGACACAAACTCGGTGTACACCACATCGGCACCTTGCTCTTTGCACAAGGCACGAAATGGCGGATCGCTTACATCTTCCATTGGTGCTAAAAGCAATGGGAATTCACCAAGTTCTATGTTGTCTATTTTTACCAAGAGTTCAATTTTTCAGCAAAACTACTGCTTTTCTCTATATTTATAAAAAATTCAACTGTTGCAAATCCCTTTTGAACCACAATTATTCGGTTATAACATAAACATTCACTTGGTTTTAGAGTATTTGGCGTTCTTTTTGGCGTTTAGATATTATGTTATTCTACGGCGAAAATCGAAAGACCATATTTCGTCAAACAATCGTTTATCCATCATTCTGGGGGCAGCTTTAGGCGCTTTAATTGGTTCTCGCGTAGTTGGTATTTTGGAAAACCCTGTGTTTGAGTGGTCGCAACAAAACATCGTTCAACTGCTAAACGCCAAAACCATTATGGGTGGTTTGTTTGGTGGACTTTTAGGTGTTGAGCTTGCTAAAAAATATATTGGCGAAACCCAATCATCAGGAGATTTGTTTGTGTTTCCTATTATTTTGGGCATTTTTATTGGCCGTATTGGATGCTTTTTATCTGGCATTAATGAATTTACCTATGGTAAGGAAACCGCTTTTTTTACAGGAATGGATTTGGGCGATGGTGTATTACGGCACCCAACATCTTTATATGAATTGGTGTTTTTAGTTTTACTCTTCTTTGGTTTGAAACGACTACAAAACAGCCCCAGCTTAATAAATGGCGACCTCTTTAAATGGTTTATGATTTTGTACTTTGGGTTTCGCTTTTGTATTGAATTTTTAAAACCAAATGTATTTTATGCATTTGGGTTGAGTACAATCCAAATTTTATGTATAATTTGTGTGTTCTATTACAATAAATTCATCTTTCAAAAACTAAAACATGCCCGTTAGAAAATACACCTATTACGATTTTACTCTAAGCCTCTGCCCTGAGTGTTTAAAACGTGTAGACGCAAAAATTGTGTTTGAAAATGGTAATGTGTATATGCTGAAACGCTGCAATGAGCATGGAAATTCTAAAGTTTTGATTGCGGACGATATTGAGTACTACAAAAACATTAGAAACTACAATAAACCGAGCGAAACACCATATAAATTTAACACACAAACGCACTATGGTTGCCCCTATGATTGTGGCTTGTGCCCCGACCATGAGCAGCACTCGTGCTTGACGGTTGTAGAGGTTACAGACCGCTGTAATTTAACGTGCCCGACGTGTTATGCGGGATCGTCGCCAACTTATGGGAGGCATCGCACTTTGGATGAAGTGAAAGCGATGTTGGATACTATTGTACGGAACGAAAAGGAACCTGATGTGGTGCAAATTTCGGGCGGTGAACCCACGATTCATCCACAGTTTTGGGAGATTATGGATTATGCGAAATCCTTACCGATTAGGCATTTGATGTTGAATACCAACGGGATAAAAATTGCTAGGGATTTTGCTTTTGCGCAACGCTTAAAAAGTTATGCTCCCGATTTTGAAATCTACTTACAGTTTGATTCGTTTGAGAATAGTGTGTTGCAAGAATTGCGTGGAGCGGATTTGTGGGATATTCGAGTACAGGCGTTGGATAATTTGAATGCCTTGAACTTATCGACCACCTTGGTAGTCACGCTTCAAAAAGGATTGAATGACCATGAGATTGGAAAAATTATTGACTATGCTTTGCAACAAAAGTGTGTGCGTGGAGTGACGTTTCAGCCCACACAAATTGCTGGCCGTTTAGATAATTTTAATCCTGAAACGGATAGGATGACCTTAACGGAAGTACGACGCAAGATTATGGAACAAACGGATATTTTTACGGGTGACGATTTATTGCCCGTACCTTGTAATCCTGATGCTTTGGTGATGGGTTATGCCTTAAAATTGGATGGCGAGGTGTTTCCGTTAACGCGCTATATTAACCCAAATGATTTGCTAGACAACAGTAAAAACACCATTATTTATGAGCAGGATGAACAGCTGCATGGTAAAATGATTGAGCTGTTTAGCACCGGAAATTCAGTGGAAGTTGCTGAGGAAAATCTAAAAAGTATTATGTGCTGCTTACCAAATATTGATGCGCCAAATCTGGGTTACGATAATTTATTTCGTATTATTATCATGCAATTTATTGATGCTTATAACTTTGATGTGCGTGCCATAAAAAAATCCTGCGTGCATATTGTGGATAAGGATAACAAAATTATTCCGTTTGAAACCATGAATTTATTGTATCGGGATGATAAGCGGGCGCGATTGGAGGAATTGAAAAATGGGGTTTTATGAAAAGCTTAAATGATGATACTTTCCCACTAATATTGATGGGGTTATTCATTTTACTTATTGCATTAACTCCAGCAATTATCATTTCTCTAATAGGTTCTCGCATTAAAATGAGAAGGCCTAAAACAGCAAAAATCCTTCAAATCATCGCTATTGTTTACACAATAATTGGTTTTGGAACCTGTGGCGTAATTTTAACAAAAATGTAATTATGATATACTTATTAAGCCCAAATATGGATTTTACCGGTTTGTTCATTATCATTTTACTGATAATGTTTGGACCATCAGTAATATTAGCCATCATTGGATTTAGCTTACTTGGTAAAAATAAAAAAGCAGCAAAAGTATTGTTTATTATTGCTACTGTGTACCTCATTATTAGCTTAGGTATTTGTGGTGCCCTAATTGCGGGTTTTTAAATATTATTCCAGCTCCACAATTACCTCGTTTTTTCTTTTGATAATTTCAAAAGGCGCGTTATATCCAAAAAAGTAAAAGTTATTGGTGTGCTTTATATTGCTAGCTTTTAGCGCAGCTACTAATTTTTCCTTATACTCATTTATTTTTTCATCATTTGCCCATCCGCCAAATGTAATGGCGGCTACCTTTTTTGCGGGCATTTCCTTGAATGTAATAGCGTTATTCGTTGGCTCGGGTAAATCTTCTTTATTAAACTTTCCAGGTACCATAAACATCATGGTACTATTATCTTCAATAGTCATTGCTACAGGAGACGTCATTGCTATTTTTTCGTTTTTTTTATTGTCTCCAAAGATATAACCTGCCAAAACTGAAAACCCTTTGCTGGAGGTTTCTTTGTAATTCCCTTCGTTAAGTTTTACAGATGTAAACAGTGATGCCTCGTAGTTTCTTATTTCAAAAGTGTCGTAATCCTTAACAACCTCGTAGGGATAGGTTTCTATATTACTCTGTATTTTGTAATAATATATAACCTGAACAATTACAAAGATTAATCCTAAAGCACCTAAAATTATTAGTATTGTTTTCATTTTCATAGCTCACAACTTTTCTCTAAGATACGACTATTTTAAACGGCTTAATATCACGATTCCGTAAATCCCTAGAACCAATTCTCCTACGGTTCCAAAAATATAGGCAAATGTTGGTGTGCCGTCTAAGGCTAAACTTAATAACCTGCCTAAGCCCAACCCCAACATAAAAATCATATTGGTTACTAAAGCTAGTTTTAGATACTTATTTTGCAAAATTCCTAAAACCCAAAGTGTTGAAAAGCCTAAATATAAACCCATAATAGCTTTAAAAGCGTTCAATTCATCAATGGTATCTAAATGAATATCAAATTCTAAACTTGGATTGAAACCATACAAAAGCGCTACAGGAACAACAATAATCAACGAAATTATCAGGTGGATTTTATTTAAAAAGTCCTGTTTGGTTTTTAGCATTTGCTGATTTTAAAATTCAATTTTAGCTTCTACCTGTTCACCTTCTCTATCAACTACTACTTTGGTGGTATCTCCTTTTTTAAAAGTTGCCAAGGCTTTCATATAGCTCATCATATCCACTACCGCGCTATCACCTAATTTCACAACAATATCGCCTTTTTGCAACCCCGCCTTTTGTGCTGGCTTGTCTTCACTGATACCGTCAATGCGCATGCCTTTACCATCATATAAATAATCAGGAATCACACCCAGACCAACTTTAAACCTCGGCGTTTCTTCACTTTCATTTTTTGTTTTTCTAAAGGGTAATTTTCCATTATCGTCTAAATCTGAAATCACTTCAAAAATATAGTTTGATATGGTTTGCATGCCTTTGTAATTCAACTTATCAAAATCATCTGTTGGTTTGTGATAATCTTCATGTTGCCCAGTAAAAAAATGCAATACAGGAATATCAGCATTATAAAAAGACGTATGATCACTCGGGCCAATACCAGATTCTTTTTGAATCAATTTAAAACTTTCGTTATGTGCCTTTAGTGTTTGTTTTAAAATGGGAGATGTGCCAACACCATAAACCGCCAATGTACTATCGGCTTTTAAGCGTCCTACCATATCCATATTAATCATATAATTCACTTTTTTGGTGTCGATTGTTGGGTTTTTTACAAAATAATTAGAGCCCAATAAACCCATTTCCTCACCAGAAAACGCCATGAAAAGATAGTTGTTATTTGTGTTTTTACCTTTAAGTTTTTCTGCTAAATTTAGCATAACGGCAATACCACTGGCGTTATCATCAGCACCGTTGTGGATTGCTTTTTCACCGCGATGTAATGAGCCTTCAGCACCATAACCCAAATGGTCGTAGTGTGCTCCAATAACAATCGTGTTTTCAGCATTGTTATTTAAAAAGCCGATGACGTTAGTTCCTGTAATGGTGCTATCGCCATCCTTTACCGTATAGTTTACCTGTTGGTGCGGATTTGTTTTTGGTTTAAATGAAAATTCTTGAAAGTAGCCATCTGTTCCTTTACCATCTATACCTAAGTTTTCAAAACGGTTTGATATGTATTTGGCGGCCAATATTTCACCCTCTGTTCCTGTTTGTCGCCCTTCAAGCGAATCGGCCGACAAAAAAACAACATCGTCTTGAATGCTAACGGGTTTTGACTTTTCAGTTTTGCACGAACTTAATATTCCCAAAAAAAGAAGTATGACGATGTATTTCATGGTTTTAAGTATTAATTTTGTTCAAATTTAATCAATAGCTATAACTTTTCAAGAATGAAATCTATATACCTTATTGTTTTTGTTGCTCTTGTTTTTAGTTGCAAAAACGAAACTAAAAAAGCTGCTGAATCCTCTAAAGAAACTGTTGAAGTTAAGGACTCCTTAATCTATCCGGGTGAAAAACATTTTAAGTCTATAAAACAAATCACCTTTGGCGGGGATAATGCTGAAGCCTATTGGAGTTTTGACGACAAGCAAATTGTGTTTCAATCCAATAATAAGAATTGGAACGTTGGGTGCGACCAAATGTTTTTAATGAATGTTGGTGAAACTTTTGAAGATAAAACACCGCCTATGATTTCAACGGGAAAGGGCAGAACTACTTGCTCTTATTTTCTACCCGACAACAAACACATTATATATGCGTCGACACATTTAGGTGACGAAAAATGTCCAGACACACCATTGCGTAAAAATGGAAAATATATTTGGCCTGTTTATGATACCTATGATATTTTTATGGCAGATTTAGAAGGTAATATCGTAAAGCAATTGACCAACGAAAAAGGGTATGATGCTGAACCAACCGTATCTCCAAAAGGTGATAAAATTGTATTTACCTCAACCCGTAGTGGCGATTTAGAATTGTATACCATGAACCTTGATGGTAGCAGTGTAACCCAAATTACAGATGAATTGGGTTATGATGGTGGAGCGTTCTTCTCGCCAGATGGTACTAAAATAATCTTCCGCTCTTCACGCCCAAAAACCGAACAAGAAATTAAAGAATACAAGGAGCTTTTAGCTGAAGGCTTGGTTGAACCTACAGAAATGGAGCTTTACATATGTAATGCTGATGGCAGTGATTTAAAACAGTTAACCGATTTAGGAAATGCCAATTGGAGTCCGTTTTTTCATCCTTCAGGAAAGAAAATATTGTTCTCCTCAAATTTTGAAGCAGAACGTGGTTTCCCCTTCAACTTATATTTAATTGATATCGATGGGAAAAACTTGGAACGTGTTACTCATAGCGACACCTTTGATGCATTCCCAGTATTTTCAAATGATGGGAAGTATTTAGCTTTTTCATCAAATAGAAATAATGGAGGTGGTAGGGATACCAACCTTTTTATTGCAGAATGGCAAGACTAATTTTAAAATATATTTAGCATAATAATTACCTTATCTTTGCTGCATCTTTTTTAAGACGAGACTTGATTTATGAAGAACATCAGAAACTTTTGCATTATTGCACATATTGATCACGGAAAAAGTACACTTGCAGATCGCTTGCTAGACTATACAGGTTCTGTAACCGCACGAGAAAAGCAAGATCAACTTTTGGACAATATGGATTTGGAACGAGAGCGTGGAATTACTATTAAAAGTCACGCTATCCAAATGGATTATGAATATGAAGGACAGAAATATATTTTAAACTTAATTGACACTCCTGGGCACGTCGATTTTTCTTATGAAGTATCGCGTTCTATCGCTGCTTGTGAAGGTGCGCTGTTAATCGTTGATGCTGCACAAAGCATACAGGCACAAACCATTTCTAACCTATATCTGGCTTTAGAAAATGACTTGGAGATTATTCCTGTTTTGAATAAGGTAGATTTACCAAGTGCAAATCCTGAAGAAGTTACAGATGACATTGTAGATTTATTAGGTTGCGACCCCGAAGAGGTAATTCACGCCAGTGGAAAAACAGGTTTTGGAGTCGATAATATTTTGGCGGCCATCATAGAACGTATTCCTGCTCCTGAAGGCGACCCAAATGCGCCATTACAAGCTCTAATTTTTGATTCTGTTTATAATACTTTTAGAGGTATTGAAACCTATTTTCGAGTATTTAATGGTGAAATTAAAAAAGGCCAACATATAAAGTTTGTAGCGACTGATAAGGATTATTATGCGGATGAAATTGGAACACTTAAGCTAAACCAAGTTGCAAAACAAACCGTAAAAACGGGCGATGTTGGTTATCTAATTACAGGGATTAAAACTGCCAAAGAGGTTAAAGTGGGTGATACCATTACCGATTTTGCTAAACCAACAACCAATATTGTAGAAGGTTTTGAGGACGTAAAACCTATGGTATTCGCAGGCATTTACCCTGTTGATACTGAAGATTACGAGGATTTAAGGGCTTCCATGGAGAAACTGCAGCTTAACGATGCGTCTTTGGTGTTTCAACCTGAAAGTTCTGCGGCATTAGGTTTTGGGTTTCGCTGTGGATTCCTAGGGATGCTTCATATGGAAATTATCCAAGAGCGTCTGGAGCGTGAGTTTGACATGACGGTGATTACAACCGTACCCAATGTATCCTATCATGCTTACACAAATAAAGTTCCTAACGAGGCAATAATAGTAAACAACCCTTCTGATTTACCTGAACCTTCCACATTAAACCGTGTTGAGGAGCCTTATATTAAAGCTACAATTATCACAAAATCAGATTTTGTGGGTAACGTGATGTCGTTGTGTATTGAAAAACGTGGTATCATCACCAACCAAACCTATTTAACGACTGAGCGTGTTGAATTAATTTTTGAAATGCCTTTAGCTGAAATTGTATTTGATTTTTACGATAGATTAAAAACTGTATCAAAAGGCTACGCATCTTTTGATTACCATCCAATTGGCATGAAGCCTTCAAAATTAGTACGATTAGATATCTTACTGAATGCACAACCCGTTGATGCCCTTTCAGCCTTAATACATGCAGAAAACGCCCAGACCATTGGCAAAAAGATGTGTGAGAAATTAAAAGAACTTATCCCGCGTCAGCAATTTGATATTCCAATTCAAGCGGCTATTGGTGCTAAAATTATTTCAAGAGAAACTGTAAAAGCGTTGCGTAAAGATGTGACTGCAAAATGTTACGGTGGGGATATTTCGCGTAAGCGTAAACTTTTAGAAAAGCAGAAAAAAGGGAAGAAACGTATGCGACAAGTGGGTAATGTAGAAATCCCGCAACAAGCCTTTATGGCAGTGTTAAAGCTTAATGATTAATCTTTTTTGTATCTTTCTTCATGTAGATTGCTCTCATGGAGAACCAGCCAAAAAAAATCCTCATCTGTGAAGACCATCAAATCGTTATTGATGGTTTACTATCCATATTCAAAACCCAAAACGAATATCAAGTTATTGGTTATATTAAAAATGGAAACAATGTTTTACCTACCATAGAAACAAACCTTCCTGATGCTATTTTACTCGATCTAAACCTCCCCGACAAAAACGGTTTGGATATTCTAAAAGATATTAAAACGTTACACTCAAAAATCAAGGTCATTATACTTACCATGTATAACAAGGAGAGTATCGTGAAAAAAGCAAAGCAATTAAAAGCTGATGGATTTTTGCTGAAAAACTGTTCTTCTGATGACCTTTTAAATGCTCTTGACTCCGTTTTTGAAAGCAACAAATTCTATCAAGGAAAAGATGTAAAAAATGCTGTTGCTGAAACCGATGGTTTTGTTGAAAAAATAAAAATAACCAGACGGGAAAAAGAAATTATTGAAGAGCTTCTAAAAGGCCATAACGTTCCCCAAATTGCTGAAACCCTATTTATCAGTGCCCACACTGTTGAAACGCATAAGAAGAATATCTTTAAGAAACTGGACATCCATAATTCTATAGACTTAGTAAAACTTGTGAATGAAAAAAAGTTGCTCTCATAACTGTATTACTTTTTTTCTGATTTTTAGTTTAGGCTTTTGCTTGAACTTGGATGCTAAGGTTGACACACTCACTATAGATTCAAACTTTACATCAGTCAACCTAAAATCATTTTCAAAAGTTAATGGGCAAGCGAACCATTTAAAAGCTGATAACAAAAGTTATTTTTATTTCAGCTTTAACAACAGCTACAATAGCATTGATTTTACCATAAAAAACAAACTTGAGGCACCTCGAAAACTCATTCTGCAACTCTCTTATGTGTACATTAAGGAAATCATTTTTTGTAAATATGAAGACGGTCATCTTATCCCTTTGTCTACCACGGGTATTGAACATAAGATTTCAACAAAACCAATAGAACATAGGCTCTTTACTTTCCCTATTCATCTAAACCCAGGAGAAACAGCTTCATACCAACTTAAACTTAAAAAAGAAAAAGGGAAGCCTTTAGCAACCTCCATACTTTTAAAAAATGAAAAAACATTTACCAAACAAAACTTTATCCAACAGATAATTATTGGGTCTTACTTTGGGGTAAGCCTCTTATCTGTTGTATTTAGCCTATTTATTTTTTCATTTTTAAGAAAAAGCACCTACTTAATCTATGCAGCCTATGTTATTTTCCTAGGGCTTTTTATTAGTGCCTATATTGGTGTGTTTTCACAAATATTTTTACGTGAAAACAGTACCGTAAACAAGTATGCCCATTATGTTATTTTTAGTGAAATTTCTTTAATTCTATTTGCATTGTTCTCTCAAAAAATACTGGAGACCAAAACTTACACGCCAAAACTGAAAAAATATATTGAGATACTCTTGGGTGTTGTTATCGTTTTAAGATTAGCATTACATTTTGTGTTTACTCATATTTTTGAAAGCGCGGTCTCTATATTCATGAAAATATGGTATGCCTTTTTTATTATTTTGATAAGTATAATTATTATACAAATAGTGATCTACTATCGCAAAAACAACAAGCGCACTTCGCTTTTTGCTTTAGCTTATATATTTATGATTTTAGGTACAATGGCTAGCATTTTGTACCACAGTTATGGTGTAATAAACACCTATTTTTACGATTTACCCCTTTTGTTTTATACCTCATTTTTAGAAATTTTGTTTTTGACTTTTACAGTGGTATTTATGGTGAAAGACATTTATGATGAACGTAATGTGCTTTCTGAAAAAATAGTGATCGAAGAGAAAAAAAACCTAACCGCTTTTATAAAGGGGGAAGACCAAGAGCGCAAACGTATTGGTAAGGAGCTTCATGATAATATTGGTAGTCAATTAAGTTATTTGAAACGATTTGTTTCAGATAAATTTAAAGATGAAAAGGTTACCAAAACTATTGATACCATCTGTAACGATGTTAGAAATTTGTCTCATGAAATTTCTCCTTCAGATTTAAAAATTGTTGGATTTAAAGATAGTGTTGAAGATTTATCTAAAACACTATCAAATCAAACGTCTTTAGAGGTTTCTTTTAGTAATTATCAATTTCCTGAAATTATAGGTGAAGAAATGGCTACCCAATTGTATCGTGTTGTTCAAGAAGCTTTTAATAATATTTTAAAACATGCGAATGCAAAACATGTTGATGTACAACTTATGGGACATGACGATGCATATACCATCTCAATTGAGGATGACGGTGACGGCTTTAATGTTTCAAGAGCTAAAAACGGTCTTGGTTTAAAAAACATGAAATCTAGAATTCAGCAGGTTGGAGGAACACTTTCAATAGATAGTGATGGCATCAAGGGCACTTCTATTCTTATTTCAATTCCAAAATAATGTGCAAATCTACCTGAACTCTGGTATTGTATTTCCCTATCAACTTATTATAATTTTAAGCAATCAATTTAACGTCTGATATCTCAATAATTATAATGCTATTAATCGATATTCTTATGTAACCAACCATCGAGATGTATGTTTTAAATTGATTAAACACTTATCTTGAAAAAAGGAGGCTTCACCCTAGGTTGGAGCCTCTTTTGGTTTTTTATGGTGTACGCTTTCAAACCAAAATCTACCTGACCTCTGGTATTGCACCGTAGTAACATCCTGATGTAGCTTTACTCAAATCAATTTAAAACCATACATTATGAAAACCAATCAACTTGTATCAGGATTTTTGATGTGTTTTATCTTTTTCTCTTTAAAAGGGTATTCGCAAGACAAAAAACTCCCTTACTGTAAAAACAAAGATGCAGCCAAGGAGCTTCACGCCGCATTTAAAACCATGCATGCGCAAGCAAAAGTTGCAAACTGGAAAGATAACAAAACCTGTAAGGCTAAAGACTTAATAAGCAAAGTGGATGGCTCCATGAAATCCGTAAGTATGACTGAGGCTATATACACCATAAACAAACTTTATTATAGTTTTCAAAGCCCCACAACTAAGGATACTTTTGATAAGGGTTTTTTTACCACTATGGAAGACAAAGGTTTATACTCCTATAAGAAGAGTAAAAATTTTTCTGATTTTGTATCAGAATACACAGGGAAGAGTATTGGTGATATTCAAGGTAAGCGTACCAGTAGTAGCGGTATGGAATATAAAGACATTGATGTTATCCGTAGGTATTACAATGGCCTGAAAAGTTTTTTTACAACACTGGACTTCAATGTAAAATATGATGAATCTGTGAGCGATAATTGCAGAAGAACGGTGTTGTCCACTATTAAGGTGGCGAAATTCAGTTACCCTAACATCACTTGGGAAATAAAAACACGTGCAAACGTTAATTGTGTATGCAATAACGGTTTGGATAAGACCGAAGTAAAAAGTGGCTCGTTTGAATATACCGCTACAACATCAGGCGTTTTAACGCATCCTAAAGTAACTTTCAGCCAACCTAAAGATTCTAAAATAACCATCAATTCATTAGTGTGTTGTGGAGAAAAACAAAAAGACAGACCCATTTCCTCCGAACCAAAAACTGAAGACATCAATAATCTAATGCCCGATCAGTACATAGGTGGTGGCGTAGGTTTTGGAGCCACCCAAGATTTTGAGGAAATATCGTACTGTTTCTTTGCTGAATATTTGAAAAAAATAACCTATGGTAGTGATGATTATGCTTGGTATGCAGGTATTGAGGCTGGTTATTCTGGTTGGTCGTTTAACGACTCTAATTCAAATAGAATTAAAATTGGCCCTAAGCTACAGTACCATACGGCACTAACCCCAAGCAAGCAAACCCAATTTGTAGCTGGTATCATGGGGAACTATAATTTTGGAACAACAGACAACGGATTCTCCATAGATGATGTAACAGGAATCGTTGCGTGCGCCTACGGCGGGGTAAACATTCGCATTTGCGAAAATTGGTCGGTATTTGGTCAGTTTCCCGTTTTCATTTATGAAAGCACCACTTTTAAATCAGAATCTGGAGGTGAGTTTAAAACAGATGGTACAAGCTTGCTCATCAACAAAGACAATCCGCTAAAATTAGGTGTAAGATTTAATTTTTGAGTTTAGTTTTTAGTCTTTGGCAAAGAGGCTTCGTTATATGTGAAGTCTCTTTCCACTAATAGAATTTACTTTATTATAATAATTTTTTTACCTTACTCATGCGGTAAATCACTAAGAAACAGTTGTTTATTTGAAAGTTTTATCGTAACTTTTCAAAGCCTTAGTTTCTAATTATCATGTGATTCTCTCTACTGAGTTAAAAAAAGTAACTAATCAATCCACATATAATTATGAAAACAAAACATCCTAACTTCGTTTGTATTTTATTGCTTTTACTTTTCACATGTAACTTGTTCGCTCAGGACAACATTTTTAAAACTATTTTAGAAACAACGCAAGACACTTTCACTATTGTATCATATGAAAGCGAAAACACTGAAATTGCTTCAAACGAACTCCTTGGAATCTCAGATGAATTTAAAGAGTCGTATACTTTGGAAGATCAAAATACCCAAGAAGTAGCTGCAGTTTTTGCAAGAACTTTATTAGCCTTAGGAGGAGGAATAGCCTTTGGTGGAGATGACACCCTATGGTGCTTACATGCCGCTTATTATTTAAGAGCAGCAGTGTTTAGTAGCACCGCTCTATATATGTCATTAGGCATCTTATATGGTGGTATTAGTAATGATTTTTTCAAACAATCTTTATTAGAATTACAATTTAGAGCCTTAATGTTTACTCCTATAACGCGTTACAACCAAGTAAACTTTATTTATGGGCTCATGCTAGCTTATGCCTTTGGAGCAGATAAATTTGATAGTGGAGGACAAACTGATTTTACGAGGTTAACTTTAGCTTTAGTTATTGGTTTCCAAATAATTTTAACTACCCAGCTTTCTCTGATGTTACAAACTAATGTATTAGCTCATGTTAGAAACACATTTAAACCAGAAAGCGGTGGCGAATTTAAAGATGATAACACTTGGGGGTTCATAAATAAAAACAACCTCTTAACCTTATCTTTAGTATGGAATTTAGCTAAAGCTAGAAGATAATACTTCAATCACTTTTTCTAAAAAGCGGTTATTAAGTCAATTATAATCGCTTTTCAATTTTATTCACTAATTTGAAAAAAACCGTTAATATTCTGCAAAGGTTTTAATCTTTATCACTAAATTTTTATTAATAATCACTTGTTAACGAAAAAACACTCTTTTTTCTGTAAAAATTTTTAACCTTCAAATTGTTAATAATTTATTTTGTAAATTACATCTCTAGCGTATTGGTTTGTAGTATAAACTGCTAGAAACCCCAAAAATACTATGTTCCAATCGTTTGGCGGTATTGAGTTTCAATCCAAAAAAGCTAAAATTGTTATTAACAATTTCTTATTCTTTTAGGGTGTACTTTATTATATTTCAAACGATTACAACGTTCAATAGCATATTTAACAATTTTTAGAAGTAATATCTTAAAAAGGATGGTGTGTTCTTTAAAAATCCTTTCTTTTGACACTATTTTTGACTAAAAACTGACCATAATTTTTATATGAAAGCACTTTTTTACACTCGAGAATTTCCGCCTTACGTTTACGGTGGCGCAGGAGTACATGTTGAATATTTAGCCGATGAACTATCAAAACTCATGGAGTTGGATGTCAGGTGTTTTGGAGATCAAGATTCCAATGATGGTAATTTAAGTGTAAAAGGGTTTCCATTTGAAGATGGTGTATTTAAAAATGCTGACGACAAATTAAAATCAGTTTTTAAAACCTTGACCACGGGACTTCACATGAATGCTGATGCTGTAGATGCTGATGTGGTACATTGCCATACTTGGTATGCGCATTTTGCGGGTATCGTGTCAAAACTCTGTTATGGTACACCCTTAGTAATAACTACCCATTCTCTAGAACCTTTGCGCCCCTGGAAACGTGAGCAATTGGGGAGAGGCTACGATGCGTCTTCTTGGGTTGAAAAAACAGCCATAGAAATGGCAGATGCCTTAATTGCAGTTTCAGAAGAAACGAAAGAGGACGTGATTAAACATTTTAATGTCGACGAAAACAAGGTTAAGGTAATTTATAATGGTATTAACCTTCAGCAATATGTACAAACCTCGGAGTCTTCAACCTTAGATGAATATGGTGTAGATAAAACGAAACCTTATGTGCTTTTTGTAGGTAGAATTACGCGCCAAAAAGGTATTATACACTTGGTAAACGCCATAAAATATATCGATCCAGAAACGCAAATAGTACTTTGCGCGGGCGCACCAGACACAAAAGAAATTGGTGTTGAGATGGAAAATGCGGTTAACGAAGTAAAGAAAACGCGAGATAACGTCATTTGGATTGATAAAATGGTAACAAAAGAGGAGATTATCCAGCTCTATTCTCATGCTGATGTATTTTGTTGTCCGTCCATTTACGAACCTTTTGGTATTATAAATATTGAAGCCATGGCGTGCAACACAGCCGTGGTTGCAAGTGCTGTAGGTGGCATAAAAGAGGTAGTTTTAGACGGTGAAACTGGGATTTTAGTGCCATTAGAGCAACAAACTGAAGCACCTTTTGAGCCGATTGACCCTGATAAATTTGCAAGAGATTTGGCCAATGGTGTTAATAAAGTAATCAATGATAAAGACCTAAGGGACAGTATGGCTAAAAAAGGTAGAAAACGGGTAGAAGACTATTTTGATTGGGTGGCCATTGCCCAACAGGTAAAAGATTTGTACCAATCTTTAATATAAAAACTTTAAACAAAAACAAGAACAAACTAAAATAACTAGATATGATTAACAATAAGGTATTATCCATCATTTTAGGTGGCGGACAAGGGTCAAGGCTATATCCATTAACTAAGGACAGATCGAAACCAGCAGTTCCTATTGCCGGAAAATATCGTTTGGTGGATATTCCTATTTCAAATTGTATCAATTCGGATATCAAGCGTATGTATGTATTAACACAGTTTAATTCTGCATCTTTAAACCGTCATATCAAAAACACGTATCACTTCAGTTTTTTTAGTAGCGCTTTTGTTGACGTACTTGCTGCCGAACAAACACCGCAAAACAAAACATGGTTTCAAGGAACCGCTGATGCTGTTCGCCAAAGCATGCATCATTTTTTAAGACATGATTTCGAGTATTTTTTAATCCTATCTGGAGATCAATTATACCAAATGGACTACGAGAAAATGATCAATGCACATGAGGAAAGTGGCGCTGAGATTTCTATTGCTACTATTCCGGTTAATGCGAAAGAAGCCACCGAGTTTGGTATTTTAAAGTCTGATGACCAAAATGTTATCACTTCATTTATTGAAAAACCAGATGCCAGCTTACTGCCAGATTGGACTTCAGAAGTAAGTAAAGACATGAAAAAACAGGGGCGTAATTACTTAGCCTCCATGGGTATTTATATTTTTAACAGAAGCTTGCTTACCAAATTAATGGAGAACCCGGACACCAATGATTTTGGTAAAGAAATTATCCCAGGTGCCATTGAAAAGCATAAAACTTTAAGCTATCAATATGAAGGCTACTGGACAGATATTGGGAATATTGATTCTTTCTTCGAAGCAAATATTGGTTTAACTGACGATATTCCAAAATTTGATTTATACGACAAAAAGAAACGTGTTTACACTAGAGCAAGAATGTTGCCAACTACTAAAATAGCTAATACTGTAGTTGAAAAATCTGTTATTTCAGAAGGCTGTATTATCAGTGCCGCAAAAATTGAAAAATCAGTAATTGGTATTCGTTCTAGAATTGGTGATGAATCTACCGTTATTAATACTTACATGATGGGAAGTGACAAGTATGAAACGCTAGAGGAAATTAATAATAAAAAAACAGAAATTCTAATGGGCATAGGCCAACGTTGTTTTATAAAAAATGCCATTATCGATAAAAATTGCCGTATTGGTGACGACGTAAAGATTAATGGAGGCAAACACCTTGAAGATACCGAGACGGACACATACTTTGTAAAAGATGGTATCGTTGTAATTAAAAAAGGCGCCGTACTTCCTAAAAAATTTACCATTCAATAGAGCCAACATATTTATAACTAACCAATTAATATGCAAGACCAAAGAAGAGTTGTAATAGACTATGTTTCGCCAAGTGTAAATTGTGGCGACTTTTATATCAAACGAGTTGTTAATGAAATTGTAAATATAAGAGCCTTTATTTTGGCCGACGGACATGACGTTCTTGGAGCTTCAGTTTTATATAAGCATCAAAATGCTAAGAAATGGGTTGAAACAAGGCTGTCACTGGATTTTAATGATGAATGGCAAGGTGCTTTTACGGTTGAAAAACAGGGGTTTTACACCTACAAAGTGGAAGCTTGGGTAGATTATGCATTAAACTGGCAACATGGTACCATAAGAAAGATTGAAGATGGACAATATGTACGCTCTGAACTTTTAGAAGGTGCCGAATACATCAACCAAATCTTAAAAAAAGTAGCTTCAAAAGAGGATAAAACCTATTTAAAACACCTTGAAAATATTTTTAAAAATGAAGATGCTTATGGAGAGGCAATAAACGAGGCTATTTCAGATAAGTTACATGACATTTTCTACAACAACCCGGTAAAGTTTTTAGAAAACACTTCTAAAGAATATCAAGTTTATGTGGATAGAAAAAAAGCTAGGTTTAGTACTTGGTATGAATTCTTCCCGCGTTCTGCATCAGAAAAAGAAGGTGTTCATGGTACTTTTAAGGACTGTGAAAGATTGCTCCCTAGAATTAAAAACATGGGGTTTGATGTGGTTTACCTTCCTCCTATTCATCCTATTGGCGAAGTAAATCGTAAAGGGAAAAATAATACAACCGAAGCTAAAGAAGGCGATGTTGGTTCTACTTGGGGTGTTGGTTCTAAACATGGCGGGCATAAAGCCATTCATCCGCAATTGGGGAATCTTGATGATTTTAAGGCTTTAATTCAAAAAGCAAAAGAGCAGGATTTAGAAATTGCGATGGATTATGCATTACAAGCAGCCCCAGATCATCCCTGGGTAAAAGAACATCCAAAATGGTTTAAGTGGCGACCAGACGGTACCGTTCAATACGCTGAAAACCCACCAAAAAAATATCAAGATATTTTACCTATTTATTGGGAAAGTGAAGACTATAAAGCACTCTGGGATGAATGTTTAGATGTTTTATTACATTGGATAGATTGTGGTATTGAAATCTTTCGAGTAGATAATCCGCATACAAAACCATTTTATTTTTGGAACTGGATTATCACCAAAATAAAAGAAAAACACCCAAATGTTATCTTTTTAGCTGAAGCATTTACAGCACCAAAAGTAATGCAACAATTGGCAAAACAGGGGTATACACAATCGTACACTTATTTTACTTGGCGTAATAGCAAGCACGAATTGATTGAGTACGTAGAAGAATTGACCAAAACTGAATTAAAAGAGTACATGCAACCTAATTTCTGGCCAAATACACCAGATATTAATCCGTTTCCATTGCAAGGTACTGGAGAATCTAAGCACATGCAACGTTATGTTTTAGCAGCAACCTTAAGTTCTAGTATTGGTATTTACGGACCTGTTTTCGAGTATATGCTTTCTGATTCGCTTCTTGGAAAAGAAGAATATTTAAACTCAGAAAAGTTTCAAATTACGCATTACGACTGGGGTATCCAGAATAAACTTATCACGGTTATTGGTAAAATAAACTATATAAGGCATCTTAATGAAGCTTTACAGCAAACCAATAATATAAAATTCTGTTATGTTGAAAATGACAATTTAATAGCGTTTTATAAGTGGAACGAAGCTAAAACCAATCACATTTTTGTGGTTATTAGTTTAGATGCTCATAACTCGCAACAAGGTACTATTCAAATGCCTCTGCAAGAATTAGGTGTGCATGCTGGTCATCAACTAGAAATGCATGATTTAATCACAGATAACCGATACAATTGGCACAACGAATGGAATTTTGTAGAGTTACATCCCACATTGCCATTTCATATATTTCAAATAAATAAGTAATATATGCTTGAAACACCTTCTGAAACAAATAAAAAAACAGCTTTAGCTTTTGATGTTGCCTGGGAACAACTCTTGGATGACTCAAACTTTATATCTGTGTTTTTGTCTGATGTTTTAGAAGAATATATTCAAAAACAACGTTGGTACGGCGGGAAAGCAAGCAAGTTAAAATACATAGAACTTTCTGAGTATTTTAGAATTCAGCAGAAAGAAGAAGTCTATTACGGGTTAATTCTCGAAGTAAATTTTGTTGAAGCATTCTATCAGCACTACTTTTTACCAATAGCCTTTGTTACGGATGAATCTTTTGCAGAAAAAGATAGAATTCTACCAATTTCTATCCAAGACAATTATGGATACATCATTGATGCTGTTAACTTAGAGGCCTTCAGGAAATTGGCCTTTGAGCGTATTTTAACTGCAGAACCTGTTGATCGCACAAAAGTAAGATATCATAAAAGTGCTTTACTGGAAGACACCGCTTATGAATCTTCTAGGTTTATGGGCTTAGAGCAAAGCAATACTTCTATAATTTACAACGACAGTTGTGTTTTAAAGTTTTTTAGACGAATTTATTCTGATAAAAATCCTGACTATGAAATGAGTAGGTATCTTTCTGAAAAACAAGAGTTTGAAAATACACCGCCGTACCTAGGAAGCATCAATATTGTGGACTCAGAAAAGGACATCATCACCATTGCACTAATGCAAAAAATGATTCCTAACAAAGGTGATGCATGGGATTATATGCTGAAGGAATTTCAGAGAATATTTAAGGCATTTGATGATAAAAAACTAAATATTAAAGATATCCCGAAAACGGAGCAATTTCTTAAACTTAACATAAGCGACATTCCTCCTATTTTAATTGATTGGGTAGGTTTAGATTATTTAAAGAAGATTCAAAAACTAGCAAAACGCACTGCTGAAATGCATACAGCCCTGGGGTCTGAGTTTGAAGAAATGGCATTTGCCCCTGCGCACTATAATGGCGATTATGAGGTGTGGTTAAAAAACAGGTTGCTTTATCAGTTTCAAAATAGATTAAACACCGTAGAAAATAACCTGCACAAACTAGATGGAATGGCACTTGAACTAGCTGAAGAGTTTTTAGATAAAAAAAACAGCATCAGGAAACGGTTTGTCAATTTTGACTGGACGAAGCTAAAAGGACAGCGTATCAGGGTCCATGGCGATTATCATTTAGGACAGATTTTAGTAAAAGACAACGATTTCTATATTTTAGATTTTGAAGGAGAACCTGAGAGTACAATTCGAGACAGAAAGGTAAAACAACCTCCCCTAAAAGATGTGGCAGGCTTGTTTAGGAGTTTTCACTATGCCATTTATACTACTATTTTTAATCAATATAAAGACAACTCTCACGAGTTTTTTGCGGCAGCAGAGCTTTTATATGACTATACTGTTGGAATTTTCTTAGGCACTTATATTACTAAAGTTAGGGATGCAAATTTAAATATTGGATATAACCAAGAACGCATTTTCTTATTAAAATACGCCTTATTAGAAAAGGCCGTTTACGAATTGGGTTACGAACTTAATTCGCGCCCCAAATGGGCAATAATTCCTTTAAAAGGAATTTCAAATATTATAAACAACTAACAACAAACTATGGCACACGTTAAACCGTACAGTTTATTTACAGAATTTGATATTAACTTATTTAAGGGAGGTAAGCACTTTAGGCTTTATGAGAAATTTGGATCTCACCTTGTAACCGTTGACGGAATAGAGGGCGTTTATTTCGCTGTTTGGGCACCAAGTGCCAAACAAGTATCTGTAATTGGAGATTTTAATTATTGGATGGAAGGCGAACATCAGCTTAACGTACGTTGGGACGCTAGTGGAATTTGGGAAGGCTTTATTCCAATGGTAGAGAAAGGTGCAATTTACAAGTATAAAATTCAAAGTCATCATAATGACGTAAAAACAGAAAAGGCTGATCCGTACGCAAGACGCTGTGAGCATCCGCCAAAAACAGCCTCCATTGTTTGGGATGACACTTACAAGTGGAAAGACAGCAAGTGGATGAAAAAGCGTAAAAAGAACAACGCCATTGATGCGCCTTATTCTGTTTATGAAGTCCATTTAGGATCCTGGAAAAAAAACGTAGAGGAAAATAGGTTTATGTCCTACCACGAGTTGGCCGATGATTTGGTGAACTATGTGAAGGAGATGAATTTTACTCATGTAGAACTCATGCCAATTATGGAATACCCCTACGACCCTTCTTGGGGGTATCAGCTTACTGGGTATTTTGCACCTACATCACGCTACGGCTACCCCGAAGAATTTAAATATTTAGTAGATAAACTGCATCAAAATGATATCGGTATTATTCTTGACTGGGTGCCTTCGCATTTCCCAGAAGATGCCCACGGACTAGGGTTTTTTGATGGATCGCATCTTTATGAGCATCCCGATAGACGCAAAGGTTATCATCAAGACTGGAAAAGTTTAATCTTTAATTATGAAAGAAACGAAGTGCGCTCTTTCTTAATTAGTAACGCTATTTTCTGGTTGGACCAGTACCACGCTGATGGTTTACGTGTTGATGCCGTTGCCTCCATGTTATTCTTAGATTATTCAAGAGAAGACGGGGAATGGGAACCAAATATTTACGGCGGAAGGGAAAACCTTGCAGTGATTGATTTCTTAAAGCAATTGAATGAAGAAGTGTATGCGTCTTTCCCAGATGTGCAAACCATTGCAGAAGAATCAACAGCTTTTCCAATGGTATCAAAGCCTACATTTATGGGCGGACTAGGGTTTGGTATGAAATGGATGATGGGTTGGATGCACGATACCCTAGAGTATTTTGCCAAAGATCCTGTGTATAGAAAATACCATCATAATGAAATCACCTTCAGCTTAGCGTATGCATTTACAGAAAACTTTATGCTGCCTTTATCCCATGACGAAGTCGTATATGGTAAAAACTCCATCCTAGGAAGAATGCCCGGAGATGAGTGGCAACGCTTTGCGAACCTGAGGTTATTGTATGGCTATATGTTTACACACCCTGGCACCAAACTATTGTTTATGGGTGGGGAATTTGGCCAATACAACGAGTGGGATTTCCAAGGAAGCTTAGACTGGAATTTACTGGATTTTAAGCCTCATCAAGACGTTCAAAACTACTTTAAACATTTGAATAAGCTTTATACATCGACACCTGCACTATACGAAAAAGGATTTAGTGGTGAGGGTTTTGAGTGGATTAGTTATGATGACCATGAAAACTGTGTGATTTCATATATAAGAAAAGGGTATAAAGAGGACGAGCATGTGGCCGTGGTATGTAATTTAACACCTGCGGTAAGAAAAAGTTATAAAATTGGGGTTAATTCCAAAGGAAAATTAGTTGAAATTTTTAATAGTGACGCCAAGGAGTTTGGAGGTAGCGGAATTGCTAATAAAAAGACAATTACAATTAAAAAAGAGCCTTGGAATGGTAAAGACTATTTAGTAGAAATTACCCTACCACCATTAGCTATTACAGTTTTTGAATTTAAAAAGTAATACTTCATTTTAATAGAAATCGCTTAATTTCTGAAGACTAAAAAACTCAGATATTAAGCGATTTTTAATATCTCAAAAGGAGCATTGACCTCTTTTATGCTTAACTCCTTTAAACCCAAACTATTTCAACAAATATTTTTACCATTTATCGTATTTACAAACCGATTAAAGCTTAAAAAGAACGCTGATTTACGCTTTCTTTAAAATTCAATAATTTTACCGCCTTTTAATTGTGTTTTGTCTAAACAATTAACCGTTTTTTTGATAAAATGAAACTATGCGTGCATTTAAAATTTAGTACTTTCGTAGATTAATTTTAATACCTGTTTCATGATATTAAATACTGAATTAGAATATAAAGGAAACCTATTTCCTTCCAAAATAGTTAAATACGAAAAAAACCTTAACGTTCTCTCATTTACTGCAGAAAACGGTGTTGTTCTAGAAGTTACAGTACGTCGTGATAGCATTTTACGATTTCGATTTACAACCACTGGTATTTTTGAAAATGATTTTTCATACGCCATTACAAAATATGCTAGTAGAGGATATAATCACCTTGAAGTAACCGAAGACGAGGATAACTATATCATTACGACTTCAAAATTAATTTGTAACGTATCAAAAACTGATTTAAGAACTTCAATTTTTGATGCAAAAGATAAAACGTTAATCTGCGAAGACGAACTTGGATTCCATTGGGAAGAGAGTTATGAATTTGGTGGCGACGTTGTAAAAATGTCTAAAACCGCGCAACCAGGAGAAAGTTATTATGGTTTAGGTGATAAACCTGTTGATAATAACCTAAAAGGAAAGCGCTTTGAAAACTGGGTAACCGATTCTTATGCATACGGCAGAGAGACCGATCCAATTTATAAGGCTATCCCATTCTACACGGCGCTACATCACAAAAAGGCATACGGTATATTTTTTGACAACACATTCCGTTCATTTTTCGATTTTTGTGCTGAGCGTAGAAACATCACAAGTTTTTGGGCGCATGGTGGAGAAATGAATTATTATTTCATTTACGGGCCAGAAATGTCTGAAGTTGTTGCGAACTATACCGACTTAACAGGGAAGCCGCACGAAATGCCAGCACTTTGGACGCTTGGTTACCACCAGTGTAAATGGAGCTACTACCCAGAATCGAACGTAAAAGAAATCACTGCAAAGTTTAGAGAACTGCAAATCCCTTGTGACGCTATTTACCTAGACATAGACTATATGGAAGGTTTTAGGTGTTTTACTTGGAGCAAGGAGCATTTTCCTGACCCAAAACGCATGGTAAAGGAGTTGGCTGACGATGGTTTTAAAACCATTGTTATTATCGACCCTGGGATTAAGATAGACATGGACTACTCTGTGTTTAAAGAAGGGTTGGAGAAAGATTATTTCTGTAAACGAGCCGACGGACCTTATATGAAGGGTAAAGTGTGGCCTGGTGAATGTTATTTCCCGGATTTCACGAATCCCGAAGTGAGAGATTGGTGGTCTAATTTATTTAAGGAGCTAGTTGAGGACATAGGTGTGAAAGGTGTTTGGAACGATATGAACGAACCCGCTGTGATGGACGTTCCAGGAAAAACTTTCCCTAATGATGTAAGACATGATTACGACGGTAACCGTTGTAGCCATAGAAAAGCACACAACGTGTATGGTATGCAAATGGCGCGCGCTACCTATCAAGGATTAAAAAAATTCTCATATCCTAAGCGACCATTTGTTATTACAAGAGCTGCTTACTCTGGTACACAACGCTATACATCTAGCTGGACTGGAGATAATGTAGCCACTTGGGATCATTTAAATATTGCAAACCTTCAGGCGCAACGTATGGCCATGTCTGGATTCTCTTTTGTGGGGTCTGATATTGGGGGATTTGCTGAACAACCTAACGGGGAATTGTATGCGCGTTGGATTCAATTGGGTATTTTCCATCCGTTTTGTAGAACACACTCTTCCGGTGACCATGGAGACCAAGAACCTTGGGCTTTTGGTGATACCATTACTAATGTGGTTAGGAAATTTATTGAGTTAAGATACCAATTACTACCTTATTTATATACAGCATTTTGGAGATATGCCGAAGAAGGTATTCCAATTTTAAAATCGTTAGTGCTATATGATCAAGAAGACCCTCAAACACATTACAGAAATGATGAGTTTGTTTTTGGTGAAAAAATATTGGCATGTCCTGTTAATGGGGCTAACCAAAAAGGAAGGCGCATGTATATCCCAAGAGGGAACTGGTATAATTTCTGGACAGATGAAGTTGTGAAAGGTGGACAGGAAGTTTGGGTAGATGCTGATTTAGACAGTATGCCAATTTTTGTAAAAGAAGGCGCTATCATACCAAAATATCCTATTCAGCAATATGTTGGTGAGAAAGTTATCGACGAACTTCTCCTAGATGTATATTATACAGAAGGTAAGGAAGAATCAATGGTTTACGAAGATGCTGGTGATGGATACGATTACATAAAAGGTAGGTATAGCTTGCGTAGTTTTAGACTGTTAGGAAAAAAGAAAGAACTGATTATCCAACAGCATAAAACAGGTAAGTTTATGACTACCTATAAAACCTTTAAGTTAAACCTACATGGTTTGCCATTTAAAATCAAAAAAGTGCAAGTGGACAATGAGGATATTCCGCTAAAAGATTTAAAAATAAATGGCGACAACACGTTAACGCTTAAAAAAGAGTTTACGGAGTTGCATATTGTTGGGTAAACGTAGTATTTAAAATCAAAAAAAGCCTTTTAAAAAGGCTTTTTTTGATTTTATATTTATTTGTTTTTAGCTTTTTCAGTTATTATTTTACTATTAATAGATTTACCCAAATACACAAACTTATAGCCTGCTTCAACGTTTTCAATTGCTTTGTTGTGGGATGATATGACTTCAAGTACACCCTTTTTATCTTTAACCAAAAGTGGTATCATATCTTCTTGTTCTTTGGTAAGTTCTATAAGCTCTTCATAATGCTCCCTGCTGTTAATATCGGTTTCGTGTATTTCAGGGAATTGTCGGGATACCTCTGTTAAAGAACTAAAATCATCCGTTGGAGAAAATAGTGCTTCTTTTGGTATGCTTTCTGGGTCGTCAATTTCATCACTAGTAATCAATCTAAAATAACCGCTTTCTCCAAACTGACCTCTAAAACGATTTATCGCATAATCATTTACATCTTTACTGCCTGTTAAGGCCATTAAAAAACCTACATCGTTAAGCTCTATGTTATTGTTTAATTCTTCTGAATAAATATCAGTATTAATCGCATCTAGACCTTGTTCTTGGGCAATCTGTACGTTGGTTTGGTTGCTGTCTATAAGCACCACATGCCTACCGTTATTTTCCAAATATTCGCCTATAAGTCTAGCAAAAGGTGATGCGCCAACTATTAAAATACCCTCCGAACGTTTTAGAAACACCCCAACTACTTTTGCAAAAAGTCGCGCTGTAGTTGCATTTAAAAGTACAGTGCCTAAAACGATCATAAACACCAATGGTGTGATATATTCTGCACCTTCAACGCCTTGTTTTATAAGCTTACTTCCGAAAAGTGAGGCGATACCTGCTGCGACAATACCACGCGGACCCACCCAACTTATAAAGAGTTTTTCATTAAACTTAAGTTTAGAGCCAAATGTGCTCGCAAAAACAGCTATTGGTCTTATCAAGAATACCACCAAGCCAAACAAAATAGCTGTTTTCCAGGTATATAGCAATCGCATATCTTCTATATTGATATTAGCTGCCAGCAGAATAAATAAAATTGAAATTAAGAGTACGCTTAACGACTCTTTAAAATATAAAAGCTCCTTGATACTTTCTAATTTGCCATTTCCAAGAACCATTCCCATAACTACAACTGCCAATAAACCAGATTCATGTGCAAAAATCTCAGATTCCACAAACACTAAAAGTACAGCAGACAGAGACACCACATTTAATAAATAGTGCGGAATTAATTTCTTATTAACCGCAAATGCCAACGCATGGGCAAACGTAAAACCAAAGGTGGTACCAAACAATAGAATCTTACCAAACTCTACTAACGCTGTTTTTGTAAAACCACTATCGCCTCCCACACTAATAAACTCAAATACCAGTACGGCTACTAAGGCACCAATGGGGTCTATTAAAATACCTTCCCATTTTAAAACGGTAGAAATATCTTTTTTTAATGGAATATTCCTTAAAATCGGCGTAATTACTGTTGGTCCCGTAACTATAATTAAACCGGAAAATAAAAGTGATAACTCCCAACTTAAATTAAAAATAAAATGTGCCAAAGCTCCTGCTCCAAAAAACGTTATTGCAGAACCAAGTGTAATTAGTTTTGTAATTACAGGGCCTACATTTCGTATTTCAGATCGTTTAAGAGTAAGCCCGCCTTCAAAAAGAATAATACTTATGGCAAGCGAGACAAAGTAATACAATCCCTCACCTGGAAATAAGCCTTTTTCACCGTTCCAAATAGGTTCTATCCATTTTGTGCCATCTTCACTTAAAAACTCGGAGGCTATAGGGCCTACCAATAATCCTATTAAAATCAGTGGGAGTATAGCAGGAATTTTCAGTTTCCACGCCACCCATTGTGCCAAAATACCAAGAATAATAATGCCCGCAAGCTCTAACATATGGTCGTTTTTTATTTAAAAACACTAATTTAAGTAAAATGATCAGATTACAATGGAATATGTTTTTATGGCTTCAAAATTAATTTTGTTCCATGTTTTATAAAAAAGACTACCTTTCACACTTAACTAAACTTTAAAATTGACCTTAAAACCCTTTAAAACTATAGGTATCGGTGTAGCATTCTCACCAAACTTAAAAGCTAACCTTTTTGAGGCTGCACGATTAGCAGTTTTTTTTAAGTCGAAATTAGTTTTAATCCACGTTGGTGATGACGCTTCTGATAAACGTGAAAATCTTCAAACCATCTTAAAGTCTTTTGAAAAAGATAATTTAGATTTTGAAATTATCTTTCAAAAAGGAGAACCAGTTGATGTTATTTTAGAAGTTTCCGAAAGGGAAAAAATAGATCTATTGATTTTAGGTGCTCAAAAACGCGAGCGATTTGTAACCTACTACATGGGTTCGATAGCTCGAAAGATTACTAGAAAAGTTAAATGTTCTATCTTACTTTTAATTAATCCTTCAGTTGAGCGTGTGCCTTGTGAGCATATTGTTGTGAATGGACTAAAAGACCCAAAAACTGAACAAGCTATTACCACGGCGTTTTATGTTGCCAAACATTTAAGTTCTGAAAAAGTTACTATTGTTGAAGAAATAAAGGAACAGCAAGTAGCTGTAAAAGTGGAGGATGATAAATCGTTACGTCGAGCCAATATTGCCAAAGAGCGTATAAAGCTTCGTGAAAACCAAAGAATAAAAGAAATCATCAGTCATATCCCAGAACAATATACCGATGGCAAAACCGTAAAGCTACAACCTATATTTGGTAAACAAGGGTATTCCATTGGGCATTATGCTCAAATTTCAAGAGCCGATTTATTGATTATGAACGCTCCAAGTAAAATGTCGTTTTGGGACCGTTTGTTTCCACATGATATTGAACACATTTTAACCGAATTACCAACCGATGTTTTAATTCTGCAATGAGTCCGAAAAAAAACAACATAACTGATTTTTTTAAGGCACTGCCCAAGAATATTTTCTCTGGATTTGTTGTTAGCCTTATCGCATTGCCTCTGGGTTTAGGTCTTGCTATGGCTAGTGATGCACCTCCTATAGCCGGCATAATTGCTGCTATTGTTGGTGGTGTTGTAGTTTCAATTTTTGGTGGTAGTCATGTTACTATTTCTGGTCCTGGAAATGGCTTAGTAGGCGTTCTTTTGGTGGCTATATCTACTTTGGGTTTAGAAAGTGCATTTGCCGCAATTATTTGTTCAGGTGTCTTGATGATGTTGCTTGGATTCTTTAGAATGGGAAAACTTGCTGATTTTTTCCCTTCTTCTGCAATTCAAGGAATGCTGGCAGCAATTGGGCTCATCATTCTTGGGAAACAGTTTCATATTATGTTGGCGCATAAAATTAAGCGAGAAGATACTATAGATTATTTATATGAAATTCCGTTTTCCATAAATGATGCTATTCACTATGAGAACAAAGGCTTCATTTACGCCGCGCTTGCTGGTGTCATTAGTTTAACCATCATGTTGCTCTATTCAAAAATTAGAAATAAATATTTTCAGCTTATACCAGCGCCTATGTGGATTGTTATGCTTTCCATTGGCTTCAGTTATTATTTTGAAATGGTATTACATGAAGAAAATCCTATTTCATCACAATACATGATTTCTGGAATTCCTTCCATCCAAGAAATTATAGTAAATATGGAGACTCCCAATTTTAGCAAAGTAGGTTCGTTCTCATTTTGGTCTAGCGTTTTTGCCATAACGCTTATCGCCAGTATAGAGTCGTTATTAAGCATCAAAGCTGTTGATAAGCTTGATCCTGAAAAAAGACGTTCAAACGTAAATAGAGATTTAAAAGCTTTAGGATTTGCAACAATTGGCAGTGGGTTTTTAGGCGGACTTAACGTAGTTACTGTTATTGCGCGTAGTTCTGTAAACGTTAATAATGGCGCAAGTAATAGGTCTTCAAATTTTGCTCATGCTACATTTTTAGTGTTGTTTATCGTGTTATTTAGCACCCAATTAACTCGAATTCCACTACCCGCTTTAATGGCAATATTAGTATATACTGGTTACAAATTAGCATCGCCAGAAGTTATCAGAAACATCAGTCGCATTGGCAAGGAGCAACTCATAATTTTCTTCGTTACCTTGCTTGTTACTCTTAAAGTTGGCTTGATAACTGGTATTGTTGCTGGCGTTATTACTACTCAAATTATTCACTTGGTGTTAAATGGTAATATTTCACTATTTGTTAGAAATGTTTTAAAACCCAACGTTTTGATGTATCAAGAGGAAGATAATGAAGGCTTTTATGTAAGTATCAAGCATTTTTGTAGCTTTTTGAATTATTACCGTTTGAAGGAAAAACTAGATGCTATCCCCGAAGACCATGACGTTATTGTTGATTTTTCTCTTTGTGGTTTTGTTGACCATACTGTTATGGAAAACATGCACAACTATCAAGAGCTATTCAAAAAACGAGGAGGACATTTCGATGTTATTGGGTTGGACATGCACGATACCGATTCTAAACACCCTTTTGCTTTGCGACGTATTTTGCCAGTACCAAAAATCATTCAAGACAACCTTACCCGCAGGCAAACTAATATGGAGGACTTGGCTAAAGACTATGAGTTGGAATATACACCTGAAAAAGAAAAAGACATTGAATTTCTTTATAGTTTTCATTTTTTCAATACAAAAAACGTCAATCATATTTATAACAAATTGCTGCATCAAGATGGTATTATAAAACTCTTTGACATTGAGTTTTCTGAAGGTGAATTTATTGCCAAAGAGGTGGTGCGTTCTACCATGTTGTATATAAATTTAGAAACAACTATTCCAGAATTTACTTTGGACAGGGAAGGATTTTTAGAAAAAATATATGCTTTTGCTGGTTTTAGGGATATTCCTATTCAAAACCATTCCGATTTTTCTAATCGCTTTTATCTTTTAGGCGAAAATGAAGTTCAAATAAAGGAATTTTTTAATGATGACATTACTCATTTTTTTGAAAGCAATCCCTACTATCATGTAGAATCAAATGGTAAAGCTTTATTAGTTTTTGGCAAAGAACGTTTAGCTAGCATAAAAGAAATTAAAGCACTGTTTGATTTCGGTAAACGTTTACATCAAGTGATTTCATAATAAACTCTTAACATTATATAAGATTTTAGTCATATTTTGTAAATTCGTTCGCTATGACTTTATACCCTATAAATTCAGGAAATTTTAAGCTAGATGGTGGTGCTATGTTTGGTGTTGTGCCAAAATCCCTTTGGAGTAGAACCAACCCTGCGGACGAAAATAATATGATAGATTTAACCGCTAGATGTCTGCTTATTGAAGATGGAAATCGCCTCATTTTAATAGATACTGGGATGGGCAATAAACAATCTGATAAATTTTTTGGGTATTATTATATGTGGGGCAATGATAGTATTGATAGCTCCTTAGAAAAACACGGTTTCCATCGAGACGATATTACAGATGTGTTTTTGACGCATTTGCATTTTGACCATTGCGGTGGTGCTATTCAATGGAATAAGGACAGAACGGGCTATGAGCCAGCATTTAAAAACGCCGATTTTTGGAGCAATAAAGATCATTGGGATTGGGCTGTAAATCCAAATGCGCGTGAAAAGGCTTCTTTTTTAAAAGAAAATATTTTACCGATAGAGGAAAGTGGTCGTTTAAAATTTACCGATATTCCAAAAGGCGATATGCTTAAAAACTCAGCATTGGATTTTGATGTTTTTTTTGCCGACGGGCATACTGATAAACAGATGATTCCTATGATTAATTATAAAGGCAAAACTATTTGCTTTATGGCCGATTTACTACCAACCGCAGGCCATTTACCTTTACCTTATGTTATGAGCTACGACATGCGCCCTTTATTAACTTTAAACGAAAAAGAGAAGTTTTTAAACATGGCTGCAGACAATGGCTTTTATTTATTTTTAGAACATGATGCTTATAACGAAGTTATAACAGTAAAACATACCGAAAAAGGCGTAAGATTGGATCAGGTCTTATCTGCCAATGAGGTGTTTAATTAAGAAGGACTAATTCAAATATAAAAATGAGAACAATTAAACAATTAGCATTTATAGCAGTGCTATCAGCCCTATTGTCTGGGTGCGGAAGTACTGGGGCAATTCTATTAACCCCAGAGGAAAATATTGATGCCATTCCATTAAAGGTTTCAGATTTAACTGAAGCCGAAAAACAAAACTGGGGGCATTTAGACTTATTGGTAGATACTATTCCAGGAATGAGTGTTGATAAGGCTTATACCGAAATCATCAAAAACAGAAAAGGAAAAAAAGTGATTGTTGCGGTGATTGATTCAGGCATTGATATTGACCATGAAGATTTAGATGCCAATATTTGGACGAATAAAGACGAGAAACCCGGAAACGGAAAGGACGATGATAAAAACGGCTATATTGATGATGTGCATGGATGGAATTTTTTAGGAGACACTTATGATGAGCAATTAGAATTTGTTCGAATTTTAAGTAGTGGTAATAGCTCTCATCCTGACTATGCAAGAGCTCAAGTTGAATACCAAAAAATGTATGAAAAATATACTGGCCTTAAGACACAGTATGACCAAATACACCAACAGGTTAAAAATGCTAATCAGACCCTGATTAAACATTTTGGTAAAAAGGACTATACACAAAAGGAGGTTGCGGCCATTAAAACAGAAAACCAAGAGCTAAACCAAGCAAAACAAATTGCTCAATTTATGTTTAGCAATGGCGCAGAATCAATGTCTGAAGTGGTTGAAGACATTGAAGCTTCTCTTAAAAGTATTACCGAACGTTTAAACATTCATTTGAATAAAAACCTTAAAGGCAGGAAAACAGGGGACGACCCAGACGATTTTAACCAAAAGTATTACGGTAATGGCAATGTAAAGCCTGCAAAAAAAGATGAAATTCATGGTACTCATGTGGCTGGTGTTATTGCTGCTGAACGCAATAATGGTAAAGGAGTGAATGGTGTTGCCAATAATGTAGAAATTATGAGTATAAGAGCCGTACCAAATGGTGATGAATACGATAAAGATGTGGCACTTGCTATTCGCTATGCAGTTGATAACGGCGCTTCAATCATCAATGGTAGTTTTGGGAAAAGCTTTTCGCCTCATAGTGATTGGGTAAGAGACGCTATTGCTTATGCTGCTGAAAAAGATGTAGTATTTATTCATGCCGCGGGGAATGATAGTAAAAATGTTGATACAGAACCAAGTTTTCCAGACGACAACATCAATGGTAAAGAGATTTCTGACTCATATATACGTGTAGGAGCGCTCTCATGGAAATATGGCTCTAACTTATTAGCTACTTTTTCAAACTATGGAAAGCAAAATGTAGATATTTTTGCTCCAGGTTATCAAATTTATTCCCCTAAACCAAATAATGAGTATGACTATATAGACGGCACCTCTTTTGCTGCTCCTGCTGTTGCTGGTGTTGCAGCGTTAATACGTTCTTACTACCCTAAATTAAGCGCTGCACAGGTAAAGAAAATCATTTTAGATTCTGGATTGGATATTAAAACCAAAGTTATTGTTGGTGGTAATTCAGAAAACATCAAACCATTTGCAGATGTGGTAAAATCTGGAAAAATTGTTAACGCCTATAACGCCTTAATTATGGCATCAAAAATGGCAAACTAAAAATTATAAACCCTTTAAGGTTGCTTGTAAACTATTTTGAGCAACCTTTTTTAATTGGTCTATCTATGAAAAGAATTCCGTTTTATACTCTTGTTTTTTTAGTAATTGCATCATGTTCAGGAACAAAAGATGTAGTTAATGCTCCAACCGCTCCTGAAGCACCTAAACCTCCAATACCGTCATCACCGTCTACATCAGCATATTGGCAACAGCATGTGGATTACAAAATGGAGATAGATATGGATGTGAACACCTACCAATATAAAGGAAAACAGGAGTTGGTATACACCAATAATTCTCCTGATGTACTTGATAAAGTGTTTTATCATTTATACTTCAATGCTTTTCAACCAGGAAGTGAAATGGATGTACGCTCCAGAACAATAGCGGACCCCGATTCAAGAGTTGGCGACAGAATCAGTAAGTTACAACCTGATGAAATTGGTTACATTAAAGTGAATTCTTTGAAACAAGATGGAACACCAATCAACTACGAAACCGTTGGCACTGTATTGGAAGTAGCTTTGGCAAAACCTATTAAACCGGGTGAAAGCGTATCGTTTACCATGGATTTTGATGCTCAGGTGCCTTTGCAAATTCGTCGTTCAGGCAGAAATAACAAAGAGGGCGTTGCCCTGTCGATGACGCAATGGTATCCTAAACTTGCTGAGTATGATTTTGAAGGTTGGCATGCCGACCCTTATATTGGACGTGAGTTTCACGGTGTTTGGGGAAATTTTGATGTGACATTAACCATTGGCAAAAACTATGTGGTTGGTGGTACGGGCTATCTACAAAGTGAAAAAGAAAGTGGAAATAAAAAAACATTGCATTTTAAAGCCCCAAACGTACACGACTTTACATGGGCAGCAGATCCTGACTATATTCACGACACAGCTCAAGTACCTAATGGCCCTTTACTAAACTTTTATTACAAAAAAACCTTAGATAAAGACAAACTTGAAAACTGGAAGAAATTGCAGCCAAAAACTGTGGAATTAATGCAATACTTTAGCCAGAATATTGGAACATATCCTTATAAACAATATTCTATAATCCAAGGTGGTGATGGTGGAATGGAATATGCCATGTGTACCTTAATTACTGGAAATCGCAGTTTTGGGAGTTTGGTTGGTGTAACGGCACACGAAATGGCGCACACTTGGTTTCAATTTTTGTTAGCCACTAACGAAGCAAAACACGAGTGGATGGATGAGGGCTTTACTAGCTATATTAGCCATTGGGCCATGAATGATATCTTTGATAGAAATAACCCAAATCCCTCTGCAAATTCTTATAAGAGCTATATTTATTTAGCAACTTCAGGAAAAGAGCAGCCTTTAACAACTCACGCAGACAGATATGAATACAATCAGTCCTACGGAATTTCAGCTTACAGTAAAGGTGACGTTTTTATGGCGCAATTGGGATATGTTATAGGCGATGGCAATCTTAAGAAAACCATTAAACAGTATTTTAAAGATTGGGCATTTAAACATCCAACTCCTATGAATTTTATCCGCGTTGCGGAAAAAGTTTCGGGCTTGGAATTAGACTGGTACTTAATGGATTTTGCGCAAACTACAAACACTATTGATTATGCCGTAAAATCTGTTGCAAACAACAGTGTCACCTTAGAGCGCAAAGGCTTAATGCCAATGCCTATTGATTTAAAAATAGTGTATGATGATGGTTCTGACGAAAGTTTCTACATTCCTTTACAAATGATGCGTGGTGAAAAACCAACCTCAGCAACCATAATAAAAGATTGGGCTTGGGCGTATCCAACATACACATTTGAAGCCTCAAAAACTGTAAAATCTGTGCAGATTGACCCCAGCGGCTTTATGGCAGATGTGAATAAAACTGATAATACCTGGACAAAAGATGAAGAAAGAAGACCTTAAGGCGGTAAGTACCGAAGATTTAAAGAAAAAATACAAAACCTTTAAAATGGCATTTTATGTGTTGGCAGGAATTGTTGGTATTATGTTTGTAATAAGTTATTTCAATTGGCGAGAAGGTGGTTTTAATGCTACTGTGTTAATGCCTGTTTTTTTCATTCCAATGGTGTTGGTTAACTTTTTTAATGTTAGAAAAATTAAGCAAGAGTTGATAACTAGAAGTGATTTTAAAGGGTAACGCTTGTTTATATAAAAAATCGCTACTTTATTAAATAAAAATAGTATTATAACTCAGCAAAAAGGCCGCTTCATCTAAAACAAAGTGGCTTTTTTTATGCTATAAAATCAAAAGAATAACTATGTTTAAAATCTCTTATTAGCTCTCAGATTTTGGTAAATGAATGCCTTTCATAAGTATTAAAACACCCATAGCTATCAACCAAATTACCTTAACGTGAAATAGTGGTTTATAAATTTCGTAATTATCAGGAATACCCATAACAATACCCATAGCGGCAAGCCCTAAAAGTACCGTAAACCAGCCCAACCATTTCGCTACAATATGCCACCTAATTAATCCGTAGCCTAATAAAACCAACCCAACACCAGAGAACACACGACCAAAACGAATAAAGCACGTTACATATTGATTGGTGTATAAAATATCATTTACAAATGCCTGAATTTCTGTAGCAGACTTTCCCATGGTTTGACCAACACCCCAAGCACCAAAATTATAAAAATATGCATTTGCAATAGCTAAAGTAAACGTACCAATAATGAGCATACCAGCTCCTGGTAATATAAGTACACGATAAGGCTTTCTTGCTGCTACAGCCACAAAAGCAAATAGAGCAATAGCCATGGTTACCCAACCAAAAATATGAATGCGATACATCCAAATCCAAGTCCAAACACTTTCGCCAATAGCCTCAAAATCGGAAGCAACGATGTATTCACCAATATGATGAGGCGAGAGCGCCCATCCCAACCATAGCAATAAAGCTGCTATAACAAATGCCCAACCTGTAAATTTAGTTTCGAAATCTTTTTTCATGATATTCATCATTGTTAATTTTTAGGAAATAATGCAATTTAGCCTTAAACTCAACTTTTTAATGTAACATAAGTTACATATAAAGAAGCTTAGATACTATAACTTAGGAAGTTGGTTACATAAACTATAAATTAAATATTTTGAAAAGAAGAGATTTTGTAAAAAAAGCAACCTTAAGTTCATTTGCCACTTTAATAGGAACAGAACTTGTTTTTGGGTCTAAAATGCTTAATGGTTACACCCCTTTGGCATTACAAGATCCTGATCCTTTTAAACTATTTAATAAACACAAAGACATGGTAGTTCTCAACGATAAACCATGGAATATTGAAGCACAAGCACACTTGCTAGATGATAAAATTACACCTAATTCGTGTATGTTCATTAGAAATAATGGACTAGTGCCAGAAGACATTGATCCTAATACGTGGACACTAACCATTGATGGCGAATCGGTCAAAACCAAAAAAACATACACACTGTCGGATTTAAAATCTAAATTTCAACAACATACCTATCAATTAACATTAGAATGCGGTGGCAATGGTAGAGCTGAATTTGATCCACCAGCAAAAGGAAACCAATGGACTATAGGCGCTGTACATTGTGCCTCTTGGACCGGTGTGCGCTTACGCGACGTTTTAGAAAATGCTGGTATTAAAAGTAATGCTGTTTATATTGGTTATCATGCTGTAGATAAACACCTTAGTATGGATCCAAACAAAGAACCTATTTCCAGAGGTTGCCCAATGACTAAAGCTTTACAAGATGAAACGCTTTTAGCTTTTAAAATGAATGGTGAAGATATTCCCCTGGTTCACGGGTACCCTTTGCGTTTAGTTGCAGGTGGTTGGCCGGCTTCGGTTTCTGGCAAGTGGATAAATAGAATTAGTATTCGTGATAAAGTACACGACGGTACAAAAATGACTGGTACAGCTTATCGGGTACCATGTAAACCTGTTGCACCAGGAGAAAAAGTGAAAGATGAAGACATGTGCATTATAGAGTCTATGCCTGTAAAATCACTAATTACATACCCTAAAACTGGAGCCATGATAAAAAATGGAAAATCTTTAACTATTAGAGGTCATGCATGGGCAGGAGAATTGGAAGTTGCTAAAATGGAGTATTCTATAGATTTTGGTTCTACTTGGAACACATGTCCTTTAGAAAAACCAGAAAATCGTTTAGCATGGCAACATTTTTCGGCGAAAATAGATTTTCCAAAACCTGGTTATTATGAGGTTTGGGCAAGAGCAACAGACACCAATGGTATAGCCCAACCTATGCTTTTACCTGGTTGGAATCCAAAAGGATATTTAAATAATGCCTGCCATAGAATTGCAGTAAAAGTTACATAAATGAGTAAAGAAGAAGCTTTTAGGGCACAAGTTAAAAAAGTGTATCGTCTATTGATGCTGCTTTTAGCTTTGTTCATAATTTCTGGAGGTGGATTGATGTATTACATGGTAAATCCTGATGCCTTAGATTTTATGTCTAAAACTGAAACGGTTGCTTTTGCGCCTATTGAAGTTGATGAGGATAGAATTGAAAATGGAATTCATGTAAGAACTGGGTTGATTGATGCTGAAGGCTTAATGACTGTTGTTAATAATTGTACTAATTGTCACTCTTCAAAATTAGTGACACAAAATAGAATGAATGCCGAACGTTGGAATGCAACAATAAAGTGGATGCAAGAAACCCAAAACTTATGGGATTTAGGAAGAAATCAAGAGGTTATTGTTAATTATTTAGTTACCAACTATCCACCAAAAGCAAAGGGGCGTCGAATGGTTTTATCAGATATTGATTGGTATGAATTGGAGGATTAATATCATAGTATTGGTACTTTTTATTTCGGCATGCAAACACGCAGAAAAAATGATATAGTAGAAGATGTTAAAACCAAATATTTAATAGAAACTGATGAATTAAAAGCCATTGCTCATCAACCAAACATCAAAATCATTGATTTCAGAAAAAAAGAAATTTATGAAAAAGAACATATAGTTGGTGCTTTAAATCTTTGGCGAACGGATATTGAAGATGCCGCTTATCCCTATGAAGGAATTATGGCAAGCAAAACACAAATAGAAACGTTATTTGGAAAACTTGGTATTAAAACTGAAGATACTATTATTGTTTATGATGACAATGGATTGTGTGAAGCTTCTAGGTTATGGTGGATCTTACAAAACTATGATTTCAATAGTATTAAATTATTGAAAGGAGGAATTTCGAAATGGAAGTTAAATAATGGGCTTGTAACAACTGAAGCAACAGGAATGAACACAGCTGTTTTTAAGCTTAAAAAGCATCCTAAGATGCAGTATTACGTATCAAAAGAAGATGTAATTAAAGCTTTAAAGAACAACACTGTTATTATAGATACCAGAAGTGAAGATGAGTTTTCTGGAAAACGACAAAAAAAAGGAGCAACTAAAGGAGGACGACTACCCAATAGCATACATATAGATTGGGCAGAAGCTATAAACTATGGAGGCGATATGCGCTTTAAAGAATTAAAGGAATTAGAAAATATTTATAGTAAACTAAATATAAAAAAGAACGACTCTATCATTTTGTATTGCCATAGCGGCGTTCGTTCAGCACATACAACTTTTGTGCTCACACAATTATTAGGATATAAAAATGTAAAAAATTATGATGGCTCATGGATAGAGTGGAGTTATTTTAATGATTTACCAATTGAAAAAGATAGTATAACAGTTTTAAGTGATTAATTATGGAAAAGTATTTAGACGCATTTGTTAATGCCTTTATGGGTACGTTAGATTGGACATGGAAATCGATATTATTTGAAGTACCGTGGTACACTAATTATTTTTGGGGACTTACAGTAATTTCTTTAGTGGTTTGGTTATTAGAAATTGCATTTCCTTGGCGAAAAGAACAGTCAATTTTTAGAAAAGATTTTTGGTTAGATGCATTTTACATGTATTTTAATTTTTTCATATTTGCGATAGTCATAAGTGGAGTTTATCAAATATTAGGCGTTCTTTTTGGTGAATTTAATATAACGGCAAAAAGTCTTGCTATTGCAGATACTTCTTACTGGCCCATGTGGTTGCAATTATTGGTTTTCTTTATTGTTTTAGATTTTGTACAATGGTTTACGCATGTGTTATTACATAAATATGGATTTTTGTGGAAGTTTCATAAAGTACACCATAGCGTTAAGGAAATGGGCTTTGCAGCGCATTTAAGATACCACTGGATGGAGAATATATTGTATAAACCACTTAAAACATTTGGTGTAATGTTGCTAGGTGGTTTTGAGCCAGAACAAGCTTATATAGTACACTTTATTGCAATAATAATTGGTCATCTCAATCATTCTAACATTAAAATTACATGGGGACCATTAAAATATATATTCAACAATCCAGTAATGCATTTATACCACCATGCTTATACATTACCAGAAGGCAAATATGGAGTTAATTACGGGATTAGTTTAAGTCTTTGGGATTATATTTTTAAAACTAACTACATACCTGAAGATAGCGGTAAAGTAGAAATTGGGTTTAAAGGAGATGATATATTTCCTAAAGATTTTATTCAACAAAACACTTACGGTTTCAAAAAAGGCCAACGTTAATTATTTTCATCTTAAAAAAACAATACTAAACAAAATCACTTAACTGCTAAAAATAAAAATTTAGTGATTAAGTGATTTTGAATTTTTAAGCCTCAATACCAAGGTTCTCTTTTATAAATTTTAGTTTTAGCCACACGTTCTCGATTATTAAGCCTTAAATGCGTGCTCGTTATTTCTCTATTTCTATAACCTAATAAGTGAAATAAAGGTTTTGCGAAAAACTTAGCTACTTTTAAGTTGACTTGTAAAATACCTTCTTGCTTATTTACCCAAGAAACGCCTGGTAAGTAAGCTAATAAACTATCGGTTTTTATGCGTCTTAATAACGATGATAATTTTAAAAAAAATGGTTTTATAGGCTTAATAATAAAAAAACCTTCGTTTCCTTTATTTTGGTACAATGGCATAAACATATTGCCATTATAATCAGAGTGTATTTCAGTATTATTAAAGTGTGCTACTGGTGTGCCTTTTGTAATAGGCTGAAAACTTTTAAAACCGTTGTGCATTTTGAAATTATCATTAGCAGATATTTTTTGTAAATGTATAATTTCATAAAAACGATCCGCATCTTCTGACGCTAGTTTTAATGTTTTTAAATGGGTTTTCACATCAACGCTCTCTTCATCCAATATTCCGGCGTAAACCATTGCTAGATACATAAAGGCTATATTGTTTTCAACAGACCTCAAATCATTATGCTGTCCAGACTCAAAACCAATAGAAACGTACCCCAGCGTATTAATATAACTCAACAAAGCGCCTTCCAAATATTCTTCTATTCCCAAAACTATTGGTACAGGAAATAACTTTGAAAACTCACGGTTGATCAATGCATCATTTATTGTAATAAAAGGTAAGCTTTGGCTAGATGTAGTGTGCAGGTCTATAAAATATATTGGGCCTTTATGCTTCATTAAAATCTTTTGTAGTACCTGAAACAGTTCCTGTAATTGTAGCTCTTCAGTATTGTGTTTTGTTTTAGATAAAATGTGTTCTATTTTCGCTTTAGTCCACAATCTATTTAAGTCTTCCTCTAAATATCTTTGGTCTTTAGCTAAAGCTTTTAAGTTTCCTAAAATACCGTAGACGTTTCCATTAAAAAGCGAGATGTCCAGAGTGTCATGCAAGTGCTCTAAAGCTTTAACACCCGCTTTTTCATTTCCATGGATACCTCCAAAAAACACAATAGTGGGTAGGTTTTCGTCTTTTTCTATTTGAAATAGAATACGCTCGTACGCATTCTTAACTGAAACTTTGGTTTCCTTTATTTTCATACAGCTATAAATCGCTTGAAGTGATTAAACCTATCAATTTATTATTTTTAGTAATAGGTAAAAAATTGATATTGTTGGCTTTCATTAAAGCCTTGGCTTCAGGTATTTTAGTTTGATCATTAATGGCAATAACTTCTTTGGTCATGATACTACCAACAGGCAAAATAGCGCTTTCCTTTACCCCTTTAAAAGCTTTAATGTCCTTCCAAGACAACACGCCTATTAACACTTTGCCATGGCTGATAACTGGCATGTGATGTATATCTTTCCATTGCATTATATTCAGCACCAATTCTATGCTATCCGTTTCGTAAACTGAAAACACATCCGTCCGCATAATGTGCTTTACCACTCTACTTTCTTCATCAGGAAGTTCGGTGGTTTCTTGTAAAATACGCCATGTAGAAACAGGATAATCGTGTTTCTGTTTTTCATATAGCTTTGACGTTAAAATTTGCATTGCCTCAAAACGTTTATGGCTTCTTAGTAAATGTCTATAGCTTCTTATAGTCCATTCTGAACCGTTTAAACCTGTTACCCTGTTTTTTATAATGGCTAAATAATACTCTGCATCTGCTGGTGCAATCCCAAATTTATACAGCCCTTTATAAGCCATAGGCAAGAGCTCGTCTAAAATCAAATCCAAGCATGATATGTATTTACCATCCCAATAAATTTGAGCGGCCATTCCATAACGCGCTGCATTAAAAAAGTTGGTTTTTACATCTTTAAAATCCCAGCGCTTATGTATGTTATTATATTTTTTTGGTTTGCCCATCATCACGCCTACCCAAAACACCATATTGGCTATTTCATCAACAACGGTAGGCCCCGAAGGGATGTACCTGTTTTCTATTCTTAAATGTGGTATATTGTTGCCAACACCATAACACACCCTGTTCCACGGGTAAACAGTACCATTGTGCAATTGTAGTGCTAACAGTCTGGGTATTTGTCCGTTTTCAATCAGGTCCACACTGTCCTTAATATAATCTGAAGTTAAAAAACTGCGGAATCTCGAAATGTTGTCCTTAAAAATATCTGTCACAGAACCAGTATACCAGTTTCTTCCAAAACTTACGCGCGATTGGTTTTCATTCAGTAAAAATGAGTTTGCCCTAGTATCAATACTTTGCGTAAAAAGAGCAATTCTAGTCTCACTCCACAATTCTTTGCCGAACAACAAAGGTGAGTTAGTACAAGCGCTCAAAATAGGACCCGCAATGGCCTGAGCCCAATTGTAAGTATCTATAAATACGCTAGGGTTTACCTGTAAATGCATCTGGAAACTAGTATTACAACCCTCAAGCATTACAGAGTCGAATAACAAATTCAGCTCATCTACACCTTGAATATGAATATTAAAATCCTGCTTTCTAGAGTCTTTTATGGCTTCGTTTAAAACCGTGTAGCGCTTTAAGGGTGTCATTTGGCTCTCGCCTATATTATGCAAACCAATAGAAGGTAAAATGCCTGTAAGTACAATTTTGGTATTCTTTTTTGCAGCGGCATCTTCTGCCTTTTTTAGAAGTTTTTTAAGCTGTTTGTGTAGCTTGGAAAAGCAATCGCCTTTTAGCTCAATGGGGTCTAAATTAGCCTCAAGGTTGTAGTTTCCAATCTCAGTGGTAAAGTGGTCATCATCAATATCGTTAAGAATTTCCAGCGCATTACTACTTGGAGAAAAATTAGGCTTTACCAAACAAAACTCCTGTTCTGCACCTATACGAATAGGGTCTGTTTCAATCATGCCCTTTTCCAGCATGAGGTCTAGCGCCCTAATATCATTTAATAAGTGGTGCACATAGTTTGCCCTATCTTTTTTCTTCTTTAATTTTTTAACATCCATATTTCCCATGACCTCAAATAGTTTAGATGATTTTAGTATGTTAAATTACTGTTATACAGATTTTTATTCTATGATATTTGTCATAACGCCGTACGTAGGTTTTAAGCATAGAGCTTGTGAGTTATAAATATTGACTTTGTAGATAAATTCTACTACCTTCGTTAACGGCGGATATCCGTAAAACACATTAGGCTTCATTATATAACAATATGAATAAAAAATACGTTTTAATATTTTTTATCCTTTTAATAAAGACCTCAATTTTTGGTCAAAAAGGGGAAGTTTTTGAAAATCAAATTGTTCAAAGTGAAGTTTTAAACAAAGGAGTAAAATACAATATTTATTTACCTCCCAATTATGATACTAAAAAAACATATCCGACAATCTATTTCTTACATGGGTTTGGAGGAAATAACAATAGTTCCCGTACTAAGGGTATTTTCAAACAAATTGATTCGTTAATTATAAAAGAACGTTTTCCAGAAACAATTATAATTTCCCCTGATGGAGGCAAGTCTTGGTATATAGACGACTATGCTGGTAAGGAGAAATACGCAACAATGTTTATCTCAGAATTTATTCCTGAAATGAAAAAAAGGTACTCATTGACAAAATCTTCACAAAAAACAGTTGTTATGGGGTTGTCAATGGGAGGATTTGGAGCATTACGATTTACCATGTTAAATCCTGAAGAGTTTGGGATTTGCGTAAGTTTTATGGGTGCAATAAGTACAAAAAAACAAATGGTTGAAGATTTAGAAAAATATTATCAACGTTTTCATGCGCATTTGTACGGAGAAAACCTGAGCCCAAAAGAAAGAATAACTCAAGTTTATGTCAATAACAACGCGCTCTATATCGCCGAAAAGGTAAATGTGGAAATTCTGAAAAGTAAAAAATGGTATATCCAAACCTGCGACGACGATTTCCACTCACTTCCTAATGCCGAATTGCATGTATTATTTCATCAAAAGAAAATTGACCATGAATTTAGGGTTACAAATGGAAAGCATAACAAAACATGCGTAGATAATTCGATGTTAGATGCTTTAGATTTCATAAAAACCAATTTAGTAGAAGAAAAATAGTGGAATAAAAAACGAATACCTAACGAAGTTTGTACAGAGCCGCTATCGAAACCCTTAAAAACACCCTAAAACCAATCCCAGCATTTCATTACCTTTAGCACCTAATACAAAGCGTTTGAAATTCACCTTCCCAAAAAAAGAAAAACTCAAAAGTAAAAAGCTGATTGACCAATTGTTTACTGAAGGGCAATCGGTGTCTGCGTTTCCTTTGCGTCTCGTTTATTTAGGCACTACTTTTGATGATGATGTGTTAATAAAAACAGGCGTTTCAGTATCTAAGCGTAATTTTAAAACCGCTGTGGACAGAAACCGTATAAAACGTTTGTTAAGAGAGGCTTACAGGCTTAATAAAGCAGTTGTTTTTAACAATTTAACAACACAATACGCGTTTATGATTTTGTACATTGGTAAAGAGAAACCCTCTTACGCCCAGGTTGAAACCAGTATGAAACATGTGTTTGAAAAGTTTTTAAGCAAAGTTTCAGAATACTAAACTCAAATTATGATGAAGTTGTTTCCTTATATAATGATTATCATGTTGCCTTTGATGTGTTCGTCTCCAAAAGGAGATGCCCCAGAATATTATGAATCTACAGAGGCTGATTTTGAATTTAATGATGTTTCAACTTCCAATGAAAAAAGATATGGCGTTGTTACCGAGCAAAATAATGTTGAACAAAAGATTATAAAAACCTCTTTTTTAAAGTTTGAAACCGACGATTTAGAGAAAAGCTACAATCAAATCATAAAAGCCGTAAAAACAAACAAGGGCTTTGTACAAGACGACAATTCTAGTAAATCGTACAACACCTTAACCAGAAGGCTAACTATTAGAATCCCAACATCAAGCTTTCAAACGGCTATAGATTCCATTAGTAAAAATGTATCTTATTTTGATAGTAAGCGCATTTCCGCAAAGGATGTTACCGAAGAATTTATAGATCTGGAAGCCAGATTAAAGGCGAAACAAACCTTGGAAAAACGGTATTTAGATCTATTGGAAAAAGCTAAAAACGTAAAAGAGATACTGGAGATAGAACGAGAGCTTTCTAATATTCGAGAGGAAATTGAAGCCAAACAAGGGCGCTTAAAATATCTTCAAAATAAAGTATCCTTAAGCACTATTGAAATAGAATTTTATAAATTGACCTCTGGCGCTCCTGTAGCAACAAGTTATGGTACAAAAATGTGAAATGCCATTAAAGGCGGGTTTGATGGTATTTCAGTATTCTTTTTAGGCCTGCTTTATATTTGGCCACTAATACTAATCGTAATTATTGGTATATTTTTGTTAAGACGCTACCTTAAAAAAAGTAAAAAATAATAGTCCTCATGAAAAAATTACTTCAAAAGAAAATAGTAATACCAGCATTGTTGTCCGTTGTGTTTTTAAGCGCAACAGCATTTAAAAATGACTTTTTTGAAATCGCAAAACAAATAGAAATTTTCACAACGCTGTATAAGGAGATCAATATGAATTATGTTGATGAAACCAATCCTGCCGATTTGATGGATACCGCCATAAAAAGCATGCTGGACGATTTAGATCCGTACACACGATTTATGAACGAACAAGATGTGGAAGCGGCTAGAATTAATAACACTGGCGATTATACTGGTATTGGTGCGCGTGTAAAAACCTTAAAAGACAAACTGGTAATTGTTGAGCCGTATAAAGATTATCCTGCTGACAAAGCGGGCTTGAAGGCTGGAGACGAAATTATTAAAGTAGGAGATATCTTGGTTTCAGACTATAAGGACGATTCTGGTAATTTACTAAAAGGCGCCTCAGGAAGCACGGTAAATGTAACCTTTAAACGTAATAACGAAACTAAGAATGCCACTATAGAACGTGCTGAAGTTGAAATAAAAGCTGTACCGCATTACTCCTTGGTGGATGAAAAAACCGGGTATGTAGTATTGAGTAAATTCAACCGAAAAGCATCTGCGGAAACCAGTTACGCCATTAGGGATTTAAAAGCCCAGGGTGCTGAACGTATGATTTTAGACTTAAGAGGGAACCCAGGAGGCCTGCTTAATGAAGCGGTAAATATTGTAAACTTATTTGTACCAAAAGGGCAGCTTGTGGTTACAACAAAATCTAAAGTGAAGAAGTATAACAAACAATATTTTACGTCCAGAGAGCCTTTAGATACCGAAATACCTTTAGTGGTTTTAATTGATGGCTCCAGTGCTTCGGCGAGTGAAATTGTTTCAGGTACTTTACAAGATTTGGACCGCGCCGTAATTGTGGGGGGACGTAGTTTTGGTAAAGGCTTGGTGCAGCGTCCTAAACGTTTAACCTATGGTACACAAGTAAAAATTACGATTTCTAGATATTATACACCTTCTGGTAGGTGTATTCAGTCCTTAGACTATTGGAATAGAAACGAGAATGGAGAGGCTGTACGTGTAAAGCAAGAAAACTATAATGAGTTTAAAACTAAAAACGGACGTAAAGTGTTTGACGGAGGTGGTATTTTTCCAGACGTGACCATCAATAAAGTAAAAAACACCACAATTACAAATGCCATTATAAATAGTGATTTAATCTTTGATTTTGCGACACAGTACTATTATAAAAACCCATCCCTATCCATCGATAATTTCAAACTTACTGATACCGATTTCAAAGATTTTAAAAACTTCTTAGATAAGAACAATTTTTCGTTTACTACTGATACAGAAAAAGCACTTTATAAGGCTTACGAAACCTCTATTAAAGAAAATTTAAATGATGACATAAAGGTAAACTACGACGCTCTTATTTCTGGACTAAAAGCATCAAAGACTAAGGCGATTGACGAACACAAAGATTTTATCTTAAAATCACTTACAGAGGAAATTGTGAAGCGATACGCATATCGTGAAGGTTTGTATGAATATTATAAGGACAATGATGCGGACATTCAAAAAAGTACGCAAATCCTCGGTAATACCGTGACGTACATGGATTATTTAAGGTAAATTTCACAAAAATACTATCTTTATCAATTAATCGCTTCCCCAAGAATGCATAGACTACTAGTAATCATATTGTTATGTCTTCAAATGAGTAGTGCGTTTTCTCAAACGCAGTACACACATGATGTGTATTTTAATACCGATGAATATGTTGTACCAACAACCGAAGAAAATAGATTGCTCTTGTTTATTTCTGGGCTTCACGATATTGAAATAGAATCGATTGCTATTTATGGGTTTTGTGATGATGTTGGTGCCGATTCTTATAATATGGTGCTATCCCAACAGCGTGCAGATGCTATAAAATCCATTTTTGCTAACAATGAAATTAGCGAATCCCTAATAAGAAATGTAGATGGAAAGGGAGAAATATTGCTTAAAATCGTTAACGAAAAAGATGTTTTAAAAATACGCGGACTTAACAGAAAAGTAGAAATTATTGTTACTGAGAAGAAACCAGAACCTGAAGAAAAAGTAGAACCTGCCTCGAAGGAAATTGTTGAAAACCCAAGTGTACCAGAACAAATAAAAGGAGATGTAAAGGTTGGAGACAAAATTCTGTTTAAAAATATCCTATTTAAAACAGGTTACAGTACTGTTATATCTGAATCGAAAAAAACATTAGAGGAAATAGCCAAAGCATTAGTGGAACGAGATGATATCTATTTTACTATTCAAGGACATGTGTGCTGCACAAAATATACCCGCGATGCCGTTGACAAAAGAACTAAAAAAAGAAACCTCTCAGTCGCCAGGGCAAAATATGTTTACGACTATTTTGCAAAAAAAGGAGTGGATAAAAAACGAATGCGTTTCATAGGTATGCGCAGAAAGTTTCCCTTGGGTGGAGACCCAAAATTTGATAGACGTGTTGAAATAGTAATTACCTACGTAGGGGATAACACGAAATAAATTATAATGTTATACAGGTTCCGCTTCATATGCTTCACTTTATTATTCTTATCAGAAGTGAGCCTTTCCCAAAATACGTTTGTGCCCGATGATAATTTTGAACAGGCTTTAATTGACTTGGGTTATGATACGGCTCCTTTAAACGACTTTGTTCCAACCGCAAATATCAACAATGTAACCGCTTTAAACATTTCACTATTAAACATTAACGACCTCACTGGAATAGAAGATTTTGTGGCGTTGGAAGTCTTGGAATGTTCAGAAAATAACCTGACACAATTGGATGTTTCTAAAAACACCAATCTTACACAGCTATTCTGTGGTTTTAATGCCATAGAAAATTTAGATGTTTCATTAAATCCAGAATTGATCATCCTTTGGTGTAATTTTAATAAAATTCCAAGCATTGATATTTCAAATAATCCTAAGGTAATATCCTTAATCTGTAGTAACAATTTATTGACTGAGCTTGATGTTTCCAATAATCCATCTTTAAAAACTTTACTATGTATCGGTAATCAGCTTTCTAGTTTAGACGTAACCTCTAATCCTGAATTGACTATTTTTCACTGTGGAAATAATGATTTAAATACGCTTGATGTATCTCAAAATCCATTATTACAAGATTTTAATTTTGAATATAACAACCTTGAAAGCATTGATTTAACTAATAATACAGACCTGATACTGCTATATTGCCTATCCAATAATCTAGAATCATTAAATCTTGGCAACAATAGAAAATTAACAGTTTTAAGTTGTGGAGAAAATCAGTTAACTGAATTGGATCTAAGAGTTAATAGTAATCTACAAGAATTATACTGCCAAACTAATTTATTAGGAGCTCTTGATATTTCTTCCAATACAGCGATAAATAACCTAGATTGTAGTAATAATAAGCTTTGTCAATTAAATGTGAAAAACACAAATAATATAAATATGCAACTATTTGATGCCACGTTAAATGGTGAATTGGTTTGTATTTTTGTGGACGACCCTGTTTATAGTGATACGAATTGGACCAGTATTGATATGCAGTCTCGTTTTGTATCTACAAGAGATGAATGCACCGAAATTCTTAACGACCTTCTTGGAATTGATGTTTTAGATGATGTTTATGCGTCTTCATATACACTTCCTGAAATATTTCTTGGTAATTATTATACCGAGCCTTTTGGAAATGGAACACAACTTAGTGCAGGAACTACCATTGATACATCACAAACCATATATATTTATAGTGAAAATGAGTGTTATGAAAAACAATCAAATTTTAGTGTGTTTATAACCCAAGGCGATATTTTCATTCCTAAATACTTTACACCTAACAATGATGGTATTAATGATATTTGGAAGGTTGTTGATTTAAATGGTAGTGTAAACAATATATCTATTTACGACCGTTATGGAAAACTTATAAAATTCTTACCGAACAACGCTGAGGGCTGGAATGGAACTTATAATAATAAGGTTTTACCTAATGACACTTACTGGTACGAAGTTGTTCTAGATAACAGAAATGTATTAAGAGGATATTTTGCCCTTAAACGTTAATTATTCTTTTATCATGGCAACATGAGGAATACCATCCTCTTGGTACACATCGCCTATAGGAAGAAACCCTATTTTAGTATAAAACCCTTTTAAATAACATTGTGCAGATATTTTTATTTTAGTTTCGTTTAAATAGTCTTCAACAGCTTTAATTGAAACCTCCATAATAGCGTAACCATATTTAAAAGCACGCTCACTTTTCTTAACCACTACTCTACCTATACTTGCCTCATTAAAATAATCACCAGGTTTAAAAATACGAGTATACGCCACCAGAATATCATTCTTAAAACCTAAAACATGAATTGCGTTATGGTCCTTTCCATCAATATCTTGATACACACAATCCTGCTCCACCACAAAAACTTCACTTCGTAATTGCAGTAAATCATAAAGTTCGTTAGAGCTTAACTCATCAAACGTTTTTATCTTAATATCTAAACTCATACTTTCTTAATCCTGTACAATCACCTCCTTAGCATCATCTTTACCAAATTCTGGTTGAATATTTACATGGTTAATATCATATTTATCAAATACCAGTTCTTCTATATTTTTTAAAATTTTATCAAATTTTGATAAGGTGATATCCTCATGAAAATCTATATGTGCTTCCAAATGAATTTCATCTTCATTCAATTGCCATACATGCACATGATGCGTATTTTTTACAGATTCAAAACTATTTATTTCATCAACAATACGTTGTATTGGAATACTATCCGGCGTAAAAAGCATCAATACTTTTGTGGAATTTTTTAATAAATCCCAACCCATCCAAACCAAATATAAAGCAATAGCAAAAGTTAACACACTATCTACCCAATACAGCTGATAATATTTCATCAACAAACCACCAATAAGTACCGCTACACTTGCCATCATATCAGTAAGTAAATGGATATAGGCACTTTTCATATTCATATTGGCTTCAGCATCTTTTTTTAGTAATAAAACACTAAAGCCATTACCTAAAATAGCAACAAACGATAACCAAATTACCAAGTTAGATTCAATTTCTTGAGGATTTTGAAAACGTTCTGCGGCTTCAACAATCAATAACACTGCCACCACCATTAAAGTTGCGGCATTAACAAAAGCAGCCAAAATTTCGGCACGTTTATACCCAAATGTTTTTTGGTTTGAAGCTTTTTGTTTCGCAAGTCGGTTAGCAACATAACTTATAATAAGTGATAGTACATCGCTAAAATTATGCAGTGCATCACTTAACAAAGATAAACTCCCTGATATAATACCACCTATAACCTGAGCTACGGTAATAATAATATTAAGTAAAATTGATATGAAAAGATTACGACCTTTTAAGTCGCCATGGTGATGATGGGAGTGGTTATGACCATGAGAATGTGACATCTGGTTTTATTAACAAGATAACGGAATTTTATCTATACGCCTTTTATGTCTTCCACCTTCAAATTCTGTATTTAAAAACACTTCTACCATTTCCACAGCTTGTTTTAAAGCTGTATATCTCGCTGGGATGCATAAAATGTTTGCATCGTTATGACTGCGTATTAAGTGAACAATTTCTTTGTTCCAGCATAAACCAGCTCTAATATTTTGATGTTTATTTGCCGTCATAGCTACACCGTTTCCACTACCGCAAATTAAAATACCATAGTCTGATTTATTGTTTTCAACATCATCTGCTACTGGATGTACAAAATCTGAATAATCTGCGCTATCATTGGTATCTGTTCCATAATTTACTACAGTAATACCCTTTTCTTCCAATAAAGTTTTTATTGCAAATTTATATTCGGTTCCAGCGTGGTCATTTCCTATTGAAATTGTCATGATATTATGTAATAAATAGTTTTGAGGTACAAAGTTACTAAATCCTGATACTGTTAACTAGCCTTTTAATGACTTGTTAATATCTCTTGATGTTTTTTTATAAAAATAATTAGGAAAATCATTTAAAATTTTCAATCCATAACCATTAGTTAACATACAAATTAGTTAACGTAAATTTTTGGTTAAGTTATCAGCATCTTACTGTATACTTTTAAGTACTGTTAATTAAAATACTTATTAAAAATTAGTTGTTAGTTATGGTTGTTAACCATTGTTAATAGTAAAATTGAATCTTCTAAAATTTAATAAGTTACATCAATAACTGCTGTTAATTTCTTATCAACAACATTCAATAAGATACTTTTCAAAATAAAGCCTAAAAAAGTTATACTACATATTAACATGCTATTATAATCATCATTTTATTTTTTAAATTTTAAAAAAAAATATTAATATGATATATGTTGTGGATAACTTCAATTTAACACTTAGTGAATTACGATTTAATATTAAAACCGTAGTTTTGTAAAAACTTGATATCTTCACTTTGCTTAATTATCAAGTTTTATAGAACGAATTCCTGACACTTTTAGGAAATGAAATGATTACAAAATTTTAAATGGCAAGAAAGAAAAAACGAAAAAGATCAAATAATAAAATATCGAATCTTACAAATACAATTTTAAGTATACTAAAAAAGGACAGAAACCAAGCCTTTAACTACAAACAAATAGCTGCAAAACTTGGTGTAAACGACGCTAGCAGCAGAAATCAAATTATAAAAACATTAGCTAAACTCGCTACAAAACAAGAAATAGAACAAGTAGAGCGCGGTAAGTTTAAAGCGATAACCAATACTGAATATCATACAGGTATTTTAGATTTATCAGGTAAAGGAACAGGTTATATTATATGTGACGATTTTGATGAAGATGTGTTTATTGCATCCAATAACATCAACAGAGCTTTAAATGGCGATGAGGTAGAATTCTATGCCTATAAAAGGCGTAAACGTGGTAAAATAGAAGGCGAAATTACCAGTGTTTTAAAACGCGCTAAATCTGAGTATGTTGGGGTTATTCAAATTCAAAAAAACAGTAATTATGCTTTTGTAATTCCTGATAGCAACAAGATGTACAAGGATATTTTTGTCCCTATCAATAAAACATTGAAGGCTGAAGACGGAGATAAAGTTTTAGTGCAGTTTGAGGATTGGCCAGAAAATGCAGATTCTCCATATGGTAAAGTGATTAAAATCTTAGGAAAACCAGGAGAACACCAGACAGAAATTCATGCAATTTTAGCCGAATATGGTTTACCACACGAATTTCCGGATGAAGTTGAAGCTTTTGCAAATGAAATAGATACATCTATTAGAGAAGAAGAAATAGCTAAAAGACGTGATATGCGTAAAGATTTAACCTTTACCATTGACCCTAAAGATGCTAAGGATTTTGATGATGCACTATCTTTTGAAATTTTAGATAATGGCTTATATGAAATAGGAATTCATATTGCTGATGTATCGCATTATGTAAAAGAAGGTACCGTTTTAGATGATGAAGCTTATGAGCGTGCAACATCTATTTATTTGGTAGATCGTGTAGTGCCCATGCTACCAGAAGTATTATCAAATAATGCTTGTTCATTACGACCACAGGAGGAAAAATACACCTTTTCTGCAGTGTTTCAAATGAATGATAAAGCCGAAATTAAAAACCAATGGTTTGGTAGGACGGTAACTTTTAGTGATGCACGTTATGCATATGAAGAAGCTCAGGCGGTTATAGAAAGTAATGCAAATGTCGCGTTGAGCGCAGTTGAAACGTCTAATATCAATACTGAAATACCAGAAGATGTATCGCTTACAGGAAACACCTATAAAACGTCTTATGAATTAGCTAAGGCTATTCTAACTTTAGATAAACTAGCTAAAATTATGCGTAAAAAACGTATGAGCGCTGGTGCTATTTCTTTTGATAAGGTTGAAGTAAAATTCAATTTAGATGAAGATAATAATCCTGAAGGTGTATTCTTTAAAACCAGTAAAGATGCTAATAAACTGATAGAAGAATTTATGCTTTTAGCAAACCGGAAAGTATCTGAATTTATAGGTAAACAATCCCCTAAAAAAACCTTTGTATATCGTGTACATGATGAACCAGATGAAAGCAAACTGGCGTCATTGCAAAATGTTGTGAGCAGGTTTGGCTACAAGTTAAATTTTAAAGATAGAAAATCAACCACGGCATCATTGAATAATTTATTACAAGAAGTTGTTGGTAAGAAAGAGCAAAATTTAGTGGATACACTTGCTATAAGAAGTATGAGCAAAGCGGAATATACCACACATAATATTGGGCATTACGGTTTAGCGTTTGATTATTACAGTCATTTTACATCACCTATTCGTCGTTATCCAGATGTTATGGCACATCGTTTATTACAACAGTATTTAGATGGTGGAAAATCGGCTAGCGAAGACGTTTACGAAGAGAAATGTCAACACTCCAGCAATATGGAAATGTTAGCCACTAAAGCAGAACGCGATTCTATAAAATATATGCAGATTCGCTTTATGGAAGACCATAAAGATGAAGAATTTGTTGGCGTAATTTCAGGAGTAACCGACTGGGGCATCTATGTGGAGATTATTCAAAACAAATGTGAAGGTATGGTAAGCGTGCGGGATATGACAGATGACCACTATGCCTTTGATCAGGATTTGTATGCCATGGTAGGTAGACGTTCTGGAATAACCTATCAGTTAGGTGATGAAGTTGTTGTAAAAGTAAAGAGTACTGATTTGGTGAAGAAGCACTTGGATTTTAATTTGATTGAGAAGGTGGAATAGTTTTTATTAAGGACGGGGAAGAGTTTCGTTTACCGGTTACGTATAAGAATAGTGCGGTTTTGTGTCCGAGGATTTTCCGCAGGAAAATCAGAGTGACCAAATACGCACTAACCTTTTTATTTAGGAATAAACTTACGCATTATTTTTATACAATGTTACCTGCTGGCTTTTCTTTTTTCTACAATATAATTTGTCATTTTTCCACAGTCTGAATTCAAGACTTCAATTTCAATTTCATTTTCAGTATTAAGTATATAACTCAATAATTTTTGTTCGTAATCAAGCCAATTCCCACCAATAGGAATTTCACGACAAGTTTCAACTAAACTAAATACTTGTTTACCTTTATGAGTAATCATTCCTCCTGGTTTGATTCCTGTTATTAATGCAGTTGCTCTATTGTAAGATACTATGTTTAAACTTTTAAAATCGCTTAACAATCCAAAATTTTTTGAGTCCGCTTTTATTTGGTCAAAAGCATTTTTCGCAATTTCAGTATTCTTGTATGTAGCAACAAATAATGTAAAATGTTCATAATATTTAGGCTTTGAATTCTTAGGATAGTTTTTGTTTGAATATCCCTCAATTTTGTTAAGTCCGTCGTATTGAAATATATCCAAATGCTTTGGGTTTTCTGAATCAGTCATATTGAACGAATGGAATCTTAAATTTTCTCTTAAAATTTCTTTAGCGAATAATTCAGCAGATTTTGAGTAATCATTATCTAATTCCGATTCAGGCTTAATTTCAGTTATAGATTCAATTTTTAGTTTTAATTCAGTTTCTTGTTTTTTCTTTTTTTCGCTACAAGAGCAAAGAAGCAAAACCATAATTATTAATATATTCTTTCGGATTGTCATTTTTCAGCTTGCAGGTAACGAGATTTCGGATATGCGCCGTTGGTAATGGCTTATATCCGCCGGTAAACGAAGTTAGCAGAAAAATTTTACAAAGTCAAGTTAATAACTGCTTAAAAAAAGTGATTTGGTAAGTTCTCTAACTATCCCCTCAGTTTACCTCTCAAATACTCAAAAGCATCATCAATATCTTCAAAAACATCATCTTCTGGTACTAAATCAGGTATAATGTCCACAGCCTCTAGCATGTCTTTAGGTTGTTCTTGTAAACCTATAAGCAAAACTTCAATACCTTCTTCACGTAAATCAAAAATAATATCTTCCAAAGCATATAATCCAGACTGATCAACATAAGGCACACGATCCATTCTAAAGATAACAGCCTTCACTTCATTGGGCAATGTCTTAATTTGATCCTTGAAGTAAGATGTAAAGCCAAAAAATAATGAGCCATAAAGGTGTTTTATAATCACCTTATCCTTATAGCTTTCATAAAATTCTATTTCATCTTGCCATGGTTTAGAACCATCAATATCTGCAACAGCGCCTACCTCCATACCTTTTTCGCCGATATCTCCAGATTTTTTCATAAATAATAAACACGCTAAGGCTACACCAATACCTACTGCTTGAATTAAGCTTCCAAAAGTAGTAATCAATAACACCAAAACTAAAACTACAGCATCCGCTCTTGGTACTTTAAGCAGGTGTTTCAACCCTTTAAAATCTACAATTTTAAAACCTATTGGAATTAGTAATCCTGCTAATACGCAAAGCGGAATATGCGCCGCTAATTGTCCTAAACCTAATAAAACGGCTAAAAGAAATAACCCATGTAAAATCCCTGATAGTCTTGTTTTTCCTCCAGCATTAATATTTACTACAGTACCTTTGGTTGCGCCAGCCCCTGGAATTCCACCAATGGCGGCAGCTATCATGTTGCCTATACCTTGACCAATCAACTCACGATTACTGTTGTGCTTAGTTTTGGTCATGTTATCTGCAATAACAGACGTTAGTAATGAGTCTATACTTCCAAGAACAGCTAAAACCACAGCATACTCTAAAATGATACCGTAAGCACTAGGGTCAACTTCAAAAATTCCTCCCAATTGAAATGATGGCAAACCAGAAGGAATTTCACCTATTAAAGGCACGTCCATTTTAGTAAAATAAGCGATTAAGGTAGCAACAATTAATGCTACTAATGCACTAGGAATAGCTTTAGTGATTTTTGGAAAAATAAAATATATTAAGATGGTAATACCACCTAAAAGTAATGCATGAAGATTGGCTTCAGTAAAGAGTCTGGGAAAGTTTTGAATAACGGCTATTGTAGATTTTGCGGAATCTAATCCCGCAAAAGGAAACAGTTGCAAAATAACGATAATGAGCCCAACACCACTCATAAAACCTGAGACTACGGGATAGGGAAAGTATTTTACATAACTGGCAATGTTTAAAAAACCAAAAATAATTTGAAATAGCCCACCCAATAAAAAGGCGAGTAAAATAATACTCATGGCGTTTTCAAGACTTCCTGTAAGTTCAATCGCTGCAGCCACCAACGTAGCAGAAACCACCGTCATAGGCCCTGTAGGGCCGCTAGCCTGTGTTTCGGTACCACCAAACATTGCCGCAAAAACGCCAACTGCAATAGCGCCATAAAGGCCAGCTGTAGCACCCATACCGGATTGTACACCAAAAGCAAGTGCAAGTGGCAATGCAACCACACCTGCAACCAAACCACCTGTAAAATCTCCTTTTAAATTTTTGATGTTATAAAACTTTGATAGCATATTTTAATTTTTAAAAATTATAAGTACTGGAATATTATTGTTTTACCTTCTCTTTTCGATACACTTTAGATTGCGATACAACTTTAGCTGCATCATGTGGAATAGTTGAAGCTTCAAACTCTTGTCTAAATTCTGGACCAATACTATCACATGCTTCTGTTACTAAGTTTAGGTAATACTCTGGCAAAAAAGTGTTGTCTCCTTTTTTGTGTTGATAGGTGTGTTCATCATCTGCTTTATAGGCATAAATGCGACCTCCTTTAAATCGGTATTCTTCTATATTATCAGTTACGTCTACCCTGTTATATCCAAACTCACGTTCATCAAACCCAATCAATTCTTCAGGTGTAATAAAAAATAAAACACAATTCATTTTTTTGTCAGGAGTGTCCATAATATTTAATGCTATTTGGTTATGGATGGGGATTGTGTCTCCATTATTTAGATAAAATAATTCATTATCCACAATTCTTTTAATTGGAGTATAATAATTCCACGCTCTTTGGTAGCCTTCAAGATGTACGAGATATACTGAATCTTCGTACTTACGTTGCAATGTTCTTTCCATACTTCGTTTAGACATCAGCGAACCAAAACCTATCATTCCAACTTTACCATTTTCGATAGTTATAAGCTCTTTGTTGTTACATCCAGATAGAAGTAATATAAATACAAATGACAATAAATATTTGAAGAAGTTCATAGTGTTTTTTTGTTTACAAGGTTAATGCTTAACTCAAAAATTTACATAACAGGCTAAGCTTTAAGCAACTTAACGAAAGTAATTAAAACTTTTATAACTTCAAGATTGCGGACGCAACAAAGGCGTAACATTTTTATTATATTGTATACCAATAGAAAAAGAATTTATGATTTTTACAACTACAAACTCAATAGAAGGCCAAACAATTAATGACTATCTAGGCATAGTGACTGGGATTGCTTATAATTCAAGCTACAAATACAAAGGCAGCAGCATGTCTTTTAAGGATATGTTTAATATGTCGAAATATCGCGAAGCCTATACCTTAGGTTTGGAGACGATAAAGGAAGAGGCATTTCAGAATTTAAGCGAGAACGCTAAAAGATTAGGGGCTAATGCGGTGGTTGGAATTAAAATAGATATTGAACCATTAGCTAATAGTTCTCACATAATTGTATCTATAACTGGAACCGCGGTAAAAGTAAGTTGATTTGAGTCTTAATTTTTTCCTAAACGAATAGTTATCGGAATAATTATTGATAGTTTTGCTGTATCGAACAGTAAAAATCTAGAAAATGAAACTATTAATGTCCCTCTTTGTGTGTGCAATTTCTTTTTCAGCGCTAGCACAAAAACCAATTGAAAAAACAGTTGGTGAGTTTACCGAACTTAAAGTGTATGATTTAATAAACGTGGAGCTTGTTAAATCTGATGAAAATAAAGTAGTAATTACCGGAAAGAATAAAAATGATGTAGTGGTAAATAATAAAAACGGCACATTAAAAATAAAGATGAAGCTAGAAGAAGCTTTTGATGGCGCCAATACCAAAGTGACATTATATTACACCAGTATTGATGCTATAGATGCAAATGAAGGCGCGAACATACATTCTGATGATGTAATTGAACAGTTTGAGATAGATTTAACAGCACAAGAAGGTGGAAGAATAGATGTTAAGCTAGATGTGAAATACGCAAATGTACGATCCGTTACAGGAGCTGATATAAAAGCATCCGGGAAGGCTAAAAACCAAGACGTTTCTATTTACACAGGCGGTGATTATAACGGAGAAAACTTAAAAACTGAGTTTACCGAGGTTTCTGTTAGAGCTGCCGGAGAGGCATATGTATATGCTACAAAAGAGGTAACAGCTAAGGTTCGTGCTGGTGGAGATATTTTTATTTATGGTAATCCAGACAGCGTTAACGAAAGCAGAGTTTTGGGCGGAAGAATAAAACGAGTAGAAGAGTAATTATTTTGAAATAGTTTTATAAAAAGAGCCACTATATTCTAGTGGCTCTTTTTTTAGTTTTTAAATGCACTATTACCATACACGAACCATACATTATTGTTTTTAAGCCCTGTTTTCACTACCTTCGTTACACAACAAAACTAAAACTTGTGAAAAACGCCAACTATTTTTTCCTATTATTAATACTTGGTTTCTTCATAAAAGTAAAGGCCCAAGAACGACCGCCAATTAATGTTTTTAATCCAAAGGACTATGGCGCAGCTTCCCAAAACTGGTCTATTTCCCAATCTCAAAACCATCATATATATGTAGCAAACAATAAAGGGTTATTAGAGTACAATGGCGCAAAATGGAATTTGTACGAGTCTCCAAATGAAACCATTATTCGTTCAGTACAGGTTTTAGATAGTTTAATTTATACAGGCAGCTATCATGAATTTGGATATTGGCAAAGAGATAATTTTGGAGTATTAAATTACACATCACTTTCAGAGAAATTAAAGGTTGAGTTTTTGGAAGACGAAGAGTTTTGGAACATCCAAGCCTTTGGGAATTCTGTTATTTTTCAGTCGTTAGATCGTATTCATATTTATAACAAAGCGACGGAAGTATATAATATCGTGTCTTTTGATGGCGATATAACAAATTTATTCAAAGAAGGGTCTAATTTTTATTTCCAAAGTTTAAATAGAGGCTTATTCAAAATTGAAAGTGGGAGTGCTGTTTTGCTCTCAGGGGACAATCTATTAAAAGAAAACCGTGTTATTAATGTTTATAACCATTACGGGTCATTACTGGTATTAACACAGGACAATGGTTTTTTTAAATTAGATAACAATCAACTTATGCCGTGGGATATTCCAGCAAACGACGTTTTAACGGAGGTAAGTGTTTTCAGCAGCATTAAATTAAAAGACAACAAGTATATCCTTGGTACAATTTCAGATGGTGTTATACTATTATCGCAAGACGGATACATAACGCACAAAATTGATAAAAGCAATGGGTTAAGCAATAACACTGTGCTTTCAATATATGAAGATGTAAACAACAACATTTGGTTGGGTTTAGACAATGGCATTAACTGTATAAACCTAAATTCTCCATATAGTGTTTATTTTGACAAAACTGGGGTAATAGGCAGTGTATATACCTCAGAGGTTCACAGAGACATGCTTTATTTGGGTACTAATCAAGGGCTTTTCTATAAGCCTTTATTGGGTAATAGCGATTTTCAATTTATAAAAGGCACTCAGGGTCAGGTGTGGTTTTTAGGCATGATTAATGGCACGCTGTTCTGTGGCCATGACTCAGGGACATTTATAATAAATGACACTGTAGCAACAAAAATTTCCGATGTTAAGGGAACGTGGCAAATAAAACCATTACCTGATAACACCTCCGAAATGATTCAAGGAAATTATGATGGGCTACATGTTTTGCAAAAAAACGATGGGAAATGGAGATTAAAGCACAAGATTAAAAATTTTAATATTTCTAGCAGATACTTCGAGTTTGTGGAAGACAATGAACTTTATGTGAGCCACGAGTATAAAGGAGTATTCAAGTTAAAACTAAATGACAGCTTAACAGAGGTGTTTACTGTCTCCTTGGACACAGTATTAAAAAAGAGCATGAACTCCAGCCTTATAAGGCACAATAATAACGTTTTGTATTCCACTAGAGAAGGTGTGTTTAAATACAACGAACTTGCTAAAACTTTTGAAAGTGATAGCCTTTTAGGCGAATTAATAAGTGATGCTGATTTTACCTCTGCAAAACTAGTATCAGATACAAAAACCAATAAACTTTGGAGTTTTTCCGGTAAAGGCGTACACTACTTAACGTCTTCAAAGTTAAGCGGAGAGCAAAAGATATTCACCGTGCCATTTCCTGAAGATATACGTAAGGATGTCTCAGGTTACGAGAGTGTAACACATATAAACAACCAGAAATTTCTACTTGGATCCACGACAGGCTATGTCATTTTAGACTTAAATAAGATTACTAATAAGGAGCCTGAAATCAATATTGATCAAATAACAATAAGTAGTTTAGAAGAAAGTAGTGAGGAAAGGTTTATAGATACCACCAAAGCACCAGAACTGGAAAACAAGGAAAACAACATTCGGTTTTCGTACAGTATTTCAGAATTCTTAAAGACACAACCACCAGAATATCGATATAAACTTGAAGGCATATACGATAATTGGAGTGATTGGACCACTGATGGCTCGGTATTATTTAAAAACTTACCCTATGGAGAGTACACGTTTTTGGTAAATGGCAAAGTGGGCAATCAAAATACTTTAAACAACGCTACCTATACGTTTAGAATTAAAAGACCCTGGTTTTTGTCAAATATATTTATTGCTGTATACGTGGTCGCTTTCCTGCTTCTTTCTTTGTTTATACATAATTTGTATAAACGTTATTATCGAAAACAAAGAGAGCGTTTGATGCAGAGAACCACGAGGGAATTTGAACTAAAAGAATTGGAAAACAAACAGCAGTTAATGCGTTTTAGAAACGATAAGCTAAGGGAAGATATTGAAAACAAAAACCGAGAACTTGGAGTTTCTACAATGAACCTGATTAAGAAAAATGAATTCCTAAGCAGTTTAAAGCAAGAACTAGAAAGTATTGATGATGCTAGTAAATTGAATAAGGTGATTAGAATTATTGACAAGAACCTTAACAATACAGATGACTGGAATTTGTTTCAAGAAGCTTTCAATAATGCAGATAAAGACTTCTTAAAGAAAGTAAAAAGTATGCACCCTAATTTGACTTCAAATGATTTGCGTTTATGCGCATACCTACGTTTAAATCTATCGTCTAAAGAGATTGCGCCATTACTTAATATCTCTCCAAGAAGTGTTGAGGTGAAGCGCTACAGGCTTCGAAAAAAGATGGAATTGCCACACGAGGCAAGCTTATCAGACTATATTTTGGAGATATAACTCCACTACACAGCACTGAAACACCTATACATTACCACAACATTTTGCCTTTTCACTCTTTTTTGGATTAAACAGCAATCTTCCAAAACCCTCATAAAACCTGGGTGTTTTTAATAATTTCACAAATAAACTCACTTTTTTTTGACATGTATACTTTTTGTAGAGGGCAAAAATGAGAATTTATCAATCAATACCTATAATTTTATAAAACTAACTCAAAACTAATTAAACTATGAGACATTCATTAGTTAGATTGCTGATATTCCTTATTGTTGGGTACACTGGTGCTCAAAATATAGAGGTCAGCGGAACTGTACTGGACAATACGGGCTTTCCCATTCCAGGTGTTAATGTAATTGTCAAGAACACTACCAAAGGAACGGTAACTGATTTTGATGGAAATTTTACCCTTAGCGATGTAGAGCAGGGGGCTACACTAACTTTTAGTTACATTGGATACATCACAAAAGAAATTGTAGTTTCTGATGGACAGAAACTTACCGTTACTTTAGACGAGGATGTAGCGCAACTTGACGAAGTAGTCGTTGTTGGTTACGGTACACAACGTAAAAAGGAAGTTACAGGAGCTGTTTCGGTTGTGGACTCTGAGGCCATTGAGAAGCTAAACCCACAACGGGTTGAGCAAGCGCTTCAAGGACAGATTGCCGGTGTAAATGTAACCTCTACTTCAGGTTCTCCTGGCGCAGGTGCAAACATAAGGATTCGTGGTATCACTACTAACGGAGATAATAGGCCTTTAATATTGGTAGACGGTAACGTTATAGAAGACCTTTCTGTAATAAACCCTAATGATATTAAAAGTGTAAACGTACTTAAGGATGCTACTGCTGGTATTTACGGTGTACGTGGTGCAAACGGTGTTATTTTAATCACAACAAAAACAGGTAGAAAGAATTCGGAACTTAAATTTCAGGTAGATTCGTATACAGGATTTCAAACATCAAGTAATAAGATAGATCTTTTAGATCCTTTAAATTTTGCCATCTATGTGAATGATGCGGCAGACAGAACGGAGTATTTCGTATACCCACAAGAGGGCACTGATTGGCAGGACGAAGTGCTCAAAACTGCTGTGATTTCTAATATTAATTTTAGTGGTAGCGGTGGTACTGAAAAATCAGCTTATACATTTGGTGCTTCTTATTTAAATCAGGATGGTATTGTAGGCGCGAGTAAAAATAATTTTGAAAGATTTACGGCAAGATTAGGATATCAGTATGACATATTAGATAATCTTAAATTTTCTGCAACAGCGTTGTATACCAATTCCACAAAGAATAACTTACCTGAAGGTAGTATCGGTTCTGTATTGTACAGTGCGGTCAATATCAATCCAGATTTACCAGTAAGGGATATTGATGGCGGGTTCTCGCAACCTAATCGTATTTCACAAATTGAAATAATCAATCCACTAGCTCAAATAGCAAATACGCACAATATTACCAGAGTAGATAGATACAGTGGTACTATTGGTCTGGATTATACATTTTTAGAGCATTTTACGGTAAGCTCCAAATTTCAAATAAATTATTCTAATGTTTTAAACGATGTATTTTTCCCAATCGTCAATTATGGGAACGGTAAATCGGCTAACAGAGATGTAAATGAAGTACAGGATTTTAGTGATTTATACACTGATTACACTTGGGATAACTTCATTAATTACAACAATACCTTTGGAGAAGACCATGATGTAACTGTGCTTTTGGGTATGTCTACATTTAGAACAAGAGGTCATTTTTATGGAGAAAGCGGTCTTCAACTAAGAAACGGAAGCAACTCTGTAAGTGATGCTTTTGTTGATGGATGGATTGGAGACAGAGTTGAGGGCGTGCTATCAGATAGAATTAATGATGCTTCTAAAGCTCTTGGTGGAGACCAATTTGATTCTCGTTTATCATCCACCTTCGCAAGATTACAATATAGCTATAAAGGAAAGTATTTAATTTCTGGTGTTATTCGTAGAGATGTGTCTTCAAGGTTTTCTACTGAAAACAACAACAATGTTGGGTATTTCCCTTCAGGTTCTATCGGATGGAATGTTTCTGATGAAGATTTCTTCAATAGAGAGGGTTGGCTAAACTCTTTAAAGCTAAGAGCAAGTTATGGTATCATAGGTAATGATAGAATAGCAGATTTCGCATTTCTTACGAGATTAAATGGAGAAGCGACAATCGATCCGGGAGACCCGAATGTTGTTGATGAAAACGACTTACTTAATGGTGTAGGGGCTGGCACCATAGGAAACCCTAATTTAAAGTGGGAAGAGCAAGAAACAGCAAATATTGGTCTAGACGCCCGATTATTTAATAATACTGTAAGCATTACTGCCGATGTATTTCGTAAGCAAACCAAAAACTTATTAATTCAACCACAGGCCCCAGGAATAATAGGTGTTGGGGCACCAGGGGCTGCTTCGCCATTTATTAACGCTGGTACAGTACAAAACCAAGGTGTTGAATTTATGATTGCTTATGACGATAATTTTTCGGATGATTTCAGGTTTAACGTCAGTTTTAATGCGACATATCTGGAAAATGAAGTGACTTCGCTAAACGGAAGAGATGTGCCTCCAGGCGGAGAGTTTGGTGTAGGAATAAGCCAAAACGATATTTCTAGAATGGTAGTAGGAGAGCCTTTAGGCTATTTTCATGGCTATAAAACAGACGGTATTTACCAGACGCAACAGGAAATAGATATTTTAAATGCAGGGTCTCCTACCGGAACTTATAGTACAGTTGGGGGTGTTGCACCTGGAGACTTAAAGTTTGTAGATACGAATGGCGATGGTCAAATCACAGATGCCGATAGAACTAACATCGGCGACGCTATTCCAGATTTCACATTTGGATTTAACATCGGCTTCTCGTATAAAAAATTCGATTTTAGCGCAAATGCCTTTGCTTCAGTTGGCAATGATATGATCCGTGATTATGAGCGTAAAGACTTATTTGCAAATAGAGGTACTTATATGCTAGAACGTTGGCAAGGTTCTGGCACAAGCAATTTTGTACCAAGAGCTGTTGCAGGTGCAAACATAAATACTGATTTATTCTCAGACTTTGTGGTAGAAGATGCGTCTTTTCTTCGCCTACAAAATATTCAAATAGGGTATACAATAGACAATGAAGGTTTTAAAGAAACCGGAATAGATAAAATTAGAATTTACTTATCAGGAAATAACGTTTACACGTTAACGGATTACAAAGGCTACGATCCTTCAGCTACAAATGGTGCGCCAATAGGTGGAGGAATTGATAAAGGGTTTTACCCTGTTGCAGCCACTTACTTACTAGGTGTTAATTTAAATTTTTAAGCAATGAAAAAGATAAAAAGATTAAAGTACGTGTTCCTTACAGTACTGCTTTCGCTGGCGGCCTGTGATGAATTTACAGAAGTTGACCCGATAGGTCCAAATGCAGATAATTTCTTCAATACGGAAGAAGAGTATGAAGATGCATTGATTGGTGCCTACGATTTACTCCAGGGTACATTTTGGGGTAATTTATTGGCAGTATCTGCATCGGATGATTTTGGATCTGGAGGAGATGCCTTCAACTACGATCAACCGGTGGTTCAGAATGTGAATTACATGATTCAAACCCCTGCAGACCAAGAGCAGTTAAGAAGTGTTTGGCAATTAATGTATGCGGGAATGAATCGTGCAAACTATTTACTAGAAAACAAGGATGAACTTGATTTTTCAGGTAAAGATGAGATTTTGGCACAAGGCTACTTTTTAAGAGCTTACTATGCTTTTCAGCTTGTGAAGTTTTTTGGAAACATACCTTTAAAAGTTGAGGAAAGAAACGGCGTAAACAGAATAGCGGATGCTCAAGTTTTAGCTGGTGATGAACTTTCCATGCAAAGAGTGGCAAGCAAATCTGTGGCTTTCGCACTAATCCAAGAAGATTTAAAGGAAGCTATTCCTAGTTTACCTCTCACACAAGATTTACCATACAAGGTCACTAAAGGTGCGGCGCAAGCATTACTGGGGAAAGTATATTTATTCGACGGAAAATATGCTGAAGCTGCCACGGTATTAAATGAAGTGATTAATAGTAATCAATACCAGTTAACCACAGGAGAGGACTATCAAAACATGTTCACTACTGACGGCGAAAACGGTCCAGAATCTGTTTTCGAGATTCAATACACCAATGTTGAAGGTGCTGGATGGGATTGTATTCACTGTAGCGAGGGCTCTTATTTTGTACAATTTAATGGTCCAAGATCTCCGTTTGATGATCCTGTTTATGCTTCAGGCTGGGGCTTCTTATTGCCATCTCAAATGTTATACGATTTATATGATGACAATGATATGAGGAGAGATGTTACCATTTTCGATTTAAGAGAGCTAAGAGACTCAGGAGGAAATTATTCTGCCCCCAGAGAAGATACAGGGTTTTACAATCATAAATACATGCCTAGAAAAGCTGATAAGGCAGGAAACGCGAATACAGCAGAGTTAGTGCATAAAAACAACTATCGCGCAATACGTTATGCCGATGTGTTATTAATGGCTGCTGAGGCAGAAGCACAAAGTGGTGGTTCAAATGCTGAAAATTATCTAAACCAAGTAAGAGCCAGAGCCTATGGTGATAATAGTATGGATTATACTTCTGCAGAAGGCGCTTTAATTGATGCTATTTATGAAGAAAGAAGAAAAGAGCTAGCGGGAGAAGGTCATAGGTTTTTTGATTTAGTAAGGACAGGAACAGCCAATGCAGCATTTGATGAATATAATGCCAATAAGCCTGACGATTTTCAATCGATTGATTTTGTAGAAAACAAGAATGAGGTTTTCCCAATTCCACAAATAGAGCTTAAGTTGGCTCTAGCCGAAGAAACTTGGGGACAAAACCCAGGATATACTAATAACTAAACTAAAATATTAAAATAAAAAATTAAAAAGATGGATTTATTAAAAAAAGGAATATACGTTCTATCAATTTTATTGGTAGGTTTTATAACATCTTGCGAACAAGAAGATGACTTAAACATAATAGCAGGCTTAGATTTTACAGTAGCGACGCTAAACCCTGAAGGGACTGAAGCAGGCGTTGTACCCACAACGGTTCCTGGTGATGGCAGGATAGTATACTCTGTTGATTTTGGTGACCCTGCTTCAGCGGATGATGTATTTATGACGAGCGGTCCAATGGTAACTTATGTTTATCCAGAGGAATCAGCGACCTATACCATAACTGTAACAGCATCTTTATCTGGTAAGGAAGATGTTACCATAACAAAAGAGCATACAGTAGTGTTTACAGTTGAGCCAGACCCTGTAGATGCACCACCAATTGTTGGAACATGGAAATTAGCACCAGAAGCTGGAGCTCTAGGAGTTGGTCCAGCATTAAACGACGTGTCATGGTGGTCAAATTCCGCAGAAGATGTAACAACAAGAGCATGTCTTTTTGATGACGAATATGTGTTTAATCAAGACGGAACATTCCAAAATGTAATGGGAGACCAAACTTGGATAGAACCTTGGCAAGGAGCCGCTGCAGAAGAGTGTGGTGCACCCGTATTTCCTCACGATGGTTCGGCATCTGCTACATACACCTATGCAAACGATATGATTACCATCAACGGTAGAGGTGCTTTCTTAGGGTTGGCAAAAGTTGTCAACGGTGCAGAATTAGCATCTCCAGCAGATGCAGCAGATTCAGTAACCTACATGGCAACATTGGTAGATGATAATACTTTAGAATTAGACATAGAAGTTGCAGGTGGAGGACATTGGTCTTTTAAATTAGTTAAAGAGGCTCCTCCGGCAATATCTCCAGTAGTAGGAACATGGAAATTAGCGCCAGAAGCTGCAGCATTAGGTGTTGGGCCAGCGTTAAATGATATTTCATGGTGGTCTAATTCGTCTGAAGACGTTACCACAAGAGCATGTTTGTTCGATGACGAATACGTATTTAATGAAGATGGTACATTCCAGAATATATTAGGAAGTGAAACATGGTTAGAAGGATGGCAAGGCAATAATGGGGAAAGCTGTGGCGCGCCAATATTTCCACACGATGGTACCGCATCCGCAACATATACCTATGATGCTGGAGCTGGCACCATTACCATTAATGGTAGAGGCGCGTTCTTAGGTTTAGCAAAAGTGGTTAATGGAGCTGAACTGGCTAGTCCAGCAGATACACCAGATTCAGTTACTTATATAGCAACAGTAGATGGAAATACCATGGAACTTGATATTGAAGTTGCGGGCGGTGGACACTGGTCGTTCAAACTTGTAAAAGAAGCACCTCCTGCAAACCCATTAGTAGGAACTTGGACACTAGCACCAGAAGCTGCTGCGTTAGGGGTAGGTCCTGCATTAAATGATATTTCATGGTGGTCTAACTCGTCTGAGGACGTAACTACAAGAGCATGCTTATTCGATGATGAATATGTGTTTAATAATGATGGTTCTTTCCAAAATATTTTAGGAAGTGAAACATGGTTAGAAGGATGGCAAGGTAATAATGGAGAAAGCTGTGGCACGCCAATATTTCCGCATGACGGAACAGCTACCGCTACTTACACGTATGACGAATCTGCAGGAACTATTACCATCGATGGTAAAGGGGCATTCCTAGGATTGGCAAAGGTTGTAAACGGAGCGGAATTAGCGAGTCCTGCCGATGCACCAGATTCAGTAACATATATGGCTAGTCTTGACGGAAATACACTAGAACTTGATATTGAAGTTGCAGGTGGAGGGCATTGGTCTTTCAAACTGGTAAAACAGTAATAGTAATATACTCCTGACTTCAAGAAAATTATTTTGCTGCTAAGCGGTCTCATTTTCGGACCGCTTAGTAGTCTAAAATAAGAGTGAAGTTCAAAACCAATTTAACTAAATAAAATATGAAGAATAATTTATTAAGATTAGTGTTTCTCTTATTTACTTCTGCAATTTTTGCTCAAGCCAATAAAGTGGAGATAGTAAAGAATGATCAAGGAACTAGATTAGTCGTAGATGGTAAAGATTTTATGATTAATGGTATGAATTGGGATTATGTTCCAATAGGCACAGATGTTACCAATGCGAATTTCTATAAACAGTCTGATGATATTATCAAAGCAGGTTTGGATAGCGAAATGCGACTTCTAAAAAACATGAATGTTAATGTTATAAGACAATATACTGGTGTGCCAGCAAAGTGGGTAACTTATATCTACGAAAAATATGGTGTCTACACCTTACTAAACCACACATTTGGGCGCTACGGGCTCACAATAGATGGTGTTTGGACGCCCGTTACCATTTATTCAGATGAAAAAACACAAGAGTTGTTAGTGTCTGAAATGATGCAACTGGTAGAACAGTACAAAGATGTTCCTGGGATTTTGATGTACATGATGGGTAATGAAAACAACTACGGACTATTTTGGCAAGGGGCTGAAACCGAAGATTTCCCAGAAGGTGAAGAGCAGAAACGAGCAGTTGGTGAAAAACGAGGTAGGCCAATGTATCGTTTGATGAATGAGGTTGCCATAAAAATGAAGGAAATGGATTCAAACCATCCCGTAGCGATATGCAATGGAGATGTATTGTTCATAGATATTATAGCAGAGGAATGTAAGGATGTGGATGTTTATGGCGCTAATACTTATAGAGGGGAATCTTTTGGAGATTTTTTCCAAGTAGTAAAAGAAAAACTGGACAAGCCAGTAATGTTTACTGAATTTGGTGCAGATGCTTACAACGCCCTTACGGACAAAGAAGACCAATATTGGCAAGCGCATTATAATTTATTAAACTGGAAAGAGATTTATGAAAATGCTGCTGGTTTAGGAAAAGCAGGAAATTCAATAGGTGGATTCACGTTTCAGTTCAGTGATGGCTGGTGGAAACTAGGTTTTGATGATAGAAAAGATGCAGACACTCACCAAACTGGTGCTTCATGGAGTAATGGCGGGTATTATCACGACACTGAGAATGGCTCAAATAATATGAACGAGGAGTGGTTTGGTATTTGTGCAAAGGGACCAACTAACGCCAGAGGCTTATACGATCTTTACCCTCGCGCTTCATATTATACACTAAAAGACGCTCATGCGCTCAACCCTTATGGAGACGGTGTAAACCTAGAATTTATCGATAACTATTTTGATAATATCAATATTATGGATGCTGTTCTTAGGGCACGTGGCGATAAAGCGGCACTGTCAGGAGGTGATTCAGATAAATTGAGTATTAGTAGATTATCGGCTCAATTTACAACCTTCAATACTGGGGGTAGTTTAATAACAACTCCAGAAACAGCTGATCCTGATGACGCGCAAACGTTTCCAGATCAACTAGGGTTCGATCATATGCAATCTTATTTCGTGGGTATCCAAGGCAAGCCCGCACCAAATATGACGGCAAATGTAGATTTTAATATTCTAGGAAATGTTGCTTCCAATCCTATAAACGAAATTTTTTATGAAAATGTAGGTCGTCCAGTTAATATAACTAATGTAGAGGGTGATCAAGTTACTCTTACAGATAACAATCGTGTACGAGTATACCAAGCAGAATTTGAATGGAAAGCTAAAGATTTTGATTTAAGAGGTTTTTATAGAACAGGCCACTACCATTGGGCTTATGAAGGCGATTTCTTCAACCTTTATCCAGAAGCTAATTATGGCCCTAATTTAGACATTTACAACGGTGAAATTTTAGGTGTTGAAGTTGATGGTAAAGGCGATTTAAATGGGCTTAAAGCTGCATTTGGACCTCAATTGTGGTGGGGAGCAAACCCAACAGTACTTTTAAAGTATTCTAAACACATAATGAATTGGGATGTTACGGGAGTATATCATAGAGATCTTAATACAGATTTAGAGTTTGATGACACCGGTCGTCGTTTATTAAATCAGAACCAAGTACGTTCAGGTATTATTCCGGCGTGGCCAACTGAGAGAGCAACACTTGCTTTAGAAAGAGAGTTTGGACATTTTGGAGTTACACTTGGGGGTATTTGGGGAGGAAACCCATTAAATGGAAGTTCTTTCCAGATATACTCACCAAACAATAATGCGGTGATTGTAGATAAAATACAAAGCAGTGATAATTGGGGGGCTAAGGCAAAACTTACTTACCAAAAAGGTGGTTTTAATTGGTATGCTCAAGGGTCATACATGGGATTGGTTGCAAACGGAGGTGTAGACCAAACAAGAACCTTTACGGGTTGGAGACTTAAAGACTCTGGAAGTGGAAATATGACAAATTTTTTAACAGGTTTTGCGCTTTCAGCAGGTAATTTCCAAATAGCACCTAATTTCATGTATCAGCAACCTTTGGTAGATCCCATGCCTAATGGCGTTGTAGGTCCGGGTAGATTAAGAAACGTTATTGACGACCCTTTTGCCGTAAGAAACGGTAACAGGGAAACTACTGCTGGGGAACTATTATTAACGTTTGATCCTACACCAGGAACTTGGATGTATGAGTGGGATAATGATAGATCTGAAGACGCAAAGTTTGCAATGAATTTAGGGTTTACCTATCGTCATCTACCAACACAAATGGATGGTCACATAGGTTTCCTAGCAGATCGTTCTTTCTTTGCTTTTGGAGAATCTGCTCCAGCTGAAGATTTATGGGAATTGCATTCGCGCATGGTATCAAAAGTTAATTCAGATTTTGGAATTATTGGTAATTTCTATTATGGAAATGGTCAAGCAAATGGTGATTCAGATAGAACAATCACACGTTTTGGTGGAGATTTAAGAATGATGTACAAGAACATGAAATTAATGTCTCATGTTAAAGTAAACGATTGGGGGCCATTTGATTACCATCGTGATTTTAACCTAACATATCCTTTACAATTAATGTTAGATGTATCGACAACTCTAGGAAAACCAGACTGGTTTATCTTACCAAGTACACAAATTGGAATTAGAGGCATGTGGCGTTCTATGGATCAAAACTCTCCAAGATATAGCCCTACCAATACAGTTAACGATGCATTCCCTCCAGAGCCAATACTTAGTCCTGTTGGGTTTCCTAACGGGACAGAATGGGAAATAAGAACGTATATACACATCAACATAGGCAAATAAAAAAAGTATATTATGAAAAAAATAGATTTTAAATATCACATCGTTTTTGCCTTAATAGGCCTTATGTATGTTGTGATGACAAGTTGTGATAGAGAGGTGTCAGAAGACTTTGAACTGGCCACCTTCCCTAATAATCCTGAAATCTTTACAGATAATCCTGTAGGTCTAACAGATGAATTTTTTGAATCTTTCGACCCCGCTACAGGAGCAAATACAGAAGCTTTTGGAGTAGATGTAAATGAGTCATATGCTGGAACGACCTCTATAAGAATTGATGTACCAAGTATAACAGACCCTAACGGTGCATATGTAGGCGGGATTTTTAGAGACCGTGGTGAAGGAAGAGATTTAACAGGTTATGATGTCCTTACGTTTTGGGCTAAAGGATCAATTACTACCTCTATAGATGTTGTAGGTTTTGGTACTGATTTTGGCTTAGAGAGATATGTAGTTAACCTTAGAGACATAGAGCTATCTACAGATTGGAGAAAGTACTACATTCCAATACCAGATCCGTCTAAATTAGTACAAGAGCGAGGTTTGTTTGCTTTTTCTGCCGGAACTCAAAAAACAAATGGTGTTGGATACACGTTTTGGATAGATGAACTGCGTTTTGAAAAGCTAGGGACTGTAGCACAACCAAGACCATCAATTCTTGGCGGTCAAGACCAAACAGCGCAAGCAAATATTGACACCTCTGTTCCTTTATTGGGCTTTGCTCAAAAGATGAGCTTGCCTAATGGGCAAGATGTAACCGTAGAGGCCGCACCTGCATATTTTGATTTTGAAACTTCTAATCCTTTTGTGGCCTCAGTGGACGAGAAAGGTGTTGTTTCAATTGATGGTTTGGGAGAAGTAGACCCAAATACAGGTTTAGTTGATAATACTGCTAAAATTACAGCCAGCCTAGGCGGAATTGAAGCAGCTGGGTCATTAACTGTTGAAGCTGTAAATCTTGCGGTGATTTCTATCTTTAGCGATGTGTTTGCCAATGTTCCGGTAGATAATTATAATGGCTTTTACCTAGACGGTTTTCAAACTACACTTGGCGGTAGAGTTGAAGTAGATGGCAATAACATTATTGATTATACATTGCTAAATTTTGTCGCTATAGAGTTTTATGGTAGGGATGGCAGTGGCGTACAACCAGTTGATGCTACAGAAATGACACATTTACACATAGACATTAGAGCGAATGAAATCGTAGAAGCATCAGACTTCTTTAGGATTGAACTATTCAATAATTTTACTTTAAGTAATTCGGAATCAGGAAGTTTTAACATAACTGGTAATGATTTACAAAGTAACGAATGGGTACAATTTGATATTCCGTTGTCGAGCTTTTCCGGGCTTAATAACAGAGATGCTTTAGGTGCGTTTATTTTTGTTACTGACAATACAATTGCCAACGTATCTCTAGATAATATTTATTTCTACGCCGAACAATAATAAAAAACCTTGCTTAAGATGAATAAAATTTTAAATAATAAAATAAGTACTCGCCTAGTGGGCAGTATATTGTGTGGAGCCGTAGTTTTTTTAATTGCAAGTTGCGACCCTGATGAAACACAAAAAGTAACCAATTTCAATACAATTGTGTTAGCCGAGGAATTCGATGAGGATGGCGCGCCTAACCCTGCTATATGGACTTACGATATAGGAAGAGGTGATAATGGATGGGGAAATAACGAGCTACAGTATTATACTGATAGACCTGAGAATGTAATTGTAGAAGATGGCATGCTTAAAATCACAGCCATAAAAGAAGATTTTGAAGGCGCAGGCTATACCTCTGCAAGACTCTTAACACAAGGGTTGTTTGAACAAAAATATGGACGATTTGAAACTAGAATGAAGCTGCCTTTTGGTAAAGGTATGTGGCCTGCATTCTGGCTATTGGGTGCTAATATTGATGACGTAAATTGGCCGTTTTGTGGTGAAATTGATGTTATGGAAAATGCAGGTTCTAAACCTACAAAGGTGAGTGGCGCTGTTCATGGTCCAGGATATTCAGGCGGAAACCCCATATTAAAAGAATATGAATTTGAGGAAACTCGTGTAGATACAGAATTTCATATTTATGGGATTGAATGGGGCCCGCAATACATCAATTATTACGTAGATGATGCTTTGTATTTCCAAATAACACCAGAAAGCTTAGAGGAAGAAGAGGTACAAGAATTTAATTGGGTGTTTGATAATGGTCCGTTTTTCATGCTAATCAATTTGGCTGTAGGTGGTAATTTTGATGGAAACCCAAATGAAGACACCGTGTTTCCTCAAACCATGTATGTTGACTACGTGAGGGTTTACGCCGCAGAATAAATAACTTTTTACAAAAGGGTTAGCCTTTTAAGAACACAAGTGCTAACCCTTTTAAGCTTTACGCAGATTATTTTACTAAATTATGATTATTACTGAACCACATAATGTTTTAAATGAAACAAGGGGTATAAAAGGCGAATTGGTCACTTTTAACAACGAAACTTATTACAAGATTTCAAATAGTGACGAAATGCGTCCGTTTTTCATGAGCATCGTAAGCGACTCTAACCATTGGATGTTTATATCAAGCAATGGCGGCTTAACGGCTGGTCGTAAAAACGCTGACTATTCATTGTTTCCTTACTATACTGATGACAAGATTACTGAAATGGCTGAAATTACAGGAAGTAAAGCCATATTTCACGTTAACCAAAACGGAAAAACACGTCTTTGGGAGCCATTTTCTATCCGTCAAACGGGAATTTATAAAACACAAACCAATCTGTATAAAAACAGATATGGTAATAAAATAGTTTTTGAAGAAATTAATCTGGATTTAAAACTAACGTTCAGGTACGAATGGAATTCTAGCAACAAATTTGGGTTTGTAAAAAAATCAACCTTAATCAATAATTCTGACACAAAAGTTGGGGTTTCAATGCTTGATGGCTTACAGAATATATTGCCCGCTAGCGTAACTGCAGATTTACAAAACACCAGAAGCAACTTGGTTGACGCCTATAAGAAAAGTGAATTACAAGAAGAAGTAGGCTTAGGCATTTATGCGTTAAGCTCAGTTATAGTAGACAAAGCAGAACCTAGTGAGGCTTTAAAGTCAAATATAGTTTGGTCATCTGGTTTACAAGACCCTACTTATTTAATATCCTCATTGCAATTAGATAGCTTTAGAAAAGGTAAATCGGTGTCTCAAGAGGTAGACATGAAGGCCGAAAAAGGTGCTTATTTTGCGGTGTCTAAAATCGAATTGGCAGAAGGAAGCGCTAAAAACTGGATGTTTGTCGCTAATGTAAATCAATCTATTACAGATGTGGTTCAAATTTCAGAAATTATTAAAAATGAATCTGATTTAGAAGGCTTGGTTCAAAACAATATTGATTTTGGAACAAAAAATTTAATTGATTTAACAGCTGCTTCTGATGGGCTACAGCAAACAGAGGATCCCTTAACAAATATGAGGCACTTCTCGAATACGCTGTTCAATATTATGCGAGGCGGCATTTTTGATGACGGCTATACCATTGAGAAGTCAGATTTTTTAAAGTACATAGCCCATGCGAATCAGGATGTATTCAAAGAAAAACAAGCGGTTTTATACAGTTTAAGCGATAAATTTTCTTTAGATGCAATTCAAAAACTTGCAGAAAGAGATGATAACCAGGATTTTAAACGTTTATGTTTTGAATACCTACCATTAAAATTCAGTAGAAGACATGGCGATCCAAGTAGGCCTTGGAATAAGTTCTCAATCAATACAAGAAGTGAAGTTGATGGGTCTAAAATTTTAGATTATGAAGGGAACTGGCGTGATATTTTTCAAAATTGGGAAGCCCTGGCACATTCTTACCCAGAGTACATTGAAGGAATGATTCATAAGTTTTTGAATGCCACAACTTTTGAGGGTTATAATCCATATCGAGTAACAAAAGACGGTTTTGACTGGGAAGTAATTGAAGAGCATGACCCATGGTCCTACATTGGATATTGGGGCGATCATCAAATAATTTATTTGCTAAAATTTCTTGAATTTATTGAAGACCACTACCCTGGTACTTTGGAGAAACGCTTCAACCAAGATGTATTCGTATATGCTAATGTGCCTTACGTTATCAAAAGCTATGAGGACACCCTAAAGAATCCAAAAGACACTATTGATTTTGACCATGAATTAGACCGAACCATCCATAAACGAAGAGATGTTTTAGGTGCGGACGGTGCGTTACTATTGGATCAAAATGCAAACATCTATCACGTCAATTTTATTGAAAAAATATTGGCTACCCTACTTTCAAAAATTTCAAACTTTATTCCAGAAGGCGGTATTTGGCTAAATACGCAAAGACCAGAATGGAATGATGCAAACAACGCACTTGTGGGCAATGGCGTGTCTATGGTAACGCTTTATTACATCTATAGGTTCTTAAATTTCTTTGAAGGTTTAGTTACAAATACAGATACTAAATCGGTAAAAGTTTCCGAAGAATTAAATGTTTTCTTCAATCAAATTTCTGAGACCCTACAAAACAATGCAAATATTTTATCTGGAAACATTTCGGATAAAGACCGCAAAACGGTACTTGATGGATTGGGTAAGGCAGGAAGTAAATACAGGGCTACAATTTATAAAAATGGATTTTCAAATTCGAAAACTGAAATAAGTTTAGTAGACATATCAAGCTTTATTGAGGTTACTAAATCGTATTTAGAGCACAGTATTGATGCCAATAAGCGCGACGATAATATGTATCACGCCTACAATTTAATGACGGTTGAAAACGATAATGAAGTTTCCATTTCGTACTTATCTGAAATGCTGGAAGGACAAGTAGCAGCATTAAGTGCAGGTTATTTATCGCCTAACCAAGCATTGAACGTATTGGATGGCTTGAAGAATAGTTCGTTATTCAGACCAGACCAATACAGCTATATTTTATATCCTAACAAGGAGTTACCTCGATTTGATAAAAAGAATAATATTCCAGAGAGTAAAGTGGAGCAATCTGAATTACTTAAGCGATTGATTGCCGACGGAAACAGACAAGTTGTTGAAAAGGATGTAAACGGAGGTTATCATTTTAATGGTAATTTCAATAATGCAGATAGTTTAAAGGATGCACTATCTAGCTTAGATAATAATTATAAATCGTTAGTGAGTAGAGATGAAGAATTTTTGCTTCAAACGTTTGAAGATATTTTTGATCATAAGTCATTTACAGGACGTTCTGGAACCTTCTTTGGATACGAAGGTTTAGGGTCTATTTATTGGCATATGGTGTCTAAGTTATTATTAGCCGTTCAAGAAAATTGCTTGATGGCAGTTAATAACAATGAAGATGACACGATAATCGGACGACTTTTCGATCATTATTATGAGATTAACGCGGGCATCGGGGTACATAAATCGCCAGAGCTATATGGGGCTTTCCCGACAGACCCTTATTCGCATACACCAGCTACAAAAGGTGCGCAACAGCCAGGAATGACAGGTCAGGTGAAAGAAGATGTATTGAGCAGGTTTGGTGAATTGGGTATTTCAGTTGAAGCTGGTAAAATTATGTTCAAACCAAGCATGCTTCAAGAAAAGGAGTTTTTAAATGCTCCAAAAACATTCCGTTATATCGATGTGAATAAAACAGAGCAAGAGCTTTTACTGGATAAAGACATGCTGTGCTTTACATATTGTCAAGTTCCCGTAGTTTATCAATTATCTGATACGGAAGGTTTGGAAGTTGTTTATAGTGATGGAAAACAAGTGAAATCTAATAGTAAAAGTTTGGATGAAGCTATTTCAAAATCACTATTCGAAAGAACAGGCGATGTACAAAAGATTGTTGTTTTTATAAATAAGTAAAAACCAAATTCAAGTAAATCAAAATAGTATTTACTCAATATTTTTTTAAATGCTAGAATCTAAGAAAAAGAGACATACACAAAAGCAGTTAACAGCCGCTGATATTCTAGGAAACCCTGATTACCTTGCTATTTCCTATGGAGGCTATCGTCACAAAACACGCGATATTCAGCCAACGGTTAGTGAGCTCAAAGATGATATGAAGCTATTATCAGCAATGGGCATCAAAATATTGCGGACTTATAATGTACAGCTACAACAGGCTTCCAATCTGTTAAAAGCCATTAGTGAATTAAAGCAGGAAGATTCATCCTTTGAAATGTATGTGATGTTAGGCGCATGGATTGACTGTAAAAATGCGTGGACTGACATGATGCCCAACCATGAAGTAGAAAGTGAGCAAAATGCAGGTGAAATTGATCGCGCAGTAGCTTTAGCGAAACAATACCCAGATATTGTAAAGATAATAGCTGTGGGTAATGAGGCTATGGTGCATTGGGCCACAAGTTATTTTGTGAGACCAACTGTTATTTTAAAATGGGTTAATCATTTACAAGAATTAAAGAAAAGCGGCGAGCTTCCAAACGATTTATGGATTACTAGTTCTGATGATTTTTCTTCTTGGGGAGGAGACTCTAATTATCATAATGAAGATTTGAACAACCTTATCAGGTCTGTAGATTACATTTCAATGCACACCTACCCTATGCATAACTCGCACTATAATCCTGATTTTTGGATGGTTCCCGAGGAAGATGTAGAGCTATCAGACAAAGAAAAAATTGAATCTGCAATGCAACGCGCTTTGTTGTTTTGCCAGAACCAATATGATAGTGTTGTAAATTATATGCGAAGTCTTGGCATTAATAAACCGGTACATATCGGTGAAACGGGATGGGCAACTATTTCTAATGAGCATTATGGCGCTGATGGGTCAAAAGCAGCTGATGAGTATAAATCGGGAAAATACTATCAACTTGTGAGAGAGTGGACTAACACTGAAGAAATATCATGTTTTTATTTTGAAGCATTTGACGAACCTTGGAAAGACGCAGAAAACCCACTAGGTTCTGAAAATCATTTTGGATTAATCAACTTAAAAGGTGAGGCTAAATACGGCATTTGGGATTCGGTAGACAAAGGTGTTTTTAAAGGGTTGACAAGAGATGGTATGTCTATTACAAAAACCTACAATGGCAAAGAAGAAGATTTGCTAGAGGATGTACATGTGCCGCCTAGGAAGGAAGAAACCGTAAACTATTAATTATGAAAAAGTATGTATCGATCATAAAATCTTGTGTACTAATATTAATAATTGGAGCTATTTGGTCTTGCGGAAAGACTAAAAAAAATAATGATAATCCAGTGATTGATAAAAAGGAATTAACAGCAAAAGATATTTTAGGAAACCCTAACTATTTAGCTATGTCTTATGGGGGTTATAGGCATGCAGATCATAGTATAGAACCAACCCATGAAGAGCTAAAGGAAGACATGAAAATATTACACGCCTTGGGTATTCGAATGATTCGCACCTATAAAGTGCATTTACCCCAGGCTGAGAATCTATTAAAAGCAATTAGTGAGATAAAGCAAAAAGATTCAAGTTTTGAAATGTACGTGATGCTGGGTGCTTGGATAGATTGTAAAAATGCTTGGACAGATAAAGCACCAATTCATAATGAAGAAAGCGAAGCCAACAAACCACAGATGGAAAAAGCTGTGGCGTTGGCAAATCAATACCCCGATATTATAAAGGTTATTGCTGTTGGTAATGAAGCTATGGTGAAGTGGGCTGCCTCTTATTATGTGGAACCTTGGATTATACTTAAGTGGGTAAATTATCTACAAAACTTAAAGAAAGAAGGGAAACTATCAAAAGATGTATGGGTTACGAGCTCTGATAATTTCGCCTCATGGGGAGGCGGTGGCGAAGAGTACCATGTTGAAGATTTGAACAACCTGATTAAGGCCGTAGATTTTCTATCCGTACACACCTACCCTATGCACGATACACATTACCAACCAGACTTTTGGTTAAATCAAGAAGGACTTGAAGGTAAGACAGATATGGAAAAAATAGAAATTTCCATGTTAAGGGCTAAGGAATATGCCATGACACAAACCAGTAATGTGAAAAAATATATGGAAAGCCTTGGTGTTGATAAACCGATACATATTGGAGAAACAGGTTGGGCAAGTTTTTCTTCTGGGCATTATGGTACTAATGGTTCTAAAGCGTGTGATGAGTATAAAGAAGCATTGTATTATCAGCATATGAGAGATTGGACCAACGAAGCGGGCATGTCATGTTTTTATTTTGAAGGATTTGATGAGCCTTGGAAAGGCGGTCCAAATACTGGGAATTCTGAAAAGCATTTTGGATTATTTACTGTTGATGGAAAAGCAAAATATGTGCTTTGGGATGAAGTGGACAAAGGCACATTTGAAGGTCTAACAAGAAACGGCAATCCAATAACAAAAACGTATGGTGGCGATAAAGAAGCCCTGATGAAGGATGTGGAAGTTCCTCCAACTCCTGAAGCGTGGCATGCAAGTCAAAACAACCATTAATAGAGAACTTATTGAGATGAAGGCATTAAAAAACATATCACTTTTAATAGTAATTGTGCTTATGATAAGTTGTAATAGTGAGGGCAAAAAACTTCTAGTTGAGGTTTATGAAACTTCAGAGGCTGGCAATAAACTGTCTAAAATAACAGAGTTTCAAAATTCAGGAGAAAAAGTATCACTTAAGTTAAAGCCTAACCAAACATTTCAAACTATTACAGGGTTTGGTGGTGCTTTTACAGAAGCGTCAGCATACTTATTAAATAAGTTGAGCAAAGAGAATCGCAAAAAAATAATTGATGCCTATTTTAGTAAAGAAGGCGCGCATTACTCTTTAACAAGAACACACATGAATTCTTGTGATTTCTCTGTTTCAAACTATTCATACACACCTGTTGAAGGCGATAAAAATTTAGAACACTTCTCAATAGAAGAGGATAAAGACGACTTAATCCCTTTTATCAAAGAGGCTATGGCGGCTTCTACCGATGGGTTTAAAATTTTTGGTTCTCCTTGGACAGCGGCACCTTGGATGAAAGATAACAACAAATGGGTTGGCGGTAAATTATTACCAGAATACTATGATACCTGGGCATTGTTTTTTTCAAAATATGCTGATGCCTACAAAGCAGAAGGCATTGATATTTGGGGTTTTACTGTTGAAAACGAACCATTAGGAAATGGCAACAATTGGGAAAGCATGCATTACACTCCTGATGAAATGACCAATTTTGTTCAGAATTATTTAGGTCCCAAACTTGAAGCTGATGGAAAAGGATATCTTAAAATTTTAGGATACGATCAAAACAGGGAGCACCTCAAAGAATGGATAGATTCTCAATATAAAAATGAAGAAACATCTAAATATTTTGATGGTACAGCGATTCACTGGTATGCCAGTACATTCCATTATTTCCCTGAGGAATTACAATACGCGCATGATAAAGCACCAAATAAACTCTTGATTCAATCTGAAGCATGTGTGGATGCTGAAACCCCCGTTTGGAAGGATGACGCATGGTATTGGAAAAAAGAAGCAACGGACTGGGGATTTGAGTGGGCACCAGAGAAAGACAAGCACATGCATCCAAAGTACGCCCCTGTAAATCGTTATGCAAGAGACATTATTGGCTGCTTAAATAATTGGGTAGATGGCTGGGTAGATTGGAACATGGTATTGGATACAAAAGGAGGCCCAAACTGGTTTAAAAACTGGTGTATTGCGCCTGTAATCGTCAATCCAGACACAGATGAGGTTTACTTCACCCCGCTTTACCACACTATGGCGCATTTTAGTAAATACATCAGGCCAGAGGCTAAAGTAATTGGTTTGGAAAACCCTGATGATAAGTTAATGGCAACAGCGGCACAAAACCCTGATGGTTCAATCGCTGTTGTACTTTTTAATGAATTCAAAACCCCAAAAACCATAAGCCTATCACTTAATGAAAAGAATGTAGAATTTTCAATAGATGCACAAGCTATTCAAACTATTGTAATTCCAAGCACAGCTAAAACTAACTAACTAAAAAAGATTAAAATTATGTCAAACGTAAAAACAGCCGCTGAAGATAGAGTGCCCTTAGGCCAAAAAGCAGCATTTGGTGCAGGTCATTTGGTTTTAAACCTTTACCCTGGAGCTCTAGGTTTCTTTATGTTCTTCCTACTTACAGCCTTTGGAATGGATCCGTTTCTAGCAGGACTTTTAGGAGGATTACCTAGGTTTTTTGATGCTATTACCGATCCTATTATGGGATTTATATCAGATAACACAAATTCAAAATGGGGACGAAGAAGACCATATATTTTTGTTGGAGGTATACTAAGTGCCATTACATTTGTTTTGCTTTGGCAGCTTGATGAAAACAATTCATCAGACTATAATTTTTGGTACTTTCTAATCATGTCCATGGTGTTCCTCATTGGCAATACCATGTTTGCAACACCATTAGTGGGCTTAGGGTACGAAATGACGTCTGATTATAACGAGAGAACACGGTTAATGGCATTTTCCCAAACCGTTGGCCTCATCGCGTGGGTCATAGTGCCTTGGTTTTGGGTAATTATTGCTGATCCAGATATTTTTAAAGATCAAGCAGAAGGGGTTAGAACCATGGCCATATATGTTGGTGTGGCATGTTTAGTCCTCGGACTTTTACCTGCAATTTTTTGCAGGGGAATAGATGCTGGAAATATGGGCGATAGAAAACCACTAACACTAAAAAATATCTTTAGCAACGTAAAAGATTTGTTTAAAAGTATTGGTGAAGCCGTTAAGAATAAACCTTTTATGAAGCTGTGTGGCGCAACATTTTTAGTATTTAATGGCTATCAAATTGTAGCATCTTTCAGCTTCTTTATCTTCGTGTTTTATATTTTTAATGGAAGTTATGAAGCCACTGCTACATGGCCAGCATGGTTTAGTTCCATAGGGGCTTTGGTATCAGCATTTCTAGTGATTCCAATAGTCTCAAAAATGGCGACAAAGTGGGGTAAAAAGAAGGCCTTTATCATTTCAACAGCACTTTCAATCGTCGGATATATTTTAAAATGGTGGTCCTTCACACCTGATAACGTGTGGTTATCCTTTATTCCAATCCCTTTAATGTCATTCGGATTAGGAAGCTTATTTACGTTGATGATGAGTATGACGGCTGATGTTTGTGACTTGGACGAACTTAGAAATGGCAGACCAAGAAAGGAAGGAACATTTGGTGCGTTGTATTGGTGGGTAGTAAAATTAGGTCAAGGTTTAGCACTAGTTTTAGGAGGCCTTGTATTGAGTTTAATTGGGTTTGATGGAGATGCAGCTACACAAACAGCGGAAACACTTACGCAACTTAGGATAGCTGATATTGTTATTCCAGTAGTTACAGCAGCTTTGGCTATTTGGGTAATGTGGAAATATAGCCTTACTGAAGAAAGAGCAAGAGAAATAAAAGCCGAATTAGAGGAAAGAAGAGGCGTATTGTAATTATAAACGCTAACAAACAAAACCAAAATAAAATGTCAACAAAAGTATTAATCATAGTAGGATTTGCATTTATTTTAATTGCGATTCTTAGCAGTATAAAATTGAGCTCAGGCGCTAGATTTATTAGCACTAAACTGGGAATACCAGCTGGAATAATTGGGGTTTTAATGATTATCTACGCCAGTTATTCGTCAAACTTAGTTAATTATAATAGACAAATTGAGCAAGTCTCCATTGGCAATAAGTTAAAAGTGGAGGGGCCTGTAAGTGCGACTAAAGTTATTTCGCCAATAGATCAGGATTCTGTTGATTGTAGGATATTGACCATGGGCGTTTACCCTGAAACTAACAAAAATGATATTTGGGTGTTGATTCGCCCAACGGACGACAGGTATTATCCACAGTCAGACCATACCAACACCTCTTATAAGAGAGATGGTGAGTGGCAAGTAGTAACACGTTTTGGAGGCGATTTAGGAGAGGTCTACGATTTAATTGTTTACGAAGCTGACGTTTCTGCCTCAAGTTTCTTTAGTGAAACCATTGCCAAATGGAAGGAAGCTGACGATTACCCAGGATTGCAACTTGAGGAAATGCCTTCTGGCGCAAAGGAAGTAGATAGAATAAAGGTATATACTCGAAAAAATTGTAGGGGTGTATTTTAATAGTTCGAAATAATTAAAAGTAAAACCAAGAAAAAAGAATAGCACAATGTCTTACAGAGAAGCATCATATTACACATCTAACTATAGTCAGATAGCAACGAAAGGTATCAATCTTTCAGATTATTCTTTAGAAGAATTAAAAGCCTTATGGCGCAAAACCATTCAAGATGGTTTTCATGGGATATGTTTTAGCATGTACCGCGATGGGCAATCTCCAGGCGATGATATAAGCATGGAACAAGTGGAGCAGCGCATCAATATTTTAAAACCTTACGTTGGTGCTATTCGATCATTTTCATGTATTGAAGGTAATGAATTTGTTCCAATGATGGCAAAAAAGCATGGTCTTAAGACACTAGTTGGTGCATGGCTTAGTGACGACAAAGAAGATAATGAAAGAGAGATCGAAGCTTTAATAGCTTTAGCAAAAGCGGGCAATGTTGACGTAGCGGCTGTAGGGAACGAAGTGTTATATCGAAACGATTTAACGTTAGATGAATTAGTAGGCTACATAAACCGTGTGAAAGAGGCGCTAGCAGGTTTGGATATTCCAGTAGGATATGTGGATGCCTATTACGAGTTTTCAAGACACCCTATTTTAGTTGAAAGTACCGATGTAGTATTGGCAAATTTGTATCCATATTGGGAAGGTTGCCCAATTGAATATGCACTCGGTCATATGCAAGCCATGTATGGGTCAGTTGTAGATGCAGCTCAAGGAAAACCAATTATCATTACAGAAACGGGTTGGCCTAGTCAAGGCGGCGGTCTTGATAGCGCCATTGCTGCTGAAGATGCGGCAATGAAGTATTTTATTGATACCATCAGATGGACTAATGAGAATGATATTCCAATTTTCTATTTTTCATCTTTTGATGAATCATGGAAAACAGGAGACGAAGGTGATGTAGGGGCTTATTGGGGCCTTTGGGATAAACATGAAAACCTAAAGTTCTAAGAGCAAAAAAGAAGTCAGGTAATTTGCTATAGTTTATAATATTTACTTTGAGATTGCATACTTGTTGTGTGGCGACCCAAATATGTGTATGTAAATATCATGCCCTTTATGTATAAGCTACTGAAGCACAAAAATTAAAATATGTCAATAGTTAAGAGCACATCTAGAGATAAAGTTCCTTTCGGGCAAAAAGTGGCCTTCGGAATAGGCATGCTTGCGAACCAGATGTTTCCGGCAATACTTGGAATATTCATGGTAGTTTTGGTGCAAGACCTAGGTTTTACTGGTTGGATGTGGTCGCTCATCTATTTTTTTCCAAGGATTTTTGATGCGATAACAGATCCAATAATGGGCTATATTTCAGATAACACTAAATCCAAATGGGGACGTAGAAGGCAATATGTATTAATTGGTGCTTTATTGATGGGTATTGCTTATGTATTTATGTGGCAATTGTATAAAGACAGTGGTCTTGATTATAATTTCTGGTATTTCTTCCTGTGGTCGATAGTTTTTTACTTAGGACTCACCTTTTTTAGCGTGCCTTATGTAGCCATGGGATATGAGATGAGTAATGATTTTCACGAACGTACCAGTATTATGGCAGTAGCGCAATGGATAGGCCAATGGGCATGGGTAATAGCGCCATTGTTTTGGATAATCATGTACGATCCAGAATGGTTTCCATCCGCAGATGTAGCTGTGCGGCAATTAGCTATTTGGGTTGCAATACCTTGTACGATTTGCGCTATGGTTCCAGCATTTTTCATAAAGAGTAGGTCTACACTTGATGAAAATTACGAATCATTAAGTTTAGCAAAGGCAGGTAATAGTTTAAAAAATATATTCTTCAGTTTTGTTGAAGCTTTTAAGATTAAAGAGTTTAGAAAATTATGCGCTGCTACGTTTTTGATTTTCAATGCTTTTAATACAGTAGCGGCCCTTACCTTTTTTGTGATTGTTTACAAATTGTTTAATGGAGACGCGGCTGCAAGCGGAATCTGGGTTTCATTATTTGGATGTCTGGGAGCATTGGGAACGACTTTTATTGTAATTCCTATTGTAACGAAAATGTCTAAGGTTATGGGAAAGAGAAAAGCATTTTTATTATCTCAGGGCATATCCGTTATAGGATACATAATGCTTTGGTTTCTGTTTATTCCAGGTAAGCCTTGGATGTACATAATTGCTCTACCCTTTTTCTCTTTCGGAATCGGGAGTCTATTTACAATTATGATGTCCATGACCGCTGATGTTATTGATATAGATGAATTAAATTCAGGTTTACGAAGAGAAGGTATTTTTGGTGCGATTTATTGGTGGATGGTTAAAGTCGGATTTGCAATAGCTGGCGGTTTAAGTGGAGTAATTATTGCCATAGTGGGATTCAACCCTGATCTGGCTACAACTGATCAACAATCTGCAGTTGATGGGCTTCATGCCTTCTTTTGTTTCTTCCCTATGGTAGGCACACTAATAGCAATGTATATCATGCGCAATTATGGTGTAAATGAAGAAAGGGCAAATGCTGTAAGAGTGAAATTAGAAAAAAGAAAAAAAGGTTATAATAAAAAAGTAGTTGTAGATGTCGTATAGATCTGATAAAATATTGTCGCTATCTGGATATAACTTGGATAACAAGACTACAAGAGGTCTGCAAAACTGTTTTAAAAGAGTTTTGAAAAACGGGATGCATGGTATTGGGTTTAGTCCGTATAAAGAAGGTCAAGAACCGGGAGACCAACTTTCAGAAAAGCAGATAAGAAGACGTTTAAAAGTAATTAAGCCTTACACAAGATGGGTACGGTCATTTTCATGTACCGAGGGAAATGAGTTGATACCTAAGATTGCTAAAGAAATGGGTATGAAAACCATGGTTGGCGCTTGGTTAGGAGATGAATCAGAAATGAATACAAAAGAAATAGCAGGATTAAAGAACTTAGCCCGAGATGGCGTAGTTGATGTTGCTGCTGTGGGAAATGAAGTAATGTATCGCGGCGATCTAAGCGAAGATGAACTATTGGGTTTTATTTATGATGTGAAAAATGAGATAACAGACATCCCCGTTGGATATGTTGATGCTTATTATGAGTTTACACTAAGACCACGTATCACTGAGGCTTGTGATGTAATTTTGGCTAACTGCTACCCTTATTGGGAAGGTTGTAGTATTGAGTACGCTTTGATTTATATGAAAGATATGTATAATAAAGCGTTAAAAGCTGGAAATGGCAAAAAGGTAATTATTTCTGAAACAGGGTGGCCCAGTGAAGGGGAAGGCTTAAATGGTGCGTTTCCATCTAAGGAAAATGCAATGAAATACTTTATAAACACGCAACTATGGTCCCAAGAAGAAGGTATAGATATTTTCTATTTTTCCTCTTTCGACGAATCATGGAAAGTTGGATCGGAAGGAGATGTTGGAGCATATTGGGGTTTATGGGATAAAAATGAGAAACCTAAGTTTCACACGAAGGGTGTAAAACTAAACAAAGCAAAGCGATTATTTGTGTAGAATATGATCTTGAAATCAGGCACTCATTAGCAGAGTCTATTACGGTACTTTTAGTAAATAGACTATACATAGTAATTCTGTGAGTTACATTACCACAACATTACCACAACATCATAGGTATATACTGTATTTGGGCATTTTTTGGTTAGAACTATAAAGCTTTTAAAACCCCATGGAACAAGGTGTTTTTGAGAAATGCTCAATAATATTGGGTTTTCTTTGAGATGTATGTTTTTTGTAGGGGTAAGTTTTGTCAATTTATCAATAACCAAGACTTAAATTTGGAAGACAACAAAACTAAGAATTCAATTAATATTAATTAAAAACTATTCAAGATGAAAAAAATTACTTTATTACTTTTTTTATTGACAGCATATTATGGTTATGCTCAACCAACTACCGATCCAACGGCGCCTCCTGCAAGAAATACAGAAGATGTTATTTCTATATATGGAGGGGGGAACGGTGGAAATCCGTACACCGATATAACAGGTGTTAATTACTCACCTAATTGGTCTCAACCAGCTCCATGGAATGCACCAGATCCAGCTGTAGATACAGGTTCAGGTAATTTGGTGTTGTTTTATGATGAGCTGTCATATCAAGGTACAGATTTTACTGCAAATGCTCAAAATGCAGCTTCGATGGAGTTTCTTCATGTAGATATATGGACTCCGAATGCAGAAACAATCAATGTATCGCCAATAAACAACGGAACAGGTGGAACGGGAACAACTGAGGTTCAAGTTGGTATTACAACTACTGCAGGCGCATGGACAAGTATTGACATTCCAAAAAGTTCTTTTACTGGTATGACTTGGGATGCTGTTGGACAATTTATTTTTGTGCGTCCAGGTTTTGGAAGCCCGACACCAAGAGCTGACGTATATTTAGATAACATTTATTTTTGGAAAAATCCAGCAGATCCTTTAAAAGATGCTACATTGAGTGATTTGCAAGTAGCTGGAGCCACGATTAACGGTTTTGGTCCTGCTACGTTAGATTATACATATGAAGTACAAATAGGAACCACTACTGCGCCTCAAATTACATCGGCAACAACAACCAATGGCGGTGCTTCAGCATCTATAACTCAAGCTCCTGGTGTACCAGGCGATGCAACAATTGTAGTTACCTCTGCAGACGCATCAACTATGCAAACATACACGGTTTCTTTCACGGCAACATTGCCTAATGATGCACCTAACCCAAACACACCAAATGGTGAAGTTTTAAGCCTTTATGGTGATACTGGCGGATTCACAAATATTTGGACACCTGATTATGCCTTTGGTGCTTTTGATTCAAAAATAGACTTAGATTCTGGCGCAGGAACAGATGAAGCTATTAAAATGGATTTCTCAGATGCAGGTTATGGAGAAGGAACAAATGCTCCTGTTGATATTAGTGCATATAATTTTGTAAACTTCTCATATTTTGCACCGAATTTACCTCCAGGAGCTAATGGACACGAGGTTAAATTTATTTTAATTGGACAAGGTGAAGGTGAAAAAGATTATATTTTGAAGACTGATGGTTCGGGTGATGGTATGTTGGTTTTCGGCTCTTGGCAAAACCTTAGTATCGATTTATCCCATTTTACGGCTTTAGGTTTAACAAAACCCAATTATCTTCAGTTTAAGTTAGGAACAACTTCAGATTTAAACACTACAATTGTTTACTTTGACAACATTTATTTTTCGGCAAATGCAGGAACATTAAGCAATAAAACTTATGCAAAAGAAACTTTCAAAGCATACCCGAACCCAACTCAAGAAAGATGGACGCTTTCTGGAAGTACTCAAATAGAGTCTGTTAGAGTATACGATGTCTTAGGAAAACAAGTACTGTCACTTTCTCCAAAAAGCAACGAGGCTGAAATTGATGGTTCTGATTTAAAGACAGGTATTTATTTCGCTCAGATAGAAACGATAGCAGGAATAGATAACATTAGATTGATAAAGCAATAAATAGTTGCTAAGTTTAGTTTGTTTTAAAAAGACGCTTTATTTAAAGCGTCTTTTTTTGTTTATGTATTTATTTCTTTACTTTGTTTAAAGAATCATCTTTACATGTTTGACGATATAATCAGAGCCATCCCTTTTGGCATCATTTTGGCGTTTACCATTGGTCCGGTTTTTTTTGTGCTTTTAGAAACAGGCGCAACAAAGGGCTTTCGAAGCGCTTTGATTTTTGATTGTGGTGTAATTTTAGCTGATATATTATTTATCGTCGTCGCGTTTTTCAGTACCAATAAGCTAGTAGAGAAAATAAAGGATGACCCTAATTTTCTAATTTTCGGAGGTGTATTATTGGTCGCCTATGGTTTGATTTCATTTATAAAAACATCTAGGTCCTTTCGAGAAATTGTTAGGGAATACTACAAAGTTGAAATAAAAAAAGGCTACGGAAAATTGTTTTTAAAGGGGTTTCTTTTAAACTTTATTAACATAGGGGTACTGATAGGATGGGTGGCGTTTATAGTATTAGCCAATACACTTACGGCATCTGAAAATGGAGTAGTCGTGTTTCTTACCACAATATTAGTGGTTTATCTTTTAGTAGATTTAATTAAAATTTCTATTGCTAAGAAACTAAAGAGTAGATTGACACCAAGATTAATATTCAAAACAAAAAAAATTGTGGCCTTAGTGATTTTAGGCTTTGGTGTGTTGCTGCTGGCACAAGGTTTTTTTCCAGAAGAAAAGGAGCTTATAAAAGAACAACTTGATAAAATGAATCCCATAAAGGAGAAGCTTCACTAAAGAGTAATACGCTCAATAATTTACAAGGTAAAGTCTAGTGAATCCCAATGAAGGAAACGCCTAGATATTAAAAAAATCGTTTACTTTTGTGCGATGCTGTTTCAGGATGTTTTAGGACAAGAACATATAAAATCGCACTTAACCCAAAGTGCCGATAACGGACGTATTCCGCACGCGCAGTTATTTGTAGGACCAGAGGGTAGCGGCACTTTACCAATGGCAATTGCCTATGCACAATATATTTTGTGCGGGAATAGTAATGGCGATAACACCTCTGGGAATGATGCGTGTAACTTGAAATTTAAAAACCTTTCACACCCTGATTTACACTTTGCATTTCCTGTAACTACTAGCAGCAAAGTAAAAAGCAAGCCTGTTTCTAATTTTTATCTAGAGGAATGGCGACAGTTGCTGCAAGAACAGCCTTATGGTAATTTGTTTGATTGGTACAAACTACTAGGTGTGGACAATAAGCAAGGACAAATAGGTGTAGATGAGGCGCATGAAATTGTAAAATCACTCACCTTAAAATCTTACGAGGGCGGTTATAAAGTAATGCTGATTTGGATGGCTGAAAAAATGAACATAGCCTGTGCTAATAAGCTTTTAAAGTTAATTGAGGAACCGCCAAACCAAACCATTTTCTTATTGATCGCTGAAGATGAAGAACAGATCATCAATACGATTCGCTCCCGATGTCAAGTTTTACATTTTCCTCCGCTAGCAGAGGAGGTGATTAAAGCAGCCTTGATTAAAAATTACAACTTGCAGGCTTCAATTGCCACAAAAATTGCACATCAAGCTAATGGAAATTTTAATAAGGCATGTGATTTGGTCTATCACGACTCTGAAGACACACAGTTTGAAACGTGGTTTATATTTTGGATTCGCAGCGCGTTTAAGGCTAAAGGGAACAAGGCGGCTATCCACGACTTGATTACATGGAGCGAAGATATTGCTAAAACTGGGCGTGAAACACAAAAGCAGTTTTTAAATTTTTGCTTGGATTTTTTCCGTCAGGCTTTATTACTTAATTACAATGCTAGCGATTTGGTGTATTTTGAGCCTAAAACCGAGAAGTTCCAATTAGATAAATTTGCACCATTTGTGCATGGAAATAACATTATGGAAATTAGTAATGAACTTCAAGATGCGATTTACCATATTGAGCGCAATGGTAACTCTAAGATTATTTTAACAGATTTATCAATTAAGTTGACTAGGTTGTTACATAAAAAGCCTGATTAAAAGTTACAAGGAATATTACAACGTCGTTCCGCAACAATAGTTCAAAATAATATACTTGCAAATGATTAAATGTGATAGATAAATTAAACTCTTTCTTTTTATGTTGATCTTTATAGCATAAAAAAAGCCAAGCTATGTGCTTGACTTTTAAGCGTTTATGTCTTTTACTCTTTCTTATACTCTGCATTTAAAGCATCCAAAATGGTTTGGGTTAAGTCGGTTTGATCTTTACCATATAAAACTGAGGAAGCACCATCGCTTGTGCCCAAAATAAAGTCGTAACCATTGGCTTTACCATAATCTTTCACAAAGTCTTTTACTTCAACTATTAGGGTGTCTATTTCCACTTGAAAAGATTGCTGTATCGCTTGCTGTTCGGTTTGGATTCTTTGGCTTAACAATTGTTCCTTTTCCTGAATCTCTTGAGATAATTTTTGAAGATTAGCTTGAGACATACGTTTTGCCTTGATCTGGGCTTCTTTTAGGTCCAATTGATAAGTGGCCACCATACTATCTCTCCTTTTATTAAATGTTTGTTCTTTTCCCTTAAAACGCTTTTCTAAATCTTTTTTGGCTTGGTAGTCGTTAATTAAGGTGCTATTATGCACATAGCCTATTTTGTTTGGTTTTTGGCAAGATGCTAAAACTAACATCGCCACTAATACAAAAAATATATGCTTCATACTTTTATTTTTTAGTTTGATTCGTTTTATTTTTCAAGGTCGCACAAATGTAACAAAGTATGTGAAAATGAAAACCGTAATTGGTTGGATTTTAACTTATAATAAAAAATTATAGATATTTTAGTTCGCTATAAGTAAAAACTATTATTTTTAGATTAAAATAAAGCCGTTTAAGAGCGTTAAAAATCCAGAAAGGATCTTTCGTTGTCTAACAGAGCAATATTGAAACAGCGTTGGTAAAATTAGCTTTAACGGTTTTTAATGATATAAATTAGGGAGGAAGCTTCTTTTGAGCCTAAGGCTTTGATATTTGAGACTAAGCCAACCCAAAACCCTTTGATTGGATTCATTTTTCCTGACTTATATTTTTCAGAGAGCATGCTCACATAGAATGCATCGAACCACATCGGTTTGGTTTTAATAACCTTTAAATTAAACTTTCCAACTAAACTTGAAACAGAATCCCGATTAAAATGCCAAAGGTGTCTTGGTACATCATAAGCTGCCCAAAATGCTTTGTAATATTTGGCATCGTAACTTTGATAATTTGGTACTGCGATTATCAATTTACCCTCAGGTTTCAATAATTTTTTAATGATTGAAATATGTTCTTCTAAATTAGGGAGATGTTCCAGAACATGCCATAACGTAATTATATCAAAACTATGTGCTTTAAATTTTAAAAGATGTTCTATTTCAAAAACAGCATTGCTTGTTTTTTTATTAGCAATAGCTCTTGCTTTTTCGTTTGGTTCGATTCCAAAAACTTGCCATCCATTCTTCTGCGAAGTTTTTAAAAAATCACCTGTGCCACATCCAACATCTAAAAGTGTTTTTCCTTTTAAAGAAAACGAATTGATCAATTTTAATTTCTTTTTAAGGGAAATACTTCTAACGAAATGATATGCTTTTTCAAACAAATTTCGTTTAGAATCTGTATGGGAAATGTAGTCTTCACTTTTATAATATTCTGGTAATTTGTTTTCTGATGGACGAGGTGAAGTTTCCAAATAACCGTATTCTGAATTTTCAATTAAATGAAACTCTTCACCAGAAACAGAGTAATCCTTTACGATGAGATATGATGGATTTGCGTTCATTTTAAAGTAAATTCAGAGTGTAATTCAGCAATATGAAAAGCAAGATTATTTAAAATGTTCCACGTGGAACGTTTCAGTTTTGTTGAAATTATCTTCCCATATAAACTAGCAATACAGAAATATCATTTGGTGAAACACCACTAATTCTTGATGCTTGAGAGACTGTTGTTGGCTGAATCTTTTTCAGCTTCTCTCGAGCTTCAAAACTCATGGATTTTATTTGTGAATAGTCAAAATTAGCAGGAATTTTAACGTACTCTAATCTATTTAATTTATCGGCGTTATTCTTTTCTTTAGCAATATAACCAGCGTATTTCACCTGAATTTCGGTTTGCTCAATGACTTCCCTATCCAAATTATTATTATTAATATATGACTCAACAGACGCCACTTTTCTAACATCCTCCATCTCAATATTTGGTCTTGCAAATATCTTAAAAAGCTTACCTGATTGCTTTACAGGAGATGAGTTTTTCTTTTCTAAAATTGGATTTATCTCTTCTGGCTTTACACTTTGGCTTTCAAAAAATGACACAAATTTTTCAGCAGCTCCGTGTTTTTCTTCCATACGTTTTAAACGTTTTTCAGAAGCTAAACCAAGCTCGTAACCTTTAGGTGTTAATCTTAAATCCGCATTGTCTTGACGCAATAAAGTTCTGTATTCTGCTCGAGATGTAAACATACGATAGGGTTCTTCTGTGCCTTTTGTAATTAAATCATCAACTAAAACACCTATATAAGCTTCATCTCTTTTCAGAGTAAAAGGATCCTTATCCTGTACTTTTAAGCTAGCATTTATACCTGCCATTAGTCCTTGGGAAGCTGCTTCTTCGTAACCTGTTGTGCCGTTAATTTGTCCGGCGAAATATAACCCCTCAACAAGCTTAGTTTCTAACGTATGCTTTAGCTGTGTTGGCGGGAAATAATCATATTCTATAGCGTAACCAGGTCTAAAGAATTTTACATTTTCAAAACCAGCAACGGAGCGTAAAGCCTTAAATTGTACATCTTCTGGCAAGGACGTAGAGAAGCCATTTACATAAACTTCAACTGTGTTCCAACCTTCGGGTTCGATGAATAGTTGATGTCTGTCCTTATCAGCAAAACGGTTTATTTTATCTTCAATTGAAGGACAATATCTAGGACCGAGGCTTTTAATTCTCCCGTTAAACATTGGCGATCTGTCAAATCCCTCACGAAGCAAATCATGCACTTCAGGACTTGTGTAGGTCATATGGCAAGAAAGTTGGTTTTGAAGAGGCTTTGTAATATTTAAATAAGAAAACTTTTCAGGATTGTTGTCTCCTGGCTGTTCAATCATTTTAGAATAATCAAGAGAACGTCCATCAACCCTTGGAGGTGTTCCTGTTTTCATTCTACCGGAATCAAAACCTAAACCCACCAATTGTTCTGTAATTCCTGTCGCAGCTTTTTCTCCTGCTCGCCCACCACCAAAATTTTTATCACCAATGTGAATCAATCCGTTTAAAAAAGTACCGTTGGTCAGTACAACAGTTTTAGATTTAATTTCTATACCTAAAGAAGTTTTGACACCAACAACTTTATCGCCTTCAATCAGCAAACCAGAAACCATTTCCTGATAAAAATCTAAGTTTTCTGTTTGCTCTAAAAGCAACCTCCAGTCTTCAGCAAATCGCATACGGTCACTCTGTACTCTAGGACTCCACATTGCGGGTCCTTTAGATTTATTGAGCATTTTAAACTGGATAGCCGAAGTGTCAGACACAATACCGCTGTAACCACCAAGCGCATCAATCTCACGAACTATTTGCCCTTTGGCGATACCACCCATGGCTGGATTGCAAGACATTTGCGCAATGTTTTGCAAATTCATGGTGACCAACAATGTTTTGCTTCCCATATTTGCAGCAGCGGCCGCAGCTTCGCTTCCTGCGTGCCCCGCTCCTACTACTATGACATCATAAAGTTCGTTAAACATAATTCTCCTTTTTCAAAAACAATGTTCCACGTGGAACATCTTAGAGCCCCGTTGTCACGGGAATGACAATTTTATTTGAACCCTCGACGCAGGTGTCGTGAGTTGGTAATAAAATTTGGTCTGCAAATATACGTTGAAATCTTTAATTTAAGATAACATCTTCAGGTAGTGGTCTTCCTTTGCCGTCATTACCTTTGCGTCCTCATCTGTCTTATCCTTATATCCGCAGTAATGCAACACGCCATGAATAATTATTCTATGAAGCTCGTCTTCAAAATTAACTTCGAAATCCATGGCGTTATCAGCCACTCTTTCGATAGAAATAAAAATATCGCCTTGTATTATTTTTCCGACCGAATAATCAAAGCTAATGATATCTGTTAGTGTATCATGATTAAGGAATTCAACATTTAATTTGTGAAGATATTGATCATCGCAAAACACATAATTAATCTCTTCTAATTTGTACCCTTCCAACTTTATGGTCTCAATAACCCAATGGGATATGTGTTCTTCTGTGGTGAGTTTAAAATCCGTTTCGTAGTTGAAATTAATCATTAGCTTTTTTAAAATATTGCTGTACTTTCTTTTTATAAACCTGCTGCAAAGGTAAAGCTTGACGGTTTAAAATTTCTGTAGTTTGAAAATATTGTTTTGCCGTTGGTATGTTGCTATTTGAATCATTATCAAAATTATTCGTATTGGTTTCAGATTCTCTTCTGTTTTCCTCTCCTTGCTGAAACGTAGCATTATCTAGCTTTAATAATTGATGTTTTAAATTCATCATTTTTTGCAGCGTTTGATTGGTAAATCCTTTATTCAATAAATCCAATTCTATTTCTTCCATTTGTCTGGAGAGATTTTCTCCAATACCACCTTTGCCTTCTTTTTCTAATCGCTTATCTAAAGCCTCACGCAGTTGCTGTTGCTTTTGATAAATTTCGTAAAGTAAACCTTCCATATCAAAATTAGAGCCTTCACCCTCGCCTCCCGTTTGCTGACCGTTTTCTCCCTCTTTGCCTTGTTGCTTACCGTTCTTGCCTTTTTCTCCTTGCTCTCCATTTTCACCTTCCTTTTCTCCTTTACCCTTCTCTTTGCCTTCACCTTCTTTTGGTTTTCCCTTTTCACCTTTCTTCATGCCTTGTTGCATCATCTGATTGAGCTGCTCCTGACTCATAATGATGTCCGGCAATTGCATATCACCTTGACCTCCTTGACCCATAGACATGCTCATACTTTCTTGCATATTATCCAAAATATCACTTAGCATATCTGCCAAATTGTTAGTAGCAGTTATAGCAAATTGCTGATTGGAAACCCCTTGATACAATTGGTTTTCTGCTAAACGCTCCAAAGCTTTGTCGATATTAAAATACACTTCAGAGATCTCTTTATTCACTTGCTCAGATAGTTTTGGCTGACGTAGCGATAAGGCAAACAAGCTATCATCAATATGCTCAAAATGTTCCTTTAAATAACTTTGGCGTTTTAAATAATTGGCGTAGCTGTTGTGATTAACGTCAATGGATTTAAACTGATCCATCAATGCCTCTTCATCAAACGAAAACAACACTAAATTATCCAATATTTGTCGCAGCATTTCAATGTCCTCTTGCATTTGTTCGCCACTCATCGACTGCATAGAATTTTGCATTTTACTACTGAGCTGTTTCATCTTTTGAGCCGCTTTCTTTTGACTTTTCTGCGCGTTTTGCATATTCTGCTTTTGTTGTTCAGACGGTTCGTTTTGCTCATTTTGCTCTTGAGGTTCTTGTTCTTCTTCCTGTGCCTCTTTTTGCTCTAACGCTTCTGACGCCTTTTGCTGCTCATCTTCAATTTCCTTTTCATCTAGTTTATCCCGGGGAATATCAATTGGCTTTTTTAAGTCCTTACTCTCCTTCTCCAGTTCCTCTATTTGCTTTTTAAAATCCTCAAAACTTTTGTTTAGGGCATCCTGTTTTTCCTTAGTGTTTTCATCTTTTGAAGATTCAGAGAGTTGCTCTTGTTCCTTTGCTAATTGTTCTAAATCATTGGCTAACTTCTCCAATTTCTTCTCTACATAAAATCGTTTGGTAAGCTCTAGCAATTGTTCTAAACTTCGCTTTTTATTTTTATTCTGTTTCGCAACTTCCTCTAGTTTTTTAATCAACTCTTCATTGTTGATTTTTTCCTGCAATTTTTCCAGTTCCTCTAGCAATTTTTCGTTCTCTTTCAATTGCGCTTCGTTTTCCTCCAAACGTTTCTTTAAATCTTCTTTAAAAGGATCCTCTTTTTGCTCTTCCTTTTGAAACTCTTCTAAATTATCCTGCAGTTTTTTATTGAAATTCTTCATCATTTCATCCTGCTGCTTTTGGCGTTTAAAAAATGATGCTAATTTCTTTTTATCATTGAAGTTTAAATTCTTTTTCTCTTTACCGGTTTTGGTCAATTCATCCAAGCGTTTTTCCTGCTCCTCAAACTTCTCAAGTGATTTGTTTAAGTCCTTAATGCTTTCCCCCTGTTCTTTTAGCTGTTTCTCTTTTTCTTCTTCCAGAGTGCGTTTTCGATAATTAAAAACAGGGCTTTTTTTACTTTTAAACCTATTCACCCTATCATTATCAAACACCTGAAAGTATAACTGATAAGGCACACCAGCCGTAATCTCTAAATTATCCGGAAAAGCCGAAATAAAATCTTGAACATTAGAAGACGTAATCGCAATAGCTTCAGTCTTTTTATCTTTCTCATTATCAGAAGGATAATATACTAATTGTAATTTACTTAGTCCATAATCATCACTAACTTGTCCGTAGAAATAAAGCGTTTGCAAATCCAAACTATCTACTTTCATTTGTACATTCAATTCAGGAAATTCATCCTTAACCACATCAATGGAAAACGACAAATTCTCATAATCCTTCAAATTTTTATTGCTCGTGCTTAAGGTATAGTCGTAATCTGAATATAGATTTTTAGAGGCAGAAAAAGTATTATCATTTTTTGAAGTGAAACCAAGGGTATCCTTTGCATACAAAAACACATTATCTGTAGATTTGGTTTGCAATTGCCACGTTACCTTTGTACCCTCAGGAACCACTGCATTCCCTGTGCTTTTTAAAGTTTCATCTCGCTTTTTAGTGTGATAAGGATAATCCAAAACCATCTCAAAACTCAATAACGACGGCACTTCAACTATTTCAAGTTCGTACGGTTTAGAGTTTACTTCATTTGCTGAAAGACTAAACATGATGGGTTGTTGTGGTTGTGAAAAAATATACTCAAACTGTCCAACACCTGTTTGCTGTAAAAAATAAGTCTCATCGTTATATTGAATCTGGGCATTTTCAGGAGCAACTTCCCCAGCTGTTTTTACTAAAAGCTTAAAGTCCTTACCTTCAATTGCCTTCAAATCTTCATTTACTACAAAAAACTGAAACGGTGCAGGTGGCTCATAAGCCGTTTTATAGTCAACTACGCGCTTGTAGCTGTCGCTAAACCAATTAAAATTCCCAGTAGCATACACTAGCAACAAAATAATAATGGGAATTACAGCATATTTTAAATACGACAAATTCTGCTTAAAATTAACCGCCAATTTAAACGGAATTGGGTTCAACTCCACCGATTTCTGGTCAATACTTGCCAGCAATAGTTCCGATTGCTCCTCACTCTCCTTCAATTGAATAACATTCAACAGTTTATCATCTACCTCAGGAAAATGCGTCCCAATAATCTTTGCAGCCTTCTCATAATCAATGCCTTTTTTCAGCTTAAACAATTTCGCTAACGGAATAAACACAAACTTAGTCAGTAACGCCAATTCCACAGCAATAAACATCCAAAACAACACCGTTCTCGCTGTCGTGTTCAGCCATAAAAAATGCTCAATCAATAAGGTCACCAGAAAATACAGCAAGCCAATGGCAAAGAACAAAATGCCGCCTTTTAGCAGCTCATTGGTATGGTACCGTTTTGTAAACCGCTCTAATTTTTGCTGAATATATTTAAAATTATCCATGATTTGGGCATAAATACAAGGGTTTCAAGCCTTTTAAGCTACTAAACTACAATTTTATTTTCTACTTCAATTTAAACCTCCCGTTAAAATACTCCTAATATCAAGGTTTGGGCGCTCCCCTTTGGGTCAGGCTTTCCGCTAATAGTTTTGGCTTCCCGCTGTAGCGGGACCAAAAGCTGCCGCTGCAATCCTTAGCGCACTTATCCGCTTGCATATTTACAAAAACGCAAGCCTTTCTCTATCTGCTAAACTTCTGCACTCTACACTTTGTCTTTATAGAGTACTGCTCTATCTTTGCCACAGTTTTAAAACAGATAAAACATGATTGAAAACGTTCGTGTGCGTTTTGCACCTAGCCCAACAGGACCATTGCATATAGGCGGTGTTCGTACTGCTTTGTTCAACTATTTGTTTGCTAAAAAGCATAACGGTACTTTTATACTTCGCGTTGAGGATACAGACCAAAACAGATATGTTGAAGGCGCGGAGCAATATATTATCGACGCTTTAAACTGGTGTGGTATGCCTGCTGATGAAAGCCCTGTAAAGCCAGGGAACTACGGGCCGTATCGTCAAAGCGAACGGAAGGCCATGTATAAGCAATATGCCGATGAACTGATTGCTTCAGGAAATGCCTATTATGCGTTTGATACTGCCGAAACATTAGATTTCCATAGAAAAGATCATGAAGCAAAGGGCAAAACCTTTATTTACAATTGGCATAATCGTTTAAAGTTAAAAAACTCATTATCTCTTTCTGCAGAAGAAGTAAAAGCGAAGTTGGATGCCGGCGAAGATTATGTGATACGTTTTAAATCACCACAGGATGAAACGCTGCATTTAAAGGATATTATCCGTGGCGATATTCAAATAGACACCAATGTTTTAGATGATAAAGTATTATTTAAAAGTGATGGCATGCCCACCTATCATTTAGCAAATATTGTGGACGACCATTTAATGGAAATCTCGCATGTGATACGTGGCGAGGAGTGGTTGCCCTCTTTAGCGTTGCATTACCAATTGTACCAAGCCTTTGGTTGGGAAGTTCCTGAGTTTGCACATTTGCCCTTGATTTTGAAACCCACAGGAAAAGGAAAATTAAGCAAGCGTGACGGTGATAAATTAGGATTTCCTGTTTTTCCGTTAGAATGGAAAGATCCCAAAACAGGAGATGTGTCTCGTGGCTATAAAGAAGATGGTTATTTCCCTGAAGCTATGGTGAATTTTTTAGCTTTTTTAGGTTGGAACCCAGGAACAGAGCAAGAGATTTTTAGTTTAGATGCCTTGATAAACGCTTTCGATTTAGAACGCGTGAACAAATCTGGTGCGCGCTTTGATCCAGATAAAACCAAGTGGTTTAACCATCATTATATGCAAGAGCAAGCTAATGATGAATTAGCTAAAAAGTTTTTACCAATAATAAATGAAAAGCTGAATGTCATTCAGAGCGGTAGCGAAGAATCTCAGGATGGGATTTCTCCTGCTGGTGGAAATGACATCGACGTGAATTATGTAGAGATGGTTGTTGCTTTAGTGAAAGAACGCGCCACTTTTGTCTCAGACTTTTGGGGCTTGAGTCATTTTTTCTTCACAGCACCAACGTCCTATGACGAAAAAGCATCAAAAAAGGCTTTTAAGGAAGGTACAAAAGATATCTTAAAAGAAGTAGTTTCTATTGTAAATGCCATTGATGATTTTACCGTGGAAACCCTTCAAACCAACTTAAAAGGTTGGATTACCTCAAACGACATAGGCTTTGGTAAAGTAATGATGCCATTGCGTTTAGCATTGGTTGGCGCACTGCAAGGGCCTGATGTGTTTGATATTATGTATATGATTGGGAAAGCGGAGAGTGTTGCACGGATTGAGAAGGCTGTGGCTATATTGTAATTTTTAAATCCAAATAAAGTTGTTTTGAACTATAAATATTCTATTTGTCATCCCGATAAGCCTGAAATTGAATATATTGATACACTCTTGAATGAAGAAGAGGTTTTAGAAATAGCAGGCAGCTACCCTTGGGTTCAACAATTAGAGCTTTTGCATTCGTTAAAGGATGGAGATGTATGTTATAATCCATCGCTAGACTTTGTGAATGAATCCAATAAGTTTAGCTTGGGACTAACTGCTCAAATGGCTAATAAAAGCTTAGAGTTTTCATTATGGTATAACAGAAAAGTTCAAAAAAACGTACTTTTTGGTCTTTTGGGTAAAAAAGTAACCATGGATGTAATTGATAAATGGGGTTTTAGTAAAAATGAGGCATTGAGTTATTTGAAAATTTTCTTGAATCGTGATTTTAATAAACTTGAAAAATTGATGACCTCATAAAATATAAATAAATGAAACTTTTAAAAGTTCTATTTCTTTTCTTGGCAGCATATTCTTTTCATTCTTGCGAGAAAGAACAAGAAAAACCAAATCTCCCCCTCCACAACAAAAAAGTGCTAATTTTAGGCAACAGCATTACCGAAAATGGCAAATACGTTGATTTTTTAGAATATTACCTTAGAAAAAACTACCCTGAAACATCTTTGGATATTATCAGTATTGGGTTATCCGGAGAAACTGTTTCGGGAGGTACTGAAGCAAACCGCTCTGTTCTGAGACCCTGTGTGCACTCGCGATTGGATGATGCCTTACAACTCATCAAACCAGACCTAGTTTTAGCTTGCTATGGCATGAATGATGGTATATATTCGGAGAAAGATAGCGCACGCTTTGACGATTATAAAAACGGTGTACATAAGCTAATTAAAAAAGTGAAAGCAACTAATGCGGAACTCATTTTAATGACACCAACGCCTTTTGATCCAGACCCAATTATAGACCGTGTAGCGTTTGAAGATGAACCACAATCGTATCAGCATCCGTATTATGATTATGGATCTGTTTTATTTGAATACTCCAAGTGGTTAAAAACCCTTGAGAATATTAAAACAATTGACCTTAACACTTATTTGAATAATCAACTTGTTGCCATTAAAACCCAAAAATCAGATAGCACCTTTATTCCGGATGGGGTGCACCCCAATGCCGTTGGTCATTTTTATATGGCTAAAAAAATACTGTCTGATTTGTATCCTAACATCCAAATCAATGATCCGACAGCTTCGATCGCACCTCTTAAGATTGACCCTCTGTTTTTAGTGGTTAGTAACCGCAGAAAAATACGTTCTGAAGGATGGTTAAACTATGTGGGCTATACTAAAGAAGAAACCGTAAAATCAGATGATATCAGTTCTACAATCGAAGAAGTAAAGCAATTGGATTCCGTAATTAAGGAAACACAGTATTATACCAAAGAATAGTTTAAATAGTCTAGAACGATACCATAGCTCCCAAAACCAACATGCTTTGATTACCTTTAAAACGTGCATCTCCACCGGTAGTGTCTAGCCCTTCGTTTTCAAGTTTATTCAAAATATTAGTAAAGCCATAAATGTATTGCGCCTTCAACTTAAAGTTTCTAATGCCTAAAGACGCACCCACAGCGCCATTAAAATTAAATTGTGAAATATTGGTAATATCCTCAGCGGTTAAATTTGCGTAATTATTAATATAATACCCTTCTTGATCCCTATTCTTAAACTCTAATTTTCCGTTGTATTGCAACATTGGTCCTGCATCAATAGTAAAATGATTTGGTATTACTTTTATGTGCATAAGCATTGCTACTTGGGCAGCAAACATTTTGTAGTTTATAAATTCATTTTCGGTACTAATTAGACTCGGACGTCCTAGAATGTCAATATTACTTTCGGATAATTGCATGCCAAAACTAACATTGTACCAACGCAATGGTATATCAACAGTAGCACTTATTCCACCTAAAAAACCATCGCCTTGGGACGTTACGAAATTATCAGTTGTAATATCAAACTTCGTAATACCTCCAAAAACCGAAAAGCCGTTAGTAATTGGATATCTCCCTTTTTGCGCATGGTGAGTTGTAACAAAACATAGTGCAACCGCTACTAATAAAATGTAAGGATTAATTTTCATGGTATTTAGGGTTTAATGCTCAAATATAACGTAAATTAGTAATCCGAAATTTTTAACCATTAAAAAACACAGATATGAACTTCTTTTACATCCCATTTATCGTGTTGGGATTAATTATCTTAATCTCTTCATTCTTCATTGTAAAACAACAAACGGCTGCGGTTATTGAGCGCTTTGGGCGCTTCCAGAGTATTCGTCACTCGGGTCTTCAATTAAAGATTCCTTTAGTAGATAGAATTGCTGGTAAACTAAGTTTAAAAATTCAACAGCTAGATGTCATTATCGAAACGAAAACCTTAGATGATGTATTTGTTCGCTTAAAAGTTTCTGTTCAGTACAAAGTTATTCGAGAAAAAGTGTATGATGCTTTCTATAAGTTAGATTACCCTCATGATCAAATCACCAGTTATGTATTTGACGTGGTGCGTGCTGAAGTTCCTAAAATGAAATTAGATGATGTGTTTGTTAAAAAAGACGACATCGCAATTGCAGTAAAAGCAGAACTTAACGATGCTATGCTTGATTATGGATATGACATTATCAAAACACTTGTAACAGATATTGACCCCGATGCACAAGTAAAAGAAGCCATGAACCGTATTAATGCCTCAGAACGCGAAAAAATAGCAGCACAATTTGAAGGAGATGCGCAACGTATTTTAATTGTTGAAAAAGCAAAGGCTGAAGCAGAAAGTAAGCGTTTGCAAGGGCAAGGTATAGCAGATCAGCGTCGTGAAATTGCACGTGGTTTAGAAGAGTCTGTTGAGGTACTAAACCGTGTTGGCATCAACAGTCAAGAGGCGTCTGCGCTTATTGTTGTAACGCAGCACTATGATACGTTACAGTCTTTGGGTGAAGAAACCAATAGTAACTTAATTCTTTTACCTAATGCACCACAGGCAGGTAGTAATATGCTGAATGATATGGTGGCGAGTTTTACAGCGAGTAACCAAATAGGTGAGGCTATGAAAAATGCTAAAAAGAATCCTTCAAAAGATAAGTAATCTATAGTGTCATTCAGAAGGAGGTAAGACTGAAGAATCTACATGTTATGCTACCGTAGATTCTTCGCTTCGCTCTGAATGACAACTAGAAATTTATGATTTCTTAAATTCAATTTTTTCCTTTTGCTTTTCCTCTTCTTTTGGCTGATTATTGATACTTCCAGGAAATGTTAAAGAGGTACTGGTAAAAGTGGTTCCAAAATTGATATTTGCATAATATACTTGACTTACAGCATCCTTAACCTGATGTTCGGACAATTCTTTTAAAGGATGAATAAACACCGACCATAACACACCATCTGAAACCGCATATTTTACATCTAAGGCTGTATGGAAATTGGCAACCAAAGCAGCTTTGATTAATTCTTCGTTTAAGCTATTAGAATCGGCTATTGGCGATATGATACGCATTCTATTATGATTTTCATCTGTAATGGAAATCAAGGGCACTTCTTTGATATGAAATTGCCATCCACCTGGTTGTCCGTTTATGGAATCACTAATGCTGGTGTAAATCTCTTGAAGTTTGTCATTGGTCATATTTTGAGAAAACCCTAGAAAGGGCAATATCAAAAGAAGGAGTTGCAACTGTCTCATAAAAAAGGGGATTAAGTACACTTTGTCGGAATAAAAATAGAATACTTAAACACCAACCCATGTTAATTTTAATCAAAAGGGTGTCGTTCTTCCCAATCCTGTTTTGGGTTCATAAATCTGAATACTTGCTTTAAAATAGCATTTAATACTCCATTTGTATGTTTTAAATACATGACCATAGGTTTTGCCTTCGCCCCAACAGAACTTTTAATTTCCATGGCGGTTCTGGCAAATACAATAGATTCAAAACCCGCTTCAATACCAAACTTTGTCATATCGTATAGCATGTTTAAGTACAGTTGATTAGGGTATTGATGCTCCGAATCGTAGCCTAAAAAGTAGGTTTCCAATTGTTTGTCATTCAGTATTAAAGTGAAAAAACCAACCAATTCATCTTTCAAATAATACCCAAAAACCTTAAAGTTATCTTTTAGATGAAGTTTGTAATTATAAAAATGACTTTCAGGTAAAATAAAGGTGTTAAACTTTGCATTGTTTGAAACGTTTAAATACAGATCATGAAGTAATTTTGAACTGGTTTTGATAGTTTCTAAATTCATTTCTTTGCAGACAATACTGTTTAGTTTCTTTTTAGCACGTTTATAGCGTCTACGGTATTTTTTGTTCATACACGATATGTAATCACCATTCTCGCACCAATCTTCCCTTATGTTCATGATCATATTGGGTTGTACCGTAGCTTTATGGAGTTTATTTCTTTTGAAAAAGGTATCATCTAAAATCGCATCATCCAAGAAATAGTCCTTTGCCAAAATTAGTCTTATGGTTTTATTGGTTTCAGCTTTTATGGTAGATTCTATTTCAGAAACACCTTTAAAAACTGCATTGTAAAATTCATGATTTGAAATAGACTCAGAATCGAAGTAAAGTCCGTGTTGCCCCGTATGCGTTAAGTTACCAACCACTAAAATATTGCCTTTTAACAATTTTGAAACCGTATCTTTTAGAAAGGTTTTTACGCAGGACACTCTCGTATCTCTAAACATATCTTTTAGATAGAGTTGTACACGTTGAATAAGGGCGACACCGATAAGGGCTTCGCCTTTAAAAACACCTATATAAAAACATTTTATGTTGCTAGGAGCAGCGTTTTCTAAAGCTTGTAAATAAGTAGATTGTAAAAGAATATCGTCTACCGTTAAAGCGTCCCATTCTTGCGGGACATCTTTTATGCTTCTATAAATTTGATAGTGTATCAATACAAAAAGAAAGACTGAAAATTAAACATCTTCAGTCTTTAAATATGTTAAAAGTTTACAAAATTATTGCCACCCACAAATGATTGCTCCCATAATAGCCATAGTTACCATCCAGTATCCGCTATTTATAAGGATGTACTTTGCACCTTTACGCTCAAATAAAGCGTTAGTGCCCAGTACAGGAAGCACAATAAATACGCCAGCAAAAAAGCCATGTAATGCCCCATGACCAAAAGTTCTGTGTGCGGTACCATAATCTGCCATAAATGCGTTAAAAGAAGGCAAAGCGTTTTCAACATCGCCACCAACCATACCAGCAGCTCCAAACTGATGAATGGTTAGAGTAAGCATACTCATTGCTAATAATAATGCAAAGACTAAAGCCATACCGAATATTTTTCCCATATTGGCACCTTTCATTTTTTCTTCGGTCATGTCAGCAGCTTTCATCCAAACGGTTCCAAACACTTTTGGATTGTACCAAACAAAACCAACAACTAAGGCTGAAATTGCAGCAACTAAAATCGCTAAAAAATTAATTTCCATAATATTAAAAAGTTATAGTTAGTACCTAAATATAGCTAAAAAATAAAACGGAAGGTTTTTTTTAACTTTTGAAACAGATTAAAATTTTAGATTAAAGAGGCCTCAGCAACCAGTAAATCGTTTTTGTCCTCCTTTGCTTTTGAAAGAAAGTCTAATACAGATTGATTACGGTCTAAACCGTTATTAAGCATCACGTTTAAGACTAAAGTAACCGCAATTCTGGTGCCTGCTTTTTTTACCGCAGTGTTAAATAGTGGCTCAATGTCATCATATGTAACGTCTTTTGCTAACTCCAGTATTTCGGCGCGTACTTTTAAACGTTTCTCCTCTGGTAAATTGGTGTATTTTTTACCTAATTGCTTTATGATGTCGATAGCTTTTCGCTTAGGCTGATTGTTTTGAGGCTTTTGATTTTTTGGTTGTTGTGGTTTAATTTTGGCCCAAGTATCCCTTAGCCCAACGGTTTTATTGAACACAAGTTTTTCAGAAGTACTATCATCATCCACATTGAAATAACCCAATCTCTGAAATTGGTATCTATCCCCAATTTTAGCCTCTTTTAAACTTGGTTCAACAAAAGCTTCGATTGTTTTTAGAGAATCGGGATTTAAAAACTCCATAAAATCCTTGTCTTGATGACTATCAGGTGCTTCATCCTTAAAGAGTCGGTCATACTCTCTAACCTCAGCTTTTATAGCGTGAGCAGTAGACACCCAATGCAGTGTGCCTTTTACTTTCTTTGAAGTGTCTTCAGAATAAGTACAGTGGATTTCCTTAACCTCTCCATTATCATCCTTAACCACATCTTCTGCTTTAATGATATACGCATTTTTAAGGCGTACCTCACCTCCTAGTTTTAATCTGAAAAACTTATTACTTGCCTCCTCTTTAAAATCTTCTTTTTCAATATATAATTCTCTTGAAAATGGCACTTTTCTATAACCAGCACTTTCATCTTCCTGATTATTTTCAGCATCCATCCACTCTACTTTATCTTCTGGATAATTTGTGATGACAAGTTTAACAGGATTTAGAACTGCCATAACCCTTGGTGCGGTTTTGTTCAAATCTTCACGAATACAAAATTCTAAAAGCGATACGTCGATGACATTATCACGCTTTGCAACACCAACGGTTTCCACAAACTTTCTTAAAGCTGTAGGCGTGTAGCCTCTTCGTCTTAAACCAGAAATAGTGGGCATTCTAGGGTCGTCCCATCCGCTTACAATACCGTCTTCCACTAATTTTAGCAGCTTACGCTTACTCATGATGGTATAACTAAGGTTTAAACGGGCAAATTCACGTTGTTTCGGCCTTAATTTATCTGGGTCAACCACTTGATCTAAAAACCAGTCGTAAAGCTCCCTGTGAGGTTTAAATTCCAAGGAACATAAGGAATGGGAAATCTGTTCAATATAATCGCTCTCGCCATGCGTCCAATCATACATTGGGTAAATACACCAATTATCTCCTGTTCTGTGATGTTCCTTTTTTACTACACGATACATAATAGGATCGCGCATCAGCATATTGGTATGTTGCATATCAATTTTAGCACGCAAAATATGCTCACCTTCATCAAATTCACCATCCTTCATGCGCTGAAACAGTTCGAGGTTCTCTTTAACTGATCTGTTTCTATAAGGGCTATCTACTCCAGGCTCTGTAGGTGTACCTTTTTGTTCTGCCATAGCTTCACTAGATTGCGAATCTACGTAGGCCTTTCCTTCCTCTATCAACATAATGGCCCAATCGTATAGCTGCTGAAAATAATCCGAAGAAAATAAAACCTTATCCCATTGGTAACCCAACCAAGCGATATCGCGCTTAATAGCATCAACATATTCCTGTTCTTCTTTAGCGGGATTTGTATCGTCAAACCTAAGATTTACAGGAGCATTATAATATTCACCCAAGCCAAAACTAATACCAATAGCTTTGGTGTGGCCAATGTGTAAGTAGCCATTAGGCTCTGGTGGAAATCTAAAATGCAAATCGTCACGCGACATGCCATTTGCTAAATCTTCCTCTATAATTTGCTCTATAAAATTGAGTGATTTTCTTTCTTCAGACATAAAATATGTTACAATTGGAAGTTTTTAACCCCTTTAAATAAAATATTGGCAAAATTAGGTAATTTTACCGACTTAAAATCTGTTGTATGGGAATTATAAAGGTTGAAAACATAAGAGTTTTCTCTTATCATGGCTGTTTGAGAGAAGAGACAAAAATTGGTAGTGACTACCGTGTGGATTTAGAGGTGAAAGCCGATTTACAAAAATCTGCCAAAAGCGATGAGTTAAACGATACAGTTGACTATGTGTTTTTAAATAAAGTAGTGCGAGAGGAAATGGACATACCCTCTAAATTGTTGGAAACCGTTGCAAAACGTATTTTAGATAGAATATTTAATGAAGATGCTTTGGTAAAAAAGGCCACCGTGAGTATAGGCAAACTAAACCCGCCCATTGGTGGCGATGTAGAGGTGGTTACCGTAAAAATGACAGATAAGCGTAAAAAGTAATTTTTTGTGAGTAAAAGTCTCAAATTTTTTTACATTTGCAGCACTGATTCCCAATGTCTCGGGAATGACAATTTCAAAGGTCTATCAAAATTTATTTTGATAGATTTCATTTCATAAGGCGTCGTGGCCGAGTGGCTTAGGCACAGGTCTGCAAAACCTGCTACAGCGGTTCGATTCCGCTCGACGCCTCAACTAAAAGCTTCCTTTTATATATTGGAAGCTTTTTTTGTAATCTCATTTTTTTTGGACACCTGCCACGCTTTTGGGCGTGGTTACTCAATCCTTATAACTATCGGGATCGGGAATTTCAAACATAAGGCCTGTACTGAGAGCGCAGTTGAAATATTCAACTCCTTAAGTGGGTGCTGAAAAACCCTAAATTCTGCAAATCAAGTAAGAAAAGTACTGGTGTAAATTACAACTTTTAGTATTTTTAGCAGTACAACCCATTGAGAACATTTTCTCTATATACAAATAGGTTGGCTAAGTTTACCAAATACACCTATGAAACTAATCAAATTCCTTTTACTTTTAACAATTGTTTACTCTTGCAAAACGGATTCTAAAACTGATTTAAAACCCGATTCCGATGTAAATGAAACTTATACAATGTATGGCTTTTTAATTGAGGAATTCGTTCATTCTAGTACAATGCTAAAAGACCAAATTGCTGAAAATCTATCAAATGACAAATTACTTAATGATGACACAACACAAACTTATCATAGTTTAACAACTGAATATTTAAAATATTTGGACAGTGTTTACTGGAAATTATTTGATAAAATAAATGATCAATATGACTATAATGGAGAACTCTCAAATAAAGAGTTGATAAACGAATTTTTCTTCAATGGAGAAAAATATAACGAAAAAGCGACTAAATTCATTTCTAAACTTGAAAGCTATAGAACTGAAATCTTGAAATTGATTACGGATAAGAATTTAGCAGAAAGAGTTCGTAGAGAATTAAATACAGATTCCGTTCAAAATCGTGAAGCTAAGAAATTCGACTATCTGAATTATATGTATAAAGATTTACCTTTAATAAGTGTCTTGAGTCATATGAAATACAGAGAAAAAGTTATAATTGAATTTGAAAATGACTTCTTAAAAAACAGAATGTTGAATGAATAAAACCTACTGTCAACAATGTGTTAGCACAATAACGGCTGAATTTCCTAATCGGAAATTCAACTCGTTTTGCTAAATTAGGTGCGTCAGCCGAAAGTACTCACGCACTTTCCCGTTACTGACGCTTACACAAAACCGTTGTAGGCAATTTTGACCCGTCCTGAATAAAGGCTACATAATTTTAAACATTATGTATAAAAATGACAAAGTAATCAGACGGTATTCAGAACCTTTTAAACTGAAAATTTTAGACGAAC
>NZ_SIRT01000050.1 GCF_004310325.1 Hyunsoonleella flava
GCAAACCGATTTTGTACATACCCGACTAACGCATAGTTTAGAGGTTAGCGTCGTTGGGCGTTCTTTAGGGCGTAAAGTAGGGCAAAAAATATTAGAAAGACATCCGCATTTGCAAAATGTTCATGGGTATCAAGCTAACGATTTTGGAGCGATAGTAGCCACGGCGGCCTTAGCGCATGATATTGGAAATCCGCCGTTTGGATACTCTGGCGAAAAATCTATAGGAGAGTTTTTTAAAACAGGTGCGGGCAAACAATATAAAGACCAATTAACCGACAAAGAATACCAAGACCTTTGCGATTTTGAA
>NZ_SIRT01000051.1 GCF_004310325.1 Hyunsoonleella flava
ATCAAGGTGGTGAGCCATCATCTATAATACAAAAAGATGGATGGAAACTCATTCATTACTGGGAAGATGGACGTGAAGAATTGTTTAAACTACCTTCAGAAGAAAAAGATCATCAAAACATTCTGTTAAAATATCCTGAAATTGCGAAAAACTTAAGTAATGATTTAATGGCTTGGTTAACTTATGTTGGTGCAAAATACCCAACAAAGGACCATCTGTTTGATGAAATTAAACAGGATAGGCGTTTACAAACTATCATTTCGAAAAAGTTGCCAAACCTTGAGCAGGAAAGGCTGGAATTTTTATC
>NZ_SIRT01000052.1 GCF_004310325.1 Hyunsoonleella flava
AACTCCTCCACTTAAAACATCACAGGTTATGGGTAATGATGTATGTACTACATTAATAGGTGTTGGTTCAGTGATAGTGATGGTTTCAATATCTTCACAAGAATTGACATCAGTTAATGTGATGGTATAATCACCTGCTGGTAATCCTGAAGTTTGTGTTCCATAGTCCGTACCTGTAGTATCGTTATTTACATTTATAACGAATGGTGGTGTTCCAACTGTATTGTTGATACTTATGCTAATTGCAGCATTAACATCGCCGTTACATAAATTATCAGCCGTTTGAATTACGGAAGCAATTTCTGGT
>NZ_SIRT01000053.1 GCF_004310325.1 Hyunsoonleella flava
AATATCAATGTGTTTCAAAACTTTTTCTAAGTGTGGTTTTGAAACTAAAGCTCCAATATCAGTGTGAATTTCTGATGGATGTCCAACGTGTAGTTGCTTTACCTTTTCAACAAAATCATTTTTAAAGCGATTAAATATCGAGCTTTCAACAAAAATACGACTTCCGCATAAACAAATCTGGCCTTGATTAGTAAACGAAGAGCGTACCGTGGTTTACAGCATATTATCATAATCGCAATCGGCAAAAATGATGTTTGGATTTTTACCACCAAGCTCCAAAGAAAGTTTTTTGCACATGGGTGCAGC
>NZ_SIRT01000054.1 GCF_004310325.1 Hyunsoonleella flava
AAGTATCAATAACCTCATCCGTTAATTTACCAGACTTTAAAGTATCTAATGTATCTCTATGCTTAACATTTAAGAATTCTATATAATCTCTTTCAAATGCTTTTACTTTCTCAACAGGAACATCTCTTAACAAGTTTTTAGAACCTGCATAAATGATTGCAATCTGATCTTCAACAGTAAAAGGATCATTTTGAACTTGCTTTAAAATCTCAACGTTACGCTTACCCTTTTCAATTACATTCAATGTAGCTGCATCAAGGTCTGAACCAAACTTAGTAAATGCTTCCAATTCACGGAACTGTGCT
>NZ_SIRT01000055.1 GCF_004310325.1 Hyunsoonleella flava
GAGATGGTTTTATCGATATTTATTGCTTAGTTGCTGGACAGTCTGGAAATAAAAAAAATCAGCTTTTCATCAATCAAGGTGATAATACGTTCAAAGAACAGGCATCTAATTTTGGTTTAGATGATGCCGGTAATAGTGTTGATGCTACATTTTTTGATTTCGATAATGATGGTGATCTTGATGTGTATGTTGCTAACTAACCCATTACCCCATTTGAATACAATAGCTATCATTATAAGATGCGTATGGATAGGGTGACAGATATAGAAACCGATAATTTGTATAGAAATGATGGTGGAAAATT
>NZ_SIRT01000056.1 GCF_004310325.1 Hyunsoonleella flava
AACGATTGAATACAACGACTCAAACGCAAAGTTTACTTTTGAAAATTCTGAGTTGATTTGTCGTGTGATAGATGGGAAATACCCTAATTACGAAGCGGTAATCCCAAAGGAGAATCCAAATAAATTAAGTATTGACCGTACGCAATTTTTAAACTCTGTGCGTCGTGTTAGTATTTTCTCTAACAAAACCACACACCAAATACGCCTGAAGATTGCAGGTGCAGAATTAAATATTTCTGCGGAAGATATCGATTACAGCAACAAAGCCGAAGAGCGTTTAACGTGCGATTATCAAGGTGATGAT
>NZ_SIRT01000057.1 GCF_004310325.1 Hyunsoonleella flava
CTATTCCCGAATTATGTCTGGAATATTGACACTTTAGAAAAGGAGATTTCTCTAACGTTTGATGATGGCCCTACACCAGAAATCACGGAATGGACGTTAAATATTTTGGAACAATACCAAGCCAAAGCAACCTTTTTTTGTATTGGCGCAAATGTTGAAAAACATCCCGAGATTTTTAAAAAAATTCTAGATGCTGGTCATAGCATTGGTAACCACACATAACACCATATTAAAGGCTGGAAAGTTAAAAACAAAGCCTATCTGAAAGATGTTGAAGCTTGCGAAACCGTTTATAAATCGCAT
>NZ_SIRT01000058.1 GCF_004310325.1 Hyunsoonleella flava
TTGCACCACTTTTTATGGCGGCTCCTACATGAATAGCTTCCATCATTTCTTCTTTAGTTACGCCACGCTGCAAACCATCTTTTGTATATGCGTCAATGCAGTAGGGACACTGTTCTGTATGGGCCACGGCTAAGGCTATTAAGGATTTTTCGCGTGCCGTAAGCGCACCCTCCTCAAATACTTTACCGTAATACTCCAAGAATTTATTGCCTAATTCCTCACTCCATTCTGTGATTTTTCCAAATTTCCTAAGGTCTGCGGGGTCGTAGTATGTTTTCTGCATTATAAAATTTTAGTGTAAAT
>NZ_SIRT01000059.1 GCF_004310325.1 Hyunsoonleella flava
CAAAAAAGTAAAAAAGGATGCCGCTACTATACCTTACGCACATATCAGCAAAAATCATTGCTTCCCAGTTTGTTTTAATACTTACCAAAATATGTGCCTTACAAATATCAACTATTTTTATAGTTATAAAACTAAAATTATAGTTATTTAACGAAATTTTTAGTTTTTAAGCTGTTTATAAATCGTAAATCAAAAATTGTAAATCGTTAATTCTTAGTATTATCTTCGCAAAAAATAGTTTATGAGTATCCTTTGGGTTGTTCTTGGTTTTGTTCTATTAGTAGTAGGAGGGGAGTATCTCG
>NZ_SIRT01000006.1 GCF_004310325.1 Hyunsoonleella flava
GACGATCCAACGACGTTCCCAGGCGGACCAACAAGTGATCCAAACGATCCATGCGATCCGATAGGTATCAATACCACGGACAGCGATGGTGACGGACTTACAGACTGTGAGGAGACAACGGGTATCGACGATCCGAGTACACCAGACGATCCAACGACCTTCCCAGGTGGACCGACAAGCGATCCGAACGATCCATGCGATCCGATAGGTATCAATACCACGGACAGCGATGGAGATGGTCTTACAGACTGTGAGGAGACTACTGGTATCGACGATCCGAGCACACCTGACGATCCAACGACCTTCCCAGGTGGACCGACAAGCGATCCGAACGATCCATGTGATCCGATAGGTATCGATACAACGGACAGTGATGGAGATGGTCTTACGGACTGTGAGGAGACAACGGGCATCGACGATCCGAGTACACCAGACGATCCAACGACGTTCCCAGGCGGACCAACAAGTGATCCAAACGATCCATGTGATCCCATAGGTATCGATACCACGGACAGCGATGGTGACGGACTTACAGACTGTGAGGAGACTACTGGTATCGACGATCCGAGCACACCTGACGATCCAACGACCTTCCCAGGTGGACCGACAAGCGATCCGAACGATCCATGTGATCCGATAGGTATCAATACCACGGACAGTGATGGAGATGGTCTTACGGACTGTGAGGAGACTACTGGTATCGACGATCCGAGCACACCTGACGATCCAACGACCTTCCCAGGTGGACCGACAAGCGATCCGAACGATCCATGTGATCCGATAGGTATCAATACCACGGACAGTGATGGTGATGGTCTTACAGATTGTGAGGAGACAACGGGCATCGACGATCCGAGTACACCAGACGATCCAACGACCTTCCCAGGCGGACCAACAAGTGATCCAAACGATCCATGTGATCCCATAGGTATCGATACAACGGACAGTGATGGTGATGGTCTTACAGATTGTGAGGAGACAACGGGTATCGACGATCCGAGTACACCAGACGATCCAACGACCTTCCCAGGTGGACCGACAAGCGATCCGAACGATCCATGCGATCCGATAGGTATCAATACCACGGACAGCGATGGAGATGGTCTTACGGACTGTGAGGAGACAACGGGCATCGACGATCCAAACACACCAGACGATCCAGCGACCTTCCCAGGCGGCCCGACGAGTGATCCAAACGATCCATGTGATCCAATAGGTATCGATACCACGGACAGCGATGGTGACGGACTTACAGACTGTGAGGAGACTACTGGTATCGACGATCCGAGCACACCTGACGATCCAACGACCTTCCCAGGTGGACCGACAAGCGATCCGAACGATCCATGTGATCCGATAGGTATCGATACAACGGACAGTGATGGAGATGGACTTACAGATTGTGAGGAGACAACGGGCATCGACGATCCGAGTACACCTGACGATCCAACGACGTTCCCAGGCGGACCAACAAGTGATCCAAACGATCCATGCGATCCGATAGGTATCAATACCACGGACAGCGATGGTGACGGACTTACAGACTGTGAGGAGACAACGGGTATCGACGATCCGAGTACACCAGACGATCCAACGACCTTCCCAGGTGGACCGACAAGCGATCCGAACGATCCATGCGATCCGATAGGTATCAATACCACGGACAGCGATGGAGATGGTCTTACGGACTGTGAGGAGACAACGGGAATAGATGACCCTGGAACACCTGAAGTTCCGACTGGTCCGAGTGATCCAAATGATCCATGTGATCCAATAACTACTGGATGTGAAGCTTCGATTAGGGTTACTAAAGTAGCAGATGTAAGAGGTACCTCTTTAGGAGATAGGATTGATTATACTATAGAGGTTGAAAATACTGGTGATTTTGTTTTAACAGGAATTTCATTAACAGATACTTTTACTGACGCGAATGGTAATATCATATCATTAACCGAAGAACCAACATTTGTGGATGCTAGTTTAGGTAGCTTAGAAGGTACATTGTTAGTTGGAGAGATAGCAACTTATAGTGCAAGCTTTACAATAGATCAAGCTGCTATTAATGCAGGGGGAGTGAGTAATAGTGTTGTAGCTATTGGTACAAATACTGGTATTGGAACCGTGTCAGATGTTAGTGATGACGGTGATGATTTGGATGGTAACACTTCTGATGATCCAACATTTACAGAGTTAGGTTGCTTACTTGTATTTAATGAGTTCTCACCTAATGGAGATGGTGTAAATGATACGTTAATTATTAACTGCATTTCAAACTTCCCTAATAACAAGTTAGAGGTTTATAACAGGTGGGGTAATTTGGTTTATGAGAAACAAGGTTACAATAATGACTGGGATGGGACATCCAATGGAAGAGCTACTGTAAACGCAGACGAGAAACTACCACCCGGTACATATTATTATGTTTTAGACTTTGGAGATGGCTCTAAACCTAAAGTTGGATGGTTATATATAAACAGATAGTAAACAGTAAACGACTAATAAAGATTAAAAAAATGATACAGAATTCATCATTCTTAAAAGGTTTAAGTTTAGTAGTGTTTACTGCACTATTAAGTTTGGAAACAAATGCACAGCAAGACCCGCAATATACGCAGTATATGTATAATACAATGAGTGTGAATGCGGCATATGCAGGTCAACGAGATGTTTTGAGTGCTACCGCTCTCTATAGAACACAATGGGTTGGTATTGACGGCGCGCCTAAAACCATTACATTCGGCATTCATTCTCCATTAAAAAATGAACGATTAGGTTTGGGGCTTAATATTGTAAGTGACCAATTGGGGCCTGCAGAGGAGACCAATATTGATGCAAATTTTTCTTATACAATTCCAGTAAATGATTCTGGAGATTTAGAACTATCCTTTGGAGTGAAAGGTGGCTTGCATATTCTTGATACAGATTGGAGTAAAGGTTTATTTCAAAATCCTGATAGGTTGTTTAATGAGAACATCAATTTAATATCTCCTACATTAGGAGCTGCAATGTATTTGCATTCAGATAAATGGTATCTGGGTTTATCTGTTCCAAATATGTTAACCACAGAGCATTACGATGATTTTCAGGAGTCAATCGCAACAGAGCGTCTTCATTATTTCTTAATAGGAGGATATGTGTTTGATTTAAGTGATAGAACTAAGCTAAAGCCTGCATTTTTAGTGAAAGGTGTATCTGGAGCGCCATTAATAGCAGATTTATCTCTAAACGCATTGTTTAATGATAAGTTGACAATAGGTGCAGCTTACAGATGGGACGATTCTTTTAGTGGGCTTGTAGGATTTCAATTGAGTAGAGGTTTATTTGTAGGGTACGCATATGATGCGACTACTACAGCATTGAATAATTACAACAGCGGAACCCATGAGATAATGCTAAGATTTGAATTACAACAAATAGGTAGAATTTTATCACCAAGATTCTTCTAAAAAGCTACTGATATGAAAAAAAGAATATACATATTTTCTATTTTAACCATTTTTGTATTTGGGCTTACTCATGCTCAAAAAGGTAAAGTTTCAAGTGCAGTAAAGCAGTATGATAAGCTTGCATATATTGATTCTAGAAGTACGTTATTGGAATTAGCCAATAAAGATGAAGTATCGCCAGAAGTGATAGAAAAACTGGCAAACACCTTTTATTTTAATTCTGAAATGGAAGATGCTGCCAAATGGTATGCAAAACTTATTGAAGTTAACGCTCAAACCAATCCTGAAAATTATTTTAGATATGCCCAGGCATTAAAAGCACAGGAAAGGTACAAAGAAGCGGACGAAGCACTTAGAACTTTTGCAGCCTTGAGACCTGATGATTCCAGAGGTGTGGAGTTTTTAAACAATGCAGATTATCTTGAAGCCATTGCAACTATGTCTCAGGATTATGCGCTATCTAATTTGGATATTAACACCTCATTTTCTGATTTTGGAGCGTCTTTGCATAATGGGAATTTAGTTTTTGCATCATCTAGAGATCAAGACGAGAAACTATATAATTGGAATGCACAACCATTTTTAGATCTATTTGAACTTGATGCTGAAGGTAATGTTCAAGAAATAAAGGGTGATATCAATACCAAATATCATGAGTCTTCAACAGCTTACACGAAAGATGGTAAAACGGTGTATTTCACGAGGAATAATTTTTTTAACGGTAAGTTTAAAAAGAATAGTGAAAACACCCACGCACTTAAGATTTATAAAGCTACTATGATTGATGGTGAGTGGACGGATGTGGAATCTTTACCATTTAACGATGACGAATATAGTGTAGCTCATCCTACTCTAAGCGTAGATGAAAAAAAGCTGTACTTCGCTTCAGATATGCCAGGGACAAAGGGAAGGTCCGATATTTTTATGGTCGCTATAAATGAAGACGGGACTTATGGAGCTCCAATGAATTTGGGACCAAAAGTAAACACAGAAGGAAGAGAGAACTTTCCTTTTATTAGCGAAAAGGGAATGCTATACTTTTCGTCAGATGGTCATCAAGGTTTGGGAGGCTTAGACGTTTTTATGATTGAAGCGGCTAATATGAAGTCAGATATATTAAAAAACATGGGAAAACCTATTAACAGCCCTAAAGATGATTTCGCATATATCATTAATGAGTCTACCCGTAAAGGCTATATTTCTTCAAATAGAAAAGGAGGAAAGGGAGATGATGATATCTACAGTTTCGAAATTCCAGATTGCGAATATGATATAATAGGTACAGTTATAAATAAAAGAACAAAGGAAATTTTGGGTAATGCGGATGTTGTGCTTAAAGATGAAAATAATAATGTTTTAGAGTCTGTTAAAAGTGACAGTAATGGGAAGTTCCAATTTAACCTTAGTTGTAAAGAGCAAACATATATTGTAGAAGCTCAGAAAGAAAAATTTGAAGACGATTTTACTGATTTTACAGTAGAAACTGGTAACGGAGAAGATTTAAAATTACAATTGGCTTTAGAACCAAGTGCAGCAAAAATTGGTACAGATTTGGCTTTGTTATTAAATTTAAATCCAATTTATTTTGATTATGATAAGTCCTTTATTCGACCTGATGCAGAGATAGAGTTGGCTAAGGTTATTAAATATATGAAGGAGTATCCAACTGTAAAAATAGATGTTAGATCTCATACAGATTCTAGAGGTAGAGATGCTTATAACATGTCATTGTCGCAACGTAGAAATACTTCTACTAAAGAATATATCATAAATAAAGGAGAGATTTCTGCTGGTAGAATATCTGGAGACGGTTATGGTGAAACGAGATTAACTAACCGCTGTTCTAACGGTGTAAAGTGTTCTAAAACAGAGCATCAGGCAAACAGACGTAGTGAATTTATAGTAATTGAAAATTAATATTAACCATCAACCTAAAAAGGCATCTAAATTTATTTAGGTGCTTTTTTTATTGAACTCATTTTGAAAAACGGGTAAAGCAAGTAATTTTTTGTTCGTATTTTTGCTAAACTATGAAAGAAGAAAAAGTAATTCTTGTTAACGAACAAGATGAACAAATAGGATTAATGCCTAAGATGGAAGCTCATGAAAAGGCGTTATTGCATCGTGCATTTTCGGTCTTTATTTTTAATAGAAATAACGAATTAATGCTGCAGCAACGAGCCCTAGACAAATATCATTCTCCAGGGCTTTGGACAAACACATGTTGCAGTCATCAAAGAGATGGAGAATCAAACATTGAAGCTGGGAAACGCAGACTTCAAGAAGAGATGGGTTTTGTTGTAGATTTAAAAGAATCCATTTCTTTTATTTATAAGGCACCTTTTGATAATGGATTAACTGAGCACGAGTATGACCATGTTTTGTTGGGTAATTATGATGGTACGCCAGAGATAAACCCTGAAGAGGTGGCAGATTGGAAATGGATGCCTTTAGAAGAAGTTAAGGTGGATATTTCATTACACCCAGAACGATATACCGCTTGGTTTAAAGTTATTTTTGATAAATTCTACCAACATATAAATGTAAATTCATGAAAGTAACAGTTAGTAGAAAGGCACATTTTAATGCGGCGCATCGGTTGTATAGAAAAGATTGGAGTTTTGAAAAAAATGACACCATTTTCGGAAAGTGTAACAACCCTAATTTTCATGGGCATAATTATGAATTAATAGCAAGTGTAACAGGAGAAATTGATCCTGAAACAGGTTATGTTATTGATATGAAGGTGCTAAAAGACATTATTAAGAGTGAAGTTGAAGTAGCCTTCGATCATAAGAATCTAAATTTGGAAGTGCCTGAATTTGAAAACTTAAATCCTACGGCTGAAAATATAGCGGTGGTTATTTACAATAAAATGAAATCAAAACTGGATTCAGATTTGGATTTGGAAATAACCTTATATGAAACACCGCGTAATTTTGTGACCTATTCTGGAGGCTAAGTATGAATAATGAGACATTATACCCTATAAAGTTTACCCCGATTTTAAAGGAAAAAATATGGGGAGGTCAAAAATTAAGAGAAATACTTAACAAAAACTCAGAGTCCTCAAACATAGGGGAAAGTTGGGAGATAAGTGACGTTGAAGGAGATACTTCAATAGTTTCAAATGGTTTGTTAAAGGGAAAATCACTAAAAGATTTATTATTAAAATTCAAGGGAGATATTTTAGGGGAAAAAAATCATGAAGTTTTTGGCGATAAGTTTCCTTTGCTCATAAAGTTTATTGATGCGAAACAAGATTTATCCATACAATTGCACCCAAACGATGAAATAGCAGCAAAACGTCACAATTCATTTGGAAAAACTGAGATGTGGTACGTAGTTCAGGCGGATGAGAACTCCAATTTGATAGTAGGTTTCAATCAAAAAGTAACTCCGGAAATATATTTAAAGCATCTTAAAGAAAAAACGTTAACCGAGATTTTAAATTTCGATAAAGTATCCGAAGGAGACACTTATTTTATTGAAGTAGGACGTGTTCATACAATTGGAGCAGGAGTTATGGTTGCTGAAATTCAACAAACAAGCGATATCACTTATAGAGTTTACGATTGGGATAGAGTAGATGACGAAGGAAACAAAAGGGAGTTGCACAATGATTTAGCAATAGACGCTATAGATTTTGATATGCCTGATAATTTTCGTGTGAATTACTCAAAAGAAGAGAATATTTCAAATGAAATGGTAAGCTGTCCTTATTTTAATACAAGTTATTTAAAGGTTACTGAAACTTTGGATAAATTAAATAACAAAGATTCGTTTTTTATTTACATGTGTACTAGCGGAGAAGTAGAGATTGAAGCAAATGGTTTTACAGAAACTGTAGCAAAAGGAGAAACAATATTGTTGCCTGCTGCTTTAAAATCTTATCAAATTCGCTCTAAAAATGCTACATTATTGGAAGTATATGTTTAGATTTACAATTAATTAAAAAATATAATTATGGCAAGTGTAAGAGACCTTAAAAAGGATATAAATTATGTGTTGGGAGATATTATAGAAGCTGTTTATGTATGGGAATATGAGAATACTGATAAGGACACAAAAAAGAGCGAAGCAATTATAGATGAAGCTATTGAAACGTTTGACGAGTTAATTGCTAAAGTAAATGATAGAAGTGTAGAGAATAAAAAAGCACATTTTAAAGCTATTAACGAAGAGTTGGAAAATAGAGGAAAAGCATTAATTGAAAAGATTAACAAGCTAGGATAGCTTTTTTTCATATAATTCTCGTAAGCCAATAGTGGCTAAAAAAGCCTTAAAATTAAGTTTTAAGGCTTTTTTTGTTCTGCTTCATTTTTCTTTCGTGCTTCTAAAAACTTGCGTAGTTCCTTACCATATTTAGAATCTTTAATTTTTGGGGTTAAGGATTTATGTATAGTATCTAATAAATGGTTGTTGGCATCGTAAATTTCGGATAAAGCAAGATAAGCCGCAACTTCACTATCGCTATGGTTTAAGGCAAAGTTTACCGTTTGCAGATATCTGTTTCTTATAAGGCTGACCTGCTTTTTTTCTACACTATTTATTGCAGCGGTATCTCCGCTTTTTCCAGCTTCAAAACTTTCTTTTATCAAATCTAAATTCCTGTTGTTTAAACGAGACATTAGCTCCTGATAATCTTCTAAGACTTTTTGGTGCTCAGAACCTTTAATTTTCGCATCTGTTACAAAATTTTTCAAAGAAGTATTAATTTCAATAATACCTTTATCAGCAAAAAAGCTAATTCTATCCTCTTCTTTGGAGTTTTTATCAAGGTCTAAAAATAACAAATCTGGTTCGTCCAAATCAGCATACAATTCAAATTCAGAATTGCCGTTTACAACAATGGAATCCACAGTTACCATAACCGTATCTATTACTCGTTTTAGATATACAGTTCCTTTTTTTAAACCTTTTATATTGGTTTTTACTATTAAGTCCTTCGGAGTTTCAGAACACGCGAATAGTGATAAAATAATAAACAGAATGCTGAACTTTTTCATAAAAAATAAAGTGTAATTTGGTGCGCAAATATCTTAATAATTATTAAAAATATACTAACCTCCAGCGGCAATTTTCATGAGTTCTGCACATAGCATGGCACCATAGGTTCCAACAACATAACCAAAAACGGCTAATAGCACTCCAACTGTAGCTAAAGATGGATGAAATGCCGCGGCAACAACAGGAGCAGACGCTGCCCCTCCAATATTTGCCTTACTTCCAACAGCTAAAAAGAAATATGGTGCTCTTATAATTTTTGCAACAAGAAATAATAATCCAACATGAATGGCCATCCAAACTAGTCCAACGAAAATCAGCCCTGGGTTTTCCAAAATTTTAGTTAAATCCATTTTCATTCCGATACTTGCAACAAGAATGTAAATGAATACACTGCCAATTTTGCTTGCACCAGCACCTTCATATGTTTTAAATTTTGTGAACGACATTAAAATCCCAAGAATTGTTGCTATGGTAATCATCCAAAAAAATTGTGAACCGAAAGAAGACATGGCCGAAGATTTATCTCTAACAGCCTCAAAATTTGTTGTTAAAAATTCAGAAATATTATTTGCTCCAAAATGTGCAACGCCTACAATAGTAAATGCAATACCAAGAATAACCATTAAATCACTTAAGGAAGGGTTTCTTGAAATTTTATCAGCATAAGATGAGACACGCTCTTTCAAAACCTCAATGGCGCTATTATCAGCTTTAAGCCATTGGTCAATTTTTTCAGATTTACCAATACCCAATAGCAAGATGGCCATCCAAATATTGGCAACAACTATATCTACTATTACCATTCCTGCGTAGTTATCGGTATTAAACCTATAAATTTCGAGCATTGCCGCTTGGTTTGCACCACCACCAATCCAACTACCTGCTAATGTAGCTAAGCCTCTCCATACAGCATCAGGACCTGCGCCGCCAACGGTTTCTGGAGATACCATAGAGATCAATAAAATAGCAATTGGCCCCCCTATGATTACGCCAACTGTTCCTGTTAAAAACATAATCAATGCTTTTGGCCCCAAATTATAGATGGCCTTTAAATCTATACTTAATGTCATTAATACCAGTGCGGCAGGAAGTAAGAACCTACTGGCTATGTAATATACTTGAGACTGGTGTTCTATAATATCTCCTGCTTCATTTGTTGAGGTCCACTCTGGAGCAATGATACCTAGCGTGGTTAATGCACCTGGTAGCATATAGGCCATAAGGAGCGCAGGTATGTATTTGTAAAACTTTTTCCAAAATGCATTGGAGCTTGAGGATGTGTAGAATACAAATCCTAATGCCAGCATCAAAATCCCAAATACTATAGTGTCTTGGGTAAATATTGGTTGATTTTCCATATAAATCTGTCTTAGAAGATTCTAAGATAAATAAAATAAAAAAGGTACAAATAAAACTTTGGCACAGTAGTTGGTACGTACTAGATAGTTACACTTCAATTATAAGTTTATTGAGTGGTTACTTTAAACTTTTGAATTGTAATTTCATATTTTGGTTGGTTAGTTAGTAAAAAAGCACCTATTCTTTAGGTGCTTTTTTTATGCTCAAAAAACTAAAAACAATGTATTTCGTCGATAATATGCATTACATCGACGAAGTGTGTTAAAAAAATGTGTATTTCATCGATTATTTATGTTTTTTGTCGTTGTAATTTAAATCGGTTTTTATATTTGACTCGTACTAAATAACATACTTTTTAGTTCAATGGATTAATTAATTAATATTTGCGTTATGTTGTTGATGTGGAGACCCCAAATCTAGCACATAATATAAAAGCAAATTAAGAAAGAACCGAGTTTGAGGGAACTCGGTTTTTTTGTGGAATAATTCGAAATGTTAGGTTAATTCTAGGACCTATTTCACGTTTTGTTTTAGGAATTTGATGCAACCAATTTTCTTGTGTAAACCCCTGCATTAACAGTACACTTCCGTGTTTTAGTATCATCTTTTCTTTTAATAATTTGTTCTTTTTATGCTTAAAATGAAATGGGCGTTCTTCCCCAAATGTTACTGATGCAATTACCGGGTTTTTTCCAAGTGATTTTTCATCATCCGCATGCCAACCATTACTATCTTTTCCATCACGATAAAGGTTCGCTAAACAGCTTGTAAAATTGATATTTAATTCGCTTTCTATGAGATGTTTAACCTTTAAAATGTCCTTTTCAAAAACATGAGGATACATGGTAATATTACTATAGGAATAAGGTTCTTCATTTGTAGCAAAAAAAGAGGTTAATCTTGGTTGATTATACACTTTTCCAAACACTTTTATTTCATCTTGTTGCCAATTGATTTCAGCTTTTAAATTTTTAAAGAAAGTGTCTGCTTCATTTTTACTGAAAAAGTTGGGATAATATGTAACATCTGCATCCTTTAGGTTTAAATTTTTGGCATTCAATAGTCGCATGGTTTTTATTTTCTAAATTAGCATAAATCGTTTTGTAAATGAAACTAAGGCTATCTTTTTTATTTTTATTAAATACTTTTTTTGGTTTTTGCCAATTGCCAGAAGGGTTTGTTTATGCAAATGACCTAATCCCCGAATTAAATGTGGAACTTCGATATTTAGGAACCAATAATTTTGTTGGTAGACCAATAGAAGGTTACAATAATAATTGCCTCATTTTAACTGAAGAAACCGTAGAGGCTTTAAAAAAGGTTCAAAAAGAATTAAGAAAGAAAAATTTGGGATTAAAGGTTTATGATGGTTACAGACCCCAGCGAGCTGTTAACCATTTTATACGATGGGCAAAAAACCTGAATGACACCATAAATAAAGCACAGTTTTATCCAGATGTCAGGAAAATAGATTTGTTTAAAGAGGAATATATTGCATCCCGTTCTGGCCATACAAAAGGTAGTACAATAGATATCACAATAATCGATTTAACCACCAAAGAAGAATTAGATATGGGCAGTGCTTATGATTTTTTTGGTAAACAATCTTGGATAAATTACAGTAATATTTCAAATGAACAAAAAACGAATAGGCAGTTATTGCAAAGAGTCATGTTAAAATATGGTTTTAGAAACTATCCCAGAGAATGGTGGCATTTTACTTTAAGAGAAGAACCGTTTCCTAATACGTATTTTGATTTTCCAATAGAATAAAAAAACTGCTTTCAACAGAATCGAAAGCAGTTTTTTAAAGTTTGGTTTAGTTGAAGTTTTATTCTTTGTCCAAATCTTTAGTCATATTAAACCCTATAAATAATCCAATTCCCGCCATTAAGAAAATGGTTGCTGGATACACAGCATCTTCATCCAAAGTGGTGTAATTCTCCAATAAACTAGCAATAAAAACCCCTACACCAATCCCCATAAGCAAGAGTGCTAGATTTAAAATAAGCACTTTCCAGATTGGAGCCGTTTGCGTTTTTCCCTTTACAAAAATACTGGCGTCTGCACCTTTTTCTATTAAAGCCAACCGCTCTTTGTTCCTTGTTGAAAAATACAAATAGAATACACCGAAAATAGCTGCAAAAATTACTGGTATTATAATTAATTCTGATCCCATAACTGTTTGTTTTTAATTGATTAATTTTAATGTGTTCATTGGTTATGACGACAACTTCTCAATTATGGTTACACTTTCTTTTAAATATTTTATTAAAATACCTGTAACCAAGGTTATTAAATTGTCGTCTATAAAACAAATGACCATTAACAACGACCAACACATCATCAATCAAATTCTTGAAGGAGACGTTCAAGCATTTTCAATTCTTGTAGATAGGTATAAGAATCTCGTGTTTACGTTGGCCTTAAGAATGCTAAAACATAGAGAAGATGCCGAGGAGATATCTCAGGATGTGTTTATAAAAGTATATAAGTCGTTGTATAAGTTTAAAGGTGATTCTAAACTATCGACATGGATTTATAAGGTTACATACAATTCATGTTTAGATGCTATTAAAAGACAAAAACGTAAACATCAAGAGGTGAACATTGATAAGTATGATGCTTATGATATTGAAGTTATTGATGACGCTCTGGAAAAACTAGTGCAAATTGATCGAGAGAATGCGATAAAAACATGTATTGAAGCATTGGCCAGTGAAGATAGTTTTATACTCACATTATACTATTATGGAGAATTATCTTTAGAGGAAATATCAAAAATTACCGGCTTAAAAGCTAATAATATAAAGGTGAAATTACACAGAGCGAGAAAACGATTAGCTATTATAATGAAACAAAGGTTAGAACCTCAAATAATGCAGTATTATGGAAAATAAAAAGGATGAGCATTTAGATAAGCTTATGCAAAGCGTTTTTTCTGAAATTAATACAGAAGAGTTGGCTCCTGATTTTACTTTTGAAGTCATGTCTAGAATTGAGGCTGAGACAAAAAAAGAATTAGTCTACAAGCCTTTGGTGCCAAAAGTTGTTTGGGTAATAATTTTAGCAACTTTGTTATTTTGGGTGGGATACTTATTTAAGCATCATTTTGTTAGTGATTCAGGATGGTTTTCAAGCCTCGATATTACTGGTTTAGTTCCAAGTTTTCAACTATCAAAGTCAGTTACTTACACAGTGCTGTTGTTTGCTTTGATGATTTGCATTCAAGTGCCTTTGTTAAAATATTATTTTGATAAGAGGTTTGAGGTTTGACACTCTAAATTTAGTTTCTAACCCAAACTCCAGATTTTTTACCGATATCTTTCCTTTTTTTAAATTCGATGGGAATGGCCGTGTCATAATTACGCACTACAAAATGTAGATGCGGTTTTGTTGTATAACCCGTAAAGCCTGCAATACCTATAGGTTGTCCAGCTTCAACGTAATCATTTACTTCTACAAGCGTACCATTAGTGTCTAGATGGACATAGTAGGCAAATGTGGCATCGTCGTGAACAATGACGATCTGATTAGCTTTATCTCTGAAACTTTTACCGCCCCGTTCAGTAAAATGAGACACAACTCTTACAACATATCCGTTGCGAGCAGCGACTATGGTATCACCAATTGGAATTTTAAAGTCTATGGCATATTTAGATTGAACCGAACGATGGGAAAACTTACCATTAAACCCTTGCATGATTTTGTAACGCTTTCTTTTTTGAAACGGAAGTTCGTAGAGATGTTTTTTAATAGAATCTTTATGTAGGCGCTTTCCAAAAGAGTAGGATAGACCTATGTAATCCGAAGTTTCAAAAGTACTATCGTTCTCAAAGAGACGTTTAGGAATATTTACAACGTTAATAAGAGAGTCTTGAGGTTTGCACAAAGTCTCCCCCTCCAAAAATCGGATTTCAGAATCTTTTTTATGTGTAATTTTTAGTGTGATAGGAGCGTAGGTTTTATTTACAAAATTAAAGGTAGTTGCAGTATCACTTTTTATTTTAGAAAATTTAATATCCTGACCATTACTTTCAAAAAATAAAAGTGCAATCAGGATACTAAACATTACTCTTCTCATGATTTCTGAAAGTTCTGCTAATCCTCAACCAAAACCCAATCACCTTTGGCAATTAAAGGTTCGGCTTGTTTGTATTTCAGTGTTTTGTTTTCACCGTTTAATACATGTTTTATCGTAACACGATCATTACGCCCAATTTTTGGTCTGTCGCGAACAATGGTTTCCACTACTTGTTGTTGCTGGCGTTGGGTGTTTCCTGCAGCTCTACTTTGTGCAGAACGCTCATCTAAATTGGGGATTTCCTCTTTTGAAGTTTCTACCTTTTCACGTTTTCTTGCTCTGGCTTCTTGAATAGTATCCTGGGTTTCCTGAGGCAATTCACCTTTAAATAAGAAGGAGATGACATCTTTATTTACATCATCAATCATGGCCTTAAACAATTCAAACGCTTCAAACTTATAAATGAGTAATGGATCTTTTTGCTCGTGAACTGCTAACTGAACGGATTGCTTTAATTCATCCATTTTGCGCAAATGTGTTTTCCATGCATCGTCAATAATGGCGAGTGCGATGTTCTTTTCAAAATCAGTGATTAACTGTTTACCGTTGGTTTCATACGCTTTTTGTAAATCAGTCACTACATTTAAACTCTTAACGCCATCCGTAAATGGTACCACAATGCGTTTAAATTTATCACCTTGATTTTCATGTACATTTTTTATCACAGGGAATGCAATTTCAGCATTGCGCTCCATTTTCTCTCTGTAACTTTCAAATGCAGCTTTATAAATTTTTGAAGTGATGTCTTGTGCAGATAATTTTCCAAATTCTTCCTCGGTTATCGGAGAACTCATGGAGAAGTAACGAATCAATTCAAATTCAAAGTTTTTGAAATCGTTTGCACCTTTATTAGTTTCAGCAATGCCTTCAGAAGTATCAAAAATCATATTTGCTAAATCTACACGAAGGCGTTCTCCGTTCAGGGCATTGTAGCGACGTTTGTAAACAACCTCTCGTTGTGCGTTCATCACATCATCATACTCTAATAAACGCTTACGCACACCAAAGTTGTTTTCCTCAACTTTTTTCTGAGCACGTTCTATGGACTTTGAAATCATGGAATGTTGAATCACTTCACCTTCCTTTAACCCCATACGGTCCATCATTTTGGCGATACGCTCACTACCAAATAAGCGCATCAAATTATCTTCAAGAGATACATAAAATTGAGAACTTCCTGGATCTCCTTGACGTCCAGCACGACCACGCAACTGTCTATCTACACGACGCGAATCATGACGCTCGGTACCTACAATGGCTAAACCTCCAGCTGCTTTTACTTCATCACTTAATTTAATATCTGTACCACGACCCGCCATATTGGTTGCAATGGTAACCTGACCAGATTTACCGGCTTGATCTACAATTTCAGCTTCTTTTTTATGTTGTTTTGCGTTCAGGATATTATGCGGAATCTTTCGAATACTCAACATTTTTCCTAATAATTCCGAAATCTCAACCGAAGTAGTACCTATTAATACCGGGCGACCAGCTTGTGATAATTTGGTGACTTCATCAATAACAGCATTGTATTTTTCACGCTTGGTTTTATATACTAAATCCTCTCTATCATCACGTGCGATTGGACGGTTGGTTGGAATTTCAACCACATCCAATTTATAGATTTCCCAGAATTCACCTGCTTCAGTAACCGCTGTACCCGTCATACCAGATAGTTTGCGGTACATTCTAAAGTAGTTCTGTAAGGTAACGGTAGCAAAGGTTTGTGTAGCATCTTCAATTTTCACATTTTCCTTGGCTTCAATTGCTTGATGTAATCCATCAGAGTAGCGACGACCGTCCATGATACGTCCCGTTTGCTCATCAACAATCATTACCTTATTATCCATCACCACATATTGGGTATCTTTTTCGAATAGGGCATAAGCTTTTAACAACTGATTGAGGGTGTGTATGCGTTCTGATTTCACACCAAATTCCTTAAATAGCTCCTCTTTAAGTTCAGCCTCTTTTTCTTTTTCCAGATTTTGTTCCTCAATTTTAGCGATTTCAATACCTATTTCAGGCATTACGAAGAAATTAGGGTCGTCCTTTCCAGAAATATATTCAATACCCTTATCCGTCAGCTCAATCTGATTGTTCTTTTCTTCAATAACATAGTATAATTCCGCATCTACCTTAGGCATTTCACGGTTATTATCCTGCATGTAGAAGTTTTCGGTTTTCTGCAATAATTGTTTTACACCTTCTTCTGATAAAAACTTAATTAACGCCTTGTTTTTAGGCATACCACGATATACTCGTAACAATTGGAAACCACCCTCTTTAGCATCACCTTCCTTAATTAGTTTTTTTGCTTCTGCTAAAACTCCAGTTAGATATTTGCGCTGTACGGCAACAATATCATCAACTTTAGGCTTTAATTCGTTAAATTCGTGACGATCGCCTTTCGGGATTGGTCCAGAAATAATCAATGGTGTACGAGCATCATCTACCAAAACAGAATCCACCTCATCCACGATGGCATAGTGGTGCGGACGTTGTACCAAATCGTCTGGCGAGTGCGACATGTTATCACGCAGATAATCAAAACCAAATTCATTATTAGTTCCGTAGGTGATATCGGCGTTATATGCTTTTCTTCGTGCATCAGAATTTGGTTGATGGTAGTCAATACAATCTACACTCATGCCATGGAACTCAAAAATAGGAGCCATCCACGCGCTATCACGTTTTGCAAGGTAATCGTTAACTGTTACCAAATGCACACCTTTCTCGGCAAGCGCATTTAAATATACAGGTAGGGTTGCCACAAGTGTTTTACCCTCACCTGTTTGCATCTCTGCAATTTTACCTTGGTGCAAGGCAATACCACCAATCAATTGTACATCGTAATGCACCATATCCCAAGTAATGGGTTTTCCGGCAGCATCCCACGAGTTTGCCCATATAGCATCATCACCATCAAGGGTTACATACGTTTTTTCGCCAGATAAGGTTCTGTCAAACTCATTGGCTTTTACTGTAATTTCGGTATTATTTACAAAACGTTTAGCGGTTTCTTTAACTACGGCAAAAGCCTCAGGCAAAATAGCATTCAAAACACCTTCGGTTACCTCGTAAGCATTATCTTTAAGTTTATCAATTTGCTCATAAATATCCTCACGAATATCAATATCTTCTGTGTTTTCCGCCTCTTCGGTAAGCTTAGAGATTTCAGCATCAATATCAGCTGTTGCCTCTGCAATTTTGGCTTTAAATTCTGTAGTTTTTCCTCTCAATTCATCGTGAGACAGGGCTTCAAGGGCACTTTCAAACGTTTTAATTTGATCAACAATTGGCGAAATCGCCTTCACGTCTTGTTTCGATTTGTCTCCAACAAATACTTTTAAGACCGAATCTAAAAATCCCATACTGTAAGTTTTTATATTTTAACTAGGAAAACCCTAGGTTTTATCATTTCTATATGCGCTTTTAAAAGCGACTTTCAAAGATACATTTTGTTCTACTTTTTTCTGCTGTGTAGGACAAAAAAAAAGCCTCAAATCGAGACTTTTTTATCTGTGCTGCATGCTTTATTTCTAATATTCATCTTCATTCCAAAGATAATCCTCATCCGTTGGATAATCAGACCAAATTTCCTCAATAGAATCATAAGAGTCTCCTTCATCTTCTATCGACTGTAAGTTTTCAACAACTTCCAAAGGCGCTCCGGTTCTAATTGCGTAATCTATCAATTCGTCCTTTGTTGCTGGCCATGGTGCATCACTTAAATACGATGCTAATTCTAAAGTCCAATACATTTCTTAATGTTTAATTTTTTGCAAAAATAATTTTTTAGTTTAAACACACAAGAAAAAAGTGAAATATTTAATCATTAATTAAAAGAACGTATCTCTTAGTACATAAAACAGTAGAAATTATTCTTGCTACGTTAATAATAGCGCAACATAACAGCTTTTTTAATAATTTTTTGGGCGTTACCCACAAGGGGTCGGGCTTTCCGTTAAAAGTTTTGGCTCGATGCGCGCCTCGCCAAAAGCTACCACTACAATCCCTAACGCGAAGACAATTACGTCTATTAGCTGTAAATTTCGGATTTAAAAAGACTTTATGTCTTCTCAGGAATCCATTTAATTTCATTTGCTTGTAAGTCAGATGACAATTTCCGTGCCAACACAAAAAGGTAGTCAGAAAGGCGGTTTAGGTAAGTTAGCGCATTGGCCTCAAAAGGCTCGAGTTCGTATAACGCAGAAGCTAATCGTTCTGCACGCCTACAAACACAACGTGCTATATGACAGAATGACACCGTTTGATGGCCACCGGGCAATACAAAATGCGTCATAGGTGGTAAGGCATCATTCATAGTATCCATTTCCTGCTCTAGAAGTTCAATATCTGCAGCTTTTATTTTTTCAATGTTTAAACGTTCTTTTCCATTTTTCAGAATAGCTTTTTCTGGGTCAGTTGCTAAAATTGCTCCAACAGTAAAAAGTTTATCCTGTATAATCATTATCAATTCTTGGTAATGCTTATCAATATCCTGATCGCGAATTAACCCTAAATGAGAGTTTAGTTCATCTACAGTACCGTAGCTATCAATTCTAATATGATGTTTTGGCACACGCGTGCCACCAAAGAGCGCTGTTGTACCTTTATCTCCTGTTTTTGTGTAAATTTTCATTTTTCTTTTCTAATTCTTTTTTTAAAACCTTTTTAAACTTCTTATTGTTTAGTATCACAAACAAAAGTCCTATTATAATTGCTATAACGGTCCAGTTTAAATGCATTATTCAAATTTAAGATAAATCTAATTAAAGGACTAATTGCAAAAGTATTTTGGAACTGGAGTAAATCATTGCTTGGTATTATATTTTTCCATGCAATTTTTTAAACATATCATCTTTATGCCTTATTTCTTTCCTCTCGCTCTTTCTGTTTGGAATCATCTTGATGATAAGAAAAACCCACAATGAAGGAAATATCATTTAAATTTATTCTTGTTCTTCCTTTTACTAAAACCATCCTTAAAGGAGCGTCTTTTTTTGGTTGGGTTGCCAACAAAAAGTGCTATTACAATAAAGCCAATAATTAACAACAGTAACATAAGTAAAGGTTTATTTAAAGTTAAGAATTTAAGAATGTTTTTACAGGAAAAAAAATTACATTTGTTACTACAGCTATTAACAACCAATCTAACATGAAGAAAACTCTACTCTTTATAATTATTGTTTTATTGAGCCTTCCAACATATACCCAGTCATATGTAGGTTTCCTTACGGATAACTATAGTGGTGTAAATGCCACCATATTAAACCCTGCAAGCATTACAAACTCTCCATATAAATTAGATATAAACCTTACTGGAATCAGTGCTTTTGGAAGTAATGATTATTTTGGGGTTAATTTGTTCGATACGTTTAAGGACGGCTATAGTTTTGATTTGGAGTCTACCAAATCCCCTTCAAGTGATAATAGAGCTTTAGGAAATATGGATGTTTTGGGGCCTTCATTTATGTTTAATCTAAATGCAAAAAGCACGATAGCGTTTTTTACCAGAGGTAGAGTTTTTGTTAATGTTAACGAAATTGATGGGGCAACAATGCTATCCATTGATGACGATACAACTAAGGATTATAATATTAACGAAGAAAGTTTTAATGGTGTAGCTCATGCCTGGGTAGAGTTTGGTGTATCTTACGCGAGAACTATTTTAAGCAATAACCGTAATCGATTAGATGGTGGATTTTCTGTAAAATATCTAAAAGGTTTAGGCAATGCCTATGCATACGGAAAGGATGTAATCTTTACCTATGATGCTGACGGAACTGATCTTGGAGGTGGAGAAACAACAGGAAGTATCTCTTCTTCTGGAACTTTAAATTTAGCGCGTTTTGATGAATTTGATAGTGATGATTATGACTATAAATCTCCAGATAATTCAAGTGGATTTGGATTTGATATTGGACTGACATACCAATGGAACCCGAATAGTTTTAGCGATGACGAGGTAAACGATTACAAGCTAAAGATAGGTGTGAGTGTGACTGATATAGGTTTTATTAATTATAAAAATGGAATTAGGGAAATATATAGTATCAATAATACTAATGTAAGTGAGGAGGACTACCGGAACTCTGAAAGCATTAATGATTTCCTGAATAGCTTTTATAATAGACTTGAAGGCGATACTGGTTATAAAATTGATCTCCCAACCGCTGTACACGTAAATTTAGACTGGAATTTGAACTCTAAACTTTTTTTGAATTTAAATACTGATATTTCAGTGATGTCAAAAAGTAGAGTTACTGCAAATCGTATTGCTAGCACAGTGTCGTTAACCCCTAGATATGAAAGCAAATGGTTTAGCTTTTACCTGCCGCTAAGTGTTGTAGAGCGTAATGGTTTTAGAATGGGTGCTGGATTTAGAGCAGGTCCGTTGTATGCCGGTTCTGGGTCTATTATTTCAGCTTTTGCAAGTGATAATAACCAACAAGCGGATGTTTACGCTGGCTTGAAAGTTCCAATTTATAAAAACACACCTAAGGACAGAGACGAAGATGGCATTGTGGATAAAAAAGATGAATGTCCAGAAGAATTCGGACCAGAGGAAAATAATGGTTGTCCTTGGGGAGATAAGGACGAAGACGGTATTTTGGATAATGAGGACGCGTGCCCTGAAGAAGCTGGTGAAGTAGAAAATAATGGATGCCCTTGGAAGGATTCAGATGGTGACGGTGTTTTAGATAAAGACGATGAATGTATGTTTGAGGCTGGCACTATTCCAAATAAAGGTTGTCCTGAGGAGGAAGTTACTGTAGAGGTTCAAAAAACACTGAATGCTTTTGCAAGAACTATTTTGTTTGATTCTGGAACAGCTCAAATTAAAGATGAATCTAACGCAGTACTTTTAGAAATTGTTGAGATTCTTAAGCAATATCCAAGTTCTGGCTTTACTATTGAAGGACATACAGATAGTACTGGTGGAGATGATTTGAATAGGGAATTGTCAGAATTAAGAGCAAATTCAGTGAAAAACTTTTTAGTGAAGAATGGTATAGACCCAAACAGGCTACTAACGGTTGGTTATGGAGAAAGTAAACCAATTATGAGTAATAAAACACGCTACGGAAGATCCAGAAATAGACGGGTTGAGATAAACTTGATAGACTAATTAGGGTTTATACTCTAATTTTAAAATGTTCTTTGGCTTGTTCTCTTCTAAAAAACACAATGCCCCAGTAAAAGGTGTCGACTGTTACGGTTACTTTTTGATGTTGCTTAATGGTTTTCCATGCTTCCGTCATGTCATTGGTCCAATAGATGTCATCGAAAATAAAAACAGAGTTGTTGTGGGCTTTGGGAAGTAAACTTTCAAAATATTCCAATGTTGCTTGCTTGGTATGGTTACCATCAAAGAATATTAAGTCATACTGTTTTGATTCTAGTTGCTTTATGGTATCGCCAATATTCCCGGTAATAATATTGATATTATCTAACCGTAAAACTCTAAAATGCTTTTTAGTGTAGTCTGATAATTTGGGACAACCTTCAATAGTATCAATTTTTGCTTTGGGATTACCGTGGCTCATAGCTTGAGTAGCAAAACCAAGAGAGGTGCCAAGCTCTAAAATGTATTTTGGTTTAAAATAATTTACCATTCTGAAAAGTAGTTTTGCTCTATGTATTGTGGTGCCAGCATTTTTTGCTATTTCTGAAATTTTTCTTTCTGAGGATGTAACTTTTTTGCTTCCAGCTCCAAAATCAGTAACATTGATTTTTAATTTCACATTTCGAATTCGCTTAATAAAATCTTTTATGTTTCGATATTCTCGATATTTAGTTTTGTCATAAAAACATTTTGTAACCAAATTATAAACAAAAGGTGAGTGCACACCGTGTTGGTTGGTGGACTTAAAAAGGAATATTATGTATTGTTTGATTTGGTACAGCATTATGGGGAACTAGATAAGAGACGTAATTAAGGCTAATAACATAATCATTACAAACCAAAAAATATACCCATATTTCTTTATTTTTCTAGCTTGATAGAACTTTTTCTCAAAACCATGTTTTTTGAAACGTTCCATTTCAGATTCTGAAAAATGATGATCTCTCCCTTTAGAAAGGGACAGAAAAAGGAAAGTAAGCCATTCTTCCGCGGTAAGAGGCATTTCTTTTCTCAACTCTTGAAAAACTTTATACTGTTTGTAGTCAACCTCACTCTTTTTCATTTCCTCTTCACCTAGTTTTCTTGATTGAAGTTCTACTTCGGCTTTTTTAGCAAGCTCATTGTTCTTCGAGTTTCTTATGGTATCTAGAAGTTCAACATTTGTATATCGATATATTTTCTTGTCAATCATAAATACTTCAGTCTTCCAACTTAGCCGATAATTCAAACCAGCGCTCTTCCTTAGACTCTATCATTTCAATAATATGTTGTAATTCTTCAGAAAGTGTATTTATTTCCTCTTGAGTTAAATCAGGATTATTAAACTTATTTTCTAACTCTTTTTTGTCAAAAGCTAAAGCGTTCAGTTTACTCTCAATATTTCTCAGTTCCTTTTCCTCGTTAAACGACAGTTTTGAAGCTTCGTTTTTTTTCCAAGACTGTTTTTCTTTTTTATCTTCTGTTGTTTTCGCAATTACAGGTTGGCTATCTTCGTAAGTTCTGTAATCACTATAATTCCCAGGGAAATCGTCAATAACACCTTCGCCTTTGAATACAAACAGATGGTCTACAATTTTATCCATAAAATAACGGTCGTGTGATACCACGATAATGCATCCGGGAAAATCTAATAGGAAACTTTCCAAAACGTTTAAAGTCACAATATCCAAATCGTTGGTAGGTTCATCTAAAATCAAAAAATTTGGATTTTGAATTAAGACTGTACATAAATATAGGCGTTTGCGTTCGCTGCCACTTAGCTTTTCAACAAAATCATATTGCTTTTTTCTGCTGAAAAGAAATCGCTCCAATAATTGTTGAGCACTAATCTGGCGTCCCTTTTTTAAAGGGATATAATCTCCAAACTCCCTTATAACATCAATTACTTTTTGTTCTGGCTTTATAGTAATACCACTTTGGGTGTAGTAACCAAACTTTACAGTTTCCCCTTTTACTACCTTTCCAGCATCTGGTTTGTCCACTTGTGTTAAAATATTCAGGAATGTAGTTTTTCCTGTGCCGTTTTTCCCAATAATTCCAATACGCTCGCCTTTTTTAAAAGTATAATCGAAACTATTTAAAATCACCTTTTCTTTAAAAGCCTTGGAAACTTTATGGAATTCTAGAATTTTACTTCCTAGTCGCTCCATGTTAAGCTCCAATTGTATTTGATGCTCTTTTCGTCTCTGGTGGGCTATATGTTTTATTTCAAAAAAATCATCAATTCTTGACTTTGATTTTGTGGTTCTTGCTTTTGGTTGACGCCGCATCCATTCCAGTTCTTTCTTAAAAAGTTGTTTGGTTTTACCTGCTTCGGCCTCTTCTCGTTCTTTACGTTCTTGCTTTTTTTCTAGGTAATAAGAGTAGTTGCCTTTATAACTGTAAAGTATACCATTATCTAACTCAATAATTTCATTGCAAACACGCTCTAAAAAATAACGATCGTGCGTTACCATGAAAAGTGTAATGTTTTCCTTGGCGAAAAATTCTTCCAGCCACTCTATCATTTCTAAGTCTAAATGGTTGGTGGGTTCATCTAAAACCAATAAATCCGGTTTATTGATAAGTGCATCAGCGAGTGCCAATCTTTTTTTCTGACCTCCAGATAGCGTGCTCACCTTTTGCTCTAAGTTTTCAAGCTTTAATTTGAAAAGTATTTGCTTATAAAGTGTCTCAAAATCCCATGCTTGGTGGCGTTCCATGGCATCAAACGCTGCTTGATAATTCTCTGTGTTTTCTGGGTTTAAAAGTGATTTTTCATAATTTGAAATTACTTTTAAAATAGGATTTTCACTTGCTAGAATAGTGTCCTCAACTGTTAGCGATTTATCAAACTTTGGATCTTGCGATAAAAAGGAAACCTTAATGTCTTTCCTGTAAATAATATTGCCAGAGTCTGCTACATCTTCACCAGATAGAATGTTTAAAATAGAGGTTTTTCCGGTGCCATTTTTGGCTATGAATGCTATTTTTTGATCTTTATGGACACTAAATGAAATATTTTCAAAAAGTGTGAGTTCTCCATAAGACTTAGATATGTTTTCAACAGTTAAATAATTCAACGCGTATATTTTTTGAAAAATTGGATAAAAAACCAAAAAATCCGATTAAAGTTTTATTATTCACGATGAAAGGTTATATTTGTCGTATCTCAAACCCCATGGAATGAAGCAATTTGTTTGGTTTTATCTGCTAATTTTTGGCCTCTTTTTTAATTCATGTATTACCAATAAAGACCTTGTTTATTTGCAGGATAAAGGTACAACTGTTGATAATTCTGCGCAAATACAAAGTATGGCCACCCCATATAGGGTTCAAGTTAATGATATTCTTAGCATTAGCATTAAATCTACAGATAGTGAGCTTAAGAAATTGGTTGAGATTTTTCAACCTACAGAGCAAGCAAATGGATTTATAAATGCACAAAGCTTATATTTTAGCGGTTTTACGGTAGATTTACATGGTAATATAGAGTTTCCGATATTGGACAAAATCAATGTTCTTGGTTTTACTACGGATGAGATCGAGGGGAAGGTAAAACGGGCGCTTTTAGATAAATATTTAAAAGACGTATCTAAAATATTTATTACTGTAAAATTAGCAGGTTTAAGATATACCGTTACAGGTGAAGTTAATGGAGGAGGAGTGCTTACTTTGTTTCAAGACCGAGTAAATATCATAGAAGCACTCGCAAATGCAGGAGATATACGTGATACTGGAGATAGAACTGATGTTATGGTAATTAGACAATATCCTGACGGTCAAAAAATCCATCATATAGATTTAACCGATAAGGCTGCGATGAATTCACCATATTATTATATTAAGCCAAATGATATGATATTGGTAAAACCTCTTAAAAGAAAGGCTCTTGGAGCGGGACAAACGGCTTCACAAACTTTCACGACTATAGCTAGTGTATTCTCTGTTTTACTCTCAGCATATCTTTTAACGCAGAACTAATACAAGCTATGAACGACGAATTTGATATAATAGACTCTGGTCCAGCATTCGACATTAAGGCGTTCCTTTTTAAAGCACTTAGTTATTGGAAATTATTCGTCATTTGTGTTGGTATAGGTGTTTTTATAGTATATCAGCAAAACATACGCAAACAACAATCTTACAGACTGAGCACTAAAATTTCTTTAGAGGAGGATAAAAACCCTCTTTTTTCTTCAAACACTAGCCTTACATTTAATTATGGTGGAATTTCAGGAAAAGTGCAGACTATTATAAATACACTGCAGTCTAGAAGCCTTCATGAGCAGATAGTTGAAAATTTACAGTTTTATGTAACTTACCTGAAAGAATCGCGTTTTCGTAAAGATGATATATACAAGGATGCTTCCTTCAGATTTGAGATAGATACTGCGGCATATCAAGTTTTGAATTCACCAATTAAAATAAGCTTTAAAGATAGTAAGCAATTTGATTTAGAGTTTGATTTTGAATCCAATACTATTACGACACAAAAATATTCTAACCAATCGCTTAAAACGCAAGATGTTTCTTTGGGAGTTTCTACAACAACCCATAGCATAGGCGAATTTATAAATCTGCCCTATTTTAAAGGGCAAGTTACGTTGGCTGAAGATAGAACTGTAAAATCTGGCGATGTTTATTTTATTAAGCTTTTAAGTTTTGATGCTGTTGTGGCAACATATCGTGGAAAGTTAGCAATCGGTAATCCACGGAATTCTTCAATTATTAACTTGAGCATGGTAGACAATAATACCAAGAAGATTGAAGATTATTTAAATGAGACAGTTAGGGTATTGACAAAAGAGCAATTGGAAAGAAAGAACCAATTTGTTACCAATACCATTAACTTCATTGATAGTCAGTTGAGTAGAGTGAAAGATTCATTGGTAGGCAATTCAAATGCCCTGAATAGTTACCGTTCTAAAATGGGTATTTATAATTTGGATCAAGAAAGCGAATTAATTACACAGAAACTATCAGATTTAGAATTGCAGCGTGATGATATCAATCGTAAAAAAGCGTATTATACCAGTTTAAAATCATACTTAGAAACCAGTAAATCGTTTACTGAACTACCTGCACCATCTGTAGCAGGAATAGATGATGCTAACATATTGAGCAATATCTCAAAAATTAATGCATTGTCAGTTCAAAAGGCAAAATATGAAGCTACGGTTAAACCTGGAGCCTCAATTTTTGATGAGTTGAATTTACAGATAGATGGCTTAAAACAAGTGCTATTAGAAAATATTAAATCCTCAACCGCTGGACTCGATAGGGAACTAGGGGTTGTTAATGGAAAAATATCAAGGGAGAAAGCACAATTTAGCAGGTTACCAAAGGATCAACAGAATTTGTTGGATATCCAACGACAATATCTATTAAATGAGAAAACTTACAATTTATTCTTATCGAAAAGAGGTGAAGCTGATATCATAAAAGCAGCTACGGTATCCGATATTATATGGATAGATTCTGCAAAAAATACAGGGGCACAACCTATCGATTTAAAATTAAGTTCAAGATATATTTTTGCTGTTTTAGGTGGATTATTGCCTCCATTTTTGCTTGCACTTTTAGTTACTTTCTTTGATACTAGAATTCATAATCCGCAAAATCTAGATAGTCTCACAAATATTCCGATACTGGGGATTATAGGAAAAAATAATCTTGACAATAATTTAGTGGTTCATAGAAAGCCAAAATCTGCAGTTTCAGAAGCGTTTAGGGCAATAAGATCCAGTTTGCAATATATGTATAAACAGCATGATGTTGATAGCACCAAAACAGTTATGGTGACCTCATCGGTAAGTGGCGAGGGTAAAACATTTTGCTCTATAAATATTGCCACAGTATTTGCTTTAAGCGGAAAAAAAACAATACTAGTCGGTCTCGATTTAAGGAAACCTAAGATTTTTGGCGATTTTGATATTGAAAATGACATTGGTGCAGTAAATTATTTAATTGGTCAGAAAACATTGGATGAGGTTACTCAAAAAACAAAAGTTGAAAATCTTGATGTAATTACATCTGGTCCCATTCCACCAAACCCCTCGGAGCTTTTGATTAATGAGAGGATGGACGTGTTAATGCAAAACTTAAAAGATAAATACGATTATATTGTATTGGATACGCCTCCTGTTGGTTTAGTTGCTGATGCTATTGAATTGATTCAATATGCCGACGCGTCGTTGTATGTTGTTAGGCAAGATTACACCAAGAAAGAAATGCTTAATCTTATTAACGACAAGCATAAAAAAGGAGAAATTAAAAATTTAAGCTTGCTATATAACGGTTTCAATAAAAAAGGGCGATACGGCTATGGGTATGGCTACGGTTACGGCTATGGGTATGGGTATGGGAATTACACCAATGGTTATCATGAAGATGAAAAAAAATCATCTTTTTTCAATAAAGTTGTTGCGTTCCTTAATCCTTTTAAATAAAGTCACTCCAATTAAAAAGGTGTAAATCTTGAAAAACGAAAATTCAAATTCAGAGTGGTTATATACTATTTCTCCCAAGGGGAAGTTTGTTGATTTTAATTTTAAGGAGATTTGGCGCTACAGGGATTTATTGTTTTTGTTCGTTAAAAGAGACGTTATAACATTATACAAGCAAACCGTCTTAGGTCCGCTTTGGTACTTAATTCAACCTTTAATTACATCTGTAATTTTTACGATAATTTTTAACGGTATTGCTAATATTGATGTTGGTTCTAATGTGCATCCATTTTTATTCAATTTGGCAGGTGTAACTATATGGAATTATTTTGCTGAATGCTTAAAGGGCACAAGTGATTCTTTTAAAAAGAATCAAAATATATTCAGCAAAGTTTATTTTCCAAGGGTAATTATGCCAATAACGGTCGTTATTTCTGGCTTATTAAAATTCGTCATTCAGTTTTTAATATTTATTTGCTTTTACCTGTTTTTTGCGTTTCGGGATAAAGCAGGAACTATTGATTTTAGTGCTCTTGTACTGTTTCCATTTCTTGTGCTGTTGATGGGATTGTTAGGTTTGGGTTTAGGAATGATAATTTCATCCATGACAACAAAATACAGAGATCTTACATTTTTAGTAAGCTTTGGTATTCAGTTGTTGATGTATATATCTGCAGTAATGTACCCCATTCAGGATGCAGTTGAAAAAATTGAAAATAATTTTCCAAAATCAGCCTCTTACATCAATCCATTAATTGAAAACAATCCTTTAGCACATATAGTTGAAACGTTTCGCTTTATATTTTTTTCCCAAGGAGAGTTTTCAACTCAGGGCATTTTAATAACTTTAGTTGTTACCATGGGTATTACATTATTTGGGTTGGTTATATTTAACAAAACAGAGCGAAGTTTTATTGATACCGTATAAATATTATGGCTGATATTATTTTAAAAGTTGAAAATATATCAAAGCAGTACCGACTAGGATTAGTTGGTACAGGCACTATTAGTCATGATTTAAATAGATGGTGGTATAGAATAAGAGGAAAAGAAGATCCTTATTTAAAAGTAGGTGAGAGCAACGACAGAAGCACTAAAGGAAATTCTGAATACGTATGGGCATTACAGGATATAAATTTTGAAGTTGAACGTGGAGAGGTTCTGGGCATTATCGGCAAAAATGGGGCAGGAAAATCTACATTGCTTAAAATACTTTCAAAAGTTACAAGTCCTACCACTGGAGAGATAAAAACTAAAGGTCGTATAGCCTCATTACTTGAGGTAGGTACAGGGTTTCATGGCGAAATGACAGGCAGAGAGAATATCTTTTTAAATGGTGCTATTTTAGGTATGACAAAAAAGGAAATTGCTTCTAAAATTGATGAAATTATAGAATTTTCTGGATGTCAAAGATATATTGATACACCTGTAAAACGATATAGTTCTGGTATGACGGTAAGATTAGCCTTTGCTGTGGCAGCTTTTCTAGAACCTGAGATTTTAGTAATTGATGAGGTTTTGGCAGTTGGAGATGCTGAGTTTCAAACCAAAGCCATTGGCAAGATGCAGGATATTAGTAAAGGCGAAGGAAGAACAGTTTTGTTTGTGAGTCATAATATGGCATCCGTAAAGAAACTTTGTACTCGTGGTATTTTACTGGAGCATGGAAAAATAAAATTCTCTGGAGAAATAGATGAGGTGTTGAGTATATACCAAAAAGCGCAAACGTCAACTAAAGATTATTATGTCAAAGAAAGTTCGAAAGAGCTTTTTCTGGAGATGGTGAAAATAAAAAACGAAACTACTGCCTTTTACAGTAAAGAAGATATTCCTTTTGAATTGAAAATTCAAAGTAAAACATCGGATATAAGAAATAGATTTCTTCTAATTCGGGTTTTAAATAAACTAGACCAAGTTGTTTTAACTTGTGAAGCTCCGTTGAAAGAGAAAAATATTTACGAATTTAAGATTCCATCAGGTACGCTTGTGAAAGGAAATTATAAGCTAAATTGTATTATCTATCAACCAGCCGTGAGTCAGTATGACAATGTACAGGAATGCTGCGAGTTTCAAGTTTTAGATAATATTAAAGAATATGCACATCTGGAGAAGTTTGATATTGGTAATATGTATGTTCCAAAAAACTGGATACAATGATGTTGAAACGACTTTTAAAAAAACTTTTAAAACCATTCGTTAATAAAAACGAAAAAGGAACCCCTTCTGTTTTTACAAAAGATATCTTAAAAAACAGTAAGTTTCATATTGGAGAATATACTTACGGCAAGCCTTCCGTACTTTTTGAGAATGATGATGTAAATTTAACTATAGGGAAATTTTGTTCCATAGCTCAAAATGTAACCATATTTTTAGGAGGCAATCATAGAACAGATTGGGTAACAACATATCCGTTTAGCGTTTTAAATTCTGATTTTCCAAAAGGAAAAAATATCTCTGGTCATCCGGCTACTAATGGAGATGTTATTATTGGTAATGATGTATGGATTGGTAGAAATGCCACTATAATGTCTGGAGTTAAAATAGGAAATGGTGCCGTAATTGGTGCAGGAGCAGTTGTTACTAAAAATGTAGGAGATTATGAGGTATGGGCAGGAAATCCATCAGTTTTCATCAAGAAAAGATTTGATGACCGGACTATTGAATACTTGCTAAATTTAGAATGGTGGCATTGGGATATTGCAAAAATAAATGAGAACCTACATCTATTATGTTCAACAAATATAGAAGTTTTAAAAAATAGCTAGGTGAGTAATTTAAATACATCATATATAGGTTTAAGGGATGATCTTGTAAAGTATATTGAAGGTTCTCATCTCAAAATATTAGATGTAGGATGCGCTACTGGAACTAACGGAAAATATCTTTTAGATCAAAAAATTGCAGCAATGGTAGTTGGTGTGGAGTATAACGACCTTATGGCAAAAGATGCATCAAAGTACTATGATGAGGTGTTTGTAGGAGACCTAAATTCAGATGAATTTGTAGAACGTATAACCAAGCAGAAGGTGAAATTTGATTATATTCTATTTGGTGATGTTTTAGAGCATTTAATCAACCCTTTAGATGTTCTTAAAAAATTAAAGACTCTGCTCAATTCTGACGGGAAGGTTATTATTTCGGTACCTAATATTGCTCATTTAGAGCTTTTTATTCAGGTGTTTGTAAAAGGCACATGGCCAAAAAATAAGCGCGGTATTTTTGATAGTACGCACTTAAGATGGTTTACAAAGTACGATATTCACCAGTTAGTTAAAGATGCGAATTTGAATGTAATCCAATATGAGCCCAAGTTAAGGGCTAGAGATGCCATTGGCTCGAAATTTGGATTCTGGACGAAGATTTTAAGGTGGGTAAAGAAGGATTGGGTCACCTTTCAACATATTTTAGTCTGCGGTCATGTTAAATAAAGTTGCAGTAATTATCGTTACTTACAATGGCATGCAGTGGATACCAAAAACATTAGCTTGCATTCCTGAGAAATACCATATCATTGTAGTAGACAACAATTCTTCTGATGATACGGTGAGCTATATTCAGCAGCATTATAAAACCATTTCTCTTTTTCCACAGCAAAAAAATTTAGGATTTGGTGGAGGAAATAACCTAGGAATAAAATACGCTATTAAAAAAGGGGCAGATTATGTTTTTCTTTTGAATCAAGATGCCTATTTGAATTCGAATACCATAGATAGTCTTGTAAAAATGCATAAATCAAATGCAAACTATGGTATTTTAAGCCCGATACATTTAAATGGTATTGGAAATGAGTTAGACTGGAATTTTTCAACATACCTTGAAGATAAACATGTAAACGAGATTAATATAGCAGGATTCAACACTGAAGAAAAGCATAAAAATAGTGTTTATGAAGTACCGTTCGTTAACGCTGCTGCATGGTTATTGCCCCTTGAAACTTTAAATACAGTTGGAGGATTTGATCCTATATTTTTCCATTATGGCGAGGATAATAACTATTGCCAAAGAGTGTTGTATCATAATTTAAAGATTGGCGTTGTGGCAAGTACATTTGTAAGACACGATAGAATAAACCAAGAGCTTAATCCTAAGATTGCTCTGGAAGATGCTTTAAAAAAGCGCGAAAAGCAGCTCAAGGTAAATTGGGCAGATATAACTGAAAACAAGCTTTTTGAAGTATCTCAACGGAAAAAAAATCTTTTTAAAAAGTTTATGATTTCGTTAATAAAATTCAATTTTAAGAACGCGAAGCATAAGTGGGCAGAGATTAAACTGATTAATAGAATAGTGCCGCAAATTAAATTAAGTAGACAGAAAAACGTTGTTAAAGGAAGACTCTATATCGATGAATAATCCTTTGGTATCCATCATCATACCTGTGTTCAATAAGAGTGATTTGGTTATCGAAACCTTTAAAAGTATAGTTAATCAAAGCTATGCCAATTGGGAGTGCATTGTGGTTGATGATGGTTCATCGAAATATGATTTCAATCAGATATCTGAATATACTCAATTAGACCAAAGGTTTTCATTACATAAAAGACCATCAGATACACAAAAAGGAGCAAATGCCTGCAGAAACTTTGGCTTGTCTATTTCAAAAGGAAGATATATTCAGTTTTTTGATAGCGACGATTTAATGCTGCAAGATTGCCTGATAGGAAGAGTTCGTGCTATTCAAGAATTAAGCCTTGACTTGGTGATTTTTTCTATGGGTATACATAAAAACGATGGGTTTGTGAACGACGATACACCTGATGTTATTGTTGATGACTGGGAAGCGGCATTAAGCGCATTTATTGGTAAGGATAGATTACCTTGGAATTTACAGCGCACACTTTATAAATCTTCCTTATTAAAGGGTGAAATAAGTTTTAATGAAGCTTTATCAAGATTTCAAGACGTAGAATTTAATATTAGGCTCCTAAGTCGTTTAAAACCAAAGTTTAAAATTTTCACTGAAGTAGATTGTGTATATAGAAGGGCTAGCGCAAGTAATCCAAGGACACCAGATTTTAATCAAAATGTATTTAATTCTATTCCTGTTTTTTTAGATTCAATTTATTCTGAAATGCCTAAAGGCGTTTTGAATGAGAATGTATTAAACCTTCAAATGTGGTTATTTAATTTGATAGCGTTATATGCAGATAAATCAATAAAAACAAGTCAGTTAGATGATTTGATTCGTGTTTCTGAAAATAAATTGGAATTAAACTCTAAACAGAAACAAATACTAAGGTTGCTTTTTATCAGTAAAACAAAATTAAAAGGAATTAAAGGTGTGGTAAGACTAAATTCTTATCTTAGAAAAAAGTATATAAAGTTGCAAATAAGATGATATTTAATGCGTTTTTAGGCGTGAGAATACAATGAAAAAAATTATTAGGATAATAAGAGAGCAGATTAAACTACAGCGAAAATCTTATTTACAATTAAAGGAATTGGAGTGGGCGCATATTTACCACGATAGTATAAGAGGCAAAAAAGCTTTAGAAAATTTGCCATTAAATATTGGAAGATGGGCAGGCAATTATGCATTTTTTTATGTGCTACACAGAATACTTTCAGATTTTAAACCAAAGAGTATATTAGAGTTTGGTTTAGGTGAATCAACAAAGTTTATCTCAACATTTATTGATGATACTATGATAGAATGTGATCATTGTATAATTGAACATAATGAAGAATGGAAAGCTCTTTTTAATGAGAAATTTAGTTTATCAAATCAATCTGAAATCAAAGTTTTAGAGTTAGTAGAGAAATCATATAAAGGTTTTAACTACAAGAGTTATAACACTATTGAAAATCAGATAAACAAAACATTCGATTTATATATTGTGGACGGACCATTAGGAAGTCCAAGATACTCTAGATTTGATATTGTGAGTTTAGCTAAACGGTTTAAACAGGATGATCAATTTATTATCATGTTTGATGACTATGAGCGGCATTCTGAAAAAGAGACAGCACATGAGTTAATTGACGTATTGGAGAAAAACAATATTTCTATAAAAACTAAAGAATTTATTGGTAATAAAAGTGTACTCGTGATAGCTACTAGCAAGTATAAGTATGTAACTTCAGTATAAATTGAAAACTCAATTAATTTCAGTTATAATACCCATTTACAATAGGGAATCTATAGTAAAACCTACTTTAGAGGCTATTTTGAATCAGACATATAAAGATTGGGAATGTGTAATTGTGGACGACGGTAGCACTGATGAAACAGAAAAAATTATTTTAGACTATTGCTCAAAAGATAAGAGAATACAATTTTTTAAAAGACCAAAGCATCTTAAAAAAGGTGCAAACAGTTGCCGAAACTATGGATTTACAGTAGCCAAAGGCGAATACATTAACTGGTTTGATAGCGATGATATTATGAAGCCTGAATTTATTGAAACAAAGGTAAGGTCGTTTAATCCAGAATATGATGCCGTAGTACACCGAAACAATTATGCAAATTACCAACTCACAGCCTTTAGGGATAGTAAGTTTGAATATGAAAACCAGAAAAGTATGTTCTATAACTACGCCATGGAATTGATAGAACTGCAGACCTGCTGTTTCATGTGGAGGCGAAGTTTCCTTAAAGGGAAAATGCTATTTGATGAAAATATAATGCGCTATCAAGATAATGAGTTTCACATACGAATGTTAGCTTTAAAGCCAAAGTTAAAAATTATAGATACAGTGCTGGCGACAATTAGAAGTGGAGATGGACATGAAAGTCAAATTAGTGCAAAGATTAATATAACCAAGAAAAAGCTGTATGATGTATTTTATTATCGTTACCAATGCTTGAAATTAGCAAAAGATCACATCTTGGATGCCGATGCTAATTTTAATAAAACCATTGCAAAAAAAGCGCTTTGGGCGTTTTATGCGGGTATCAAATTTGAAAAAAGTATGGTAAAAAGATTAAAAGATTACATTAAGCATTATTTAAAACTACAGTATGTATATGCAAGTCCGCAATTAAATCTAATAGATGCTTTAAAATCTCAATTATACATCCTTAAAATCATATTGTTTAGATAATGGTATCCATCATCCTCCCTATATATAATAGAGCGCATCTAATAGAGGAAACCCTAAATTCTATTAAGTCCCAGATTTTTAAGGATTGGGAATGCATTATTGTTGATGATGGCAGTACGGATACTACCGTTAAAAAAGTAAACTTGCTAATTCAGGATGATAATAGGTTTAAATTATTTGAAAGACCTAATAATATAGCAAAAGGCCCAAGTGCATGCCGAAATTTTGGCTTTACAAAAATTAAGGGTGACTACTTACAGTTTTTTGATAGCGACGATATTATGCATCCAGATCACCTTAATTTAAAAATCAAAGCTATTGAAAAAAATGATGTAGTGGTTTGCAAGTTAAGGGCGTTTTCAGGAGCTTTCAATAAAAGTATTTTTTCTGAAGATGATAAATCCTCCAACCTCGTTGAGCCTGAAAACCTGTTTGAAGCATTTGCTACAGGAGTATTTCCTATGATGATGGTAGCGCCACTTTGGAAAACCTCTAGTATACAATCGTATTTTCCAATACGAGATGATATGCATATTCTAGAAGATCATGAGTTGTATGCGCGGGCCTTATTTCAAAAAAAATCTTTGGCAATTATTAATAGGGAACTCATTTATTATAGGGTAGGAGAGCAATCATCAACCAATAGTTTTTATTCTAATGTCGATTATGGTTTAACGTCGTATTTTAAAGCTAAAAATACTGTTCTAAAACTATCGCAATCAAATCCTGTTAAATTATCTGTTTTAAAAATGACACTTGGGTTTTTTAGGCAAGCTCTTGCAGAGCGAAACTTCGTAGCAGCAAGTAAATGTTTAAGTTTTATCAAAGAAAAAAAACTATGCTATAATTTTGTTTTGAAATTAAAGTACTTTCGAATTCACTTTTTCTATATCATATTTAAAGTAATTCGCAAGGGCGATACTAAATTTAAACCTTTATTTAAGCTATAATGAAGATTTTAATGGTAGCCATTCCCAATCATCATTTTTTTCAATGGGTAAACCAGCTGAAAGACTCTGGTTTTGAGGTGTTTTGGATTGATGCAAATGACGATGGGGTAGTATCACACAGGATACCATGGGTAAAACAAGTTAAGGGATGGAGGCTTAATTGGGATTATCCATTACGATTGACTTTAAAAAAGAGAGTTCCTGGATTGTATAAATTTTTGCAAAAATTTAATGAAAAAAGTCTAGCGACTGCTATCGGTGAAAGTATTTCATCCGTTAATCCAGACATTGTACATTGCTTCGAAATGCAGCTCACGGGCTTTTCCATTCTACCAATTATGAAGGGAAATAATATACCTTTTATCTATTCCTCTTGGGGAAGCGATGTGTACTATTATAAGAAAAGAGGAACAACAGATAAGGAAGTAGAAGATTTTATGAAGCGGGTGGACGTATTAATTTCCGATTGCCATCGGGATGTAAAAGCACTTAAGGATTTAGGTTTTGACAAAACATCCTACGTCTTTCCTGGTAACGGTGGCATTACTGTGGATACCACAAAAATTAAAGCACAAAAAGATAGAATTATCATCCTTTTTAAAGGGTATCAGTATGATGCTGGTGAAGCTCTGCAAATTGTAAAAGCCATAGAATTACTGAATTTAGAGCTAATTAAGAATGTTGAGTTTCATGTATATAGTACAGATAAAGAACTAGAAAATTATATCAAAGCCTCTCACGTTTTTAATCAACTATCTTATGTTATCCATCCAAGGCATGAAAGACTTAAAAATGAAGAATTATTAATGCTTATGGGGAAAAGTATCATTCATTTAGGCAATAATCTTTCCGATGGTATGCCTAATGCACTTTTAGAAGCTATGGCTATGGGAGCATTTCCCATCCAATCTAATCCTGGAGGGGCTACTGCCGAAGTTATAGAGGACGGAGTTAATGGTTTCTTAATTGAAAACCCTTTGGATTTTAAAGCAATTTCGAAATTAATGGAAGATGCCTTAAGCGATTTGCAACTAAGACAAAAAGCACAAGATTATAATGTTAGATTTATTGAAAATAATTATAAACGTGCTACCTTACAGCCTAAAATAATTCAACTTTACAAAGACACGATAGTATAAGGCTTAAGCTAAATGGAAGTATCTTTTTTAATAGTTACAAAACATAGGGCGAAAGATTTGGCATTTACGCTAGATAAACTAAAAGCTATTGTTGACACCTCACAACATGAAGTCTTAGTGTTTGTTGATGGGTGTACAGAAACTGAAGCTATAATTGATGATTATGATTGGGTAAAATGGACGGTTTCGCAAGAAAGTATCAGTGCATCTCCTGCACGAAATTTATTGTATAAGAAGGGAAAAGGCAAAGTTTTTATCGGTTTAGATGATGATGCCCACCCTATAAGTGCAGATTTTATTAATTCGGTTTTTCATTGTTTTGAACAAGATGCTAATCTGGGGATTATTGCGTTTCAAGAAGTGAGAGGTTTGTTTAAATCTGATGCAGTGGCACTAGAGAACTCAAAACAGTTGGAGTCTTATTACACTAACGATTTTGTAGGTTGTGGGTTTGGTATAAAGAAAAGTGTCTATGAGCTCACCAGAGGTTTTCCCAATTGGATGGATATTTATGGAGAAGAATCAGTGGTAGCTCTAGAAGTTTTAGATTTGGGGTACACTATTTTTTACCAACCAGAAATAAAAGTTAACCACAGAGTGGATGTTCAATTAAGAAAAAAGAGAGGTAGAAATTATTACAGGTTTCAGCGTCAACTAAAAAATAGTATCAATTTTTATATTGTATATTATAAAAATCCATTAAAAAAAATAGCAAAAGTACTTTGGCATAACTTTGTTAAATATGCCTTGAAAGACACCACATATTTTATGGATTATTTTAAGGCAATATTTAAAACCATTTTAGGTTTACCAAAAGTTTTAAAACACAGAAAACCTGTAAAACCTGAAACCATACAAAAAAAACTAAACTCGCAAGGTCTAAAATATTGATAAAAAAGAAGTTAATGCTAGTAAAAATTTGCAGATACTATCCCTATCCTGATATAAAACGACAAACTCCAAAGCAATCTTTTAAATGGAAACATATTACGTTTACCGAGGAAGATGTAAAGGAGTGCGATTTTTTGGTGATTCTAGACTATCCAAAAACTGATGTAAAGGTAAAAGTAAATCCTGATAATATCTTGCACTTATGTTTAGAGCCAGCAAATGAGATTTCAAAATACCGTCAATATGCAAATAAGAAGGTATCCGTAATTTATAATCAAATAAACCAAGGAGGGAAATATGTATTGGCGCAACCGGCACTACCTTGGCATTTAGACCAAGATTATGATTATTTTAAACAATTAAAGCCTAAAGATTTACAGAAAGAAGACAAAATAGTTTGGGTCACCAGCAACCAGCGCACATCTATTCAGCATAGTAAAAGGATGGATTTTCTAGAATCTATTTCAGATTTGCCTTTTGTACATTTATTCGGAAGAGGCATTAAGGAAGTAGATAGCAAGTGGGATGTGATGAAATCTTCAAAATATACCATTGCCTATGAAAACTTTCGCAATGATTATTACTGGACAGAGAAAATAGCCGATTGCTTTTTAAGTTACAATGTGCCTTTATATTTTGGATGTGAGCGTATTGAAGACTATTTTCCTGCAGAGGCTATAATCCAAATTGATCCAAAGGATAAGCATATCAAACAGTTTTTAAAGGAAACAGTGAATTCTAAAACTTATGAGCATAAATTGGAAGCTATTAAAGAGGCTCGAGAACTTGTTTTAGACCATTACCAAATGTTTCCATTTATTACCAATCAAATTGATGCAATACTATCAAAAAGAGGTGCGAATTCATGTGATAAAAAAGAATTAATCCACCTCAAGGGCGGTAATGCATATTATGATAATTACCCAAAATCGCTGGATGTTAAAAAATTCATTAGAAAAGTAAAACGCAAATTTAAACAATAGAAACACGTTCTTTAAATGCTGTTCAACTCCATAGATTTTGCTATTTTTCTGCCTATAGTGTTTCTGCTATATTGGTTTGTAGCCAATAGAAATTTAAAGCTGCAAAATATAGTATTGGTTTTGGCTAGCTACATATTTTATGGCTGGTGGGATTACCGATTTTTAGCGTTGATAGTTTTTAGCTCTTTGGTAGATTATGGTATTGGACTAAAGTTAAAAAAAGAAGAAAAGCTTACCACGAGAAAAACCTTATTATGGACTAGCATTCTAGTAAATCTCGGGTTCTTAGGCTTTTTTAAATACTATAACTTTTTTGTAGACAACTTTGTAACAGCATTTTCATTCTTAGGTCAAAGCATTCAACCCAATACGCTTGATATTATTTTACCTGTTGGAATAAGTTTCTATACATTTCAAACGTTAAGTTATACCATTGATGTGTACAAACGAAAATTAGAGCCTACCCAAGATTTCGTCTCGTTTTTGGCCTTTGTTAGCTTTTTTCCACAACTAGTTGCAGGTCCTATTGAGCGTGCTACAAATTTATTGCCTCAGTTTTACAAAAAGAGACATTTTGATTACTCCGAAGCTGTAGATGGCTGTAAGCAGATACTTTGGGGTTTGTTCAAAAAGGTTGTAATTGCTGATAGCTGCGCGGAATATGCCAACCAAATTTTTAATAGTTCCTTTGAATATTCTGGGAGTACATTGTTTTTGGGAGCATTGTTTTTTACGTTTCAAATCTATGGTGATTTCTCTGGCTATTCTGATATAGCTATAGGCACAGCGAGATTATTCGGTTTTAATTTAAAACAGAATTTTGCCTTTCCATATTTTTCAAGAGACATTGCTGAATTTTGGAGACGGTGGCATATATCTTTATCTACTTGGTTTAGGGATTACTTATACATCCCACTTGGCGGAAGTAGAGGTAGTAGTTGGAGCAAGGTTAGGAATACTTTCGTAATTTTTATTGTAAGCGGTTTTTGGCATGGTGCAAACTGGACATTTATAGCTTGGGGATGTTTAAACGCCCTTTACTTTTTACCATTGATGCTTGGTAAGCGCAATAGAAAGCATCTAAATACCGTAGCTCAGAATAGTGTTTTGCCAAACTTAAAGGAAAGCGTAAGTATGCTACTTACTTTTTTACTTACAGTTTTAGCTTGGGTGTTTTTTAGAGCCGATAATATGGATCATGCCATAAGCTACCTTAGCGAAATATTTTCTGAGACTCTATTTACATTGCCAACAATAAGACCGAAGGATGTCATCATTCTTATTGTTGTTTTCATGATTATTGAATGGATGGGTAGAGCACAGCAATATGCTATTGAAGCAATGTTCCTGAAAAAAAATAGGGTGCTAAGATGGAGTTTTTACATGATTTTAATTGCCTTAGTTTTAATGTTCAGTAACGAAACTTCACAAGAGTTTATTTATTTTCAATTTTAGATGAAGCTATTTTTAAAACGTATTCTTCTATTTGGTTTGTTGTTTTTCTTAGTTGAAAAAGCGAGTCTCTTTTTGTTGAATTGCGCTAAAAATAATCAGTACGATAAACGTTTAGAATATGTTTTAGAGGGGCAAATGAATAAGGATATTATCATTTTTGGCTCTTCTATCGGAGCAGGAAATATTTTGGCTGGAGATATTCAAAAAGCTCAGGATTTAGAAACATACAATTTGTCCTATCACGGGTCTGATATTATATTTCATAAGTTTTTATTAGAGACGCTATTGAAATTTAATAAGGCACCTGAAAAAATACTTCTGGTTGTTGATAACCCGTTTTACTTTAAAGAAGCCGCTTTATCTTTTAGGTATGATATTTTAAAACCATTATCAGAGTATAACTTTATTAACGACGCATTGATAGAAAAAGATAATCAACCATATTACAGCAAGTTTTTATATCTAGGAAGATTGAATAAGGATATGTTAAGCTTCAAAAAAGTATCTAATAATGATAGTAATCCACTAGACAGTTTTGGGTCACAACCTTTATTGGATCTTGAAAAATATCCTTCAACTATTGAAAAAACAAAAAGCAACTATCAAAAAGACATAGAAGATCTGCTTAAGGTTAAGGCCTTTAAAGATATTCAGGATATGTGTAAAGAACATGAAATTGAACTCATTTGTGTATTTCCTCCAAGTTTCAGAACACATAACTCAGTTTTTATTGAACGATTTGAGCAACTTATTGATAAAAATGTTGCTAAAATGTTTGTTTATGATACATCGCTTGAAGCATATCTTGATAAACTTAACTATTACGACAACGCTCATTTGAACATTACCGGTGCGAAGCTCTTTACTTCAGAATTGAATAACTATTTATCCTCGCTAGACTAGTTAAAAAATATTAGGAGCTATTTTTCTTAAAATATCAGATAACAAATTACTATCTGTAAAAATGAATTTTGCCTGATATAACAAAAGGAGTAGCAAATTGATGTTAAATATTAATTCTGGCTTAATTTTAAGGGTATTCCATTTAAAATCTTCAAGCAGTTTATGAAAAAACAAGATGCCCAAAAACACAAATGAAGTGTACCAGCGTATTTCCAAACTAGTTAATACCACAAAGCATAATAAAAAAGTATAGCTCCAAAAAAACAAGAAAAACGATTTTGAAAACTTAAGATTGTCGTTCAAAGCCTTTCTACTTTTCAACATATAAAAACTAAAAGCGAGTATCACAAAAAGCCCCAGCCCAAAGAATCTAAAAAATATACTGTGAAGCGTAAACCATAATTCATTAAAAAACTCGCGAATGCTGAAACCCCAATTAAAAGTAACGCTTTCAATAAATGTTTTTGGCAAATGTTCGCTTCCATTTTTGTCTATGTAGTCTTGCAGTTCCTCCCAACTTATTCGACTGTGTTCGGGTATTTTTTCTTCGTAGATATAGATTTGAGATACGTAATTTAATTGAGCCCATGTAAGCCCGTTCTCCGGGTCTTTATTAATGGATGAAAGTGTTTTATTTGAAATTAAGGATGGCGCATGCAAACAAAAGCCAATAATTAATGCTGTTATACCAACTTTAAAACCTGTTTTAAAATCTTTCAAAAAGAAAAAAATATAACCTGGAATTATGATAAAAGCCGAAATTCTTGTGCCTATTATCAAACCAATGATTACGCCTAAAAGCAATATATTCTTGTTGTTTTTCTTTTTACAGCTATCATAAAGTAGCACAATAGAATATATTACCAACAAATGTAAAAAGTCGTCATTTATACCTTGCCAAAATATTCTGTAGGCTAAAAAGTTGATGGTTAGTATTATACTGGAATAAAAAAAGACCCCCTCTAGTTTTAGTTTGTGTTTGGCAAAGTTGTAAAGTAACAAAAGAGTTATGATAGTGGAGCTCAATGAAAACACCCTAAAACCAATTAAAGGATTTTCAAATAATATAGCGAAAGGATATGATAGTATATAGAACGAAGGTGATAATCCACCATTCATCCATTCTGAAAAAAAACCATTTACTTGTATATTACTAAACGCTTTTAAAAAGCTTTGTTCATCTCCATAAGGTATTTGCAATCTCATGAACGTTTCGGTCCTAAGTACAAAGTAAATTATTGTAGAAATAAAGGATATATCAAGTAATCTTCTTGAGTTCCAAAAAGATGTTTCAAGTGCTTTACGCATTACCAAACATTTCTTCAAAAGTAATTAAAATATGTATAAAGTATTCTGATATCAGCCTTGAAAAGGTCGAGTAGGTGGCCTTTTATCCATAAAAACATTACTTTCATCCTAAAAAAAGTGTATTTTAGCGATAATTACAGAAGATTCAATGATTTGCCTCTATGAAAAAAATCGGTTTTATCCCTTTAAGAAAAAATTCTAAAGGAATTCTTGGAAAAAACAAGCGTAAAATGGTGGGAAGACCACTTTTTACATGGGTTTTGGGAGAAGCTATTTTATCTAGCCTAGATACTGTTTATGTATACACCGATGACGATTCTATCATCAGTTTTATTGAAAAGGAATATCATTACACCGATAAAGTAAAGGCTTTAAAACGCTCTGATATTTCAGCAACCGATTCGGCTTCAACAGAAAGTGCCATGTTGGAATTTGCAGAGAAAACAGATTTTGATTTTGATGTATTTTGCCTATTACAAGCCACGTCTCCCTTTACAAAAGCAATGGATATTGAGAATTGTTTAAATGAAATAGACAATGGTAAAGATTCAGCATTAACCGTAGTAAAAACACATAGATTTGTTTGGAATGAAGATGGTACACCAGTAAACTACAACTACGAGAAACGTCCTAGAAGACAAGATTTTGAAGGTTTATCGATAGAAAATGGTGCTGTGTATTGCTGTAAGAAACAGGTGCTTCAAAAACATAAAAACCGACTGGGAGGTGATATAGCAGTGGTAAAAATGCCAGAGGAAAGTCTTCATGAAATTGATTCTGAACAGGACTGGACCGTAGTTGAGAATTTATTAATTGAAAGGCAAAAGCACACAAAACGTCCTGAAAAAATAACACACTTTGTGTTGGACGTAGATGGTGTATTTACTGATGGCACAATTTCTTATACCAAAGAAGGTGAGCACACTAAGAGGTTTGATATGCGCGATGGTATGGGACTTGAAATTTTAAGACAATTTGGTGTTGAGGTTATGGTGATGACAAGTGAGCAGTCTGAATTAGTAGCAAAACGTATGCAGAAACTTCAAATTCCTAAAGTGTTTTTAGGTGTAAAGGATAAATTTACCTTACTGCAATCATTGGCTGTAAGTCAAAAATTCTCGCTAAACAATGTGGCTTACATCGGTGACGATGTAAATGATATGACCAATATTTGTAGTGTTGGTTGGTCCTTTGCTCCAAATAATGCAATGGATGAAATAAAGCGAGTGGCAGATATAGTCCTGTCTAAAAACTCAGGATCAGGTGCCATACGAGAGGCGTGTCAATTCATTAAAAACTACAATAAACGTTTTTAGTTATAAACTCTATGAATACCTACAAACCCCCTTATGTTATAGCAGAGATTGGTTGTAATCACAAAGGAGATATGGAAATAGCCAAGGAGCTGATAAAAGTGGCTAAAATATTTTGTGATGCAGATGCTGTAAAATTTCAAAAGCGGAATAATAAAGAATTATTAACTGAAGCGCAGTATCATCAACCGCACCCTAACCCCGCAAACTCTTATGGAAAAACGTATGGTGCACATAGAGAGTTTTTAGAATTCAATTTAGAGCAACACAAGGATTTAAAAGCATTTTGTGAAGATATTGGTATTGACTATTCTACATCTGTTTGGGATGTAACATCTGCAAAAGAAATAGCATCTTTAAATCTTAAATTCATAAAAATCCCATCAGCTTGCAATAACAATGTAAAATTGTTAGAATGGCTTTGCGAAAATTATAAAGGTGAGATACATATTTCAACGGGTATGACAACCAAATTGGAGATTGATGATTTAGTGTCGTTTTTCAAAAATCATAAAAGAAATCAGGATTTGGTATTGTACAATTGCACATCAGGATATCCTGTACCGTTTGAAGATGTTTGTTTATTAGATATTAATTTGCTTATTGACAAATACGGTAGCGATGTAAAGCATATTGGCTTTTCGGGGCATCATTTAGGCATTGCAGTGGATGTTGCTGCATATACTTTAGGAGCCAATATTATAGAGCGTCATTATACTTTGGATAGAACGTGGAAGGGAACAGATCATGCTGCTTCTTTAGAGCCTATGGGGCTTAGAAAGTTATCACGGGATTTAAGGGCAGTTCATAAAGCTTTGAGTTTTAAGCGTCAAGATATTTTACCAATAGAACAAATTCAGCGCGATAAGTTAAAAAACCAAAAAGGCTAATTTGAAAGGTTTATGAAAAAAAAGGTCTTTGTTTTTTTTCCTGATGGTGTTGGATTAAGAAATTTTGCCTTTACCAATTTTAAGGATATTGGTGAAAAGATGGGTTTTGATATTACCTATTGGAATAATACAGTATTCTCGCTAAAAGACAATTTAGGATTCAACGAAGTAAAGATTGAAAATCATCAGTTACATCCTTTAACACCTATATATTCAAGGGCTAGAAAAAGATGTGAACTAAATGTGTCAAAAAGCAAGTTCAAGGATGATGTGTATCCTACCTACAAGTTTCCTTTTAATTACAAGGGTTTCAAAAATAGTTTTAAAACGCTATATACTAAACTTTTAATAGGGTTCTACAGTTCAGAAAAAGGTATAGAAAACATAAGAAAAAAAATAAATAATCTTGAACGTAAAAATCCCAAGTATGCTTATTGTAAGGCACAACTAGAAGAGCATAAGCCAGATTTAATTTTTTGTACAACTCAACGCGCTACACAATCTATTAGTGCCTTATTGGCTGCGAAGGATTTAGGAATTCCAACAGTGGCTTTTGTATATTCTTGGGATAATGTGCCAAAGGCGATGCAAGTTGTTGAGACCGATTATTATTGCGTGTGGAGCGAACACATGAAGCGCGAAGTCTTGCAGTATTATCCATTTGTAAAGGACGAGCAAATTTTTGTGACTGGTACCCCCCAATTTGAGCCGCATTACGATAAAAGTTTAAAATTGAGCAGAACAGAATTCTTTGAAGCCTATAATTTAGACATAAATAAAAAATATATTTGTTATTCAGGTGATGATGAAACCACCTCGCCTTTGGATCAGTATTATCTTGAAGATTTAGCAAATACCGTTAGAAGTTTAAATTCAAAAGGGTATAACTTGGGCATAATTTATAGAAAGTGTCCTGTTGATTTTACCTCAAGGTATAATGCTGTAATTGAAGCAAATAAAGATATTATTGAAGTTGTAGACCCCATTTGGAAACAGGTAGGAGAACATTGGAACGAAATATTGCCGGCTAAAGAGGATTTTAAGATGCTGTATAATGTTTGTGAGCATAGTGAATTTGTAACCAATGTGTGTTCATCAACAGTTTTTGATTTTGTGGCGCATGATAAACCTTGTATCTATTATAATTACGAGCAACCACAACTGAAAAAAGGCATTCGTGATATTGGTCAGAATTACAAATACGTGCATTTTAGAAGTATGCCTAGTGATAAAGCTGCAGTATTTTGTACTGATAAAAAGGATCTTGAAGGTTTGGTTAAAAACATTCTTGATGGCGAACTATCAAATGTAGCAGAAGGGAAAAAGTGGTACGAGGTTATTGTAGGTAAAACACCAACCAAAGCTTCTGAAACCATTTGGAAATCAATAGATACCATATTAAAATAAATGTTGGATAACTATTATAAAAATATAAAAGACAAGTTTTTAGTTGAAGACAATGCGCTTTTCAGGTTTGGCAGTATAGACGATGGTGGTTATTACTTAAATCCTAAGACGATTAAGGCTTCGGATATTCTGTTTAGTGGTGGTATTTCATATAATGTTGAATTTGAATATGACATATTTCGGTTTAACAAAGAGATTGACATTGTTATGGTAGACCCTACTGTTTCTGGTATAAAGTTGATATCTAAAGGCTTAGCTCGACTGTTTTTTAAAAAGCTAGATAAAACAAGATATTTGTTTAACACGCTCATTTTTAACTATCTTATTAAGCAGAAACGTTGCAGCCATTTAAAACTATGGTTAAAGAAGCCAGAGCGGATATTCAAACTAATAGAACCTAAAATTAATAGAGATAGCAAAGTTTTATTAAAACTAGATATTGAAGGAGGGGAATACGACTTTTTAGATGAAATAATAGAAAACTTAAATAGGTTTTCAGCATTGGTTTTTGAGTTTCATGATATGCATTTGCATCACGAAAAAGTATATAACTTCATTGAAAGATGCAGTACATTATTTAATTTAGTCTTTATTGAAGAAAATCCTTCTGGAGGATATGCAAGTAATGGCGAGCCAAAATGTGTTGAAATGACCTTAGAAAGACAATAAATGAATCATAATCAGCCAGAAATATCATTTGTCAGTCCTGTATATAGAGCTGAAACCATAATTGAAGAACTTGTAGAAGCGATTCAAAAAGTTATGGTAAAGTTGGGTAAGTCTTATGAGATTATTCTTGTTGATGACCGAAGTCCTGATGATAGCTGGAGCGTTATGACATCCTTGTCAACAAAACATACCGAAGTTAAAAGTATTAGGTTAAGTAAAAACTTTGGACAACACCCAGCAATTATGGCGGGATTGTCTCTAGCACAAGGGAATTGGGTTGTGGTTATGGATTGCGATTTACAGGATCAACCAAAAGAAGTAGAGAAACTGTATAATAAAGCACAGGAAGGATTTGATGTTGTGTTAGCCCAAAGAAAAGATAGAAAAGATGGTTTTTTCAAAAGATTAACTTCAAAAGTCTATGCCAAGATATATAGTTTTTTTACAGATACTAATTACGATAATACTGTGGCTAATTTTGGTATTTATAAACAAAAAGTTATAGCTTCTATCTTAGAAGTGAACGATTATATAAAGTATTTTCCGCTTTTTGTAAAGTTTGTTGGGTATGATACCACTGCCATTGAGGTAGAGCATGGCAGAAGAGAGGATGGTAAGTCTTCTTATTCCGTTTCAGCATTAGTATCATTGGCATTTAATACAATTATTTCGTTTTCTAATAAACCCTTAAAAATATTTGTGAAATTTGGAATGTTAATTTCCTTGCTATCATTCGTCTCAGGAATTTATACCATCTATCAGTATTTTCAAGGAAATATTGAAGTTTTAGGTTATAGTTCGTTAATTGTTTCTATATGGTTTTTATCAGGTGTTATCATCACCATCATTGGGGTAACGGGTATTTATGTAGGTAAGATTTTTAATCAAACTAAAAATAGACCAGTTTATATTATTGATAAAACGATAAACATAGAATAATGGGAATTACACTGTTTTTAATGTCAAAAAAAGGTTTAGCTGTTTTAAATTGTTTGATCGAAAACGCTTATTTAAAAGATATTGACGCTGTAATAGTAGGAACAGACAAAAATGTAATTAATGATTATAGTGAAGAAATTGTAGAGCTTTGCAAAAAAGAAAAGCTAACCTTTTATTATAGAACAGAAAATTTTACTGTAAAATCAGCATATAATATTGCCGTTTCATGGAGGTGGTTAATAGATTTGCCAGATAATAAAAAGTTAATTGTTTTACACGATTCTATTTTACCAAAATATAGAGGTTTCGCTCCTTTGGTAAATGCTTTGAAAAATGGTGAACAATATATAGGTGTAACTGCTTTATTCGCTTCAGAAGCATATGATACCGGAGATATAATATGCAATGAAAAAATTGAGGTACAGTATCCTATAACAATAGCTGATGCTATATCAAAGATAAGTACTTTATATCAGCGAATTGTTTTAGATATTTTCAAAGAAATAAAAGAGAATAGTAGTTTAGAAGCTACAGCTCAAGATGAAAGTAAAGCGTCTTATAGTTTATGGCTTGATGAGCAAGACTATAAGATAGATTGGAAAAAAGAGGCTTCTTATATTGAAAGATTTGTAAATGCTACAGGTTACCCATATAAAGGCGCACAAACTACTTTAAAGAATGAAAGTATAACAGTAAAAAAAGTTAAAGAAATACAGGATGTTGAAATAGAAAATAGAGACGTTGGTAAAACAATTTTCTTGAAGGAAGGTAAACCTGTAGTTGTTTGTGAAAAGGGGCTATTGCTAATAGAAGAGGCAAGTTACAATAGTACCAATAAAAGTATCTTTCCTTTAAAAGTATTTAGAAATAGATTTGAATGAAAATACCGTTTAATAAACCATATTTTACTGGAAAAGAAACCACGTATATAAAGGATGCTGTTGAGCGCGGTATGATTTCAGGAAATGGATATTATACAAAAAGATGTCAAACCTTTTTTGAGAACAATTTTGGGTTTAAAAAAGCACTACTTACTACCTCATGCACAGATGCTTTAGAGATGTGTGCAATATTGGCTAATATAAGCCCAGGAGATGAAGTTATTGTTCCAAGTTATACCTTCGTGTCCTCGGCATTGGCTTTTGTTAGGCAAGGTGCAAAAATAGTTTTTGCTGATTCTAAAGCTGATAATCCCAATATTGATGAAACAAAGCTTGAAGGGCTTATAAACGATAAAACTAAAGCAATAGTGGTAGTGCATTATGCTGGTGTATCCTGTAAAATGAACACTATTATGGCTATTGCTAATACATACAATTTATTGGTAATTGAAGATGCTGCCCAAGCTATTGGTTCAAAATTTAATGGTAAATATTTAGGGTCTATTGGGCATATGGCGACCTTTTCATTTCATGAAACAAAAAATATAATTTCGGGAGAAGGCGGATTATTGGCAATTAATGATGATCGATTTGTAAATCGTGCCGAAATTATTTGGGAAAAAGGAACAAATAGAGCAGAGTTTTTTAGAGGAGAAGTCAACAAATATGGTTGGGTAGATACCGGATCTTCTTTTTTACCTTCTGAAATTATAGCAGCTTTTCTTTGGGCTCAAATTGAGAATATTGATACTATTCAGAAAAGGAGATTGGAACTTTGGCATTTTTATAATGATTCTTTAGGAGACTGGGCTAAAAAACATGAGATCCAATTAATGCCAGAACCAAAAAGGGAAACCAATAATGCTCACATGTTTTATTTGGTTTGTAAAACAATAGAACAGCGCGATGCAATTATTCAACATTTAAAAACAAAAGATATCCTATCGGTTTTTCATTATTTAAGTTTACACAGTAGTGAGTTTTATAAGGATAAGCATGATGGTAGAACATTACCAAATAGTGATAAATTTTCAGAAAGATTATTACGTCTACCTATGTTTTATGAGCTTGATATAGCCAAAGTGGTAGAGCATTTAATTTCATATTAAATACAATATTTAGTGAAAATAGCCTTTTTAACACCAGAATATCCACATCCAAAAGTATCCTCGAGTGCAGGAATTGGTACAAGTGTAAAAAACTTAGTGGAGGCTTTGGTAGAGAAGGGGATTCAAGTAACCATTTTCGTATATCATCAAAATACATCAGCTGTTTTTGAGGAGAATGGTGTTGTTTTTCATATCGTACCCAAAAAAAAATTTAAAATTGGTACATGGTATTTTTATCGAAAATTTCTTCAAAATTATATTAACGCAACTGTTTCAAAAGAAAATATTGATATCCTTGAGGCACCGGATTGGACAGGTATAACTGTTTTTATGAAATTTAAAATACCACTGGTTATCAGATTTCATGGTACCGATGCTTATTTCTGTAAGCTGGAAAACAGAAAACAAAAATTCAAGAATTTTGTATTTGAAAAGGTAGCATTAAAAAAAGCGGTGGCTTTTATATCCCCAACCAATTTCACAAAGCAACAAACAGCTACATTATTTTCTTTAAATGAAAGCAAAATATCAGTAATTCCCAATGGTGTAGATCTTGATTATTTCAATAATGGAAACCCACATAGCTTCGAAGAAAAAACACTGTTATATATTGGTACACTTATTCGAAAGAAAGGTGTTTTAGAATTAGCGAAAATCTTTAATGCTGTAATCGAAGAGGAACCCGATGCTAAACTAGTGCTAATTGGAAGTGATAGTTTTGATATAAAAACAGGTTCTAATTCTACTTATAAATTGATGCTAGAGGCGTTTTCGGATGCAGCTAAAGCTAATACCAGATATTTAAGGAAAATACCATATTCCCAAATCAAAAATCATATTAAAAACGCTCATGTTTGTGCGTTTCCTAGTTTTGCTGAAACTTTTGGTATGGTAACAGTAGAAAGTATGGCATTACAAAAACCTGTGGTAAACACAAATATTGGTTGGGCAAATGAAATAATTGACGATGGCATCAATGGTTATCTAATTCATCCAACTGAAACAAAAGTCTATGCTGAACAAATCGTGCATCTTTTTAAGGATAAATCCTTATGTTTAAACATTGGAAAGTCCGCAAAACAAAAAGTAGAATCCACTTTTGATATAAAGAACATTGCAATCGAAAATATAAATTTTTATAAGGCAGTAATTTCAGAAAGCAAAGCATAAATGACTTTAAAAAGGCTAAAACAATTTTTGAGTAAAAAGAAGAAACAGATTATGCTGTTTTTATATTATTCAAAGCATTTTAGTTTAAAGCCTATTAAAACTAAGCAAATAGTTGTTTGCTTTGATGGATTGTTTCCTCATGGCGGGTTGGTAGATAGATTAAAAGGAATTGTCTCGTTTTATTTAATAGCAAAGGCATTGGGGTATGATTTCAAGATTTTGTTTGATACGCCATTCGAATTAGATGTTTTTTTGCAACCCAATGCTATAGATTGGAAGTTTAAAAGAAGCAATGTAAAATGGCATCCTACCAAAACTAGATGTCTATATTTTATCAATAATTTTAACGCAAACCCATTGGCCGTCATAAAGAAATCAAATGCGAGTCAGTTTTACGTTTATGCAAATATCGATTACTCCAAAAGTATTTTTCCTGAATTAAATCAAGACGATTTAGAAAAAAAATGGCGAGAAGGTTTCAACCAATTATTTAAGAAAAGTGATTTCCTGGAGGAAAAACTCAATACAATTTCAACAGAACCTTTTATAGCATTTCATTCTCGGTTTACAAGTTTAATGGGGGATTTTAAAGATACTACAAGCAAAAAGCTTTCAGCAGAAGAAAAAAATAGGCTATGCGATGTGCTATTGCAGATTATCAATAGAGTAAAGGCAGAAGAGCAACAAAAGGCTTATTTGTTCTCTGATAGTATTAACTTTATCAAGCACATAAAACAGCAAGTAGAGATTAATACAATTGAAGGCAACCCGTTTCATATGGATAATTTCGAAATGCGTTCAGGTATTGAAGGTCATTTAAAAACAATGATAGATTTTTTTATGATTTCAAAAAGTAAAAAAGTGTATTTTTTGAAGGTAAAGCCAATGTATAATAGTAGTTTTTCTAAATATGCTGCCATAATTGGAAATGTAAACTTTGAGTGTTTAGAGGTATGATGATAATTGTACATCAAGATAAAGTAACTACGGAAATATTAGATGCTAACCTGCATCCTATTGACGTTTCATGTGGAGAACGACCAGTTACTGAATCTCTGAAAATACTTTCCGAAAAATGTCCTGATGAGCTGATTGTTTGGTGCCATAAAAGCTACTTACAAGATTTAAATATATCTGAATTCCCTACTATTTTCCATCATAATCGAGTTTTGGCTTCATACAATCCTTCTGAGATAACTACTTTGCCAAAACAGATAGGATATATTGAACGTTCGTTCTTTCTAAAAATCAATAAAACTGTTAGCTATCCCACATGGTTAATGCATAGTTCTGTAGGCGGAGTGCATGCAAGTGTTATACATAATTTAAAAGACGACTTAAATTTCAATTTGGATTTTGACTATTTTTTAAACTCGTTGGCTAAAAGATCTATGGCGGAGGGTTTGTTTTGCTATTCTGAACCCAAGCTTATAGTGAAAGGTGCGCTTTTACAATATAAAGGCGAGAGAGCCTCGTCTTTTCAACTGTTCAAATTTGTAAAACAACATTACAAATGGGTTTGGGTATTTTTTCTATTTGCTTGTTTTTTGATTTATGAGAAAAAGTTGAAATTATTACCTCTTATAAAGTCATTGATTTACAAACAACTAAACACCAATTTTTCTTTAGAAAATATAGCCGTTAATTCAACCAAAACTGTTGTTAAAAACCGAGAAATAGATGTTGTAATCCCTACCATTGGTAGAAAACAATATTTGTACGATGTTTTAAAGGATTTGTCAAATCAAGCTTTAGTACCTAAAACTGTAATTATTGTAGAACAAAATCCTGTGATGGGTTCGGTTTCTGAACTAGACTACATAAAAAATGAAGATTGGCCATTTAAAATAAAGCACATCTTTACACATAAAACAGGTGTTTGTAATGCACGTAATGTTGGGATGGCACTTGTAGAAAGTGAGTGGACGTTTCTGGGGGACGATGATAACAGATTTAAACCTTCATTACTCAAAGATATTTTTGAAAATATAGAAAAATATGGAGTAACTGTAGGAACTACGGTTTATTTGCAACAAAATGAGCAACAAACGTATTTAAAAACGGCTCAAACTAGTATTTTTGGCGCAGGAAATAGTATTGTTAAATCTAGTATTTTAGACAAAGTTAAATTCAATTTAAAATATGAATTTAATTACGGAGAGGATAATGATTTTGGAATGCAATTGAGACATCTAGGTCATGATGTAGTTTACTTTGCAGATATAAAAATTACACATTTAAAGGCACCAATAGGCGGTTACAGAACTAAAGTGAAACAACTATGGGAGACTGACGAAGTGCAGCCAAAACCATCGCCTACCATTCAATTATTGTATCAAAATTATTTCACTGAACAGCAAATACTGGGTTATAAATTATTGTTAGGTTTACGTCTTTATAAAAGCGGCAAAATAAGAAGTCCTTTCAAGTTTATAAAACAGTATAATAAACAATGGCAGCAGAGTATGCATTGGTGCCATAAAATCCAGTCTTAGATTGATGTTAAAGCTTTTTACAGATACATCCTTTTTAACCGAACAATACAGATCCAAGTTGTTTCCGTTATTATTTGAATTGGTTTTCAAGGAAAATGAAAGTTTAATGCAATGCTATAAAATTGTCGATGATATAAAATCTGCTCATATTGTAGTGCTACCTATTGATTATAGCACTTTTTACAGTACATCCAGAAAGGCATTTACAGAACTAAACACAATTGCAAGAGCGCATCATAAAACTATTTGGACTTTTACTGCAGGAGACTATGGTTTTACTACCCATATTCCAAATATGTATACATTCAGGTCAGGGGGTTTTGATAGCAAGCTAAATAATAAAACATTTATTCTGCCAGCTTTTATTAACGATCCGTACAATTCATTTTTAAAACAAGGTTTTTCTCCACTCAAAAAACAAACTAAACCAAGTATTGGGTTTGTAGGGCATGCCAAATCAGGAATACTAAAGTATTTAAAAGAGTATATGAATTTCTTGAAATTTAAATTTGAGAGAACTTTCAAAAATAAACTTGCTGATAAACAATCGTTTTATCCATCAAGTGTTAAACGTGCCAAGTATTTAAGAGAGATAGCACAAAATAAGAACTTAAATACTCAATTTGTTCTTAGAAATAAGTACCGTGCAGGCTTAAATTCTAAATTAACACAAACTGAAACCTCTAAAGTGTTTTATGAGAATATTTATGAAAATGCCTATACGTTTTGTTTGCGCGGTGTAGGGAATTTTTCAGTGAGATTTTATGAAACTTTAGCTGTTGGTCGCATCCCTGTTGTTATAAATACTGATTGTAGATTTCCATTAGATCACAAAGTCGACTGGTTCAAACATTGTTTGATAATAGATAAAAATAGTAAAAAACCTGTATCACAACATATCTTAGAATTCCATAATAGTTTAACAGACAATCAATTTGAAGCTATGCAAGTTTCTAATAGAAATATGTGGTTAAATACTTTAAATAAAGAAGCGTTTTTTTTAGAGATTTACGAGCTTTTTAAATCCGAGTTAAAATAATGAGTTTACCGTTTTCACTAATAATATGTACTTATATGAGACCAGGAGCGTTGGTTGCACTCTTAGATTCGGTAAAAAAACAAACGCTCTATCCAAACGAAATTTTGATTATTGATGGATCAAAGAACAAGGAAACCAAAGCGCTTCATTTGGAGAGTAAATATAAATTCTTAAAGTATTTTAAGGTAGATGATGCAGTAAGAGGTTTAACAAAACAGCGAAATTTTGGTATAGAACAAAGAAGTAAAACCTCCGAAATTATTTGCTTTTTAGATGATGACGTCATCTTAGAACCTAATTATTTTAAGAATTTAATAGGGACATATAATGCTTATCCTGAAGCGCTTGCCGTTGGTGGATACATTACCAATGAAGTATTATGGAAGCCAAGAGATAAGAAAAATAACAAAGCAAAATTCTATTATGATGGATGGATGCGCAACGAACCCTTAAGGTTTAGAATAAGGAGGAAATTAGGTTTACAACCAGATGTCCCACCAGGTTATCTACCTACATTTGCACATGGGCGTTCGGTTAGTTTTTTGCCACCTTCAGGTAAAATTTATCAGGTGGAGCAGATAATGGGAGGTGTTTCTAGCTATAGAGTAAAAGTGTTTAAAAAACTAAAATTCTCTGCTTATTTTGAAGGTTATGGCCTTTATGAGGATACAGATTTTTCTTTACGTATTTCTAAATTGGGAAAGCTATATATTAATACAAAGGCAAAATTAGCGCATTATCACGATAATTCAGGTCGTCCAAGATACTTTAAGTATGGCAAAATGGTTGTGAGGAATGGGTGGTACGTGTGGCGTGTTAAGTATTCTAATCCAAGTTTTAAAACAATTTTAAAATGGGTTTCAACGTCTCTTTTGCTTACCTTTATTAGAGGCTTAAATATAATTAGTACCAAGCAAAAAAGACAGGCGCTTTTTGAAACATTAGGAAGGCTTTATGGTATTTTTACACTAGTTTTCACAAAACCAAAACCATATGTCGATGAATAATGTAAAGGGTTTTTTTTATAAGTTTTTGCCAAAATCTTTTATAGAAATTGCAAAACTAAAATATTACAACTTTCAAAATAGGAAGTATGTGTTTTCAAAAGAGTTAGACAATTATCATACTTCTGAAGAAGGGAAGTGGAATGCAATTACAAAAAAGCCATTATACTTTTTAGTTCATGACATTGATAAATATGAAAAATATTATAAAATTGAAAAAGACAATGTCGTTTTTGATGCTGGAGCAAATGAGGGGGCGTTGTCCATCATTTATTCACAAAAAGTTGGAGTAAGAGGAAAGGTGTTTTCATTTGAACCAGACTCGGTCAATACAGGGCTGTTAAAGAAAAATTTAGATTTAAACACTGAGGTTGAAAACATAGACGTTGTAAAAAAAGGACTTTGGAATAAGAGTGAAACGTTACAATTTTTTGAGGCTGGAAATGTAGGTTCCTCTATCTTTTATGAAGATGAAAAATCAAAACAAGTTACGATTCAAGGTATTTCAATTGATGATTTTGTAGAACTTCAAAACCTAAATAAATTAGATTTTATAAAAATGGATATTGAGGGAGCAGAAATAAAGGCATTGGAAGGCGCTGTAAAAACCATAGAAAAGTTAAAACCCAATTTTGCCATAGCTAGTTATCATATGGTCGATAAAAAGTTAACATATATTGCTGTAGAACGTTTTTTCAAACATCTGAATTATCCATTTAAAACAGAGTTTTTTGATGATGGAGAAATAATAGTGTATGCAGGAAATAGTGTAAAATAATAAATCCAGATAATGCGCTTTTTAATCATTACTCATGTCGTGCATAAACCTAAAAATAAGGTATGGTATGCGTATGCGCCTTATGTGAGAGAAATGAATTTATGGCTAAAGTACGTTGATGAGGTTGAAATTGTTGCACCAATAACGAATGAGCCGCCTTCTGTAATTGACATGGCTTACAAACACGACGATATTACATTCACTAAAATACCGTCAATAGCATTTATAACCTTAGGGAGAAGTCTTCTGTCATTACTTTCTTTGCCTTTAATTTTTTTGAAATTGTATAAAGCTTGCAAAAGAGCAGATCATATCCATCTACGATGTCCTGGTAATATTGGCTTATTGGGATGCTTGGTGCAAATTTGCTTTCCCAAAAAAGTTAAAACCGCTAAGTATGCGGGTAATTGGGACCCAAAGGCTTCCCAACCCTTGAGTTACAGATTCCAAAAGCGAATATTATCAAGTACAGGTTTTATAAAAAATATGACGGCTATTGTGTATGGCAAATGGCAAAACCAATCAAAAAACATAAAACCTTTTTTTACAGCTACATATAGCGAAACCGACAAAATTGAACCAAAAAATAGAAATTATTCAGGTGAAATTAAATTTGTGTTTGTGGGTAGTCTTGTAGAAGGAAAGAGACCTCTACTAGCAATTCATATAGTGGAACAGTTGGTAAAAAAGAACTGTAAAGTTACCCTAGATTTATACGGAGAAGGTGTTTTGAAACAGGAATTGATAGAATATTGCAATGCAAATCATCTAGATAAAAGTGTAGTATTTCATGGCAATCAAAAAAATGAAGTCATCAAACAGGTACTGCAAACAGCTCATTTTAGCATTTTGGCTTCAAAATCTGAGGGTTGGCCAAAGGCCATTGCAGAGGCTATGTTTTTTGGCGTTATACCAATCGCTACTTCCATTTCATGTGTACCTTTTATGTTGGATTATGGTAAGAGAGGTATTTTAATTTCTAGTAAATTGAATGAAGCTGTAAGTGCCATAGAAAATCATTTAAGGCAACAAGATGTATTGTTAAAAATGTCTAAATCTGCTGCGGTATGGTCGCAAAAGTATACTTTGGAGGCTTTTGAAGAAGAGATAAAAAAACTAATTATAACCTAATGAGAATACTGCAACTTATTGATACTATGGAGGCTGGTGGAGCGGAGCGTATTGCAGTAAATTTCGCCAATGCACTAGTTGGTGCTGTTGATGCGTCATTTTTATGCACAACAAGAAAAGAAGGCCCATTAAGGCAAAGTTTGAGCATAGAGGTAGGATATCTTTTTTTAAAAAGGAAATCTACATTAGATTTAAAAGCAATCAAAAGGCTAAATAAATTTATAAGAAATAACGGTATAACACACGTTCATGCCCATGCCACTTCATTTTTTATTGCCACTGTAGCAAAAATTTCACGTCCTAAATTGAAGGTTATTTGGCATGACCATTACGGACAAAGTGAGTTTTTGGATTCAAGACCAAAAACCGTTTTAAAGCTTTGTTCAAAATATTTTGATCATATTTTTTGCGTGAATTCTAAATTAAAAGCGTGGTCAGAGCATAATTTGAAAACAAAATCCATAGCATATTTACCAAATTTTGCGGAACTAGATGATTCTGAAACCCTAGTAACAGAATTAAAAGGTGTTTCAGGTAAACGCATTTTATGTTTGGCAAACCTTAGACCTCAAAAGGACCATTTAACGCTTTTGAAGGCATTTAAGGAAATAAATAAGGGTTTTAAGGATTGGAGTTTACATTTGATAGGCAAAGATTTTGAAGATGATTATTCTGAAACTATAAAGGCGCATATTGAAAACCAAGAACTTAAGAATAAAGTGTTTCTTTATGGTTCATGTCCCGATGTGTCAGCGACCCTAAAACAGTGTGAAATTGGCGTTTTATCTTCAAAATCAGAAGGTTTGCCAATCGCTTTATTAGAATATGGACTTGTTGGATTACCGGTAGTTGCTACAGATGTTGGTGATTGTAGCTTGGTAATATCAAACAATAGGGAAGGGCAGTTGGTAGAGCCACAAAATAGTTTTGAATTAAAAAATGCGATTGAATTATATATTAATAACCCTGAAAAAGCTAAATTGGCAGGAGAACATTTGAAATTAAAGGTATTAAAGGATTTTTCAAATCAAACTATTATTAAAAAAGTAATAGATACCTATCAATCTATTTAAGAATTGATGACCAAATCAGAATATATTAATAAGCGAATAGAGCTTCTATTTAAATCGGTTTACGTTAAAATAGCTCTTGCGTTAATGGTCATTTCATATTTCTATAATCTGCCTGCTTTAAAGTATAGTGCCATAGGCGAAAACGAGCTTAGACTCTATGATATTACAGGTTTGGTAATATTGTTTATTGTATTTAATAATCTCAAGCTATTTAGGGTTTATATTAAATCTAAGTCTTATTTTAAATACATGCATACCTTCATTTTATGGGCTGGATTTAGTTTAATATTCAACTTAATATTTAGCCTATATAAGGCGAGACCTTTGTGGTTTGTTCAAACCTGTCTGTATTACTACCACCTTATAGTGTTTTTTTATACAGCTATACTTATGGCGATGTATTTACGAAAACGCTCTAATTATAAAACTGCGGCGAGCTTAGTGCTTATATTGGCGATTGCCGAAGGGCTCTTAGTTTTTGCTCAACATGCAGGTCTTGTACCATTTTTATGGAATGACGTTTATAAAATGTCCTATGGAGGTTTTTTATCTGGCGCATTGGGTCCCAATAAAATAAACCTTGGTATGAATATGTTATTCTCATTCGTATTTGCCACAGGTCTTTTATTACAACCTCAATTAAAAATCAATAAAATATTAAATATTAGTGCTTTGCTAATTTCATTTGCTACAATTGGGGTTTCAGGTTCAAGAACAACATATTTAGCTCTCATAGTTTTTATTTGCTATTTATTTGTGTTAAGAACAAGGAAGTTTTTTGGACTATCGTTAATCATTTCTTTGGGAGTAATAGTAGCATTCTTCCTAAATTTAGAACTTATTGAAACCATTACTACTACAATAGAAAACAGGGTGGTTAATAAAGTGAGCGACCCGCGTTTACTTACAGGTCAAAACTTGGATGTAGGGGAGCTTTATGAGGATTTAGGCTCAGGACGAAAACAGTTATCTATACGTTATTTGTATTATCTTTTAGAGAATCCATTAATCATACCTTTAGGCATCGGATTAAACAATAGACTACTCATACAATTTTCAGCTCATAATATTTATTTAAGTCTAATTAACGAAGTAGGTTTGGTAGGCCTATTCTTTTATTTTAAGTGGATAAGTAATTATTTGTTCCTTAAATTTGGAAGAGCAAAGTCATTAAAATCAGTTTTAAATGGCTTAATAGTTGCCATGTTGGTAACCTTGTTTTTTGGCGAACATTTATATATTTACCGTTCGTTATTTACTATTTTAGGATACTTTTTGTTAATCACAGTGATGTTGATAGCACCACGTTATTATTTTTTGAATGCTAGAAAAAAGTAAAATAGCCGTAGTTATACCTTACTACAATGCCGCCCAACATATACAAAATGTGGTTAATAAGTTGCCAGACTTTATAAGCACTATTTATATAGTAGATGATTGCGGTAATGAGCCGATACCTAATATTTTGAATGAAAACAATAAAGTTGTTATTATTAAAAATGAAACCAATTTAGGTGTTGGAGGTGCTACAAAAGAAGGTTTTAAAAAGGCTATTGCCGATAAGATGGATATAATTGTAAAAGTTGATGCAGATGACCAAATGGATACCAGCTACATAAAGGATTTAGTGCAGCCGTTAATTGATGAAAAATCTGAGTATGCCAAAGGAAATAGGTTCAGGGATTTTAAGGCATTACATAGTATGCCATTTACCAGGAAAATAGGGAATCTGCTATTGTCATTTTTAGTGAAAGCAGCCACCGGATATTGGAATAATTTTGACCCAACCAACGGTTTCTTTGCTGTTGAAGTTAAAACCCTCAAGAATTTAAACTTCAAGAATATTTCAAATCGTTATTACTTCGAAACATCTTTAATTGCTGAATTATATTTTCAAGAGGCTAGAATAAGTGATGTTCCCATGCCTGCTATTTATGCAGATGAAACCTCTAATATGAGCGTTTGGAAAATGCCTTTTGTATTTTTACCAAGGCTTTTTAAAACATTCGTGAAACGTATCGTGAAAACTTATTTTGTTTATGATTTTAACATGTCATCAGTGTATTTGCTTCTAGGAATACCGTTATTTTTATTTGGATTCATTTACGGGATTTATACATGGTGGTTTTATAGTTCAAAAGATATCTTCGCACCAACAGGAACCATAATGCTAGTAACGCTTACCATAATTTTAGGATTTCAATTATTGCTTCAGGCCATACATTATGATATCATAAAAGCTCCTAAATCTGCAAAATGAAAACGCTAAATAAGCAAAAAATAGCTCTGGTAATTGGTTTAAATTTAACCATAGCAGTTGCTTATTATTTAGACAATTTGAACGCAAACTATAGCGAGTTGTCTTCTGATATTCAAAATATTATTCCGGTAGCCCAAAAGTTTGATAATCCAGAGCTTTTTAAAAATGACTTGTATGTAAACGATATTAATAATGTGAAGTACTACACTCCGTTTTATGTTCAAACACTTAGGTTTATTGCAAAATTCACAAACAATAACTATGTACAAGCTATAAACGTTTTAGGTTTTATTTGTCATTTGCTTTTTGGCATTCTTTGGTTTTTTTTATTGTATAAATTTGTTAACAATTATTGGGCGGCTCTTCTGGTATCTGTTATGATTAGAGGAGTTGTGTGGTTGCCAGGACTAGAAATTTGGGGTATTTCAGATTTGTGGACTATCATGCCCAGAACTGTCTACATTACATTACTACCCATACCTTATTTATTAATTTCAAAAAAGTTTCAGAATTTAGTTTTGGCAAGTTTTGCCATTGGATTAATCTTTAATTTTCATCCTATTACAGGTCTTGGAGGCGTTTTAGCTTTTATATTGTTTGTAGGGCTTTTATTAAAATATTATTCAGATTATAGAGGCGTCTTCTCATTTTCAAAATTACTGCTTTTAATTACAGCACTATGTTTAGGAGTTTTGCCATTTGTTCTTACCTATTTTGGAAAAACATCAGCTGAAGTAACCTATGATTTGAATGCTTTTAATGAAGCATTTATTATTAGAATCCCAGAGTATTTCAGGAATCCTATTTTGTTCTTAAAGCAATGGCTTAGTTTTAAAAGCTTATTTTTCATTGTACCATTAATATGCTTTTTGATTATTGCAGTCAAGACAAAATCAGATATTAGAAAGCCTAAAATACTGTTGATGTTGACCATTTTACTCGTTGTAATTCCTAGTTTAAGTATTCCCGTAGAGCGAGCTATCAATAGCACGTTTGATATGAATTTAAGAATGTCTTTTCAATTAATACGCATGCAAAAAGTTGCTATTATTCCTGGTTTTTTTGCTTTAGCGTATGTGTTAGACTATCTATTTTCTAAAGCAGTACCTCAAAAAGTGTTACCCGTAGTTTTTGCATTATATATGTGCTTATTAGTATTTAGTGAAAGTGATGCATTTACATCAATACCTTTTTTTGGTGATGACATTTCAAAATCAATTTTACCTCATAACCTAAGTGCATTTACTACAGAGAAAGATAAGGAATTAGCAATAGATAAAATGGCAAAATTTATTGCTGAAAACACTAATATTGATGACGTTATCTGTGGTAGCTACATATTAAGAGGTGCCACCAAAAGATCTATAATTTTTGATGGAAAAGGAACTTCAATGCTTATTGAAGGTAACCCAAAACGTTTTATGGAGTGGCAAGAACGTCTGCAAAAAATCAATAATTTTAAAACCATGGATGAGGTCATAAATTATCTCAAATTATTTGGGACAGATTATTATGTAACACCCAATAAGATTGAACAATGTGAACTAATCCATACGGAAGGAAAATTAAAACTATATAAGCTCTAGTTTCAATTGAAGAACATTCTTTACATAGGCAATCAGCTATCAAACAAAAATAAAACAGCTACAACCATAGATACGTTGAGTGTTTTATTGCGTTCTGAGGGTTTTAATGTTACAATAGCTTCAAGTAAAAAGAATAAGTTTTTGCGATTGTTGGATATGCTATATCATATCATCAATTATAGAAAATCTATCGATTATGTACTGATTGATACCTATAGTACTTATAATTTCTACTACGCCTATTTATGCAGTAGATTGTGCAAGTATTTTAAGTTGAAATATGTTCCTATTCTTCACGGTGGTAACTTGCCAAATCGATTAAAGAGATCTCCAAAGTTTTCATCACAAATTTTTAAAAATGCACATGTTAATATTGCGCCCTCAAGGTATTTATTGTCCTTTTTCGAAAAAGCAGGGTATAAGAATATTAGTCATATCCCCAATACAATTGAACTACAAAATTATGGTTTTAAGGAACGCAAATTGAACGACATTCATTTACTATGGGTGCGTTCGTTCTCAAATTTGTACAACCCTAAATTAGCGGTTAAAATCCTAAAACTACTTAAAGATGATGATATAAACGCTAGTTTATGTATGATAGGGCCTGATAATGATGGAAGCCTTAAAACAGTAAAGGCATATGCAGACAGTTTGAATCTGGATGTGGAGTTTACCGGAAAATTATCAAAAGAAGAATGGCATAAAAAAGCAGAAAGTTTTAATATTTTCATAAATACCTCTAACATTGATAATATGCCCATTAGCATAGTTGAAGCCATGGCTTTAGGTTTGCCAGTAGTATCAACAAATGTAGGTGGATTGCCCTTTTTGATTAAAGACTATATTGATGGAATTTTAGTAAAACCTGACGATGTTGAGGCATTTATGGCTGCTATTTTAAGATTGAAAAATGATGCCTCTCTAGTTGAACAAATCACAATTAATGCAAGAGAAAAAGTGGAACAGTTTGATTGGAAGGTTGTAAAAAACCAATGGATTTCTATTCTTTCTTAACATTATATAAAATTACTTGTTATATTTGGAAGGCTATTAAGCCTCTCCCGTCCAATGCCTAAGAATAGTATACATTTTAATATTTCAGAACGTAAAATCTTATTGCGGATTTTTGATGTTGTTGTGGTACTGTCATTACTATATCTTGTAGGTAATTTTTTTGAGTTTGATTACTTTTCAGTCACTAAAGAAAATTGGACATGGATACTCGTTTTGGTATTATATATTGCAGTCTTTGGTTCTATTTTCGAATTGTACGATTTGCAGAATTCCAGTAAGTTTGAAAAAGTTTGGGTAAATGTATTGCTTACCACATCTACTACAGTATTATTCTATTTGTTAACCCCTTTTTTAACGCCAGTATTACCAGAAAACAGATTACAAATACTGTATTTTTTTGTTTCTATCCTGGGGGCATTGCTTATTTGGCGCTTTGCTTACATAAACTTTGTTACTTCCCCTAGGTTTTATAAAAAGGCCTTATTGGTAGGCGAAACCTCAAATATTACCACAATTTTAAAAACGTTTAATGATGCCGATCCTAATTATAAAATAGTGGGCTTCATTAATTGTGAGATCAATAAAAGTGAAAAAGTGAAGTTTAAAGGGTTACGAGAATATCACCCAAAGCAAATTTACCAAATCATAAAAGATGAGAATATTTCCGAAGTTGTAGTGGCGAGTTACAATTCAGAAAATATTACTCCTGATATTTACACAGATTTAATTACACTTCTTGAAGGTGGATTGCCAATTAAGGAATACACTCAAGTTTATGAGGAATTAACGCAACGGGTTCCAGTGCAGTTTGTTGGAAAGGATTTTTATAAGTATTTCCCTTTTAGTCGCAGTAATCAAAATAAGATGTATTTATTTTTTCATCGCTTTTTTGATATTTTGATTTCTACTCTTGGAATAATTCTGGGTTTATTATTTGTACCAATTGTACTTTTAGGAAACTTAATTGCCAATAGAGGGCCGTTACTTTATACGCAAGAGCGCATAGGAAAAAATGGAAATCTTTTTAGTATTATTAAGTATAGAACCATGGTTAAAGATGCAGAAAAGGATGGTGCTGTTTGGGCCAAGAAAAACGATGTTAGGATTACACCATTTGGAAAGTTTATGCGAAATACGCGAATTGACGAAATACCTCAATTTATTAATGTGATAAAAGGTGAAATGAGCCTTATTGGGCCAAGGCCCGAGCGTCCGCATTTTGTTAGGGAATTATCCCAAATTTTGCCATTTTATGAAACCAGACATATAGTAAAGCCTGGTTTAACTGGTTGGGCACAAGTAAAAACCAGATATGGCTCGTCAGTTGATGATAGCTTGCTAAAACTTCAATACGATTTGTTTTATATTAAGCACAGAAGCTTTGTACTGGATGTTAACATTTTGGTAAAAACGTTGAGTACGGTAATATTTTTTAGAGGGCAGTAGCGCTTTTTGTTCTAGAATATTTCATTAAATAGAGATACCTAATAAAAAGGGCGATTAGCAAGGGTATTAATCCTATTGCAAACACCTGAACTCCAGTTATCCAATGAAAAGCCATAAGACAAAGCAAAATCAAAAGAAACTTTGAATACTTGTTAAACCAATTGCTCATTTTGTTCTTAAAAACTTGAAACAGTACTATAAGATTTAATGGATTAGCCCATAACAAATTATAGTTGTTTTGTGTAGTTTGATGATCGGTTGCAAACCATAATAATAAAATAATGATGCCCGCTAAACCGGTAAAAACAACAATAAGTATGTCTAATAATTTTGTGCGTTGTTGGTTTTTTTTGTCTTTGTAAGTGATAAAAATGATAATTAATCCTAGAATTCCAAATACAAATAACGGACTGAGTATAAAGTTTGAATTTGAATCTTGCTTATATGCGGTAAACAATACGCTGCTTTTTTTAACCAGAGGTTCTTGTTTGATACCTTTTGTGGCTTTTTCAAAAAACGCATGAATGTTTTTAGGCAGAAACATATGCTGTTCAGGAGTGGCTTTTCTATCAATAACTGCACCTAAGGCTAAATCTATTCCAAGACTTCCCCATGAATTACGGTTTAAGTTTTCTTGTATGAGTGTTCTAAAAGTCACTTCCTCATAACTATTAGGGATATTAAACTTTATGGAATTATTACAAGTTATATTCGTAACATCTTTAATTTTTGTAGCACAGTTATCAAATAGAAAATCGTATAAATACCTTCTGTTTTCTGGCTTGTAATTGTCTAATAGGTAATCAAAAAGCTTTTGTTTTTCAGCTTGTGATAAATTTAGGGTTTGCTGTTTAATACCTCTGTTTTCATTAGTATAAACTCTATAAAAATCATCAAATCGATTTAACCCGATTAAATAATTAAGCTTGCCTTGAGCAAATTTTAATATGAAATTTGGAGCCTCAAAATCGTAAACACCATAGTTAAATACTAGATCTAAGCCTTTTGCGCTATCTTGAATCCTAAATCCACTATGGCCAAATGCATCGTTTAAGGATTTACCTGGGCCTATAGTGAGCACACTTATTTCGGCACTTTCTGAAAGTTCTTGGGCCTGAAGAAAAAAGGAAAAGAAGAAGGCTAGTAATAAGAAATAATATCGCATCATCTAAAGATACTAAAATCAAGTTTTAAGGAAAACACATTGGAGTACAATGCGATACTTTGATCGCCAATATCTGTGAATGCATAGTCAATTTGTACACCATTATATTTAAACCCTACGCCAAAACTTGGTTGAAAACTTAGCTGTTCAGAATTGTCAATCTGTAGTTCATTTTGAAAATTGCCCACACCTCCGCGAAGATACACCATGCCAACATATCCAAATTCAAAACCTAAAGCAGGATTTATACTAGCAAATGATGATGAAAATATATCATTGTTTTCTTCAAACCTAACGTTCAAATTAGCTGATGCTAAAAGTGTGTAATCGTAATGAAATGTTATTAACTTAGAAATCCCTATTTGCAATTTAGGAATGGTGATTTCGGTTGTCTCCGGAAGTTCTTGGTTTTGTCCTTCAACAGCATCTCTTATGGTTGCAAATTCACCTTCATCAATGGCCCAAGCATTAAAAGTAGTGGTGATATCTCTAGCCATAACACCAAATCTCCAATCGTTGTTGGTTTCAAATTGTATGCCCGCATCTAAACCAAAACCCCAAGAAGATGCAAAATCACCAATAATTCTACGAATTACCTTAGCATTTACGCCATAATTCAAGCCTTGTACGGGTAATTTTCTAGCATAGGAAAACGTCAATCCATAATCGGCAGTAGAGAATAAACTTATTCTATCATAATTGATATTCCCTTGTTCATCAATAAGTTGAGTTGTGTTTAAAATATCATCTACGGCAAAACGTATTAGGGAAATACCAACGGCACTTCTATCGTCCAATGGCATAGCGAAACCAGCATAATCGTAATTAGCAATATTTGCAAAATAACTTGAATGCATCAAAGCCAATTGATTGTCTTCTATATTGACCAAGCCTGCAGGATTCCAATATCCAGAATTTACATCAGCGGAATGAGCTGTAACGGCACTACTCATGCCTAAAGCGGCAGCGTCCACACCTATATTCATAAATTCGTTGGAATACTTTCTAACGGTTTGACTGGAGGCGGACAACGCTATTACGCTAAATAATACAGTAATGTAATGTCTCAATCGCAATTTTTTTACAAAGATGCACATTATACCAGTTTTATCATAAAATTTAGTTTGAAAAGGAGGCATCACGCGCGTACATATAACGATTGTCGGTATTATTTGTTGTTTAGAGCTACAATTTTGTGGATAAATTTTGTTTCTTGCAACTAAGAAAAATAGTTTGCTATTTTTACCAAAATATTTCACTCTATGAAGCAATACATACCTAATGCACTTACACTTCTTAACTTATTTTGTGGTAGTATCGCAGTGATTTATGTTTTGAACGATAATTTCGTTGGTGCCGCATTATTCGTTTTTTTAGGGATATTTTTTGATTTCTTTGATGGTTTTGCAGCCAGGGCTTTAAATGTACAAAGTGAATTAGGGTTACAATTGGATTCTTTGGCAGATGTTGTTACAAGTGGTTTGGTACCAGGTTTGGTGATGTATAAATTATTTCAAATTGCAGAATTAGATTGGGTTGAAAGAGATAGTGCAGATATTCTGTTTGGTGTTACAACTTTTTCTATCATAGGACTTGCGATTACACTAGCCTCGGCTTATCGTCTAGCAAAATTCAATATAGATACAGAGCAACAAAGCTATTTTAAAGGATTACCAACACCTGCAAACGCGCTATTAATCATTTCTCTACCTCTAATTCTAGAATTTCAAAATAATGACACCATTAACGGTATCATATTAAATAAATGGTTTTTAATAGGTGTTACAATTTTTAGCTGTTGGATTTTAAATTCAAATATTAAGTTGTTTACCCTAAAATTTAAAGACTATAGTTTTAAGACCAACGCCACACGATATATCTTTATCATTTTGTGTGTGGTATTGCTTATCGTACTTCATTTTGCAGCAATTCCAGTAATTATTTTGCTATATATTGCAATGTCGGTTTTAGATAATTTAACCTCAAAATAATTTCACAGGGAATATGGCATCAGGTTTTTTCGCATTGTTAGATGATATCGCAGCTTTAATGGACGATGTTGTGGTAATGAGTAAAATTTCCACAAAAAAAACAGCAGGTATTTTAGGAGATGATTTAGCTGTAAATGCAGAAAAGGCCACAGGTTTTGTGTCTTCTAGGGAATTGCCAGTTTTATGGGCCATCACCAAGGGTTCTGCACTTAACAAACTCATGATATTACCGATAGCCTTCTTACTCAGTGCTTTTGCTCCATGGGCAATAACGTTGTCCTTAATTTTAGGGGCCATTTATTTGGCTTTTGAAGGCGCAGAGAAAATATTTGAGTTTTTTGTACCACACGACCATGAGGAAGAGAATACTATAGATCTAAAAGCAGAACTATCAGATGAGGAACGCGTACAAGCTGAAAAGAAGAAGATAAAGTCGGCTATTTTTACAGATTTTATTTTATCTGTTGAGATTGTAATTATTGCGCTGGGAACGGTTTTAGAAAAGCCGATACTGTTCCAAATTCTTGTCGTTTCAATTGTGTGTGTTATTGCAACCGTTGGTGTTTACGGTATTGTGGCGCTTATTGTAAGAATGGATGATTTTGGCTATAGATTGGTGAAGTTTGGCAAAAATGAAAAAAGTATATCCACTTATATTGGTAATTTTTTGATTAGGGCGTTACCTATTGTTATTAAAAGTTTAGCTGTAATTGGTACTATTGCTTTAATTCTTGTTGCTGGTGGTATTTTTATTCATAATTTAGATTATATACACCATTTGATTGAAGACATAAAACTACCTTCCATATTAAAAGAATTTGCAGTTGGGTTAATTGTAGGCTTTGTTGCCCTAATCGTAATTAAGGGCTTTAAATTTTTATTAAAAAAAATAAAAGGGGAAAAGAAGGATTAATCCCGAATCTTCTTTTTGCGCAACTCGAAATTCTGTCCTAAATAAACTTTTCGCACCATTTCATCGTTGGCTAAATCTTCAGGAATACCATGTTTTAAAATACCACCTTCAAACATTAAATAGGTTCTATCGGTAATTGCTAAAGTTTCCTGTACGTTATGGTCGGTAATTAAGATGCCAATATTCTTTTTCGTGAGTTGTGCTACAATGCGCTGAATATCTTCTACGGCCACAGGGTCTACACCTGCAAAAGGTTCATCTAGAAGAATAAAATTAGGGTCCGTAGCCAATGCACGTGCAATTTCTGTACGGCGACGTTCTCCACCTGACAGTAAATCACCTCTGTTTTTGCGGATATGGCCAAGACCAAATTCTTCAATTAAAGATTCCATTTTCATGCGCTGTTCTTTTTTGCTCAACTTGGTAAGCTGCAGCACGCTTAAAATGTTATCTTCTATACTAAGTTTTCTAAATACCGAAGCTTCCTGGGCCAAATATCCAATACCATTTTGTGCACGCTTGTACATTGGGTATTTCGTGATTTCCGTATTATCTAGGTAGATATGGCCGCCATTAGGTTTTATCAATCCTACGATCATATAAAACGATGTGGTTTTTCCCGCTCCGTTTGGTCCAAGAAGACCAACAATTTCGCCTTGATTTACTTCAAGAGAAACGTCTTTTACCACTTTTCGTCCGCTGTAGGACTTCATCAAATTTTCGGCTCGTAGAATCATGGGTGCAATTACGGGAATTTTAATTAATTGTGGAAATTGAACTGCAGGTATAACGTTTCGTTAACGATTTTTGTTGTTTTTTTGGTAATAAACCTTTGCAAATAGCTACTATAGTTTGGTAATGCTTTTTACTAGCGGATAGGTGCGCTAGGGATTGCAGCGGCAGCTTTTGGTCCCGCTGCAGCGGGAAGCCAAAACTATTAGCGTAAAGCCCGACACCGCGATAGCGGGGTAGCGCCCTAAATTATATCATACCCTTTTTTTCTTTTTTAAGCTGATTTTTAACGACTACTTTAGAAATGTAGATGCTTATTTGATAAAGTATTAGAATAGGAATTGCTACTATTACCTGACTTGCAATATCTGGCGGTGTGATAATTGCTGAAAGTATCAATACGATAACTAGAGCATACTTTCTGTATTTTTTAAGAAACTCTGGTGTTACCAAACCTACTTTGGTTAAAAAATAGATGATAATAGGAAGCTCGAATACCAAACCTGATGCCAATACTGAGGCTCTTACTAAACCTATGTAGGAGCTAATATCAATTTGGTTATCTACTTTAGTAGAAATGCTATAATTAGCCAAAAAGTTGATGGATAGCGGACAAATAATGTAATACCCAAATAAAACACCTAAGAAAAATAAGAAAGAGGATATAATGATAAAACCTCTAGAGTGTTTGCGTTCGTTGGCATGCATAGCTGGACTGATAAAGCGCCACAATTCGAAAATAACATAGGGAAATGAAATTATGAAGCCACCTAGGATGGCTGTCCAGATATCGGCAGAGAATTGTCCTGCCATGGTCCTGTTTTGTAATATTAAGGGTATTTTTTCTCCACAGAAAGTGGTTTCTACGTTAATAAAATTGGCACATTTACATAAAAAGTCGTACGTGGGAAACGTCATTTCTAAAGGAGCAAAGATAATCTCCTCAAAAATAAACCTGCTTGATATAAAAGCTATTGATCCCACAATAACAATAGCTAAAACAATACGTATTAAATGCCATCGCAGTTCTTCAAGATGGTCTAAAAAAGACATCTCGTTTACATCTTTCTTTGCCATTATATTATGCCTTCTTTTACGAGATCGTGTAAATGAATTACACCATCATATTTTCCATTGTTTTCCACCAATAATTGCGTAATGCCGAAGTCTTCCATAATTTCCTTTGCATCAATAGCCATAGCATCAGGTGAAATACGTTTTGGGTTCTCACTCATGATATCTTTTGCGGTTAAAGTTGTAAAGTCATCTGTTTTGCTTAACATTCTACGTAAATCGCCATCCGTAATTACACCTACTATTTTATCATTTTCAACAACTGCAGTAACACCAAGTAATTTTTCAGATATTTCAACAATAACATCTTTAATACTAGCGCCAGTATTTACTCTTGGTTTTTGGTTTACAGATGAAATATCATTTACTCTTAAATACAGTTTCTTGCCCAAAGAACCACCTGGATGGTATTTTGCGAAGTCGTTGCTAGAAAATCCACGTTTTTCCAACAGGCAAACCGCTAAGGCATCTCCAATTACCAATTGGGCAGTTGTACTGGTTGTTGGCGCCAAATTATTTGGGCAGGCCTCTTTTTCAACAAAAGCATTTAAAACATAATCTGCTTGAATTCCTAAAAAAGACGCTTTATTGCCAGTAATGGCTATCATTTTATTGTTCGCACTTTTTATAAGTGGTACCAAAACTTTAATTTCGGGAGTATTGCCACTTTTAGAAATACATATCACTACATCATCTTTCAAAATTAATCCTAAATCTCCATGAATGGCGTCAGCGGCGTGCATAAAAATTGCTGGTGTGCCCGTTGAGTTAAGTGTGGCCACAATTTTACTAGCAATTATGGCGCTTTTACCAATACCTGTAATTACAACGCGCCCTTTAGAATTAAAAATAAGTTCTACAGCATTTGCAAAATCGTCATCAACTAAAGTGGACAAATTTAAAATGGCCTTAGCCTCCATTTCCATGGTTTTTCTTGCCACATCAATAATTTCTGCTTTGCTAGTCAAAATATATAAGTTTTATAGTAATTGGACTCAATTAAAGATTTTGTTATCTTTAACAATAGCCAATTTAAAATTTTATTGTAAATTCAAATTTCGTTTACAAAACTAACGAAAAAAAGAATGAGGGCTCTCCATATCGATTGCTAAATTAATAGCCTGCAGCAACAACGTATGATAATTAATTAGTTAACAAATTTTAAAAGTTTTATGTCCATTGCAAAAGCCAATTTGCACGATGCATTAAAGAGGTATTTCGGATTCAATAAATTTAAAGGACTTCAAGAAGACGTCATAAAAAGTATTTTAGAAGGCAACCACACATTTGTAATAATGCCAACTGGAGGAGGTAAGTCGTTGTGCTACCAATTACCAGCATTAATGCAAGAAGGTACAGCCATAGTAGTTTCTCCGCTTATTGCTTTGATGAAAAATCAAGTTGATGCTATTAGAGGTGTTTCTAATGAAGACGGAATTGCGCATGTGTTAAACTCCTCTCTCAATAAAACGGAGGTAAAGCGTGTAAAGGAAGATATTACAAATGGTGTTACGAAACTGCTTTATGTTGCACCAGAATCATTAACCAAAGAAGAAAATGTAGATTTTTTACGTTCGGTAAAAATCTCGTTTATGGCTATTGACGAAGCACACTGTATTAGTGAATGGGGTCATGATTTCAGACCCGAATATCGCAACCTTAGACATATCATTGGGAGAATTGGAGACAATATCCCGATTATTGGTTTAACGGCTACAGCAACGCCCAAAGTGCAGGAAGATATCATTAAAAATCTTGGTATTTCTGGGGCTACAACATTTAAGGCATCTTTTAATAGACCAAATTTATTTTATGAGGTACGGCCTAAAACTAAAAATGTTGATGTAGATATTATTCGATTCATCAAACAGAATGAAGGCAAATCTGGTATCGTGTATTGCTTAAGCAGAAAGCGTGTTGAAGAACTAGCGCAGGTATTGCAGGTAAACGGTATAAAGGCAGTGCCTTACCATGCAGGATTGGATGCTAAAACGCGTTCCAGCCATCAGGATATGTTTCTTATGGAAGATGTAGATGTAGTTGTGGCTACAATTGCCTTTGGGATGGGCATTGATAAACCCGATGTACGTTTTGTAATTCATCATGATATCCCTAAAAGTATTGAAAGTTATTACCAAGAAACTGGGCGTGCTGGTAGGGATGGAGGAGAAGGCCATTGTTTGGCCTATTATGCTTATAAGGACATTGAAAAGTTAGAGAAATTCATGTCTGGAAAACCTGTGGCAGAACAAGAAATTGGTCATGCCCTTTTGCAAGAAGTAGTGGCTTTTGCGGAAACCTCAATTTCAAGGCGTAAATTCATTCTTCATTATTTTGGGGAAGAATTTGACAACAAAACAGGCGAAGGTGGAGATATGGATGATAACGTTCGTAATCCTAAAAAACAGACCGAAGCCAAGGACAATGCTAAAATTCTATTGGATATCGTAAGCGGTACTAATGCCAAATATAAATCCAAGGATCTTGTTAATGTTATTGTTGGTAAGGAAAATGCACTTATAAATTCCCATAAAACCAATGAACAGCCTTTTTTTGGAAATGGTAAACACGAAGATTCTAAATACTGGATGGCTTTGTTAAGGCAATTGCTCGTTGCGGGATATTTAAAGAAGGATATTGAGAGCTACGGTGTGATAAAATTAAGTAAGGAAGGCGAAGCGTTTATCAAAAAACCAACATCTTTTATGATGACGGAAGATCATGTTTTTGATGAAAACACAGAGGATTCGAGTATCATAACAGCCGCAAAAGGCGGTGGCGGTGTTGCAGATGATAAACTCATGGGAATGTTGAAGGATTTAAGAAAAAAGAACGCCAAAAAAATGGGTGTTCCTCCCTTTGTGATTTTTCAGGATCCCTCATTGGAAGACATGGCGTTAAAATATCCTATAAACCTTTCAGAATTGAGTAACGTTCATGGTGTGGGTGATGGTAAAGCCAAAAAATATGGAAAGGATTTTGTTGCGCTTATCGCTAATTATGTTGAAGAAAATGATATTACCAGACCAGACGATTTAGTAGTGAAATCCACTGGTAGTAATTCTGCCAACAAATTGTACATTATCCAAAATGTGGACAGAAAACTTCCTCTAGACGATATAGCCTCATCAAAAGGAATGGAAATGCCAGATTTTATTAAGGAAATGGAAGCCATTGTCTATTCTGGTACAAAATTAAACATCAACTACTGGATTGATGAAATTCTGGATGAAGACCAGCAAGAAGAGATCCACGAGTATTTTATGGAATCTGAAACTGATAATATTGAAGACGCCATGGAAGAATTTGATGGCGATTACGACGATGAGGAATTGCGCTTATATAGAATTAAGTTTATAAGCGAGGTAGCTAATTAATTAGGTTATGCTATTTGGACGTTCCCCTGTAGTATTGGGCTTTTACTAATCAATCCCTACAATTTCGGGGTTTCAAACATACAGCCTTTGATGAGTAGAGTTGAAGTATTCAATCCCTAACGCAAGTATGTTTTTTGGTATAGTTTTTTCCTTATTTTTATTAGATATTCCAAACTACTATCATGAAGAAATTTTTATTCAATCTTTTGTGCTTTCTTTTCTGTACATATTCTTATTCACAAGTGATAAATTTTCCTGATGCTAATTTAAAATCTAAATTACTAGAACAAAATTTTGGTGGATTCGCTTTTCTTGATGCAAACAATAATAATGAAATTGAAGTTTCTGAAGCATTGAATTGGACTTACTCTTTACAGTTGGGTTATGCTAGTATTTCTGACTTAACAGGAATTGAGTATTTTACCAATGTAGATTACTTATATGTTCATAATAATAGTTTAGTAGAAGTGGATTTGTCATCTTTGGTTAATTTGAAATTTTTAAAAATTAATGACAATTCTTTGATTAGCCTTAATGTTTCTGATTTAGTAAACCTAGAATCAATACAGTGTTACAACAATCAATTGGGTTCACTAGACTTTTCTGGATTGACAAATATTACGATTATTAATTGTGATAATAATCAATTATCTTCATTAATACTAAGTGATAACTTTGAACTTGTACACCTTTATTGTGAAAATAATTTATTAACTAGTTTAGATGCTAATGATTTACCAAATTTATTACAAATCCAATGTTCATCTAATAATCTAACAACATTGAATATTAAAAATGATTCTGTTGAATTCATTGATTTTTCTAACAATAGTAATTTGGAATATGTATGTGTTGATGGAGCTCAACTTATTGAGGTTGAAGATCAAATTGCACAATATGGCTATACTAACTGCTTTGCTAACTCATTGTGTTCATTTAATCAAGGTGAAACTGTTTATACTTTATCTGGAAATGTGAAATATGATGAAAATAATGATGGTTGCTCTTCAATTGACATAGATTATAAGGATTTGATTTTGACAGTTTTTGATGGCACTAATTCAGGAGATTTGTATTCAAATTCCAATGGAGATTATCATTTCAATGTCCAGGCTGGAAATTATTCCATAACTCCAATAGTACCAAATACGACTTATTTTAATATTTTCCCAACAACTACTTCGGTTTCATTTCCAGATATAAGTAGTCCTTATGTTCAAGATTTTTGTATTACTCCGACTGGTTCATATCCTGATTTAAAAATTTCTATTGAAACGATTGATTCTGATTTTGACTATACAGCTACTTATAGGATTAATTATAGTAACCAAGGGACTATGACACAGTCTGGACTGGTAAGTTTTAGTTTTGATGACAGTGTAATCGATTTTATTTCAGCTAATCCAATGATATCAGAACAAAATACTAATGAGTTAATTTGGCAATTCACAGATCTTAAGCCTATTGAAACAAGATCAATTGATGTTATAGTAGATTTTAATGTTCCACCAATTGATAATGGAGATGTTTTAAATTTTACTGGAACTATAAGTTCTAATTTGACTGATATAACACTTAATGATAATATTTTTAATTTAGATCACACATTCCAATGTTGTTTATTAGATATTCCTAGTTTTGAATTTTCTGATTATTTTAATCAATACCCTAACCCAACTAATGATTATTTAAATCTGAAGATTAAAAAACAAATTGATGTTGAATCGATTATTATATTTAATCTTTTGGGACAGGAAGTGAAAAAAGTAACAACAAAGAACGAGCATATTAAAATTGATGTCTCAAATTTGAAATCTGGTCAATATTTCATTAAAATATTAGCTTCTCAAAAAGAGTTTTTCACGAGGTTTATTAGAAAGTAATCAAGTTTTGCGCAAATTACATCTAATAACTAGATACGGTCACGTTTTAATAAACTACAGCGTTCGATAAACGAATTTATCTTTTTTTCTGACAAAATCAAGAATCTGAAGCGAACTAAAAACTCGTTGATAACTCCTAATAACTCCCTTTTTAAAAACATAGGTAAATGGTTATTTTGCGATGCCAAATTTTGTAATACATAGAAATCTATCTTGAAAGTCTGTATCGCCGAAAAACCAAGTGTTGCTAGGGAAATTGCTGCCGTATTGGGCGCAAATAGCAAGCGTGATGGCTATTTTGAAGGCAATGGCTATGTGGTTACTTACACCTTTGGACATTTATGCACGCTTAAAGAGCCTGTGGACTATAAATCCTATTGGAAAAGCTGGGATTTAAACAATTTGCCCATGCTACCTGAAAAGTTTGAGGTAAAAGTGTCTTCAAATTCAGGGATTCAAAAACAATTCAACATTATAAAAGGGCTATTTGAAAAAGCTGAAGTCATTATAAACTGCGGTGATGCAGGGCAGGAGGGAGAACTCATTCAACGTTGGGTGATGAACGAAGCCCATTACAAAGGTGAAGTGAAACGTTTATGGATATCTTCCTTAACTTCAGAGGCCATTAAAGAGGGTTTTGAAAACCTTAAACCAGCTTCAGATTATGATAATTTGTATTACGCTGGTTTTTCTAGGGCAATTGGCGACTGGTTGCTTGGGATAAATGCTACCAGATTATTTACCGTTAAGCACGGTGGTTACAAACAGGTACTTTCTGTTGGGCGTGTGCAAACCCCAACTTTGGCAATGGTAGTCAACCGATTTAAGGAGATTGAAAACTTTAAACCACAACCCTATTGGGAATTGCAAACACTTTACAGGGACACGCTGTTTAGCTATGAAGAAGGACGTTTCTTTAAAAAAGAAGAAGGTGAACCCTTAGCTAATAAAGTAAAAGAAAGTGAGTTTGAAATTACCTCAGTAACTAAAAAGAAAGGGAAGGAATATGCACCAAAACTGTTTGATTTAACAGGATTGCAGGTGTATTGCAATACAAAATTTGGGTTTTCGGCAGATGATACGCTTAAAATTGTGCAAGGGCTTTACGAAAGAAAAGTGGTAACCTATCCGAGAGTAGATACCACATTTCTACCCAGTGATATTTACCCTAAAGTGCCAACCATACTAAAGAAGCTAACAGACTTTTCACGGTTGACACAACCGATTCTTGGAAAAAAAATCAAGAAATCCTCTCGGGTTTTTAACGATAAAAAGGTTACTGACCATCACGCCATCATACCTACGGGCATGCAAACCACGTTGCAATACAACCAGCAACAGGTGTATGATATTATTGTAAAACGATTTATTGCAGTGTTTTATGATGATTGTAGTGTGGCAAATACCACTGTAATTGGAACAGCTGCTGATGTGTCCTTTAAAACTACTGGAAAGGAAATTTTGGATAAGGGTTGGCGCGTAGTTTTTGAAAGTCCTGATAAGAAAGTAAAAGAACCAGGTGTTTTGCCAACGTTTGTTAAAGGTGAAAAAGGGCCTCACGAACCCTCTTTCTTAGAAAAAGAAACCAAGCCGCCAAATCAATTTACAGAGGCCTCATTGTTAAGGGCAATGGAAACCGCTGGAAAACAGGTGGATGATGATGAGTTACGGGATTTAATGAAGGAAAACGGTATTGGAAGACCATCAACACGCGCCAATATTATTGAAACCTTATTTAAGCGCAAATACATAAAGCGTAATAAAAAGCAGGTGCTGCCAACAGAAACGGGAATACAGCTTATTGAAACGATTCAAAACGACTTATTAAAATCTGCTGAGCTTACTGGGAAGTGGGAAAAGCAGTTAAAAGATATTGAAAGAGGGAAGTATAGTGCTGGTGCATTTATAAAGAACATGAAACGTATGGTAGATGCCCTAGTTTATGAAGTTAGGAGCGAAACAAAACGCGCCAACATTTCTTATGAGGCGAACCAAAAGAAAAGGGTTGCCAAGGCTAGGGCTAAGGTGCAAGCAGGAATTACTATAGAGCAATGTCCAAAGTGTAAAAAAGGAAACATTGTAAAAGGTAATTCGGCTTATGGGTGTAGTGCCTATAAAGCAGGATGCAATTTTGTAATGCCTTTTAAGTTTGAAGGAAAGAAAATTTCAGAAAAACAGTTTGTTAGGTTGCTTCAAAAAGGGTCTACAGTCAATTTGAAAGGGTTTAAGACAAATTCTGGAACTGCTGAAGGGTTAGTGCGTTTTGATGATAATTTCAAGCTTAAATTAGAGCCTAAGCAAAATGGTGAAACACCAAAACAAGACACCTTGTTATGTCCCAAATGCCAAAAAGGAACGGTGCTAAAAGGTAAAACAGCTTATGGATGCAGTGACTACAAAGAGGGTTGTGATTTTAAAGTGTCTTTTGATGTTGTTAGGCAAAAAATAAATGGACAAAAGCCGACAAGAGCGTTAATTGCCGAAATATTGAATTCTTCTGTTTTAAGTGAAACATAAACACTTTATAATCTATAAACCATACGGATATTTGAGTCAGTTTACGAGCAACGATTCAAAGCAACAATCCAAACGATTTTTAGGAGAATTATATGATTTTCCAGAAGGTATAATGCCTATCGGGAGGCTTGATGAAAAGTCCGAAGGCTTATTATTGCTCACTACAGATGGTAAAATGAGCGATTTTATTAACAGCCAAAAAGTGGATAAAGAATATTGTGCTCTTGTGGATGGTGATATTTCAGAAGAAGCTATTGTGGGGTTAAAAAATGGGGTGGAAATAGGTTTTGATGGAAAGAAATATAAAACAAGACCTTGTAGAGCGTTTAGGCTTGAAAGCAACCCCAATTTGCCTGAGCGTTCTAAAAAGATAAGAGATGCCCGCCATGGACCAACCTCGTGGATATCCATAACCTTAAATGAAGGTAAGTTTAGGCAAGTGCGAAAAATGACTTCTGCTGTTGGGTTTCCAACGCTAAGATTGGTTCGGGTTAGGGTAGGATCAATTCATTTAAACACCATGAAGGTTGGTGATGTTATTGAGGTTGGAAATTTTACTGTTTAAGTTCCGTTTTTCTTATAACAGGCAAGCGTCCAAAAAGTTAGTCTTCTAGTTTTTTCAGTTCAGCGTAGTTTCGTTTTAAGCGTTTAAGGAGAATACCATAGAGCAAATAGTATATACCATAAATGATACCCAAAAATAATATGGTAACAAATAGAATTACAATAATAACTACAACGTACTTGGTTGTGCTTGTTGCTTCATTAAATGCAGCAATTCCACCTTCTAGTTGAGTGTAAGCAATAAAACTGGCTACAGCGAAGAAAATGCCACCAAATATGAGATTAAATAAAATGTAATAGCGTACTGTTTTTCTTGTTCTTAAGATGTTTTGCATTAATACTTTTGCATTATCGGTAGCGCTAATTTTCTTGTAATTCTTATGGAAAAGGTAAATAAAATAGAAAATGACGGGAAACATAAGGTATGAAAATGTGTCTAGCCATTTTGGATATTCGATTTTGTGCTCAAAGGATGGATTTAAAATTGCCAAGATTAGTCCAAGGCTTAATTCAATAAGGCTTATAATAAATATCCATTTCACAATAGAAGATGACTTTTTGAGTATCATCTTATAAATCTCGTCGTATGAAAGTTTTGGGTATTTGCTGTCGCTATTGTCCCAGTCTTTCTTTAGTAAATCTAGTCTATCCATAGGTTTACTGATTTAGTATGTTTCTTAGTTTAGTTTTAGTTCTATTCATTTTCACTCGCGCATTTACTTCGCTAATACCAAGTGTTTCACTTATTTCTCTATAATCTTTGTCCTCCAAATAGAGAAAAACAAGTGCTTTTTCAATATCATTAAGTTGATGTATAGCCTTATACATTAACTTTAATTGTTCTTCTTCTGTGTCATCATATTCGTCCGCCTTCATCTTAAAAGCTACACCTTCAAAATCTTGGGTATTAACGCGACGTTTAGATTTTCGGTAAAGGGTAATTGCGGTATTTAATCCTACCCTGTACATCCAAGTGCTAAACTTTGCATCTCCGCGAAACTTCGGATAAGCCTTCCAGAGTTGTATGGTTATTTCCTGAAATAAATCATTATGCGCATCGTAATTATTAGTGTACAACCTGCATACTTTATGTATGATGTTTTGGTGTTTTTCTAACAATTCAACAAAGCTATGTTCCAGTTCTGTATTCAAATATTTTGATGGTTTAGTTATAGTATAAGTAGCTTTTAATTTTGATTCGTTACACTATTTTTTAAATTTATTTTGAATTTCATTTGATATAAAATAGGCGTTTTTACAGGAATTAATACAATTGTAATGATAAAAATTTTGAAGTAAATTAAAAGTTTATATAAGTATGTGTAATAATTTGGTTATTAATTAAATAAAGTATTAGTATAGATAAAATCTATGAGTAACATTTTAATGTTTTTAGTGATTTTTTTAGGAAGGACTTATGCTAATATAGGAAAAAAATAATTGTTAAGATTTTAGAATACGTTTGGTTTGATTGCCAATAATTTTCTTCGGTTTTTAATTGAAAAAAATTGACTCTACTCTTTCCCTATTTGGAGTTTTTAAATTTAAAAAATGAATGTATTTCTGTCATACTTTTTAAAGTCACTATTTTGAAAATACAGTTCATCTTGAAAAAATTACAGTTCGGTAATTGTGAATTTTTTTTGCTGTAGTTCTGTTGCAATTTTGTGTCATCAAAAAACGAATAGATGACTATCATGAAAATTTCACTTACCATTTTTATCGCACTTTTAGTTATTCAAATACATGCACAAACCACAATAAGTGGTGTAGTAACAAGCACAAAAAAAGAACCAATTGCTGGTGCCAATGTTTATTTGGATGGCACTTATGATGGAAGTACTACCGATGATAATGGAAAGTTCTCTTTTACAACTTCAGAAACAGGCACCCAAACTTTAATAGTGTCATTCTTGTCTTATGAAACATTCACTATGGCCGGAGATATATCGTATATGAAAGATGTGATGATAAAACTAAAAGACGATGTAAATACATTGGATGCCGTAGTATTGTCTGCTGGTACATTTTCTGCTGGGGATAATAGTAAAGTTAACGTGTTGAAACCCATGGATGTGGTAACCACGGCGAGTGCATTGGGAGATTTTGTAGGGGCATTACAAACCTTACCTGGTACAACAACTGTTGCTGAGGACGGCCGTTTATTTGTTCGTGGGGGTGATGCTAACGAAACCCAAATATTTATTGATGGTATTCGTGTGTTTACGCCATATACACCTACAACTAATAATGCGCCTACACGGGGGCGTTATAGTCCGTTTTTATTTGATGGTATAACGTTTTCAACTGGCGGTTATTCTGCTGAATACGGGCAGGCATTATCTAGTGTTTTGTTGCTAAACACAATTGATGAGCCAGATCAAGAAAAAACCGATATAGGTATCATGAGTGTTGGGGCAACCCTGGGTAACACCCAGAAATGGGAGAAGAGCTCTATTAGTGTAAATGCGTCATACATTAATCTGGCACCCTACAATGCTATCTTTCCAAACAGGAACAATTTCATAAAACCATTTGAAACGGCCTCAGGAGAGGCGGTTTATAGAAGAAAAACAAGTTCTGGACTTTTTAAATTGTATGGTGCTTTTGATGCTAGTGGTTTTGAGCTCACACAAGAAGACATCAATCGTCCTGAAGGGCAATATATCAAGCTGAACAATAATAATTTTTATTTAAACGGATCATATAGCGGGGTTTTAAGTGATACTTGGAGTATGCAAACAGGATTTAGTTATACGTACGCTAAAAACAAGATAAACTTTGGAGAAAGGGATATAAGAGATAATGAAAAATCGGTGCACTCTAAATTGAAGTTTAAAAACCGCATCAGCAATAGATTCAAGCTTTATTTTGGAGCAGAGTATTTTAAAACTGATTTTGAAGAACAATACAGTGATGACATTATTGATAACGTGAAGTATGGATTTAATAATAATATTGCCGCTGCATTTGCCGAAGCTGATATTTTTATATCTAAGAATTTAGCCTTTAAAACTGGGTTAAGAGCTGAATATAGTGAGCTTTTTGAAGATTTCTCACTCGCACCACGATTGTCGGTTGCCTATAAGATATCCAACAGAAGCCAGCTATCGTTAGCGTACGGTGATTTTTACCAAAACCCCACTAGCGATGTGCTGAAATTTAATCAAGATTTTGAACCAACCAATGCCAAACACTATATTTTGAACTACCAATACAATGGAGAGGGAAAAATATTTAGAGCTGAAGCCTACTATAAAGATTATGATAACCTAACGAAGTTTGATACGCAGTTTCCTAATTTTGACAGCAATTTTAGTAACGATGGCTATGGTTTTGCTCGTGGGATAGACTTCTTTTGGCGCGATAATAAGAGTATCAAAAATGTAGATTATTGGTTGAGTTATTCATTTTTAGATACAAAACGCGATTACAGAAATTTTACCGAAAAGGCGCAGCCTAATTTTGCAAACACCCATAATTTCTCTGCGGTAATGCGTTATTGGATAGACGATTGGAAAAGTCAAGTAGGCTTCAGTTATACCTATGCCTCTGGTAGAACCTTCACCAATCCCAATAAACCAGGGTTTTTGAACGAAAAAACTAAGGATTTTAATAGTTTAAGTGTGAATTGGGCCTATTTAATAAGTCCGCAAAAAATACTGTATGCCTCGGTAAACAATGTTTTAGGTTTTAGAAATGTAAACGGCTATCAATATGCAAATACACCAGATGTGAATGGTAATTTCAACCGTCGTGCTTTACGTCCGGCCTTAGATCAGTTTTTCTTCGTGGGCTTCTTTTGGACTATTAGTGAGGATAAAACTAGTAATCAGTTGGATAATTTGTAAACAACGATTTTAAATTTGGGCGTTCCCCTCCTGCGTCGGGTCAGGCTTTCGGCAGTCGCTCCCTCCTGCGTCGGGGAGCTTCAACAATGCCTCTATCCTTAACGCGGGCTTATTTGCTGGCTTTAGTACTAATATCAAAATTATGCTAATTTTTAATTTGATTATTGATGCTTATTTCTTCCGTCTCCCTCCGCGCTTTGCTTTTTCCTTATTCTTAATGTAAATATGTTTGTATCTGGCGTTGTTAGGTGCGTTGCGCTCTTCAATATCAAACATTCCCGTAGATTTTATTAATGGCGTTAGTTTTTGAAAGCCATAGTTTCTAGAGTCAAAATTAGGTCGCTTTTTCTGTATCAAGCTACCAACATCACCAAGAAATGCCCATCCATCCTCATCGGAAAGATCTTCAATGGATGATTTTATTAAATTAATTTCTTTCGCGGTAATAGTGTCCACAGATGGCTTTTTAGAAGCTTTATTCCCGTCATCTGCATCGCTATCGTCTTTTTCGTTGTCTCTACTCTTTAAGATTTCAATGTAAATAAACTTATCACAGGCTACGATAAACGGATTGGGTGTTTTCTTTTCTCCAATACCAATCACTTGCATACGAGCCTCTCTTAACCTAGTGGCCAAACGTGTAAAATCGCTATCGCTGGATACTAAGCAAAACCCTTCAACTTTATTGGAATACAAAATATCCATAGCATCAATTATCATGGCAGAATCTGTTGCGTTTTTTCCAATGGTGTAGCTGTATTGCTGTACAGGTGTAATGGCATTTTCAAGGAGTACTTTTTTCCATTTGTTTAGATGCGGTTTTGTCCAGTCGCCATAAATACGTTTTATAGTAGGATTGCCGTATTTTGCAATTTCCTCCATCATCTCTTTTACGTTACCTGCGGGTATGTTATCTCCGTCAATTAAAACAGCAAGGTTTATGTTCATAATAGGTGTTTAAAATTAGCCTACAAGTTACAGGATAGTTGCTCGAGAACCAAACGTACGTCATATTTGTTTAAAGGCTAATATTTTGAAGATATTCACTTATACCTATTTATAATTTTCATATTGTTAAAATTTTAATCATATTTTGAGAATATGATAAAAGTCATAAATAATAAGGGGCGTAATATTTAATTTTACAGCGACAAAAAGATGGTAAATAATAAAATTCAAAAATTTTATTATTAGAGAGAATACAAACTTTAAAACTGGTAAACATGAGACCTAAAAAGAACCCAGAATTAGAGGTTGGCCGGAATAGCAGCCTTTATTTCGCTATCGGACTTAATATTATGCTATTTTTTTCATGGCAAGCCATTGAATATAAAACATACGAAGATGAGGCGATAGTATTAGACATGATTGTGATGGACAATGAAATAGAAGAGGAGATTCCATTGCTTAGTATGAATACACCTCCACCACCTCCACCACCTGTGGCTATTTCTGAAACTGTTGAGGTAATAGAAGATACGGAGGAAATAGAGGAAACAATTATCGAAAGTACAGAGGTAAGTCAAGATGATGTAATTGCCGAGGTTGTGCGAGTGGAAGATGTTGAAGTGGGTGAACTAGAAGAGGAAGTTGAGGTGCCTTTTGCACTCATCGAAGATGTGCCGTTGTTTCCCGGATGTGAGAACGTTAAAAAATCGGAGCGTCGTAATTGTTTTCAAATGAAAATGAATGCACATGTCACGAAAAACTTTAGATATCCCGAAATGGCATTAGACATGGGTATATCAGGACGTGTGTTTGTAATATTTGTGATAGCTCCAGATGGGAACATCACAAAAATTAGAACCAGAGGACCAGATAAGATGCTGGAAGAAGAAGCACAGCGTATAATAAAATTATTGCCAAAAATGATTCCTGGAAAACAACGTGGCAAACCTGTAAGCGTACCATTTAGCTTACCAATCAATTTTAAAATGGCAGAACAATAAACAAACGCATAACAAACTTTTTAGGGTTAATTCCCAGTTATCATGTTTGGATAGTTAAGGATACTTTATCGCTAAGTGTCCTTAACTTTTTTTATGCCTATTTGTAACTGTTTTTTGTGAAGTTTACAATTCGGTAGTTGTTTTTTACATTTCGGTCAATTCAATTTTAAAAAATAGCACTTTGATAAGATATTTGAACTGTAATTAAAAAATAATACAGTTATGCAACATCTCATCAAAATTATCTGCGCTTTCATCATAAGTACATCGTTTGCCATGGCACAAGAAGCTACAGGCAATGATGTAACCGTAACAGTCTCTGATTTGGAGAGCAACGATGGAAAAGTTTACATATCACTTTACAACACAAAAGACAGTTTTTTAGGAAGAGGTTTCAAATCAACATTTTCAACAATAGAAAACAATAGTTGCGAGGTTGTTTTTAAAAACATACCAAACGGCACTTATGCGGTGTCCTTATATCACGACGAAAACGACAACAACAAAATGGATACGGGCATGTTTGGTATTCCAAAAGAAGACTATGGCTGCTCAAACAATGCCAAAGGCTTTATGGGCCCACCAAAGTGGGAAGATGCCAAATTCACAATCAATAGCGAATCAGTAACACAACATATTAAATTATAACACTTAAAACCATGAAACAATTATTTATCATCGTAGCACTTTTAATTTCAGTAGCTACTACAGCACAAACAAATTACGAAAAAGGAATGCAGAAAGCATTTGAACTTTGGGGAGAAAACAAACCTGAGGAAGCGGCTAATATGTTTGAACGTATTGCATCAGCAGAACCAGACAATTGGTTACCTCCATATTGGGCGGCTCAAATAAATATAGTAACCAGTTTTGGCGAGCAGGATAAAGATAAACTTGCAGCTAAATTAAAAAAAGGACAAGATTTATTGAATGACGCCACAGCTATTTCAAAAAACAATCCTGAGATTATGGTGATGCAAGCGTTGTTGCACACAGCTTGGATAGCTTCAGATGGTGCTACTTATGGTATTACGCTATCTCCTAAAGTTGTAGAATTATATGCCAAGGCAGAAGTTCTTGCGCCAGAAAATCCAAGGGTTGTAGCTTCAAAAGCAGAATGGAATATTGGTAGTGCGCAATATTTTGGACAAGATACGGCACCATTTTGTAAAGACTTAGAACGTGCCTTGGAACTTTTTGCTAAATTTAAACCAGAAACGCAGTTTCATCCAAAATGGGGAAAAGACCGTGTTGAGCAATTATTGGAATCTTGCAAGAAGTAAAAAACAACCTAGAACCATCTTAAGTTATGAAAAAATCGATTAGACAAATCATCATCACATTCGCTATAGGTTGCATTGTATATGTTATCGGTAACATATTATCAAATGGATTTGCCTATGAGAATGTAAACGATTTTTTAATCGATTTTGGATTATATCAACTATATGCTTTTCTACTTGGGTACACAAACATGTACTTTTTTGATAGAATGAATAGCTTCAAATGGAAAAAGAATACTACGCTAAAGCGCATTGTTGTTGGGGTTGTTGGTTCTACCGTAATTACATTAATAGGCCTGTTTTTATTAAGATTGCTTACCTATTTTATGTTTGGAGGCAATTCTATTGAAGAGTTTTTGCAAAGAGATAGGTTTGAGTATTACTATTTTGGCCTCTGGATAACCCTTGCCATTGTATCGGTATTTCATATCATATACTTTTATAACAGGTACCAGCAAAACAGATTAAAGGAACAAAAGGTTATTGCAGGTACGGCAAGTGCAAAGTTCGATGCCTTAAAAAATCAGTTAGACCCTCATTTTCTATTTAATAGTTTAAATGTTCTAACAAGCCTAATAGAGGAAAACCCAAACCAAGCACAAAAGTTCACCACGTCACTTTCAAAAGTGTACAGATATGTGCTAGAGCAAAAAAATAAGGAGTTGGTAACGGTGGATGAAGAGTTACAGTTCGCTAAAACCTACATGTCCTTACTCAAAATGCGGTTTGAAGATAGCATTGTATTTACCATGCCAGAACAGTCGCAAAACCCTGAAAGTAAGGTAGTGCCACTATCATTACAGTTGCTATTGGAAAATGCCGTAAAGCATAATATGGTTACCTCAAGTAAGCCGCTACATATCAAAATCTATGAGGATGAAGGTTACCTCGTTGTAGAAAATAATTTGCAACCCAAACAAATAGTAAAAAAGAGCAGTGGCGTTGGCTTAACCAATATCATGCAACGTTACAAACTGCTCACAAAGAAAAAAGTAGACATTAATAAAGAAGCAAACAGTTTTGCTGTAGCAATACCAATGCTTACCAAACAAATATCAGTCATGAGACCACAAACATCAAATCAAATAGACGACAGTTATTTACGTGCCCGCAATCACGTAGAAGAACTTAAAAACTTTTACTACAGCTTAATATCGTATTGCTTGGTAATACCCTTTCTAATCTTTATCAATTACAGAACATATTGGGGCTTCCAATGGTTTTGGTTCCCGATGATAGGTTGGGGCATAGGTTTAACCATACAAGCTTTTAAGGTATTTGTAAGCGATAAAACCTTTGGAGGCAATTGGGAACGCCGAAAAATAGAACAATTTATGCGCGAAGAGGAAGAAAACAAATGGAGTTAATATTACAATCATGAAACGATTAGCAAAACCACATCAAAACGATAGCTTTATTAAGGCAAAACGGCGAGTAGAAGCGCTTAAGGGATTTTATTTCAATGTACTCGCATATTGCTTGGTTATCCCATTTCTCATCGTTGTGAATTACAAAACCTACTGGGAATTCAAATGGTTTTGGTTTTCGGCAATAGGTTGGGGTATTGGCATCGGGTTTCACGCCTATCGTGTATTTGTAAGAAACCCAATATTCGGCGAACGCTGGGAACAGCGAAAACTAGAACAGTTTATGCGCGAAGAACAAAACAGATCAATTTAAAATTTAAAAACAATGGAAAAGTACGATATAGAACCCTATAAGGAAAGAAATTACAAAAACGAAGACGCCTATTTACGCGCCGAAAAACGCTTAAAGGAACTTAAAGGCTTTTATTGGCACTCCTTCTGGTATGTGGTGGTAAACATTTTTATCATCATTATGATAGTTAGTAATGGCGGAGATTTATTGCATTACGGCACATGGTCTACACCATTCTTTTGGGGCATAGGCCTAGGCTTTCATGCCATTGGCGTATTCGGAAAACGATTCGCCTTCAACAAAAAATGGGAAGAACGCAAAATACGAGAGTATATGGAAAGGGAAGAACGTAACCAACGCCAATTTGAATAAGTATTTGGGCGTTACCCACAAGGGGTCGGGCTTTCGGAAGTCGCTCTCTCCTGCGTCGAGGAGCTTCAACAAATGCCTCAATCCCTAACGCGGGATCAGTCAGCAAAAACCAGTATAAAGCACTAGCATAAAGTCTATCAACCAAAAACAGTCAACCAAAAAAATGAACATCATAATTATAGAAGACGAAAAACCATCAGCAAGACGTTTACAGCGCATGCTACAAACGTTAAATTTAGAAACCCAGGTCATGTTGCATTCCGTAGAGGAATCCATAGAATGGTTTCAAAATAACGCACATCCCGATGTTATCTTTTTAGATATTCAGTTAAGCGATGGCTTATCATTTCAAATTTTCGAAACTATTGATATCAAATCTGCCGTTATTTTCACAACCGCTTATGATGAATATGCCTTACAAGCCTTCAAGCTAAATAGTATCGATTATTTGTTGAAACCTATTGACGAGGACGATTTAAAAGTAGCCGTAAAAAAATACCAAGAGCGATTACCCAAAAACCAAGCCGTAACATTAGATTTTAACGATATTAAAAAACTATTGGTAAACCCTATAGACCGCGAGTACAAAAAACGGTTTTCGGTAAAGGTTGGGCAACATTTAAAGCTGGTAAATATCGATGAAATAGAATGTTTTTATAGCGAAAACAAAGGCACCTACTTACACACTACAGAAGGTAGAAATTATTTAATCGACAATACGTTAGAGCAATTGGAAGAAGAGCTAGAGCCACAAATCTTTTTCCGTATTAATAGAAAGTTTTTCGTCAATATCGATGCCATAAAAGATATGGTAAGCTATACTAATTCGCGTTTACAAATAAAATTAAATTCCTATAACGAACAAGAGGTTATCGTAGCAAGAGAGCGGGTGAAGGATTTTAAGAACTGGTTGGAATAATTTTAATATCGGATAGAATTATTTTTAATTATATCCGATATTTAGTATATTTGTGGTGTGTGGGATATAGATGTTACATACAGGCAAGACTTAAATGAAACGTTTCAGCGGTTATTTGATAAAGTAGCTACTCTAGAAAGAGCTAGACCGCTGCCTAATATAGCTTTGCAAAAAATTAAGGAAGCTTTATCTATTGAATGGACTTACAATTCCAATAGTATCGAGGGTAACACATTGAGTTTACGGGAAACCCAAATGGTATTGCAAGAGGGCGTTACAATTAAAGGAAAATCTTTAAGGGAACATTTTGAGGCTAAAAACCACGAAACAGCCATAAACCATCTGTATACTTTAGTTTCTAAAGGTTATAAGCTTAATGAAAAGGATATTTTAGCGCTTCATGCATTAGTGTTGCGTTCCATAGAAGATGACTTCGCAGGAAGATTAAGAAACGCTGGTGTTAGAATTTCTGGTGCCAATTTTATACCTCCAAACGCTCGTAAAGTATCTCAATTATTAGACGATCTTGTACATTTCGTAACAACAAATCCGTTGGGTTTAAATGTTATAGAATTGGCTACAGTATTTCACCATAAGTTTGTGTGGATACATCCTTTTTTTGATGGTAATGGTAGAACGGTACGTTTAGCCATGAACTTAATTTTAATGGCGCATGGTTTTCCTCCTGCTATCATTTTAAAAAATGATAGAAAGAAGTATTACGATGCTTTAAATATGGCTAATAAAGGCAACTATTCTAAGTTAATGCTTTTAATATGTCAGTCTTTAGAACGTACCCTGAATATTTATTTAAGTGCCTTACCTGATAGCACAGAAGAGTATCAAATAATCTCAGATATCGTGGAAGAGCCCGATGTACATTACGGGCAAGAATATATTAGTTTATTGGCAAGACAAGGCAAAATTGATGCCCATAAAGAAGGGCGCAATTGGTACACTACCAAAAAGGCTATTGAGGATTACATCAAAAAAAGAAAGCGTAAACGTTGAAACTAAAACTCCTATAGCGAACAAAACGTTATTGTGGCCAGAGAGGGTGTTAAGGATTTTTAGGGGTGATTTGGAGTGGTTTTTTTATTTTTCGTTAACGAGTTCAAGGATATGCCTCGTTGTTAATGACTTATATCCCCCGTTAACGAAGGTAGCTGAAAATTTTCACAAAGTCAATTATAAAATTACTCGTCCACCCGATTTTCATCAAAGGCAGAGGGTAATAATTTTGGTATAAATTTTACTACCAAAGGCAATAGTAAAGCACCTCCAGGCAACATAAAAATAGCCAAACTTGGTATGGATTTAAAAATATCCAAAAGTTGCTCCTGCACTTTTTGCTGTTCTTCTTTGTTTAAATCCCGCACTGTAGATTGTGTGAGCAACACCATCAATTCTTTGCTGTCCTTTAGCTCTTGGTACAAGCGTTTGCTGTTTCGTGTAATCAGCTTTTTTACCATTTTGCTAGAGTTATTGTAAAAACTCTGCACTACGTTTTTTGAGCTTAAAAGTGCAATATTGTCCTTGTTTAGCGTATAAAACAGGTTTACAATTTTAATGGCGTGGTTTATTCTAGATATGGGCAATTGCAAATCCATACCTAGCTTTTCCAAGAAATGTTGCTCGTCAATATCAATGGTTTGGTCGCTCCAGGTCGCCATACATGCCAAATCAAGAATATAGTAACGCTCTTCTTCGGATGATACATAACTTACGGCCTTCTCATAACCTAAATTTGCGTTGGCATTAAACCGTAATGATGATTGAAACAACTTAATTAAACTCTCATCATAATCGTTCTTCTCCTCCTTTGAATTTAAAACATCCAATGAAATCGTAACGATTGCTGCTTCCAATTTTTTGATATAGTCAATAGAGAACGCATTTTTGGATAGATACTGCTGATATGCCAAAACATCTACATACAGTAGGGCATTTATAATAAAATAATTAAAGTTTTTAGTGAGAATATTGGCATCAATTTGAATGCGCTTATGGATGATTTTTTCAAGTTGCTCACTAGATTTTGTACCGCCCAACAAATCTTTAAAAAACGATAGTTTTATATCGCTTATCTCTGAATAAAAATTGATGACACTTTCTACAAAAGGCAGTTTGCAACTGGAATTATAATGGGCATAATATAATGCTAAGCATAGGTTGACCTTGCATATTTCCTCTTCTTGTAGGTCGCCTTTGGGAACTATTTGGGTAACAATATCTTGATTACTGCCATAAATGAAGCCACAACTCCTGAGCGCATCATAAAACTCCTCGCGAGTAAACTTTAAAAAAAGGTTATTTAAAGCTAACTCGCTTTCAAGTTTTTTTATCCAACCTGATGCTGATGGGTTCATTGTCTTCTATTAGGAAAAGTAAAAGTAAACTTTTATTGAAAACTAAAGAATGCCTTTTTAATTGAATTAGTCAATTAATATTTCTAAAATCTTTATCGCAGCTTCACCAATTTTGGTACCAGGGCCAAAAACTGCCAAGGCACCAGCATCAAATAAAAACTGATAATCCTGTTTAGGAATAACACCACCAACAATAACCATAATGTCATCACGTCCATAATTCTTCAATTCCTCAATAACTTGCGGTACTAAGGTTTTGTGTCCTGCAGCTTGGGAAGATACTCCCAGAATATGCACATCATTTTCAACGGCTTGTTTGGCAGCTTCTTTTGGTGTTTGGAATAACGGACCAATATCAACATCAAAACCAATATCTGCATAACCCGTAGCCACTACTTTTGCACCACGATCATGACCATCTTGTCCCATTTTTGCTATCATAATACGAGGTCTGCGACCTTCTTGCTCAGCAAAAACATCGGCTAGTTGTTGCGCTTTTTTAAATGTGTCGTCGTTTTCTATGGCTTTACTGTACACCCCTGAGAATGATTTTATTTGTGCTTTGTGTCTTCCAAATTCTGCTTCAAGCGCATCGCTTATTTCACCTAAAGTGGCACGTTCTCTTGCAGCTTCAACAGCTAAAGCTAATAAATTTTCTTGTCCCGTTTTAGCAGCTTCAGTTAATTTTGATAGAGCAGCCTTAACTTTATCTGAGTTTCTAGTAGATTTAATATGCTTTAAACGTTCAATTTGCGAATGTCGCACGGTTTGATTGTCTACTTCCAAGGTAGAAATAGCATCTTCTTTTTCTAGTTGATATTTATTAACGCCAACGATAATATCTTGTCCAGCATCAATTCTAGCTTGTTTTCTTGCCGCAGCTTGTTCAATTCTTAATTTAGGAATACCCGCTTCAATGGCTTTGGTCATGCCTCCTAAATCTTCAATTTCTTGAATAAGCGCCCATGCTTTTTCGGCAATATCATGTGTGAGCTTTTCAACATAATAGCTACCTGCCCAAGGGTCGACAGTCTTGGTTATTTTGGTTTCTTCCTGTAAATATATTTGTGTATTTCTAGCAATACGCGCTGAAAAATCAGTTGGTAATGCGATAGCTTCATCTAAGGCGTTGGTATGTAAACTTTGGGTGCCGCCAAAAGCTGCAGCAGCTGCTTCAATAGTGGTTCTGGCAACATTGTTAAACGGATCTTGCTCTGTTAAACTCCAGCCTGAAGTTTGACAGTGCGTGCGCAACGCCAATGATTTGGGGTTTTTAGGGTTGAATTGCTTTACAATTTTTGCCCATAACATTCTAGCAGTACGCATTTTGGCAATTTCCATAAAGTGGTTCATGCCAATGGCCCAAAAGAACGATAGGCGAGGGGCAAAGGTATCAATATCCATACCTGCTTTAAGTCCGGTTTTTAAATACTCCAAACCATCTGCCAAGGTGTATGCCAACTCTATGTCACAGGTTGCACCAGCTTCTTGCATGTGGTAACCAGAAATACTAATGCTATTAAATTTGGGCATGTTTTTACTGGTGAATTCAAAAATATCAGAAATGATTTTCATGGAAGGCGTGGGCGGATAGATATAGGTATTACGTACCATAAATTCCTTTAAAATATCATTTTGAATAGTGCCCGAAAGTTGTTCCAGTTGTACACCCTGTTCTTCTGCAGCAACAATATAAAACGCCATAATGGGCAGAACTGCACCATTCATGGTCATGGAAACCGACATTTTATCCAGAGGAATTTGGTCGAAAAGTATTTTCATATCCTCAACAGAATCTATGGCAACTCCAGCTTTTCCAACGTCGCCTACTACACGTTCATGATCGGAATCATAACCGCGATGTGTTGCCAAATCAAAAGCCACGGAAAGTCCTTTTTGTCCTGCTGCTAAATTTCTTCTGTAAAATGCGTTACTCTCTTCAGCAGTACTAAAGCCAGCGTATTGGCGGATAGTCCATGGTCGGCGTACATGCATGGTACTATATGGCCCGCGCAAATAGGGTGGAATACCAGCTGCGAAATCCAAATGATGAACACTCTCAAGATCATTTTTTGAGTAAACTGACTTCACATCAATACCCTCGGCAGTAGAAAATGTATTGACATCCGACTTGTGTTTCAAACCATTTGACTTAATCTCGATATGTTGCAGGTTTTTGCGCATTATCTAATTACGGTTTTCTCAATAAATTGATTGTAATTTTCGAGTGTATTTGAATATATATTCATGCTCAAAGTTTTAGAATTTGAAGATATAATATACATCGTGTTGTAATAAGTATAATTGTCTTCTTTCGAAAGTTCGTAAACAGCTTTAAAAACTTTGGTTTTAGCATTTCCAGAATATCTACCTTGAAGTTTTTTACATTCGCTACCTAAAGCAAAAGCATAATCGGCGCATTGATTAGATAAAAAACCCAATAGAAACGAAGATTCATTTTTACTGAATGGCATATACTTGTGCATCTTAACCGTTATTAAAGTAGAAGACGCGATATCTTTAAAGTAGTATGTACTGCCTTTTGAGAATTTTAAGTAATTAAACCGTTTTTTCTCTATTTGTTTTTCGTTAGAATCAGGTAATGCATCTATCAATTCACCATATGTTTCTTCACTAAATTCTTGAAAATACACAGGTAGAAATAGTTTTATATTATCTTCTTTTAGTTCAAAATAATCCCCTGGTAATGTTTCCTTGTCAATTTGAGACTGGGTTTTCTCTTTACACGATGTCGAACTGATGACACATATAAATAGAACTAGAGTTTTATTAAAAACATCTAATATTGATTTTGCTATATGTTGGTTGCATGTTCTCAAAACTATTAATGGTCATGTCCAGCATGTGGATCATTTTGCTGTGTTGGTGGTGGGATTTTATTAAAATCAACCGGTGGTTCTGGTTTTTCAGAAACTTGTGATAAATCTACATCAAATAATTTTCCATAATAAAACTCTAAAGCCACATAAGCCGATAAATACTTGTCGCGAATAGCAGCTCCATAGTTAGATTGTAGGGCAGGTCCAAATAATTTCGGGCTCATGCTATTGGTTTCAATTAATGCATTAAATGTTGTCTTTAGGCTTTTATCAATCATGTTATTCGAGATACATTCCACAACAGCGCTGTTGTAATTTAAGCGTGTATCTGGGTTGCTGGTATCCCATAACTCTGATCTAGATTTTAATACCTCAAAAATTTTGGCAGAATGTGGGGATACCACGTCCGTATATTTTATTCGGTTGTATAAGACATTACGAATAAATTGTGAATACGCTCGCGTTAGATTAGGATTGGTTTTTCCGTAGGCTTTTAAAATATCATCTTCAAAAGAAAAAAGGGCTTCGTTTAATAGTTTTAAATCAAATTGATCACAGTTTAATATAATGCCTTTATCAGAAAATTTATAATCCTCTAGGGTTTTCTCTTCTGCCTCTTTTTTACAACTAAACAAAGCGATGATCGCGAAAAATGCAACAAATTTTAATTTCATAATACTTACTCTTTTTTTAATCGTTCTTGTTCTAAACTTTCGGTTAAACGTTTTTCTATTATTGGTGTTATTAAGGTTTTTCTCTTTTCAATTTTTAAAAAAGGAGAGATTTCTAAATCGCCCTTCATTTTATCATTGGGATTTGGATGTTTATTACTGCCAAGAATAACTTCACTTCCGTTATCAAATTGCTCTTGTTCTTTAGTAGCACTTTCTTTTATTTTTCGTTGAATTGTCCCGTCTTTTAATTGTTTTAAAAACCCACCATTGGCTTCTATGTGTTTGAACAGTTTAAGCGCTTTTTCTGCTAGTTGCTGTGTGATTGATTCAATATAATAACTACCGTCGGCGGCATTATCAACTGCATCAAAATAACTTTCATGCTTTAAAATCAGCAATTGATTTCTCGCAATTCTCGACCCAAATTCGTTGTTCTTATGAAATAGCGCATCATATGGTAAATTACTAATGGTATCGGCTCCTCCTAAAACAGCGCTCATGCATTCCGTGGTAGTTCTTAGCATATTAGTGTTGTAATCGTAAATAGCCTTATTGCGCTTTGAGGGTTTTGCAAAAATAATACACTCATAGGGTTGCTCATAGGCATCGTTTAGCGTTTCGAAAAGTATGCGCAACGCTCTTAATTTTGCAATTTCAAAAAAATAATTTGAGCCTAAAGCAACATTAAAAACAACATTGTATTTTGATGTTTTGTCTAGTGTGGTGTTTTCCAAATGATTGAAATATTCATTAGCATGTGCCATGGCATAGGCCAATTGCTGCACCATATTAGCTCCAGAATTTTGGGATAATTGAGTGTTTACCGTTATTGTTTTGGTGTGAGCTGTACAATCTTCAAATTTTGAAAAATCTTCTTTTAAGTTTGAATACCAATTACCGGTTTTAGCTAGATTGCCGATGATATCATTTTGAATAAAAAGACCTGCTTTTGCTGATAATGAATTAAGTTGTTTGACGACATCCACTGATAAAAACTGAAGCTCCACATAAATAGAAATATCATCTAAATTGATATCGGATAATAGATGTTTAACAGAAATATTTTCAGAAGCACATATAAACTTTAAACTTTCCGCACCGTTTGCAATTGCAGAAAGCGCCAATTTATTTGCTTCTTTTTCATTTTCAACAACTATCGTTTCACATATTTTAAATTCTTTTGGAGTGGCTTTTAAACCTTTTGATGTTGTTTTAACATCCTCAGAATGATAAAACGGTTTTACTTGAATACCTTCGTTGCTCGTCCAAACAAGCGCGTCATTATAATCCGCGCCTTTTAGGTCAACTTGTATTTTTTGTTTCCATTGTTTAGCGGAAACAGGTTCAAATTCATTAAATAACGAGTTACTCATTATCTTTTGTTTTTAAACTGTCTTCGTATTCAATAATAAAAATTTCCTCGTTCTCTCGTTTCATGTAGTATTCCTCACGAGCAAACTTTTCCAAACCTTGTTCTGAGCTTAATTTTTTAAACTCTTTATCGTCTTTCTCTTTTCCTTTTCGGTAGTATTCTTTTTCAGCCTTTAAATTCTTAATCTCAGTATTTAATTCATTATGAATAAACCAAGAATTGTCATCAAGAAAAATCATCCAAATTGCAAAAATCACCAATCCAAGAATGTAGATATTCTTAAAAGGTTTTAAAAAGCGATGATTTAAATTGAATTTCTTCATTTATAATTTTTCATTGATAATAGTGCGAACGATATCTATAGCCACGGTATTGTAATGGTTGTTTGGTATTATGATATCAGCATATTCTTTCATTGGTTCTATAAACTGGTCGTGCATGGGCTTTAATGTGGTTTTATAACGTGTTAAAACTTCATCCAAGTCCCTGCCGCGTTCTGAAATATCACGTTTTAAACGTCGTATCAACCGTTCATCACTGTCGGCATGCACAAATATTTTAATATCGAACATATCCCGAAGCTCTGGATTGGTAAGGATTAAAATCCCTTCAATAATCATTACTTTTCGCGGGTGCGTTAAAATCGTGTCCCCAGTTCTATTATGTTTAACGAATGAATATACAGGTTGGTGTATAGATTCGTTGTTTTTTAAGGCTTTTAAATGCTGAACCAGTAAATCAAAATCGATACTTCTAGGGTGATCGAAATTAATTTTTACGCGCTCGTCATAACTTAAATGCGATGTATCCTTGTAATAAGAATCTTGGGAAATGACACCCACTTCACCTTCAGGAAGTTCTTTTAGCAACTGATTTACAACCGTGGTTTTACCGCATCCAGTACCTCCCGCAATTCCTATGACCAACATATAATTCTTAGATTTTTAGGCTGAAAACAAAGTTAGTAAATGTAACATTATAAGATTGAAATTTCTACTGTTTTTTTACAGCAGCTACTTCTTCTTCTGTTACAATTTTAGTGTTAGAATTTCCCCAGCTATTATTAATAAAGTTCATAACATCTGCAACTTCTTTATCATCTAAACCCATAGGGGTCATATTGCCATTGTAAGCCTTTCCATTTACGGTTATTTCACCTCTTTGACCGTATTTAATCGCTCTAATACTAGCTTCTCTGTTGTTTTGTAGATAATCTGACTTTGCCAATGGTGGATATGTTTTTTCTACGCCTTCACCATTTGCCATGTGGCAGTTGATACAAAAATCAGTATAAATTTCTTGCCCTCTTGTAATGCTCTCTTGTAAAGAATCTTGTTGGGTTATTGTAACAGCACCAAATATGGTTAAGCCACTAAATACAATTAATAGAAATATTTTCATTGGATAATTTTTTTAAAATGAATCAGGAACAATTTTCACAATACCAACGCCTTCAACACCAGCATATAAATATCCATCAGGCGCTTGTTTTATGTTTCTGAATCTGCCCAAACCTTCAAATAACTTTTCGCGTTTAGTGACTTTGTTATCTTTTACAACTAAACGTTCTAAATATTGAAATTTAAGAGAACCAACTAACACACTACCTTGCCAATCTGGATAGTTATCCGAATACACAATTGCTATTCCACTGGGCGCAATGGAAGGCACCCAATAAAATAGAGGCTGCTCCATGCCCTCTTTTTCGGTGATTTCGGTGAATTTTGTACCACTGTAGTTAATGCCATATGAAATTACCGGCCAGCCGTAATTATTACCTTTTTTAACAATATTTATTTCGTCGCCACCTTTAGGTCCATGCTCGTTTACCCAAATTTTACCAGTTTTAGGATGCATCACCATACCTTGTGGATTACGATGCCCATAGCTAAAAATAGCACTTTTGGCATCAGCATTACCTACAAACGGATTGTCTTCTGGAACAGAGCCATCGTCATTAAGTCGGTAAATTTTGCCTCCGTCTCTTGTAATATCTTGCGGATTCACGTCACGATTTCCTCGGTCTCCAATTGAAAAATATAAATAACCTTCTTTGTCAAATTCTATCCTAGAGCCCCAATGCTGCCCTTTTTTTGTGTTAGGCACCCCTTTGTAGAGATGTTCAATATCTGAAAGTGTACTTCCGTTAAGTTTCGCGCGAATAATTGCTGTATTGCCACCATCACCATCTCCTTCCGCAGAACCATAAGAGAAGTAAATCCAGCCGTTATTTTCATAATCTGGATGAAGTTTAATATCCATTAAACCACCTTGACCTCTTACATATACTTCTGGTAATCCTTCAATAGTGTTTTTTTTACCATCTTTAAAATGAATGAGCGTTCCTGTTTTTTCTGTAACAAGCATACTGCCATCTGGTAGAAATTCCATACCCCAAGGAATATTTAAATCTGGAACAACAACTTCAGTAACATAGTTAATTTTTGTAGGTGTTTCGGCTGAAATTTCAGAAGGTTGTTGTTGCGCACATGAGTATAAGCACATTAAGGTAAAAACTAAAATTGAGGTAAACTGTTTCATTTTCATTAATTTATTAAGGTAAATATACATTAAAAAGAATAATTTAAAGCCACGGCAGCATAATAGTTTACCGGATTTCCAGGGTAAAAATAGCGAGGTGCATTTCCTCCAAAACTGCTAGCATTGATTAATATTTGCGAAGCGTACTTCGCATCAAATATATTGTTGATACCAAAAAACACATTGGTGTTTAGTTGCGAATAAAGCGTTTTTTGATACCCTAATTTAAAATTTGTGATAGTGTACGATTCGCTGTAAAAACTATTACTATCGGTAATTGGCATCTCTCCAACTTTTTGAATATTGAGATTCCCATATAGTCCGAAATCAGCGTTAAAATCCAAACCCAAATTTAAAATGTGAGAAGGAACACCTGTTAAATCATTACCAGAGAAATCATTAGTATCATCCACAAAATTTTTAAACTTGTAGAGATGGAGCGAATAACTTCCAAATGCTGAAAGTTGAGTTTTATTAGAGTTGATGATGTTGTACTGCAGGTCAACCTCTAAACCATCATGATGGGTTTTTCCAGCATTAACGCCTATAAATTCATCTTGAGCAGTACGTCTGGCAACCAAAAGATTTTTGATGGCAAGTCGGTATATTGAAATATTATATTGCAACCTGTTTTTTAAAGCGACTCCTCTGGCGCCTAGCTCAAAATTCCATCCTGTTTCTGCATTTAAACTATTGTTAATTTGTCCATCAGGCAGCAATGTTTCTTGCAATGAAAGTGGAGAAAATCCATGGCTAATGTTTGAGTAGATGTTCGAATTTTTATTTAAACGATATAATACGCCTAGTTTTGGAGAAAATATACCGTTGAAACTAAAGCTTCCGGATTGGTCGGGGTTGGACGTTGAGGTCGGAAATTCATCTTCCAGATTGTAATTTGTTTTATTGTAATTCAGTCCAAGAACCACATCGGTTTTTGAGGAAATGTTATATCTACCCTCAAAGAATAGATTGTAATACTGTCGTTCTTCTTTAAAGTTTGATAGAGCAACACCTTGAACGCTGCCAGTGCCTTCCGGGAAATCTCGGTACCGGTTTTCAAAAGTTTGGTAGTCGTAGTTATCTCTAAAAAATTCAATTCCAGACGTCCACTTCACCATTCTATCCTTAATAGCAAAATTGCCAACCAAACGATGTCTTACGCCATAACCAAAAACTGATTCGTCTAAAATATTGAAAGGCCTCGTCTCATAGGAGTTTCTAAAAGAAGTAAAAACACTGGTGTTTTGAGAAAGATTGTTATTGAATTTATGGTGCAATGACACACCTAAAATACTGCGTTTTGTGTCCTCGAAGCCTTTAGATTGTGCCCAGGTAAAGGCAGCACTTTTTGGTTTATTTCTAAAATCACTTTCATTTAAAGCACTCGGGATAAATGCCTTTAAATCAGAAAAGACCCCAAAAAATGAAAGCTCGTTTTTAGTATTGATTTTGTGCGTGGTGCTCAGGGTTACACTTTGTCGGCTATACTGGTTGTTGTCTCTATAACCGTCGCTATCGGTATTGCTGTATACTAGTTTTACATTGTGTTTTGAGTCGCCATAATTAAATTGTGAAAGATTCTTTATCAGTCCAAAAGACCCGATTGTGGTCTCATTTTCAATGCTTAAGTCATTTGAAATAGCCTTCTTGGGGATAAGTTGAATTACACCACCTAAACCCGCCCCATAAATGCTAGAGGTTGCTCCTTTGGTAATTTCAATTCTAGAAATGGCACCAAGTTCAAAATCTTCTAGACTTGTTTCTCCGCTACCATTGGTTAAGGGAATATCCTTAAAATAAGCCCTTATTTTAGCTGTTCCAAACAAGTTTCTAGAGCCAACACCTCTTATGGTGATACGATTGGTATTAAGCGCTCCAGTTTGCATAAATATACCTGGGATTCTATTTAAAGCTTCGTTAATATTAATGTTATTGCCTCTTTCTATGACTTTAGTCGATATTAACGCTGTACTTGTTGAAGATAACTTTAATCGGGTTGGTAAATGAGAGGCGTTAACCACCACCTCATTTAACAATGCAGGTCTTTTTTTAAGTGCAATAGTATATGCTTGTTTTATATTGAGTTTAATTTTTTTAGAGATATAGCCTTCTTTACTAAAGCTATAAAAACCAGATGAATTGATTATGAAATAACCACTAACGCTAACAAAAGTTGAATCATTTTTAATTTTTGTAATGCTGATATTTGATAATAAATCGCCGCTTTCGCCATCAATTATTTTGTTTTTATTGGAGGCTTGGGAGTAATAGATTTGTTGAAAAACAATACCAAAAACAATGGAAAGAAATAACTTTTTTTTCACCCCTGCAAAGTAGATGTTTTGTTAAAATTAAAAAAGTTTGAAAAACTAAACTTTTCTTAAAAAAATCATTTTTAAACTGACTAAAATACCTATATTTGCACCCGCTTAGATAACTATATCGGGGTGTAGCGTAGCCCGGTTATCGCGCCGAGTTTGGGACGCGGAGGTCGTCACGCTTGAGGCGTGACCACCCTAACAAAGGAAAAATGAATACTGTTTATATCCTTTTTAGTGAGAAACGTTCAAGATATTATGTGGGACAAACACAAAATATCAAATTAAGATTGGAAAGACATAACCAAGGCGTAGTTCCTTCAACAAAACAAGGAGCTCCTTGGAAATTGGTTTTGCAAATTGAAGTTAATTCGAGATCAGAAGCAATGATACTAGAGCGAAAGATTAAGAAGAGAGGTGCAAAACGATTTATAGATAACTATATCGGGGTGTAGCGTAGCCCGGTTATCGCGCCGCGTTTGGGACGCGGAGGTCGCAGGTTCGAATCCTGCCACCCCGACTTAAAGACTTTTCATTTTAATGGAAGGTCTTTTTTAGTTTACAACATTTACAGGGTTCCCTTCTAGATAACTTTTTAAATTATCGATAGTAGTTTGCATTAAACGCTGGCGTGCTTCTTTTGGCGCCCAGGCTATGTGTGGTGTGATGATACAGTTTTTTGCATTCAATAGCGGATTATTTGTCTTCATAGGTTCAGCTGAAATTACATCAAGGGCTGCACCAGCTAATGTATCATGGTTTAAGGCTTCAGCTAAGTCTATTTCATTCACTAAAGGACCTCGCGATGTATTGATAAGAAAAGCGCTATTCTTCATTTTATCAATGGAGCCTTTATTAATCATGCCATTTGTTTCTGAAGTTAAAGGGCTATGTAAACTCAAAAAGTCAGAATTATGCAATACATCATCTAAAGGCATGAATTTTAAATTAGCATTTTCAAACTCAGGATAAACAGTTCTATTGTAAACTAAAATATGCATACCAAAAGCTTCGGCAAGTTTTGCTGTGGCTCTACCTATTTTGCCAAAACCTATTATTCCAAGGGTTTTACCAGCCAATTCTATTAAGGGGTAATTCCAAAAGGAGAAGTCTTTACTTTTTATCCAATCACCCTGCTGTACTGCTTTATTATGAGCGCCTACATGATGGCATAGTTCCAAAATTAAAGCCATTGTGAATTGTGCTACCGATACAGAGCTGTAGTCTGGTACATTCGTTACTACTATGCCTTTTTGTCTTGTAGCTTCAATATCTACGACGTTATAGCCCGTAGCCAAAACACCAATATATTTTAATGCCTTGGATTTTGATAAAACAGTTTTGTTAAGAGGAGTTTTATTGGTGAACACTATTTCTGCATCTCCAATATTTTTAATAATGTTTTTGTCATCGTATGGTGTTCTGTCAAAAACTTTTAAATCTCCAAACTGGCTTATGCCTTTCCAGTTTAAATCGCCAGGGTTAAGCGTATGGCCATCTAAAACTACTATTTTCATGAATCAAATTTTGTTTATAAAGATACTATTTGAAATTAAGCATAGCGTTAGAAGATTACATTATTCCATTTTAATATAGTTTTCTGCAAAAAGAGGGCCTCTGAATTTATTTGAATTTGGCTATGCCTACCACGTTGAATTCCGATTTTATAGATTCATGTTTAATAAGAAGTCAATTAAAATATATACAAAACGCATTCTTGCAGTGATTTTATTTACCAGAAGACCAAGAGGTCTTAGAAGCTATAAAAACCAATTATTGAAAATGTTGTAGATATGTTTGGCTTAAATAATTAATCTACTCTAATATAGTTTTCAGCATAAATGTAGTTTCCTAAACTATCTACTATAATTTGAGAATATCTATCTTTTGTAACTTTAATATTAAAGATCCACTTATTACGTGTTTTTAATTGCTCGTTTACAGGTTTAGAACCATAATCTAATACTTCAGTTAAAATACCGTCTTTAAAAGTATAATCTCCTACTCCAAACCAATCTAGAGAATCCCAAGCTCGCAGTTTGCTCCACATGACCTTGCTTTTAGAAAACATTTTTCTTTGTTTTAACTTGCTGGAGGGTCTGATGGTGTCATAAGTTTCTCCACCATAATTTACATAACTATCTATTTCCCAGACTCCCTCTAGGGTGAGTTCCTTAGTTTCCTTTTGTTCTTCAACATTGATTTCTTTAGTGTTGTTTTTGCAGTTTACAACTGCAAGAAGAACTATCAACATTAGGCTTAGTTGTTTTTTCATGACGTATTTGTTTGTTTAGTTACTCTTAAATTTACAAAAAAAACTCACACAGCGCCTTGTTTTTAACAAGGGATTACTAAAAAGAAAATTAAGGCTGTTTTTCGCTAAGGTACTTCCAATAGCGCTTGGGAACATGCTGCACATGTAGTTTCGTGTTGACACGCTCTTCTATATTTGTGCTTTCAAAATAGTCTTTCCAAAGGGTTTCGTATGCTTTTTCGTCTAGGGTAAACCAGTCATTTTTTGAATTTTTTATATTGAAGTCAATGTGGATGATTTCGGTTTTATCCAAATTATAGAATAAGCCATACTTGCGCTTTAAATCATAAATAATCCATTTTTGATCCGCGTACCTTCGGGTAAAATGGTTATTGATAAGGGGTAGAACATTAAAATCTGGTTCAATATTCGCAAAATATATATTGTCTTTAGTTTGTTGAAATCTCACAAAAGCTTCCATTCTATGCTTCTCTCTTCCAACTTTTATTGCTGTTTTGGAGAGTAATAACACGTGAGGATTTCCATAATCTGAAATGATGTTTCGTTGTGTATCAAAAGCTAATTTTATCACTTTAAAAAGGATATCTTCAATACCGATTATTTCACTTAAAAAAGTGTAATATACAATCCTAATACCTTTAGATTTGAGTAATTTTTCAATACCACTCCAAACACGTTGAGCCTTTTTTTGATCTGAAATAATAACTTCTTTTTCACTGAAAAATTCACTTTGAAATTCGCTTTCTTTTTTAATTGAAGGCTTGTTAAGCTTTCTTTCGTAAATTTCAAAAACACAGGTTAAAAACCCATCAAAAGATCCATCGTATAGTAAATGTGTTGATTCCATTATGAGAAAAGAGTAAGCTGTCCTGTGAATGCTTTTTTGTATTTGCTATTAGAACTATTTACAATAATGTGTTTCAATTGTGAAGCCGAATAATCTTTAGTTTCAAAATATCTGGAATTGCAAGTGATGAAATATTTGGCCCTATTTAATTTCACACCAATGGATTTTAAGTGTTCCCAGTTTAAATTTCGAAATCGGCGAGCACTTAGTATTTTATTGACTGAGGTTATACCTAATCCAGGAACACGAGCTAGCATCATTTTATCTGCTTTATTAACGTCCAAGGGAAATTGATTTAAGTTTCGTAGTGCCCAAGACAATTTAGGGTCTATATCCAAGTCTAAATTTGGATGTTTTGAATTTAATATTTCCCGAACGTCAAAACCGTAAAAGCGCAATAACCAGTCGCTCTGATACAATCTGTTTTCGCGGAGTACAGGTACTTCAGTGCCTATCATTGGTAAGCGTTTGTCATGGCTCACAGGGATATATCCCGAATAGTACACACGTTTTAAATCAAATTTGTTGTACAAATAATTTGACGTGTACATAATTTGCATATCGCTTTCACCACTAGCACCAATAATCATTTGTGTACTCTGTCCCGCTGGTGCATATTTTGGTGTGCTTTTAATAATTTTCTTTTCAGATTTATATTGAATAATTTCATTTTTAACCTTTTTCATAGGTTTGATAAAGTCATCATGATTTTTATCTGGTGCTAGTTGCTTTAATCCCTCTTTTGTTGGGATTTCAATATTTACACTTAATCTATCAGCGTATAAACCTGCTTCTCGCATTAACTCGTCTGATGCTCCTGGGATGGATTTCAAATGGATATATCCATTAAAATTTTCTTCTAATCTTAGTTTTTTTGCTACTGCTACTAAGCGTTCCATGGTATAGTCGGCATTCTTAAAAATCCCTGAACTTAAAAAGAGCCCTTCAATGTAATTTCTTCTGTAAAAATTAATAGTTAAATCTGCGACCTCTTGCACCTTAAAGGCAGCTCGTTTAATGTCATTACTTTTTCTCGTTACACAATAGGCACAATCAAAAATGCAATGATTGGTAAGTAGAATTTTTAAAAGTGAAACACAGCGCCCATCTCTGGTATACGTATGGCAAATGCCCATTCCTGTGGAATTCCCTAAGCCTTTATTGGTATTGTTTCTATTGCTTCCACTTGAAGCGCATGATAAGTCATATTTTGCGGCATCAGCTAGTATATTGAGTTTTTCTCGAATGCGTTCGAAAGACATAGGTTAAATTAATTAAAAAAGATTGCTTGTAGATTTGGAAAACCTGAATACTCAAATATAAAAAAAATACCCCCGAAATATGTTAAAATTGGATGGACTTTTTATGATAAAACAAGTTTATTGCTTCATAAAGACTGTTAATAACTTATGTGTAAGGTTTGCCCCAAAAATTCTACTTTTGTTCTACTAAATTGATAAGATTATGGCAGAAGAGATAGAAAGATTAAAGTGTTTAATAATAGGCTCTGGACCTGCTGGTTATACAGCAGCAATATATGCAGCAAGGGCTAATATGAAACCCGTGTTATATCAAGGAGCACAACCTGGTGGGCAGTTGACAACAACTAACGAGGTTGAAAACTTCCCTGGTTATCCCGAAGGTGTTACCGGACCAGAAATGATGATGCAGTTACAGGCTCAAGCCGAAAGGTTTGAGACCGATGTGCGCAACGGGTGGATTACAAAAGTAGATTTTTCAGGTGATGTGCATAAAGTTTGGGTGAATGATGAAAAAGAAATTCATGCGGATACTATCATTATTTCAACAGGAGCATCAGCAAAGTATTTAGGTTTAGATTCTGAGCAGAAATATTTAAAATTAGGTGGTGGCGTTTCAGCATGTGCCGTTTGTGACGGATTCTTTTACAGAAATCAGGAAGTTGTGATTGTTGGGGCAGGAGATTCAGCCTGTGAAGAAGCACATTATTTATCCAAGCTTTGTAAAAAAGTGACCATGTTGGTAAGACGTGATGAGTTTAGAGCGTCTAAAATTATGGAAGCCCGTGTTAGGAACACAGAGAATATCGAAATACTGTTCAATACTGAAACCGATGAGGTTTTAGGAGATGGACAAGTGGTAACAGGTGTTCGTGTTTTTAACAACAAAACAGACGAAAAGCATGTGATTGATGCGACAGGTTTTTTCGTTGCTATTGGGCATAAGCCAAATACTGATATTTTTAAAGATTATTTAGATTTAGATGAAACGGGATACATCATCAATGTGCCTGGAACTTCTAAAACCAATGTTGAAGGTGTTTTTGTTTCTGGTGATGCGGCAGACCATGTATACAGACAAGCAGTAACCGCTGCAGGAACTGGTTGTATGGCAGCTTTGGATGCAGAACGCTATTTGGCAGCAAAAGATGCAACGTTCGAGGTGTCTACTTCAACATATAATTAAGAGAGATATAGTATGATAAAAAGCCAAAGTAATTTGCTTTGGCTTTTTGTTTTGCATTTATTTAAAAATATGTTTTCTTTGAAAACTGTTTAAAAACGGGATGTGGCGCAGTCCGGTTAGCGTACACGGCTGGGGGCCGTGTGGTCGCAGGTTCAAATCCTGTCATCCCGACTTAATAGAAGCTTTGGTTTTTGTAGAAAGTCTGCTTTCTTAAGAAAATCGAAGCTTTTATTTTTAAATAAAGCAAAGCTTTATTTGCAATGATTTTATAGGATTATCAAAATCCTGTCATCCTGTCATCAATTCAAAACCATTCATTTTTATGAGTGGTTTTTTTAGGTTTATTTTCTTGAGTAGATTAGCCATAACAAAACTAATCTATCGGTTTTGGAATGTATTCTTCTATTTAAATATCAAGCTTTTACACTAAATTATTTGGAATATTAAAAAATATCAATATATTTGGAAAACCAAATTGGTTAACCAGATTGGAAAACCAAATAAAACTATCTGAACTAAATAATTTTTAAAAGGCAAATTTGATTTTTGGATTTACCTTTAGAGAGCTTCTCAAGGAATAATGTTTAGGTTTGTTTGATTTAGCTGAGTAAGAAGGTCTTTATCTCACATAAAGACTTTCTTTTTATATTAACCATATTATTGAGTAATTGTATGAAAAGAATTTTCTTTCTTGTTTTCGCTTTCGCTTTAGTTTCATGTAGTAAAATATCAAAGAATTCTGAGGTTATAGTTACAAATTTTTCTGAATTGAAGATATCGATCGAAAATGCCAGACCTGGTGATATTATAACCATGGCTAATGGGGTATGGAAAGATATTCAAATTATATTCAATGCGGAAGGCACAGAGCAAGCACCTATTATCTTAAAAGCGGAATCTCCTGGAAAAGTTTTCATAGAAGGCGTTTCAAATTTGAAATTTGGAGGAAAGTATTTAGTGGTAGACGGTTTGCACTTTAGAAATGGATTCTCTCCAGATAAAGCGGTTGTTGATTTTAGAGTTAATGATAGTATTATAGCAAACCATTGTATATTCACTAACAGCGTAATTAAAGCTTTTAATAAGATGCAACGCGATGATGCCGACCATTGGATTCAGTTTTGGGGGAGACATAATACGCTGAGTAACTGCTACATCTCAGGAAAGACCAATAGGGGGCCAACTATTAGGGTTTTTTTAAAGGGAAATGAACATATTTACAACGAACATAAAATTTTAAATAATCATTTTGGACCAAGACCGCCGAAAGGAGGTGCTAGTGCGGAAACTATTCAAATAGGCGATAGTTCATCATCTATGTCGCCCAGTAGTACATTGGTAGCTAAAAATTTATTTGAAGAATGTAACGGTGAAGTTGAGATTATTTCTAGTAAAACCAATTTCAATGAGTTTAGAAATAATGTGTTTTATAAAAGCGAAGGGTCTCTGGTGACACGCCATGGTAATTACTCAGTTATAGATTCTAATTATTTTATTGGTGATGGTAAAAATGAAAATATAGGAGGTATTAGGATTATAAACACAGGTCATAAAGTTACCAACAACTATTTCTATAATCTTAAGGGAAAGAATTTTAGAAGTCCTTTGGCTGTAATGAATGGTATTCCAAAATCACCTTTAAATCGATATGGACAGGTAACCGATCTTGTATTGGCCTATAATACATATATAAACTGTGAGTCGCCATGGCAGTTTGGGGTTGGGGTTAACATCAATCAAAAAGAAGTTCTACCACTTTCAGAAATCCGCTCTGCTAGACCCAAAAGATGTATTGTGGCAAATAATCTGGTTTTTAATGAAATAGGTAACAAATCAATAGTAGTAGAACACGACAAAGTAGATGGTGTCATTTTTAAAAATAACGTAGTTAATAAACGCGGTGTTGATTTTAAGGATTATGCAGGTATTAAGCTTTTAGACTTCCAATTAAAGCAAGTAACAGAACATATTTATTTGCCATCATCGAGTATAGAGATAGAGCCTTTTATAGGTTTTGAATTTGAGAATATTACCAAAGACCTTTTTGGAAATTCAAGAACTTCAACAAATGGTATTGGGGCAGTAGTAAATCAAAATGCCAATGCCCCCGACATTTTAGATAAATCCAATTATGGTCCTAGTTGGTATTCTGACGAGGCTAAATTGAGAGAATCTAAGACAATAAATGTTACAACAAATGAAAATCTTCAAAATAAAATTGATGAAGCTAAAAATGGTGATATTCTAGTTTTAGAAGGAGGTTTATTTTCAATAAAAACATCTTTAAGCATTTCAAAGACTATTTATATCAAATCAAAAGAAGGTGAAAAAGCAATTTTGAATTATTCTGGTGAGAAAAATACGCCTATGTTCCAATTAAACCCAAATGGGGTTTTGAGTTTAGACGGTGTAGTTTTGAAGGGCAGTGGATCGCAATACGCTTTTTCTTCATTAAAAGAAAACATGTATTCTCATTTTGAACTAAAAGTGTTTAATTGTGAAATCAGTGATTTTTATTATGCTTTGAAAGTTTATAAGCAATCTTTTGCAGAACGAATTAGTTTTGAAAACACATCTATTTTAAACTGTGAAAATGGTCTGGAATTATCCGAAGAAACTAATGATAAAGGCGATTATAATACCGAATATTTAACTGTAAAGAATTGCTATTTCAATAATGTAGAACAAAATGTTATTGACTACTATCGCGGTGGTTACGACGAGTCTACTGTTGGAGGTAATCTGGTTTTAACTAATAGTGAATTCACAAATTGTGGGGTGAAAGAAAAAAATGGAATTCTTATAAATACGAGGGGAATAATAAATGTTAATATATCTGATAACATTTTCAAGAATAACCCTGTAAAACTTGTTGCACTACTTTGGGGGGCTAAAAATAATTTTCATAGAAACAACGAGATTTCCAATTCAGGAGATATAGTTGTAGAACAAAATTTGAAATTAAAGGTTATTTATTAGCTTATTTTGGTACTATCAAACTAAGGGAAGACACGCTTTTAAGAGTTGTATTTGAATACAGTATCTTAATAAAACTGGAACAATGGCACTATATACAAAGTCAGGAATATTATTTTTATTGATGTTATTAGCATTTTCTTGTGATGAAAGTGATAGTAGTAAAAAGAATTTGAAATTAGCTTCCGAACGCCCAAGCTTAATTCTAACTTCAAAGGGTGTTGCTAATATCAGAGCAAATCTAGGAAGCATTCCACTTTTTGATAAGGCTCTAAAGAAAACTAAAGCTGAGGTAGATGCTGAAATAGAAAATGGTATTGAAGTGCCCATTCCTAAAGACTATTCTGGAGGCTACACGCACGAACAGCACAAAAAAAACTTTTTCGTGATGCAAAAAGCAGGTGCCTTGTATCAAATATTGGATGACGGAAAATATGCCAAGTTTGTAAAAGATATGCTTATACAATATGCCAAAATGTACCCAACGTTACCTGTTCATCCCAAACCACGATCTTATGCTAGGGGGAAATTATTTTGGCAATGCTTAAACGATTCTAACTGGCTGGTTTACGCAAGTCAAGCTTATGACTGTATTTATGATTATTTATCTAGTGAAGAAAGAAACAAGCTTGAGACAGAATTGTTTAGGCCTTTTGCAGATTTTATTTCAAGGGGAAATCCTCAGTTTTTTAACCGTGTTCACAATCATAGTACATGGGGCAATGTTGCAGTGGGTATGATTGCTTTAGCAATGGATGATGATAGTTTGTTGCAACGTGCGCTTTACGGTTTAAAAGATGTAAAGATGGATGCAAACATGAAGGACAATGATGGTGGCTTTATAAACAAAGATGGGAAAATAGGTTTTTTTGCAAATCTTGATGAACCGTTTTCTCCAGATGGTTATTTTACCGAAGGGCCTTATTATCAACGATACGCTTCCTATCCTTTTTTAATCTTTGCTCAGGCATTAGAAAACAAAAAGCCAGAATTAAGAGTATTGCAATACAAAGATAGTGTGCTTTTAAAAAGTGTGACCGCCTTAATTAATCTTTCAGATGCTGATGGTGATTTCTTTTTGTTGAATGATGCGCAGAAAGGGATGTCATATTATTCCAGTGCTTTGGTTGCAGCTGTTGATATTGCCTACCATTTTGGAGGTAATAATCCTGAATTGTTAAGTATAGCGCAAAAGCAAGGAGAAGTAACATTGGATGACGCAGGTTTAGCAGTAGCTCTGGGCGTTAAAGAAGTTAAGGCAGAACCATTTATAAAGAAATCTATAGAACTATCTGACGGTCCGGAAGGCGATCAAGGCGCTGTTGGAATCATACGTAGTGGCGATTTGGAGTTGGTCTGTAAATATACCGCACATGGTTTAAGTCATGGGCATTATGATAAACTGTCATATTCATTATTTGATGAAGGCGATGAAGTGGTTCAAGATTATGGACTCGCTCGTTTTGTAAATATTGAACAAAAAGGAGGCGGTAATTATTTAAAGGAAAATAAAACTTGGGCGAAACAAACCATATCACATAATACCTTGGTTCAAAATGAAACCTCTCATTTTAAAGGGAAGTATGATATTGGCAGTATGCATCATTCACAGCAATATCTTTTTAGTTGTGAGGATGAAAACCTTCAAGTGGTAAGTGCAAAAGAAGGCAATGCTTATCCAGGAACTGAATTGCATCGTACTATGGTGGTGATTAAGGATAAGGCATTTGAGAATCCTTATGTGTTGGATATCATGAGAGTAACATCCGATAGCTTCAATCAATACGATTTACCATTTTATTATTTAGGGCACATTATGCAGACTAGTTTTGAATACTCAAAATTAGCTACTCCAGAAATTTTGGGAAGTAAAAATGGCTATCAACATTTGTATAAAGAAGCTGCAGCAACTACAGATGGAGTTAATATCAAATTAAATTGGTTGCTAAACAATAAGTTTTATACGTATTCTGCCGTAACATCTCCAAATGATGAGGTGATTCTTGCACGTATAGGGGCTAATGATCCTGAGTATAATTTAAGAAATGAACCAACTTTGATTCTTAGAAAAAAGAATGCCAAAGATGCTTTGTTTGTTTCTACTATAGAATCTCATGGTACTTATAGCCCAGTTTCTGAATCTGCAGTTAACGCTTACGGTAATATCAAAACTATTTCTGTATTCTATAACTCTAAGGAATACACAGCTGTTCAAATTGAAATGAAAGACGAAACAAAAAAGCTATTCATTATTTCAAATCAAAATAATGATAAGAATACAGAGCATGAATTAACAATAAACAATAAAGAGTATACCTGGAAAGGGCCTTATAAATTAATAGAAAACATATAATTATGAAACGATTCAGTGAAAAGTATATCATCACGAAAGACATGGAATGGGAAGAACTTGGTGGAGGTGTATCAAGAAAATTCTTAGGTTATGATAACCAAATCATGATGGTAAAAGTAAAATTTGAAAAAGGAGCATTAGGGTCTCCACATCAGCATTTCCACACGCAAGCTACCTACTGCGTCTCCGGTAAATTCGAATTTGAAATTGATGGCGTTAAGCAAATTGTAGAAGCTGGAGATGGCGTGTATATTGAACCTAATTTGTTGCACAGTGCAATTTGTTTGGAACAAGGCATGCTAATTGACACATTTAGTCCAGTAAGGGAAGATTTTTTAAGCGGGGGCGGAGTGTCTTATTTTGGAGACAAAAACTCATAAAAAAGATAATTGCTCATCACAATAAGTTAGGTTTTAGTCTAACTTGAAATTCAAAAAAGGGATGGAAAGAGTTATCAGTGTAATACTGGAGTTAAAAAACAAAATATCATGGGTTTATTGTTACTTAATGGTTATGGCTTTATCGTGTTCTAGTTCGCCAGATATTGTTGTAGAGCACCTAACAATGCAGATGCCTTCTCATGAGCAGGTTTTCAATGAATAATTGGTTTTTACAGGAAGAATTATAGGTTTAATTATGTGAAGACACCTTAAAAACAATGCAATTTAATCGATTATCTATTTCTTCTATATCATTACACTGCCTTTTTGTAAATACTGTAAATAGTTTAATCAGTTTTTACATCATAAAGTTCAAAATTAATTTGTTTTAACAAAAAAATTAGCATACATTTGGATAACCAATCTGGTTAACCAATTTTTTGAAGGATAAGTTAATCGAGGTTTCATTGATACTGATCTAAGTGCTAACTGTACAGAAAATAAATTATTCTTTAAAAATAGATTTATTTTATTTTTAAAATGGGTTTTTCAATAAGATGGAATCAATATAAGTTACCGAGTTTTTTTGATTAAATTTATCGATTAGGATAGATCAAATAGTTCAAGGAAGAAAATAGATGAAATTAGAATCATTAATAGTAAGTGATAGTCAAAAAGTACAAAACGGAATAATCTCAAAGATTAAAGAGTTAATAAATTATAAAAATCTCGAGCCTGGAGATAAATTACCTTCTGAGAGAATGTTATCTGAGAGATTTGGTGTAAGTAGAGGGAATGTTAGGGAAGCGATTCAAAAGCTAGAGTTCTATGGTCTACTAAAATCTATTCCTCAAAGCGGAACTTTTGTTGCCAATATTGGTGTTGTTGCAATGAACGGAATGATTGACGATATTTTAAGACTGGATTCACCTGATTTTAAATCTTTGGTTGAAACTAGAATTTTATTGGAGCTTAAAGCGGTAAAGTTGGCTTCTTTAAGGCGAACAGAAGAGTATTTAAAACATATAAAAGAAACACTTGATGCTTACGAGCAAAAAGTATTGTCTGGTGAGGATGCTGTACAGGAAGATTTACTTTTTCATTTGGCAATTGCCAAAGCAAGTGGGAATAGTACCTTGAATACTTTTATGTTAACCATTACACCGCAAATCATAATAGATTTCGGAAAGTATCATGTTTGTGATAAGAACCAAGCTGTTTTAGCTATTGAAGAACATAAGCAAATTTATCAGGCCATAAAAGCTCAAAACCCAGACTTAGCTAAACAAAAAATGAAGGAACATTTTAATGTACTTTATCAATATTGTTATAATAGTAAATCGGTATAAATTTAGTTGAAAAATAGATTATTAGCTTTTATTTTTTAGCTTAAAAACTTTTGGAAGGAAGGAACTATTCAAACTAAGGTTTCTTCAAAATCATATAATTGAAATATTACTAATGTACTTATTTACAGGATCATATGTGGTTCTGGAAGCATTGTATTGAAAAAACTGAAGCATTATGAAACTAAAAGGATTGAGATGGTGGATAATTGGGTTAATATTTTTAGCAACAGTCATCAACTATATTGATAGAAGTGCATTGTCAATCATGTGGGGAAATGAAAACCTCGAAGGTTCAATATCAAATTCATTGGGAATGGATAAGAACGATTATGGTTTAATACTAAATATTTTTATGGTGGCCTATGCTCTAGGGCAATTGTTTTCGGGAAAAATATTTGATAAAGTGGGGACCCGCATAGGATATGTCTTAAGTATAGGTATATGGAGTTTGTCAACACTATTACATGCAACGGTTAGAGGTTTTTATTCATTAGCGTTTTTTAGAACCACATTAGGCTTGTCTGAAGCTGGAAATTGGCCTGGTGCTGTAAAAAGTAATGCGGAATGGTTTCCAATAAAAGAACGGGCAATAGCCCAAGGATTGTTTAATGCAGGTGCTTCAATTGGTTCGGTGATAGCTCCACTTTTAATAGCTACATTGTTTGTAGCATATGGGTGGGAAATTACATTTGTTATCGTTGGCGCAATGGGGCTTTTATGGATAATACCTTGGCTTTTAATCAATAAATCAGGGCCAAAAAAGCATCCTTGGATTACAAGTACTGAGCAAGAATTTATACTGGCTGGACAAAGTGAGGCTGACCAAAATGCTACTGAGGAGACCAAGGGGAAAAGCCTAAAACAGATTTTGTCTTACAAAGAATCTTGGTCCATAGTTGTTAGCAGGTTTTTCCTTGAACCTATATGGTGGTTGTTCGTCGGCTGGATGCCTATATACTTATTTGATGTATATGGCTTTAACGTAAAGGAGGTTGGTATGTTTGCATGGGTACCCTATGTTGGAGCTGCCTTAGGAAGTATAATTGGAGGTTATGTTTCTGGGGCAATTATCTCTAAAACAGGTTCCATCGATAAAGGAAGAAAAACTACAATTCTAATTGGAGGCATTTTGATGGTGGCTGGTTTAGTAGCAACGGTACTATTTGGTGATACTGCTGAAAAGTTTGTGGGTATTGTATTTGTAGTGCTATTTGGTTTTCAGTTTGCCATCGGAAATGTGCAAACACTACCAAGTGATTTGTTTAGTGGGAAATCTGTAGGTTCATTAGCAGGCTTAGGAGGGATGATAGGAGTATTCTCCGTAATTATAATGAACTTTTTAGTTCCAATAGTAGTTGATAATTTTTCATATACACCAATATTTATTGCCATTGCAATATTTGTTCCTCTTGGTGTTGGCGCGATATATTTCTTTGCGAAAAACATTAAGTCAGTAGAGTAATAAAGTAATAAGAACAAGTAATAAAAATTAAAGAACATGAGTAATTTAAAAGATAGAGTAGCGGTAATTACTGGAGCTACCGGTGGAATTGGTTTTCAAGTAGCCAAAAGACTTGGAGAAGACGGTTATACAGTAGTTTTAAATGGTATTGATGATGATGCAGGAGCAGATAGAATTAAACAACTAACAGCAGCCGGAATTACAGCAGAATATTATGGGTTTGATGTTACAAATGAAGATGAGGTAAACTCAAACATCAATAAAATAGGCGAAAAGTATGGTAAGATAGATGTGCTTATCAATAACGCTGGTGGCTTAGGCGGAAGGTCTAGATTTGAAGATATGACCACCGAATTTTACAGGTTTGTTATGGCATTAAATTTAGATTCAACATTTTTTGCATCAAGAGCGGCTATACCTTTCCTTAAAAAAAGTGACAAGGCATCCATTATAAACTATACATCTATAGCAGGTTGGAATGCAGGGGGCCCAGGAGCGGGTATTTACGGCACATCAAAAGCAGCAGTACATGCTATTACTAGGGCTTTGGCGAAAGATCTTGCCGAATACGGGATTAGGGTTAATGCAGTATCTCCTGGTACAATTGATACAAAATTCCATGCTCAAATTAAATCTACCAAACCAGAAGTATTTGCTTCATGGAAAAATAATATTCTCCTAGGAAGGTTAGGGCAACCAGAAGAAGTAGCATCTGTTATTTCATTCTTGGTTAGCGATGATGCTGCATTCTTAACTGCCGAAACTATACAAGTTGGTGGCGGACAAGGTTTAGGGATTTAAAATGATGTAATGGTATATTCTTTTTCAAACCATCTTTTGCTGAACAGTTTCTCTTAGATGAAGTTTTAATAGAAAGCTACTTAAACCATATTTTAAGAAATAGCATTGTTGGATTTTAAAAAATTCATCACACTCAATATGGAAACAAAGAAAATTGTAACGTTTGGAGAAGTTATGATGAGGTTATCACCTCCAGGTTATGCCAAGTTTTCTCAGGCGACATCTTTGGATATTGACTATGGTGGAGGTGAAGCAAACGTTGCCATAGCATTGGCTTACATGGGGATGAAGGCGTGCCATGTCACACGGCTGCCAGATAATCTTGTTGGTAAATCAGCAACACAATACTTAAGGCAACATTGGATAGACACGGACCATATATTGTATGGCGATACCAGAATGGGTCTATATTTCTTAGAAAAGGGAGCTGTTCATCGTTCTAGTGAAGTTGTTTACGAAAGAGAAGACTCTGCATTTTCAAAAATAGAACCAGAGATGATTCATTGGGAAGATATTTTGGAGGGTGCAGATTGGTTTCATTGGACGGGAATTACGCCAGCAATTTCTAGAGGTGCCGCTAGGGCCTGTTTAAGGGCTATTCAAGTAGCAAATTTTATGGGAATTATGGTTTCTGGCAATATCCATTCACGAAAAAGTTTATGGAAATACGGTTTGTCAAAACAAGATATAATTCCTGATTTAGTTTCAGGTTCCAACGTAGTAATTGCCAGTACTTATGACATGTATAATATTTTTGGAATTGGAAAACCAGAAGCGGATTTTGAAACAAGTGCAAAAACCCTACAAGAAACATTCCCTTTAATACAAAAAGTTGTGGATAAGGACAGGGAAGTATTAAGTGCTTCTCATAACCGAATTAAGGGAAAAATGTGGAATGGCAGTGAATTGCTTACAACCCCGTTCTATGACGTTACACATGTTATAGATCGTGTAGGTACGGGAGATGCCTACGCAGCAGGATTGATTTATGGGTTGGTTAACCATAAAGAAGATGAAGTAGCATTAAAATTTGGAGCTGCTGCATGTGCATTGAAGCATACAGTTGAAGGGGATGCAAATATGGTCTCCAATCAAGAAGTAACAAGATTAGTAGAAGGTAACGGTTTAGGCGAAATTAAAAGGTAGAGAGCCACTTCAGCTCATGTTATAAAGATTAAATCTAATATGGTTCTACCTTTCTAAACTACTTTTTGAACTATTGTACAACCAACTTTGTACATTTTATCACCTTCATAAAGCTATCTTTAAGCATTAAATGAAATTGACAATTACTTACAAGGATGAAATATATTAGGCGTTATAATATTTTACAGTTTGTTTTAATCTTTTTTTGTAGTTGTTTAGTGGGGTGGTCTCAAGAACTTCCAAACATACTTCAAAGTAAATCAATAAGTGATAACAACTATTTACCAGATTTCAGTTATGCGGGTTATCATAATGGGGAAAAAGAAATCCCAGAATTCATAGGTACTATTATAGATGCATCAAATTATGGAGTGGTAGCTAATGACGGTTTAGATGATACAAAGGCTTTAAAAAAAGCCATTGAAGAATCTAATAATATCAAAGGCAAAGTAACTTTGCAATTGCCAAAAGGCAGATTGATTTTAAGTGATATTTTATATTTACAGCGGAGTAACTTTGTTTTGCGAGGAACTGGAACTGGCGCAGGAGGAACTGAAATATATTGTCCAAGGCCTTTGATGTATGCAAAAGACCCTGAAGTTTTACAGGAATTAAGAGAGTATCTGATAAAATTTGATAAGCGTCAAGTTGAAGAAGAGCATAATATAGACTTACCGTTTTCCCAATATGCATGGTCTGGAGGTTTTATATGGACTAAAGTGCCAAAAGTTAGGGTAAAATCTTATTTGCCAAAATATGAACTACCTTATGATGTTCTCGCCAAAGTGTCTATGGGAAAACGTGGAGCGTTAAATTTTCAAGTTTCTGATGCTAAGAACTTAAAAATTGGAGATATAGTTGAACTACAGCTTTTTAATAAATTAGGAGAGCATGCCGAAATAATTAATGCTCTTTATAAAAAACAAGATGTAAAAGTAGGCTCTCATCATTGGAATTTTCCGGATTTACCATTGGTAAAACAACAGGTTGTTATTACCAATATAATTGGCAATAAGGTATTTATTAATAGTCCATTAACTATTGATGTACTGCCAAGTTATAAAGCGCAATTAGTGGTATGGAAGCATCTTGAGGAAGTAGGTATAGAACATTTAAGAATTTCTTTTCCTAAATCCCCAAGAATTGCACATCATGTGGAGCAAGGTTATAACGGTATTTATTTAACACGTGTTTTTAATAGTTGGGTGAAAAATGTAGTAATCGATAATGCCGATAGTGGAATTTTAAGCGAAGAAATAGCCAATGTGTCTATTGTAGATATCACAACTACAGGAGAGAATATCGCTCATTATACTGTTGCTATGTCTGGCACTTATAACGTATTAGGAGAGGGTATAAAAGTATATAACAAAGCTGTACACCCTTTAAGCTTTAATACGTTATCTACCAAGAGTGTTTATTTGGATTGTGAGGTGTTTGCAGATCCTATTTTGGATCAGCACTCGGGAGCAAATCACCAAAATTTATTTGACAATATTACAGTCCATTTAACACCTCTCCAAGATGGAAGTTATCCACTTTTTGAAGGAGGAGGAGCAGGCTATTGGAAACCTTCTCATGGCGCTTACAGCGTATTTTGGAATATACAGGCTAAACTAATTGAGGGACTTGATTCTAAAGAACCTGTACTTTTAAATGGTATGAAAGATGGCCCTTTTGCTAGAGTGATAGGTGTTAACGGCAATCATAGCTTTAGGGTTGAATATGAACCTATGGCACATATAGAGTTTATAAATACATCTATGGACTACATACCTTCACTCTATGAATATCAGCTGAAAAAAAGGTTAAATAGTAATTGATTTATCAATTTTCTCTTCAATCTTAATTATATTTACGAGATACACAAACAGAATGTATTTAATGTTTAGGCATCTTGTTTTTTTATTGTTTTTTAGCATTTATTCTACGAGTTTTCCCCAAACTTCGCCATCATTTAGTTTTTCACATTTAACCACACTTGATGGGTTATCGCAAAGCACTGTTATAGCAATACATCAAGATAGAATCGGACAAATATGGATTGGTACCCGTGATGGTTTAAATAAATATGATGGTACTAAATTCACTATCTATAGAAATGTAGAAGGTAACCCCAAATCTATAAGTAATAATGATATCCTATCTATCGAAGAAGATAGGGAAGGGTTTTTGTGGATAGGCACATATAATGGGTTAAATAAGTACAACCCAAAAACCGATGAGTTTGAAAGATTATTTCATAATGAAAAAAAAACGTCGTTGGTTGACAATACTATTTGGACGATACGAACACTTTCAACTGGTGAAATTTGGGCTGGTACTTCAGGAGGTCTATCAATTTACAATAACAAAACAAATACATTTACCACCTTCTTAGATACAGCCTCCCGACCTATTGAAAAGCAAGTGATTTCAATTTTAGAAAGTTCAGACGGAAATATATTTGTAGGAACAGGAGCTGGTGTTTACAAAGTTTCTGGCTCTCAGGAATCTAGAAATTTCAAACTTATAGAAGGTACCGAGAAGCTGTATGTCCAAGATTTACAAGAAGATAGCAACGGCGATATTCTAATAGCCACAAGAAGCAAAAGTGTATTGAAATATGATAGGAATCAGCAGACTATAGTGCCGTATTTAAAAGTGGATACAAAAGATTTAAATAGTAATAACGTAAGACAATTGCTTTTTGATGATAAAATGAATCTTTGGGTGGGTACCTATAACGGTTTAAAAATTGTAGATAAAAATATGTCTGTAACAACCATAAAGGCAGATGTTGATAAAACAAACGCATTGAGTAAAAATTCAGTAAAATGTTTATTCAAAGATGGAAAAGGGTCTATTTGGGTTGGAACGTATTATGGAGGGGTTAATATTTGGGATGAAACAAATGTGAATTTTAAAAAGATTACTCAAAATCGAAAAGGTAAGGGATTAAACTATTCCGTAGTAAGTTCAATAGAAAAATTCGAAGATCGTTTCTTTTTCGGCACTGAGGGTGGTGGTGTAAACATATGGGATAAAAACCAGAATACATATCAATATCTCACTAGAAGTAATTCCAAATTATCAGATGATAATATAAAAGCATTGCATGTTGAAGGAGATAAGCTTTGGATTGGAACTTTTAAGAGTGGTTTGAATATCTATAGTCTAAAATTAAAACGATTCATTAATGAATCATTACCATCCACATTAATGCAGCTTACGGAGAATACTGGCGTTTATGCTATTGTAACGGATGTGTCAAGTAATATTTGGATAGGTACTTTTGGTAAGGGTTTGTTTAAATTTAATTTGAAGTCAAAGGACTTTCAGAAATATGCCAATTTAGGAGAAGGTGCTTCATTATCTAGTAATTTAGTCAGAACAATCTGTGCAGATTTGAACAACAATATTTGGGTGGGTACCGAAAAGGGCCTAAATAAAATTGATGATCAAGGGCACATATCTACTTATTTTTATGATAAGAACTTACAATACGGTGACGATATTCCATGTGTTTACGAAGATCGTTCCAAAAACTTATGGGTAGGCACAAAATCTAAAGGGCTCTTTAAATATGATGGTACTGCTTTTAGCCCAATAAGCCTAAGACCGGGAGAAATTAAAATTTCAACCGTACATAGTATCCTCGAAGGAGAAGACAATCATTTATGGATAAGCACTAACCAAGGCTTAATTGAATATGATTATAAACAAAAAACTACGCAAATATATAACCAAACAGATGGGTTGATAACCAATGAATTTAATAATAACTCCAGTTTCAGAACAGATGATTCACAACTTTATTTTGGCGGACCTCTTGGTGTGTCTTATTTCAATCCGAAAACACTAACTAAAAACACATACGCCCCCCAAGTAATATTAACCGATTTTACGGTCAGGGAAAATGATGTAAGCCCTAACAGTTCTGGTACGGTTTTGGAAAATGCAATGCCTTATACAAAATCGGTAAACTTATCTCACAGCCAAGGTAACTTTAGTATTTCATTTTCTATACCAAATTTTATCAACTCGAGTAATAACAAATATAGATATAGACTTAAAGGTTTAGAAAAAGACTGGAATTTAACAACTAGCAATACCGCATCATACACAATTCAAAATCCGGGTAACTATACATTTGAGGTAAAAGGTGCGAACAACGATAATGTATGGAATATCGATACAACTTCGTTGGATATCTACGTTGCGCCAGCACCCTGGAGAACGTGGTGGGCATTTACTTTATATGGTCTATTAATTTTTGGAGCACTTTATTTTCTTTTGAACATTTTAAAATCTCGAACAAAATTAAAAAACGATTTACAATTAGAGCATCTTGAAACCGAAAGAACAAAAGAGATTAATAAAACCAAATTAGACTTTTTCACCAATATTTCACATGAGTTTAGAACACCATTAGCCTTAATTTTAGGACCTCTTAAGCAAATTATAGAAGACTATCAAGGAAGCAGTAAAATGTATAAAAAACTCTTGGTTATAGAAAACAACGCTAGCCATTTATTACAGCTTATTAATAGGTTGATGGATTTTAGAAAATTTGAAAGCCATCTTTACAAATTAGAAGCGGCAGAGGGAAATATCGTCAAGTTTTTAAAGGAAATTTTCTTGTCGTTCACTGAGAATGCAGAAAACGAAGATTATAATTTTGAATTTATATGTGATGAAGAGGAGATTCTGGTGTATTATGACCGGTATAAGTTAGAACGTGTATTTTTTAACTTAATATCAAATGCCTTTAGATATACACCAAGCGGTGGAGATATCACGGTTAGGGTTAAAAAATCTACCGAGAATGTGACCATAAGTGTTGAAGACTCTGGGGTTGGGATAGCAAAAGAATATCAAGACAAAATATTTGAACGCTTTTTTGAGGTCGCAGTAAATAATAAACCAGATAGAGATTATAATAAAGGTACAGGTATAGGTTTGTCCATAGCGAAAAGTATTGTTGAATTGCATAAAGGCAGAATAGTAGTATGTGAAAATGTTAAGAATGGAGGGTCTATATTTTCTGTAATCTTGAGAATAGGTAATGCGCATCTTGAAGCTTCTGAAATTTTGAAGAACTTTAAGTTTAGTGATGATGTTTCACAGTATGTAAATCAAATAAAAGATGTGACGCCAGCAATTCATGATGAGCTTGAATTGACTGCTGATTCCCAGAAATCCACTATTTTATTAGTAGAGGACAATAAACAATTAAGAAAGTTTATTCGAGACTTGTTGATATCAAACTATAATATCATCGAGGCAGAAAACGGAAAAGTAGCCCTAAAGAAGGCCAAGAATAAATTACCAGACTTGATAGTTAGTGATGTTATCATGCCTGAGATGACTGGGACTGAATTGTGTTCTGCGCTAAAAGGCGGGTTAAAAACAAGTCATATTCCTGTGATACTATTAACTTCTAGGTCGTCCTTAATTTATAAGGTAGATGGGTTAGAGCATGGAGCTGACGATTATATTAGCAAACCTTTTGATATAAATGAGTTTAAGCTTAGGATAAAAAACTTACTTAAAGCAAGGGAAACATTACAACAAAAGTTTGCGTCTAATGATAGACTAGAACCAAATGATATTTTGCTGTCTTCCTATGACGAAACACTGTATAAAAAAGCGTTACAGATTGTTAACGAAAATATAGGTAATGAAGATTTTGATATTACTTTTTTCTGTTCAGAATTAGGGGTGAGTAGAACCATGTTATTCACGAAAATAAAGGCATGGTCTAATTTTACACCCAACGAGTTCATTGTACATTTTAGGATGAAACGCGCTGCCCAACTTTTGGAGCAAGGAAAAGTTAATATATCCCAAGTAAGCTATAAGGTTGGGTATAAGGATCCAAAGTATTTTAGTAAATCTTTTCAAAAGAAATTTGGGGAGACACCTTCAAAATATGCTGAAAAATTCTCTGAATAAACAAAAACCCCTGTATTTTAAATATTTAAAAATCAGGTAATTGTATTATTTTACTCCTTCTTTTGTACTTCTACAATATTTTATTTTTCTAATTTTATTATAATGAAAAATGCGAACTTTAAAACTAGATACGTCGAGATTATTCTAATGCTAGTGATAGTCGTATTCAGTTTGGTAATTATTTATTTTACGTGATTAATAACAATACACATTTTTTGAATAAGTAATTTTTAACTTTTTATTATGAAGTTAAAAATATTTGATTATATTTGGTGAACCAAATTGGTTTACCAGTCTGGTTCACCAAAAAATAATATTAACGACATTGAAAATATTAAACTATACGATATCCATTTCCAATTTAATGGATACGCATGGTTTGATAACCATTTAAACTAAGATTAACTTAAAATTAAACTAATGAAGAAAACTAAGCAAGTGAAAAACGCATTTTTGCTGTTATTGAGTTTATGTTTTGTCTTTAGCGCGGCTGCGCAGGAGAAAACGGTACAGGGAACTGTAACATCCCAGTCGGATGGATCAGCATTACCGGGAGTAAATGTGATTGTTAAAGGTACTACAACTGGAACGTCAACTGATTTTGATGGAAATTATACCATTGAGGTTAATGGAGATGTAATTCTGGTTTTTAGCTACGTAGGATATACCACACGTGAAGTTAGAGTTGGTAGTTCTAGTAGATTAGACGTACAACTTGAAGAGGATTTAGCTGCTCTAGATGAAGTAGTAGTTGTAGGTTACGGTTCTCGTAGAAAAAGTGATGTAACCGGAGCTGTATCTTCTGTAAAATCTGAAGAATTAAATGCTTTCCCAGTACTGGATGCAGCACAAGCACTTCAGGGTCGTGCAGCAGGTGTAGTTGTACAATCTAATAACGGTGGCGAACCAGGAGCACCTATTAATATTCAAATTAGGGGTAATACTTCTATTAATGCTAGTAGCTCCCCTCTTATCGTTGTAGACGGTTTTGTAGGAGCTACATTTCCTCAACCAAACGATATTGAATCTATCGAGGTTCTAAAAGATGCATCTGCAACAGCTATTTACGGTTCTCGAGGATCAAATGGGGTTGTATTGGTAACAACTAAAAAAGGTAGAAGTGGTGCATTAACTATTGAACTTAATTCTAATTATTCTGTTCAAAATACGGCTAATGAGTTAGATTTATTGAATGCGGATCAATTTGCGACGTATCAACAAGCAATAAATTCTAGTTACGTTCAAGGGCCGGCTAATACTGATTGGCAAGATTTGTTATACAGAACCGGTAGTACACAAAACCATCAGGCTTCATTTTCTGGAGGAACTGATAAAATCAATTTTTATGCATCTGCCAATTACTTTAAGCAAGATGGTATTCTGATTAATTCTGAATTTGAGCGATTTACTTTTTTATCTAATATAGATGCACAAGTAACCGATAAATTAAAATTGGGTGTAAACGTATTTGGAAGTAGAGGTGCAGAAAATGGTGTTCCTACTCAATCTACAGGTGAAACAGCCAATGGTGGTGGTGATGACGTAGTTAGTGGTGCTTTCAGGTTTGCTCCTGACTTAGGCGTATTGGATGATAATGGTTTAAATACGGTTAACGGCGTTGGTGATGATATCGATAATCCTTTTGCAGTTGCAACTGAAGGTGTAAATGAAACCAAAACGGATGTTTACAGGGCTAACCTATATGCGAATTACGATATTTTAGAAAATTTAGCGTTTAAAACAACATTTGGTTTCAGTACAACTAATGAAACTTTCGGACTTTTCAGACCTTCTACACTTATAACAACTGCTGGTGGAAACGTTGGTGGAAGAGCTATAGTGGAAAACTTTAAAAGAACAAATTTAATTAGTGAGAATTATTTAACCTATACAGCTAATATCGATAAAGGAAAATTAACTGTATTAGCAGGGTATTCTTACCAAAAAAATTCAAGAGAAAACTTTGCGACAGGGGCGCAAGGCTTTACTTCTAATTCGTTTTCTTATTTTAACTTATCAGGAGGTTCGGTACAGTTAATACCAACATCTTCGTTGGTTGAATCTGAAATTCAATCTCAATTCGGTAGAGTAAATTTCGATTATGATGACAAATATTTAGTTACGGCTACCGTAAGACGTGATGGTGCATCAAACTTTGCTGCAAATGAGAAATATGCAATTTTCCCATCTGCGGCTGTAGGTTGGAAAATTTCGAACGAGGATTTTCTGAAAGACCATGATAAAATTTCAAATTTAAAGTTAAGAGCTAGTTACGGTGTAACAGGTAATCAAGCAATTTCTCCATATCAATCTTTGGCACGCTTTAATAATATTTATGCAGTTACAAACGGACAAACCGTTAGTGCAGTAACTCCAGATCAAGCTGCTAATCCAGATTTAAAATGGGAATCATCTTACCAAACAAACATAGGTTTAGACTTAGGCTTATTTAGTAATAAAGTGTCGTTATCTGTAGATTACTATAATATAGATACAAAAGACCTTATTATTAACGACTCTAGCCAACCTGAATATTTTGGATTTTTAACACCTGCTAGTTTGAGAAATGTTGGTGAGGTTAATAATAAAGGTTTCGAAATCAATTTGAATACCAGAAACATTAGTAATGAGAATTTCACATGGACAACAGATTTTAACTGGTCTACCAACAAGAATGAATTAGTTACATTATTAGACGGCGAAGACATATTTCTTGATGCTTCTCCAGGATATTTTAATATAGATCGAACACACGTTTTAAGAGAAGGCGAATCTGTAGGTACATTTTGGGGCTACGAATACCAAGGTGTATACCAAGGCGGTGCTTTACCTGCCGGAACAGCGCTTTTACCAGGAGGTGAAGCGGGTGATCAGTTATTTACAGATGTAGATGGTAGTGGTGATATTTCTCCTGCTGATCAACAAATAATAGGAGATCCAATACCAGATTTCACCTACGGTATTACTAACAATTTCACTTATAAAAACTTTGATTTAAACATCTTTTTTCAAGGTGTAAAAGGTGGTGATATTATGAATCTTACAGCTGTACAGTTGTTTAACGGAGATTCAAATGCAACCACGGATATATTAAATTCTTGGACGCCATCAAATACAGGCTCAAATATTCCTCGAGCAAAACTTAGAGGAAAAGAAATAACGTCTCGTTTTGTAGAGGATGGTAGTTATCTAAGGTTGAAAAATATTGCGCTTGGGTATACATTACCAAGTGATATTACTGAAAAACTGGGAATGCAACGTGTTAGAGTATCAGTGAGTGGACAGAATTTAATTACCATTACTGATTACTCTGGATTAGACCCTGAGGTAAGCTATTTTGGCTCAGGAGGAGGAAACAGTGCAGATAATAATACTACAAATGGTTTTGATTTTGGAAACTACCCAACTTTGAAATCAGTTAATTTTAGTGTAAATTTAAGATTCTAAAAAAAAAATTAATATGAAAACAACGTACAAATTTTTATTCTTATTGATAGGCTTATCAATAGTAGGATGTTCAGATTTAGAAGAAGAGCCAGTAGGTTTATTGGCACCTGAGGGATTTTTTCAATCCCCAAAGGATATTCAAACAGCTGTAAATGGTGTTTACGGACATATGACCCATGAAGACTTCTGGGGAAGAAAAATGTCTTTAACTCTTATGTTGCGCAGTGATATGGTGGACATTGGTGATCCAACTACTTCAACACGAAGAATTGAGCACAATGAGTTTAATGTGCCAACTGATAACGGTATGATCTCTGGATATTGGAACAGGGTGTACCAAATTATTGCTGCTGCAAACCAAGCAATAGCTGGTGCAGAATTGGTGGGAGCTCCAGATGAGCAAAAAAACCCTATTACAGCACAGGCTTATTTTGTTAGGGCGTTTGCTTATTTTCATTTAGTAAGACAGTTTGGTGATATTCCTTATTTAGACGCACCTGTAACTGACGCAGAGGCAGCTGGATCAATTAGTAAGACTTCAGCAGCAGAGGTGTACGCTAATATTATTGCAGATTTAGAATTTGCAAAACAATGGTTGCCAAATACGCAGTCTTCAAGAACTATACCAGCAAAGTCTGCAGCACATTCATATTTGGCTTTAGTGCATTTAACCTTGGGAGATTATCAGAATGCTTATAATGAAGCAAAAGGGGTTATAGATAACGAAGGTGTTTATGATTTAGATTTAGAGGCAGATTATCAAGACTTATTTGATGCAACCAAAATTGATGCATCAAAAGAGCCAATATTTGCGTTGGATTTTAATGGATTTAGAGATGGTGATGCTGGTCAAGATTATCAGGCAGCTTTAACAGGTATCAGAAGCGACGAGCAATATGGTATTGGTGGTGGCTGGTCTGTTGCTGTGCCTTCTTTAGCGGTTTATAATTCATGGAACGATCAAGATTATAGAAAGGCAGTAAGTTTTGATGCTACTGGTGTTTTTAATGGTAATGTTGAACCGTTCACGAATTTTAGAGATTTTAATAGTAGAGCAGTAAATCGCCCACATATCGCGAAATATACGCGTGCAACAGGTGTAACGGCAAATAATAATGGTAGAGCTTCTCAACACAATCATTCCATGATGCGATATGCAGAGGTGTTATTGATTGCTGCTGAAGCTTTAAATGAGGTGTCTCCGGGTTCTTCTGAAGCGGAGGGTTATGTAAATAGAGTAAGAGCTAGAGCGAGAAATGGAGGAAGTTTTCCTGCCGATGTTTCTGGATTATCTCAAGATGATTTTAGAACTTTAGTTTTAGAAGATCGTAAATGGGAACTTGCTTTTGAATTCAAAAGATGGTATGATATAGCAAGAAGAAGACTGGGATCCGAAGTATTTAGCGCTTCTGGATTGGAAGGTGAAAAGCCAAATTTTGATCCGAATCAAGATTACTTATTTCCGTTACCAGCAGATGAGTTAGCCAGAAATTCTAACTTATTACCTCAGAATCCTGGTTACTAAAAAGGACTTTAGTTTAATGTTTAGAGTTAGTTTATTATTTCTTATCCTTGGGTTTACATGTTTATCATGTAAGTCCGAGGATAAAAATAATGTAGGTACTACAGAGGAAAATATTGATGCTTTATTACAGGCGAGATACACTAAACTTCTAAATTATGATGTAGATTCTACAGCGTTTCCAAGGAGTTATTCACCAGAAAAAAAACAGATTAAACAAGTACCTTCTAAAGATTGGACTAGTGGTTTTTTTGCTGGTAATCTGTGGCAAATCTACAAGCTAACAGGTGATAGCCGTTTTAAACAAAGAGCAAAACAGTGGACTGCCTTTTTAGAAAAGGAAAAGTTTAATGGACGAACCCATGATATGGGGTTTAAGGTGTTTTGTAGTTTTGGCAATGGTTTATCTGTAGAAGACAACCAGAATTTCAAAGATGTTATTGTTAAAAGTGCTAAAACCCTTAGTACACGATTTAATGAAAATATAGGAAGTATACGTTCTTGGGACTTTGGTAAAGATAGATGGCAGTTTCCGGTTATCATTGATAATATGATGAATTTAGAGTTGCTTTTTGAAGCAACAAAAATTTCTGGGGATAGTTCATTTCATAAAATTGCAGTAAAACATGCTAATACCACTTTAAAAAATCATTTCAGACCAGATGGCAGTACTTGGCATGTTTTGGATTATGATACAATCTCGGGTCAGGTTAGAGGTCGCGTGACACATCAGGGTATAAATGATGATTCGTCTTGGGCTAGAGGACAAGGTTGGGCCATAAACGGTTATACCATGGCATACCGTTATACAAAAGACAAAAAGTATTTAGATCGTGCAACGGCAACCGCAGATTATTTTATACACCATAAAAATTTACCTGAAGATGGAATTCCGTACTGGGATTTTAGTCATCCAGATATTCCAAATGTTTCAAGAGATGTTTCAGCTGGAGCTATTGTAGCCTCAGGTTTAGTGGAACTTTACAAGTACACAAAAAACGATACCTATTTAAATTACAGCAAAAAAGTAGTAAACAGCTTAAAAACGGAACATTATATTTTACCGAAAGATTTGGAGGTGCCTTTTATATTGGACCATAGTTTTGGGGATTGGTCCAAACGTCATGAAATGGACGAACCAATTGTTTACGGAGATTACTATTTTTTACAAACCTTATTGCGCCTTAAGGAAATAGATTAAATTCAGGATAGAGCAGCAGCGCATTCATCCTTACCTTGCATAAATTTGTATTTTGCAGCATGCTGTTTTAAATCAATTATCCTGATATATGTGATGCATAGCTATACTAGTATTATCAAATAAACCCGACTTAATGAAATTTGAAACTCCTGTTACTAAATTAGTTCTGTTTTTCATTTGTATTATCATGTTTTCATGTAATTCAAATACAGAAACAGATTTTGAAAGAACACAAAAAAACATTAACGAGAATTGGTTGTACCTTGAGAATAGTGCGACTTCTTTAAATGATGCATTATCCCAAAGTAATTGGGAGCAGATTAATTTACCGCACAGTTGGAATGCATTGGATGCCACAGATATTACACCAGGCTACAGAAGAAGCGCAAGCTGGTATAAGAAAGATTTAACCATTGACGCTACAGCTAAAAACAAGAAATATGTATTGTATTTTGAAGGTGTAAATATTGAAAGCGAAGTTTATGTTAATGGAAAAAAACTTGGCGGTCATACAGGAGGATATATAGGTTTTAGGGTAGATATTACAGATGCTGTTTCTGATGGAGAGAATGAAATTTTGGTTCGCGTAGATAACAGCTACAATCCAGAGGTTATCCCTTCTCAAAAAAGCGACTTTTTTATTTTTGGAGGTATTACAAGAGACGTTTGGTTAGAAACTTTGCCAAAGCAGCATGTATCGCATGTAAAGATTACTACACCGCAAGTATCTAAAAATAATGCCGAATTACAGGCTGAAGTGATTATTAGTGGTATAGAAGAAGCTTCTGAATTAAAAATTAAAGCTTCACTTTTAAATCCTAAAGGAGAAATAGTAAGGACTTCAAGTTTTGATATAAGAAACGAAATCGCAAATGTTACATTCAAAGATATTAACAAGCCAGAACTCTGGCATACATCTGCACCAAACTTATATACCCTCAATATTGAGTTAGTTGATGGGGATATCGTCAAAGATAAATTATCTGAAAAAGTAGGTTTTAGATGGTTCGAGTTTAAAGACCATGGTGCATTTTATTTAAATGGTGAACGTCTTTTGCTTAGGGGAACGCACAGACATGAAGAGCATGCCCGAGTAGGGGCGGCAATGTCCAATGAGCAACATAGAGCTGATATGGAGCTGATAAAGGATATGGGTGCTAATTTTGTTCGTTTGGCACATTACCCTCAAGATCCGGAAGTTTACAAGGCTTGCGATGAGTTGGGGCTGTTGGTATGGGACGAATTACCATGGTGTCGTGGAGGATTAGGTAATGCAATCTGGAAAGAAAACACGAAAACTATGTTAAAAGAAATCATCAACCAAAACTTTAATCACCCAAGTATCATTTTATGGTCATTGGGTAATGAAATCTATTGGTTGCCAGATTTTGAAAATGGGGACGACAGAGAGAAAATAAACGAGTTTTTAAAAGAATTAAACGATTATGCGCATGAACTTGACCCTTCAAGGAAGACAGCAATAAGAAAATATTATGAAGGTGCAGATATTGTTGATGTATTTTCGCCATCAATATGGTCTGGCTGGTATTCTGGGAGTTATAAAAGCTACCAAAAGGCTATAGATCAATACAAAGCAGAATATCCGCATTTTTTACATGCCGAATACGGTGGATCAAGCCATGTAGGACGACATACAGAAAACCCGATCACTGGTGAGGGTAAAATTCAGTCAGATGGATGGGAAGAAGCCATTGTACAAACCGATGTGGCAAATATTGCCCAAATAGGAGATTGGAGTGAAAATTATATTGTGGACTTATTTGATTGGCATTTACGTATTTCAGAAAACGATTCAACCTTTGTTGGAAATGTGCAATGGGCATTTAAAGACTTTGGCACGCCATTACGTCCAGAAAATGCTATTCCTTACATGAATCAAAAAGGGCTGGTAGATAGAACGGGAAAACCAAAAGATGCGTTTTATGTGTTTAAGAGTTATTGGAGCGATGAACCATTCACATATATAGAATCGCATACGTGGACAGAGCGCCAAGGGCCAAAAGGAAAACCAAGAGATATAAGTGTGTATAGTAACTGCCCCGAAGTAGAACTTATTTTAAACGGAAAAAGTTTAGGAGCAAAAAAGCGAAACACAAGAGATTTTCCTGCTGCTGGTTTAAATTGGACTGTTAGTTTTAAAGAAGGCGAAAATATTTTAACCTCTGTTGGTAGCACTGAAGATGGTAAAAAAGTGAAAGATGAGTTAAAAATCAATTACAGGTTTACCAAAAACGGTAAAGCTAGAAGCTTAAAACTAGAACATAAAAAGCTAGACAATGGCAATTATTTAATTACCGCTAAAGCAATAGATAATAAGGGCTTGCGATGTTTGGATTATGAAGAGCGCGTATATTTTCAATGCTTAAATGGGGGAGAGGCCATAATTAGTCAAGGTACCCCAACAGGGAGTGAAGTTATAGAGATGGCAAATGGAAAAGCATCAATTGAGGTCAAGCGGTTTTCAGAAGATGAATTGCTACAGGTGATGGTGCTCAATCAAAGCTTTAAAGGTACTTATCTAAATATTGATTAATTCTTCAGTATTTAAAAATTCGAAAAACACAAGCGTTTTACATTTGGCAACTTTCGCTACGAATACTTTATAGAGCACAGCCATATCGTAGCGGACAGTACAGGATAGTTTCTTTAAGCAATTTTACTTAATTTAATTTTTGGAGGGAAACTGAGCTTTTGGAATTTCTTAATAGGTATTTAGTTTTCCTCTTTATCTTTATTAATTGCTTAATCTGCATTAAGGTTTTTTTGTATTTATGTTAAACGCTACGATAAATTTGAAGAATATAGACGAAAACGATGTTCCAAAATACAAAAGAGTATTTAATGCATTTAAGGAATCTATAGAATCCAATGCTTTTAAATCAGGTGATAGCATTCCTTCAATAAATGAGTTTAGCAGAAATTATAAGCTGTCCAGAGATACCGTTTTTAAAGCATACACCCTTTTAAAACAAGAAGGATTCATTAAATCTACTCCTCACAAAGGCTATTATATTGCAGACAATAAAATTAAAGTCCTTTTACTCATCAGTACCTTTAAGGCTTATAAAGAAGTTTTGTACCATTCCTTTATGCAAAATTTACCAAAAAACGTGATTGTTGATTTGCAATTCCACCATTTCAATGTAAAAAGCTTTAAGTCAATGCTTAATACGGAGAGTGGCGAATACTATAAGTATATTATAATGGGTTTTGATCATCCTAAGGTCAAGAAGGCCATTTCAAAAATTAATAATGACAAGCTTCTATTAATTGATTGGGATTTGGGTACAAAAAAGACGAAAAATTATCTTTTGCAAGACTTTGGGAGAGGATTCTATAATTGCTTAGAAGAGGCTTCGCATTTATTTAAAAAATACAAAGGGATTCATTTTGTTTACCCTGAATACACCTTTCATCCTTGGGAAAGTGTAAAATATTTTAAAAAGTTTTGCGAGAAGAATAGTTTTGAGTTTAAGGTATTAAAAAACTCCAAAGAGTTTAAGGTTGAAAAAAATATAGCATATATTACTGTTAATGACAGAACGCTTTATGAATTGCTCGATCAATGTATTGCCAACAATTTTGAGTTGGGTAAAGATGTAGGCTTGCTATCCTACAATGAAACACCAATAAAAAGATTTACTTTTAAGGGAATTTCTGTAGTTTCAGTTGACTTTAAGGAGTTTGGAGCAATAGCTGCGGAATTTGTATCCAAAGACACTGCCGTTCGAAAGTTTTTAGAGACCAAACTTATTTTGAGAGACTCTTTGTAAAAGTGTGAAAATAAAACTTAACCACACTGTTTTCTTGCTAACAAAAAAAAGTGTTTATCGTTTTCAATATTTAATTTGAAAGCTCAAATAACTTATGGTGCACCAACCTTAGGTGAAATTATTTTAGAAGGATATAACCAGCAAGCACCAATAGAATTAAGAAGACATGCAAAAGATAAAAGATAATAACTAAATTGCATTAACAAAGTTTCAATGGAATTTATCTAACAATATCCTAAATATGAAAAGCAAGTACTTTATTCTCCTTTTCTTAATGTTGCTAGTTTCATGCTCCAACTCGCCCAAAACTCATTTTGATATAGTTGAAACCCTAGTAAAAGATAAAGTGCTAAATGATGCTGAGAAATTCTTGGATTTAGAGCCCATTACAGTCACAGCGCATACATCAAAGCGAAGCGCTGGCACCAAGCATGATTTTTATTCTGAAGGTGATTATTGGTGGCCAAACCCAGAAGACCCTAATGGACCTTATATACGTAAAGATGGATTGTCAAATCCAGATAATTTTGTAGCTCATAGGCGCTCCATGATTCGGTTAAGTCAAATATCTGGAGCTTTGGCATCTGCATACCTTATTACAAAAGATGATGTTTATCTACAAAATCTGATGCCACATCTAAAGGCTTGGTTTGTTGATGACGGCACCAAAATGAATCCACATTTACTTTACGCGCAAGCTATTAAAGGCAGAGTTACTGGAAGGGGTATTGGCATTATTGATACCATTCACTTAATAGAGGTGTCATTGGCGGTGGAAGTTATTGAAGACTCCTATATATATAATAAGGAAGATATAATTGCCATTAAGGATTGGTTTTCTAAATACCTAAATTGGCTTACTACACATGAATATGGTATTAAGGAACGTGATAATGGAAACAATCATAGCACCTGTTGGGCGATGCAAGTTGCTGCGTTTGCACGTTTAGTTGGAAATAAGGAGCAAATGTTATTTTGTAAGAATCTATTCAAAAAAACACTTCTACCAGAGCAAATGGCGAAGGATGGTAGTTTCCCAAAAGAATTGGCTAGAACTAAGCCATACGGGTATTCCATTTTTAATCTAGACGCCATGACTGGATTAGCTCAACTCCTAACCTCAAAAGAAGAGAATATTTTTAAATATGTAACTAAAGATGGTAAAAGCTTGAAACTTGGTATGCAGTTTTTATATCCTTATTTAAACGATAAAAATACTTGGCCTTTTAAAAAAGACGTAATGCACTGGGACGAATGGCCTACAAAACAACCGTCACTCCTTTTTGCAGGGTTGCAGTTTCAACAAAATAATTATATAGAAACATGGGCAGTTCTCCCCCAGATACCTAATAATCCTGAAATCGTAAGAAATATGCCAATTAGGTATCCGTTACTATGGGTTAAAGAATAAATTATAGAAGTGTATTCTAATTCCTGTTTTTTTATTAAAAAAAAGAGCAATACAGTATAGTGCAGGATAGTTAAATTGCTATTATGTTGTAAAATTGTTAACATATATTTAAGACAAATGTTTTTGGCAGATAATTAAATATATGACCGGCTAAATAAAAACAATTTTTATGTTAAAACTTAAACTCAAAATGAAACAAAAATTTAGAAGACAATTTCCTGTCTTTGGGTTTGTGCTAATGCTTATCATGGTCTTTTCCAGTTTTACAAGTATTAGTGTTCAAGCTCAAGAAAGGATTTCGGGAACAGTCTCTGGGCCTGATGGATTTCCTATACCAGGGGTGAATGTTCTGCAGAAAGGGACTACCAATGGTGCAGTTACTGATTTTGATGGGAACTACAGTATTACTTTACGTGAAGGAGGTAAAATATTGGTTTTCTCTTATATTGGCTATAAAACAAAGGAAGTAAGTGTTGCAGGTCAAACTTCGGTTAATGTAGCATTAGAAGAAGATGTTGAAGGATTGGACGAAGTAGTCGTTATTGGTTATGGTGTTCAGAAAAAAGAGAGTGTTGTAGGTGCTATTACCCAGGTAAAGGGTGAGGATCTTCAAGAACTAACTATGGGTATCACTAATGTTGAGGAAGCGCTGCAAGGAAATCTACCTGGTGTTACCACAATACAAGGTAGTGGTGTTCCTGGACGTAACGATGTACAGATTTTTATTCGTGGTCAGGCTACTTGGAATGGTTCTGGGCAACCTTTAATACTTGTAGACGGTGCGCCTCGTGATATTGATAATATTGATTTCAATGATATTGAAAAAATTTCTGTGCTTAAGGATGCTTCTGCTACGGCGGTTTTTGGTGTACAGGGTGCAAATGGAGTTGTATTAATTACCACAAAAAGAGGTCAAAAAGGAAAAGCACAATTATCATTACAAGCTAACACAACAGTTAAGGTTGTCTCTAAGTTACCGGAAAAGCTAGATGCTTACAGTGCTATATTAGAAGCAAATTCGTCTGTATTAAGAGAACTTGCTCAGGATGAAGCATCTTGGGGTTTCTATCGGCCATTAGCTATAGCGGAAAGGTTTCGTAATCCAGCAAACGAGCAGGAAAGCTTTATTTATCCTAATGTAGATTGGAGAGAAACACTTTTAAAAGATTTTGCGCAAGATTATCGTGTAAATTTATCAGTTCGTGGAGGGGGTGATAACGCAAAGTATTTTGCAAGTTTAGCATACCAAAAAACATCTGATATTTTTGACGGTAAGAGTTTCGACAATGGTAAAGGCTATGAAAGTGAATTTAGTTATGATAGGTTTAACTTTCGTAGTAATATAGATTTTAATATTACAAAAAGCACTGAGCTTTCTGTAAATCTTGGAGGTTTTTACGGTATACAGCAAACCCCAGGTAATTTAAATTTGGTTACAAATGCTATTTATGAGCTGGCACCGAACGCTTACATACCTGTTTTCCCAGATGGGTTTTATGGTAGGGATAATAATGATGTATTTGCTAATACAAATCCTATTGTTACTTTAACAAATACGGGATACAGTACTACGAATACGTTTCAAATAAATACCGATTTTATCTTAAAACAAAACTTGGATTTTATTACTGATGGTCTAAGAGTTCAGGGACGTCTTTCTTTAGATAATAGATCACAAAGTAGACAACAATTACAAGATCCAGGTGCTGACGGTCAGGAAAATGTAAGATACCGAATATATAATGAATTTTTTGAAGAGCGAATTGAGTCTCCAGATGGCGTAAATGATTTTGATTTTGTACCATTTCCATGGACACTTGGGGCTGCTAATATTCAGGATGGTACAATACGCCGTAACTTCTTATATGACTTCTCCGTTAACTATAGTAAAACGTTCGCAGATAAGCATACGGTTACAGGACTGGCATTGGTAAGACGCCAAGAGCGAGGTACCGGTAATGGGTTTTTAACCTATCGAGAAGATTGGGTAGGAAGGGTAACTTATGACTATGATAAGAGGTATTTCTTAGACATTAGTGGTGCTTACAACGGATCGGAAAAATATGGTCCAGGATTCCGTTTTGATCTTTTTCCTGCTATGGCGGCAGGTTGGACGGTGTCCAACGAGGCATTTATGAGCGACATTGATTGGGTGAATTTACTCAAAATTAGAGGGTCTTATGGAGAAATTGGTGATGACCAAGGTGGCAGAAGGTTCGAATATCAAGCCACTTGGAATATTGGTGGAGGTGCATTTATAAATCCAAACGCCTCTAATCAACGTGCACCATATGTGTTTTATAGTGAGGCTAATGTAGGTAACCCCAACCTACAATGGGAAACTGCAATAAAGTATAATATAGGTGCAGAGATTGGATTGTTTAAAAATTCAATAACCGCTGAGGTTGATTTCTTTGGAGAAGATCGTAGTAATATACTGATTCCAAGTACTCAAAGAGCGGTACCAGAATGGTTTGGTGCAAGTCCTCCAGCATTTAATAGAGGTCAAGTGGAAGTACGAGGATACGAAATTGTACTAGGAGCTAATCATACTTTCGGAAACGGAATAAACATTTTTGGTAATTTTAACTTTACACAGGCGAAAGATGTGGTGATTGATAGAGAAGATCCAGAGTTACGTCCGTTTTACCAAAAAGCAGCTGGTTATACAATTGGCCAACCAAGATCTGCTATTCCTGGTGGGATTCTAGGTAGTTTAGATGATTTGTATAGTTCTACGCCAAGAGTTAATGGGCAAGGTAACATTAGAACTGGATACTATAATTTGGTTGATTATGATGGTGACGGTGTATACAATGGCGCTTTTGATAATGTACCTTTTGGTTTTCCTGTGCGTCCACAACGAAACTGGGCTGCTACAATTGGAGCTAAATATAAAGGCTTAAGGTTATCTGTACAGTTCTATGGTACACAAAACACAAATAGAAATTATACCAGTAGAACATTTAGTAACCAAACGGATACATTTTTTGCACACGAATTAGGGTATTGGACTAAAGATAACCCAACTGGTACTCGAACCCAGCCTACTTTTAATTTTAATCAAGGAGCTAGTGATCCAAGACGTAGCTTTTGGGATGGTTCTTTAACCAGATTAAGGGCAATAGCTTTGAACTATAGTATACCGAAGAAAACCTGCGAAAAACTAGGCGTTAAAGCAATTAGTGTTTTTGCTAATGGTAATAACCTATTCTTATGGACAGATTTACCAGATGATAGGGAATTTAACAGTAGTCAAACTGCTGACTCAAGTTTTAGAGGAGATTACCCTACTATGGCAAGATTTAACTTCGGTTTAAATTTAGATTTTTAAAAAGAATTATTATGAAAAATTTTAAAATAAAAATAGTTTTAGTACTAGGGCTACTGTTTATGTTTGCCTGCGAAGATTATCTGGACATAGCTCCAGAAGCTGAAATTGATGTAACAGATGTATTTGAAACCTTTGAGACTTCACAAGGTTTCATTGAAGAGGCGTATAATTTAGTGGTTGACTATGGAACAAATGGTTGGTCCTTTCAAGATTACATACTGGGAGATGATGGTTATAATACACAAAGTTTTAAGTACAGTAATATTTTAGATAGAGGAGAACTAAATAGGTGGACTACTGGTAACTTATATTATTTAGCCAAGAGAAATAGATTTCAAACCGGTTCAAATAATGGTACTATTGGAAGCACCAATGAAGAGCAAGGTAGAGGTAGGCCAAAAGTATGGACTGCTAGTATGCTGGGTATTCGTAAGGCCAATGTAGTACTAGCCAACGAGGATTTGATGGTGGGTTTAACCCAAGCAGAAAAAAATGTAATTCTTGGTCAAGCCTATTTTTTCAGAGCTTTCTTTCATAATGAGATTATGAAATTTTGGGGACGTTTTCCACATATTCAAGAAGTATTTACAGGAGCGATAGATATACCCCGTCCAGAAACTTACAAAGAGGTGGCTTTATCTATTAATGAAGATTACAAAAAAGCCATTGAATTATTGCCAGTAAATTGGGATAATGAGCCTTACGGCGCCAGAACCCGTGGCGATAATGCAGGTAGACTAACAAAAGGTGCTGCTTATGCTTTCCAAGGCAAAAATTTACTTTTTGCAGCAAGTCCGTTAATGTTTTTTAATAATCAGCCTGGGATTAACACGTATACATATGATACGGAACTAGCAGCTATGGCAGCTGATGCTTTTGCAGAGGTGCTTAAGCTAGAACAAGCTGGTGAATATCATTTGGCAGAAAACATGGAAGATTACAAAAAAGTACTATGGGAAACGCCAAGAAATACATGGCCAGGGCTTGTGCCAGAAGCTAAAGAGTTAATATTTGCTGGTTCTGCGGGATCACATGTTGGGTCTACTCTTAGTTTTATGGCTACAGGTATGCCAAGACCAATTGCGTCCACTGGGACACAATGTACTAGTGCGACACATAATTATATACATAATAATTTTGGAATGGCTAATGGATTGTCTATTGAGGATGATTTAAGTGGAGCATATGGCACACCAACATACAATCCCCTTAGACCATTTGACAATCGTGACCCTCGTTTTTATGCATGGGTTTTTGCAGATCGAGACACACTTGGTACAAGAGCAGGAATACCATCAGTAAATAGAACTATGAAGTTATATTCAGTTGATGAAAATGGAAATAGTGGAGCGCATAGAGACAGAAATAATTATTCATGGACAGGCTACATGTTCAAGAAGTTCTATCCAGAGATTGATGGTCAGTACCACTCCCAAAGAGGAAATAATATTATTAGAAACTTTACAGGAATCCGCATGCATATGAGGTTAACGGATGTGTATTTAATGTATGCCGAAGCGCTCCATGTGGCTAGAGGTGCAACTACAGCACCTGGTTCTTTTTCAATGACTGCGGAACAGGCCATTAACAAATTAAGAGCTAGAGCTGGAATTGCTAATGTAAATCCTGCTATCGTTGCAGACAACAATAAATTCTTAGATGAAATAAGACGTGAAAGAGCCGTAGAGTTATCTTGGGAAGGACACAGATGGGTGGATATACGCCGCTGGGGTGTAGCGCATGAGGATAAATACAGGATTAAGACAAAATTTAATTTTGACAAAGATTGGACCTTCTTTGAAGAAGCTGTAATCGTGGATAGAGTTTGTGAGTATCCTAAGCATTATTGGATGCCTTTTGAAGCAAATCAAACACAGTTTTACGAAGGCTTTCCACAAAATCCAGGTTGGTAGAACCTGAATAAAGTTGTTTTAACTAATACTAAATACTAAAGAAAAAAAAATGAAGATAAATAAATTATATAGGTTGTATGCCCTTGTGTGCTTCACCATATTCTGCTTTTGTGGTACGGTGACAGCTCAGTCAACAGGTACAGAGGTGTCAGCTACCGTGGTTGATGAGCAAGGGAACCCTTTAAGCGGGGTCAACATTTACGGTCCTGGAGGTTCTCGGGCATCTACCAACGACAATGGTCTATTTAACATTATGCTACCCAATGATGAAGCGGTAGTTATTGAGAAAAAGGGTTATGAGTCGCAATTTATTAGCTTGTCTACTGTTACCGGTAATATAACGCTCGTAAAGTCAGATTTCCTAGCCTCAGAAGACGACGAAATAAAGATGGGTGTCTCAACTAGGGATAGACGTGATATAGTAGGTTCTGTATCGTCCATAAATACCAAAGATCGTTTAGTCTATGATAACACTCAGTTTGTAAGGGATTATATTTCAGGGTTAACTGTGGGTGTAAGAGGTTCCTCTAATATTAGGGGTATAGGAAACGCATTGTTTGTGATTGATGGTGTTTTTGGTCGTGATCCTAATGTGTTAAACATGGAAGAGGTAGAACAAATCACGGTTCTTAAAGATGCAAATGCGGTTGCCCTATATGGTAGTCAAGGACAAAATGGTGTAATCATTATTAATACAAAACGTGGTAGTGTAAATAAAAGAGAGGTAAATGTGAATGTGCGTTCTGGGATCCGTACACCTATTGCTTTACCTAATTACCTAAGTGCTGCTGCTTTCATGCAGCTTCGAAATGAAGCTTTCGCAAACGATGGCTTAGATCCAAGTGTTGTAGGTTTTCCTCAAGAACAGATTCAAAATACAAGAAGCGGTTTAAATCCTATCGAATTTCCAGATGTTGATTTGTATGAATTTGTGCAACCGTTTATTAATACCACTAATGTTATTTCAGAATTCTCTGGAGGTAACGATAAATCTCAGTATTATGTTAATGTAGGTTGGTTATATAATGAAAACTGGGTTAATATCAACGAAGATATAAATGCCGGATCAAATCGCTTTAATGTTAGAGGTAATATAGATTTTAGAGTTAATGATTGGATTACCAGTAGTATTGATGGTGTTGCAATTATAAGTACTTCAAAAAGTTCTAGAGCGAACCTTCTAAATGCTGCTACTACATTCATACCATTTGATTATGCACCGTTAATTCCAATAAATAGTATTGATGCAACTAATAATCCAGAGCTTCAAACCTTATTGGTAGGGGCCAACACTTTTGATGGTAATTTATTAGGTTCTGCACAACAAATTGGAGTGGATGCACCAGTGGCACTAGCCATTGCTGGTGGTTATCAAGATAGAAGGTTTCGTGTCACTCAATTTAATAACTCAATAAATTTTGACCTCTCTGGTATTACGGAAGGCTTATCAGCAAAGACCTATTTAAGTTTCGACTTCTTTGATACCTTTACAACATCTATACGTAATCAGTATAGAACCTATGGAGTTACAGACTGGGTACAAAATGATGGAGTAGATCCTTTACGAGATTTCGGTGAAGACAGAAGGGATCTTTCAGAAAACGTTGCATCGAATGGATTTGTATCTAGAGTGGGTATGTACGCATTATTAAATTATGAAAAAACCTTTGCCAGTAATCATTCCTTGAATACAACGTTTTTGGGATATTATAACTCAGAGAAGAGAGACGGTGTCCTTCAAACAGATAGAGATTCTCATTTGGGTCTTCAAATGACCTATGACTTCAAGAAAAAACTCTTTGTTGATTTTTCTGGAGCTTACGCGCATTCCTTGAAGTTACCAGAGGGTAATAGAGGTGGTTTTTCACCAACAGTTGGAATAGGTTATATTTTAAGCGAAGAGCCGTTTTTAAAAGATAGTGATTTTGTAAATTATCTAAAAGTAAGGGCTTCTGGAGGAATCATAAGTTCTGATAGAGGTATTGATGGATATTATTTATATGATGAAAACTATTCTGATGGTGCAAGCTTTGGTTGGGCAGATGGACTATTCTCAAATAATAGACAAAATATTTCGCAAGGTGCAAATCCTGATATGGGATTTGAAGAGCGTATAGATTTAAACATAGGTTTTGAGAGTTATTTAATGAATTCACTGTGGCTAGAAGCTAATTATTTTAGAACCGAATTGGATAAACAATTAGGATTTTTAGCAGATCAGTATCCTTCATATTATAATACGTTTAGACCGTTAAATAATTTCAATGCCAATTTATACACTGGTTTCGAATTAGGTCTTAATTTCAATAAAACCTTCAATGATCTTTCAGTTGGTATTGGAGCAAACGTTTTATACAGTCAAACGGAAGCTTCAAAAAGATCTGAAACTAACGAGTTTGAATATCAGAACAGACAAGGGCTGGAGTTATCATCAATTTTCGGATTTGAAGACTTAGGGTTCTATTCAGAATCTGATTTTACTGCAGATACAGATGGAAATCTTGTTTTAAACAGTAATCTACCCGTACCAAACTTTGGCGCGGTGCAACCTGGAGATATTAGATATGCCGATCAGAATGGCGATAATGTTATAGATCAAGATGATCAAGTAGCGCTAGGCCAAAGTGCTAGTCCTTGGACTTATGGTGTTAATCTTAACTTAAAGTACAAAAGATGGAATTTATTTATATTAGGTACTGGACAAACAGGTGCTCTTGGTAATAAGCTAAGTGGTAATTTTAATAATTATTATGCTCCAAATGGAAATGATAAATATTCTGAGGTGGTATTAGGACGTTGGACACCACAAACAGCGAATACAGCAACGTTTCCAAGATTAACATCTGGGGATAATCAAAATAACTTTAGAACATCATCATTTTGGTTATACGATACTAGCTTTTTCAGAATTAATCGTGCTCAGGTAACCTATGAGTTCGCTGATACATTATGTGATAAGATAGGTGTGGAAGATTTTAGTTTAAACTTCCAAGGAACCAACCTTTTAGAGGTAGCCGAAAATCGAGATATTCGTCAGCTTAATATTGGCGGTAACCCACAAGCTAGAACATATACTCTAGGTATAAGAATGTCATTTTAATAAAGTAAAAAATTAGATATATAAAATGAAAAATTTAATAAAATATATTGTAGTTATGTCGGTCTTTACAGGCATAATTAGCTGTGATACTATCTTAGAGCCTATTGATGAGAATAGATTGGACTTTGAGTTTATTAGTACTGATCCTGCATCTGCTGAAGGCATATTATTAAATGGCTATTCACGCTTGGTAAATCAGTTCTCATTTAATGAAGCTGCTACAGATGACGCCGTAAATAACCAGTTAGATAATAATTTTAAGCGTATGGCACTGGGAGAGCTAAATGCACAGTTTAACCCAGCTTCGCGATGGAATAATTACGAGAGTGTATTATGGGTAAACAAATTTTTGGAAGTTATTGAAGCTGGTGAGATTAAATGGTCTCAAGATGAAGAAATAAACGAAATGTTCTATTTGCGTATGGAAGGAGAGGCTCTAGCATTAAGAGGGTTACACCATTATTATGCGCTGCAAGCTCATGCGGGTATTGGTACATCTGGAGAACTTTTAGGAGTACCGTATATAACTGAGTTTATAGAGGCTGACGGTAATTTTAATAGACCTCGTTTATCTTTCGAGGCTACCGTACAAGCTATCATGGCTGATTTTGATGCTGCACTTACACTATTGCCAACAGATTATGGATTAAGTGAAGGAGATGTAGACCCATGGTATGCAGGTTTTGATTATAATAAATACGAAGTAGTTAATGGTTCTCCATATAACTTAAGAATTTCTGGTAGAATAGTAAGAGCGTTGAAAGCGCGTTTAGCACTTTTAGCAGCTAGCCCATCATTCTTAAACGATCAAGGGTATTACGATATGGCTGCGACGGATGCAAGTGAATTGTTAAATGATATAGGAGGTGTCTCAGGTTTGCCATCTAACGGTGTTGATTATTTTACAACTTATGGTACAAATACCACTGATGAAATGATTTGGAGAGGTAACATACCTAATGGTACAAGCTCAGGTATTGAAAGACGTATGTTTCCACCATCTGTAAACGGAAATGGAGAAATAAATCCTACACAAAATTTTGTAGATGCATTTCCTATGCAAAGCGGTTTTCCAGCAACACAAGCTAATGGTTATGACCCACAAAACCCATATGCAAATAGAGATCCTAGATTAGATAAATTTGTTGTGCTTAATGGTACCTCTTTTGGAGGTGGAACTATCAATACTGGTGTTGGTGGTGGAATAGATAGATTAGATTCTATTCCGGAATTTTCTACCAAAACGGGCTATTATCTTAAAAAAACATTACATCCAGATGTGAGATTAAATGATGACGGCTCTTCAGTTGGTCAAAGAACCTACAATGTATATTTTAGATATACTGAATTGTTTTTAATCTTTGCTGAAGCTGCCAACGAAATTGGTGGACCAGACCAGCAAATAAATGGCATATCACCTAGAGATGTCATTGCTGCTATACGTCAGAGAGCAGGAATTGATCAACCTGACAGCTATCTGGCATCCATTACAACTAGAGATGCAATGCGAGAGCTTATTAGAAATGAACGACGTATTGAGCTTAGTTTTGAAGGACACAGATTTTGGGATATGAGACGATGGGGACTACCTTTAAACGAAGCAGCTCAGGGCTATTTCTTTAATGGATCTAACTATATTAGCATACCATCTGTTGAGATAAGAAATTATCCTTCATTTGCTACATATATGCCGATTCCTAATAACGAAACCTTAAGGTTTCCGGAACTGGAACAAAACGCCGGATGGTAAAAGCATAATTTTAAAAGAATTAAAAAATATTTAACATGAAAATAAAATTAGTTGTAGTTTTCGCAGTGCTTTTAAGCATTATGGCTTGTGAAAATCAAGATAATATAGTTGAGGACTTTGGGTCAACCTCGGTATTCTTTCCTTATCAAAGGCCTGCTAGGACTTTGGTCTTAGGTGAGTACGACTTAGGTTTTAACGATAATGACAACAATGGTCGATTTGAAATAGGCGTTGTGATGTCAGGAGTTTTTGAAAACCAAATAGATAGAAGAGTACACTTTGAATTAGCACCAGACTTAATTAATGCAACAGCTCTCGGGGTAGATTCTGTAAATGTAAAAGTACTACCTTCCTCTTATTATACAATAGAACAACAAAGCCCAGTAACAATTCCAGCAGGTTCTATAAATGGTCGTATACCAATCCAATTGGAAGATGCATTTTTTAATGATACACTTTCTTTTGCTCCTGAAAATGAGACACATTATGTGATTCCTTTAAGAATAACAGATTATGAGGAGTTAGATTCCTTATTAACAGGTGTACCTATTGTAGATAACCCAGTTAAAATATTAGACGATAATTGGAATCCAGCTCCTAAAGATTACACATTATTTGGTATTAAGTTTATGAATCAATATCAAGGGGTCTATTTACGTCGCGGTGCGGATAAGATTGTAGGAACCTCAGAAAAAGTTACTATTGCAACAGGTGCAACAGAAACAAGTAATATTGATACGACTACTGTTTACAGAGCAGAATTTGTAGAACAAGATGAAGTTGTTCCTGTGTTTACGTCTGGAAGGAATAGCGCTACAGTAAAAAATCGTGTTAGAAGGGGGCTTATTCCAAGTGATGATAATGTCACTTTAAATTTGGCAATTGATTCTAATGGTAGTATTACGGTAACAAATGTTGAAGGAGATAAATTTACCGTAACAGGAACAGGAAGCTGGGTAGTAGACGGAGATGAATGGGGTGGAGAAAAACGTAATGTTATTTATTTAGAGTATCAGTATAGTGATGTTCAAGTTGTACAGGAAGTTCGTTTTGGTTCGGTAATCTCTGAAACTACAGTTGATTTAATGCACACCGTTAATGATACATTAGTAATTAGAAACAGAGATGTGAGATTCGAACAGTTTGATATAGAACTGACAGTCAACCCATAAAATATTATTTGCTAAGAATAAATTAAGCATTAATTAAAAGAAAAAGCAGGAATGGTTGTTCCTGCTTTTTTTATGCCAAAAAGTTGTTAGAATTAGAATAGAGAGAGTCAAAACTACTTTATAGATGATGTATGCGCTAAATCATACTCACAGTTGGGAGTTATTTAACTGCTTTTTTAATTTCAAAATAGCTCCTTTATCCATACCGCAATTAATGAGCCTTATTCTCGAACTTTTACTATTGGATGGATTTTTAGATGCAGGATTAATCAATGTAAAAGAATAACTTTTATTAAACATAATTTCAGGATAGAACAGGATAGATAAAGTTTTTCAATTTTATACTTTTAGTCAAAAGTTAGTTTGATATTATAAAATAAGTTTATTAAGTGTTTGAGTTAGTCAATGCTTTCCATCATATATTTTAGTTTTGTTATGATGGAAAGCTTTTTTAATTTTAGTAAAAAATCATACCATGAAATTCTTGTATTCAAATGTATTATTGTTGGTTTCATTAGTTCTTATTACCATTACACAGTCGTGTAACAAAAAAGGTGACGTTGCGCCTTGGGTAGATTTAATTCCAAATCAAGGGCTAGAAGGCTGGAATATTAAAGGAGGTAATGCAACCTACGAAAATTTAGATGGCGTTATCATAGGTACAACAAAGCTTGATACACCGAATACATTTTTAACTACTGATTCCATTTATGGCGATTTCATTTTTGAAATTGATTTTAAAGTGGATTCTACAATGAATTCGGGCATTCAGATACGCAGTAATAGTTTGCCATACTATAGAGATGGTATGGTTCATGGCTATCAAGTAGAGATCGATCCATCCAAACGTGCATGGAGCGGAGGGATTTATGATGAAAAAAGACGCAAATGGTTGAATCCACTTAAAGATAATCCTGAAGCGCAAAAGGCTTTTAAACAGAATGAATGGAATCATTACAGGGTTGAAGCCATAGCAGATACCATTAAAACTTGGATAAATGGTGTACCAGCCTCCTATTTAGTTGATGATAAAACAGCAACAGGATTTATTGGTTTGCAAGTACATTCTATTGGTAATAGAAAAGAGAAATTGGGTAAGACGGTGATGTGGAAAAATGCCAAAATTTTAACTGAAAATTTAGAACAGTACACCACTAAATCTCCATTAGAGCCAATAATTACAAAAAACCAACTTACATTCAACGAGAAAAGATCGGGTTGGAAAATGCTGTGGGATGGTGAGACAACAAAAGGTTGGCGAGGAGCAAGACTGGATCAATTTCCCGAGACTGGTTGGGTAATTGAAAACGGTGAGCTCATTGTTTTGGCATCCGGTGGTGGAGAATCTGAAGCTGGTGGAGATATCGTAACAACACAGGACTATAGTAATTTTGAGCTTCAAGTAGATTTTAAACTCACACCGGGAGCAAACAGTGGTATAAAATATTATGTAGATACTGAAATTAATAAAGGTCCAGGTTCTTCAATTGGACTAGAATATCAAATTTTGGATGATGATCTTCACGCTGATGCTAAGTTGGGGTCGCATGAGGGTAGCAGAACGGTCTGTTCACTTTATGATTTAATAAAAGCAGACCCTCAAAAACCGGTCAATCCAATAGGAGAGTGGAATACAGCTTATATAAAGTCTGTGAACAATCATGTAGAGCATTGGATAAACGATGTTAAGGTTTTGGAGTATGAACGTGGTAGCGATGCATTTTTAAAATTAGTTTCAGAAAGTAAATATGCCAAATGGCCAAATTTTGGATTGTTGGAAAAAGGGCAAATTCTACTGCAGGACCATGGTGATAGAGTAGCATTCAGAAACATAAAAATTAAAGTTCATAAGCCTAAAAAGAATAGTAATGGAAAATAAGAGAAGAAATTTCATAAAAAAAACTGCTTTAGCAGGTGTTGGTGTTAGTTTAGCTGGGGGTGTAAACGCTATGACAGCAAAAAGCTATTCAAATATTATTGGTGCAAACGACCGAATTAATGTAGCAATACAAGGGCTCGGGAGGAGATATGGGGCATTTATTCCTGCAATAGCTTCAAAAGACAATAATGTCAGATTGAAATATTTGTGTGATGTTCTTCCTAGCCAGATGAGTAAGGCAGTAACTAAGGTTGGAGAAAAAATTGATTATAAGATTGCATTAGAAGCTGATATTAGAAAAATACTAGACGATAAAGATATCGATGCTATTTTTATGGCAACACCAGATCATTGGCATACTCCCGGTGCTATAATGGCGATGAAAGCAGGTAAGCATGTTTATTTAGAAAAACCATGTAGTCATAATCCACGTGAAAATGAATTGGTTGTTGAGGCACAAAAGAAGTTCAACAAAGTTGTGCAAATGGGCAATCAACAACGATCCTCTCCCCAGAGTATTGAAATAATTAACGAAATTCATAATGGTATTATTGGTGAGGCATATAAAGCCATTGCTTTTTATACGAACAGAAGAGGGAAAGTGCCACACCCTGTTAAATCTGCTCCTCCAGAAGGTTTAGATTGGGAGTTGTTTCAAGGGCCTGCACCACGAAAAGATTATATGCATGATACTTGGAATTACAACTGGCATTGGTATGGATGGGACTACGGTACTGCCGAAATGGGTAATAATGCAACTCATGAACTAGATATTGCACGTTGGGCATTGGACGTGAAATACCCTGAATATGTTGACGTCATTGCCGGAAAACATCAGTTTGTAGATGATGGATGGGAAATGTATGATACCATGGGAGCCACGTATAAATTTGGCGGTAATAAAACAATTCAATGGGATGGCAGTAGTAGAAACGGTTACTCTAAGTATGGTAGAGGTAGGGGAACTCTAATTTATGGATCAAAAGGCTCTGTAATGGTAGATAGAGGAGGTTACGAGTTGTATGACCTTAAGGGTAAACTTATCAAAGAAAATAAATCCGGCGGTAAAGAAGGAGGAGTTGCACTGGGCGGTGGCGGAAATTTATCAACACGACACGCCGTTAATTTTTTCAATACTATAAGAGGTAAAGAAGAGCTTACCTCGCCTATTGACGTAGGAGCCATGTCTCAAATGTTAACACATTATGCAAATATCTCTTACAGAATAAATAAAGGTTTTGATGTAGATGAGCATTCTGGAAGGATATTTGATAGAGAGGCTATGAAACTCTGGTCCAGAACTTATGAACCAGGTTGGGAACCTAAATTATAACAATTGAAACGACGATCTTTTATAACAAAAACTGGGCTGGCAACTATAGGTGTTGCCAGTGCAAGTTATCAGTATGCCAATCCACTATCTATTTTAGGGGCCAATAGTACCATTAATATTGGTATTATCGGTGCAGGAGATAGAGGCGGAGGTCTTGGTTCTATAGCTAAAAGTATCGAAGGCATAAAAGTTATTGGTTTATGTGATATTTTGCCTTTCAGATTAGAAAAAGGGTTAGCTAAGGTGGATTCCAATTCAAAAGGATATGCTGATTATCGCAAACTTTTGGATAATAAAGATATTGATGCCGTAATAGTAGCAACCCCCTTCAATTTACATTCAAAAATTGCAATTGATGCGCTAGATGCAGGTAAACATGTGTATTGCGAAAAAACAATGGCAAAAGGATATGACGGTATTAGGGCTTTGGTGAAAAAAACAGAAAACTCAAATCACATTTTTCAAACTGGACATCAATACCATAGTTCAAGGTTATATACACATGTAGTAGATTTAATTAAGAATGGAAAGGTTGGCAAAATTACAGCCTTTGAATGTCAATGGAATAGGCATGGTAATTGGAGGCGCCCTGTTCCCGATCCTAAATTTGAAAAAGCTATCAACTGGCGGATGTATCGAGAATTTTCTGGTGGGCTGCTTGCAGAATTATGTTCACATCAAATTGATTTCGCTAATTGGGTGTTGGAGGAAACACCAGAGAAAGTAACAGGTTTTGGAGGTGTTAATTACTGGAAAGATGGAAGGGAAACCTACGACAACATCCACTTGATTTATAGTTATGCAAGTGGTGTAAAGGCATCATTTTCCTGTTTGACTAGCAACGCCAAAGACGGCTATCAAATAAAGGTAATAGGAGATAAGGGTACTATTATAATTGATACAAAGCATGCATGGTTTTACCCTGAAGGCAAGAAAAAAAACAGAGTAATTAAGGACGTAGATGGCGTTAGTGGAGCAACGGCAATGTGGGATGCTGAAAAAGGTATGCGCATTAATGTTGAACACTTAGATCCAAGCAAGCAAGCATTGTTAGATTTTAAAACTGCAATTCTGGATAATACAAACCCAGTATCAAATGTAATTACAGGAGCTAAAGCATCTATATGTGTTCAAATGGGATTAGATGCTATGTACAATAATAAAATTGTAGGGTGGAATAATACAATATTAGGTTAAGAATAATGCCTAACATCAGATTAGTTTTTCTATTTTTTATCCTTTGCACTTTGTCTATACAAGGTCAAATCGAACTGCCTGCATTCTTTGGAGATTATATGGTGTTACAACAAAATGAAGAGGTTTCAATTTGGGGTAAAGACATTCCGGGTACCACGATAGAAATACGTTCAAGTTGGGGAACTACCGCAAAAACTACAACAAATTCAAAAGGGTTTTGGTCAACAACCATTAAAACGGCAAAGGCATCTTTTCAACCTCAAAGTTTATCTATTACAGGAAGTAATACCAAAGAACTCAATGATATACTTTTAGGAGAAGTTTGGTTCTGTTCAGGGCAATCTAATATGGAAATGCCATTAAAAGGACTTAGAAAATCAAAGGTTTTAAACGCCAGTAACTATCTTGAAATAGCGAATAACAAAAATATCCGATTGTTTAACAATGCAAGAACAGCAAGTGTTTCTCCAAGTTTTGATGTCAATGGAAAATGGCAAGAATCAAATAAGGAATCAGCTTTTTCCTTTAGCGCGATTGGCTACATTTTTGGCACAAAGCTCTATCAAAACCTAAATGTACCTATCGGTATTATCGAATCTTCTTGGGGCGGTACGAGAATTGAAAGTTGGATTCCTAAAGAAAAGTTGCTGAAATATAAAAACATCAAGTTTTTTGACAATTTGCCTAAAGAACAAAACAAACAGAAAAAGCCTTCATTTTTATATAATGCTATGGTTTATCCATTTCAAAATTTTAACATAAAGGGAGTGTTGTGGTATCAGGGCGAGTCCAATAGAAGTGAGCCTGAACCCTATTATAACTATATGAACGATTTAATCACGTCATGGCGAAGTCAGTGGAAAAATAAAAATCTTCCGTTTTATTTTGTGCAAATTGCACCATACGATTATACAAAACATAGAACATCTCCAGGCATAAAGGCAAATATGATTAGGGAAGCCCAATTGAAAATAGCTCAGGACATTAAAAACGCTGAAATAGTGGTAACTACCGATGCAGGAGATTGTGAAGATATTCACCCTTCTAAAAAAGAAATAATAGCAAAGCGCTTAAGCAATATAGCGCTCTCGGAGCAATATGGTTTTAAAGACATCATTTACAGAAGCCCTGAGTTCAAAAATATTTCAATTGCAAATGATCAAGTCACTTTGAAATTTAAATTTCATAAAAATGATTTTTTCATTCAAAATAATAATATATCAGGATTTGCTATAGTATCTTCAGATAGGGTGTTCTATCCAGCAGAAGCGCGATTAAGTAAGGACAAAAAAAGTATTATACTTTATAGTGATAACGTTAAAAAACCTGTTGCCGTAAGATATGGTTTTGAGGACTGTTTTGAAAATACACTTAATACAAACTCTGGTTTGCCAATTTCTGTTTTTAGAACAGATAATTGGTAAGTTTTAGAATTGGTTCATTAAATGGTAGTTTATGATTGCTTTAAGAAGAGCAAATATTTTTTTTGTATTAATCTGTGCGATGTCAATATTGACATGCAAAAATTCAAAATCCAATCCTAATAAAAACGTTTTAAGTAGTTCTTCTAATACCCTGAAAATCGTAAAATTTGGTAATCCAATAGTGAAAGATGTTGGAATGGCAGATCCTCATATTCGCATTTTTAACGGAAAACCAATGCACTTAAAGATTTTACCGTAAATTTTTCAAGTTTAAAGACAAGATAGATATATGTCTCGTTCTTAAACCTTAAGATGCGGGATTAATAGTTTTAGATTGGTTAAGTTTTATGTAAAAAAATGCTTGTTTCATTTCAGGACAGAGCAGGATACAATTTGAACTATTAAATTTTACTTTTAACCTCTATGGGGTTGCTGCTAATATCCCCTTAATTAATTCTATAAAATCGAAGACTAAAATGCTTAAAAACAGTTTTTTACTAATCTTATTATCAGGCTTGTACAGTTTAAATGTTATTCATGCTCAACAAAAAGATAATTCAGAAAAGCCAAACATTATTTTTATTTTAACAGATGATCAACGCTTTGATGCCATTGGTTATGCAGGTAACGAGTTTGTTGAAACTCCAACAATGGATAATTTAGCACAATCGGGGACCTATTTCCACACGGCTATTGTTACTACGCCAATTTGTGCTGCCAGTAGAGCAAGTCTTTTTACTGGGTTACATGAAAGAGCGCACAACTTTAACTTTCAAACAGGGAATGTACGTGAAGAATATATGGCGAATTCATATCCAACATTGCTTAAAAATAACGGGTATTATACTGGTTTTTTTGGTAAATATGGTGTGCGTTATAATGATTTAGATAAACAATTTGATGAATATGAATCTTATGATAGAAATAACCGTTTTAAAGACAGAAGAGGTTATTATTATAAAACTATAGACAATGATACTGTACATTTAACACGATATACAGGGCAAAAAGCATTAGATTTTATTGATAAGAATGCATCTAATGAAAAGCCATTTTGTTTGTCATTAAGTTTTAGTGCGCCACATGCACACGACGGTGCTCCAAAACAATACTTCTGGCAAGCTGGAATGGATGAAATGCTAGAGGATACTACAATACCAGAACCAGAATTGGGTGATGATAAATACTTTTTAGCGCAACCAAAAATTGTAAGAGACGGGTTTAATAGATTACGTTGGACATGGCGTTATGATACCCCAGAGAAATATCAACATAGCTTAAAAGGGTATTACAGAATGATTTCTGGTGTGGATTTAGAGATCAAGAAAATTCGTGAAAAGCTAGCACAAAAAGGACTAGATAAAAATACTGTTATCATTTTAATGGGAGATAATGGTTATTTCTTAGGTGAACGTCAATTCGCAGGTAAATGGTTGATGTATGAAAATTCTATTCGTGTACCACTTATAGTTTTTGATCCTCGTGTTAATAAGCATCAGGATGTGAAAGATATGGTGCTTAATATTGATGTACCACAAACCATTGCTGATATTGCAGGAGTTGAAGCTCCGGAAACATGGCAAGGAAAAAGTTTATTACCAATAGTAAAACAAGAAACAAATACTATTGCTAGAGATACTATCTTAATTGAGCATATCTGGGATTTTGAAAATATTCCACCAAGTGAAGGTGTTCGTACCGATGAATGGAAATATTTTAGATACGTTAATGATCAATCTATTGAGGAACTTTATAACCTAAAGAAAGATCCAAAAGAAGTTAAAAACTTAATTGGTAAGAAAAAATACAAAGCTGTTGCTGATAAATTAAGAGCTAAGCTTGATGAACTCATTAAGAAAAATAGTAACGAATTTAGAGCTGCACCAACAGATTTAACGGTAGAATTAATTAGAGAACCTTCTTCGGATGTCGAAATATTTGACTTAAAACCAGAATTTGGTTGGACAGTGCCATTAGGTTCTAAATTTCAAGGCGCATACCAAATTTTAGTAGCATCAAATAAAACCGATATCGATCAAAATAATGGTGATGTTTGGGATAGTGGTCGAGTGGCTTCAACAAAATCAACAGATGTTGAGTATGCAGGTAATCCTTTAGAAATAGGGAAAACCTACTATTGGAAAGTTAGAATTTGGGAGCAGGAAAATAGATTGGTAGATTATTCTGAAGTTCAAAAATTTACAACAGGAAAACCAGATAATTATATTATTTCAACAGAAAATAAATACCTTATAGATAAAGTAAATCCTGTGCGATTTGAAAATAGAGGCGATTTTTACTTTATAGATTTTGGTAAAGCTGCTTTTGCAACCATCGATTTTAATTATGAAGCTAAAGCACCACATACTTTAACGGTTAGAATCGGCGAAATGCTAGATGATAAGGGGAATGTAAACAGAACACCTCCAGCAAAAAGTAACATTCGCTATCAAGAAATTAATGTTGATGTAAAACCTGGAAAAACAAAATACCAAATAGAAATTAACCCTGTTCCAGACAAGCGTATGAAAGGCCCAAGTAAGGCTATTCCTTTACAAGAAGGGTGGCCTGTTTTACAGCCGTTTAGATATGCAGAAGTTGAAGGAGCGCAAACAGCTTTAAAAGCTGAAGATTTCGAACAATTACGATACACAAGCTATTGGGATGATAATGCAAGTAGTTTTACAAGTAATGATGATATTTTAAACCAGGTTTGGGATTTCTGTAAATACTCTATTAAAGCCACTACTTTTGCTGGCCTTTATGTAGATGGTGATAGAGAACGTATTCCTTATGAAGCCGATGCTTACCTAAATCAGTTAAGCCATTACACTACTGATAGAGAGTATGCTATAGCAAGACGTACTATAGAGTATTTCATGAAGAATCCAACATGGCCAACAGAATGGCAACAACATGTAGCACTATTAATTTATGCTGATTATATGTACACCGGAAACACGGAACTTATAGAACGTTATTACGAGCCATTAAAACATAAAACGCTTTATGAACTTTCTAATGAAGATGGGTTGATAACATCTACGAAAGTTACCGAAGAGTTTATGTATAAGCTCGGATTTGAAAAAGGCTATAAAAAGCCATTGACTGATATTGTAGATTGGCCTTCAAAGAATTTTGCAGGAAGCAAAACAAAAGGAGAACGAGATGGTTTTGTATTTAAACCTTACAGTACAGTTATTAATGCGTTCTTTTATGAGAATATGAAAATCATGGCTGAGTTTGCTACCTTATTAGGAAAAACACAAGAAGCTTTAGATTTTGAATATAGAGCAGCAAAAGCTAAAAAAGCAGTTAACGAACAAATGTTCGACAAAGAACGTGGGGTTTATGTAGATGGCATTGGTACAGATCACGCATCTTTACACGCAAATATGATGCCTTTAGCATTCGGATTAGTGCCAGAAGAACATTTTAGTTCTGTTGTAGATTATGTGAAATCTAGAGGAATGGCTTGTAGTGTTTATGGTGCACAATTTTTAATGGATGGTTTATATAATGCTGGTGAGGAAGATTACGCTTTAGAGTTATTAGCCAGTAAAGCTAAAAGAAGTTGGTACAATATGATCCGTATTGGCTCAACAATTAGTTTAGAAGCCTGGGATTATGAATATAAAGTAAACCTAGATTGGAACCATGCATGGGGTGCAGCACCAGCTAATGTAATACCAAGAGGGCTATGGGGAATTAAACCTAAAACTCCTGGGTTTGGCATTGTTACTATTAAACCACAAATGAGTAAACTAAAACATAGTGAAATTACTGTGCCAACCGTAAGAGGACAAATTAAAGCAAAATACACCTATAATGGTGCTAGACTACAGACATATGATATTGAAATCCCAGGAAATATGGTTGCAGAGTTCTCCTTGAATGGACTGGATGGAAAAGACTTAATACATAATGGGGCTAAAGTACCCTCGGCGTTTGAGTCTATAAGATTAGCCCCTGGTAAACATGTTATTCAGCTAAAAATAAATTCTTTTTAGAAAATAAAACGTATGAAAATGTTTTAAAGCCAGTAATAGTCTATTTTACTGGCTTTTTTGTAATTTATGCATAAGAGCAAGGACGCATCTATAATTAAAAAACAGAAAAATGAAAAAGTACTACTTAGGGTTATGTTTGTTATTAGTGTTTTGTTCTTTAGTTGAAGCTCAAAAGGAACTACTTGCTACTTTAGATAGCTCAACTAGAGTATCTGGTAATGGTGAAGGCGGACTGTTTTTTGCAGGAACAAAAGATGTAAATTATAGATTTTCGCGAAGAATAACGCCACATGGCGATTGTGTAGATGTTGTTAATGGTTATGCCTTTGTTACTTGGTACAAAGGAGGAATGGATGCACGAAATTTAATGTTGTCAAGAAAGAATTTGAATGTACCAAATTCCAATTGGGTTACTATTGAATTTCCGCACCAACATGTAGGACAAGGCGGTGAACTTCTAAATGGTACAGGTATACGTGGCGATTCTCATAATACTGCAGCCATAGGTGTAAGCACTATAGATAATACCATTCATATTTTATATGATATGCATGCCTATAGGTCATCTTCGTTGCCCAATCATTTCTTTAATTATTCGGTATCCATTGCAAACAAAGCTTTTGTGCCTGATAATGAATTTACCCTTGATGTTTTTAACTCTAAGCGAAATTATTTGAAATCCGGAGAGGACTATGAACGCATGACTTATCCCATGATTCATAGAGCTGATGATGGAAGTTTAATTGCTAGATATAGACAAGGCGGCTCTGGTAATGGCGATATACTTTTAGCACATTATGATGGTAGTGTTTGGAGTGATAATTGGTTGTTTCATGAAGGTACGCTTGCGTTACCTAATAGAAACAATATGTATGGAGGTGAGCGCTTTTTAAACGGTAAGTTTTATTCTGGTTTTTCCATACGGTACTCTACTAATAATAATACGGATACAAGTAACGGCTACATGCTAAATAGTGGGCTATATTATGCCCATACTAACGACATTCCAAAAGATGCATCTACACCATGGTTTGATGTTAATGATGCTTCTATTTCATTACCAATTAGAAATAATATCAACCCAAACCAAGATCCAGTTCAGATAGCACAACCAGGTGATGATTATGGGACAGCTTCATTGCCTCGATCGTCTTCAGATCCAGCGTGGACCGTTACTGCAAATGGTGCGATTCATTTTGTGCAACGTGTTGATAATAGAAATGTGCACTATTATAAGTTGGCTACTGATACTAATTTTTCTAGCAATGTAGGTGGGCTTATCCCAAATCCACAAGTTCGTGGGGAAGTTTATAGCTATAAAAATCATGTATTTATGGTAGAGCTTATAGCAGGAAAAGTCAATATAAAAACAACCTTAGAAGGTGCAAGTGATTGGGAAATAGTTTACACTGGAACAGAGTCTATAAATTTCGCTCATTTTGATGCTTTAGTTACTGGTAATAAACTATATGTTTATCTCATGGAAGATACAGGGAACAATACACCAGGAGTTGGAGATAAGCGCCCATTGTATTTTCAGGAATTTATATTATCTGAAACCAATGCCCCAGTTTTAATAGCGTTAGAAGCAGAAGATTATACAACAGCTAGTACTGACATAAATATAGGGTCGAGTACTTCGGCATCAGGAGGGGAATATATAGACTCCTTTGCTTCAAATCAGTTTATAGAACATAAATTTCAAGTTACTACTGCTGGTACTTATGATTTTATTCTTTTTGCCGCAAATAGAAATAGAGATGATTCCATCATGGATATTGAAATAAACGGAACTTTATATGACGATGTTTTAATTACAAGGACCTTCGATTGGAATGTGTATTTAGAGACTAAAATCCCAGATATTACCTTAAATCAAGGCGAAAATACAGTAAGACTTACGCAACGAAGATCATTATCAAGCGAACCTGATAAAATTGAATTTCAGCTTCAATCGTCTTTAAGCACCATGGATTTAACAAATCAAGAGGTATTAGTATACCCTAACCCTAGTGGAGGTGTTTTTAATATTCAATCTAATGTTCAAAACCTTGAATATACTTTAGTTAATATACAAGGACAAATTTTAGATAAAGGCAAAGTTGTACAAAACCAAGTTGATTTTTCAAAGTTTAGTCAAGGTGTGTACTTTCTACAATTAACAAACCAAAATAATACCTTAGTAAAGCGTATTGTAATAAAATAACCAATGCATAAATTCGTATACCTCATTTTTTTGTTGTGTTTTGTGTTAAATGCATGCAAAAAATACGAAGACATAAGAATAGAAGGCGAATTAAAAAAATGGCACAGAATTGTAATAAATTTTGAAGGGCCAAAAACAAGTGAATTGGATGAAGATAATCCATTTCTAAATTACCGTCTAGATGTAGCCTTTAAAAATGGAGATAAAACTTATGAAATCCCTGGGTTTTACGCTGCCGATGGTAATTCTGCTGAAACAAGTAGTAGTTCTGGAAATATTTGGCAAGTTCGTTTTACACCTGATGCTATTGGAGAATGGACGTATTCAGCTTCATTTAAAAAGGGCGATAATATTGCGGTTGCAGACAATATGAAAAATGCCTCAAGTGCAGGTTTTATGGATGGTCAAAAAGGAAGCTTTATAATTACTGATTCTGATAAGACAGGAATTGATAACAGAGCAAAGGGAAAACTACAGTATGTAGGAGAATCATATTTGAAATTTGCTGAAACCCAAGACTATTTTATAAAACTAGGAGTTGATGCGCCTGAAAATTTATTAGCATATACAGATTTTGATGTGTCAACAAACGCACTAGGGTTTCAAAAAGCATGGGAGCCCCACGCAAAAGATTTTGATGAAACCGCAACACCATATTTATGGCAAGACACTAAAGGGAAAAACCTTTTAGGTGCTATTAATTATTTGGCTAGTGAAGGAATAAATGTGTTTTCATTTTTAACCTTTAATGTTGATGGCGATGACAGGAATATATTTCCTCATTTACTAAAAGTACCTATTGAAGGGTATGAAGCTTATGCTAGTGTAAAGAAAAATAAAGAAGCTTGGGAAACCATGTTTCATAAAACAAGATTCGATATCTCAAAACTAGACCAATGGGAACGAATTTTTGAATATGCCGAAACAAAAGGTATGTTTCTTCATTTCAAAACCCACGAAACGGAAACCGATCATTTAATGGATAAAGGTGTTTTTGGAATAGAGAGTAAATTGTACTACAGAGAATTAATTGCAAGATTTGGTCATCACTTATCTATGAATTGGAATTTAGGAGAAGAAAACAACCAACCCATAGAAGAGGTTAAAAAAGTAGCAGATTATGTGTCTAAATTAGATGCATATTATAGTCACTTAGTAATACATACATTTCCAAATAAAGACGATAGGTATGCTGAATTAATAGGTGACCAATCTCCACTAACAGGTGCATCTTTACAATTAAGTCATCCAGAATTTATTGATGTTCATCCAAGAGTTTTAAAATGGCGAGAAAAATCCAACGCCACAGGAAAAAAGTGGGCTTTAGCCGTTGATGAACCTGGTAAAGCCAATATTGCTCTATTACCAGATGATGAAGATCCAGAACATAATTATGCTAGAGGTAGAGCCATGTGGGGTACACTTATGGCTGGTGGATTTGGTGTAGAATGGTATTTTGGTTATGCCAGTCCAAATTCAGATTTAACCTGTCAAGATTTTAGAAGCCGTGATTTATTTTGGGATCAAAATAGGTATGCACTACACTTTTTTAACAAGTATATTCCCTTTTGGGAAATGGAACCTCGTGATGATTTAATTTCTTCTGAAGATATAGCGTATTGTTTTGCAAAAGAAGGGGAGATTTATGCTATTTATGCTGAAGCAAATTCAGGTAAAATTAAGTTGAACTTAGAAGATGTAAATCAGACGTTTAAAGTAAAATGGTACGACCCTCGAAACGGCGGAAACTTACAAGAGGGTTCAGTAACCTCTGTGAAATCGTCAGGCATTGTAGAATTAGGTACTCCTCCTTCTGAAATGGATAAGGATTGGGTTATTCTCGTTTCTCTAAAATAAAAAAACCCCATACTTTATTGTCGTAGGGGGTTTTTAAAACTAAACTAACTAATTAAAAGACTATAAATTTCTTCACTAGAGTATTATTTTCTTTGTTACTAATACGAGCAAAAAACACACCTTTGTTCAAAGTTTCGAGTTTCATAGTCGTACGATTACCGTTAGATTCTTTTGAGATAATGGCGCGTCCTGAAAGATCAAACACAGAAATACTCAGTTTGCCTAGGTCTGCATTTTTGGAATTTATTACTAATCCTCGATCTTTATCATAGTAAACAGATAATGCATCTGATAAAAACGAATTATTAGTGCTTAAAGTTCCTAAAGCAACAATTTCAAATTCTTGGTTTGCGTTGCCAGAATCTGTTGGAAATGTATTTATTTTAGAGCCTGAATTTCCTCCGTCAATATCAAACGCTTTAATAGGCACATTTGTTGAACCAAAGTTACAATCACTATCAAAAGCAATTTGAAACACAAAGGAGTTGGCATTTGTACCTGCTATAACTTTGAATAATGTGTAAGGACTAGAGTTGTCAAATCCTACTTGCACATCTCCAAAATCTCCGCACCATCCATCTTTTACTCCTAGGATAGAACTATCACCAACATTTGAAATTTTATAGATATCCCCTCCTTGATGTGAAAAAGACCATTCTTGGTCACTATTACTAGCATCATAAACTTGCATACGTGCCCTTCCTATAATTACGTTTTGAGGGTTTCCAGGATCTCCCTCAGCCACCCTATTTACACTTATAACCTCGGAAAGTGTCGGGTTGAAAATATTGTAGGTACCATCTGCAATAATTTGAGCGTTAACGCTTGTGTTACCAATAAATAAGACTAAAAGCAATAAAACTTTAAAGTAATTTTTTTTCATAATTTTTGAATTTTAAAGATTAATATATTATCGATTGCATGGCATGAGCAGGTATATTTATCGATACTTCATTAGCATCAACAATAAGTTTATAGAGAATGGGGTTGTCAGTTCTATTCATAACTACAGTAATAATTTCACCACTCTCATTAATAAACGACGTGCTTTCTAGGGTGGTTCTGCTTGTTGTTGTACTTACTCTTCTAGCGTTAGGTTTTATAAATTTTGAAAAGTGACCAATGTAGTAGTATGATGGTGTATAAATTAATTCATTAGTTCTGGTATCGGCATGAATAGGAGCAAAGCATAAATTTTGAACATGGTTTGGACCTCCAGTTTCATCTAAAAGAATATTCCAATCGGTCCACCCCACGGTTCCGCTATTAAAATCATTAATCATAGAGTTACCATAACGCTCTGCGTTTGACCATCTGAAATAATGTGCTTCACTAAACTTTTCTTGGCACCCTTCTGTAAATAACAAGTTTTTGGTGGGAAAAGATGCTTTAATATTTTTTAAATTATCATATTTAGGGTCGCCACCAGTCCAGGTTTCATACCAGTGAAATCCAATACCCCAGGCATATTTTGCAGCTTCTGGGTCTTCAAAAATAGTATTAGCTCTATGTGATATTAAATCTCTATTATGATCCCAAACCACAATATTTTTATCTGCAAAACCTGCTTTTTCAAATGTTGGTCCTAAATTGTTTTTTAGAAAATCGCGTTCTTCTTCAGCAGAATAAATACAAGATTCCCAGCGTTGTTTTGCCATAGGTTCGTTTTGTATGGTAACGCCCCAAACAGGAATTCCCTCAGCTTCGTAAGCTTCAATAAACTTTACAAAATAATCTGCCCAAGTTTGGTAATATTCGGGTAAAAGTTTACCACCTTGTAACATGTTTTTATTGGTTTTCATAAATGCGGGAGGGCTCCATGGGCTGGCGTAAAACACTAAATCGTCTTTAATTAAGTTTGTGGCCTTTTTTATCATAGGAATTCTAAACTTTTTATCTTCTTCAATGGAGAACGTTGTAAGACTAGTGTCTCCTTCTTCGATATAAGTATGACTTTTAGAGCTAAAATCACAGCTATGGATACTGGTTCTTATAATGTTATAATCAATACCATCTTCACTATAATAGGCGTTTAATAATTCTTCTTGTTTATCTTCGCTTAACTTTGCAAAAACTTCGGCCGAGGCATCTGTTATAGCACCACCAATACCCAAGAATTTTTGGAATGTTTTTCTAGGATTAACAAAAACCGCAATCTCAGTCTCTAAAGGTTGTGTAGCCGCTTTGAAATTCTCTTTGTTTGTTAGAGAAATTTTTAAATCTGTACCTTCAGCTGTTGTATAAACCTTAAGTGATTTTCCGATATAGTTTATGACTTTAGTTGTTTGTTTTGAATCATCTGCAGCCAAATCTGAGGATGCTTTTTTACAAGAAAAAACTAGTACTACAGTAAATAGTGTTATAAATATGTTCTTAAAATTCATAATGTTCTAATGGTTTCACCAAACAAATGTGCCAATCGCACCTGCCTCAAGTGCTGTTGAAATTGGTTTATCAGATACTTTAATGTTAAAGTCTTTTCTAGTGCCTGTATTATTTAAAACGATTACAACAATGTTTCCATCAGGTGTTTTATATGCTACATTTGGCAGTTCTGAAGATGTGTTTGATTCTATCCGAACAGAACCAGGTCTTACATATTTTGCGACATGAGCAATAATGTAGTATGCTACATTTCTAGTAACGTCATTCCCCTGAATAGTTAATGCACCAAGACATTCTGTACAGCCACCATCGGTATGTGGGTCTTGGTTTGCATCGGCGGCTAAATTCCATTCTAAAATAGTTTTAGACCAATTTCTAGGTGCTCCTACTAGTAGTTCTCTAGCATGCCATTTTAAAGCATCAGAAAAGGCTTCATTTGCACTAACCCATTGTTCAGAGAAATAAATATTCTTGTCAGGGTGTGCATTATGTACTAAACTTAAATTATCAATTCTTCCTGCATACAAATGAAACGCAGAACCATCAATAAACGGATTTGCCTGCGCATCGTTCAATACGCTAATTGGGAAATCTGTTCTGTCTGGATTATGGCCGTAAGCAATAATCTTGGTACTTAAACCAGCAGTTTGAAATGCAGGCCCTAAATGGTTTTTTATAAAATCAGCTTGTGCGGAAGCTTCCATTACCATACTAGGATTGTTGGTAGCATTTAAAGGCTCGTTTTGCGGTATAATGGCACTTATGGTAATGCCTTCTGAAGCCATTGCCTCAATGTATTTTATAAAATATGTGGCATAAGCTTCGTAATATTCAGTTCTTAAACTTCCACCAACAGTACTTTGGTTGGTTTTCATCCAAGTAGGTGCAGACCAAGGTGATGCTGCAATTTTGATGTTAGGATTTATGGCTAAAATCTCTTTTAGAACAGGGATTAAGTTTTCTTTGTCTTTGTTGATTGAGAAGTTAGACATATCAACATCGGTTTCCCCAGAGGATAAATCGTTGTATGAAAAAGGCGCAACGTCCAAATCTGAAGCACCAATACTTACTCTTAAATAGCTTACGCCAATATTGTTTTCATCCCATTTAAAAAGTTCATTTAGTAATGTGCTTCTACTTGATGCAGACATATTATTGATATGTAAAGCGCTTCCTCCTGTAAGCGAATATCCAAAACCATCCATTTCTTGGTAGGTTGTGCCGTCTGAAACATTTATTGAAAAATTAGTATTATCGTTAAATGCTGAAATGCCATTTTCTTGTTTTAAGAATAGTGCGGATTCATCTGCTCTGGTTAGATAAAAATCAACATCGACTGTTTCCGACATTGGTGGCGCAATGGTATTTAAACTATCATCAATATTCTGACAACTTTGACAACTAAAGAGTGCGGAAACTAATAGGGTAAGTGCAAAACTCTTATACATTATTTTTATATTTTTAATTTTCATAATTTTTTAAAGCAACTGTTTGTGGTGGTTTTGGGTTTATTGTTGAATAAATTCATAAGTTCCAGATGAAAAATCTGGAGTGATTTCAATATTAACCTGATAATTACCATCAGTTGGAATGTTTCTAATGTTAGAGCCACCTCCGTTTGTAATATTTCCAGATAATTCTGTAGGGGATTCTGAACCAAAATCATTATCCCAAGGGGAGATAAATTTCATATCAAAATTACCACTTAAGCCAACTGTAGTTGTGAATTTATAAGGGTGTGAGTAGGTCATTAAAAACTCATTTCTTTCTTCCCATTTTTGATTAATTTCATCCCAATGAAATAAGAAAATATTATAGTAATTCCACTGCAATTTTGCATTTGCAAAATCAATTGCAAATTTGTAGGCTTGATCTCTTTCAACGTTAATAACATCGCTGCCAGCTAATAAATTAGGACTTTCACTAACATTAATACCATCGGGTTCTGTTGTTGCGCCTATGTTTTCAGAAGTGGTAAAACTATCTCCAGAACCATCAACAGCTGTATTAAGTGTTATTTGGTCACCAGCTTGTAAGGCAATGTAGGTACTGCTTCTAAAAATGTCTCCATCTTTAGTGAGTTCACCAACAAGTGTATTGTTGATAAATAGATAGAGTGTATTTGGTGTTGCAATTGGTTCTGCGGCATTAGGGTCATCTTCAATAGTGTAATTATATGCGTTTGCAGATAAATCTAAGGTTACTAATTTTGTTCCTAATTGTTCTGAAGGAATATCTTCAAAATTTACGCCTTGTGCTCCAGCATCCGACTCCATTATAAGGTTGTTGGCAGTACCAACGATTCGTTTTAGTAAATAGCCCCAATAGTCGCCATCATTTACATCTGCTCTAAAAAGAAAGCCTCCTGTGCTAACAAGTTGTATGGATGCTTGCCACACGCCACCACCAATATATTGTAGCGGTTCATCGCTTCCCCAGCCACCAATAATGGGGCTACCCTTCATATTCCATCGTTCAATTTTGAGTAGGGTGTATGTGTTGCTATCTAAATCAATTCTTATTCTGTATTGTCCATCTTCAGTTACGGATATTGGATCACCAGATTTAACTATTTGTCCATCTGCTGAACCACCATAAATTAAAGCTGGTAAGGATTGCTCACTGTAAAACTGAAACGTACCACCGGCTGTTAAACTGGTATAAACTTCATGTATGTTTGATGGGTTACCTTCAGAGTCATTCAAGCGTCTTAAAAGAATTGCTTCAGATAAATTATTTTCATTTTCAGTAGCCGTTCCTGATAGAAATAATCGGTTTGGAATGAGTTCATTTTCAAAACGTTTAATAGTAATATTGTTTGAATCTTGAGATGTTTTATTGATACTATTTGCAATTACTGCCCATGTTAATTCTACATCGTTGTTTGCAGGATAACCAGCAAATGATAAAGCCTCGTCTATAGCTTGGTAAGAAATAGAAGTAGATAGGGCTTTTCCGCTATTTGAAGGAGTTAACTCCAAGATAGGTGTGTCGAAATTGTTAGAACCCAAGGTGTCTACTACTACTTTATAGGTTACTATAAAATCGGCAGAAGATGTTGCTGCTTCCCAACTAAATGTAATAATATCACTTGGTGTAGTCTCATCTAATATTACTAAATCGTCACTTGGTAGTGTAATGGATGGATTGGTTAATTCCCATTGTCCTTCAGGTTGTAAATTGTCTTCGGTTACGCATGCTACTGTTGCTATACTAGCAAAAAGCAAAAACAAAAGATTTTTAAATAACGTTTTCATAATCAATTTTTTTATTAAGGCTGTAAAGCTGGATTTCTATCTAATTCTTGCTGCGGAATTGGTAGGAATATTTTATCTGCTGTCATGTTATAATTAACAGGTGTATTTGTTCTTAAATCAATTTCAACAAGGTTATTCATGGTAGAAACTATTTCACCAAAGCGCACTAAATCATCCCACCGTTGTGCTTCTTGAAATAATTCCAAACGGCGTTCTTTTAGAATGATTTGTTTCAGAACTGCTTTTGAGCTTTTTTGGTCATCTGTTAAGTCTGGTAGTTCAGCTCTATTTCTTATTCTATTAACTTCGGTTACTGCTTCTTCTAGTTGATTGAGTTCATTTAGAGCTTCAGCTTTAAGTAGTACAATATCACCGTATCGTATTAAATACGTGTTATCTGCACTTGCAAAACCACTCGCATTTTTCCATTTGTAACTAAAAGGTATGGTGCTTCCGGCAGAATTACCCCAATATTCGTCTACCCATTGAACTGACTCAAATAAAATTGAGGCATTTTTTCTAACTATATCTCCAGCATCATCAAAAGCTTTAATTAAGTCTTGAGACGGCGTTACAAATTTTCTCCAAGTATCTCCAGATATTGATGGAGGTAGTAAAAGTTGAGGTCCAAAGTTTCCTTCAACACCTCCCAAATATTGTACTTCGATTATAGACTCGGCATTATTAGGATTGTTCCCATCAAAGAGTTGGCTATATGCTATTAATCGGTAATTGGCATCGCTATTTTCTACTTCTATAATATGGTCAAGTACAGCCTGATAATCTGGTGATGGCTGTTGTGCATAAGCCTTGGCTGCCAATGCATGTGCAGCACCTGAAGTAGCTCTAGCTTTATTTGTACTAGCATCATTTCCATAAGTGTCTGGTAAAAGTGTTGCAGCCAATTCTAAATCACTAGTAATTTGAGCATAAATATCTGCTACTGGAGATTTAGGAATGTTTACACTTTCAGGCGTGGTAGATTTAATTGTACTTGTAATTAAAGGAACGTCTCCCCATAATTTGGCTAAAGAGAAATAATGATAAGACCTTAAAAAATAAGCTTCACCCTTAATTTGATTTCTTCTTTCTTCCGTTAAGGTTGGATCTGAAACATCATCCACACGTTCCAATACAACATTAGCTTTTGATATGGCATTGTATAAGTTAGACCAATGTGTAAAAAGTCTAGAATGCGTTGGTGTAATGTTTAAAAAGTCTATAGCAAAAATTTCAGGGTTATCACCACCAGCGTAATTATTATCAGCACGCATGTCGCTAAATAATATATTATCCCAAACATAGTATTCTGAAGATTGAAACGATTCATAAGCTCCTACTAGAGCAGCTTCGATTTGGGTAGTTGTATCGTAAGCATTTGCGCTAGTTTCCTCGGAAATTGGTGTTAAATCTAAAAAGCTTTCGCAGTTTGTAAATAGAACAAGGCTTAAAATTAATAATGTAGATTTTAATATTTTCATTGTTATATTTTTTTACTTAAAATGTTACGCTTAAACCAAAAATGGTTGTTCTCGCTTGTGGATATGTACCAAAATCGATACCTCTTACTGTGTTACTGCCACCAAAGGCATTTACTTCAGGGTCAAAGCCTGAATAATTTGTAAATGTTAATAGGTTTTCGCCAGTAACATATAATCGCAATGCACTTATATTTATTTTTTCTAAAGCGCTTTTAGAGAATGAATAGCCAAGTGTAACAGCTTTAACTCTTAAATAAGATGCGTCTTCTATAAATCTAGTAGATACTCTAGAGTTATCAGAATTACCAAATACAGCTCTAGGTATGGTGGTAATGTCCCCTGGTTGTCTCCATCTATTAAGTACAGAAGTAGATTGATTTTTTGGATCAATAAGACCTTCCGTTTCTATTCGCGTTGCATTCAACATATCGTTGCCATAAGACCCTTGTAAGTATATCATCAGATTGAAGTTTTTATACCTAAAGTTATTAGTAGCAGAGTAGGTGAAATCTGGATTGGCATCGCCAATTATTACTCTGTCATCAGCAGTTGGAGAAAATGTAGAAACGCCATTTTTATCAATATAAAATGCACTACCCGTTTCTGGATCTACACCACCGTAAATGTATCCAAATAGTATACCTAAAGGTTCCCCTTCTCGTATTAATGCAGCTTCTCCACGGCCGCCAGCAATACCACCCTCAAAAACATCAGAATCTACAAGGCTTGTTATTTCGTTTCTATTGAATGAAATATTGAAGTTAGAATTCCAATTAAAGTTTTCGTTATTAATATTTTCACTATTAATTGCGAATTCAATTCCCTTATTTTCTAATTCACCAATGTTTTGAATAGCACTTGTAAAACCTGTTGCGTTTGGAAGTGGTGCGTTATATAACAAATCTTTTGTTCTTTTGATGTAAGCATCTGCGGTTAGGTTGATTTTACTATTGAATAGAGAAACATCAATACCAATATTAGTTTGGTTAGATTCCTCCCATTTTAATTCTAAATTCTCAATGGAGGATGGAAATGTTCCTGGTTGAATTGTGCCGCCAATTGGATAATTTGCACCAGAACCTACACGACCAAAAAAGGCATAGTTTTGAATTTGGTCATTACCAACAATACCCCAGCCAGCACGAAGCTTCATGTCGCTTAATACTTCTGAATTTTTTAGAAAAGATTCTTTTGAAACTCTCCAACCAAGAGAAAATGACGGGAAGTATCCCCAACGTTTATCAGGGCCAAAAACACTAGAGCCATCTGCTCTAAAGTTTGCAGTAACTAAGTATTTATCATCATAGCTGTAGTTTAAACGCCCTAAAAATGATGAGTTAGCCTTTTCAGCTTTATCTGCCGTTGCATTAAATATTTCTGAGCCACCGTTTGGAGTAGTCACTGTAGCACTTGCAAAATTCCGTGTTTCAATAGCACTATTCTCAAACTTATTTTTTTGGTTAACAGAACCAATTAAGGCTTCAATTTTATGTTTTTTTATCTCGTTGTTATACGATAAGGTGTTCTCAAAAATATAATACGAACTTTTGTTGGTGGTATTTATAGCTCGACCACCCAAAGCAGAACCAAATCCTGTTCTAAATGGATCTAGGAATGAATCAAACACGCCATTGCTATTATCAACACCAAAGTTTGTTTTGAATTTAAAGTTTTTTAATAGTTTTACTTCAAAGTATATATTTCCCAGAAATCTTTGACTATTAAACTCCCTGTCTAAACCATCAGTTGAGGCTAATGGATTTTCCCAGTTTTGAAATGGATTACTTGTAAATGAACCATCTTCATTAAAAATTCCAATAACCGATGGTGTGGTAAGTGCACCAAGTAAAACACCTCCTTGGTTAACAGCGTTGTTATCGTTAACATCTACATCACGATATTGCGTGTAAGCAATTCTTGTACCTACTTTCAGCCATTCATTAACTTCTTGGTCAAAATTTATCTTAAAATTATAGCGCTCAAGCTCTGAACTTTTTACAATACCTTCTTGATTTATGTAGCCTGCAGATACGTAATAATTGCTGCTATTGTTTCTCCCAGACATCGCAAGTTGGTAGTTGTGAGATAGTCCATTCTGAAAAATTTCTTGTTGCCAATCTGTATTATTATTAAACCGTTCCCAGTCTGTCGTTTGCCCAAGCTCTGTCATTAAATCTCTATACTGCTCGCCATTTAAAACAGGTAAAGTATTCCATGCTTGCGATATGCCTAGATATGTATCAAATGTAAATTTAGCTTTTTCGGTAGTACCACGTTTTGTGGTAATTAAAACTACACCATTAGCTCCTTGAGCTCCGTATATAGCTGCTGAAGACGCATCCTTTAGTACAGAAATAGCATCTATATCTGCAGGGTTTATAGAACGTGTATCTGTTGTAGGAACACCGTCAACAACATATAAAGGTTCGCTACCAGAAGTTATTGAGTTTGTACCTCGAATTCTTATATTGAGTCCAGCTGATGGTTTACCAGAATTAGCTAAAACTTCTACCCCAGTGGCCTGTCCTTGCAGAAGTGAGCCAATTTGAGCATTTGATCGCTGTTCCAGTACTTCAGATTTTATTTGTGCAACCGAACCAGTGATATCACGCTTTTGTTGGGCGCCATAACCAACAACTACAATCTCTTCTAAAGCTTCTGCGCTTTCCTCTAAAATAACATTAATAGTTGTTCTGCTATTTATGTTTTCTTCAATAGTTGTCATTCCTACATAACTGAAGACTAAAGTTGACTTCGAATTTATTTCTGTTGTTAATTGGTAAAAGCCATCAAAATCAGTAGAAGTTCCGTAGGTAGTGTTTTTCACCAAAACAGTAACACCTGGAATGGGTTGACCATTTGTATCAGTAACTTGCCCCTTAATTGTTTTTTCTTGTGACAAGCAAATTAATGGTACAAGAAAAATGAGAAAAATTATTTTCTTAGCTGTAATCATTATTTATTTAGTTTGTGGTTTAAACGAATTACTACTTGGGTATAGCAATAATTCATCGTGGAACAAAATTACAGTGTCAGAGTTGTTAAAAATGGATTAGGTATTAAAAAAGTGGATTTTTTAAGTTGTTTAATTGTTTTAATGTATTGAAAATAAAATACTTAAATTTTATTTGCAACTTTTAAAAAGTAGCTGTTTTGTGAGTCTTAAGAGTGTAAAACTAAGTTTAAAGAGGCTGAATTCTTATTTTTTGTGCGCAATTTATATGTTTAGTTATGATATTTTCTTCACATCATCCTCAAAAGTATCTCTGTATTTTGCGCTATTTTTAACTTTTACCCTATAATTATAAATAGTGTTAACTGAATAGCGTAGAATTTTTGAAATCTTCGTGCTATTTGTTATTCCCAATCTGATTAAAGCAAATATTCTTAGTTCTGTATTTAGGCTTTGTTCTTCTTTTAATATTATTTGCTCATCATCTTTAAGAAGGTTATTAACTTCATTAACAAAGTTAGGGTATATGTGTAAGAAAGATTTATCGAAATTTTCGTAGAATAGATTAAGTTCGTTGTCAATAAGTTGTTTTGATTTGGTGAGTTCTAATAATGCTTTTGTTTTATTTGAAACAATATACTTTCTCACCATTTTTCTGTAGGTGTCAAGTTTATTGATGTAATCTGAATAAAGGTTTAAAAAGGTGCCAATATATTGTTCCTTTATTCTATCGGTATCAGATAGTTCGTTGTAAAGTCTGTTTAAATCAGAATTAGTTAAACTTAACTGTTCATTTAAGTTGTGTAGTTGTGCATTTGCATCTTTGAGTTGCTTTCTAGCAGCAGACAATTTTTTTATCTGTCTGTATATATATATTATGGTTAACAATAGAAATAATACCAGTATGCTGATGAATATTAAAAGCTTTTTTAGTTCTTTTTGTTGCTCTAAATTTCTTTCTTCATAAGCCTTCGATATTACAGATAGTTTATTGGATATATTTACAAAGCGTAATCTAGAGTTATATAATTCTGCATCTTCTACAGAGAAGACTATATAGTTATGAGCTCTTTCAATATCTCCTTCCTTAAAAAAAATCATTGCTAACTCTGTAAGCGAAGCATTATCTTTGATTGATAGTTTTATGTCTGATATAGCAGAACGAATTAAAAATTCTTTTTGTTTTGGAATGTTGTTGTCAAGTTCAAAAAGTAATGCTCTTTCAAAAGCTACTAAGGAGTATAACGGCGACTCTGGTTCCAAATAATTTAAGCGTTTATTATTAATTTCAAGAGCTTTTTTTATTTCGCGCTTGTCTCTAAGTTTCTTTTCTTTAAGTGCTAGTGATTCATCCGAATTTTTCTTTAATTGTTGAAGTAAAGTGTCTTGATAGACATTGTATAACCTAGAATACTCCTCTTTGTTGCTCCTAACAGACGCATAAAAATTCAAGCCAGAATAAACTTCTTTAAGGCAATAAAAGTATAAGCTATGCAGGATTTCTGGAAGGTTTTGTCTTTCAATTTCATTTAAAACATCTATGGCTTCTTTATATCTACCAGATGATACAAGTAATTTGGCTAATTTAAGTTGAACTTTGTTTTTTAAAACAGAGTCATTTAGTTTATTTGCAATCTCAATATTTTTTTCGATTGATGTAAGTGCTTTGTCAAAACTATATTTTTCATATTCAACTATAATTTCGTTGTATATAAAATACTTGTTTTCATCTGTGGCTTTATCATTATTAAGTAGTTTTTGTAAGTTTTTAATTCTTATTTCTTTTGCTGCGTCGTAAACACTTCTTTGTTCCATATTATGCTCAAGGGCAATTAATAAAGAATCAAGTTGTGTTTGAGTAAAGCTTTTTGTAAAACAAAGCATACTTAGAAAAAAGAATAGATGAGGTTTCAAAAGCATTTTTTTAGTAAAAACAAATTTAAATATTTTCAGTAATTCATATACATATGTTTAAATTAGTTGGATTTCTTTTATTAACCATATATATGTCAATTTACAAATAATAATATATTTAAATAAGAATTAAATTTTGACATTTTAATACTATAAATTTAAAACTAAATCCAGTATAGTACAGGATAGGTCTCATGCTTATATGTTTTAAGTTTAGCCACTATACATTTATCATATTATATTAAGGTTAGAATGATATATTTAATGAATTTGAAACCGATACATCTTGCTTATCTATTTCTTCTAAGTTTTAATTTCTTTTCAGCCCAAAACCCTATTGTGCCTAACCAAGGCTTAAACGATCCACACATTCATATTTTTAATGATACGGCATACGTTTACGCATCACACGATAAATCTAAAGAAAACAAAAAGTTTATCATGGAAGATTGGTGGGTTTGGTCATCACCAGATTTAGTCAATTGGAAAAAACGTAGCGTATTAAATCCAAAAGATACATATATTGGAAAAGACTTTACAAGATGTTGGGCAACAGATGCCGCTTATAAAAACGGGAAATATTATTGGTATTTTTCTGAAGGTAACGAGCAAACCGGCGTTGTAGTAGGCGATACTCCAGTTGGTCCTTGGAAAGACGTTTTAGGAAAACCACTTTTAAATTCAGATTTAACACCAACTCACGAATATGATATGGCCGTTTTTGAAGATAACGGAGAACATTATATCATCTTTGGTGTTTGGGACTATTACATAGCTAAACTAAATGATGATATGATAAGTTTAGCCGAAACTCCTAAAAAAATTGAGATTACAGGTGTAAGAGGTCCTTACAATACCGATGGAAGTAACAAGGAAATGCCATCGGATGATAAACCATTTCTTCATAAATACAATGGCAAATACTATTTGTCTTGGGGCTGTTTTTATGCCATGTCTGATAATTTGTATGGCCCTTATGATTATAAAGATTCTGTAATAAAAGAAGAAAGTTTTGCTGAGGGTTACAATGCGCCCACATGGCCAAATGGGTTTTTACAAGGGCGCCATGGTAGTTTTTTTGAATGGCATAACCAATGGTATTATGTATATTGTGATATCAGTCAAACAGGAAATCGCTATTTTAGAGACAGTTTTATAAGTTATGTGCATTACAAAGCAAATGGAGAAATGGCAACTATAAGAGTTGATGGAGTAGGTGTTGGAAATTATAATGCTAACAATACTATTGAAGCCGAAGATTATTTTAAATCTGAGGGGACTGTTAAAATAGAAAATACCATAGGCGGTTTTTCAATACAACCACAACATGATGGTAGTTATACCGTATACCCGAATGTAAAAGGGTTGAATGATAAAAATAGTATAGAGCTACAAGTGATAGCTCGTGAAGCTGCACAAATAGAAGTTAGAGCCGATAGCCCTAATGGTAAATTATTATTTACTTGTAATGTGCCTAAAAATGATATTTATACGCTTCAAAAGAGAGCATTCGATATTGAAAATATAGAAAACATACAATCCATTTGTTTTGTGTATAAAGGAATAAAAGATAAATCGTTCACACTAAATAGATTTCAATTTAAAAATTAAACAACTACTAAAAACTCTAAAATGAAGAAATTATTTTCGTTATGCTTATTAATCAGTATTGCTGTTACGTCTTGTGGGGAGACTGTTTCAAAAGATTATAAAGACGCCTCTTTATCCATTGATGAGCGCGTAGAAGCATTATTACCAAAATTATCCCTTGAAGAAAAAGTGGCTCAAATGCGAATTTTTCATGCTAATATCGGAACAAAACCAGACGCTAATGGCAACTTAAAACTGTCAGATAAAGTTATTGAAAAATTAAAACTTGGTATTGCAGGGATTAAAAACCCGGGCGAGCATATTGATGCTGTAGCTGCTGCAAAGCTAAATAACGAGCTTCAAAAATATATTATAGAAAATAACCGTTGGGGTATTCCAGCATTGTTTGTTACAGAATCATACAACGGTGTAGATGCAGAGGGTTGTACGCGATTCGGTCGCCCAATGACATCGGCAGCATCGTTTAACCCAGAATTAGTGCAACGCCAATGGGATGTTGTAGGAAGAGAAGCCCGTTTACGTGGGATGCACATGTGTCATTCACCAGAAGCTGATGTGGTGCGCGACCCGCGTTTTGGGCGTATGAGTGAGGCCTTTGGAGAGGATACATATCTAACAACTCAAATGGTAACAAGTGCTGTAAAAGGTGTACAAGGAAATTATGAAGGTTTAGGAAATGGTACCCATATTGGTGCTGTAGCAAAACACTTTGCAGGATACGGACAAGTATTAGGTGGTTCTAACTTTGCAGCTATTGAGATTTCTGAAAGAACATTAATAGACGAAATTTACCCACCATTTGAAGCGGCTGTAAAAGAAGCTAGAACTTTAGGTATAATGGCATCACACGGTGATTTAAATGGAGTGGCGAGTCATGGTAATCCAGAATTACTAACTGGTGTATTACGCGACCAATGGGGTTTTGAAGGTTATGTGGTATCAGATTCCAATGATATTGCCCGCTTACATTATTTTATGAATGTTGCCGAAACTCCAGAAGATGCAGCGCAAATGGGTTTAGAAGCAGGAATCGATATCGATTTATATGCTGAAGATTCTTATGCATATTTACCAGAAATGGTAAAGAAAAACCCAGAACTTGAAAAATTAATTGATAGATCTGTACGCCGTGTTTTAAGAACAAAATTCATTTTAGGGCTTTTTGATAATCCTTATATCAACATTGAAGATGTAGAGAAAGGTAACAGAGCAGCGTCTTCTTTAGCATTAGCAAAAGAATCAGATTTAGAGTCTATTATTTTATTAAAAAATGAAGATAAAGCGTTGCCATTATCAAAAGACAAACCTTTAAAAGTAGCTTTGTTAGGTCCGCTGTTAAAGGAAAATACAAAAGCCATGTTTGAATCTGTTGCAGGTTCAAATGTAAAATTCATAGCGGAAAAAGGATTCAATTTAACAAACCAAAAAGGAGGTGCTCCAGAACTTTTAGACAGAGACCCAAAAGCTATTGCAAGTTTGGTGAATAAAGCAAGGTCTGCAGACGTTTCAATCTTATTTTTAGGAGGTGATGAGTATACTGCAAAAGAAGCTTATTTTAGTAATAGTACCTTAGGTGATAGAGCAACTATAGATCCTGTTGGCCCTCAAGACGAACTTGTAGAAAAAATTAAGGCGTTAGGTAAACCAGTAATTGTGGTTTTAAAGCATAGAAGAACCTTATCCATTAATGTTATAGCAGAACAAGCTGATGCTATTTTAGATACTTGGGACTTAAGTGAATTTGGTGATGAATCTACAGCCAGAATCGTTTTTGGTGAAGTATCGCCATCAGGTAAATCACCTGTAACTATTCCAAGGTCTATTGGGCAAATACCATTTCATTACAGCATGAAAGAGATTAACTATAAGAAAGAATATTTATTCATTGGTCAAGGACCTTTATTTCCATTTGGTCATGGCTTAAGTTATGGCGATTTTGAATATTCAGACATTTCAATATCTAACGCAGAAATTACACCAGATACAGAGCTAGAGGTTAGTGTTAAAGTGACTAATAATGGTAGTATGAAAGCTAAAGAAGTGGTACAACTGTATATCAAAGACGAAATAGGCTCGGTAACAAGACCAGACAAAGAACTAAAAGGTTTTGAGAAAATAGAATTAGGTGCTGGGGAAAGTAAAACAGTGTCTTTTAAAATAACACCAAAAATGTTGGAATTTACAGGTATTTCGATGGAGAAAGTTTTGGAAGCTGGTGATTATACAGTAATGGTAGGAACATCTTCAAAAGAATATTTAGAAACTACATTCAAACTAAAAAAATAAGACATAATGAATAAAACAATTTTATCACTTTTCGCAGTTGTGCTACTATTCAATTGTTCAACGGCTCAAAAAATAGCAGAGGTTGAAGCTATAGATAAAGCTCAGGTAAAAGCATCCATGATAAAAGCTTTAGAATGGCAAGAAGCACATCCTATTTTTGCACTTGCACCAACGGACTGGACAGCAGGAGCCTATTATGTAGGTGTTGCCAGAGCACACAAAGCAACCAAAAATATGATGTATATGGCGGCGTTAAAAAATCAAGCCTATTGGAATAACTGGCAGACCTATAAGCGTTTACATCACGCAGATGATGTTGCCATCTCATATAGTTATATATATATTGATAGAAACGAGAAAAGAAGAAATTTTGTTGATTTAGAGCCTACAAAGAAATTCTTAGATGCACATTTATATGAAGATGACAATTGGAAATCGGGTAAAAATGCAGGTAAAGAAGGAAAAGACATTTTATGGTGGTGGTGTGATGCCTTATTTATGGCGCCACCAGTATTAAATTTGTATGCAAAACACACAGAACAACCTAAGTATTTAGAAGAGATGCATAAATTTTATATGCAAACGTATAATAAATTGTATGATGAGGAAGAGCAGTTGTTTGCAAGAGATATGCGTTTTGTATGGCAAGGCAACGATAAAGATACCAAAGAACCTAATGGAAAAAAAGTATTTTGGTCTAGAGGAAACGGATGGGTTATTGCTGGTTTAGCTTTGATTTTAGATGATATGCCAACCGATTATGAACACCGTCCATTCTACGAGAAACTATACAAAGAAATGGCAGAAAAAATGCTAGCCATTCAACCAGAAGATGGTTTATGGCGTACAAGTTTGTTGTGTCCTGAATCTTATAACCACGGAGAGGTAAGCGGCAGTGGGTTCCATACCTTTGCTTTAGCCTGGGGAATTAATAATGGTTTAGTGGATAAAAAACACACACCAGCAGTTAAAAAAGCATGGAATGCTATTGTAAAATGCCAACATGAAGATGGTCGCGTAGGTTGGGTGCAAAATATTGGAGCTTTTCCGGAGCCAGCATCGGCAGATTCTTGGCAAAATTTTGGTACTGGAGCCTTTTTAATGGCAGGAAGTGAGATATTGAAGTTAGATTAATTTAGTTTTTCCTTTACTAAGGAATCTTTACTATATCAAAATAAAAGCTCATTTTTTCAATCAATGTTGAAAAAATGAGCTTTTTTGTTTTTATTATTCAAACACACACAGGATGATACAGGACACTATTTCATACTAAAAAAATTATTTTTATTATGTTGAATTGATATGAATTTAGTTAAAACAACAGTTTTATTCTGATTGCTTTTTTAAATCGTAAAAATAAAAACGACACTCAACTAAAATCATAGACAAATCTAAATTCTATTAGAATAAATTACCATGATAAAGAAGCTTAAAGTTATTTGTTATTTTCTCATTCTATCTATCTTTGTAGCGAATTTTGCCTACAGTCAGCCATTAAACCAAAACAAATCTGTAATAAAAAGTGAAATTTTAATTATTGACAGAACAGCGGGTTCAAATACCACTGACATGCCAGTCGATTTCGGTAAGCGCGAGTTTTTTAAAGCTTTAAGGGAAGCAGGATTACGTATTTCTGTTTTGTCTGAATTAGACGAAGTAAGCCATGAGTCATTTGTAATTATTGGCACCTTAAACGATAGTTTGATAAGTAACCTGCTTAAGGATAATACCAATATTCTAAATGCTTCTGCTGAAAGTGTATTTTATGAAAAAGTAGATGTTAATAAATATACAGCGTTGATTATTGGTGGAAGTGACTCTAAAGGCCTGATGTATGCTCTAACTGAAATGTCGGAACAAATTAAAGATAAAGGGTTATCGGTTTTGGAGAAGCTACAAAGTACTTTGGAATCTCCAGAAAATAAGGTGAGAGGCTTAGATAGATTCATTAAAGACGAAAATGATGATAACTGGTTTTTTTCTGAAGAGTTTTGGCAGTATTATATACAACAACTTGCCAAAAACCGTTTTAACAGGTTAACACTCATAACTGGATATAATGATGGTAAAAAGGAGGATTTTATGATACCTGTTTACCCTTACTTTTTTCAAGTTCCTGGATTTCAAAAAACAAAAATTAAGAAAAACCTAAAAAAATCACCTCAAGATTACTTGAGTCAATTGAGGCGTATTGGTGAAATAAGTCACGATTATGGACTTGAGTTTGTATTTGGTATTTGGGGGCATGGTAGAAGTGAAGGGCTCGTTGAAGGATTGGCTAAAAGTGATATCGAGTATACGCAATATTGTTCAAAAGGTATGCAGGAATTATTAAAACGTGTGCCAGAGATTGATGGGATTCAGCTTCGTGTAAATTATGAATCTGGTATAGGTGGCTTTGGTAATACAGCAGATGAGTTTTGGAAAGAAATAATTTATGCAATAGGAAAAGCCAATAGTAATAGAAATGGTAATCTGTTTTTAGATATTAGAGCAAAGGGATTAACTCCTAAAATACGTAAATGGGCTACTGAAACGGAAATTGATTTTTCTGTAACTAGTAAATATACATGGGAAGGTGTGGGGCTTCCATACCATCCTTTGCAAATGCGAAAGGCAGAATTAGATTTGATAAATAATTTTGATAAACGGCAGCGCTACGGGTATGCGGATTTTTTAAATGAGTCTCGAAATTTTGACTTTATTTATCGTTTATGGGGTATCGGTACTAAACGCATGTTTACTTGGGCAGACCCAGATTATGCTAAACGATTTTCGCATTCTTCTAGTTTTGGTAAGGGAAAAGGGTTTCAAGTTACACCGCCAATGGCAAGAAAGAGCAATACTTGGAGTCTTATTACTAATGAGTCAAAAGTTTACTACAAATGGGAAGATGAGCGCTATTGGGCTTGGTATTTATTATTTGGAAGGCTAGGATATTCTACAGACACAAATCCTGAAGTATGGCAAAGAACATTTAAACAGCATTATGGTAATGCTTACCCTTTTGTTTTAGATGCATATTCAGCTGCAGGAAAAGTGTTGCCGTTAATTACCTCATCCCATCTTACCAATCATCCAGCCAATTATAATTGGGCAGAAATGGATAGCGGCGGAGCTCTTTTTACCGCTCATAATGCTAATTGGCTTCATAAAGAAAAAGAAAGAACTTATCAATCTGCTGAACCTGGAGACCCTGGAATGTTTTATAGCATTCAAGATTATGTAAAAGATGTACTAAATGAAAATATACAGCCTAAGATTACACCAATTCAGTTGGCGGATTATTATAACAAATTAGCAGATGAAATATTAGAAAATCTTTCAAAAGTAAAATTAGGAGTTATACCAGAGGAATCGCAAAAAGAATTTCAAACTAATATTATAGATTTAAAGATTACTGCTGCACTTTCAACGTATCATGCTGAAAAAGTCATAGCATCCATGAATTTTGTTTTTTATCAAGAAACAGAAGACGAGGCATATTTGCACTTAAGTATTCAACATTTAAAAAAGGCAAAGTCTCACTGGGAAACGATTGTAAATTTAACGAGTAAAATCTATCATACTGCTCCATTCTTTTTACACGATAATGGCACATGGAAGGACAGGTTAACTGAAATAGAAAAAGATTTGGAAAGCCTTGTTAAAATACAGGGAAAATCAAAACAAATTTCAGTTGAAAATGAAATGCGTAGTTTTGGAAAAACTAAAATATCCTTTAGTAATGGTTTTGATGCAATTGTACCTACCGTTATTGGTGCTAAGGATACTTTGAAAGTAATTTTTAACAGTAATAAATTTACTAAAGAAACCCAAATTCCAAGCGTACATTATAGATTGGCTGATATGACTTTAGGCGAATTTAATAAACAAAAAATGACGTGGAATGGGAGTGTTTATGTTGCTCAAATATCGATAGAAAGCCTTAATCCTGATTATGATTTACTTGTTTATTTTTCTTCAATAACAAGTAATGAAGAGGTGGTTATATATCCAGGAATATTTAGTGAAAAACAAAATGCTCCATTTTATACAATTGAAATTGAAGAATAGCTACTGAAATTATAAAATTTAATTAAAAACACCTTTACGTAATACTAATAATATGAGATTTTTAAAAATAGCGCTATTGCTAGGTTTGTTGATAACAAGTTGTCAATCAAAAAAAGAAAACAAAAATAAAGCGGAAGAAGATACAGCAGTATTAAAGTTACCAGAACGCCCAAATATCCTTTGGTTAGTCACCGAAGATATGGGTGCTTACATTCCCCCTTTTGGCGATAACACGGTAGCAACACCAAACTTAAGCCGTTTAGCAGAGGAAGGTGTAATTTATCCCAATTTGTATTCTACTTCTGGGGTTTGTGCGCCCAGTAGAGCGGCGATTGCCACAGGAATGTATCCCTCAAGCATTGGTGCTAATCACATGCGGGTAAATTCATATAATGATGAAATAGGGGTGCCAAAATATGAGGCGGTACCACCTGCAGAAGTAAAAATGATCAGTGAATTACTTCGAAAACAAGGATATTACTGTACTAATAACTATAAAGAAGATTATCAATTTAAAGCACCAGTAACCGCTTGGGATGAAAGCAGTCCATATGCACATTGGCGAAATAGAGATAAAGATCAGCCATTTTTTGCAATTTTTAATTTTACTGAAACACATGAATCTGGTTTGTTTGAACCCTATGGATTTAGAGAAATAGAAACCAGACATTATCAAGCGGGAGATAGAAATTATAAATGGAAAAATTTTGGAAAATCTCATGCTAAAAATAGAATGGACGAAGCTGATACACCAGTGCATTTACCAAAAGACACCAAATTTGATATTCCACCTTACCTAGTGGACAATGAAGTGACGCAACGCGATATGTGGAAGCTTTATAATAATATAGCTGAAATGGATATGCAGGTTGGTGCAGTTTTAAAACAGCTAGAAGATGATGGCTTATTGGAGAATACTATAGTCATATTTTATGGAGATCATGGTGGCCCTTTGCCAAGAGAAAAACGTTTAATTTACGATTCTGGTTTAAATACCCCGATGATAATTAGGTTTCCTAATGGACAATATGCAAGAACAACAGACAATCAATTAATTAGTTTTATCGATTTTGCTCCTACCTTATTATCATTAACAGGAGAAAAACCAAAAACGTACATGCAAGGTCAAGCTTTTTTAGGAGAACATAAAGCAGAAGAACGCAAATATATTCATGCCGCTGCCGATAGATTTGATGGTTTTACAGATGCTATTAGAGCAGTAAGAGATAGCCAGTTTAAATACATCCGAAATTATAGACCAGAGCAAGGTTACTATTTGCCTGTAGCATATCGTGAAAAAATACCAAGTATGAAAGAGCTACTTAGGCTTAAAGATGAAGGGAAGCTTAACGATATGCAACTACAATGGTTCAGAGACTCTAAACCAAAAGAAGAATTGTTTGACTGCGAAGCAGATCCATACGAATTAACAAACCTTGCAGATAATCCAGAATATCAAGAAAAACTTAAAGAATTAAGTGCAGAAATGGATAAATGGTTAAGTACAGTTGGAGATAATCCAGATTTACCAGAAGAAGATCTCATTAAAAAATTATGGAAAGGTGCTGATACACAACCAAAAACAGCTGTACCAAACATTTTAAATCAAAGTGGAACAATTAGTATAAGTTGTGATACCAAAGGTGCTTCTATTGGTTATAAAATTATTAAGGACGGAAAGACACCAAAATCCTGGGAGATTTACCATAACCCTATTGAATTGCCTGAAGCATCCAAAGTACTAGTTCGGGCGCACCGTATAGGTTTTGTGCCAAGCGACACGGTTGAATTCAATTAGGCTCAGATACGCTAATATTAATACAAAATACATGAAGAAAATACTATCGCTGCTAGTGTTTGCAATTGCCGTTTCCAGTTATGCGCAACAGGTAAGACATATTGAAACCATTAATGAATCTTGGCATTTTCACAAGGGTGTTTTAGATAAGCCGTTTACTAATGACGCGGGAACTGTTTGGGAAAAAGTAACCATTCCACATTCATGGAATACCGAAGATATTTTAGATGATAAAGCAGGTTATTATCGTGGTGAAGGTTGGTATAAAAAAACTATGGAAATTCCTCAGGTGTATGAAAATCAGCAAGTTTTTTTATTGTTTGAAGCAGCGAATCAAGTCACCTCATTATTTGTAAACGGAAAGGAAGTTGGAGAAGATCATATAGGAGGCTACACCACATTTGCACTCGATATTACATCGGCCTTAAAAGCTGGAAAGAATGAGATTGCCGTAAAAGTGGAAAATGCCCATAATGATGAAATTGTACCACAATCGGCAGATTTTTCATTTTATGGTGGTATTTACAGAGATATTCAACTTATTATAACCAAGCCAGTTCACTTTGAAGTCGCTAATTTGGGGGCCAACGCCATTTTTATAAGAACACCAGAAGTTTCTGAAACTTCAGCTTCAATATCGGTACAATCTAAAATAGTACGACCCAAAAAAGGGACATTCTACGTAAGGCAATCGTTATTTGATGCTAAGCATACTTTGGTTAAAACAGTAAAATCAAAATCGTCTTTTGGAAAAGATGTTTTTGGAGAGTTTTCAATAGCTAATCCGAATTTATGGTCACCTGAAACCCCATATTTATATAAGCTGGTTTCCGAAATAGTTGATAAAAAAGGAAATGTGTACGACAGAGTTGAAAACCCTGTTGGTTTTAGATGGTTCAATTTTGATCCGAAGAAAGGCTTCTCAATTAATGGGAAACCAACCAAGTTAATTGGTACCTGTCGTCATCAAGATTTCTTAGGTAAAGCCAATGCGGTAAGTGATGAGATTCATCGTAACGACATGAAATTACTTAAAGACATGGGTTCCAATTTCTTGAGAATAGCGCATTACCCGCAAGATCCTGCCATTTTAGAAATGTGTAACAAATTAGGGTTTGTGGCCACTTTAGAAATTCCTTTTGTTGATAAAGCCGCGGCCAACGAAGCGGGAAAACAGAATAGTATAAAAATGCTTAAGGAAGCCATCCGTTTCAATTATAATAATCCGTCAATTGTAGCGTGGAATTTAGGAAACGAAACAACTATGAAGGCGCCTGATAAATTAGGGGAAGCATATACCAAACATTTTGTGAGCACACATGAAGCTTTGGCAAAAACCATTAAGGAAGAAGATCAAACCCGATATTCATATTCTGTGTTTTTTAGAGAACCGGCTTATCAAGACAGATTGGGTATCCGATTTACAGAGTTGGTTGGCTATAACAAATATTACGGTTGGTATGTTCAAGAGTTAGAGGATATTGATAAAAATCTAAGAAGCTTGGTAGCGCGTTCATTAGAATTGGATCCCGATAAGCCTTTTATTTTAAGTGAGTATGGTGGCGGTGCAGATCCAAGACTACGTTCTTACAACCCTACACGATTCGATTTTAGTGTAGATTACCAGTTTTTGTTGCACAAATACTACATGAAAACCATTTTAGACATGCCTGAAATTTCGGGTGCTAATGTTTGGAATTATGCCGATTTTCAAGTAGAACACCGTAAAGATGCGGTACCGCACATCAATAATAAAGGTTTGGTTTCTGCAACCAGAAAGAAAAAAGACGTCTATTATTGGTATCAAGCCTTATTGAAAAAAACACCATTTTTAGCCATAGCATCTAAATCTTGGAATAAAAGATCGGGGATTGCTGATGCCAAAAATGGAACTTACGCTACACAACCCTTAACTATTGTTGGCAATGGGAACGATGTTGAATTATTTTTAAATGGTACATCACTTGGTAAAAAAGTGTTTGAATTTTCAACAACAACTTTTGAGGTGCCCTTTGTAGATGGACAAAATTTAATTGAAGTTATTAGTGAAAAAGATGGTAAACGATTAAAAGATGTTGCCTTTATAGATTTCAATCTTATCCCGAAATACCTTAAAAGCAATACCAATCCATTCGAAGAAATAGCGATTAATGTGGGCTCTTACTGTTATTTTATAGAATCTGACAATATGGATTATTTATGGATGCCAGATAAAGCCTATGAAAAGGGTGGTTTTGGGTATGTAGGTGGAGAATTCTTAAAACATCCTAGTAAGAGAAGAAATGCCATTGGAACCGATGTAAGTGTAAAAGGCACCGAAAACGATCCCATATATCAAACACAACGCATAGGTATTGAAGCCTACAAATTCGATGTGCCTAATGGAACTTATGAACTGTCATTACTATTAGCCGAGTTAAAAACTAAGGATCAGAATGTTATGGATATCTTAGTTAATGACAAAGCGATTTGGACTAACTTAAACCTAAAGAAGGAATACGGAAATGATCGTGGTGTCGCTAAACGTTTTTTAATTACTGTTGAGAACGATAAAGGGATTACAGTAAACTTTAAGGCAAAAGAAGGGCAAACACGCCTTAGCGGTATCAAGCTAAGAAGGGTAAATTAAAGCCATATGCACAAGAGTTTTCTAGGTTGTTTATTATTACTAGTTGGTTTTATCGGTTTTGCACAGGTAGAACCATACGATCTTAAACTGGAGTATCTTAATAATCCCGAAGGTATCGATGTTAAAAAACCAAGGTTCTTCTGGAAGTTAAAATCTGATGAGTCTGGGCAATATCAAAGGGCTTATCAAGTTATTGTAGCCACTTCAAAGTATAACATAGAGAATAACATTGGCGATGCATTTAATTCCAAAAAGGTAAGAAGTTCTAACACGACCCAGATTATTTATAAGGGAAAGCCTTTACAGCCAGCATCCCAGTATTATTGGAAAGTAAAGGTTTGGGATAAAAACAATACGTCAAGTTGGAGTGAAACAGCAACATTTTCTACGGGTTTATTTTCAGTGGAGGATTGGAAAGGCGCACAATGGATCGCTTGGAGAAATCAAGAAGAATGGGAAACAGAATGGTGGCGTAAAAAAAAGGTGGAGTCTGGTGCTACCGAATTTCAACTGCCAAGTTATTTTGGGGCACATTTAAACATGTTTGAAAGGTATCATTTTTTTGATGATAAAAAACACGATCCTGCACCACTTTTACGTAAAGGTTTCGATGTGCAAAAAAAGGTAAAACGTGCCAAAGCATACATTAGTGGCATTGGATATTACGAGTTGTACATCAATGGTAAAAAGATAGGGAATTCCGTTTTGGATCCCGGTTGGACAGATTACAGAAAAACCATTTTATACGCCACGCACGATATTACCAACGACGTAAAAAATGGCGCTAACGTAGCAGGAGTGATGTTAGGTCGTGGGTTTTACGGTATGATGGCTTACGACCACTGGGGATTTTATAAAAAAAACGGATGGATTGGTCAGCCAAAATTAATATGTCGCATAAAGGTAGAATATGAAGATGGCACTACAAAAGACATTGTAAGTGATTTAAGTTGGAAAGTTACAGGAGGGCCTGTGGTGTATGATGGGCCACATATGGGCGAAATTTATGATGCTACAAAAGAAATTGAAGGTTGGAGTGACGTAGGCTTAGATGATTCTAATTGGGATAATGTAAACCCAGCACCCCATCCAGGAGGAGAACTCGTGTCACAAATGTGTGAACCTATTAGAGTGACCAAAACATTTCACCCCATAGCCACAAAAAATTCAAGTAGGGGACAATGGTTTGATGTAGGTACCAACATGTCTGGTTGGGTACGGTTACGAATAAAAAATGCTAAAAAAGGACAACGGATAACCATTTATTTTGGTGAAAATAAAGACCCTATTACCGTAAGTCAACCCGGAGGACTTCAGCAAATGGCCTATGTTTGTAAAGGAGGTGGTGTAGAGTATGCCGAATGTCGTTTCTCTTATAAAGGGTTTCGTTATATAAAGGTGAAAAGTTTTAGAAAGCTAAAGTTTAGTTTAGAGGATGTTGAGGTAAGATATGTGCATTCTGATGTGCTACGCGTAGGGCATTTCGAGTCCTCGGATAAGACGATAAATGCGGTTCATGAAATTTGTCGTAAATCGCTCATATTCAATTTACATAGCATTCCTACCGATTGTCCGCATCGCGAGAAAAATGGTTGGTTAGGCGATGCTGTTACAGGCATGGAGTTTGGTATGGCGAATTATGATTTAGCGGCTTTAATGACGAAGTTCACCAGAGATATTTTTGATGGACAAGATGATTTGGGAGGTATCCCTGCCATTGTTCCTGCGAATAATTACGGCGCAGGAAAATCCACATTATGGTCCTCCGCTGGTGTTCATATTCCTTGGTATATGTACCAATATTACAACGATACACGTTTGTTTGATCTGTATTGGGAAAACATGATCCTTTGGGTAAAACGTTCTTGGGAATACAACAACATGGAAGAAAAAGACGGTATGTTTAAAGAACGTTTTAATGACTGGGTAACGCCTTATGATGCAACGTATAGAGGCGGTGGTAAACCTGGAGGGAATGAGGTTATTGCTTCAATGAATTTTTATTTAGCTCTTAAACGTTTGGCGCATATTGCTGAAAAATTAGGGAAAAGCAAAGATGAAAAAAGGCTAAATACACAAGCGGAGCGCATGCATAAAGGCATACAAAAATATGCATTTGATGAAGAGAAACTAGAGTATGTAGGTTTAAAACCTTTTAATGAGTTTTTACCTGTGGTTAATATTTTGGCACTTAATTATGATATTGTTCCAGAAAAATACAGAGCTCAACTCGAAAAGAAGATGGTAGATAATATTGTTAAAGATAAGGGTTACCACCTCTGGGGTGGCGTGTTTACGGTACATTCTGCTTACGAGTATTTGCCTAAAAATGGTTATTCAGACCTTATGCATAAAGTGATGGTTAACGAAGAGTGGCCTTCATTCGGTTGGATGATTAAAAATGGCGCAACTACATTGCCAGAAGGCTATAAATTTACCGCCTCTAATATGCATCATTTTATGGGGGCAGTAGATAATTTCTTTTACCGTCATTTAGTGGGTATTAATGTTAATCCATCCAAACCAGGTTTTCAAGACATCATTTTGAAACCTAATTTTATTAAGGCTATGGATTTTGCTAGGGCTAGCTATAATTCTATCCATGGTGAAATAAAGGCTGGATGGAAAAAAATAAATGATAATACCTATGAGTATTTTGGTGTTATTCCTCCAAATTGCGAGGCTAAAGTAATTCTGCCTTTTAAAACAGAAACTATAAAATCGGGGACTTTTAAATATCTGGTAAACCTCTAAAGTATGGGCTATCATAATTTACCATAGCTTTATGGTGTTACCTAGACAATATATAGAATGAGTAATAATTTTAAAACGAGTACAATGCGCTATCTGAATGTTTATCTTTTTCTTTTCATCATGCAAGTCACTTTTTTTGCATGTGATTCAAGCAAAACCAGTGATAAAAACCTGGAAAATCCTTCAATTAGTGTTGCAGATTTGAAAAAAGGTTTTAAGAACCCAGAAATACAATACCGTCCAGAAACCTGGTTTCACCTTAATGGAAACAATATTTCTAAAGAAGGTTTAACCTTAGATTTAGAGGCCATAAAAGAAGCTGGTTTACAGGGGATTCATTTATTTAATAAAGCAGGACGACTTTACCCTAATGTAGAACCCATTAAAATTTTATCGCCAGAATGGGAGGATATGATTCGCCATGCGGCCGACGAGTCCAAACGCTTAGGCTTAAAATTTACCATGCAAAACTGCCCGGGTTGGTCTATGACTGGTGGTCCGTGGGTGCCTGCAGAAGAGGCGCAACGCGAAGTAGTAGAATCTGTATATCGTGTTTCAGGAGGTAAAACCTTTAACGAAGTATTAGAATTAGATTCATTATATCATACAGCTGATTACGATTATAAAGACATTCAAATATTGGCTTTCCCAACGCCAGAAGGTGATGATATGGAACCTTTCAACCCTTTAAAAATAGAAACCAATAATTCAATCGTGCCGTGGGAAGATATTTTCAATCCTAATTCAAAACTTATTGTTACTCGTACCACGACGCGATTAGATAAACCCATAAAAGCATACAGGGCAAATGGTATTTCAAAAGTAAATGGAGCTGATACTTGGGTTAAAACAACCTTTGATGTGCCTGTGACCTTGCGTACCATCAAGTTTCCACAATTGCGACATATCATTATGGGCACACAATATCCAGTAGTAGAAGTTGCGGTTAAAGTTGAAGCTATTGTTGCTGGCGAATTAAAGGAAATTACAACTATAAATTTACCCGATGCCAATTGGAACGACAGGCGAAAACACCTAACACTTACTATTCCAGAAACGACCTCGAATACGTTTGTGTTCACTTTTGAAGGAAATCATTCCATTGCCCCGGAATTTATTAGGTTAAGTTCAAGTCCAAAGCTGCATAATCATGAGGCTAAAGCGGCTAAAGTGTTAAGGCGTCTTGAAAAAAACGTGCACTACGATTATGCTGACAATACCATTATAAAGGCAAACACTGTTATCAACCTAACGGACAAGTTAAACGCTGAGGGTAAATTAACTTGGGATGTGCCAGAGGGCGATTGGACAATCGTTCGTTTTGGGCACATCAATATGCGATTAACCAATAAACCTGCAGTTCCTGAAGCGACCGGTTGGGAATCTAGTAAATTGGATAAAGTGACCATAGAAAACCATTTGCGTAATGGAATGATTGGCAATTTAATTAAAGATGGTGGGCCTATAGGCGATGGAAAATTGCATGGTTTATTGATTGATAGCTGGGAAAGTCATGTGCCAACTTGGACGATGAATTCGGAAGATATGTTTACCGAATTTGAAACACGAAGAGGTTACAGTATGAAAACATACTTGCCCGCAACAATGGGCTATATTGTTGAAAGCCCAGATGTAACCACAAAGTTTTTAAGAGATTTACGTCATACCATGGATGAAGTATTTATTGATAATTTCTTCAAGCATTTTGCAACTGTAGCGCATGATATGGGTGCCGAAGTCTATACCGAAGGTGCAGGAGGAGAAGTATTGCCCGTTGACCCAATGCGCTATTACGGCGTTAGTGATATACCAATGACCGAGTTTTGGTATCCAAAGGCGCCCTCTGCTCAAAATGAATATGCTAAACCAATTTATAATGCGGCGTCGGCAACCCATTTGTATAATAAACCAATGCTTGCGGCAGAGGCTTGTACGCAGATAGGGGTAAAATGGAATGAACACCCGTTTAGTGTAAAATATTTAATTGATTACAACTTTGCAAAAGGTGTAAATCATTTGGTGTTCCATACCTTTTCCCATACACCACAAACCGATGTATATCCTGGTTCTAGTTTTGGCGGGCATATCGGGTTTCCTTTGGTTCGACAACAAACTTGGTGGCCTTACATGAAAGATTGGACAGATTATCTATCAAGAAATCAATACGTATTGCAACAAGGCGAATACGTAGCCGATGTACTTTGGTATTACGGTGACCATTATGAACGCCCACCATTTGATTTAGATGAATTTCCAAAAGGTTATCGTTTTGATTATTTAAATGCTGAAATTTTACACGATAAATTAAGTATGAAAGACGGTAAAATCCATGTTGAAAATGCAGGAGATTACCGCATAATTATGCTGAGGGATTCTGAAAAGATGCTACTTTCTACCTTAAAGAAATTAGAAACATTGGTTGAAAATGGAGCTGTAATTTTAGGTAATAAACCGCTGGATTCACCGAGTTTAATGGATGATGAAGCCGACTTAAAAGAACTTAAAACCATTTCAGATAAGTTATGGGGAACAACCAAAAGTGACGTAAAACAAGTTGGAAAAGGTAAAGTATATTGGGGTAAAACTTTAGATGAAGTTTTAAGCGCCGAAAGCATTAAGCCAGATGTCATCGTTCCTCAGGATTTAGAAATCAATTGGATACATCGTGAAATAGAAGATGCCCATATTTATTTTGTGGCTTCAAAAGAAGACAAACCAGTAAATTTAGCCTTGAGTTTTAGGGTCGATAATGTCACACCTCAAATCTGGGATGCCTTAAAAGGGGAACAACGGGATGCAAAAATTTGGCAGACTTCTGAAAACCGCACCAATGTTGCATTTTCATTAGCATCAAATGGAAGTACTATTGTGGTATTTACAAAAAGCGATAAGCAACCCTTGGCTTCAAAAGTAACTCATGAAGGAGAGGTAATCTTGGATGCTGAAATGGGTTGGTTCAAAATTTATGAAGAAGAGACAGTTCCAAAATTATCATGGAAAGATGATGATTTTAAGGCTTCTATGTCTTGCGAATATGTATTTCATCAGAATGGAAAAGCGATAAAAAAAGAAGTTTTAGTTGAAGAAAAAGAATTACAAAACAATTGGCAATTGTCCTTTAATGGAGGTTGGGATACGCCCGAGACTATTGAGATTTCAGAATTAAAATCATTAACGCAACTTGAAAATAAGGCCATACAACATTATTCGGGTACCACAACATATTCTAAAACAATCAACCTAGAAAAGATTGGAGTACATACAGTTTTGGATTTAGGCGAGGTAGCCAACATTGCAGAATTATGGTGCAACGGTAAAAAAGTAGGTGTAAAATGGGCACCGCCTTTTGAGTTCGATATTACAGAGTATGCTCAAAAAGGTGAAAACACTCTTGAGGTTAAAGTTACTAATACATGGCGAAATCAATTAATTTTTGATAATTCTCGACCTAAAGACCAAAAGAAAACTTGGACTACCAATCCACCTAAAAAGAATGAAACCGAATTGGAGGATGCAGGTTTAATAGGGCAAGTGGTTTTAAGATTTATTAAGTAATATTTTTCGTAATAAGGGGCTCGTAATTGTTAAAGTTTTGTGCTTTGACGAATTATTAGCCTTTTTGACCTGAATTCAGGATAGTTCAGGATAGCATTTTTTTTAGTTTTAAAGAACTTTAAGGGTTTTATAATATTATCTTTAGGACTCAATTTAATAGGATTATGAAACAAAGAAAAGTTTTGTTGCTGATTATAACAGTATTACCAGTTGTCTCAAAAGCTCAGGTTGTATCTTAAAAAGGGGTAATTGTTAAATAGATAGAACAAAGTAAATTATGAATATGGTTTCAAAATTATATCCCATGATAAATAAATGGAGAGTTTTCGGTTTGTTGATTATTATAAGTTCAATAAATCTAACTGCACAAGTTACTTTTTTAGAAAGTTCACAAGTAACGAACGATGCACTTTACTTTTGGAAAGCGGACGACCCAAAACCATTTCATTATGGTAGAAGTATAAATCCTCATGGAAATTGCATGAAAGTATCTAATGGCTATGTGTTTTATACTTGGTATCGTGGGGGTTGGGCAGATCGAACTTTAATGATTTCTAGAAAAAAAATTGGAGAAGGTGACTGGGTGCATGTGGCCCTTCCTGCAAAAATGAGTTTAGTAGGTGGTAAAGGAGATACACACTTAACAACTAATGTAGGTATCTGCTCAATAGATGGTACAGTGCATTTAATGTTTGATCATCATAACGAAGATCTAAACTATATAAGGTCTAAAAAAAATATAGCTTATGGTCCAGATAGCGACTTTATAGCGGCTAACTTTCTACCGCAACAAGATTACCTAATCCCTGGTAAAAAAGTTACGGGCGTAACATATCCTGATTTATTTAATAACGATCAAGGAGAGATGTATTTTGAAAGACGACTAGGATCTGCCGTAGGCGGTGACATTATAATGACATATTATAATGGAGATACATGGTCTGACGAAGTAACAATTATAAAAGGAAGAGGTGCTGAAGTTACACAAGGAGAGCGTAATTTTTGTTACGGTAGTGCAAAATATATTAATGGTAAATTCTATTACGTGTACTCTCCAAGGTGGGCGGAATCTCCTACGAGGTTAAATGAAGGGGTTTACGTGATGGAACTAGGGTCCCGTATGGATAGTAAAGCAACCACGCTTAATGGTAAAAGTTACGACTTACCGATAATTGATCATACACCTTTTTTCATAGCAGACCCCCGTAGTGTGCCGGATAATGCAGGTTGGGCAGGAGGGCCTCAGTTAGCTATTTCACCTAAAAATGATATTTACACCTATATAAAGCCTAAGGGGACAAATCCTTATAATTACCTTAGAAAACAAGACGAAACTGAGTTTACTGAGGATAGAAACAAAGGTTCTTTAGGAGTGTTTTATGGTAACCGAATGTATAAGTTTAACTTATCTGGAGGAGATTTTGTAGTTACTAGTGCATTGGCAGGAACATACACCTGGAGAGAAGATTTTAGAGCAAATACAGGGATAACTGCAAATAAGAGTATAACTATAATGGAAGATGGTGTTATTGCAGTAGTATTTAGCGAACATAAAAACAGCGCTGAGGTTCCTATCCATTGTTTTGTGTTTCAGTTAACAAAGGAGGAGTATACACCGCAAACTATTACATTTAATCTGTTAACAGCAAAAACAGAAGGCGACCCTGATTTTACGTTAAATGCAACAGCAAGTTCTGGTTTGCCAGTGTCTTTTGCATCATCAGATACGAATGTTGCCCGTATTGTTAATGGTAATGAAGTACAATTAATTGGTGTGGGCTCATGCGATATTATTGCCGGTCAATCTGGTGATGGTACTTATGACAGTGCGCCAGATGTATCTCAAACCTTAGTGGTGAATGCAGATACGTCAAAGTCCAACCAAACCATTACGTTCAGTTTATCTCCAAACACATATACTTGGGGAGATTCTGATCAAGTGTTAAATGCTACAGCTAGTTCTGGTTTACCCGTGGAATACGAAAGTACCAATACAGACGTTGCGATTATTGTTGATGGAAAAATCCAGGTGAAGCGTGCAGGAACAACAACCATAAATGCGTTACAACCAGGTGATGATACTTACAACGCAGCACCTATTGTAGGGCATGAATACGCTGTTCCCATTCGTCAACAGGTAATCGCCTTCCAGGATATTCCAGAAGTAACTTCTGGTGATCCGGCATTCAGCCTCGTGGCAACAAGTAATAATCCTGATGCAAATCTTAGATTCCTTTGCCCAAATAATCAGGTAGCTATTGTTTGGAGCAATCAGGTTAGACAGGTTTTAGGAGCAGGTAGTGCTACCATAACTGTTTCTGAAACAGGTAATGACTATTTTACATCGACTCAAGCTTCTAAAACAATAACGGTGAATCCGAAGACACATCAAGTACCATCCACTATAGAGGCAGAGTACTATACCACTAAAAGTGGTGTAAATGTAACGAGATGGAGTAATACAGTATTTTATTTAAATTCTTGGAATGTAAACGATTTTGCTGAATATACTATTGATGTACCAGAGGACGGCACATACGAAGTTGAGATGTTTGCCGCTTCACCAGGTTCTACTAAAAAACTAAAGATCGTGCAGGGCACAACAACGTTGGCTTCCATATCGCTTACTAAAACGCCGAATCTGACAAATTTTAAAGGAACGAAGACTAACATAACGCTTCAAAAAGGAGTACAAAAAATTAAAATTGTAGGTGAAGTTGGTGGTTTTAATTACGATAAAATGAAAATTTCTGCAGGCTCTGGTGGTGGTGATGCTGAAGGTGTTTATCAGCTAGTTAATGTTGCTACTGGGAAATATCTTGGTGCTGGTGATTCTTCTGCTGGCCCAGTAATTATGCGTGATAATGGAGATGCTCCAGATCGAAAATGGACATTTGTTTCAACAAACGTAGGGGGTGTAGATTATTATAATATAGATAGTCAAGATAATGGCATATTGCGCGCCACAGGAGGTGGTTTTTCACCAGCCTACAGTGTTGTAAGTACAGCTAAGGCACCTCCAGCAGAAGACACAGATAAAATATGGACCGTGCATCATAACACCACAGATAATACATTTAGCTTTGAGGCTAAAACAAATAATAGATTTTTTTATCATCATACAGACGGTAACTGTTATAACCTTCTTAAGGGGACTGATTTTGTTGAAGGTGATCCAAGAAGCAAATGGCAAGTTGTAGGTACTGGTGGGCCGTTGCTAAGTGTTCAGGATGAGGATTTAAAAACTTCTTCAGTAAAGATATACCCCAACCCAGCACAGGATAAATTTACAATAGCCTTTAAAAATATTAACACCATAAAACGTGTGGAAATTTATAATATTTTAGGAAAACAGGTGTATCAAAACGTACCAAAACGTAGCGTTTTGGAAGTGGAGAGTACTGGATTTGAAACCGGCGTTTATTTAATTAAAGCGTTTTCGGCGGACAATAAAGTTTTTCATTCTAAGCTGATTATAAAATAATTCTGCTATTTGTTATAATTCACTGTAAATTGATTTTTCAGTGGGTTATAGGTCGGTTAGTCTTGGGGCAGGATAGCTCAGGATACTTTGTTGACCAATGTTCAATAGTTTTACATGCTATTTATTTTAGAATCAGTAAATTAATACCTAAAACAGCTATGAAAAAAATTACTAATAAAACCCTATTGTTTTTTGCCTTAACGTTATGCTCACTTTGCGCAACAGCTCAAGGCGCGCTTCCTTCTGATGATATTTTCAGATTGAGAAATGTAGCAACAGGGCAATTCTTAACCACTGCTGGAGGAAGTGCTCAGCCTGTTACCATGACAAATTTAGATGAAGAGGATGTAAGCACCCATTGGACCTTTGTGGTAAGTGGAGCCTATTATAATATAGATAGTAAAAGTGAAACTGGTGGTACTGGAATATTACGCGCACCAGGTGCTGGTAGCGATGGTGGCCCTTATGTAGTTTTAAGTACTCTAAAAGCTCCGCCAGCAGCCGATACTGATAAAACGTGGACAATATATCATAATAATATAAATGACACATACAGGTTTGGATCTAGAACAACAGGTAGATTTATGTATCATGACCCTAATGGAACAGTAACTCATGCTGTGGTTGCAGACACAGATGACAGAAGTAATTGGGAACTCATTCCTTATGTACAAACTCCTGTAGTGATAGCGCCAGATGAAGATACAAGTACTGATTTAAATTGTCCAGCTTCAGGTGAATTCGAAAACAACAATACCAGAAATGTAGATATACCAAACTCTGTTAATGTAGGGACAGCTGATGATAGAAGTTGCTATTCTGATTATTCAGAAAGTATGGTTAACGGAAAAACTTGGGGCGTTTATAATATTACCGCTGGGTCTAACCACTGGGATGCACCAAATACCTTACAACCTAGGATAGAGCGTTCTTTACCCAGATCTGGTGAAACAGGTGTTGGCAGTTATGCCAGATTTACCGGAACATTTAGAATTTTAGAGGTAGGTGATAATGGTAGTTTTGGTCAAGATGGATCTTATATTGCACAAGCCAAAGGAAAGCATACAGGAGGTGGTGGGCCACCAGATCCAGCTATTTGTTTATATAGAGCGCATCCTGTTTATGGCACAGGCATCAATGCGGACAAACAAGTGGCTTTTGATATTTATGCCGAACGTATTTTAGAACGTGGTGGATCTGGTAGTGGAAGAGAAGTTGTTTTTTTAAAGCAAGTAAATAAAAATGAAGAAGTTAACTTTGAGTTAGAGATAGGTTTTAGAGAGGATCCAAGCGATCCTACAAAAAAAATACATTATTGCGATGCTGTAATTGGAGGAGAAGCGTTTAATTATAACATCCCCGATCCAGAAAGAGGATTAGAATCTGGAATTAGATATGGTGCATACCGCGTAAGAGGTGGTAGAGCGCAAATAAGATGGGCAGAAACAACCTACCAAAGAGAGGAGGTTGAAGATAACACTAATACACCACCTGCAGACGATATTTATAGATTAAGAAATGTAGCCACAGGACAATTTTTAACTGCCGTAGGGTCAAGTGCCACACCAGTAACAATGACCAATTCAGGCGAACCGACAAATACACATTGGACTTTTGTAGAAAGTGGAGCGTTTTTTAATATCGATAGTGAAACTGTTGGTATATTACGCGCACCTGGAGCTAATTTTTCTGGGGGTGCTTATCGCGTTGTTAGCACAGGTGCAGTGGCACCATCAAGCGATACAGATAAAACGTGGACAATAGAATATAATGATTTAGAGGATACTTACAGGTTTCAATCAAGAACCGCTGATAGATATTTGTATCACAATGCCGATGGAACAGTAACACATACCACAGCACCAGAATCAGATACCAGAAGTGTATGGGAAGCTATCCCTACAAGCCAAACCTTAAGTATTGCAAATACCGAGCTTAATGCTCCTTCAATGGTAATATATCCAAACCCATCTAAAGGAGATTTTACAATTGCATTTCAAAACTTAAATACGGTTAATGTTAAAATTTACAGCGTACTTGGTAAAATGGTTTACGAAAACAAAACAAATGCAAAAAAGATAAACATAACCAACCAGTCGTTTACACCTGGAATATACCTTATACAAGCTACTACTAGCAACAATAAAACGTATCACAAAAAACTAGTAATACAATAAAATAAAAACAAAAGATATTTTGGGCGTTACCCTCCTTAGGTCGGGTCGGGCTATCCACTATATCTTTTGTTTTTTTATGCATTAAAGTAAAGTAATTTCTGTTTAATAGTCGCCTTACATCCTAAGGGTTGTAAATTACTACCAATAAACAAAAGGATGCCGTTTCTATCCCTAACCTTTAGATTAGCAAATACTATTAATTGTTATTACATTTAAAAAGGACAGAGTGAACTTATATCCCTAACTAGCTAAAAAGAGCTATCGTGCGTATTAGTCTC
>NZ_SIRT01000060.1 GCF_004310325.1 Hyunsoonleella flava
TAGTATCCCTTCATAATATTCAAAGCCTTTTGCAGCGATAAACCAAATTTTATCATTGAATGCTACTACATGCTCTCCAGCATAATTTGGTAATTTTTCACTGACATTTTCCCAACTTATTCCATCTTCACTTGACCAAATATCTTTAAGAACTCCACCTGAAGTATTAGAAAAATCTAAACCTCCAATTACCCATAATTTATTATTATGAACAAATGATCCACGTGCGTATCTAACTCCAAATGGTGCTTGCTCTGTTATCTGTACCCATGTAATACCATCTTCACTAGACCAAACATC
>NZ_SIRT01000061.1 GCF_004310325.1 Hyunsoonleella flava
GGGAAAACCTGTCCACTGGTTTCTGTATAAAGTAGTAATTTGTAGATACTCTTTAGAGCCGGCATAAGCTGGATTAATTATGGCTTGGTTATACATATATTGTGTATACTGCGGATCTTGTTGCGCATTTAAGCCCTTTAAAAAAACGATGAAAAGTATAACTAAAATGTAAACATGTTTCATTTTGCAGCAGAACCTTTTAGTAGTTTAAATATATCCACCTCGTAACAGGCTTACTGTAATTAGGATCATTGAGATGAAGCACATAATAATAGGTACCCACAGGGAGAAGGTTTCCAC
>NZ_SIRT01000062.1 GCF_004310325.1 Hyunsoonleella flava
AACTTCTTTTGCTACCACCTCTACAGGGGCGCCAGTTACGTCTAACTAGGCACATAAACCATTTTCAGTAACAATACCTAGTACGTCAACTCCAGTTGTTTCACCAAATTTGACTATACCCAAATCTAAAAAGTTAATACTGCTCTCACGTGCATCATATATTAACGTATGAATAGTATACTTGCCTACCTTTATAACAGTAAAATTTGGTAAATAATTTACTTGTTCGATTACTAAATTATCACCTGAAGTAAGCACATAAATCCTGCTGTACTCCGATGGAATTGTTGGCGCGACATC
>NZ_SIRT01000063.1 GCF_004310325.1 Hyunsoonleella flava
AAATGGTGAGAAAGTCTATTGTTTCAAATAAAACAAAAGCATTATTAGAACTCACCAAATCAAAACAACTTATTGATAACGAACTTAATCTATTCTACGAAAATTTCGATAAATCTTTCTTACACATATACCCTAACTTTGTTAATGAAGTTAATAACCTTCTTAAAGATGATGAGCAAATAATATTAAAAGAAGAACAAAGCCTAAATACAGAACTAAGAATATTTGCTGTAATCAGATTGGGAATAACAAATAGCACGAAGATTTCAAAAATTCTACGCTATTCAGTTAACACTATTT
>NZ_SIRT01000007.1 GCF_004310325.1 Hyunsoonleella flava
ATTGCTCGCATCTTTGCGGTTATACAAAGACAAACACCTTATGTGGATACATTAAGGTTCGTAGCTTAAATTTTAACAAATTTTTTTTGGTCGAATCATAGAATACGCGGGTCTACCTGCCAAAATCCGTTTTACTTAAAAATATCGCTGTTTGTTTGGTAGCGTTATTTTTCAAATATTACTAATATAAAAAGCCCTTTGCGTCACAACACAAAGGGCTTTTTAAATATTGAACTAACGATTTGTTAGTTATTACTAATCGTATTTTCCTTTTTTTCAGAAGATGCAAAAACCATAGCTAAATCATCTAAAGAAACCGTACTAGCAGCAAGGGCTAACTTAACAGGTTCATGTATTTCTTTGGTTACCTCAGTTTTAATTTCCTTAGTGTCATAACCAGTAAAACTGCAAACAAGCGTGTAAGTGCCTTCTTTTACGTTTTCAAATTTAAAAGCACCGGTTTCGTCGGTCATTACTTTTTCACCAGTTTCTTTAATAATCACTTTTGCAAAAAGTAAAGGAGTATTACCTTCTTCAGCATCAGTTATTTTTCCATTGATAGTTCCGTTTTGAGCCGATGTAAACATAGCGGTAAACAAGAATACGGTAAATAGAAAATATTTCATAAATAAGATAACTTTTATTCACTACAAATAAACTAGTTTTATGTAATTCAGATGTTATCAAAATATTAACCTAAAATGATGATTATGTTATCCTAATGTTAAGAGATTTTGCAATAGATTTTTTATTGAATTTAGTATCTTGCCTCAGCTTAATCCAAAACTATGAACTGGGAACAACTCCTCTCCTTAAAACGCTTTGGCGACACCAATAAAAGACTTAGAAAAGAACAGGACGAAACCCGTTTGGGCTTCGAAGTAGATTACGACCGTATCATCTTTTCGCAAGAATTTAGGAGCCTGCAAGATAAAACACAGGTAATTCCATTGTCGCAAACCGATTTTGTACATACCCGACTAACGCATAGTTTAGAGGTTAGCGTCGTTGGGCGTTCTTTAGGGCGTAAAGTAGGGCAAAAAATATTAGAAAAACATCCGCATTTGCAAAATGTTCATGGGTATCAAGCTAACGATTTTGGAGCGATAGTAGCCACGGCGGCCTTAGCGCATGATATTGGAAATCCGCCGTTTGGACACTCTGGCGAAAAATCTATAGGAGAGTTTTTTAAAACAGGTGCGGGCAAACAATATAAAGACCAATTAACCGACAAAGAATACCAAGACCTTTGCGATTTTGAAGGAAACGCCAACGGGTTTAAAATCCTAACCCAAAGTAGGGCAGGACGTGATGGCGGACTCCGCTTAAGCTATGCCACATTGGGTGCATTTACCAAGTACCCGAAAGAATCACTGCCAAAAAGGCCAACAAAGCATATCGCCGATAAAAAATACGGGGTGTTCCAATCCGAAAAAGAAGCTTTTGCCGATGTAGCCAAAGAACTAGGACTTGTAAAACGCAGTGATAAACATCTTAGTTTCTCACGTCATCCACTGGCATATCTTGTAGAAGCTGCAGATGATATTTGTTACACCATTATCGATTTTGAAGATGGTATCAACCTTGGACTCATTCCCGAGGAATACGCGCTAGAGTACCTTTCAAAAGTTATTCGTGATAACATAAAACCAGAGAATTACTATGCGCTCTCCAATAAGGAAGACCGTGTGGGTTATCTCCGCGCACTAGCAATTGGTGCACTCATTAATGATGCGGTGGATATTTTTATGAAAAATGAAGACGCTATTTTAGACGGTACTTTCGATTGCGCATTGCTAGACAAAAGCAAATTTGAAGCTCAAATAAAAGATATCATCAAAATCAGTATCGAAAATATTTACCATTCCGAAGAAGTAATCGATAAGGAAATCGCCGGCTACCAAATCATCAACAAGCTCCTCACAGTCTACACCAACGCCGTAAACAACAGTCTCAATGGCACCGCTTCAAATTACGACGAGCTCATTCTCAAGCGCCTCCCCAAAACCATAAATTTTAGCGACAGCAGCCTTTACCAACGTTTACTTGCTGTATGCCATTATGTATCCTTACTCTCCGATAGCAAAGCCATTCAAAATTTCAAGAAGATTGAGGGTGTAACGTTTTAGGTAGTAATAATTATATGGGCGTTACCCACAAGGGGTCGGGCTTTCGGCAGTCGCTCTCTCCTTCGTCGAGGAGCTTCAACAAATGCCTCAATCCCTAACGCAAATCCCGATAAATTAATTAAATTTGCCATCATTTTAAGGCTATTATGATAGATAAAATACAAGAACTTATAGCAGAAGCCGAGGCGTTTAAAGCACAAACAAAAGAAGAGGTTGAAGCATTCCGTATAAAATATTTAGGCAAAAAAGGATTGTTAAACCAATACTTTGCGGAGTTTAAAAATGTGGCAAACGACCAGAAAAAGGAGTTTGGGCAAACCATCAATAAACTCAAAAAAACAGCTGAAGAAAAAGTAAATACCTTAAAGGCCGAACTTGAAGATAAAGAAGAAGTAAAAGGTGTTTACGGCGATTTATCGCGCCCAGGGCAACCTATTGAAATTGGTGCACGCCATCCAATTTCTATCGTTAAAAATCAAATTATCGATATTTTTTCGCGTATAGGTTTTAATGTGAGTGAGGGTCCAGAAATTGAGGACGACTGGCACAATTTTACGGCTTTAAACTTACCAGAACATCATCCAGCGCGCGATATGCAGGATACGTTTTTTATTCAAACCAATCCAGATATTTTATTGCGTACACATACCAGTTCGGTGCAGGTGCGCTATATGGAAAATAACAAACCACCAATTAGAACCATTTCTCCAGGTCGTGTGTATAGAAACGAAGCTATTTCGGCACGTTCGCACTGTTTTTTCCATCAGGTGGAAGGCTTGTATATTGATAAAGATGTGAGTTTTGCAGATTTAAAGCAAACCTTGCAGCACTTTACTACTGAAATGTTTGGCAAAAGTAAAATACGCTTACGCCCAAGTTACTTTCCATTTACTGAGCCTAGTGCTGAGGTAGATGTGTATTGGGGCTTAGAAACCGAAACCGATTATAAAATGACCAAAGGTACAGGTTGGTTAGAAATTATGGGTTGTGGTATGGTAGACCCTAATGTTTTGGAGAATTGTGGTATCGACTCAAAAGAATACTCTGGTTTTGCTTTTGGTATGGGGATAGACCGTATTGCACTGTTATTACATCAAATTAGTGATATTCGCTTGTTAAGTGAAAATGATGTAAGATTTTTGGAGCAGTTTAAGAGTGCGCTATAGGTGGATGATTTTCATGTCTATTTTGGGTATTTTGATATTGCAATTTTTTTAATGTTAATTACAGTTAATTGTTTAATTAAAAAATTTCCAAATTCTAAGAGTTGTATTTTTCCAATTTTATTCTTCTTGCTTTTTGGTTTTCTTTTGCCTTGTATATCAATGTTTATGGAAATAAAATTACATGCAAGTCCGGGAGATGATGCATTTAATTTATTGTACACTTATTTAAGGTTTCCTTTGTATTGGATTTTCGGTCTTATTCAGTTTGTTATCATTTATTTTAGAACTAAAGACTAGTATTACCAAGCTAGAGTGCCCTAATCTCTTATCGAGATAGTATGTAGAGCCCAATGAAAGTAGCATTGATAATTATATACCATAAGCTTTTTTAGCACTCTCAATTTGCTCTTCTTCAGTAGTCTCTGGATACAAAATATATTTAGGCGCAATAATTGGTTTTGAGCTTGTCACTTCAATTTTTGTAATACTTGAAAAAGGAAATTTGCCCTCAGTAATCTCAAGAAGTTCTTTTTCCATAGCAAAATAAGCCTCATTTTCTTTTGTGATGAGTGATGCTTTTCCTTTTAATTGATAGCCTTTTTGCACCAAAACATCAATAAAACTCAAGCAAACATTTTGGTTTTCTTTAATGTTTTTAATTGTTTGTGGTGAAGCTATATTTGCTATGATGATATAATCTCCATAATAAGTAAAAACTTCTTTAGGGGACACATTCGGTATGTTTTCTTTACTGGCGGTGGCTAGCCAACACAATACACTTTGGTGGATATATTTTTTAATGTCACTATTCATAAACTAAATCTGTGAATAGCTTCTCATTAAAATCTTGCTTTACCACAACGTTTTTAGGCCCAAAATCACTACGATTAAATGATAATAAAATATCTCCAGCTTTTTGGTAATTATCCCATGGCATCGTAAACCTGGGCTTTTCATCATTAAAATTTGGAAAAAACGCCCATTGTTTTATGAGATTATCGGTTTGGTCAACATATACGTAATATTTGTTGTCGGGTGTAACGCCAACCGCGTTAAAGGTGAGTTGCAATACATCGGCTAAATTCCCGTTATCTAATTTCTCGGTTTTTAAGTGCGATAAGGTTACGCCTGGGTCCTGCAATTTCCAGGGCATGACTAACCAATATGAATCGTTTATCCACCAGTTTTTGCCTTTTGTGAGCCATTTTTTTGCAGAATTTTCTTCAAGTAGTCTATCATTATGAAAAACTTTTCCTTTGAGTGTATTGATGTTGACCAAAATGGTCAATGAATCTTTAGGGCTTTCAACCCGTACATCTCCAGTCCATTTATTCCAGTACAATTTACGCTTGCCAAAATCCCATTGTATAAATCGGGTGTTGTTGTAGTTGTCTTGTCCACCCATAGCTTCCACTATGTTATTAGCAATAGCAATTGCTTTTTCATCAGAATTTTGGGCAAGTATTACGGTATTAAAACTTAGAAAAAATATAACCAATGTGAGTTTGAAAAATGAAGATTGTACCATGTATAAAGGGTGTTATTTTTTGAAAATTACATAAACTTTACGAATTAGATTATTTTTGTGCCTTAAAATTGATAGAGGTTGAAAAAAGATATTGAAATCCCCAAAGTTGAAGGCGTTTACATTGCTGTTGTAAACGAGTATAACGATGTGTACAAATCAGAAGATTGGAATGCTTATATTATAAATGAAAAGGAAACTGATTTGGAGATGGTTATTATCGTTTCTGAAGGGTATTCTGAAACTAAGAAAACAGCTGTTTTTAGAAAGCGCATAGACAAACTTCCAGCAAAAAGTTACGCAAAAATAGAATTGATGCAGGAGGATCTGTTTAAATTGAACAATAGCTTTAAAGTATCTTTCTTTGAAGGTGATGCTATGCTTGATAAAACGTACATCTTTAGAAAAAACACTATAAATTTAAAGGCCTTACGACCTATTCCTTTGATGGATGTGAAAGGTGTTTTGGTGAAGTAAGTGTTTATAAATTTCATTTTGCTTTAGAAGTATAATCGATTTTGACGTATCTGTTTAATAGTATTTTTCTACGTTCATTTTGCCTTGATGCAAAACGAACCAAAAAATCAAGTTCAAGCCGAGGAATTTTTCATTCCTAAAATAATTTGGAATGAAAACCGATTTGAAAACTCCGCGTCGAACTGCGTTCTCCTGTTTTCGGAGCTTTTCTTCATCTATTCTGCGCCTTGACGATCAATTCTTTGAATTGATTAAGGTGTTGACTATCAACATATTTCTTTTTTATTTTAATACCCATTCCCTTTATTATAAATTTTGCATAAAAGCGGTGTTTCTCTCATTGTATGGTCTAGGGGTGAGTTTTACGTTATGGATGGTAGTGAGATGCCCACAGTGAGGTACGAACGAATACTTGGAATAACGAATAGTCTGATCCCATCTAAGGAATGCGACTTCCTTGCTTTACCCAAATAGGCAGTTCCCATATAACTTTTTTTAGAGATAGTGCTTTTTATGGTTGAGTATTCTCCTCCTTTGGAGGAGTTAGAGGAGGCTTTTTTTAATCTAACTTCTCGGTTAATTTTTTGAATACCTTTTTCGGGTTTTTATTTTGGTAAAGTATTTCGTAAACAGCATCGATTATTGGTGTGTCAGCTTTTTTTTCATTCTTCTCATTCATTTCATAGGCACTTTTTGTGGCATAAAACCCTTCTGCCACCATACTCATTTCCATTTGTGCAGATTTTACGGTGTAGCCTTTGCCTATCATATTTCCAAACATGCGGTTTCTGGAAAAAGTTGAGTAGCCCGTAACCAATAAATCGCCTAAGTAAGCGGAGTTATTGATGTTGCGTTTCATTTTATGAACTTTTTTAATGTAGCGTTTCATTTCCCGTATGGCATTGCTCATTAAAATACTCTGAAAATTATCGCCATAACCTAATCCATGTGCAATTCCGGCGGCAATAGCATAAATATTCTTAAGCATTACGCCATACTCCACACCAATAACATCGTCGCTTATTTTGGTGTTTATGTAGTCGCTAGATAAACTATCGGCAATCTGTTGTGCTTTTTTTGAGTCCCAACAGGAAATAGTAAGATAAGATAGACGCTCTAACGCCACTTCCTCGGCATGACATGGGCCAGCGATAACAGCAATACTTTCAAATGGTACGTTATAATGTTCGTTAAAGTGTTCTCCAACTAATAAACCTGTTTCGGGAACAATACCTTTAACTGCTGAAACTACGGTTTTGCTGGAAATATCAACAGTTAGTTTCTCTAGTTCGGTATGGATAAATGCGGATGGGATTACAAAAATAAGTACATCTGCCCAATCAGCCATTTCGTTAATATCATTACTTAATTTTAGCTGTTCTAAATGAAACTCTACCGAACTTAAATAATTAGGATTATGCTGTTCTCTTAACAGATGCTCTTTAGTATACACGCTGCGCATATACCAACCAATTTCATTTAAGTTTTCGCTAAGCATTTTAACGATTGCCGTAGCCCAACTCCCTGCACCAAAAACTGCATACTTTAAAGGTTTACTCATAAAAACTAAAAAAATTGTTCGTCTTTCAAAAGTACATAAAATAAAGAAAAACGAAGCATTGCATTATGGGGTCGTATATTTTGGCACGCTGTTTGAATCTACATAAACAGAAACCCTAAAACGAATGATTATGAAGACTGCAAAATTACTTTTAAGCGTTGTGTTGATGTCAACACTTTTTACATCTTGTTATACAGAGGTTATCGTTGATGACTTTGTAGATGAGCCAATAATAACAGCAAATCAAGTGCTTACTTCGCACGAACTTTGGTATGTAGATATTAATCAAACTATTGGATTTGGCGAAGTGCCTTTTTTACAAAAAGCATTTACTGTGTCGTTTATTAATGGTGTAGTTTATGCCAATAATAATTTGGTAGGTATTGGCAACAGTGGCGATGGGTTTGGTATAGATGTAGCATCGTATGATGCCTACAATATGATTTTGGATGTAAACCACGACATTGATGGTTTTGTAACGTTTGATGTGTTTGTTGTTGATGGCAATACGATAGAATTATATAATCCAAATACAGATACATCATATTTCTTGGAAGGTTATCAGCGTAGAAATTTTGACTATGATTTTGTATTCTACGATAACATCCATTATTTTTTGCAGGAGTATGAAGCTTGGGAGAAAACATATACCAGTGAAATGGGTGCGATAAATGAGTTTGATAATGAGAATTACTTGCAGTTTTTAGCTGGAGGAAATGATTCTACCTTTAGAAGTTCTCAAGATGGATTTGGAATGAACCCTAACAATTTAATATGGGATTATACTGGAGTATATGGCGTTGGAAATGTTGTTAATAATGAGCTCTTGAAAACTTTAACATTAGATTATGATTTCTTCGACAATGAATTCTTTGAATTGAGCGTTATAGATGACGGAACAATAGAGTTGTTTCATCCTTCATCTGAAACTGTATACGAATTTCAAGGAAGAGGATACATACAGTATTTAAAGTCTGATAACACAAAAGATAAGTCTTCAGGCAATAAAGAGAAAAAGCGTAAGTTCAAAAGCGAACGTAAAGAGAACCCTAGAGAAAATACACGGGTATAACATAAAAATTTTGGTTGGTTATTTAGTTTAGAAACCGTTTGAAGCAACTTGCTTCAGGCGGTTTCTGTTTTTAGAATAATTTGTGACGTATTCGGTTGTTTTGTGTCTTAACTATGTGTTACCTTAACAATAAAATGTTATCTTACACAAACTTAATCATTAACTTAAAACACATTAAAAATGGGATTATTTTCATTCATTAAAAACGCAGGAGCAAAAGTATTTGGTATAGGGAAAACAGATGCTGAAGAAGCTGCAGAGGCAGCTGCAAAAGAACTTAAATTAGAGGAGTTAGCTGCACGAAAATTAGAAGAAACAATTAACGACTTACAACTACAAGTAGAAAACTTGAATGTATTTATAGATGATGAAACAGCAACAGTGAGTGGTGCTGCTTATGACCAAGCCACCAAGGAAAAAGTAATTTTAGTGGTTGGAAACTCAAACGGAATTGCTTTTGTTGATGACCAAATGACTGTAGAAAATGTTGAGCCAGAAGCACAATTCCACACCGTTGTTAGTGGAGACACATTAGGAAAGATTGCAAAAACATATTATGGCAATGCCATGAAATATCCTGTTATATTTGAAGCGAATAAGCCAATGCTTACCGACCCTGATAAAATTTATCCTGGGCAAGTATTACGTATTCCTGCCTTAGACTAAAAACATCCTACATATTTTATGTTATGAAAACCAACTTGAAAGAGTTGGTTTTTTTTATTTCTAAGTAATAAATACCGTTACCTATTTGAAGTGATTTTTAGAGTGCAGATTTAAACGTGCTAAACATGTCTTTAATAATGTCTTTTGTGTTGCCTTCTTGAAGGCTTTCAAAAGACACGTAGCCTTGAAAGTTAGAGTCCTGTATAATTTTAGCTATGCGTTTTAAATCTGCTGGTACTTTGGTGCTATCTTTAGTTTTTACATGCTCTTTTACAAACCAATAATTGGCATAAGGCGCAAGCTTTTGCATTTCTTCATATGGGTTGTCCGATGGTAAGCTACCGCAGTCTAAAACCAAACCGAACCACTCAGAGTTTACACGGTGTATAATATCTATTATTTCATCGCTTGTAAATAAAAATTCATCATGATTTTGTAGGCCCACAATCACACCATGTTCTTCTCCGTATGCAGCACATTCTTTGTAGTCGCTAACAAGCCATTCCTTTATTTCATCTTTCGTAAAATCATCACTTTTATTTCTTCCAGTAAAAATGCGCATAATCGTTGCACCTAATTTTGACGATACTTCTAACCAGTTTTTTATAAGTACTTTGTCTGAATTTCTAGAACTACTATCTGGCGTAACAAAGTTATTTCTTACACCAGTCCAAGCAATATCTAAACCTAAATCAAGGGCTCTTTTTTTTAATGCAAACAGTTCTTTGTTTGGAGGTACTTGAGGATAGGATGAGAAATAATAGCCTGTTATGTCTACAGCGTCCATACCAATCTCAGCGCAAAAATCCATCATATCAAAAAATGTCATCTCGCCACTTCTAAGCTTAGCATTAAATGAATATGCGTTGATACTATATTGTAACCTGTTTTTAATGCTAGTAGGTTTGTTTTTGGAAAGAGCCAAAAGGGAATTACTGCTAAGTGCAAGTGGCGCCAGGGCCATACTTTTTAAAAAAGTTCTTCTGGTTTTCATAACTCAATATCTTTATAAACAAAGCTAATCCTTAAAAACAATTAGCTGATAATTCCAATTATTGAATTTACTTATAAAAATTCATTTCATCCAAATATTCCCAGGCAAAATGTGGTAACATAGGTTGCACATTTTTACCTTCTTTAATGGATTTTCTTATGAATGTAGAAGATAATTGCATGATAGGTGCGTTCACAAAATGTACTTTCTCATGATTATGAAATTGTGTTTCTATAGTGTCATCAGAAATTCTTGGGTACACATATATGTGATGATTTTCTAAAATAACCTCATAGTTTTTCCACTTATGAAAGCTTTTTAAATTGTCCTCACCCATAATTAAAGCAAACTTGTTATCAGGATACTTCTCCTGTAAGTGAGCTAATGTGTTTATCGTATAGTTGGGTTGAGGTAAGTTAAATTCAATATCGCTAGGTTTTAGTTTGGGGTAATCTTTTGTGGCCTGATATACCATTTCTAGTCGTTGGTAATTATCTAAAAGAGAGCTTTTCTTTTTGAAAGGGCTGTGTGGCGTTACTACAAACCAAACTTGGTCTAAATCGCTATGCTCCGCGATATGGTTTGCAATTACCAAATGTCCGATGTGAATTGGGTTGAAAGAACCAAAATATAAACCAATTTTCATCCGTTAAGCTTAAGAATTAATGAATTTGCTTACTTTTTCTTCTGCTTCTTTTAGGGCACTTTCTAAATTATCATTAACAATAATAGTGTCAAATAATGGAGCTGTGGCTAATTCAGCAGAAGCTTTTGCTACACGCATATTTATTTTGTCCTCGTTCTCGGTTTTGCGCTTTTTCAATCTGATTTTTAATTCATCTATACTTGGTGGTTTTACAAAAACTGCTAGAGTTTCCTCTGGAAATTTCCTTTTGATTCTTAGTCCACCAGAAACATCAATGTCAAAAATCACATTTTTTCCTTCTGCCCAAATGCGTTCCACCTCAGTTTTTAGAGTGCCATAAAAATTGTCACGATACACTTCTTCCCATTCTAAAAACTCATTATTCTTAATTTTGGTTTTAAATTCTTTAGCAGAGAGAAAATAGTAGTCTTTTCCATCTATTTCAGTACCACGCTTATCCCTTGACGTTGCAGATATTGAAAACTCTAAATTTAAATCTTCAATATCTAATAGATGCCGAACAATGGTGGTTTTTCCAGAACCAGAAGGTGCTGAAAATACAATGAGTTTGCCTTGTTTTTTTTCTTTAGTCATATTTTATGTTACTGCTCACTGCGACTGCGACTGTAAACTGAATTAGAGCACATTCAATAACTGTTCCTTAATTTTTTCTAGCTCGTCTTTCATTTGTACCACCAATTGCTGCATGGGTGCATAGTTGCTTTTTGAACCAATGGTGTTAATTTCCCGACCCATTTCCTGACTGATAAACCCAAGTTTTTTTCCGTTGGAATCTTTGGAGTTAATGGATTCAGTAAAATAGTTAAGGTGGTTTTTTAAGCGCACTTTTTCCTCGGTAATGTCAAACTTTTCAATATAATACACCAATTCCTGCTCAAAACGATTTTCATCATATTTTTCCCTAAGCTCTTCTACACCTTTTTTAAGGCGCTCCCTAACGCCATCAACACGCTCAGGATCCATTTCAATTACTTTTTCGAGAATAGCACCAATGCTGTCAATACGTTTGTTGAAATCGGTTTCAAGCACTTTTCCCTCATTCAATCTATGGCTGGTCAAGGCATCAATGGCATCATTTATGCCACCTTCAATGGCTTCCCATTCCGTTTCGTCTATTTCCTCCCTTACTGTATTTAGCGCATCAGGGAAACGTACCGCCATTTCCAAAAGCTGTACATCATCTGCATCAGCAATACTTTTCAGTTGAGACATGTACTGCTTCACAACCGGAGCGTTTAATTGAGTAGAGGTGTCTTCGGCAGTAGCTTCAACATAGATGGAAAAATCTATTTTACCACGTACCAATTTATTGGCCAATAGTTTTCTAATAGACAGTTCTTTTTCTCTGTAGATTGAAGGCATTCTGGCATTCAAGTCTAGATTTTTGCTATTCAGGGATTTTAGTTCAATCGTAATTTTTTTGGTCGGCAATTGCAAAACAGATTTTCCGTAACCTGTCATTGAATAAATCATAAAGGTGCGTTTTTGGTAATGCAAAGGTAATTAAACTAAGGAATGAAATAAAAAAGGCCTCAACATTAATGTTAAGGCCTTTGTACTCAAGGTGGAAGTACTTTTATCCAAAAACATAAATAAGCTCAATCATTATAAAACTTATAATAACATCAATAAAAATAATACTTTCACGCATATAATGGAATTTCCTTTTTTGATTTAGTTTGCATAAATTTGTATAATGTTTTGTTCAATCGTACAACAATCGTACAACTTTTTTTATTAATGTATGGCAGCTGTAAACTACCTGTATCGCTCAAAAAAGGAGAAGGCTTTCTTAAATTTAAGGCTGCTTTTTACACACAATAATACAAATCATGTTATCGGTGGCAAAACTAAGCTTGAGGTTTCAAAGCAATATTGGGATAAATATCACTCCCAAAAGAGCCCAAAAGACATAGACATCAAGAATCAGCAGGTTAAGGTTAATGCGGAACTTAACAAAATTGAAAACCATATTCTTAAAGCTTTTCACGATGCTGATCTAGAGACAATAGATAAGGCCTGGTTGGCGAATCAATTGGATTTATACTACAACCCGCCTAAAAAATCGAAAGCGCTCCCAAAGGAACTTCTACCCTATTTTGATTTTTACCTAAAAGAACGTAAGAACGAACTGGCTGAACAAACACTTAAAAACTATAAAGTTGTTAGAGGTTTAATTGAGAAATACCAAAGCAGTATTGGTAGGAGTATTAAACTAATTGATATAGACAGTGCATTTAAAACCAACTTTGAGGCTTTTTGCCTGAAAAAGGGTTATGCAATCAACACAATTTCCAGAGCGATACACACAATAAAAGCAGTCTGTAAACATGCAATGTATAATGGCATAGAAATAAGCCCTCAATTAGATAGGATAAAACTAAAAGAAGTTAAGGTTGACAAAATATACCTTACCCCTAAAGAGCTAAAGGCGATAGAAAAACTCGATGATAAAAAACTTAACGAGAGCTTGTTAAACGCAAGGGATTGGCTAATCATAAGCTGTTACACTGGTCAGCGTGTGTCTGATTTTATGCGTTTTACCAAAGATCAGATCAGAATCGAAAAAGGCAAACACCTTATCGAGTTTACCCAAAAGAAAACTGGCAAGAACATGACCATACCTTTGCATCCAAAGGTGTTAAAGATATTGGAGGAAAGAGATGGTGAGTTCCCTAGGCCTATTTCAAGCCAGAAATACAACAACTACATCAAAAAGGTATGTAAAAAAGCTAAGATCAAGCAGAAAGTAAAAGGCAGTAAGCTTGAAAAAGTTGATGATAGTGCTAAGTTTCCATACAGAAAGCAGGTTGGTGAATACGAAAAATGGGAACTGGTAACATCGCATATTGGCAGAAGATCGTTTGCCACTAATTTTTATGGAGAAATACCTACATCGTTCCTTATATACGTAACAGGACATAAAACAGAGCAAATGTTCCTAAATTACATAGGCAAAAGCAACAAGGATATTGCATTAGAATTAACTAAATACTTTTAAATATTGGATATGCTGAGCAGTACACGTGAAGATTACAAAGAAAAATACGAAAATAGATTATCAAATCACAAAAAAGCATATTTTGAAAATGATGTTACTTCATTTCTAGAACAAGAATTGAGCACTTATACCAAATATCTTAACTCTCTAACAAAAATCGCTGATTACTTTAAAAATAAAACAACCAAAGACCTACGAGTAAATCCGGCAATAACCGCCGTAATATCAGATTTGAAAAAGGCTAACAAGTCCGTTTTTAATGAAATTTTTACCATAGAAAAAACTAGAGTAGTTACAGATAGGGTAGAATTAGAAAAAGGATATGAAGATGAGATGATACAGGGCTTCATACCAGGAAAGATTGAAATAGATGTTACGAAACTTAAAAATTATATCACAAGTGCAAATAAGATAATAGCTTTCATTATTGAAAAACAAAAAAAGACCAAATTATTAGAAGAGAAAAAAACTTATGAAGATGAAGTCTGGTTTAAAGTTGGAGTTAAGTTAGCATCTGGCGAGATGGATAAATATTACACTATCGATTCTAAAGGTATAATGCAATTAAAGAATAGCTATACCGCACCAAGGGTTGCAGAGGAATTAGGAGATAAGAAGTGGCAAAAGGATGTATTAGCAACTTTAAAAAATTACAGTACAGAAAGCACAAATGCTCATAAAAACATTTTCAATTCACGTGATAAAATGATGAAAATAATAAATCATTGTAAAGAAAAGGGAATTCCAGTAATACCGCATTTTACGGATCGTTTACCACCCGAATAGAACCCATCCAAAAAATAGTACTGAAGTAGTACCAGTACTGCAAGTCGTACCGAAGCTTTATTTAGAATTTTGGCTTATGAATTAAAAAACATAAGTCATGAAAAATAGTATTATCCTCCAACAACTATCAGTAGAACAACTACAAGAACTGATAGGCACAACAGTTAAGAAAAGTGTAGAAGAACTTCAAAAGGAGCTACAATCCAAAAAATTTACAGAAGAACTGCTTACCAGAGAAGAAACATGTAAGTTTCTGAAAATCAATAGCTCAACACTTTGGGCGTGGCAAAATAAAGGTAAGGTGAAAGCCTATGGCATAGGTGCAAGACGCTATTATAAGCGAAGTGAGTTGTTAGAGTGTCTAACCTTATTAAAAAAGTAGGGTTATGGCTACTAACAAAAAATATCAACTATTAGCAGAGAAGCTAAGAATTAGATATAGTGACAAGTTCGATAAGCCACAAGTTGCAATAAAACAAAAAAACTTTAAATCTGGAGGTTTTACAACTATTGCAACTTTAGGCAACTTTAGTGTCGTAACAGGTAAAGCTAAAAGCAGAAAATCATTTTATGTAGGAATTGCTCTTGCAGCAGCAATTAGTGATAACATAATACTTGGCACATTCAAAAGTAACCTTCCAAAGAAAAAGAGAGAGGTAGTATATTTTGATACAGAACAGGGTAAATATCATGTTCAGAAAGCTCTACATCGTATTTGTAAGCAAGCCAAAATTGAAAATCCTGAAAATTTAGCAGTTTATTGTTTAAGAGGACTGAACTATAAAAAACGGCATAAAGTTATCGAAGAAGTAATTTATACTAATCCAAATATAGGACTTGTTGTTATAGATGGTGTTAGAGATTTAGTTACTTCCATTAATGATGAACAACAGGCTACGGAAATATCTAGTAAGCTACTTAAATGGACTGAGGAGCTAAACATACATATTATTGTTGTATTACACCAAAACAAGGGTAATGCTTTTGCCAGAGGCCATTTAGGGACAGAATTAATCAACAAAGCTGAACTTGTACTCTCAGTTACTAAACCAAATAACAATGAAGATATTTCTATTGTTAAAGCTGATTACTCCAGAGATATAGCTCCAGAGAATTTTGCATTTACAATAGTTGACGGACTACCAACTGTAATAGATAGCTATGTTGATCAGTTAGGTGTTAGTAATAGAAAACCAAAGCTAAAAGACCTTAATGATGAAGACAAAATTAAGCTGTTAAAGGAGGTTTTTAGCAAAGAAAATGGATATAAGTACGGTGAGCTAAAAAAACAAATACAAAGCTCTTACATCGCTTTATTTAAAGAAAGCATAGGGCTTAATCAAGCCGTATATTTTATTACGGAATGTAAATCCAAAAGATGGATAGATCAGGACAAACCCAAAGGCAAATACAGTTTATCATCTTCCCTGGAACCTCCGTAAACCGGGTTAGTTTATCGGTTTAGTTTAGTGCCTATATATAGGCACATAAACTAATAAACCGTTAATTACAGTTTAGTAAACTAGTTTAAACCAGTAAACTAATAAAAAGCAATTTTAAAAATTTAAAACAAAAACAAATATGAAATATACTCAGATAATAAAGGTTGAGAAAAATGTAAATAAATTAAAAACTAATAAAAAGATAAAAACCATGAAAAAATCCAATATACAATGGACCAATTATACTTGGAATCCATGGCAAGGGTGTAGAAAAGTATCCCCAGGATGTAAATACTGTTATATGTATCGTGACAAAGCAATTTATGGTCAAAATGCAAAAACAGTTGTTAGAAGTAAAACAGTGTTCGATGCACCTTTAAAATGGAAAGATGGTGAGTTGGTTTTCACGTGTTCATGGTCAGACTGGTTTATTGAAGAAGCAGATGAATGGCGAGATGAAGCCTGGGAAATCATCAAAAAAACACCACGGCATACGTATCAAATATTAACCAAAAGACCTGAGCGCATTAAAGAACACTTACCTGAATATTTTGATGATTTAGACAATGTTTGGCTAGGTGTTTCCATTGAAAGTGAAGACCAGATGGGACGGCTAGAGCATCTCAAAGACTTTTCATGTATAACATTTGCTAGTTTTGAGCCACTCATAGCACCAATTCCGTGGGATGAGAGAATGCAAGTTCTTGATTGGTGTATAATTGGTGGTGAAAGCGGTAATAATATTGGTGAACACAAATACCGTAAAATGGAACTGGAATGGATGCGAAACCTAATTAAAGGTGCTAAATCTAGTGGTGTACCTTGTTTTGTAAAGCAGTTGGGAACCCATCAGTACAAACAATTAGGTCTTAAAGATCGACATGGAGGTGATATTGATGAATTTCCTGAGGAGTTTATAATACGTGAGTATCCACAAGTTTATTATGACAAGCACTTGGCTTTAACCTAGAGTTTAAATCAAAAATTGTAAAAAGGCATCAATGCGATGCCTTTTTTTTATTTACGACTCTCCCTTATGTTCCAGAGATATAGCAAAGTTGAAGTGTCCAAATCTGTTTATTACTATTATAACTTTTAAAGTTATTTTCTAAATTCTATTTGTGTGAGGAAAAATAGAGGTATGCACCTAGCCCCTTTTTTGATGTTTTTTGCAATTAACGTTCTAGATTAAAAAATACAATATATATAGCAATAAAATTATATTTCGAGTAGAATTAAATAAATATTGCCTAAAAATATTTCCAAAAACAGTAACTTTAAAGTTGACCTATTTCACATGAAAAATGACATTTTTAACTTTAAAAATTAGATTTAAAACACTATTGTCCATAACAGCTTTAATCTTCTTCTGTAGTTTTCTGTTTTCTCAGGAGAATAGTTATCTCTATGGTGTTCCACCAGGTCCTCCATATCAGAAAGCTGAAGTAACTATTACTATTTCTAATAAAGAAGGATGTAATATGGCTAAAGAGCCTATGATTGGTTACATAATTAGTGCTGATGAAGGCTCCTTTAGTGATTACAAGGTGGTTATGCAGGATCAAAATGGTGTTAGACATAAATGTTACATTGATACAGATTTAACATCTAACTACGATCTGAGCTTGTTAAAATATACACTTATTCCAGGTAACAAGGTTGAGATGAAAGTGCAATATTGTGGCAGTGGTGGTTTTATTTATGTAATGAAGATTAAAAATTTAAAAAGAACATAGGTTAATATCTCTAAGTACTTTATTAAAAGCATGATAAACCTCATTTTATTTTTAACCTACTAATATTATTTTTGAAGCTAACATTCGATAAAAACCATATATGAAATATTACTATCTCGATGGAATAGATAAGCTGGGTCCTTATTCTCTGGATGAAATTAAATCTAGAAAATTGAGTCTCGATACAATGATTTTAAGGGAAGATAAAACCAAATGGGCACCGTTGTCAGATTACGAAGAATTGCAGGAAGTTGAAGAAGAATTAAAAAGAGAAGTTAAAACTAAAGAAGTTGTTACTCAAAAAAGTGATGATAAAAAAAAATCTAGTAGTATTTTAAAATTTTCACTTCTTGGAGTATTAATAATTATCATTTCATTTTTCCTTTACCAACATTTTTCATTAACTGAAGACAAATCTAGAGATTTAGCAAATAGATTTTTTAACGCAGTTTTGATGGAAAATCTAGATTATAATATTATTGAAGAAATATATCCAGATTTTAGATCTATTGGTAGTCGTATTGATTTTCAAAATACATGTGTAATTAATAATATTTCTTCTAATTCTGATGGTGATTTTGAAGTATATGCAACTTACAATCATAATGAGAATAATAGCTATCCTATTTACTTGCTAATTGGGAACGAAAAAGGAAATGCATATATTAAATCTTCTAGGGGTATCAACTATGCCTTTTACGATAAAGTTTATGATTTTGGTAAAAAGAAGGGCTGTTTTTCTGATAACGAAGATGATGTTGAAATAGGTAAAATAATACACGAAAATAGTTTGAGATCTGATTTTGAGTACCTGATTAATATAGGACTTTCAGGTTTATATGATAACCTAGAAATTTCAAGTAAATTAAGTAGAGATCGTTATGGATGGACCGATGGAGATGTTACTATTAAAAATAATAATGAAATTGATTTTACTGTTTTGGAATTTGATTGTAGAGTTGAATTTTATGACAGTAATGAAAAATTAGTCCATACTAAAGAATTACATATTTTTAATTTAGATGCAAATAGTTCAACTTCTACATCGGTGATGTCTACCCAAAGATTGCCTTCAAATTACAGAGTAATACCCACTATCAAAAAAAGTTATAGAATAGAAAACTTGATTAAAGATAAAGTAATTAAAGAAGCAAAATTTGGCTGTTTTTAATTAAATAAATTAAAGAAATATGAATTATTTTATAAAAATAATAACCTTGTTTATTGTTTGTAGTTTTATTTTTTCATGCAATACTAAAGAGAATGAAGATGGATTATTGTTAGATATTGATTTTGGAATTACGGATGATGAATACAAAACAAAAATAGCAGAATTAGTTGATAGGGGTGTTTTAAAGGTTCAAACCATCAATAAAGAAATTAGTGATACTATACAAACTCGATCTTTTTATAAAAGGGATTTAAAGATTGGAAGTTTTTCTGCTTTAGTTAATGTAAATTTTAATAGTGGAGATATTAAAACAGGTCCTTTAAGAAACTACACATATCATCTTTTAACTTCGATTATAAAAAAATCTGATTCCATAAATTCAAATAAAGATAGTGTAAGCGATAAATTGAATGATTCAAATAGTAAAGGTTACCCTGTAATTGCAAAAAAAAGTGATATTGATAAAATTAGAGCATATCTTGATAAAACTTATGGAAATGGAGTTAATGTAGAGATTAAAGAAGGGCTTTTTTTGAGTGAAAAGATTATGTACTCTTCTAACAATGAAGATATCATTTTAGAGCTTGGTAGATTAACAATAAAAGGGCAAGATAGTTTAGGCTTCCCAGCTAATATTTCATCATATAATAATGCTACATTAGAAATTAGGAGTAAAAAGTATGCAGAACTACTAAGCAATGAATATTCCAGACTTAAAAATGGTTTAAAACCTCAAGATGTTATTGAGGTTAAATTTGGACAACCTGTTTTAGAATATGATGAAGGACTTGAAAAAGGATTTGTAATTAATGCTGAAAAAATATTGTTTAAGGCAAATTTTTTAAATGATAAAATCTTAGAATTTAAAGGTGAGTTAAGAATTAGCGATACATTTAATGAGACTTTACTAATCCAAAATAATTTTCTCTACACTTTTAACGAACCATTGGAAAAAGTTAACATATATGAATTGTTTGGTATTGAAGATCCAAATCTAATATCATTTATATTTTATCCTAAATCGCACAATTATGATAAAATTAAAAATATAATACTAAGTGGGAGAAGACTTAAAATTGAATTATTTCCAACAGCAGTAGTTTTGGAAAGTGGTGAAGTTATCCAATAAATTAGTTTCAACTATATTAATTATTTAGTCCATTTATTTTTATTATTTTTTCTGAAAATTTTTCTATTTTTTTTACACTTTATATGTTAAACATCCCCCGGTACTTCTAGCCCAACCCCTCCGGTAGTTTAGGCAGGTGCTGGGTATTCCGGCTTCAATACAACTGCTGTAACTAAAAATCATGTTATTATGGTAACGGTAAAAGAAATTAAGAAGGCAAGAAATTCTAAAGATGAAGAATTTTATGGCTTAATCGTGCAATCAGGAGCTATGCCTGTTAAAAGCAAGAAAACAGGAAGAGTGTACTTCACAGCAAAGACAGCCTTTGTAGCAACCACCTTTGATGAAGAAACTGCATCATCAATGATCGGTATGGAGTTCGAGGGCACAGTTAAAAAAGTGCCAACAGATCCTTACGAATACACCATTGAGGAAACAGGTGAGATAATCCAGCTAACTCATCGTTGGGAATATGTAGATCCTGCTTTGGACTTGGAAGAACAGGTGGTGGAAGAAATGGCTGTGATTTAAGGAATGTACACCTGACAAGAAAGAGCTTATTGCTAATGCGATAGGCTCTTTTTTATTCCTAAAAACAACAATTATATGTATAACTAAAAACAAACAACATGCAATTACAACAAACACAACTTAACAATGTAAAACTCCGTTTAGGCATATCTGGAGCCAGTGGATTTGGTAAAACCTATTCTGCTTTGCAATTAGCCTATGGAATGACACAAGATTGGTCCAAAATAGCTGTTATAGACACAGAGAATGCCTCAGCCAGTCTGTATTCAGATTTGGGGAGTTTCAATGTTCTCAATCTATTTCCACCATATAGTCCAGAGAGATACATTGAGGCTATAGATATATGCGAAAAAGCAGGTATGGAAGTGATTATTATAGATTCCATTACTCATGAATGGCAAGGTGAGGGAGGATGTCTGCAAATACATGAACAACTTGGAGGAAGATTCCAGGATTGGGCAAAGGTGAAACCCAGACACCAGAAATTCATTGATGCCATACTGCAATCCAGATGTCACATCATTACAACAACCAGACGTAAAACAGATTATTCTATGGATGTTGGTTCCAATGGTAAATCCAAGGTGGTTAAGCATGGTACCAAAGAGATAACCAGTGAAGGATTTGAATATGAGCTAACATTAAACTTTGAGCTCATCAACGAAAATCACTTGTGTAAGGTCAGTAAAGACCGGACGAATCTTTTCCAGGGAAAACCAGAATTTATTATCACCTCTGAAGCGGGCAAAACATTAAAAACCTGGTGCAATCAAGGAACTTCTCTGGAGGATGTAAAACAAGATATACAGTCTACAAGTACATTTGAGGAATTGAGACATTTATATCAAGAGCACAGTGCTTTAAAACAGCAGATTCTACCATTTATCATGGAACGGAAATCTGAAATAGAAAAGAGTACTCAGATTGTAGATTGCAAACAAATAATTAATCCTAAAACAATAAAAGACAATGGAATTAACAGCAATAAACCAACAGGTGGTCAGTAGCCAAGAAATAGAATCATCATCTATCAACGAGAAAAATAATTTTATAGAAGCAAACACACAGCAGGTAACACTATCCCATTTAAGGCAGGATTGCATTATTCCTGTGTTTGCAAAAGATAATGAAAGCACCATACCACATTACGAATTTGTAAATACAGTGAGGAGCACAGCACAGCAATTGTTTCCAAAAGGAACTGTTACAATGCCTAATATCAGAACCTCACACATTATCAAGGGTAGAATACCTTCAGCAATCGGTAAACCTGCTAAAGAACTATTAGAACATGAAAAGACCATCTATTACGAGCGTATGGCTTTTATGATAGAAATACCACATGTACATGTATATATAAATAACCAAAAGCTCAATCTAACGGTTGGTGGTGTAAGATCTTATTCAGAACAGAATTTATTTTCTAAGAAAAGCATAGAAAAGTTTAAAATCTTTATAGGATTTAAGAATATGGTTTGTTGTAATCTATGTATAGCTACGGATGGTTTGAAAGATGATTTAAGAGTGAGTAGTATAGATGAATTAAAAAACAAGAGTAGAGAATTGTTTTTAAGCTATAACCAAGATAATCATATAGATGCATTAAGAAAATTTCAACAATTCACTATTAATCAAGAACAGTTTGCTCATTTAGTAGGTAAGATAAAACTCTATTATCATCTAGACAAGCAAGAAAAACAAGACTTGTTTGAGTTGAAGACAACAGATTCACAAATCAACACAATAATTAAGAATTATGTTGATGATGAGCATTTTAGTTCTGATCCTAAAGGCTATATCAATCTCTGGAATTTGTACAATTTGTTTACTGAGAGTACTAAAAGCAATTACATAGATAATTTCCTGAGCAGAAACTGCAACACCTATGAGTTTGTAAATCATTTGGGTGTAGCGTTAGAAAATCAGGAACATAACTACTTTCTTCAAAAATCTAAAGTGTGATTCATTAATCTAACATATTTTATTATAAATGAGTAATAAAGAATTGATTGAGCTGTTAAAATCATGCTCACCAAACATCATTTATGTTGTAAATGAAGAAAATAGAATTATAAAGTTAAAAACACCACTTAAATTAAAAGTGATAGCAGATATTGGAGATTTTCGTAAAAATCAGATTGTGAAATGCAATGAATTGAAAATCACCACATGGGCTAGAATTGTGTTTCATTTAGATGGTAAGAACTATCACACCTACTATTTTGACATTCTAACAAAATAAGTGATAAAGAGCATTATGCTGTATCTTTTGGTTCTATGGAAATAGAACATTTTCTGAGACGGTTTTGGCTCTATAATAATAAAACCACTGAGAAAATCTGCTCTGCAGATCACCAGCACATCAAGACCTAATCTTATAAGTTAATTTATGAAGCTGCATAACACAAAAAGTTATGTTCCTTGAAGTGTAATATATAAGGTTAGGTTTATATGTTGGTAGTTTAAAGTTGAATAATTCACATGGTTTTGTCTTTTACTAAAGGGGTTCAATAACTTTTAGTATTTAATATCATGCCAAAGCTATGTTTACTTAATGTGTAGTTATAGTACAAACTAGTTGTAAACTACAACTGCATTATGTAAAATATCCACGCAAGAAGCTAAATAGTAATTTAAACAAATGGTTAGCTCTCCCTACACAACGCTAAATAATTGCTGTCCAGTTCACTGTAAATACTATCATTTGGGCCATTAGCAGTAGCATATCGTGCAAGTAACATAATTTTTTTATGATACTTATTGGTATCATCATATAATGGCATTTTTATATTAAAATTAATACTGTATGACCTTGTACTATAGGTAAACTTGAAGTACTGTCTTACTATGGTAGAATTCAATATTCCACATAAATAATATGCTTCGTCCTCAGTAATATTCCTACCTGTCTTGTCCTTACTGATATACGGACAGTGCTTGGCACAAATAGGTGTAATTGATTCTCCCCAAGGAGTTTCTATATCTTGAACAACTGCACTACTTAGTTTAGTGTTATCTCTAAACGTTACTTTATATGGAGAGTAAGTATAATCTCCGACTTTAGATAGCGAATAAAATGCTGATCCTCTTGAAATTGTCAAACTCCTTTTAGATTGTTTTCCTATTGTTGCTTTATTATTTGTGAAATATTTCAATAATGAAGGACTGTGTTTTGCCAACACAGAAGGTTCAGCGGATTTTGAAATTCCTTCCTCATAAGGGAAAATACAGTAATTTGAATTTTCTTTAAAACCGAATGGAATTATTTCAGGGGCTTTAATAACTGGACGGATGAACATAGTTTCCAGCATAACTGGTAAGTTGCTCAGGCTTTTATAAGTAGAATTTTTAAACTTAGCAGGTTTGAATAAATATGCGTTTTTTCTTGAAACAGGTTTTACCGGTTCTATGAAATATATTTCAGCAGGTGTAAATTCGACACCACTTCTAGCTTTGTATTCGCATTCACCAATAATTGAGCTGAAGTCATTCTTTCTATCAATAAACTCCTCGTCAAAGGTAGTGTAACCAGTACGTTGAAGATCCATCTGGTATGCTTTAGGAGCTGATATTTCAAAATAATCACCTACTTCCTTAAATGACTGTTTTTCGTTTATACTACTTATCTTAATTCCTCGTTTTTTCTTAAAAGCTTTAATTGGTATACCGTCTTTAAAGTAATCCTTTGTTAGATGTTGATAATAGTAGGTCATAAATTTCTCTTGTGTATCTATGAATGGATTACCTGCACCCGTCCAATCATCAAGTTTTTGTAAATACATACGCTGGTTATTCTGTACATCAATGTAGAAGTTTCTAAAACCGGCATAAGAATCCTGTGTCATTAGAGTCTTAGGCATCAAAAACGAAAGTACACCACCTTCCTTTAACCATGCTGAGGCTGTTACATTAGCTATAAGTGCACAAATATTTAAACTAATTGCTCCCATGTAAGTTTGACCTGAAAATAAATGCCTATCAACACAAAGACTTTTTATTTTTTCAGCATAAGCTTGAGGTAAAAATTCCCATTTAATCCATGGCGGATTTCCAACAATTATATCTATGTTCTTTACTCTAGCCACAAGCATGAAGTTAGAAACTATTCTAATCCAGATACCATCCCAATTATTTTTGTGCAATCTCACTAATTGATTAGAAAGAGAGATGAGTTTATCTGTTACTTCATCATTTAGATCACTTTGATTAATGTTATCAGCAAACTTCTGATAAACCAAACCTGGATCTTCTGCTTTAATAATCGCTTGAATTTGACTCATTTGTGAAAAAAACTCACTACTTTCAACAAATGAGCTGGGTAGTACCACATCTATATTTTCTTGTTTAGTGTTTACTGTATACTTATAACAGTTTACTTTATTCAGCTCAACTTTAGTTGGTATATTAGCTGAATCACCAAGATATATAGGTATCTCTATATCATCACCGTTAATTAAAGGCTTTACGGATAAATAAAAACAGACCTTAGCTGTAAGTACAGATAAAGGATTAATATCAACACCTTTGACTCTTTGGATTATTGATTTTAGCAATTTGGACTTTTCACTAGTGTTTAGACCAACCACATCGGTATCTCCAATTATGTTTTTTATAAGAGACATTACAAAAACACCACTTCCACAACACGGATCGATTGCATGAAAATCACTTTTGTTGACGGTTGAAATACTTTCCTTTACAACGTAATCTGCTAACCAAGCAGGGGTAAAATATTCCCCTAAACTATGCCTAACTTCAGGAGGCATAATCTCCATGTATAAATCGATAAAAATGTCTATTGTTGTATAACCATGTTTATAAAAGCTAATTGAGTAACCTTCAAGGACATGCACTATATCAAGTATTAAACCTGCTAATTCCTGAGTCCATATTTCTTCGTCACAGTACCAAGAGAAAAAATCTCCTTCCAATAGATTTCTAATTCCACCGGTTTGAAAAACATAACCATCTTCTATGTATTCAATGAATTGTCGTAAAGTATCTGAATCGATATCACTTAAATCTGAAAAATATTCAATGTTCTTATTAAATTCAATTTTTGTTACTACCTTACAAGCAATTAGTTTAACAATTACAGCGTAAGTGGTTTGTAATGCGAATAAAGCCTTATAGTCGGTCTCACTATCTGAAATATTTAAGTCAAACACTTTACTTAATGCAACTCGTCTTTTCTTAATATCTTCATTTTGCCCTTTGTCAGTCTCTGACAGATGAAAAAGTACTTCCCATTCTTGGAACAGCATTGAAGTTTTATCTGAAGGGCTTTCCATTAACTTGTTAAATAAGCTTCTAGCAAGCTTCAAAGTCGTTTGTGACCTTGTATTAATTTTAAAATCGTTTACTACGTTTTGGGGAACAAATCTTTTATTAGTCACATCAACAAGAGATCGAATGAGCTTATCAAGATCCTGTTCATCGATATTCTTGTAAGACGTTGAATGTAAAATACCTTCTTGATAATAAATGTATTTGATTTTAATACCGTCTGTCAAAACACCGTGATATTCAAATTTTTCTGATTCTAAAAGTTGATTTAAATAATCTGACAACTGTGATTCCGCCTTCTTCTTATCATTCTCACTATCCAATTTACCTTTGTTCTTATATTCAATAACAAGATTGTTACAAACAGCATCCATTCTTCCTGTAAACTTATGTCTTAGAGAAGATTGACCAGCCTCTTTTCTAAATTCTAGATCTATATTAAACAAGGTTCTGACAAAAAAATAGATCTCAGATTCAAAGGCGAATGCAACATCAGCCTCAGTTGAAGCCGATTTCGTCCTAATTATTAATGTAGTTAAGTGCTCACTAAGCTTGCATTCATATTCTTTACTGCTTAATATACTATCTATTCCCATTATCGAATTGAATCTCATTTTATTTCACACTGTGAAAATAAAACCAAAGTTTTTAATCTGCTAAATTTATTTAAGAAATAACAAAAAAGTAATTTGAGGCTATGCTTACTAACTATCTTAAAAACAAAAAGATTATCATAGACTAACAGGTTAAAGTGAAGCAAAAACAAGCACATTTGTTCTCTGGAATCACAAAGGCTAAAAAACATCTTAGCTCAGCTGGACAGAGCATCTGCCTTCTAATAAGACAGTCAAAAAGAAGTTTAAAAACAAATCAATATGGGACTTATGTGGGGATAATATTGAATTAAAAAATCATAACCAACTAAAAAACTGTTAATTACGATTTTATTCAGCGAAGAAAAAGGGATTCAAACCTCGCCAACTCTCTAAAAGAATAGTATACAAAAGTTGCTTAATCGTACATAAATCGTACAATTATAAAAACAAGAAATCCGTAAAAGCTTTGTAGTTAGCTATTTACGGATTTTACATGTACTCAAGGTGGGAATCGAACCCACACTTCCGAAGAAACTGGATTTTGAATCCAGCGCGTCTACCAATTCCGCCACTTGAGCAAATTTTGGACAGCAAAAATAATTTTTTTTATTGAATTACAACTAAAATTAACCAGATTATACTTTTTAGGTTGAAATAAATGTATAAATTTGCACCTCGTTTTAAAAACCTATCTTTTTAAATCCTAAATAACAACTAGTTAACCATGGGCGTTGTAAAAACTGAAGCTAAAATTTTTGCATGTACACAAAGTACAGTGCTAGGTGAGAAAATCGCCAAAGCTTTTGGAGCTGAACTGGGTAACGTTATAACCTCTACATATAGTGATGGTGAATTTCAGCCATCCTACGAGGAGTCTATTAGAGGCACTAGGATTTTCATTATAGGATCAACACACCCAAGCCCAAGAAATTTAATGGAAATGCTGTTAATGATTGATGCCGCTAAACGTGCGTCTGCAAGACATATCACAGCCGTTATGCCATATTTTGGTTGGGCAAGACAGGATAGAAAGGACAAACCAAGAGTGCCAATTGCAGCAAAGTTAGTGGCAAAAATGTTGGAAGCTGCTGGAGCAACTCGAATTATTACCATGGATTTGCATGCAGACCAAATTCAAGGGTTCTTTGAAAAGCCGGTGGATCACTTATTTGCATCTACCATCTTTTTGCCTTACTTAAGGAGTTTAAATTTGCCAAATTTAACTATTGCTTCGCCAGATATGGGAGGTTCAAAAAGAGCTTATGCCTATTCTAAGGCACTGGAAAGCGATGTGGTAATATGTTATAAGCAGCGCGCGAAGGCCAATGTGATTTCCCATATGGAATTGATTGGGGATGTTACTGGTAAAAATGTTGTGCTGGTTGACGACATGGTAGATACAGCAGGAACTTTAACTAAAGCTGCAGATTTGATGATAGAAAGAGGAGCACTTAGTGTAAGGGCTATTTGTACGCACCCCATATTGTCTGGGAGTGCTTATGAAAGGTTATCTGATTCTAAACTTGAGGAGTTAATCACAACAGATTCCATTCCTTTAAAAGAAGAAAACGATAAAATTAGAGTATTGAGTTGTGCAGATTTATTTGCCGAGGTTATGGATAAGGTACACCATAACCGTTCTATCAGCTCAAAATTTGTAATGTAAATTAATAAACAATTATATAAATCAATTATGAAATCAATTACAATCAACGGATCTCAAAGAGAAAGCGTGGGCAAAAAAGCAACAAAGGCCTTACGTAATGCTGGACAGGTTCCTTGCGTATTATACGGAGGGGATAAGCCAGTGCATTTCTCTGCACCAGAATTGGCTTTCTCTAAACTTGTATACACGCCTAATGCGCATACAGTTGTGATTGAGCTTGACAATGGAGAAACTTTAAATGCAGTACTCCAAGATATTCAATTTCATCCTGTAACGGATAGAATTTTACATGTAGACTTCTATCAACTGTTTGAGGATAAGGAAATTGCTTTAAACATACCTGTTCAACTTGTTGGTAATTCAAAAGGTGTTAAAAACGGTGGTGTTTTAAGAAGAAACAATAGAAAATTGCGTATTAAAGCACTTCCAGCAAACTTACCAGATTTTATTGAGATTGACATTACACCTCTTAAGATAGGTGATAAAGTTGCGGTGGGTGATTTACCAAGCGAAGGATATACTTTTCTACATTCAGATAACACTGTGGTTTGCCAGATTAAAACGGCTAGAACTGCAATTGTTGATGATGAAGACGAAGAAGAAGTTGAAGGAGAAGAAGGAGCTGAAGGAGCAGAAGCACCGGCTGAAGGAGCTGGAGCAGAAGCACCAGCAGCAGAGGCTTCTCAGGAATAATTATTCCATAAATAAAACGATAAAAGCACCTCCAGACAAGGGGTGCTTTTTTATTGTAAAAAACCTTGAAAATCGACTTTAATTTTAAATTAAAAAATATATCTTTGCACGCGAAAACTAAAAGAGGCTTTTATCAATTAAGTCGCATAATATTAAATACATAAGTAATGTCTAAAGTTACAGGTAAAGTTGCCCAAATTGTAGGACCAGTTATTGACGTTGAGTTTGCAGCAGGTTCAGAACTTCCAAAAATTTACGATTCATTAGAAATTAATAGACCAGATGGTTCCACTTTAGTACTAGAGGTACAGTCTCACATTGGTGAGGATACAGTACGTACTATTGCGATGGATTCTTCTGACGGTTTAAGTAGAGGTACTGAAGTTAATGCAACTGGCGCTCCAATACAAATGCCGATTGGTGAAGATGTTTATGGACGATTATTTAATGTAATTGGTGATGCAATTGATGGTTTAGGAGATTTACCTAAAGCAGGAAAAGCAGGTTTGCCTATCCATAGACAAGCACCAAAGTTTGAAGATTTATCAACATCCACTGAGGTTTTATTTACTGGGATTAAAGTAATCGATTTGATTGAGCCTTACGCTAAAGGTGGTAAAATTGGTTTATTTGGTGGTGCTGGTGTAGGTAAAACGGTATTGATTCAGGAGTTGATTAACAATATTGCAAAAGGTCACGGTGGTTTATCAGTATTTGCTGGTGTAGGTGAAAGAACGCGTGAAGGAAATGACCTTTTAAGAGAGATGTTAGAATCTGGAATTATCAAGTATGGCGATGACTTTTTGCATTCTATGGAAGAAGGTGGATGGGATTTGACCAAGGTTGATAAGAAAGCTATGTTAGATTCTAAAGCAACTTTCGTATTTGGACAAATGAATGAGCCTCCTGGAGCACGTGCACGTGTGGCGCTATCAGGTTTGACTATCGCAGAATATTTCCGTGATGGTGCTGGGGACGGACAAGGAAAAGATGTACTTTTCTTCGTCGATAACATTTTCCGTTTTACGCAAGCCGGTTCTGAGGTGTCTGCACTTTTAGGTCGTATGCCATCTGCGGTAGGTTACCAACCAACATTGGCAACTGAGATGGGTGCAATGCAAGAGCGTATTACTTCAACTAAAAAAGGATCTATTACATCTGTACAGGCGGTTTACGTACCTGCGGATGATTTAACTGACCCTGCTCCAGCAACAACCTTTGCTCACCTAGATGCAACAACAGTACTGTCTCGTAAAATTGCCGAGCTTGGTATCTATCCTGCGGTAGATCCATTAGATTCTACATCAAGAATTTTAACAGCCGATATTTTAGGAGATGACCACTATGATTGTGCACAACGCGTAAAAGAGTTGTTACAACGTTATAAAGAATTACAAGATATTATCGCAATTCTTGGTATGGAGGAATTATCTGAAGAAGATAAATTAGCTGTATCTAGAGCACGTCGAGTACAACGTTTCTTATCTCAACCTTTCCACGTAGCTGAGCAGTTTACTGGTATACCTGGGGTGTTGGTAGATATCAAAGAAACGATTAAAGGATTTAACATGATTATGGACGGTGAGTTAGATCACCTTCCTGAAGCAGCTTTTAACCTTAAGGGTACTATCGAGGATGCGATTGAAGCTGGTGAGAAAATGTTAGCTGAAGCTTAAAATTAGTAAGCAGTTTACAGTCGCAATTGGCAGTAAGCCGACATTGCGTACTGAATACTGAATACTGAATACTGAAAAATTATGTATTTAGAAATTGTATCGCCTGAAGCGACATTATTTAGCGGAGAAGTAGATTCTGTTGCTGTTCCTGGAGTAAATGGTGAATTTGAAATGCTAAAAGATCACGCACCAATAGTCTCTTTGCTTAAAGAAGGTAACGTTAAAATATCTGGAAACATAACTTTAGACGAAGAGGTGGAATCAAAATTCACAAAGACGAATAAAGGATTTTGGCTGCCAATTAATGCTGGTACTATTGAAATGAAGGACAATAAAATTATTGTGCTGGCAGATTAAAAAACTTTTAAAACTTAATTATATAAAAAACCCCGAAACGCAATGTTTTGGGGTTTTTCATTTCAACTAACTAAAATGAAATAAAGTTTAAAAAATAATAACCAGTAGGTTTATTGCAATTGTAGCAACAACTAAAATTGCGAGTCCAATTGCAAATGAAGTGTCCAGGATAGTTTCTGTAGTTTTCATAATGGATTAATAATTTTAAGTTAGGGTTTCTTTTGAGTTTGGTAAAAGAAACCCTGTATCACTACAATACAGAGTTTCAAGTAATTCTCTCTCAAAAGAATTGATTAATAGCTTGTGTAAAGGTATATGTAAGACTTCAAAAAAAAAATACGCAGTTGTACGTATTTTTATTTACAGGTTGGATATACCGTAAAGGCGAAAGCCCTAGATTTTACAATCTAGGACTTTCAATAATTCTCCCTAAGAACTAATTAATAGCACTGTAAAAGTAAATCATATCAAAGAATTATAAAATACGTACTTGTACGTATTTTATAAATAAGGCTTATTTAAATTGGCCCAAATGGATAATGAAGTAGGTTTATAATCTAATTCAAGTTTTGACACAATATTGCTTCGGTGCTTATCAACCGTTCTTGGCGAAATGGATAGTTCGTCTGCTATTTCTTGGGATGTTTTGTTTTCTGATATCAGCCTCACAATTTTTAACTCAGATTTTGTGAGAAGCTCTAACTTTTCAGGTTTGCTGTTTTGGTTGTGATTAAGATATTCTGCAATTTCCTCACTAAAATAGGCTTGATTATTTTCTACATGAGCGATACAAGTTTCTATTTCTTCAATGGCAAACTCCTTTAAAATATAGCCGTAAACCCCGTACTCTAAAGCTTGATCGTAGAGTTCCTCTTCTTTATCAAATGTAATTAGGATAACTTTGGTAGGTAAATCGTTTTTTTGCACCAATTCTGCTATATCCAGACCAGTTTTAAAAGGCATCCTAATGTCGAGGATGGCAATTTTTGGTTTAAGTTTTACTATAAGATTATAAGCAGTTTTACCATCTTCAGCACTTCCTAAAATATTATAACCTTTGGAAGTAAGAAAGTCTGTTAAACCTCTCAGCATTAGCGGATGGTCATCAGCTATTACTATAGATGTGTGCATTTAAGTCTAGGGATATTATTTGCTATTAATTGATTGGGTAAATCTTTGAAGATTTACAATTTTAAATATAGATATTTTTTCTCATAATCAATTACGGCTTTACCTTTTTTTAGGATATCTGCACCAATAATACCATCAACCGGCTTGGAGTCATGATTTACCAAGGCTGTATTTACATGGACCAAATTAAACAATACCAGAACTACTTTATCATGGTTCCATTTACCAATTTTAACTTTGTTTTTCTTGGACATTTTGGTTTCCATATCCGTAGCGCCTGCACCTGCTGCCAAAATATTGGAGTCTTTTACTTTTAAATTAAAAAGATCAATGCCTTCAAAACCTACGCAAGAACTGGAGGCTCCAGTATCCAAAATAAATCTGCCTCTAACCCCATTGATTGAGGCTTTTATTTCAAAATGATTCGTTTTGGTAAGTCTTAGTTTAATTTTAGTATAGCCTTTTTCAAGTAGAAAATTTTGAAGAGAGACATCCATAAGTTCAATTTTAAACAAATATAATCTATAAAATCAATTACTTTTACAAATAAAACGGTTAAACATAATTAAGTATTTTACAATTGATTATTACTGATACACACACCCATCTATATAGTGAAGCTTTTGATGAAGATCGGTATGATATGATTCATCGTGCTTTGGAGCTTGGCGTTTCTCGATTCTTCATTCCTGCAATTGATTCAACATATACATTGTCCATGCTTCAATTGGAAAAGGATTTCCCAGAAAACGTTTTTTTAATGATGGGTTTGCATCCTACACATGTAAAAGATAATTATTTGGAAGAGCTGCGGCATGTGGAGGACATGTTGGAAAAACAAAAGTTTTATGCTGTTGGAGAAATTGGGATTGATTTATACTGGGATAAAACCACATTGGATATTCAAATAAAGGCATTTAAATATCAAATTCAGTTGGCAAAAAAATATAAATTGCCCATAGTAATTCATTCTAGGGAGTCTTTTGATGAAATCTTCGAGGTGTTAGAGAGTGAAAAAGATGATAAACTTTTCGGTATATTTCATTGTTTTACAGGGACTTTGGAGCAAGCACATCGAGCTATATCCTACAATATGAAATTGGGCATTGGAGGTGTCTCAACGTTTAAAAATGGAAAAATAGATAAGTTTTTAAATCAAATAGACTTGAAGCATATTGTATTGGAAACCGATGCGCCTTATTTATCACCAGTACCCTACAGGGGCAAACGCAATGAAAGTGCCTACATTATAAATGTATTGGAAAAAATATCTGAAATTTATAAGGTTTCAAAGGAAGAGGTTGCAAAAATTACAACTCAAAATTCAAAAGATGTTTTTAAAATATGAGTCTTGTTAAACCAAACATACTTTTAGTTTACACTGGTGGTACCATAGGAATGGTGAAGGATGCCGAAACTGGGACGCTACATGCATTCAATTTTAACAATTTATTAAAGCAAATACCAGAATTGAAACTGCTGGATTGCAAAATTGAGACCATATCCTTTAAGCACCCTATTGATTCTAGTAATATGAATCCTGAATATTGGGCCCAAATAGCAGACATTATTGAGTCTCATTACAGTAAGTTTGATGGGTTTGTAATACTTCATGGCAGTGATACGATGAGTTATACGGCTTCGGCGTTAAGTTTTATGTTGGAAAATTTAGCAAAACCAATAGTATTTACAGGTGCACAATTGCCAATTGGAGATTTAAGAACAGATGCTAAAGAGAATTTAATTACCTCTATTCAAATTGCTTCTTTACGAGAGAATAATCAGCCAGTTATTAAGGAGGTGTGTTTATATTTTGAATATAAATTGTACCGTGGTAATCGCACCACTAAAATTAACGCGGAACATTTTCAAGCATTTAAGTCTTTAAATTATCCATGTTTAGCAGAGTCAGGCGTGCATTTAAAAATTAACCGTCAATATTTATTTCAAATTAACACTAATGAGCCTTTGAAGGTTCATAAAAGGTTGGAGAGTAATATTGCTATAATTAAACTTTTTCCTGGGATTACCGAATCCTTTGTAAAAAGTGTTGTTGCTAATCCAAATATAAAAGGCGTTATTTTGGAGACTTATGGGTCTGGTAATTGCACTACCGACCAATGGTTTCTTGATGTTTTAAAGGAGTCTATTTCAAAAGGCATACCTATTATAAACGTAACCCAATGTGTTGGAGGGAGTGTAAATATGGGGCAATATGAAACGAGTAGCCATTTAAAACGTATAGGTGTCATATCTGGAAAGGATATGACCACGGAATCAGCGTTAACCAAACTAATGTATTTATTGGGTAAATATGAATCGGCTGAACTGCTTAAAACCAAGTTTGAAACGCCGCTTAGAGGAGAAATGGTCTAAAATTAACTGCAAAGGTTTTACCGTTTGATTTTTTTTTTGTTATTTGGTCTTCCTTAAAAAATACGATTAAGCCACAGAGAGGTGGCCGAGTGGTCGAAGGCGCACGCCTGGAAAGTGTGTATACCTCAAAAGGGTATCGAGGGTTCGAATCCCTTCCTCTCTGCACAATTATATTTAGTTTTTAATTGTATTTTTTATATCTTTAACACTTTAACTAATAAAATTAAGATTTAGAACATGAAAAGATTATTTTCTATCCTTGCCATTGCAGGAATGATGGCATTCGGAACAGCAAATGCAACTACCAGTGCAACAGTAAATACTGCTGCAACAACTGTTGTAACTACTCAAGATAGCGATGATGCAGCACCAGCTGACGAAGAGCTAAGTTTTCATCAAGGATTAAAAAAGCGTTTTATTGAAGGAGGCCCAGGATTTATGGGTATCGTATTGTTGTGTTTAATTCTAGGTTTAGCAATTGCTATTGAGAGAATTATCTTTTTAAATCTATCTACAACAAATACAAAGAAACTAACCCAAAATGTAGAAGACGCCTTGGCTTCTGGTGGTGTAGAAGCTGCTAAAGAGGTTTGTAGAAACACAAAAGGACCTATTGCTTCTATCTTTTATCAAGGTTTGGACAGAACAGACGAAGGTATTGAAGCTGCTGAAAAAGCGGTTGTGGCTTACGGTGGCGTTCAAATGGGACAACTAGAAAAGAATGTATCTTGGATTTCTTTATTTATCGCACTAGCACCAATGCTTGGTTTCATGGGTACGGTAATAGGTATGATTCAAGCATTTGATAAAATTGAAGCTGCAGGAGATATGAACCCGACATTGGTTGCAGGTGGTATTAAAGTAGCACTTTTAACAACGGTATTTGGTCTTATAGTGGCAATCATTCTTCAAATATTTTACAATTACATTATTGCTAAAATAGATAGCATCGTTAATGATATGGAAGATTCTTCTATTTCTTTAATGGATATGCTTATCAAACACAAAAAGTAATAATTTAAAATTGTAACTATTATGAAAAAAATATTAACCATAGTATTAGCCATAGTTGGAGTACTCTCCATATTATTTCTGGCTATGATAATTTCGGCAGGTGATGATGCTGTAAAGGCGGGTGATGCGAGTGGCTCTGTTGATTCAATTATGTTTATTGCATATATCATTTTAGGCTTAGTTATTCTTTTTGTTGTGCTCTTTAGCTTAAAGAATATATTTACTAATCCTGATACGCTTAAGCGTACACTTAGAAGTTTAGGGCTATTTGCCTTATTAGCACTTATTTGCTATTTCGGTCTTGCACAGGGAGTAGAAACACCTTTAAAAGATGGTGGTACACTTTCTGCTGGAGGCTCTAAGTTATTAGGAGCAGGGTTGTGGTTGTTTTACTTCCTTATCTTTATAGCTGGAGCATCGATGTTGTTTTACGGAATTAAAAAAATGATTAAATAATTATGGCAAAAAGATCAGCACCGGAAGTTAATGCAGGCTCTATGGCCGATATTGCCTTCCTATTATTGATATTTTTCTTGGTTACTACGACCATTGAGAAAGATTCGGGAATTAACCGAAAGCTTCCTCCTATTGAAGAAACAGATCCGCCAATAATTAAGCAAAAAAATATTTTCACGGTTCTGATTAATAAGCATGACCAATTGCTTGTGGAGGATGAGCCTATGGAAATTAAGGATTTGAGAAAAGCAGCAGTAGAGTTTTTAGATAATAATGGTGATGGTACTTGCGATTTCTGTAAAGGCGCAAGAGATCCAAAATCCTCTGACAATCCAGATAAAGCAATTATATCATTAAAGAATGACCGTCAGACATCATATGGCGCTTATATATCTGTTCAAAATGAGTTGGTAGCGGCGTATAATGAATTGAGAAACAGACGTGCTTTGGAAGTTGGTCCTTCAAAAGGGTTTCCTAATATGAATTATCAAGAAATGAATAAATTACATGATGATGTAAGGTGGACTGGTAATAAAACGAAGTTAGGAGATTTGATAGACCAAATAAAACTGGAGATTCCTCAAAAACTTTCTGAAGTAGTTGAATAAATAATTTAAAACTTATAAAACATGTCTAAGTTTAAAAAGAAAAAAGATGGAGGATTAGCACCAATTAATACAGCATCCTTACCTGATATTGTTTTTATGTTATTATTCTTCTTTATGGTGGCTACTGTAATGAGGGAAAACGAACTTAAAATAAAAAATTCACTGCCAGTTGCAAATCAAGTAGAGAAGTTAGATAAGAAAAACCCTGTAAGTTACATTTACATGGGGAAACCGAGTGCTAATTACAAGCAATACGGTACGGAAGCTAGAATTCAACTTAATGATGATTTTGCTTCTGTAGGTGATATAATTTCGTTTATTGGAGCCGAACGTGCTGCCCTAAGAGAAGAACTTATTCCTTTTTTAACAGTTTCGCTTAAAGTAGACAAAGATGCCAATATGGGAATTGTAGGGGATGTTAAGCAGGAGTTGAGAAAAACAAATGCGTTAAAAATAAACTACACCACAGGTGTGGGTGATGCTTTATCGAACATGCAATAAGAAGAAAAATAATCTTAATATTTATTAAAAAGTCAAGATAGCATCTTGACTTTTTTTATGTGATGTATGTGTTTAAGACTAGCCATTGGATACAATTTTTATTAACTTTATATAGTAATTTTTCAGAGTCAATACAAAATGTTATTACACAAATCCCAAAACCTTACTTTTTTCAACCCTAGAATCTTAAATCATTCGGGAGTACCGTTTTTTGATATGGGAATATCTGCAGGGTTTCCTTCTCCTGCAGATGACTTTAAAGAACAGCGATTGTCATTAGATAGAGAACTTATTAAAAACAAAGAAGCTACTTTTTTTGCAAGGGTAAATGGACAGTCCATGATTGGGGCAGGGCTTGATGATAACGATTTATTAGTTATAGATAGAAGCTTGGAACCTTCCCATAATAAAATTGCAGTTTGTTTTTTAGATGGTGAGTTCACTGTAAAAAGGCTGAAAGTTAATGCTAAGGGTGTTTGGTTACAACCAGAAAACCCTAATTATGAACCCATACCGATTACAGAAGAGAATAATTTTATGGTTTGGGGTATAGTTACTAATGTTATAAAAAAGGTATAGCGATACATAAAAAAGGCGAAACATTTATTTTGTTTCGCCTTTTTGATATTTAAAATCATATAGGCTTTTTAGAGTTCTAAAGCTTTTTTAACATCATTATCCATCAACAATTCTACTGGATTTTCTAAAGCTTCTTTAACAGCTACTAAGAAGCCAACACTTTCTTTACCATCGATAATTCTGTGATCATATGACAATGCAACATACATAATTGGTCTTATTTCAACCTTACCATCAATAGCAACAGGACGCTCCACAATATTGTGCATACCTAAAATTCCACTTTGTGGCGGGTTAATTATTGGTGTAGATAGCATACTTCCAAAAACACCTCCATTTGAAATGGTAAATGTACCACCCGTCATTTCATCAACAGTAATCTGTCCGTCTCTCGCTCTTATGGCTAAACGCTTTACTTCAGATTCTACACCTCTAAAACTTAAATTTTCAGCGTTGCGCATAACAGGCACCATTAGTCCTTTAGGACCAGAAACGGCAATACTAATATCGCAGAAATCATAAGAAATCATTTCCTTACCATCAATCATTGAGTTAACAGCAGGATACATTTTAAGCGCTCTGACAACAGCTAAAGTAAAGAAACTCATAAACCCTAAGCTTACACCATGTTTTGTCTTAAACGTCTCTTTGTATTCTTTTCTTAATTCGAAAATAGGCGACATGTCAACTTCATTAAACGTCGTTAACATTGCCGTTGTGTTTTTAGCCTCTACTAAACGCTCTGCTACTTTACGACGCAGCATAGACATTTTGCTTCTAGAAGAGCTTCTGTTTCCTCCAGAGGGTGTTCCCATGGAAGGTACAGCCTTAACAGCATCATCTTTAGTTATTCTCCCATCTTTTCCAGTACCTTTAATAGCGCTTGCATCAATGCCTTTTTCTGCTAAAACTTTTTTAGCTGCAGGACTTGCAGTTCCTGTTGCATAGGTTTTCGTTTCTGATGTTTGAGGTGCTGGGGAAGCTTCCTTTTTAGGTGCTTTTTCTTCCTTGGCTTCTGACTTTGGAGCTTCACCACCTTCTGGTTTTTCAGCACTTGTATCTATAAGACATACTACTGCCCCAACTGCTACAGCATCTCCTTCTTCTGCTTTTAATGTGATAGTACCACTAGCTTCTGCAGGTAATTCTAAGGTAGCTTTGTCACTATCTACTTCAGCTATAGCTTGATCTTTTTCAACATAATCACCATCTTCTACAAGCCATTCGGCAATCTCTACTTCTGTAATAGATTCTCCTGGTGATGGTACTTTCATTTCTAAAATCATATGTAAATAATTTTAATTGTATTTCGGTTTATTCTTATTCTATATCAAATACTTTATTGATAACACGTTGTTGCCTTCTTTTGTCTCGCGTACTAGAACCTGGAGCAGGAACCGAAGCAAATGGTCGTGAATTTACTTCAAGTTGTACTAAATTCATACGTTGTAACATGTAACTCCAAGCTCCCATATTTTCTGGTTCTTCCTGAGCCCAAACGTATTTTTTGACATTAGGATATTTGTCGATTACTTTCTGAATTTTATCTAAATGTAATGGGAACAGCTGCTCTATTCTTACTAAAGCAACGGTGTTATTATCTATTTCTTCACGTTTAGCCAATAAGTCATAATAGAACTTCCCAGTACAGAATACCAATTTTTCAACTGCTTTTGTATCGATTGTATCATCAATTACTTCTTTAAACTGTCCATCGGCAAGTTCACTTATGGATGATACCGCTTTAGGATGGCGCAACAAACTTTTTGGTGTGAAAACAATAAGAGGTTTTCTAAAATCACGTTTCATTTGTCGTCTTAACAAGTGAAACATATTGGCAGGTGTGGTACAATCAGCAACAATCATATTATCGGTTCCACACAATTGTAGATAGCGTTCCATTCTTGCTGATGAATGCTCAGAACCTTGTCCTTCATACCCATGAGGTAACAACACTACAATACCGTTTTGAGCCTTCCATTTGTCTTCTGCTGCAGATAGATATTGGTCGAATATAATTTGAGCGCCGTTACTGAAATCACCAAATTGTGCCTCCCAAATAGTTAATGTGTTTGGGTTTGCCATGGCATATCCATAATCAAATCCAAGTACCCCATATTCAGACAAAAAGGAATTAAAAATATCCATTTTGCCTTTATTGTTTGGGTTAGTGTTTAATAAGTTTACGCGTTCTTCTGAAATAACATCTCTCAAAATAGCATGACGATGGCTGAATGTTCCACGTTCTACATCTTGACCCGAGATGCGCACATTATACCCTTCTTCCATCAAACTGCCATAGGCTAACGTTTCTGCCATTCCCCAATCTAGAGTATCAGTTTCAAAAACCATTTTAGCGCGCCCTTGCAGAATCCGTTCCGCTTTGCGTAAAAACTTTTGCCCTTCAGGAACGGTAGAAACCACTTTTGAAATATGCTTTAAGCGTTCTTCAGAATAGGTGGTGTTTTCGCTCTCTAGCATAGCGTTAACACCTTTGCGTTCAAACCCATCCCAACGCTCTTGCATAAACTCACGTACTTTTGATGAATCTGCTTCTTTAGCTTTTTCATATTCGCTTTCCAAAGTGTTCTTAAATTCTGAAACTATGCCGTCAGAGTAAGATCTATCAATAGTATTCCCCGCAATTAACTTATCAGAATATATTTTGAAAGGATTTGGGTGTTTTGAAATGTTTTTGTACAAATTTGGTTGGGTAAATCTAGGTTCGTCTCCTTCGTTATGCCCATATTTTCTGTAACCTAACAAATCTATGTATACATCTTTTTTATATCGCATTCTGTAATCCAACGCCATTTCTACAGCATGCACCACAGCTTCAGCATCATCGGCATTTACGTGCATTACCGGTGAAAGGGTTACTTTGGCAACATCAGTACAGTAGGTACTTGACCGCCCATCAAGATAATTAGTGGTAAATCCTATTTGATTATTTACCACAATATGAATGGTCCCTCCGGTTTTATAACCATTTAACTGGCTCATTTGCCCAACTTCGTAAACAATGCCCTGGCCAGCAATGGCAGCATCACCATGAACTAGTATTGGAATAATTTTGGAATCGTCCCCATCGTAATCATCATCAATTTTTGCACGTGTAATACCTTCAGCAACGGGCCCTACAGTTTCTAAATGGGAAGGGTTGGGTACCAAATTCATTTTAATTGATTTTCCGTTTTGATAGGTTTTATTAAGCGTTAATCCTAAATGGTATTTTACATCGCCGTCAATATTTTCATCTTCAAAATCTTTACCGTCAAATTCGCTAAATAACTCGCGTAGCGGTTTTCTAAAAATATTAACTAGGGTAGATAACCTTCCACGATGCGCCATTCCTAGTACACATTCTTTTACGCCATATTTTTCCACTGCCATGTATAGCGTGTTACTTATGGCAGGTATTAAGGATTCACCTCCTTCTAAGGAGAAACGTTTTTGCCCTACATATTTTGTTTGCAAGAAATTCTCGAAAGTAACCGCTTGGTTTAATTTTGAAAGAATATATTTTTTCCTTTCTTCTGAATAGTTAGGATGATTATTATTAACATTTAATTTATCCTGCCACCATTTAATAACATCTGGATTTCTAAGATACATGTATTCTACGCCGATGGAATCGCAATACATGAGTTCAAGATGCTCTAAAATTTTTCTTAACGTTTGAGCACCAATACCTAAAACTTCACCAGCATTGAAAACAGTATCTAAATCACTTTCTGATAATCCAAAGTTTTCTATTGCGAGAGTTGGTGTATATGTCCTTCTGTCCCTAACAGGATTGGTTTTGGTAAATAAGTGACCACGGCCTCTATAACCATCAATTAATCTGGCAACCTGAAATTCCTTTTGTATATGCTCAGGTATTTGGGTGGTTACACCTTCTAATATTTCACCATCAAGTCCGTAATTTTCTGTACCAAAATCGTAACCTTGAAAAAATGCTCTCCAGCTGGGTTCAACACTATCGGGATTTTGTAAGTATTGCTCGTATAAATCCGCAAAATATGCCGTGTGTGCAGCGTTTAAAAAGGAAAATTTATCCATTGTATTCTTGTGCTTTCACATTAGATGAAAAAGATTTCTCAAAAATACAACCTTTTGATAAAATTAGATAGTTGTTTGAACACATTTGTAGATTGAACTATAAGTTTTAACAATACCTTTTAAATAGCGTTAATTTTTTATCATAATAGTTTTGAAATGTATTATTAGAAACAAAAAACACCTTCGGGATATGAAGATGTTTTTTATATTAAAAAGTAAAAATTTATTTATTGAAGTGTTGGCGAATAATTTGTTGGGAAATTACTTGCTTTAGGTACATTTCCAGATTCTATAAAGTTAGAACCGAATGTCTCATCTATAGCTTTAAGAAATGTCTTGGCTACTAAAGCATAACCTCTCGCATTTAAATGTATTCCATCTAAACTAAAGGTGCCACCAGTTACTAAACTCGAGGTGAGATTAAAACCATCAAAATTTACTCCATTTACAACATCTTTCAATAATTGGTTCAAATCAACTAATGCAATGTTTTCATTTGAACTTGCTATACTTTCTATGGTTGCGTTGTAACCATCAATAGCAGTTTGTATTTCTGTAATTTCATCACTGTCTAAAGCATCTTTATCATCAATACCGTTTACAGCGGCTAAAACTAAGCCTGCTTGTTGTGGTGTTGGCGTGCCGCCTTGTTGTAATAAACCTAAAACTTGTAATACTTCAGGTGTTAGAGCTACTGTGCCATAACCTTGGGCTAGAGCCGCTTGATCTATACTTAAAACCAATAATTCTTCTTCAGTCATTTGTCTAAATCCTAAAGGATTGGTTTGTGTAACAGGTACGTCAATAATCCATCTGTTAGGCCCTTCATTAAACGTAATGGCATATTGTGCAGCAAGAGCTTGTGCTTGCGCAGGAGGAACGCCTTGTAATATTGCTCCTTGAAGAAAAATACCACTTACAGCTTGAAAAACTCCTGTTAATTGTGCAGCAGTAGCAGCATCTAAAACTAATGCATTATTTGGTACTGTTGTAAAGAATGGAATATCTGCTAGGTCAGGAAGTGTAGTAATTACTCCTTTGGCACCATTGGCAGTTAAAGCATTTACAACCGCCGTGTATGAAGCTGAAAATCCAACTCCAGCAGGACCATCCACTGGCGTTAAAGGATTAGAGTCATCTGCACCAGAAGTAGCATGCCCTAAGAAATCATTACCACCTAAAAAGGTTAATGTAAAAAATGAAGGGTTTTGCGCTACTGCGTCATTTAAAACAGTAGATGTTGGACTGGTAGCTATTCTTACATAATAAGGGTTGGCTAAACCTAAAGCTAAATTCGCGGGATTTCCATACCCATCAAATAAAAAATGGAAGCTTTTAGCACCAGGAATCCCTAAGTTTTGAAAAGGGCCAGATAATACACTTGTAGCCTCTGTAGTTGGTGTAGCAGGTAATCTTACTGGACCAGCGCCATTAAAAAATAATCTTGGTTGAAATCTAGGATTTGGCATACCACCAATAAGTAATCCTCCAATATTATCATTCATTAAAGGTTGATTAAATGCTCCTCCACCTACTTTTGCAAATTGTTGTGATAGCATATTCGTAAACGAATTTTCCTGTCCTGCTTTGAACAAAGCTCCGTCTGAAAATCCAGCAGTATATGAAGCTCCAACGGCAACAAAATTTGAAAAATCTGCTGATCCAGATGTTAATTCTGGAAGTGCTTCAGCTTCGGGAATTGGGCTTTCTACTTCATCACATGATATAAAACCAATTAACAGTGTGAAAAGCCATATATATTTAATTTTCATAGTTTTTTTATTTATAGGTTATTAATTGTCCAAGATACATAGTACTGCGATCCAATAAATCCAGTTCCAGCGGCTGTAAAGTATTCATCTCCTAAAAGGTTTGTAGCTCCAGCCTTGAAAGATGATTTGAGACTTGGTACTCTAAAGTTTATTTGTGCATCAAGAACATGATATGCTGGTACATCTGCAGTTAAAAAAGAGGCTTCCCAAACATAATTGTCGCTCCATCTCCAAGCTACATTAAAACCAAAGTTTTTGAATAAATCTGTATTACCAAAAGTAGCTTTAAACTTATGCTCTGGTGTGTTAAAGTTTGTTTGAAAATCAGAATTAGCCTGTCTGTCGAAGTCTAGTTTAGCATATGTATAATTCATGCCTAAATCGTAATCACCAAATATTTTTGTAGACACACCTAATGAAGCTCCATAAGAATTAACTTCTTCCGTAGTGTTCGTATATGCTCTGTAAGCTTGGAAATCATTATTAGCTAATGCTATAACAGCAAGAGGTGTTGGGTTGCCACCAACGGGAAAAGTCTGAGATAATTCTACATCACCATAAAACGGATTAACCACATCTACAGTAGTAATAAAGTCTTGATATTGATTATAGTAAGCACTGAAATCAACAATAACTCTATCTATTTTACCACGATACCCTACTTCAAAAGAGCTCACTTGCTCAGGGTTAACCAATTCTGGATTGGCAATTTGCAAATCTGCTGGGTTTTGTGAGGCTGCAAAGGCAGTTACAGAGCTTCTTGTAAAGGAGTTGTTGTAAGCTCCTGTACCATTATATGTAAATGTATCGGTACCCAAAATTGCTTGACCTGTAGGTGATATCTGCGTTCCACTTACTGTTCTAGTAAAACGCTCTGGATTATCAAATGCACTACCAATTAATGTTATTGGACCTACATTGAAACCTATATACAAGGCTTGAGTATCTGGGTTTCTAAAACCAGTTTGGAAAGAAGCCCTAATATTATGGTTGTTATCTTCACCAATGTTATACCCTAATGAAAGCCTTGGCGAAAAGAACGCATCAAAAAGCTCTGATTTATCATAGCGTAATGATGCTGTTACTTTAAGACGATCATCTTCTAAAAATTTCTTTTGAATTTGAGTGTAGAGACCAACTTCAGAGTATGGGATTTCACTTTCAGCATCAGTATATATAGATCCGAATGAATTTAAAACATATTTTCTGTAAGACCCACCTACTTGAATTTCAGCAAAATCAATTAAGTGGCTAAAATTATAATTAGCATCTGAATGATAAATTTTAGATTCATCTTTTAATTGGCTTCCTGTTAAAATATCAGGATCGTTAGTTACAGTTTCAAAAGCACGTTGAAATTCTGGAGTTCCAGGTTCAAATCTCCCAGTATCTGCTGCCTGTCTTGCAGCAGCATGGGCTTGGTCTGCATTTAAACCAGCTAAAGTACCTTGTATAAAAGCCCCTGCATACTCTCCAAACCATTGGTCATCACTTTTCCATTGTCTATTGATGTTTACACCAGTAAAAACCATATCGTAAGAATCCCCAGCATTATCTGCTGTTACATATCCTCTAATGAAGAAATTGTCATTCTTTACTTCGATTTTATGCTGTTGTAGAAAGAAATTTTTAATAGAATATCTATTTGAACCTTGATAGATAGTAGAACCAGAACCTATCTTACCCACGTATTGAATTTCAAAATCGTTTTCCCAAGGGCGGTAGAATAATCCCCAATCGGCCTTTATACTTTTTGCATCGTAATTTGTAAGGTCTGCTTCGTCATATCCAGTTCTACTTACATTAACATCAGGGATCAAATTAGCCAAAGCAGGATTAGGTAAATTAGCTAAAAATGTAGGACTCTCTTTAACATTCCTTAGGTTAGTGCTTACCAAATCCCCGTAAACATTAACACCATCATAATCAATATCATTCTCACGAGTACTATTTGGCTTGATAAATGTGTTGCTTCTATCTTTACCTCTGGTGTCATTTGCAACCCAATCCGTACCTTGTAAGTAGCTAAAGTTTACTTTTGCCGCAAATTTATCACTAAACTTATGTGCGGCTCTTATGCCATAGTCTTTATACTCATTATTTCCAGCAGCTTCTTGTGATGTAACGCCTCCTTTAATATAACCGCTAATCCCTGTGTGGTCAAAAGGGTTTTTACTTGTCATAAATAAAATACCGTTAAACGCATTGGCACCGTATAAAGCAGAGGCTGCTCCAGGGAGTAACTCTACGCTTTGTACATCCGTCTCAACCATACCAAGCAAATTACCAAGGGGGAAGTTTAGTGCAGGAGCGGCATTATCCATTCCATCCACACGTTGCATAAAACGTGTATTTGCGAAAGTTGCAAAACCCCTTGTGTTGATAGATTTAAACGTTAAACTGTTAGTGTTGATATCAACGCCTTTTAGGTTTTCCAGTCCGTCGTAGAATTCAGCCGAGGCAGTATTTTTAATTGCTTTGAGACCATACCTTTCAATGGTGACTGGAGATTCAAAAATTCGCTCTGGAGTTCTTGAGGCTGAAATAACAACTTCATCTAGAGCTGTTCCTTCATTAAGAATAACATCAATATTTTGACTATTGGACGTTATTTCTTGTGAAAATGATTCAAAGCCAACACTACTCACTTGAACAGTAAAGGGTGGGTTTTGATTTGTAGTTAAAGTAAAACCACCATCAAAATCTGTAACTGTTCCAGTAGTGGTGCCAACTATTATAACGTTGGCGCCTGGGATGGGTTGACCGCTATCATCTTTAACGGTTCCCGAGATTGTTGTTTGTGTGTATGATACAGCACAAAACAAAAACAAAGTAAGTTTTAGAATTGTTTTCATCTATTAAAATTAGTTTTTTTAGGAGTTAGCCTACTATTATAAATAAGCAAGTTCGCGCTAAAAATATGAAAAAATTATGCGCGCATAGTACATTTTAATAAAAAAATGCATTAAAATTTACACTTTTAATAAAAAAATAGTGCGAAAAATAAGGATAAATAAAATAGAATAAAGGTTTTGATTTATCACTTCATTCAGAAAAATATTACTCTACAGTAACAGATTTTGCGAGATTACGTGGCTGATCCACATTTTTATCTAACATTACTGCAATATGGTATGATAATAATTGCAGCGGAATAGTTGTTAATAATGGAGATAAAGCTTCGATCGTATCAGGTACCTCAATTACATGGTCTGCAAGATCTCTAACTATGGTGTCCCCTTCGGTTATTACTCCTATGATTTTACCTTTTCTAGATTTAATTTCTTGAATATTACTAATTACTTTGTCATAGTGTTCTGCCTTAGTAGCTATAACTACTATTGGCATATTTTCGTCAATTAGTGCTATTGGTCCGTGTTTCATTTCTGCTGCAGGATAGCCCTCAGCATGAATATATGATATCTCCTTTAATTTTAATGCGCCTTCAAGTGCAACAGGGAAATTATAGCCCCTACCTAGATATAAGAAGTTAGCGGCGTCTTTATAAATTTCAGAAACTTCTTGGATATGTGCATCAGATTCTAAAGCTTTTTCTACTTTTTCAGGAATCATTTCCATTTCTAATAAATAGCGACGGAAATCAGAACTTGAAATAGTGCCTTTTGCTCTAGCAAGACGTAATGCAATTAGTGATAAAACTGTAATTTGTGTTGTAAATGCTTTGGTAGATGCAACCCCTATTTCAGGACCAGCGTGCGTATAAGCTCCTGCATCACTTTCTCTGGCAATTGAGGATCCCACAACGTTACATACGCCAAATACAAATGCACCTTTGGACTTTGCCATTTTAATTGCGGCTAACGTGTCTGCAGTTTCTCCAGATTGTGAGATTGCTATAAGTACATCATTTTCTGTAATAACTGGGTTTCTATACCTGAATTCTGATGCATACTCCACTTCCACAGGAATTCGTGCTAAATCTTCAAAAATGTACTCAGCCACTAGTCCTGCATGCCATGACGTTCCACAGGCTACAATTATGATGCGATTAGCATTGAGGAACTTTTTCATGTTGTCTTCAATTCCGCCCATTTTTATGATGGCTTCATCTCTTAACAATCGCCCTCTAAATGTATCAGTTATAGCTTTTGGCTGCTCATGGATTTCTTTTAGCATGAAATGTTCATAGCCTCCCTTTTCAATTTGCTCCAAGTTTAACTGAAGTTCTTGGATGTATGGGTCAACTAAAGAATCGTCCTTTATTTTTCTGACCTTAATACCTTTATGGAATCTAATAATAGCCATTTCTTCATCCTCAAGATAAATCGCATTTTTAGTATATTCTATAAACGGAGAAGCATCACTCGCAATAAAGAATTCATCCTCGCCTATACCAACCGCAAGTGGACTTCCTAGGCGTGCCACCACAACTTCTTCTGGTTTGTTTTTGTCAAATACGGCAATTGCATATGCTCCAACAACTTGATTTAAAGCAATTTGAACTGCTTTACCTAATTTAACTCCTTCTATAGTCTTAACTTCTTCTATAAGATTTATAAGTACTTCAGTATCTGTATCTGATTTAAACGTGTATCCTCTTTTGATAAGCTCTTTTTTTAGAGACTCGTAATTCTCAATAATACCATTGTGGATAATTACAAGGTCACCCGAATTAGAAACATGAGGATGTGAGTTCACATCATTTGGCACACCATGGGTAGCCCAACGCGTATGCCCAATACCTAGGTTTCCAGATTTGGAAATTTGGGTTTCCACGCGCTCCTCTAAGTCAGAAACTTTACCTTTGGTTTTGGATACTTTTAAATCCGTACCATCGAATAGGGCAATGCCTGCACTGTCGTATCCCCGGTATTCTAATCTTTTTAGTCCTTCTATAACAATTGGGTATGCTTCTCTGTGTCCTATATATCCAACAATTCCACACATAGTTTCTTATTTGATTTTAGGGTTATTTAATTGATTACAAATATGAAAAATAAATACTGATAACCTGTAATATTTATATAAACGTGTTATTTTACACGATAAAAACCGATTCAGCTTGCAATTAGATTCTAAAATTAGTCTTTCTAGGACTTGTTGCGTTACTGAGATTCTGTATAAAATACTTCTAAGCGTAATTTTTTACTAGTACCATCAGTTGTGGTAGCTGTGGTATTGCTGCCATGTAGTACGCTTCCTCTTGGTGTAATAACAGCTGTGGAAGGAATACCAGTAACATCATCTGTACTGTTTAGTAACTCAGAATTTAAATTAACATTAACATTATTAGTAAGTACTAGTCCTAGTTTAGTAACATCAATATCTCTTATCAAGATTGTATTTAATAAATCTGTAATTTTCAATTTGTATCTAGACGCACCATTATCGTCAGTGATTCTCTGACCTAAGCTAAAGACTCTAGAACCTAAAGGATTGCTGGCATCTGCTGTAACATCCGTATTATAATCTAAAATAGGGGCGTTGTTTTCTAAATTATACAGGTATAATCTGTCGTGTCTATGATAATCTTCACCATTAGGGTCTTTGGGATCATCTGGTTTTATGAAAGATTCATCCTCATAAATAACAAGATGCGCTTCGTTAATGAGTCTTTTAAGTTGGTATTGCTCATTTACTGGGTCTAAAACATTGCCGTTTTCATCTGTTTTTCTAAAAAACTCTTTAAAACATTCAAGAGCGCTACTACCGCAATTACCGGCACCATTAAATAGTTCAATAACAGCCATAGAGCCTTCGGTACCCTTTAAATATAGGTTTTCGTCGCCTTCTGTAGTGTTTGGTGTAGTAGGTAATAAGGAATTATAGTTATTTATAAATGTATTCAATCTATTACCATTAAAATTTAAAACATAGCTTCCAGTATCTCGTTCGTTGTCAGCATCATCTCCATCTTCACTGGAATAGTTTATTGTTATAGTAGCTCCACTATCCAAAAAATTCAATAGTATCATGCTTCCATCAGCTCCTATGGATTGGGCTTTTAAATACAAACCTCTAAAATGGTTTAGAAAATTGTTTGAATTACTTAGTGTAGGCAAACCTGCTTGATCTAATATTAATGACTTCCACCGTGTTTTGCTTTCTGGAGAGGTAGCTAATTCAAGTTCCAAAGCCGGTGGTAAATAAGAAGTTGTAGCATCTGTACCTGTACCAGTTTTTAATTCCCTAGCAGCGGGAGATATGGTAAAAGTGCTACTATAAAACAATTGACCTAAGTGCTCATCAAAATTAATTGTTGAACTTTCAATTTTAGCAAAATTATCAGTATTGTTTATGGATGCATCAGCTTTAGAGAAATAGTTTTGAGAATTGCTTTCTGGATCGTTTGGATTAAAGTTTCGTAAGAAATAAGTGTTCTCATAAACCTTAATATTTATAGGCTTAATATTTTCTGGATCATTGTTCTTAACAAACAGGGAATCTAAACGGTATGAAGGTTTTCCATCTGCATCTACACTTATTTGCGAACTGAAATAAGGTATGGTTAACGTAACAGACTCAATCACAGGGTTTGTGCCAAACATGGTTGCCGTATTTGTTTGAAAACTTGATGGCAATACCTGTGTAACAATACTTGCGGTGGTTTCTCCGTAAATAGGGTCATTAAAATAACCAAGTAAGTAACCAGTTAAACCATTAATTTGTTGCCCTGACAAATTTTTATTGTAGGTTTTGATAGGTATTTCTAGCTGATTTGCATCAAAATTAAAATTATTCTCTCCTAAAACATCACTTTCAATAGAGCTGTATTCGCTATCACAACTTACTGCGGCTAGTATAAAAACAAACAGGGTAATAGCACAGCTTGGGGCTTTAAATATCTTCTTCATAAATCTCTACAGAGACGATTTGGTGTACTAACCTAGGACTTCAGTGTTAAAAAACTGTGTGTAGGCTTCCCCAAATTCATCTTTACTTTTGTATTCCAATACTGGTTTGTTGGAATCTTTAATATACTTTTCTAAATTTTCTGGTAAAACTTCAGAACCCATAATTAAAGCATCAGAGTAATCCACAGCAACTTGCATAAGATTATTGTATGTTGGCTCTTCTAACGGCTTTATAGCTTCTTCATTTATGTTGTCAAATTTAATCTTATTGACCATATCTTTGTTTAACGTATTGTTAAAACTTTGATTGTATACTGAAGTAACTATTTTACTCTCATTAAAAAGAGGCTCATCTTTATAATATTCTCTTAAGTATAGAGGTAATAATGACGCTAACCATCCATGTATGTGTATAATATCTGGAGACCAATTAAGTTTCTTCACTGTTTCTATTACACCTTTTGCAAAGAAAATGGCACGTTCATCATTATCCGAAAACAACTCTCCGTTTTCGTCGGTCAAGGTTGCTTTTCTCTTAAAATATTCATCATTATCAATAAAATAAACCTGAATACGTTCTTTTGGTATGGATGCTACTTTTATAATTAGAGGCATATCCAAATCATTAATTATAAGATTGATTCCTGATAATCTAATAACCTCATGTAATTGATGTCTTCTTTCATTAATATTGCCATATCTTGGCATAAAAATTCTAATTTGACCACCTTGTTGGTTAACCATTCTCGGAGCCTCGAATGACATTGAAGAAATTTCAGTTTCAGGTAAATAAGGCACTACTTCAGATGATACATACAATATCCTCTTATCTTTCATATATGGTTTGCTTTTGAAGATTCAAAAATAAAAACACGCAAAAGTACAAAATTTTATGCAAAGTCCCCGTAAAATCTTAAGTTTGCACGCATTAATTTTTGTAAAAAAGTGAAGATTTACACTGAAAAAAATAAAATCAGTAGTGCGATTGAAGCATTAAAATCCGAGGCATTATCTGTTGGGATGGTGCCGACTATGGGAGCGCTACACGAAGGCCATTTACAACTGGTAATTAGGGCTTTAAAGGAAAACGATCTAGTGGTAGTTAGTATTTTTGTGAACCCAACTCAGTTTGACAATAAAACCGATTTAGATAAGTACCCAAGAACCCTAGAAAAAGATGTAGAATTACTGAAAACGGTGAGTAAGGATGCCATAATTGTTTATGCACCAACAGTGGATGATATTTATGAAGGCAAGACTGAATCAGAAGCGTTTGATTTTGATGGCTTGGAATTTGAAATGGAAGGTAAATTTCGCCACGGGCATTTTGATGGTGTTGGTACCATTGTGAAGCGCTTTTTCGAAATCGTAAAACCAAATAAAGCCTATTTTGGAGAAAAGGATTTTCAACAACTCCAAATTATTAGAAAACTTGTTGAAAAGGCCCGATTACCTGTAAAAATTATTGGTTGTAAAATTCACCGAGAAGCCAATGGTTTAGCCATGAGCTCGCGAAATACAAGACTAAAACCTGAGTATTTGGCTGCTGCACCTTTTATCTATAAAACGTTAAAAACTGCCAAAACAAAATTTGGCACAAAAAGTGCTAGTAAAGTAACGGAATGGGTTGATTATCAGTTTAAAAAGCACGATTTGTTGGAGTTAGAATATTTTATAATAGCCAACACATCAACCCTAAAACCAGTGAAACGAAAATCAAACAAAAAAAAGTATAGAGCATTTATAGCTGCATATGCTGGCGAGATTAGACTTATTGATAATATCGCATTAAATTAATTACCTTTGCCACATGCAAATTCAAGTAGTAAAATCTAAAATTCATAGAGTTAAATGCACGGGTGCAGAACTCAACTATATAGGTAGTATCACTATTGATGAAGATTTAATGGATGCTGCTAATATTATACAAGGTGAAAAAGTTCAAATTGTTAATAACGATAACGGAGAGCGCTTAGAAACCTACTGTATTCCAGGGCCACGAAAAAGTGGAGAGATTACCTTAAACGGCGCTGCTGCTAGGAAGGTTTCGGTTGGAGATACTTTAATACTGATAACCTATGCGTTCATGGACATTGAAGATGCAAAAGTGTTTAAACCATCTTTGGTATTTCCTGATGAAACCACAAACTTGTTAAAATAAAAGGTTGAACCCTAAAATAAAAAGAATATTAACTATTGCACTCCCACTATTATTGGGAGTGTTTTTGGTTTGGTATTCATTGTCTCAAATTTCAATTGAAAAGCTTATTGAGTATTTTGAAGAAGCCGACTATACCTATATTCTCTTAGGCGTTTTCTTTGGTTTGCTCAGTCATTTATCAAGAGCTTACCGTTGGCGGTTTCAGTTAGAACCTATGGGCTATAATATCAAATTAGGCAACAGTATCATGGCTGTCTTTGCAACCTATTTAATTAATTATACAATTCCCAGAGCAGGAGAGGTGGCACGGGCATCAATTTTAACAAATTATGAAGGGGTGCCGTTTGAAAAGGGTTTTGGAACCATAGTGGCAGAACGTATCGCAGATATGATTGTAATGCTGGGGATTATTGCCGTAACATTATTTCTGCAATTCGATTTTATCTATGGCTTTTTAGTTGAAAAATTTGACCCCTCAAAAATTGCAATAGCTGCGATAGGAGTTTTGGTACTTCTCGTTTTCTTTTTCAGATACGTTAAAAAAAGCGCATCAAAAATTGCTTTAAAAATCAAAAGCTTTGTAAATGGTTTGGTTGAAGGCGCTCTAAGTATTTTTAAAATGAAGAAGAAATGGGCATTTATTTTTCATACACTCTTTATTTGGGGGATGTACGTCCTTATGTTTTATGTGACATCTTTTGCTTTAGATGAAACAAGCAATGTTCCTTTTGCAGCTATTTTAATAGGTTTTATAGCAGCAAGTTTCAGTATTGCGGCAACTAATGGCGGTATAGGTTCTTATCCTGAAGCTATAGTGTTGGCGTTCTCTCTATTTAATCTTCCGGACGACCCTAGTCGTGCCTTTGGTTGGATTATGTGGGGTTCTCAAACCTTGTTGATTATCATTTTTGGAGGACTGTCTTTAATTTACCTTCCCATTTTCAATAGAAAAAAGACAGCATAGGTATTTTATATTTGCTTTTAATCTCTATCTTAATTTATTACCTTGCCCTTGTAAATCTCAAACGCTATCATGATGAAAAAAACTCTTGGTCTTGTTTTTTTATTGTTGTTCTGTTTCACAATAAATGCACAGGTAAAATATGAAACTATTCAGTCTTCAAAATTAGGGGAAGAAAGACAAATCAAAATTCAATTACCTAGAGGATATAACTCGAATGAAGAAAAGAGTTATCCCATCTTTATTGTGCTGGATGGTGATTATTTATTTGAAGCAGTAGCTGGCAATGTAGATTATTACTCCTATTGGGAAGATATGCCAGAAGCTATTGTTGTTGGGGTTAATCAGGTTGATACGCGTTACGATGACTGCTTGTATTCAGAGCAAAATTCGCTTCCAGTAGAAACTGGAGCTGCCTTTTTTGAATTTTTAGGGATGGAGCTTGTGCCTTACATTGAAACCAATTACAGAACTGCAAATTTTAGGGTAGCCGTTGGTCATGGTAATACAGCAAATTTTATCAATTACTATCTTTTAAAATCTAAGCCATTGTTTCAAGGTTATATCGTGGTTAGTCCAGAATTAGCTCCTAATATGCTTGAATATATTCCTGAAAGTTTATCTAAGTTAGAGTCTAAATTATTTTATTATTTGGCCAATGCTGAAGGAGACAGCAAATCGTTAAAGCAAATGTCTGAAGCGTTGCACACGGATTTATCCGCATTAGAAAATGACAATGTATCATACAGTTTCAACAGCTTTGAAAATGCTACACATTATTCTGCGCCCGCACATGCTATCCCAAATGCACTTCAAAATATTTTTAAGGTATTTCAACCCATCAGCAAAAAAGAGTATAAAGATGAAATTTTAGAATTGGAAATCTCTCCTGTGTTATATTTAGAAGAAAAGTATCAAGCCATAAACGAGTTGTTTGGCATAGAAAAACCAATTCTTATAAACGATTTTAGAGCGATTGCAGCTGCTATTGAAAAGAATGAATTATTTGAATATTATGAAGCTCTTGGAAAACTGGCGAGAAAGCAATACCCTAAAACTTTACTTGGAAATTATTATATAGGACGATTTTACGAAGAAAATGGAGAGCCAAAAAAAGCAATGAAAACCTACCAGTCTGCATATACTTTAGATGAAATTGCCGGAATAACAAAAGATAAAGTTTTGGAGTTGGCCGATGCCATAAAAGAAGATTTCGGGTACTAGCTATGGCAAAAGTAAAAACAACATTTTTTTGTCAGAATTGTGGTGCGCAATATGGGAAATGGCAAGGGCAGTGCAATGCCTGCAAAGAATGGAACACCATTGCCGAAGAGGTATTGCAAAAACCAGAAAAAAGTGATTGGAAGACAACATCTAATGCTAAAAAAAGAGTTTCTAAACCATTGCGAATAAAAGAGATTGATGTTTCTGAAGAAGCGCGATTAAACAGTTTAGATAATGAGTTTAATAGAGTTTTAGGCGGAGGGATTGTCCCAGGTTCGTTAACATTATTAGGAGGTGAACCTGGAATAGGCAAAAGTACTTTATTGCTTCAAATTTCATTAAAACTACCGTATAAAACACTTTACGTTTCTGGAGAAGAAAGTCAGAAACAAATTAAGATGCGTGCCGAACGTATTAATCCTGAAAACAATAATTGCTACATTCTCACTGAGACCAAAACTCAAAATATATTCAAACAAATAGAGGCATTAGAACCAGATATCGTTATCGTTGATTCTATTCAAACATTACATAGTGATTATGTGGAATCCTCTTCTGGAAGTATTTCACAAATAAAGGAATGTACTACCGAACTGATAAAGTTTGCTAAAGAAACGGCTACACCTGTTATTTTAATTGGGCATATTACTAAAGACGGAAATATTGCTGGACCTAAGATTTTAGAACACATGGTAGATACGGTGCTACAATTTGAAGGTGATAGGAACTATGTATTTAGGATTTTAAGAGCGCATAAAAACCGATTTGGATCTACAAACGAATTGGGTATTTACGAAATGCAAGGGTCAGGGCTTAGAGAGGTCTCAAACCCATCAGAAATTTTAATTTCTAAAAAAGATGAAGAACTATCGGGTAACGCCATTGCAGCTACTTTGGAAGGCATGCGTCCGTTAATGATAGAAATCCAAGCACTGGTAAGTACTGCGGTTTACGGTACTCCGCAGCGTAGTGCCACAGGATTTAATGCAAAACGGTTAAATATGCTATTGGCGGTTTTAGAAAAACGCGCTGGTTTTCGTCTAGGAGCAAAAGATGTGTTTTTGAATATTACGGGTGGCATTACTGTTGACGATCCCGCCATAGATTTAGCAGTGGTTGCGGCCATTCTTTCTTCAAATGAAGATGAAGCATTACAGAACGATTTTTGTTTTGCCGCTGAGGTTGGTTTATCGGGAGAAATTCGTCCAGTACAACGTGTTGAACAACGTATTTTAGAGGCAGAAAAATTAGGGTTTTCTACTATTTTTGTTTCTAAATACAATAAGATTTCACTTAAAAATACATCTATAAAAATTCAATTAATTTCTAAAATTGAGGATTTAGTAGATATCATAATCTAAAGAATAAGGTTTGAATTTATCTTTCAGAAATTAACGTATCATTCATTGTTTATCGACAAAAACACGCTTTTTGTCCGATTTTTTGTTGCTTTTGTCGATAATTTAATCTAGATTTGTCGCTGGTATAGGTATTGCTATACTTATATGTGAAATAATTTTACACTCTTCCCTCAAGGTATTATTTCACACGTTAATCCATTTTATATAAAATTATGTGGCGAGTTTTGGCTTGTTATCTAGTACTTAATATTGAACTGTTTAAGTATTTAAAATAAAATTAATTCGATTTGCCCCAAATCTATTAATTATGAAATTAAAATTACAATTAATAATTCTGCTTATAGGATTATTATCTCTTCCTCAAATTGCAAAAGGACAAGACGTCGATAATGATGGAGTGGCAGATGCTTTTGATGTAGATAACAATAATGATGGTATTATTGATACTTCAACTTGTCCCCCTTTATCTGGAGCTGCTTCACCACAAGGAGATGCTGTAACTTGGTCTAAAAATGGTTTAAATATTTTTACTATTGGTAATAATACTAATGGTTTGGGGTATCAAGAATCTGGTTTTCAACAAGAGGTTTATTCTAAAGGAGAGGCTTTAATTGTTCTAAATGGTTCAAGTGACTATAGTTTCCCAGGTAGTTCATGGACAGCAGGAAGTGCTAATACAAGTGTTGGAACATTTGCAAATGGTACAATAGACTTTGAGTCTAATTACTATCGTAGAACCACTTCTCCAAGAATAGCAGTTTTGAGGACAACAACCTCTGGAGGGTTTATATCAGGTAATTCTGGTCAAGGTGTTTATGTGTACCCAGAAACTGGAGCTCAAGCAGGGGATTACTACACTGTAAATATTAATTTCACAACACCAGTCCGCTCTTTTAGTTTTGATATGATTGATATTTTCGATACTACAGGTAATGGAACTGTTAATAGTTATGAGATTTATGTTGATGGTAATTTAGTAGGTTATTTTAATGATAATTTTATAGGAGATGATGCAGTTGGGGCAATAAATTTATATGATGCTGATGGGGTTTTAAAAACTTCTGTAATAGCTGGACAAAATATTGAAAATACTTTTGGTATTACATCGAATTCTGGAATGAGTAAAGTTTCAATTAGACATATAGTTATTTCTGGACAATTAATAATTAGTACTCATGAGCCGCATGGTTTAGACACGTTTGCGTATAGTTTAGTATGTGTGCCCCCAATAGATATTGATTCTGATAATGATGGTATTCCTAATAATATAGAAATTCAAACAACTTCAGGGTATTTGGAACCAAGTGGAACAGTTAATACATCTGGTCCTTATGCTGGATTGTGGGATAATTATGGAACAGGAATGACTCCTGAAGATACAGATGGTGATGGAACACCAGATTATTTAGATACTGATAGTGATAATGATGGTATTCCAGATATACAAGAGAACGGTATGGCTAATTCAGTTATAGGTACTGATTCAGATAATGATGGATTAGATAATGCTTTTGAAACAAATGGGATTAATGATGTTAATTTAGATGTAAACGAAGATATTGACGACCCTACAGATTTAAGTATTTTACCAGATACTAATGGCGATTTAACAACAGGCGGTGATTTAGATTATCGAGATATATTCAATGTAAATCCACCGTCAATAGCTACCATAGATTTTGACGGCGTTGATGATTACGTAGTTGGTACAGAATTGATGTCGAACTTTAGCGAGAGTAATACTAATGGTGTTACTGTAATGGGGTGGATAAAGAACGATTTAAGTGACGGAGACACCTCTACAGTTTTTCTTTTTGGAGAAGATAATGCTTTAGAATTAAAAGCAACAGGGTCTAAATTAGAGTTTTCAGGAAGGTTTAAAACTTCAGTAGGAGGCTCGCATACATCAAATTTTTCAAGATCAAACGGATTAAAACAAGGCATATGGAGACATGTAACTGCTACTGTTGATTTTGTTAATGATGAGGCGAGCATGTTTATTGATGGAAAATGGGTACATACACGCAACCTAGGATATCCTGGAGGACACGACATAGTAGGGTTTTATAGTGAGTTAACTGGACAATCTGAAAAATTTATGTTAGGTAGAGAAAACGAAAGTAGCTCTGTTTACTATGATGGATGTATTGATGAAGTACGTGTTTTTAATACATTGCTTTCTGAAGAAGAGATTCAAGAAATAGTATTTCAAGAAATTGAGAATGACGGAGGTGTTTTGAAAGGGGCGGTCACTCCTGGTCAGGTATGCTCACGTAATTGGAGCGATTTAGAGTTATACTACCCTATGACAGATGTTGTAAGTGCTACATTACCTGATGTTTCAGGTAACAATAATTCAGCGATGCTGCATAATATTACTACTTTGCAAGACCAAACAGCTCCAATGCCATTTACAACAGTACAAGCTGGAAACTGGCATGACAAGAGTACATGGTTGCATGGAAACGTATGGGCGTTACCTGGAGACGAATTATCTCAAAATACTTCCAATTCAGATGAAAATTATACATGGGGCATATATCATCTAAGAAACAGCGTAACGCTTACTACATCTTTAAGTCAGCCCAGTAGCCCTGGTGCTCTGGAAGGAATACATGCATTGACGGTAATTGTTGATGAAAAAGACTGGTCAGATAACTCAGATATTATCTTTACCGTTGGTAATGGGACAGAAGATTTACAGCTGAATGTATCTAACTACCTTGAGCTAAACGGCACTATAGATTTATTGGGAGACAGTCAGTTGGTACAGACGGAGACAAGTGATTTGGTGACCTCATCCCAGGGCAAGATATTACGAAGGCAAGAAGGTACGCCTAGTGCCTATTGGTACAACTATTGGTCCTCGCCGATAGGCACCTTGCGTGCCACGAGCTACAGGGACAACAATACCTCTGCCAACAACACAAACAACTCACCGTTCAATATACGCATGCTGAAGGACGAGTCCGGTTTCAACTTTAGCTTTACGCCGTCCTACGGTGCAAGTGGCCGCATCAGCACGTATTGGCTTTACACCTATATAAACGGTATAACTTATTACGACTGGGCGCAGATTACCCAGAACAGTAACATAAGCCCTGGAGTGGGCTACACGCAGAAGGGTACGGACGTACCATTGTCTGAGCAGCAGTACATTTTTGAGGGCAAGCCCAACAACGGGACCATCCTTGTGACCGTTGAGGACCGTGGTGGAGCGGGATCGGTAGCGGGCACGAGCAAGACGGAGTTCCTTTTAGGCAACCCATACCCATCGGCACTGGACGTACATGAGTTTATAGACGATAATGTAGGGGTGATAGACGGCACGTTGCAGCTATGGCAGCAATGGAGCGGTAATTCTCATAATTTGGATGCCTACAATGGCGGTTACGCACAGATAAACAAAACTGGGGCCGTAAGGGCATCACAGTTCATTGGGCTTGAGGGCGCATCTACAGGTGGACTTGAGGGCACCAAGGTGCCAACGCGATATTTACCGGTTGGCCAGGGCTTCATCACGGAGATCATAGCCGATGGCGATGTGGAGTTCAACAACGGACAGCGCATCTTCATCAAGGAATCCGATGCCGATGGCAGTTACAGCAATGGTTCGGTGTTCATGAAGGGCGGCAACAAGAAAGGGAAATCAAATCAATCCAAATCAGAAACTTTAAAAGACAGCATCCAGAAGATACGCTTGGAGTTCAGATCGGTAACTGGCCCGGATACGAAACGGGAGCTACTGCTGGGCTTCAGTAAAGAGACCACGGACGGTTATGACTACGGCTACGATGCGGAGACCCACGATGCGAGCAACAACGACCTTAACCTTTCCATGGAAGGCAAGAACATGAACATACAGGCCTATGGCGAAATAACGGCGGACAAGGTTGTGCCGCTGAACTTCAGGTCATCGGGGGACCACGGGTTTGAGATAGAGATATCGGATATGGAGAACATGCCTGAGGATCAGGAAATTTACCTAAGGGACAACCTCACGGGCGATTACTTCGACCTAAGGAACGGCCAGCCCTATAGTTTTATCTCTGCACAGGGCATGTTCAACGATAGGCTAGAGATCGTGTTCCAGTCGGAATCTACGACACTGGGTACCGATGAGGCAACAGCAAAGGAGAACTATGTGTACTATGACAGGGATGAGAACAGGCTATATGCAAAACAGCTCAATGGGGATGTGACGCGGTTCACCCTGTACAACATCAGGGGGCAGTCCATCATGGAGCTTCAGGATGTGGACGGTACAGCCCTGGGCAACGGACTGGAACTGCCCAACACCACAAGCGGTACATATATTGCAGTGATGAGGATGGACAGTAATGAGGTGATTACTAAAAAATTAGTGAAACCATAAAAAAAGAATAACAATGCAAATTATTATGCATTTCAACGATAAAACTGTAGTTAAAAGATTTTTTTAAAAGTTAAACGAAAAAAACGTATAACTACTTGGTAATAAGGTAATTTTGATTTGCCCAAATCTATTAATTATGAAACTAAAACTACTTTTCAGTCTGTTTTTGGTATGTTTTGCGTTTAACTTTTGTTTCTCGCAATATTCCGATGTGCAAATAATTGTGGTGTGGGATAATGATGCCTACGAAAATAAACTTGAGGTATATAATACTTCAAACGACTTAATTGCTACCATATGTGATGACAATCAATGCTATGTAACTTCTCAACAAGGACCAACAGGAGATTATGGGTCCAAATATGATTTAGGCTGTGTTGCAAATGGTAATAACTACTACATCAAATTATATGATATAGCAAACGACGGGTGGGATAGTTCCAGTTATGTTTCAGTTTCAGTAGCTGGTACCGAGGTTATAAACAATAACGGTAGCGGCGCAAATACTACAGGGCAAAATATATACTTTAATGTGTCTGGGGGGGATGCTACTTGTAGTGCACAGCCAGATACAGATGGCGACAGTATAATAGACAATTTGGATTATGATGATGATAACGATGGTATTCCAGATTCTATTGAAAACCTGGGAGAAAACAGATTTGAATGTACATTGCCAGAATTGGCATTTGAAAATGGTGTTTATGATGCTGCAGCGAGTTCTGGGCCAATAGATACTGTTGGAGCAGTTTATAGGTTTGGTAATTCCATTCAAGGGTACGATGTATTAATGGAAATTACGGAATTAACGGGTACTTCTATTTCAAACATAGATAATGATACAGTAGACAACCCAACCTATTTACAAACGGAATTAACATTTGCCGCAGCAGCAACTGGAAAACCAGGTGCGACTTTTAGGTTTACAATTGTAGATGCTGGAACCACCACACCATCATCTGAGATTTTTCGAGTTAATGGAATAACCTGGGACTGCGACGGAAGCGGTGGGTTAAAAGAATCAGTGGTTTATCATGATGCGGCTGCTTATGGTATCGATAACCCTTCATCTTTAGAGGTGTTGGATTTAGGTGCAGGAGATATACAGATAAGTGCATCAGGTTTACAAGAAGGACCTGGTTTTTCTACGTTAAGAGTATTAAGAGCTTATTATCAATTTGTTGGTAATTCCTTTACCATGCGCATGCAAGCTATAAAAACAGGAACATATGGCTCAACAAGACAATTTGGTATGTCATTTACACAATGTCAATTTTTAGATTTCAATGCTAATTCTTTAAATATTGTTCGAGGAGAGGATACAGACAATGACGGACTTTTTAATCATTTAGATTTAGATGCAGATGATGATGGTATTCCTGATAATGTTGAAGGGCAACCAACTATTGGCTACATTTTACCTACTGGAACTATTGATCCCGTAACGGGGATAGATTTAGCATATGGAGCTGGAATATATCCAGAAGACACAGATAATGATAAAGTGCCAGATTTTATTGATTTAAACTCTGATAATGACAACTATAATGATATACAGGAAAATGGTATGGCAAATACTACTACTGGTACTGATACAGATAATGATGGATTGGATGATGCATTTGAAACAACAGTTGTTAATGACGTAAATTGGGATGTAAACGAAGATATTGAAGATCCAACAGATTTATCCATTCTACCTGATAACGATGGAGATTTAATGTCTGGAGGAGATTTAGATTATAGAGACTTATTTAGCCCTAACCCACCCCCAATTGCATCTATAGATTTTGACGGTGTTGATGATTATTTATCCAGAGATGCTTTTATTGATGGATTAAGTGCAGTTACCATAATGGCTTGGGTAAAGTCAGATACAGGTAACACAACAGATATGGTCATAGTTGGAGAGGACTCAGGATGTAAACTATGGTTAGAAAATGGAAACACTCCAAAATTTACTGTAAAAACCCAGGGAAATACAGAGGTAACGGTTTCATGTAGTGCTATTAATCTCAATGAGTGGCATCATGTTACAGGGACATATGATAGTTCAACTGGTCTGGTTCAAATTTATGTTGATGGTAAAGCACTTAATTCTGCAAATGTTAGCAATACAGGGGCTGTAATCGAAAATACAGAAAATTCAAATGGTAATTTTGAAGTAGGTAGACTTTCTACGGAGGGTGTTGCCGACCAATTGTATTTCAAAGGTGATATTGATGAGATAAGGGTGTTTGATATAGCACTTGTATCCAGTCAAATCAGTCAAATGGTATATCAAGAAATAGAACAAAGTGGAGGAGTTGTGAGAGGTAAAATGGTTATTAAGCCAATACACGACACCAGTACAAGTAATACCATACCATGGAGCAATTTGATTGCCTATTACCCGATGACTAATATTGTCACTGGAAGAACAGAGGATTATTCAAGCTATGGAAATCTACTCTATATCAATTATATTGAAACAGCTCAGGAGCAAACAGCACCTATGCCTTATTTGGCTTCAAATTCAGGGTCATGGTCTTCTCAGTCTACATGGGCACATGGCGATGTTTGGGATATTGAAGACCAGACAGCCATTAATGAACATGGTATTGTACAAATAGCAAATGACGTTACAGTTGATGAAGACATAACATTTTCAAGTTTACTTGTAGATTCTGGAGCAACTTTAACAATTGCAAGTGACCATTCTATTGAAAATACATGGTATTTAAGTTTAAGCGGCACTATAGATTTATTGGGAGACAGTCAGTTGGTACAGACGGAGACAAGTGATTTGGTGACCTCATCCCAGGGCAAGATATTACGAAGGCAAGAAGGTACGCCTAGTGCCTATTGGTACAACTATTGGTCCTCGCCGATAGGCACCTTGCGTGCCACGAGCTACAGGGACAACAATACCTCTGCCAACAACACAAACAACTCACCGTTCAATATACGCATGCTGAAGGACGAGTCCGGTTTCAACTTTAGCTTTACGCCGTCCTACGGTGCAAGTGGCCGCATCAGCACGTATTGGCTTTACACCTATATAAACGGTATAACTTATTACGACTGGGCGCAGATTACCCAGAACAGTAACATAAGCCCTGGAGTGGGCTACACGCAGAAGGGTACGGACGTACCATTGTCTGAGCAGCAGTACATTTTTGAGGGCAAGCCCAACAACGGGACCATCCTTGTGACCGTTGAGGACCGTGGTGGAGCGGGATCGGTAGCGGGCACGAGCAAGACGGAGTTCCTTTTAGGCAACCCATACCCATCGGCACTGGACGTACATGAGTTTATAGACGATAATGTAGGGGTGATAGACGGCACGTTGCAGCTATGGCAGCAATGGAGCGGTAATTCTCATAATTTGGATGCCTACAATGGCGGTTACGCACAGATAAACAAAACTGGGGCCGTAAGGGCATCACAGTTCATTGGGCTTGAGGGCGCATCTACAGGTGGACTTGAGGGCACCAAGGTGCCAACGCGATATTTACCGGTTGGCCAGGGCTTCATCACGGAGATCATAGCCGATGGCGATGTGGAGTTCAACAACGGACAGCGCATCTTCATCAAGGAATCCGATGCCGATGGCAGTTACAGCAATGGTTCGGTGTTCATGAAGGGCGGCAACAAGAAAGGGAAATCAAATCAATCCAAATCAGAAACTTTAAAAGACAGCATCCAGAAGATACGCTTGGAGTTCAGATCGGTAACTGGCCCGGATACGAAACGGGAGCTACTGCTGGGCTTCAGTAAAGAGACCACGGACGGTTATGACTACGGCTACGATGCGGAGACCCACGATGCGAGCAACAACGACCTTAACCTTTCCATGGAAGGCAAGAACATGAACATACAGGCCTATGGCGAAATAACGGCGGACAAGGTTGTGCCGCTGAACTTCAGGTCATCGGGGGACCACGGGTTTGAGATAGAGATATCGGATATGGAGAACATGCCTGAGGATCAGGAAATTTACCTAAGGGACAACCTCACGGGCGATTACTTCGACCTAAGGAACGGCCAGCCCTATAGTTTTATCTCTGCACAGGGCATGTTCAACGATAGGCTAGAGATCGTGTTCCAGTCGGAATCTACGACACTGGGTACCGATGAGGCAACAGCAAAGGAGAACTATGTGTACTATGACAGGGATGAGAACAGGCTATATGCAAAACAGCTCAATGGGGATGTGACGCGGTTCACCCTGTACAACATCAGGGGGCAGTCCATCATGGAGCTTCAGGATGTGGACGGTACAGCCCTGGGCAACGGACTGGAACTGCCCAACACCACAAGCGGTACATATATTGCAGTGATGAGGATGGACAGTAATGAGGTGATTACTAAAAAATTAGTGAAGAATTAATTAACCCTATATAACCAACTACTGATGAAAAAAGCTAAACAATTTGTTTAGCTTTTTTTTCTTTTAAATAAATCAATTTCGTGATAATTCATTAAATTCGCGAACTTATAAGAATTGCACATAAATGAGCACGAAATTTGCTGAATATAAAGGACTTGACTTACCAAAATTGGCTAGCGACATTCTAACCTATTGGAAAGAAAACAATGTTTTTGAAAAAAGTGTAACCACAAGAGAAGGCAACGAACCTTATGTGTTTTACGAAGGGCCGCCATCCGCAAACGGACTTCCAGGAGTGCACCACGTTTTAGCCCGAGCTATTAAAGATATTTTTCCACGTTATAAAACTATGAAAGGGTACCAAGTAAAGCGAAAAGCTGGTTGGGATACGCACGGTTTGCCTATTGAATTGGGCGTGGAAAAAGAATTAGGCATCAGTAAAGAGGATATCGGCAAAACAATTTCGGTTGAAGATTATAACGCTGCTTGTAGAAAGGCGGTAATGAAATATACCGATGTGTGGAATGATCTTACGGAGAAAATGGGGTATTGGGTAGATATGGACGACCCTTATATCACCTATGAGCCTAAATATATGGAATCGGTTTGGTGGTTGTTAAAACAAATATACGATAAGAAATTGTTGTATAAAGGCTATACCATTCAACCGTATTCACCAAAAGCAGGAACAGGTTTAAGTTCCCACGAGTTGAATCAACCTGGAACATATCAAGATGTAACTGACACCACGGTAGTAGCTCAATTTAAAGCAAAACCAGATTCGCTTCCAGAATTTTTACAAAATGAAGGTGATATTCACTTTTTAGCTTGGACCACTACACCCTGGACTTTACCTAGTAACACTGCCTTAACTGTCGGTCCTAAAATTGATTATGTTTTAGTTGAAACTTACAACCAATACACTTTTGAGCCGATTAATGTGATTTTGGCGAAAAAATTAGTGAACTATCAATTTTCAGGAAAATTCAATAAGGTTGAAGAAAAATCAGAATTATTAAACTATACATCTGGAGATAAAAAAATTCCGTTTTTCGTAGTTAAAGAATTTCTGGGTAAAGATTTAGTCGGTATAACTTATGAACAATTGTTGCCCTATGCACTTCCAAATGATAATCCTGAAAATGCATTTAGAGTCATTTCTGGGGATTTCGTAACTACTGAAGATGGGACAGGAATTGTGCATACAGCGCCTACTTTTGGTGCAGATGATGCCTTGGTGGCAAAACAAGCTACTCCTGAGGTGCCACCAATGTTAGTGAAGGATGATAATGGAAATTTAGTGCCACTTGTAGATTTACAAGGGCGTTTTAGGCCAGAATTAAAAGAACTTGCAGGCAAGTATGTAAAGAATGAATATTACACTGATGGTGAAGCACCTGAAAAATCAGTTGATGTTGAGCTTGCAATCAAATTAAAAACAGAAAACAAAGCCTTCAAGGTTGAAAAATATAAGCACAGTTACCCTAACTGTTGGCGTACTGATAAACCTATTTTGTATTATCCATTAGATTCTTGGTTTATCAAAGTAACCGATGTTAAAGATCGTATGCACGAATTAAACCAGACCATCAACTGGAAACCAAAAAGTACAGGAGAAGGACGTTTTGGTAATTGGCTAGCCAACGCAAACGATTGGAATTTATCACGTTCGCGTTACTGGGGAATTCCACTACCAATTTGGAGAACCGAAGATGGTAAAGAAGAATTATGCGTAGGTTCTGTAGAAGAATTAAAATCAGAAATGGCTAAAGCAGTGGAAGCTGGAGTCCTAGAAAAAGATATTTTTGATGATTTTGAAGTAGGAAACAATGCTGAAGACAACTATGCGAAGTTAGATTTACATAAGAATATTGTTGATGAGATTACATTAGTTTCTCCGTCAGGACAACCTATGAAACGCGAAAGCGATTTAATTGATGTTTGGTTCGATTCTGGTTCTATGCCTTACGCACAATGGCATTATCCTTTTGAAAATAAAGAATTTATAGATGATGGTGTTACATTCCCAGCAAATTTTATTGCGGAAGGTGTTGATCAAACACGCGGATGGTTCTACACGTTACATGCTATAGGAACTATGGTATTCGATTCTATTGCATATAGAAATGTAGTATCTAACGGATTGGTATTGGATAAGAACGGACAAAAAATGTCCAAACGTTTAGGAAATGCTGTAGACCCATTTGAAACATTAAGTACTTACGGTGCGGATGCTACACGTTGGTACATGATTAGTAATGCTAATCCTTGGGATAATTTAAAGTTTGATTTGGATGGTGTAGAAGAAGTAAAACGTAAATTTTTCGGTACACTTTATAATACGTATTCGTTCTTCAGTTTATATACCAATTTAGATAAATTTAGTTATGCTGAAGCTGATATTCCTTTAGAAGAACGTCCAGAATTAGACCGTTGGATTCTATCTGAATTACATACCTTAATTCAGAAAGTAGATGCCTATTATGCAGATTATGAGCCTACAAAAGCTGCAAGGGCAATTTCAGACTTTACACAAGATTATTTAAGTAATTGGTATGTGCGATTAAGTAGAAGGCGTTTTTGGAAAGGCGATTACCAAACAGATAAAATTTCAGCGTATCAAACCTTGTATACTTGTATGATCACGATTGCGAAATTAGGCGCGCCAATTGCACCGTTCTTTATGGATAGGTTGTATTTGGATTTAAATACGGTTACCAAAAAAGAGGATTTTGAGAGTGTACATTTGGCAAACTTCCCTGTATATGACGCATCTTATGTTGATAAAAGTTTAGAGCGCAAAATGGAAGCGGCGCAAACAATATCTTCCTTAGTATTATCGTTGAGAGCTAAAGAGAAGATTAAAGTGCGCCAACCGCTGCAAAAAATAATGATTCCAATTGATAGTAATCAGCAAAGGGAAGAGATTTTGGCGGTATCAAATCTAATAAAGCACGAAGTTAATGTGAAGGAAATTGAGCTGTTGGAAGATGCTTCTGATATTTTGGTCAAAAAAATAAAACCAAATTTTAAAGTGCTTGGGCCTCGTTTTGGAAAGGATATGAAAGCTATTGCAGGTGTAGTAATGAACTTTTCATCTGAAGATATTAACAAAATCGAGCAAAATGGAAATTTTGACGTTGAAATAAACGGAAAAAACATTACTTTAGAACGCAATGATGTTGAGATTACCTCTCAGGATATTGAAGGATGGCTGGTAGCAAATGAAGGTAGCCTTACCGTAGCTTTGGATGTAACTATTACAGATGAGTTAAGGAAAGAAGGAATTGCAAGAGAGCTGGTAAACCGTATTCAAAATTTAAGAAAAGATTCTGGGTTTGAAGTAACCGACAGAATTGATGTAAAATTACAAAAGGACGAGCAGATTAAACAAGCTGTAGACTCCAATATAGAATATATAAAAACCGAAACATTAACCGAAGAACTTGAAATTATTGACCAAATAAATAATGGTATCGAAATTGCTTTTGATGATGTAAATACCAAACTATTTATTACAAAACATTAACATTATGGCTTCAAATACAAACGTTAGATATTCTGATAGTGAATTGGCAGAATTCAAAAAATTGATTCAAGAAAAAATTGAAAAAGCACAACATGATTTAGAATTGATTAAAAGTGCTTACATGAACGACCACAACAACGGTACCGATGACACATCACCCACGTTCAAGGCATTTGATGAAGGCAGTGCTGTGATGAGTAAAGAATCTAACTCGCAATTGGCTATTCGTCAAGAAAAATTTATTCGCGATCTAAAAAATGCTTTAATAAGAATAGAGAATAAAACCTATGGAGTGTGTCGCGTTACAGGCAAACTAATCAATAAAAAAAGATTAGAATTAGTACCGCATGCTACCTTAAGTATTGAGGCTAAGAATATGCAGAAGTAGTCTGATTCAACGATAAAATCAAAGACGTCTCGCTTTTTAAAACGAGACGTTTCTTTTTTAATAAAATGTCTCTTAAAAAATCCATTATTTTAATCATCATCATTTTACTTATCGACCAGATAAGTAAAGTGTATGTAAAAACGCATTTCGCACTTCATGATAGTGTTGAAGTATTAAGTTGGTTTAAAATCTATTTCATTGAAAACGAAGGGATGGCTTGGGGAACTCGTATTAGTGATATTTTACCTTTTATGTCTGATAGAACTGCAAAAACGTTTTTAACCTTATTTCGTGTGTTTGCTATCGTTGGGATAGGGTATTGGTTATATAGTGCTACCAAAAAGAGAAGTTCTAGAGTTTTGATAATTGCAGTAGCCCTAATTTTTGCAGGCGCCATGGGTAACATTATAGATTCAGTATTTTATGGTATTTTTTTTAATGATAGTATCGGACAAATTGCAACCTTTTTACCTGAAGAAGGCGGTTATGATACCTTGCTACACGGTAAAGTAGTTGATATGCTTTACTTCCCTATGTATAAAGGCTACTTGCCTGAGTGGATACCAAAATACGGAGGTAAATTCTTTACTTTTTTTGAACCTGTTTTTAATATTGCAGATATGGCAATAAGTACAGGGTTTATTATGTTGATTGTGTTTAATAAGCGGGCTTTTTCTAATAAGGATTAGAATTGATAGAATTTATTTGGTGATACACAATAATCCAACCCAACATCATCCACAAAAACATCACTAATCTCATCTTCAGCTTCAAAAAAGGACAAACCAATTTTGATTGTTTCAGGTTTACATTGGCTTAAAAATTTGTCATAAAACCCTTTGCCGTAACCAACACGGTTACCATGTTTATCAAACGCTAAAAGAGGAATAAAAACTACTTCAATTTTATCATTGGAGATTTCAATACCCTCAACGGGCTCAGGAATATTGTAGTTATTCTTTTTGATAACCGTATTATCAGTCAAGAGAAAATGAGTCATTTCTCGGGTTTTAAAATCACTTTTCGAAACAAGAATATTTTTGTCTTTTCCTGATAGAATATTCAAAATAAAGTCGGTGTTGATTTCCTTTTGTTCTTCAATGGATAAGAAAATATGATAGAATGAATAGTCCCAAATGGGTAACTTTAAAAACTGATTCGCAATAGCAATACTGTAATCTTCAATCTGTTCATCCGTAAGCTTGTTCCGTAGTGCTTTATATCTTTTACGAAGTTCTTTTTTTAGCATCTTTGATTATGATTTAACTTCAGTAGAAATATGAAATAGGGCATCGCCTTGATATACTATAGGTAGCTCATTCACATTAATTACATAACCAGAATTTTGGGCTCTTACAAAAAAGTTGAACTTACCATAAGGGTCGGTAATATTACCTATAATTTCTTCTTTTTCAACTTTTGAACCCACGGGTACTGAAGCTTTGAACATGCCAGAATATTTAGCGCGTTGCCATTTACTTTTAGTAATAAACACACATTTCTTTTTAGGTTTGGAGGATTTAAAAACCGTTTTTAGCATGCCCAGATGTTTCAAAATACGTTTTGAGCCGTTAACACCTGAATTGGTTACGACATCATCAATATGAAATGATTTTCCACCTTCAAAAAGCAATAAATCCTTACCGAGTTTTGTACATGATGTTCTAAAGGATTTTGTTAAATTTTTGGAATATAGTACGAAAGGGGCTCCAAAAACTTCGGCTAGTTTGTCAAGGTTTTTTTGGTCTCTTGTATAACGTAATTGTGGCGCATTAAACCGCCCTGAGCCTCCCGTGTGAAAATCAATAATTAAATCGGCATGAGGCACGACCTCTTTTATAAGTTTATTTGCAACACGACTAGCCAGAGAGCCTCCAGTGCTTCCAGGAAATACTCGATTTAAGTCGCGGCCATCAGGAAACTCGCGCTTCAAATTGATAAAGCCAAAAATATTAATCACTGGCATACAAATTATTGTACCACACTTCGGTTGGTTGATGCCTTTAGCAATCAGTTGCCTTATAATTTCAACACCGTTTACTTCATCACCATGGATACCTGCGGTAAACAAAACGGTAGGGCCTTCTTTTTTTGATCGACTAATAATTACGGGAACATCTATGGGGGATGCCGTATGCAGGTTAGCAACATCAAAATTTACTTCTTTAGTCTCTCCAGGGTGTACTTCAGTACCTAGAATGATAAGGGGTTTCTTTTCAGCAGTCATTCAAATTAAACTTTAATGTCTATTTCTTTCAATATAGGTTATGATACTTCTTGCAATGTTTTTTCCTGTGGCGCCTTCAATACCTTCTAATCCAGGTGTGGAATTGACTTCTAAAAGTAGCGGCCCTCGATTAGATTGTAGCATGTCAACCCCGCAAACAGGCAGTTTTAATGCACGTGAAGCTTTCATTGCTACCTTTATTTCAGCTTCTGTAAGTCGGACAATTTCTGCAGAACCGCCACGATGTAAGTTAGACCGAAATTCGCCTTCCTTTCCTTGGCGTTTCATGGCACCAACAACATGTCCATCTACAACTAAAGCCCTTAAATCTGCGCCTTTGGCTTCTCCAATATATTCTTGAACCAAGGCTCGAGCCTGCAAACCATTAAACGCTTCCAAAACAGATTCTGCAGCATTTCTAGTTTCAGCTAAAACTACGCCTAAGCCCTGTGTGCCTTCCAAAAGCTTTATAATTACTGGTGTGCCACCAACATGCGATAGTACTTTTTCAACATCACGGGAATAGTTCGTAAAAACGGTTTTTGGCATACCGATACCTGCCTTAGACAGTCTTTGGAAACTACGCAGTTTATCACGCGAACGAATAATGGCATCAGATGTTACCGAAGTAAACACATTCATCATTTCAAACTGGCGTACCACAGCGCATCCAAAAAAAGTAACCGACGCCCCAATTCTTGGGATAATGGCATCAACATAATCTAAATACCGATCCTTGTAAAATATAGTGGGCTTTTCTTTTTCGATAATAATATCGCACTTCAATGGGTCAATCACTTCCATTTGATGTCCACGATGTTCGCCCTCTTCCACGAGTCGGTTGGTAGAGTACAAATTTGAGTTTCTTGAGAGGATAACTATGTTCATAAAAGCACTTAAAGTGTCTTAAGTTAAAAGTTTTTTCAAGTTAATTGGGGATAACTTTAAGCGTTTTAGCACACTTAAAACTCTAGGCACTTGCATTCTATGTGCAATATAACAAAAACAGTAAGGAATTTTTTAGGTTTTCTCTATTTAATATACCTTTACGGTAATGGATACCCCGGACTTAGAGATACAGCTAAAAACCCTACCAAATCAACCTGGAGTTTATCAGTATTATGATAAAGATGATACACTCATTTACGTTGGTAAAGCCAAAAATTTAAAAAAACGGGTAAGTTCTTACTTTACTAAGAATCATGAATATGGCAAGACTAGGGTTCTGGTTAAAAAGATTGTTAGAATTAAGCATATAGTTGTAGAGACTGAAACAGATGCATTACTTCTTGAAAATAACCTGATAAAAAAGTACCAACCGCGTTATAATGTGATGTTGAAAGACGACAAATCCTACCCATGGATTTGTATTAAAAATGAACGTTTTCCAAGAGTGTTTTCCACGCGACGCGTATTTAAAGATGGTAGCGAATATTTTGGACCCTACACTAGTATGAAAACGGTTAGAACCCTGCTAGATTTGATAAAGGGCTTGTATTCATTACGAACTTGCAATTACAATTTAAGCAAGGAAAAAGTAGAGGCAGGGAAATACAAAGTGTGTTTAGAATATCATTTGGGAAATTGCAAAGGGCCTTGTGAAGGCTTGGAAACCGAGGAAGAATATCATAATAATATCAAGACCATAAAGGAAATTATTAAAGGGAACTTCAAGGATTCTTTATCGCAGTTTCGGGTTCAGATGAAAGCACTTGCTGAAAATATGCAGTTTGAGGAAGCACAAAAAATAAAGGAGAAAATTGAGGTTTTAGAGAATTATCAAGCCAAATCCACCATTGTAAACCCAAAAATCAGCAATGTGGATGTGTTCTCAATTATGAGTGATGAAAGTTATGGTTATGTTAACTTTTTACAACTGTCCTATGGTTCTATCATTCGTTCGCATACCTTAGAAGTGAAGAAAAAGCTGGATGAAACCGATAAAGCACTTTTAGAATTGGCAATAACGGAAATTCGTCAACGCTTCAACTCCAATTCAAAAGAAATTTACGTGCCTTTTAAAGTGGATTTGGGTGAGGATGTGAAGGTAACCGTACCTAAATTGGGTGATAAAAAACATATTGTGGATTTGTCCTTAAGAAACGCTAAGTATTACAGGATGGAGCGTTTTAAACAGATGAAAATTGTAGATCCAGATCGACATGCCAATCGTATTATGGCACAAATGAAAGCGGATTTACGTTTAAGTGAAGAGCCACGGCATATTGAGTGTTTTGATAACTCCAACATACAAGGAACACACCCAGTTGCGGCATGCGTAGTATTTAAAAACGGAAAACCAAGTAAAAAGGATTACCGTCATTTTAACATAAAAACGGTGGAAGGACCGGACGATTTTGCTACTATGGAAGAAGTAGTGCATCGGCGTTATAAGCGTTTGCTGGAAGAAGACCAGCCTTTACCGCAGTTAATTATTATTGATGGAGGTAAAGGGCAGTTGTCATCAGCACTAAAAAGTTTAGATGTTTTAGGATTGAGAGGTAAAATTGCCATTATCGGCATTGCAAAACGTTTGGAAGAATTATTTTATCCAAATGACCCAATTCCACTATATTTAGATAAGAAAAGCGAGACGCTAAAGATCATTCAGCAATTAAGAAATGAAGCACATCGTTTTGGAATTGAGCACCACCGCAACAAGCGCAGTAAAAGTGCGTTAAATACAGAGTTGGAAACCATTCCAGGAATTGGCGAAAAAACAGTTGTGGAGTTGTTAAAGTATTTTAAATCGGCAAAACGAGTGGCGCATGCAAAGTTAGATGAATTGGAGGGTGTTGTTGGGGTGTCTAGGGCTGAAAAGGTTTATAATTATTATCATGGGAAGTGAGTTTGGTTTTGGTTATACTTCAAAATGACAAAACTCTTGAATTTGAAACGATTAATGGAATTGAAAGAAGATAAAATAGGGAAAGACATAGAAATTCTTAAAGACGGACCAATATGTAAGTATTTCAAAAATGGAATTCTTGATAAAGATTTGAATTGGTTTAACAATAAAAATTTCGAGGTTATAGAAATGAATTGCCGAAATTGGAATCGAAAAAACGCTCATCGTAAATTGAAAGACGCGCTTAATTTTCCTGATTATTATGGAGAGAATATGAATGCGTTTGCTGATTGTTTGACTGATATGTACAACAAAAAACACAGAGGATTAGTTTTAGTTTTTAGAAGTTATGATAGTTTTGTAGAAGAGGATGTGAAGTTTGCTGAAGCTATTCTTGATATCATAGCAAGAGAATCTAGAATTTGGCTTTTGACAGGACAAAAATTAATCGGGCTTATACAATCAGACAATCCTGATTTAGACTTTCCTGAACTCGGGGGGACAAGTCCAATTTGGAATCCATCTGAATGGTTTAACGCTGATAGAAAAAATAATGAAACCTCTCTCCTAATCGCAGTTTTTATCGAGCGTATGAAAGCCATCTAAAAACATCAATTCTAGAATTCAAAATATAGAAATGAAAATCAAAATTTGAAAATTAAAACCACAATATTAACCCTATTGCTACTCATAACGTTTTCCGCGAATGCGCAAAATCAAGTAGAAGACAACTCCAGACCCAAAGTCGGTTTAGTGCTAAGTGGTGGTGGTGCAAAAGGGTTAGCGCATATTGGGGCTTTAAAGGTGCTAGATACATTAGGGGTAAAAGTAGATTATGTGGCAGGAACGAGCATGGGTGCTATTATAGGGTCACTTTACGCTTCGGGGTATACGGGTAAAGAGCTAGATTCTATTTTTAATAGTATCGATTTTGATAAAATCATAAGCGACGATTTACCGAGAGCTTCCAAAGCATTTTATGAACGTAATAATGCTGAGCGGTATGCCATCACACTTCCGTTTGATAATTTCAATTTAAAATTGCCATCGGCATTATCCCGAGGCCAAAACACCTATAATCTCTTATCTAAATTAATGTTACATGTAAGTGATATTAATGATTTTGAAAATCTACCAATTCCTTTTTTCTGCATTGCAACCAATATAGAAACAGGTAAACAAGTGCTACTCAACAAAGGGAACTTAACGCATGCTGTTATGGCAAGTGGCGCATTGCCTTCGCTTTTTCAACCTGTAAAAATTGATAATCAAATACTAATTGATGGCGGTGTGGTAAATAATTATCCCATTGATGAATTGAGAGCAAAAGGAATGGATATCATTATTGGGGTGGATGTTCAGGATGGGTTGTTAAATATTGAGGAATTAACGTCTGCTCCTGATGTACTCATTCAAATTAATAACTTCAGAACTATAAATGATATGAAGTTAAAGGCACCGAAAACAGACATTTACATCAAACCCGATATTAAGGATTTTAATGTGGTATCTTTTAATCAAGGGAATAACATTATTGCCAATGGTGCGAAGGCAGCAATTGAAAATATAGAAGCTTTAAAACAACTGCCTAAAGCTAAAAACTCAAATATAAATAGCGTTGTTAAAAAAGTAGTAAGAGATAGTATCAAAATAAGAAACATCAAAGTAAAAGGAAACAGCAAATATACACGCTCTTATATTTTGGGAAAATTAAAACTGAAAGGTGGTGAAAAAGTATCTTACAAAAACGTTGTAAAAGGCTTAAACAGTTTGATAGCCACCAATAATTTTGATTCCTTTTACTACGATTTAGAACCAACAGATGAAAAGGACACTTATGATTTATTGGCCGAGGTTAATGAAACTGAGACGACTACCTTTTTAAAGTTAGGCGTTCATTATGACGATTTGTACAAAAGCGGTGCTTTGATAAATCTTACAAAAAAGAGCCTATTGTTTGGTAATGATGTTATCTCGCTAGATATGGTTTTTGGGGACAATGTGCGTTACGATTTTAATTATTTAATCGATAAAGGGTTTTATTGGAGTGTGGGTTTACGTTCAAGGTATAACGCCTTTAAAAAAGATGTAAATGCAGAGTTGTTGTTGGACGATACTCAAATTACAAGTACGGGCTTAAATAAAGTGAATGCATCACTTCATGACCAAACCAATCAGTTTTATCTTCAAACGCTTTTTAGAAAGGATTTTGCATTAAGTCTTGGGGCAGAACACAAGCGTTTGGAAGTAACTTCTGAAACGATTGCCAACACCAATCAGGACGAATTTGTTTTTGAAAGTACCGATTATTTCAGTGCATTTGGAAAATTAAAATTAGACACTTACGATAATAAATATTTTCCAAAAAGAGGTGTGTTTTTTAATGGCGATTTCCATACCTATTTATTTGCATCACGTTTTAACGAAGATTTCGAAAGCTTTTCCATTGCCAGTGCTACAATGGGATATGCGTTTAGCGTATCTCCAAAAGTGTCTTTCAATTTGCAAACAGGAGGCGGGTTTAAGTTGGGTGATAAATCTACTACAACTTTGGATTTTGCACTTGGTGGTTATGGAAATAATCTCATAAATAACTTCATTCCGTTTTATGGCTACGATTTCATTTCGCTTACGGGGAACAGTTATGTAAAAGCTTATTTTAGTATGGATTATGAGGTGTTTAATAAGCATCACATTACTTTAGAAGGCAATTGGGCCAATGTTGACGACGATATTTTTGAAACAGGCGAGTGGTTTACATTGCCAGATTATAGGGGCTACGCTTTGGGCTATGCTTTAGAAAGCTTTATCGGACCAATTCAAATAAAATATAGTTATTCACCAGAGCAGCGCGATAGCGTTTGGTATTTTAATGTAGGGTTTTGGTTTTAATGTTATTTGGGCGTTACCCGCAAGGGGTCGGGCTTTCGGGAGTCGCTCCCTCCTGTGTCGGGGAGCTTCAACAAATCCCTCAATCCCTAACGCGGGCAAATCTGCTAATTTAGTATTATGCAAAAAGCACAGTAGCATCTTTGCTGTTTTTAGTAATTCAAGTATTCCTATTTTTTTACGATATTTGTATACGTATGATGCTTTTATTCAAAGATTTATTACAGTTTCTTCACTATCTTATCAAGAGAAATCCTGAATAAGCAGGCGTTTTTGTCATTCCCAAGAATCACGATTCCTACCGGAAAGGAATGCTTTTAATTTATTATCTTTAGTAACATTCAGTTAGCCTTTAATCGAGGACAACAGTTAAAAATTAAAACAATGCCATTTTATCATAAATTAGGGAGTATTCCTCCCAAGCGACACACACAATTTAGAAAACCAGACGGAAGTTTGTATTACGAGCAATTATTTGGCACCATAGGTTTTGATGGTATGTCTACCAACAGTTACCACGAACAACGGCCAACACAGGTAAAGGAAATAAAAAACCAATTCAGTGTTGCGCCAAAAATTGCAAAAGCCAATAATATAAAATCCTACCGATTAAAAGGGTTTCAAATAAAACCAGAGAACGATTTTCTAGAAAGTAGAAAAACGGTACTTATCAATAGCGATTGTGCCATTCAGCTGGCAGCGCCAAAACAGTCCACATCAGATTATTTCTATAAAAATACCGATGCCGATGAGTTGATTTTTGTACACAAAGGCACAGGAAAATTACGAACCATGCTCGGAAATCTCGATTTTAAATATGGCGATTATTTGTTAATCCCAAGAGGTATTATTTACAAGATTGATTTCGATACAGAGGACAATCGCCTTTTTATTGTAGAATCCAGACGACCCATTTATACGCCAAAACGCTACAGAAATTGGTTTGGGCAATTGTTGGAACATTCGCCATTTTGCGAACGCGATATTAGAAGGCCAGAAGAGCTGGAAACCAATAATGAGTCTGGGGACTTTTTAATTAAAGTAAAAAAGCAAGATGATATTATTGAAATGGTTTACGCATCGCATCCCTTTGATGTGATTGGGTATGATGGGTATAACTATCCGTATGCCTTTTCAATTCATGATTTTGAACCGATTACAGGGCGCATTCATCAACCACCGCCAGTACATCAAACATTTGAAACGGATGCTTTTGTGGTATGCAGCTTTGTACCCAGGTTATATGATTATCACCCACAATCTATTCCAGCGCCTTACAATCATAGTAATATTGATAGTGACGAGGTGCTATATTACGTGGATGGCGATTTCATGAGTAGAAATGATATAGAGGCAGGTCATATTTCATTGCATCCGGCAGGTATTCCACATGGCCCACACCCAGGAGCTACGGAGCGTAGCATTGGAAAAACCGAAACAGAAGAGTTAGCAGTGATGGTAGATACATTCAAGCCATTGATGGTAACCGAAGATGCAATGAAAATTGCAGATGACACATACCATACGTCGTGGTTATAGAGGCCTCCCCTAACCCCTCCAAAAGGAGGGGAACTGAGCTCTTAGAAGTGAAATGAAACATAAAAAATAATTTTAAAACAAACACTCAAATTCCCGTTTTGAGTTTCTCCCCTTATGGGGAGATTAAGAGGGGCTTTTGACATGAAAGACATAAAATCAGTAAACTACGGTTTAGAAAAAATATTTGAAGGGGCACAGGATTTCTTGCCACTTCTTGGAACAGACTACGTGGAATTCTACGTTGGGAATGCAAAACAAGCAGCACACTTTTACAAAACAGCCTTTGGGTTTCAATCCTATGCGTATAAAGGTTTGGAAACAGGATCCAGAGATGAGGTGAGCTATGTGTTGAAGCAGGACAAAATTAGATTGGTGTTAACTACACCGTTAAACAGTAAATCGCCCATAAACGACCATCTTGTAAAACATGGCGACGGTGTAAAAGTGATAGCGCTTTGGGTAGAGGATGCAAGAAAAGCCTATAAAGAAACCACCAGTAGAGGGGCAAAATCATACATGCAACCCACTGTGGAAACCGATAAAGATGGTGAAGTTGTGCGTGCTGGTATTTATACCTATGGGGAGACGGTGCATATGTTTGTGGAGCGTAAAAACTATAATGGCGCCTTTATGCCTGGGTTTGTAAAATGGGAGTCAGATTACAACCCAGAGCCTGTTGGGTTAAAGTATATAGACCATATGGTTGGCAATGTAGGTTGGGGGCAAATGAATACATGGGTAAAATGGTATGAAGATGTGATGGGTTTTGAGAACTTTTTATCCTTTGATGATAAGCAAATCCATACCGAATATTCAGCATTGATGAGTAAGGTGATGAGCAATGGTAATGGACGCATAAAATTCCCAATAAACGAGCCTGCTGAGGGTAAAAAGAAGTCGCAAATTGAGGAGTATTTAGATTTTTATGAAGGCGCTGGCGTGCAGCACATCGCTGTAGCCACAGATGATATAATCAATACGGTTTCGCAATTAAGAAGTAGAGGTGTGGAGTTTTTATCCATTCCGCCAGATGAATACTATAGAGCAGTACCTGGACGTTTGGAAGAATTTAGTCATGAATTGCGAGAAGATATCGAAACCCTAAAAAGTTTAGGCATTATGATAGATGCTGATGAGGAAGGCTACTTGTTACAGATTTTCACAAAACCTGTTGAAGATAGACCAACTTTGTTTTTTGAAATCATCCAGCGTATGGGCGCTAGAGGTTTTGGAGCTGGCAACTTTAAAGCACTTTTTGAATCGATTGAACGGGAGCAGGCCAAAAGAGGTACGTTATAGGATAACAAAACGGCACGATTTTATGACTAATTTCATCGTGCCGTTTTCAACAAACTAACTCAAACTAATTATAAAAATCTATACCCAATACCTATCATCAGGAAGTTTACTTTAGAGCTTACATCGGCACTTCCAGTATAATAATCATTTAGTTGTACATTGTATTTGGCTTGTGCATATATTTTTTCTGTAATATCGTAGCTACCTCCAAAGCCAAGAAAAATACCTAGTGTTTGGTAGCCGTTGGCTACATCTTCTAGAATAACGTTTAGGGTTGGGCCAAATAATACACTAAATTCTTGGGTTGCTTGGTAGCTACCCAATGCGCCAATGTATATGGCATCTCCTTCAGCATTAAGAGCCAAAGCTATTTCGGGTTGTAAATCAATTTTATCGGCTAGGTTTATTTCGCTCTGTGCGCCAAAATAAAAGCCGTTGCTTTTAAAGTCTAAATCGCGTTTTTCGCTATCTACCTTAAAAATGGAATTGATGTTTAAGTACCCTGCTGTTGCCGAAAGATTGAAATCTTGCGCAAACGTAAATGTTGTTAAAAGCACTAGACAAATTGTTAATGTGTGTCGTCTCATAAGTTTTGGTTTTAATTAATTACACTAGTACATCGAACCAAAGCAAAAATGTGAGCATGTTGGTGTAAAAAAGAGACGTTTGCGGATATGTGCGTTAGGGATTGTAGAGTAAAGCCCACAGCCCGACGCAGGAGGTGCAAGGACTTGAAACGGAAAGCCCGACCCGCAGGGGAACGCCCAAAAAAATAATCGATGACGTGTTTTCTAACATAACTATAACAGTTGTGAACCGCGGGTTTTGGATAAAATTTCTATTTTTGGAATAGTAATTGTAATTTCTTACGTAAAAACAATAAAATGTGCTTGAAGAAGTTACATTATAATTACCCAAATAATGATGAAAAAGGTACTACTTATAATAATTGCTTTTGGAACTATGCAAGTTTTGGTTGCACAGCAAGAATCCGCTTTTGGAGACGGCGAATGGTTTAAATTCAAGATGAGCTATAGTGGTTTTTTAAAGGCTGGAAATGCAACGCTTACGGTTAAGGATTCTAAAATTGGAGAGAAAGACGTGTACCATGTTGTTGGTAAAGGCTGGACAACGGGTATGATAAAATGGTTTTTTAAGGTGAAGGATAGATATGAAAGTTATTTTGACAAAGAAACTATTATGCCTTATAAATTTGTGCGCAACATTGACGAGGGTGGGCATACAAAAGATATTGAGATAGATTTTGACCATGAGAACCAAAAGGCCCATGTAAATAACAAGAAGCACAAAACAAAAAAAGTAATTGATACCAAACCGAATATTCAAGATATGGTATCGACATATTATTATTTAAGAAACAGCATTGATATTAGCACACTGAAAGTTGGTGATGAGTTTAAGGTAGATATGTTTTTTGATGAGGAAAATTATGGTTTTAAGTTGCAGTATTTAGGAGAAGAAGTTATTGATACAGATTTTGGGGATGTAAGGTGTTTAAAATTTAGACCTTATGTAATGGCGGGCCGCGTTTTTAAGGAGGAAGAAAGTTTGACGCTATGGGTCTCAAAAGACAAAAATAAATTACCTTTGCGCATTAAGGCAGATTTGGCTGTGGGGTCGCTTAGAGCAGATCTGGAAGCCTTTAAAGGGCTTAAGCATCCGTTTCAAATAGTTGTTAATAATTAATGAATCCAGACTCAGACATAACCAACCAGCTTAAAAAAAAATACGAGTCTATAGATCAAGATTTGGACGTTCATTTAGAAGGTTTGCTGCATAGTAAGCCCATTAGTTATTGGGACTATATCCAAACGGATGTATTATTAAATCTTCAAAACCCAAGAACTGATTTTCCGGACGAAATGGTGTTTATTATGTATCATCAAATTAGCGAATTGCTATTTAAGATGATACTTTCTGAGATTAAACAGGTTGCGGAAAATGATATTGATGATTTAGACACAAAAATCTTTACAGAAAAAATAATGCGAATTAGTCGTTATTTTGATGTGCTAACGTCCTCATTTAGTATTATGAAAGATGGAATGGATGTGGATCAGTACAATCAGTTCAGAACTACATTAACGCCAGCTAGTGGTTTTCAAAGTGCGCAATATAGAAAAGTGGAGTTTGCCTCAACCGAGTTGATTAATTTGATAGATAAGCGATTTAGAGCTACTATAGATAGAAATTCGTCTTATGAAAACGCTTTTGAGCATTTGTACTGGCAAGCTGCAGGTAAAGATTTTAAAACCGGTAAAAAAACGTACACTTTATCTGCTTTTGAGGAGCGCTACAAAGCCGAATTTATTACATTCACAAAATTTTATCACAAGAATAATTTGTGGAGTAAGTTTAAGGAGTTGCCAAAGGCATCTCAAGAGGATAAAAGTTTAATAGAGGCCATGAGGCATTACGATTATACCGTGAATGTAAAATGGGTAATGGCACATTATAATACAGCAAATCATTATTTAAATATAGGGGGCAAAACAGCCGAAGCTACTGGCGGTAGTGAATGGGTAAAGTATATGCACCCAAAATATCAAAAACGAATATTTTTTCCAGATTTATGGACTGCAAAAGAAATAGAAGATTGGGGAACAAATATTTAATACTTTTTTTATTAGCGATTCTAATTTTAGGATGTAAGGACGACCCTGCTCCAAAAATTACAGAAGAAGAGGTGGCCATTGTGGAGGAACCCGAACCTGTAATAGAATTTGGATTTAACATGGACGATTATATTGTGAAGCGCGATACCATAAAAAATGGTGATACCTTCGGAATTATTCTGGAGCGCAACAATGTAGGCTATCCAAAAATCTTCAATATAGCTGAAAAAGCAAAGGATACCTTTGATATTAGAAGGGGTTTACAAGTAGGTAAGCCATACACGCTATTGTGTGCTAAGGATTCTCTGGAAACAGCAACTTGTTTTATTTATCAGCCTAATTTGGAAGATTATGTAGTGATAAATTTTAAAGATTCTATTCAAGCCTACAGAAGTAGAAAGCCTATTAAATATGTTGAAAAAGTAGCCACAGGGGTTATTGAGGACAATATATCGCTAACTTTGGAAGAACAAGGTTTAAGTCCGCGTTTAGCCTATAAAATGGCCGATGAGATTTATGCATGGACTATTGATTTTAGAAGATTACAAAAAGGTGATAGGTTTAAAGTGATTTACACCGACAAATATATTGACGATACGATTTACACAGGTGTTGATCGAGTAAAAGCTGCATATTTTGAGCATAACCATGAACCATTTTATGCCTTTGAATTTATGACGGATACCACAAAAGGTATCGTAGATTACTTTAATGAAGAAGCCAAAAATTTGAGAAGAGCCTTTTTAAAAGCTCCCGTAAAGTTTAGTAGAATTTCATCACGATATAATTTAAGGCGACGCATAGCGGTTTACGGCTATCGTGTTAGAGCACATAGAGGCACCGATTTTGCGGCGCCCATTGGCACGCCTATTATGGCAACGGCTAATGGAACAGTTACAAAATCTGAACGTAGAGGAGGTAATGGGAATTATGTAAAGATTAGGCACAATGCTACTTACGAAACGCAATATTTGCACATGAGCAAACGTCTTGTAAAGGTAGGACAATTTGTGAAACAGGGAGATATCATCGGAAAAGTTGGAATGACAGGAAATACTGGTGGTCCGCACGTTTGCTATCGGTTTTGGAAAAACGGGAAACAGGTTGATCCGTTTAAACAGAAGCTACCAGAAGCTAAACCTATTTCAGATTCTTTAAAAATAAAGTATTTGGAGTTTATTCAACCAATAAAATACAAGCTAGATAATATAAATTTTAAACCTCAGATTACAGAAGAGGAACCTCAAACTGTAATTTACCAATCCAATTCATAACATGGCATTACCAAGTGTAAACCCAACTAAAACCCCTTCGTGGAAGAAATTAGAACATCATTTTGCTGAGGCTCAATATATAAAAATGAAAGATTTGTTTGCTAAGGATGAAGACAGGGCAAATAAATTTACTATCAAATGGGACGATTTTTATGTTGACGTTTCAAAAAACAGAATTACCGAAGAAACGTTTAAATATCTATTGGAATTGGCAGATGATGTAAAGCTAAAAGAAGCAATTGAACGTCAATTTTCAGGAGAAATTATAAACCAAACTGAAGGGAGAGCGGTATTACACACCGCCTTAAGAGCTCCAGAATCTTCAGTTGTAAGTGTTGACGGTAAAAATGTAATGCCTGAAGTTCATAAGGTAAAGCAAAAAATAGAGGGCTTTACGAATGAAGTGGTAAATGGAGAACGAAAAGGCTACACAGGTAAACCATTTACCCATATAGTGAATATCGGTATTGGTGGTTCAGATTTAGGACCAGCCATGGTAGTAGATGCATTGCAATTTTACAAAAATCATTTAACCACCTATTTTGTAAGTAATGTAGATGGCGATCATGTAAATGAAGTGATTAAGAAGCTAGACCCTGAAACGACACTGTTTGTTATCGTTTCAAAAACATTTACTACACAAGAAACGATTTCAAATGCCAATACTATAAAATCGTGGTTTTTAGAATCTGCTAGTGAAGCAGATATAGCAAAACATTTTGTAGCGGTGTCAACAAATCTAGATGCCGTATCTAGCTTTGGAATAGATAGTAGCAATATTTTCCCAATGTGGGACTGGGTTGGTGGGCGTTTCTCTTTGTGGAGTGCCGTTGGGTTGTCCATAAGTCTGGCCGTTGGTTACGATAATTACGCAAGCCTTTTGAACGGAGCTAACAAAATGGATGAGCATTTTAAAAATGAAGATTTTGATAAGAATATCCCTGTTGTTTTGGGGTTGATAAGTGTTTGGTACAATAACTTTTTTAAAGCCGAAAGTGAGGCAGTTATTCCTTATTCTCAGTATTTAAATCAGTTTGCCACCTATCTACAGCAAGGTATTATGGAAAGTAATGGGAAAAGCGTTGATAGAAATGGCAACCCAATTGATTATCAAACTGGAACATTGATATGGGGAGAGCCAGGAACCAACTCCCAACATGCCTTTTTTCAATTGATACATCAAGGTACCAAATTGATTCCGGCAGATTTTATTGGGTTTGTAAAATCACTTCATGGAAATCAAGACCACCATGACAAACTCACATCAAATTTTTTAGCACAAACGGAGGCTCTTCTTAACGGGAAAACTGAAGCTGAAGTTATAGCAGAAGGCACAAAAGAGGTGATCATACCCTTTAAAATTTTTGAAGGCAATAAACCAACAAATACCATATTCATCAATAAGTTAACACCTGAAAGTTTAGGTAAACTCATTGCCATGTACGAGCATAAAATATTTGTACAAGGCGTGATTTGGAATATTTTTAGTTACGATCAGTTTGGTGTAGAGTTAGGTAAGCAACTGGCAAGCAAAATACTAAAAGAATTTAGTGGAGAAGCACAAAATGAACATGATAGCTCAACTTCTAATCTTTTGAACTATTATCGGCAAAATTCTTAAATCACTGTAAAATTGTTAATAAAAGCACTGATATTGTGAATATCGGTGCTTTTTTGTTAATAACAACTGTTAAATTTCTTAACATTTGATTAATGTTTATCTTCTAATTATCAGTATTTTTGCCTCGACTAATTTCAAATTATTAAATAATTTTTCAAAAATTATGAAAAAAACGACTAATTTACTGATTATGGTAATAGTTTCGTTATTTACGACTGTTGCTATAGCTCAAAGTACTATAACGGGTACTGTTGTGGAAGCTGGAACCAATTTACCGCTTCCTGGTGCTAATGTTATTGAAAAAGGTACTTCAAACGGAGTTACTACAGATTTTGATGGTAATTTTTCAATTACCACACAATCAAACTCTGGTGAAATTGTAATATCATACATTGGTTACAATTCTAAAACAATTTCTTTTTCTGGTAATGCTGCCTTAGGAAAAGTTGAAATGGCATCAAGCCAAGTAGGGCTTGAAGAAATTCAAATTATTGCATCTGTTGCAGTAGATAGAAAGACACCTGTAGCGGTATCTACTGTAAAAGCAGCAGACATTGAATTAAAACTAGGATCACAAGAATTTCCTGAAATTTTAAAATCTACTCCAGGTATTTATGTAACAAAAGCTGGTGGTGGTTTTGGAGACGGTCAAGTTAGAATGAGAGGCTTTGGCTCTGTAAACGTTGCGGTAATGATAAATGGTATTCCAGTAAACGACATGGAAAACGGTCGTGTTTTCTGGAGTAACTGGGCTGGTTTAGGTGATGTAACTAGTACAATGCAAACGCAAAGAGGTTTAGGTGCAGCTAAAATTGCAGTACCTTCTATTGGTGGTACGATTAACATCATTACTAAAACTACAGATGTTGAAGAAGGAGGTAATGTAATGACATCAGTAGGTAATGACGGTTACACCAAATATGGCGTAACGTACTCTACTGGTTTAATGGATAATGGTTTTGCTGCTACGGTATCCGCTGCGAGCACCACTGGAGATGGTTATGTGGATGGAACTCAGTTTTCGGGTGTGTCTTATTTTGTAAACATTTCAAAAGAGTTTAATGACCAACACAAGTTAGCGTTTTCTGCTTTTGGTGCAAAACAGCAACATGGTCAAAGACAGAACAGACAGCTTATTGAAACCTATAGAAATAGTGAAAGAGGCAGAAAGTTTAATGCAGATTGGGGTTACTACAATGGTCAGGTAACATTCCAAGAAGATAACTTTTACCATAAGCCACAAATTTCGTTAAACCACTATTGGAATTTGAATGACAATACGTCTATTAACTCATCGGCTTATGTATCCTTCGGAACCGGAGGTGGTGGTGGTATTAGAGGTGTAAACAAATTCACATTTAATGCCGACGGAAGCAGCGAATATAGAGATGGACTTTATGGACCAATTAATTTTGATAAAATAGCGGACGAGAATGAGGCTCTTGGAGCTTTAGGTTCTGAAACTATTTTAAGAGCTTCACGTAACGACCACAATTGGTATGGATTGTTATCAAACTTAAAAACTAACCTAAATGATCAAATGGTATTACAGGTTGGTTTAGACTTTAGGTCTTATAAAGGGATTCACTTCCAAGAGGTAACTAATTTATTAGGCGGTCAATACTTTTTAGATAACAATGATGCAAATAACCCAAATAATGCTGCAAGAGTTGGTGATAAAATAAATTATGACAACGATGGTCATGTAGGATGGGTTGGAGCTTTTGGACAGTTGGAATATGATATAACTGAAAACTTCAATGCGTTTGTTGCTGCCGCAGTTTCAAATACCTCTTACAAAAGAGTAGATAGATTTAATTACTTGGATTCAGATCCTCTACAAGAAACAGATCGTTATAACTTCCTTGGGGGAAGTATTAAAGGTGGTGCGAACTACAGAATAGATGGTAATCATAATGTATTTGCTAACATAGGCTATTTCGAAAGAGCTCCAGAGTTTGATAATGTATTCCTGAATTTCAGTAATGACAATATCAATGAGGATGCACCAAACCAAAAAATCACAAGTTATGAATTGGGTTATGGTTATAGAAGTGAAAAATTAGCTGCCAATGTGAATTTGTATAGAACGCTTTGGAATGATAGAACAGAGATATTTTCTTTCCAGCAGCCAGATGGTACTAGAGCTTCGGCAAATATTTTAGGTGTTAACGCAATCCATCAAGGGATAGAGGTTGATTTTGTTTACAAAGCAACAGATAGGCTAGAAATAAACGGTATGGCATCTTTAGGAGACTGGAGATGGGCTAAAAATGTTACTGATGTACAAGTGTTTAATGAAGAGCAAGAGCTTATTGAAACAGTTAATCTTTTTATTAAAGACGTACATGTTTCTGATGCCGCACAAACAACATTTGGTTTGGGTACTAATTACAAGTTTAATTTAGATACAAGACTTATTGTAGATTATGTATACAATGCTGATATTTATGCACGTTTCGATCCAAGCGATAGAAATGAACCGGGTCCTGATGCTTGGAAAATGCCTTCTTTTGGATTGTTTGATGTTGCAATGCAACATGGTTTCAAATTTGGACCTTTTGATGCTACTTTAACAGCCAGAATGAATAACGTATTTGATACAGAATACATTCCAGATGCCCAAGATGGATCAGGATCTACTGCTGATACGGCGTTGGTTTGGATTGGATTTGGTAGAACCTTCAATTTAGGTGCAAAACTTAATTTCTAAAAAACTTTGAAAATGAAAAAAATAATTTATTCAATGACATTAATTCTAGCGGTTACCTTTGTAGGGTGTGAGCCGTTAGATGAGCTTTATGAAGACATAGATGCTAATGCAGTACCTATTTCTGGTGATATAGAATATACCCTTACAGAGGATGATTATACTGATGATGAAGATGATGGTGGTTTAGGGCTACGTTTTCCTAACTTTAGTTCAGAAGATCAAGCGAAGGAATTAATTCCAGGTTTGTTATCCGATAGGTTTCCAGCATTAAAAGATAATTCTAGTGCGTTGGTAACATATGATTTGTTCTTTCCTAAAAGAGATGAAAGAAGTTTAATAGTATATGAAGTTACAGACCAAGATTATGATGATTTAGGTCACAGATTTTCAAATTTTGATAGTCAGTCAGAAATGATTGAACTTTTGGAACTTAGGTTTCCAAATCCAGAAGATAGAACTCTTGTGTCCTTAACCTACGATTATTTTGCAGTAGGCCAAACAGATACATTTAATGATGGATATTTATATATTGAGGGTGAGTGGCAAAAAATGATGGGCTTTACCGATGATGAATACAGAGCTTTAGGGTTTAGATTTCCAAACTTTTCAAGCGAAGATGAAGCAGTTGAAAAAATACCAGCTTTGTTGAAAGAGAAGTTAAAGTTTGTAGATAACGCTGCAGGCGATATCGTTGGTACTATGTACAAGCTATTTGTTACTGATGTTGATGATGTAGATGGAGATGGACGTACAGATGATAGAACAACATATAGCTATGTAAAATACTTTATTTACGATGGAGCAGTTTGGTCTGAGTATAATAATGTTATTAGTCAGCAATTACAATTTGGTCACGATGGGACTACATGGATACCAGATAACACTATTAAGTACACGCTAACAGGAGATGATATTGCATTAATTTCTAGTGAATTTGCGTCTATCTATGAAGGTCCGGCCGATAACGTCGGTTTCTTTGGTAGTTTTGATAGAAGATCTAGTAGTTCAAATTACTGGACTGATGCAATGCTATTAGAAGCATTCAATGTAGTTTTAGACACAAGAGATCCTAATGCAGAAGAAGGTCAAAAGTACATACTAACTTATGTGGTCTTTACAGGTTCTACAGGTAACGAATCAAAAGCCGTTATAAAAAAAGGCGGTGTTTGGGTATACCAATAGACTGATATTTCAAAAACATATAAAGCCACCTCATTCCGAGGTGGTTTTTTTTCCTCAAAATTCAATATCTTTATTGTTGTTATGAAAAAGTATATTTTATTGTTTGCAAGTGCTCTTTTTTTTGCTTGCAGTAGTGGTGGAGATGATACTACGCCTCCAAAAGAAGAACCTAAAGATGATGGTGTGCCCGTTGCAGTAAATGACACTGCAACAACACAAGAAGATACAGAGTTATTTCTGACTACTTTATTGAATAATGATACAGTAGTAGATAACGCTCGGGTAACTGTTTTTGATGCCACAACAACTGCTGGAGGAACTGTGGTAGATGAAAGAACAAGATATGTTTACACGCCAAAAACAGGTTTTGTAGGTGAAGATACATTTACCTATACATTGTGTGATGATGATAGTCCTGCAAACTGTTCAACTGCTACAGTAACGATTACAGTTACAGACGAAGGAAACCCCATCGCTAATAATGACGCATTCAGTGTGGTTGAAAGCTCTACAACCATATTTGATGAACTTCTAATAAATGACGATACTACTGATAATGCCGTTTTAATATCTATAGATAATACTAGCACGCAAGGAAGTGTTATTCTAAATGCAGACAAAACAGTAACATATACACCTGGAAGTGGGTTCCTAGGGGAAGATTCATTTACTTATACCATTTGTGATGATGATACTCCAGACAATTCATGCTCAACGGCAACCGTTACCATCACTGTTGTACAAGCTTTAAGTTTTAATATTCCTTCCAATCTGCAATCCTATTATTCTGGCCTCACGTTTACAGACGTGTCAGATATTATGTTTGACAATTTGGAATCTCATACAGTTTCAAATCATACTACAATACTATCTTATGGTCAAAGACATCAATATTTATATAACGCCGATGAAGATTTGGCGAACGCTAATAACGTTATTCTAATGTACTCGGGAGAAAGTAGATACTGGGAAGAGTATACATCTGGCTCAAATTCATATTCACCTCAAACGTTTAATACAGAGCATGTATATCCACAATCTCGATTAGTTGCAGCTGATGCTGTAACCGATTTACACCACTTAAGATCTTGTGATGCTACCGTAAACAGCGATAGATTAAATTATCCTTTCGCAGACTCTAGTGGTAATTATAAGCTAATTGGAGAAACTTGGTATCCTGGAGATGAGTGGAAAGGAGATGTAGCTCGAATGATATTATATTTGAATGTGAGGTATGGCGAAACGTTTGAAAAAGTAGGTTCTGTTGAACTATTTCTAAAATGGAATAGAGAAGATCCTGTTTCTGATTTTGAGATGCAACGAAATAACGTTATTTATGCCGCTCAAGGTAACAGAAACGCATTTATCGATAACCCATATTTAGCAACGCTTATATGGGGCGGTGCAGCTGCAGAAAACAAATGGCAATAAGTGATATGCCATAGAAATAATCGGACCGCTTCTTATAAGGAAGCGGTTTTTTATGGATTAAAATCATTATTTTTGAACTTCTAAAATTTAAGAATCATGTACGAAACTATTCAAGTATTACATTCCTATTGGGCATATTTAGTGCTTTTAATTTTAATTCTTGCAACAGGTAACGCGTTGTTTAAATCAATTACAGGTAAAGAGTACAGTGCTACAGATTTTAGGATTTCATTGTTTGCACTCATTGTTTCACACATTCAACTACTCATAGGTTTAATTTTATATTTTGTATCGCCAAAACTAGCTCTTTTTAGTGAATTGGGAATGGGAGGTGTTATGAAAGATGCAATAAATCGTTTGTATTTAGTAGAGCATCCATTAATTAATATTATTGGCGTAGCACTGATAACTATAGGTTATTCTAAGCACAAGAAGAAGCTAACATCTGCTCCTAAATTAAAAACAATTGCGATTTTCTATACCATTGCTTTAGTATTGTTCTTATCAAGAATTCCTTGGAGCACATGGTTGGGTTAAGATGTTAGTCTAACTCTTTAATCACGTACATATACACAGGAAAATGATCGCTAAAGCCATTGCTGAATCCAGCATCATTCCAACTTCTAAAGGGATAGCCTTTATATTTTCCGTTGGTTGTAATTAAATAGTTTTTGTTGAAGATACCTGCTTTGTAATATCTAAATGATGAATAGTCTTTTTCAATTAGAGGTTTTGATATGATAATTTGGTCAAATAAGCTCCAATTGTCACGATAAGCTGTTGTGCCTAAACCATCTCGAAAAAAGTTTTCATAAGGATTATACAGCCCTTTGAAGCCTACTTTTTTACGTTTTCTTTGGGTTTTTAATGCATCTTTTAAACTCGGGTTATTCGGATTATCATTCATGTCGCCCATGATAAATATTTTAGCATACGGATCTTGAGTTTGAAGTGAATCCACAATACGTCTGTTCAGTTTTGCGGCAGCTACACGTTTAGGCCTACTTCTTGCTTCACCTCCGCGTCGTGAAGGCCAATGATTCACAATAATATGAACAACGTCATCTTCCAATTGACCGCTTACTACCAGTTGGTCTCTTGTAGTGATGCGTTTTCCGTCTTGATCATCATAAATTTTCAATTCATAGGTAGAGGTGTGAATTGGAGTAAACAGGCTTTTTTGATATAGTAACGCTACATCAATTCCTCTTGCATCGGGCGAATCATGATGCACAATACCATAATCTTTTTCAACTAAAAGTGCGTCATTTACAATGTCTTCCAAAACGTCTCTGTTTTCAACCTCGCAAACACCAAGGATAGCAGGAGTATTTTGTGTAACATCTTTTCCAATTTCAGAAATCACACGGGCCATATTTCTTGTTTTTTGTAGGTAGGCTTCCTCACGTTTCGTTTTTAATCCCATTATTGGGCTATACTCATCAAACTTTAGGGGATCATTTATAGTGTCGAATAAGTTTTCTAAATTGTAAAACGCAATGGTGTGTATTTTGAATTTTTTATCTTGAGCATTCAAATTAATGACGACACTCAAAAAAATAACAGATAAGGTAAGTTTAAAAAAATTCATTCTTAAAAATTGCAGTTTGTTTAGTGCAAAACCCAAGCCAAAGTTAGCTTAATGATTTAAATTTTTTAGAATCAATCAGTTACTTTTTCATATTATTGGTGTCTTAAAGGTAATTATGAATAAAATAACCCTCATTTTTTTATTCGGATTTTTTTCAATTTCCCTTTTTTCTCAGGAGACTGCTGTTAAAGGTAGTGTAAAGGATGCAGTGTCATTTCAACCTATTTTGAATGTTACTGTAGAATTAGAAGGTACTGAATTAGCAGTACTCACGGATGTTCAAGGTGAATTTCTTTTTAATGTGAATGTACCTTTTGGGGAGCAAATTCTTAAAATTTCTAAGACAGGATATACTACCAAACGTTTTCCGATTATTGTAAATGAAGGACGAACGGTGGATATTAGTGATATGACTTTGGAACGCGACTTATCGCAAAGTCAAGATTTATTTACCATCACGCTTTCTGATGATGAGTTGGATAATGATGCCGTAGGAGCGGACAATATTACTGGGCTTTTATCATCCTCTCTCGATGTGTTTCAAAGAACAGCAGCTTTTGAGTTTAGTCAGTCGTTTTTCAGGTTAAGAGGATTGGATTCTGAAAATGGAAGTGTACTTATTAACGGTATTCCCATGAACAAGTTATTCAATGGCAGACCCCAATGGAGTAATTGGGGCGGATTGAACGATGTTATGCGAAATCAGGAATTAACTACAGGTTTAGCACCATCCGATTATAACTTTGGTGGGATTTTAGGAACTACAAACATCAACGTAAGAGCATCCCAGGCAAGACAAGGTGGCCGCTTAACCTACTCGTCTTCAAATAGGAGTTATACCAACCGCTTAATGGCGACCTATGCTTCTGGATTATTAAAAAACAATTGGGCATATACCGTTTCCATTGGAAGGCGCTGGGGAAATGAAGGCTATCAGGATGCCACGATATATGATGCAAATTCCTTTTTCCTCTCTGTTGAAAAGAAGTTGAATGATAACCATAGTTTGAGTTTTACAGGTATTTATGCGCCAAATCGAAGAGGGAAATCGTCACCAAATACACAGGAAGTTTTCGATTTAAAAGGTATCAAGTATAATGAATATTGGGGCTGGCAAGATGGTGAAAAACGAAATTCGCGCATAAAAGAGGTGGAGGAACCCATTTTTATGCTAAACCACTATTGGGATTTATCTTCAAAAACTAGATTAAATACTAACGTTGCATACCAATTTGGAAAACTAGGAAATAGCCGCTTGGATAATAATGGAACCGACTTGGTAAATGGCGTTCCAGAAGGTGGTGGTGCCAATCCTAGTCCTACTTATTATCAAAAGCTCCCAAGTTATTTTGAGCGTAATTTTCCTGACGATTTACAGTTTGCCTATTTGGCATTACAGGAATTTCAGGATAATGGTCAAATAGACTGGAATACTTTATACGAAGCTAATATTTCGAATGCGCAAACTGGCGGAAATGCTAGATATGCACTTTACGAAGATCGCGTTGATGATACCCAGTTTACATTCAATTCTATTTTAAATTCTGAATTGAATGACAATATAATTTTGAACGCAGGTTTGAGTCTTCAAACCCTTAAATCAGAAAATTTTGCTGAGGTTTTGGATTTGCTAGGGGCAGACACCTATTTGGATATCGATCAGTTTGCTGATGATGTTGATGAAGCACAAAACGATTTGCAAAACCGAAACCGACTTGTAGGAGTGGGTGATAAGTTTAAATATAACTATAACTTATTTGCCAATGTCGTCAGTGGGTTTGCCCAAGCGCAGTTTAGATATAATAAATTAGATTTTTTTCTGTCAGGAAGCGTAGCAAATACCCAATATCAAAGAGAAGGTCTATACCAAAATGGCGCTTTTCCAGATAACTCTTTAGGTAAAGGCGATAAGTTAACCTTCACCGGTTTTGGTGCTAAAGGCGGATTAACTTATAAAATTTCAGGAAAACATTTAGTGAATGTAAACAGTGGATACATTACTAGAGCACCATCATTAAGAAACACGTTTTCCAATTCAAGAGAAAACCATAATGTAGTGCCAGATATTACGGAGGAAAAAATAGTGTCTGCGGATGCGAGTTATATTTTCCGTTCACCAATTATAAAAGCTAAAATAACTGGCTACTATACTAAGATTCGAGATGCAAATGAGATTTCATTCTTCTTTGCAGATGGTATTGGCGGCGATAATGTAGCTTTTATCCAGGAAATATTACAGGGTATTGATAAACAACATATTGGTGGGGAGTTAGGTGTTGAGGCACAAGTAACACCTACCATCAAGTTGAAAGGTGTAGCTTCTGTAGGACAATTTACTTATGCCAACAACCCCAATTTATTTTTAACCACCGAGGCGGATGACGAATCTGTTGCTGCTGGTTTTGTAGATGGGTTTAAAGATTTTGGAACATCAAATTTAAAAGATTATAAAATTGCAGCGGGACCGCATCGTGCGTATTCTGTTGGGTTTGAATATCGCGATCCAGATTTTTGGTGGTTTGGAGCTACGGCAAACTTTTTTACAAATACATATATCGATATAAGTCCGTTAACGCGTTCTTCAAACTTTACCACAGATTTTGATGGCAATGTATTTAATGATTATGATGAAGATTTGGCTAGGGAATTATTGCAACAAGAACGTTTTGATGACTATATGGTGGTGAATCTTATAGGTGGTAAATCTTGGAAAATTGGTAGTAAATACATTAGTGTTTTTGCAAGTGTGAATAACCTTTTGGATGAGGTGTTTAAAACAGGTGGTTTTGAGCAAGGGAGAAATGCAAATTTTAGACAATTACGAGATGACCAAGCTCTGGACACGCCAGTTTTTGGTTCAAAATATTGGTATGGTCGGGGCGCTACGTATTTTTTAAATGTGAATTATAGATTCTAGGCATCCTTTAACCCCCTCCAGAGGAGGGGTTAGGAGGGGCTTGAGGTTTAATTATAATATTATGAAAAAATTTAATAACCTTTTAGTTGGAGTGCTAGTTTTGTTAGCATGGTCTTGCGTTCAAGATGATGATTTTGGAGTGCCAAATATCACAAGTGAGGACCCAATGGTTCCAGTAGAAAAGCTGACAACTTTTAAAGCTATCACATCGCTTTATGAACAAGCTGTTAATGGTGGTAATGCACTGGCAGTTATTGAAGATGATATTTATATTGAAGGCTACGTAGTATCCTCAGATAAAGGTGGAAACTTTTTTGAAGAACTCATTATCCAAAATAAAACAGATGATAGTAACCCTGATAATGACCCCAGATTAGGGTTCAAAATTGATATTAACCAAAGCAGTTTGTCGGATACCTACCAGTTTGGGCAAAAAGTTATAGTGAAATTACAAGGTTTAGCGGTTGGCGCATCGAATGGTGTGGTAACTATTGGGCGAGAAGACGGGGTAAATGTAGGGCAAATTCAACCTGCAGAGTATCGTGATATTGTACTAAGAACCAATGAGATTAATGAAATTCAGCCTAAGGTAGTGAGTATCCCAGAATTAACCGAAGCTGATGAAAGCACGCTAATTCAGCTAAATAATATGCAACTCAATAGATTTGAACTAGGCGCCACTTTTGCTAGTGAATCGTTTGATGAGTTTGATGGTTTACGTTTGATGGAAAGCTGTAATTCTGGTGCTCAAATTATTATGCAAACCAGTACGTTTTCAGATTTTAAATCTCTTTTAGTGCCTCAGGGTAATGGGAGTATGATAGGTGTTTACAGTCGCGATTTTAGGGATGATTTTAGTGTGATACTTCCTAAAAGTTCGGCTGATATTAATTTTGAAAGCACTGAACGTTGTGACCCAGAGGAGTTTTCGTGTGGTATAGCGTCAAGCTTCGGTACAGGAAATCTATTTTTTGAAGATTTTGAATCCCAACGTAACAACCGCCCGATTGAAGGCAATGGTTGGACGAATTATATTGAAGCGGGTTCAGAGGCGTGGGAAGGCTGGTCGTCGACTTCTACAAATGCCTCTTTGGGTCGTTCATGTCGATTTCAATCTGGTGGTTCTGGAGACACCAGTAATATTGGTTGGCTCATTACACCAGAATTTGATTTGGATGCCCAAGACGGAGAAACATTACGTTTTAAAACGTCAAACAGTCGTGCAGATAGCAGCTACATGGAAGTGTTTTATGCTGATGATTGGGATGGTACCGAAGATGGTGTTGCAGATGCCACATGGAAGATTTTGAGTGATGCTTATGTTGTAAAAGATTCCGATTCTTTTGTAGAATGGTTACTTTCTAGAACGGTAGATTTATCCTGCCTTTCAGGGACGATTCATATCGCCTTTAAGTATACTGGTGGTGGACAGGACAGTTTTGATGGTATTTATGAACTAGATGATGTTAGTGTGGATTTTGTGGAATAAGGTAGTTCACCTTTAGTCTTACCTTTGACACTGTAAAATTTTTTATGACGATATTCGATATCCTATTTATAAACATATTCCAATATTATAAGGCTAAAAAGTATAAAAAGGCCATTAAAGTTGCTACGTTTTATGTGTCATTCTTACAATGTAGTTTATTACTGCTTTTAGGTATTTTCTTTGCTGGTTTTTTTAGGCAGATGCATGTAAATACTATGTCCTCTTCCAAAGCTTGGATTTTATTTGTTTTGATTGTAATAGTTGTGTTTTTCAAAAATTGGATGCAATACAGCGGAAAAAAAAGAAATTTACTTAACGCAAAAATGTTAAAACGAAAAAAACAGACATACAATATCTGGGTACTATGGCTACTACCTGTTTTTATTTTAGGTTTAGGCTACGTACTTTCTCAAGCAGCCTAATCACTTCTTCAAAATGGCATAAACAGGAAAATGGTCGCTATAACCACCTTTATACTTTTTACCAACATAGGTTCTAAAGGGAGATCCTTTAAAAGGACCTCTAAACAACTTTAAAAATTCCTCATCAAAAATATTAGCTTTAAAGAATTCAAATTCGTCCTTTGAACTCTTAAAAAAGTTGGTGGAAATCAAAATTTGATCAAACAAAAACCATTGCCGTTTATGCTTTACAGTACCACGAGAAAAGGAACGCAAAGTTTCAAAAGGATTAAATATACTATGGTCTTCCACTAATCGCTTTAAACTTTCATTCTGCGGATTATCATTAAAATCTCCTAAAATCATAATTTTAGAATCTTTATCCTCTTGTGTTATAGTAGAAATAATTTCGCTAACCTTTTCAGAGGCCGCCAAACGTTTATATTCGGTTTCTTTCTGTCCTTCACGTCTGGATGACCAGTGGTTTACAATGAAATACACGTTTTCTCCATCCAAAATTCCTCCAACAAGCAGGATATCACGCGTGTAATCGGGCATATTATCTTCATCGATTAAACTCACTGAAAAAGTTTCGGTGTGTAATGGCTTAAAAACATTAGTGTCATAGAGCATAGCAACGTCAATACCGCGTTCGTCTAAAGAATCAAAATGCACATAGTCATAATCTAAATCATCTAAATGCTTAGACTCCAATAAGTCTTTAAGGACTTTAGAGTTTTCAACTTCTGCTAACCCAACAATGGCAGGAGGTTTTCCTGTTTCCTTTCGTCCAATATTCGAAATGGCAAAGCCAATTTTACGCAGTTTGTTCTTGTAGCGTTTAGGTGTCCATCGTTTTACGGCGTCTGGTAAAAAGTCGCCATCATTGGTATATCTGCTATCTCTTAAGTCGAATAAATTTTCAATGTTGTAAAATGCTACGGTCTGCATGTCGTGGCGAACGGGAATATCATCAAAGTCGTCTGTCATGTGCCAAAAATATAAAAATAATAATGAGTACAATTATGTAACTTTGTAGCATGATTGAAAAGAAAGAGGTTAGTTTAGAAAAGGCGGTTTTAATAGGTATTATTACAAAAGACCAAGATGAAGAAAAACTAAAGGAATATTTAGACGAACTGGAGTTTTTAACATTTACAGCTGGTGGACATGCCATAAAGCGCTTTACCCAAAAAATGGATATGCCCAATCCTAAAACTTTTATTGGCTCCGGGAAAATGGATCAGGTGAAGCATTTTGTGGAGGAAAACAAAATTAGCACTGCCATTTTTGATGACGAATTATCGGCAACTCAGGAACGTAACATCAGTAAAATTTTAGGCTGTAAAGTATTAGATAGAACCAATTTAATCCTTGATATTTTTGCCCAACGTGCCCAAACCAGTTATGCCAGAACCCAAGTAGAATTGGCACAATACGAGTATTTGTTGCCACGACTGAGAGGGATGTGGACGCACTTGGAACGTCAACGAGGTGGTATAGGTATGCGTGGTCCAGGGGAAACAGAAATTGAAACAGATAGACGTATTGTTCGTGATAAAATAGCTTTGTTAAAGGAACGGATTAAAACCATTGACAAGCAAATGTCGGTACAGCGTGGTAACCGAGGAAAAATGGTACGTGTGGCTCTAGTTGGATACACCAATGTTGGGAAATCCACCCTTATGAATACCATTAGTAAAAGCCAGGTATTTGCAGAAAACAAGTTGTTTGCAACACTTGATACTACGGTGAGGAAAGTGGTTATTCAAAATTTACCATTTTTATTGAGTGATACGGTAGGTTTTATTAGAAAGCTGCCTACACAATTGGTGGAAAGTTTTAAAAGCACACTTGATGAGGTTCGCGAAGCCGATTTGTTATTGCATGTGGTGGATATTTCACACCCTAATTTTGAGGAACATATCGACTCAGTCAATAAGATTTTAGGTGAAATTAAAAGTAGTGATAAGCCAACCATTATGGTGTTTAACAAGATTGATGCTTACGAGCCAGAGCCTATTGATGAAGATGAATTAGAAGCCGAAAAAACCAAGAAACACTATACTTTAGAAGAGTGGAAAAGTACTTGGATGGGTAAAGTAGGCAACAATGCACTATTTATTTCTGCCATCAATAAAAGTAATTTAGAAGATTTCAAAAAGCGTGTTTATGATGAAGTTAGAGAAATTCACATTACACGTTTTCCATACAATCACTTTTTGTACCCTGATTATAACTATGAGGATATGAAGTAATGGTACTTCGAGTATTTCAAATTTGTTTCGAAATATAAAGAGAAGTTGGGCGTTCCCCGAGATGTTAATGTCTTACAATTACTGATATATACGTCGTCGGGTCGGGCTTTCCGTTAATAGTTTTGGCTCGATGCGCGCCTCGCCAAAAGCTGTCACTGCAATCCCTAACGCAAAAAATGCGCTTCCCGGAAAAGAGAAGCGCATTTTTTATAAAGTATAACTTATAGTTTTTTTTAAAATCTTTAAGTGTAAATTAGTGTTAGAATTTGTAGCTCAAACCAAAGGTGTAGTAAGTCTGTAAATCGTTATCAACAGTATCAAAAGTTTCACCAGTATTACCCAAAGTATTAATCGCGTAGTTTAAAGCTTCTTGTTTGTTGTTTCTTAATCCAAAATCAAAACCAACACCAATCATTTTCCAAAGTGTATAGCTAAAAGAGTTGGTCCATGTCCAGTTAGACAAATCGCCAGATTCATAACTTTGGAATGCAGATAAGTTAGTCTTAAACCCAATAGCACCAATTTGGCGTGTATAGTCTGCTACAATCTTAGCACCTAAAGATGAATTAAAAATAGTATCGTCATCAGCAAAAACAAAGTTGTAGTTTAATGGGTGTACAACAACTATTAAATTCTCTATTGGAGTCCATGTAGCACCAATACCAACATCTAAATAACCAGGATCGTTAAAGTTATTTAGAATGGTAGTTCTGTATTCCATTAAACCAGAAGCAGCTAAAGTTTTACTTAAGTTTCTACCATATAATGAAGATATGTTAAATACATCGGTAGTTGGCTCAAAACTGTCACTGTCAGTACTAATATCTTTATTATCTAGTTTGGTCCAGTTTAAATTGGTAGTTAATGCATTTCTCCAAAAGAATTTCTCTTGAATTAAGTTAGCAAAACCATTTACTGTAAAACCAATATTACCAGAACTGTTGTTTGGAGCACCTTGTGCATACCAATTATTAAAGTTAGATAAGCTACCACCAATAGTACCAAAAGCACCTTTTCTCCATCCTGGAAGTGCGTCAATTTTTGCTTGTAGAGCATTAGCTTCCGCTTGAGCTGCATCAGCTTCCGCTTGTTTTTCAGCTTTTTGGGTTTCTAGTTCTTCTTTTGTTTGTGCGCTTATAACAGAAACGCTAAGACATAATACTGCGAAAAAGATTAATTTTTTCATCATTGTTAGTTTTTAAAATGTGGGCAAATATAAATTAATTTTAACAAATGTTAAGTTGATTTTTTATGATTTGAAATACATAAAAATCATTGTTTTCTATAACATTAGACGCTTTTAAAGTAAAGAAGTCACTTTATTATTTCTTTTTGTAAAGAGGTACAGAAGAACAAGCTTCTCCATACATGATTGATTTTACAACAGTTTTTAATTTATTACTCAGCATGATATATGCATTTTGTGGTACAGGTTTGTTAGAGCAGCCTTTTACAATTATTGGTTTGCCTTCATATGCAGAAATATCAAGGTTATTGATGATATCTTGGTAGATAGAAGTTTCTAATTGTTCTAAATCCCCAACAATCACTTTGTTTGTGTAAGGTTCTAAATTAATGCTTAAAAGCATGTAAGCCCAACCTGGAATAATGGCATCTGTACTGCAAGTTAATGCAATATAAGTATCTTGATATTGACTCCAATCAAATTCAGAAACTTGCTGTCTAAAATCTTTTTCTCTGAGCACGAAACCTTCAAATAGCCAGTCTTTAATATCAAATAGTATGCGTTTCCCTTCAGGATAAAAATCCTCAAGGTCTATAGTAACTAATTTACTGTTTGCTACGCGATTTATAATATCATCTGCCATTTTACTTTTTCTTTGCAATTAGTAATAGTGAATCATTTTCTTCAAATTCTGCATATGATTCAAGATATATGATGTCAAAATGATTAGTAAAAGCTGTATTCAAACTACTTTCATCATGATAATTTACGAACCCTTTAAATATTTCAGACCCTTCGCCTTTCCAAAAGGAATGACAAATAATCCCATTTGGATTTAAAATATCCAATTGTCGTTTAATTGATCGTTCTAATTCATCGTCTTTTAAATGATGCATTACTTTATTAGAGTAAATACCGTCGAAAGTTTTATCTATTATCAGTTTACTAGCATCTACATTTATAAACTCACCAGCTGGATGTTGTTGTTTCAGATAGTTTAGAAACGCATCAGAATTATCAGAACCAGTTACTGTGAATGTATTACTAAGTATTTCCCAATCTTTTCCAGGACCGGAGCCTATTTCAAGTACTGTAGCCTTTTCTGGCAAGACTTTTTTTAACTTTTCAATTAAGGCTTTACCATCAAATCCTTTGGCTGCTTGGATGTATTCAGCAACAGATTCTGTCGTATGGTAGTACTCGGTCTTCATAGTTCATATATACTGAGATTGAAAACAACTCTGATTTAAAGCATCCCCAACTCTAATTTCGCCTCTTCACTCATTAAATCCTGAGTCCATGGTGGATCAAAAGTGATTTCAACTTCGGCATCATTTACATCATTTAATGACTTTACTTTTTCTTCAACCTCTAAGGGTAAAGTTTCTGCTACGGGGCAATTAGGAGTTGTCAAAGTCATTAAGATTTTTACATCATAGTCTTCGTTAACAAAAACGTCATAAATTAATCCTAATTCGTAAATGTCTACTGGGATTTCTGGGTCGTAAATTGTTTTTAAAACATTTACTATTTTTTCACCTAATTCGGCTGTATCTATTGTTGTTTCACTCATTTTTTTAAATGTTTAAACGTTTATTTGTTGAATCGTTTAAACGGTTAAACGCATCAACGATTAAACTTAGTTTAATTGTGTTTGGTATGCTATGGCATACATTTTTAATTGCTTCACCATACTTACTAAACCATTAGCTCGTGTTGGTGATAAATGTTCTTTTAAACCAATTTTATCAATAAAACTAGTGTCGGCATCAATAATATCCTTTGGATGCTGATTGGAAAACACTCTGATTAAAATGGCAATAATACCTTTAGTGATAATAGCATCACTATCTGCTGTAAACGCTACTTTATCGTCATTCATTTCGGCGTGAACCCAAACCTTACTTTGGCACCCTTTTATGATGTTGTTATCGGTTTTGTATTGGTCGTCAATTAAGGGTAAATCTTTCCCTAAATCAATCATGTATTGATAGCGTTCTTCCCAATCTTCAAACATTGAGAATTCGTCTATAATTTCGTTTTGAATGTCTTCAATACTCATACGTTCAATTTTATGCAAAAATACAACAAGAAATATTGCTATTCAATGTTTTCGGCTGATGATAAGATTTCTTTAACTAAGGCTACTATTTCTTTTGGGGGATTACCATGATCAAAAGGTGCAGATTCATAACTTTCTCCATTGGAAATAATTTTAAGATGCGCAAGAGCAGCACCATCATATTGAAATGCTTTACTTGGCGCTTCTAGATTTGAAATGTTTTCAATATCTAAATCATCACAGAGCTTTGTTAAGGTGTTCCAGTAAATTGCATCACAAGCAATCTTTAAAGATTTTGATTTTCTTTTTTTAGAAAAGCTAATAGTGTCTTTATCTATTTTGATATGCTTGTAAGAACCTCGTGAAACGGCAGAATATTCAAGACTTAGTGTGCTTTTTTCAGGAATTTTTGTTGCGGAAAGCAATGGTTTCTTTTTATTAAAAAGTGAAAACCCATTTTCTAAAAAAAATACATTATCTGCTTTTTCAAAAGCCTTTAAAAGTTTGTTTTCAATGTCATTTTCATCTTCAGAGCATAACATTCTAGTAGTTCCTAAAGGACTAAACTTTAGTGAATTTTCATTTAAGGTGTATGAGCCAAAAAAGCGATTGCAGCCTGAAAAGCCAGAGACTTTTTTAGTGCTATCGTCAAATGATATACTAAGCTTAAAAGAAGATACCTCTTCTTGGTTTAAGTTGGTAATGTTATATTTACCGTTAAGTTGTTTCAAAATTGTATCACTGTTTTGTAAATCTTGCATTAACTGATATTCTGTTGGTCCCCAACAACATCGTAAAACTACTATACTAATTAGTATTGTTATATGTTTCATGTATTGATGTTTATTTAAACATTAACATACAAAAAAGACGCCAAAAATTGACGTCTTTAATTAAATATAAATATATATTATTTACAATTAGTTACCAGCGAAAGATGCTCTAGGACCACCAGTCGCGAAAATTGCACGCATTCTAGCTTTTTGTCCTTCAGAGAACATGTACATACAATCATCATTAACATAGTCCATGTAATTCATTGTCATATCATTGCTTCTGCAGTGTGCTGTTGGATAAGATGGACAACCATAATTTGGTCTGTCAGATGAAGGAGTATCAGCAACAAAATCATCTTGTCTGCATCTTCCATCTCCCCAAATATGGCGAAGGTTTAAATAATGCCCAACTTCATGGGTCATGGTTCTACCGCCATCAAAAGGAGCAGAGACAAATCCTACGTTTCCAAAATATTGAGGTGAGCAAACTACACCGTCAGTGGCTAAGTTTCCTCCAGGAAATTGTGCATAGCCTAAAATACCACCGCCAATATTACACACCCAGATGTTAAGGTGTGTTTCTGGAGTTACTGGAGGATAAGCACTTTTCACAGCGTTATTCGTTCCCCAAGAAGTTCTAGAATCAGCATATCTAAAGGTGTTTGCTAATGTAAATGTGAATTCAGCGTCAGCTGCGACACCAGCAAATTCATTTGGCACTTGGTTAGCATCATTATTTGTTTTCCTGAAATCATCATTTAAAATTGAAATCTGAGAAGCAATTTGTGCATTACCAATATTCTCATTAGAATTGCTGTAAACCACATGAACATAAACAGGGATGTTAATAACTCCCAGTCCATCATCAATAGGCGGTTCTGGTTCTCCGCCACCGCCACCGTTGTTTCCACCACCGTTGCCGTTACCATTACCTCCTTTCTTTCCAGCAATAAAAGCACGAGTATGATACTCTATATCGTACATTTTTTTTGCTAGACCAGGGTTAGCATCAAGTTGCCTGTTCAAAACATTCATGGTGTAACATTGTTTTACCTTGTCTTTGTTGTTGGAAGATTTTGAAAGTAAGTCGTCACCTGTATCTGTATATAGATAGAAGTCGCTCATGTCAACTTCTACAGATTGTTCCTCGTTAATTTCATTTTTGTCATTTTCACATGATGTGAATAGTAAGGCTATGGCAGCCATACTTAAAAGAATTTTTCTCATTTAAAAATAATTATTTGAATTAGTCGATGGTGAATATAATTATTTTCTGTTATGTTATTAACGTTTTTTTTGAAAAATTATCATAGCTAATAGTTTTTTTTTAAAAGAATGTTATAATACACCGATGAAATGCATAAAAAGTGTAATGCCTTAAGTTAAGAAAGCATCATTTTAGCTTTTTTTACACCTTCTACCAAGGCATCAATCTCAGTTTTGGTATTGTAGAACGCAAATGAAGCGCGAATAGTTCCTGGGATTTTGTAGAAGTCCATTATGGGTTGCGCACAATGGTGGCCTGTTCTAACGGCAATTCCCAATTTGTCTAAAATGGTACCAACATCGTATGGATGAATACCTTCCAAATTAAAGGAAATGACTGAGGTTTTATGTTTTGAAGTCCCATATATTTTTAAGCCATCAATTGCAAGAAGTTTTTCTGTGGCGTATTCTAGTAACTCATTTTCGTAATTGGCAATATTTTCAAAACCAACACTATTCATATAATCTATGGCAGCGCCAAAAGCGATACCACCACAAATATTAGGTGTGCCAGCTTCAAATTTATGTGGCAAATCTGCGTAGGTTGTTTTTTCAAAAGTAACTTCTGCAATCATCTCGCCACCACCTTGATAGGGTGGCAATTTTTTGAGCCATTCCTCTTTTCCATAAAGCATGCCCATGCCCGTTGGACCGCACATTTTATGAGCCGAAGTAACGTAAAAGTCAACATCCAAAGCTTGAACATCAGGTGCTAAGTGTGGTGCAGATTGCGCACCATCAATTAAAACAGCTGCGCCAACGTCGTGCGATTTTTCAATAATATATTCAATAGGATTGATTGTACCTAAAGCGTTTGAAATATGATTAACGAATACCAGTTTAGTATGTTTTGATAGTAGCGCATCAAATTCTGAAAGGATTAATTCCCCATCTTCATTCATGGGAATTACTTTCAAGTTAGCTCCTGTGCGCTCGCATAGCATTTGCCAAGGCACAATATTGCTGTGATGCTCTAAGGCTGAGACCATAATTTGGTCGCCTTTTTTTAGGAAGGACGAAAACCCATTGGCCACGAGATTGATGCCATGGGTAGTGCCTGATGTAAAAATAATTTCGTGTGAGAACTTTGCGTTAAAATGCGCTTGTATTTTTTGGCGCGAAGTTTCGTATAAGTCGGTTGCCTCTTGGCTCAACGTATGTACACCACGATGTATGTTTGCGTTGTAATTTGAATAATAATCTACAATAGCATCAATTACCTGCTGTGGTGTTTGCGAGGTTGCAGCATTATCAAAATACACCAAAGGTTTTCCGTTTACTTTTCGAGAAAGTATCGGGAAGTCTTGTCGTATGGTTTCTACATTGAACATGGCAGATAATTTAGCCCCGATAGCAGCGGCATCCTTTTTTGAGGTACGAGAAAAAGATATAGCGGATAGCGGGAAATAGCTTCAAATAAAAATTTTACAAATCGAACCCGATATTTACACCCAATTTATTGGCGATAATCTTTGTGATACGCTGTTTTAACTCGGGTATTTTAACAGATTCGAGTACATTATTGCTAAATGCGAACATTAAAAGCGCTCGGGCTTCTTTCTCAGGAATACCACGAGAGCGCATGTAAAACATGGCGCTTTCGTCTAGCTGACCTATGGTACAACCATGTGAACATTTTACGTCGTCGGCAAAAATCTCTAGTTGTGGTTTGGTGTTTATAGCAGCTTTGTCGCTTACTAAAATATTGTTATTGGCCTGAAACGCATTGGTTTTTTGGGCTTCTTTTTCTACAACCACCTTTCCATTGAACACACCTGTAGAACGGTCACCAAATATACCTTTGTAATCTTGGTGGCTCTCACAGTTTGGTTCAATGTGATGCACCAAAGTGTTATGATCTACATGTTGCTTGTTTCCAATAATAGTGATGCCTTTTAGGGTAGAATCGATACGCTCTCCGTTTTGGTAAAAATTCAAATTATTACGGGTTAATTTTCCGCCAAAAGCAAAAGTGTGCACTGATACCAAACTTTCGCGCTTTTGTTTGATGAACGTGTTATCTATCAGAGAAGCGGTTTCTTTATCGTTTTGAATTTTGTAATAATCTACAATGGCACGTTTATTTGCAAATATTTCGGTAACGCTATTAGTTAAAACAGGATTGTCTGTTAAGCTTTGGTGACGCTCGATAATTTGCACATGAGAATTCTCGTCAACTACAATTAAATTGCGAGGTTGTAACATGGTAGCCGACTCATTTCCAGTAGAAAAATGGATGATTTGAATTGGTTTTTCTACTACTTTGTTTTTTGGAATATGAATGTATGCACCTTCTTGAGAGAACGCTGTGTTTAGTGCTGATAAGCTATCTTTTTCAGCAGCTTTATTGAAATAGTTTTCAATTATTAACTGATACTTTGGTTTGCTTAATGCAGCAGACATCAAGCATACATCTATGCCGTCATGCGTGGTTTGGGATAAATGTGATGAATACTTTCCGTCGATAAAGATAATTTTGTAGGTATCAATATCGTGGATGAAGTATTTTTTCACCTGTGGATATTCCAACGCATTTTCCTGTTTCGGGAATACGCTGTAATCCTCCTTTAAAATACTATTTAAAGACGTGTATTTCCAAGCTTCTTCCTTTTTGGAGGGAAACCCTTTTTCTTCAAAAATTTTTATAGCATTTGATCTAACGTCATGAGCGTATGTATCTACATCAACGCTGTTTTCAAAGGCTAAAAATGATGAAACTAATTTTTCTTTTAAATCCATGTGTTTCAGTATTCAGTATTCAGTATTCAGTATTCAGTGTTCCATGACTGTCAACCGCAACTGCTTACTGGTTACTGGCGCTATGCGCCAACTTCTTCTTTAATCCAGTCGTAACCTTTCTCTTCAAGTTCGTGAGCTAACTCTTTTGGACCAGATTTAACGATTTTACCGTTGTGTAAAACATGTACATAATCTGGAACAATATGGTCTAGCAAACGTTGGTAGTGTGTAATCACGACCACTGCATTATCCTTACTTTTTAATTTATTTACACCATTTGCTACTATGCGCAGTGCATCGATATCTAATCCTGAATCGGTTTCATCAAGAATAGCCAGTTTAGGCTCTAGCATTGCCATTTGAAAAATTTCATTGCGTTTCTTTTCTCCTCCTGAAAACCCTTCGTTTAGAGAACGTGACAAGAATTTTCTATCGATTTCTAGCATTTCGGATTTTTCACGAATCAATTTCAACATGTCTTTTGCAGGCATTTCGTCCAAACCTCTGGCTTTACGGGACTCATTGATAGCGGTTTTCATGAAGTTGGTAACAGAAACCCCTGGGATTTCCACTGGATACTGGAATGATAAAAACATACCTTTATGAGCACGCTCTTCAGCAGCCAATTCTTCTATGTCCTCACCTTCAAAAACGATGTTTCCTTCAGTTACTTCGTAATCTTCTCTACCGGCAATTACCGAGGCCAAGGTGCTTTTTCCAGAACCATTTGGTCCCATAATAGCATGTACTTCACCTGGTTTCACTTCAAGATTAATACCTCTTAAGATACCTTTGTCTTCAACACTTGCGTGTAAATTATTTATTTTTAACATAGTTATTTAAAATTCCAAAAATTAAAACTCTAAATTCCAAAAAACGAAACAATTTGTTTTTTGCGATTTGGAATTTGTTGTTTGAATATTGTTGTTAGCTTCCTAATTTTATAATATTATTTTTTTCTTCAGTATTTGGTTTTACGCTTAAAATTTCAACAACTTCCACCTTGTTTTCCCAAAGAATCGTTTCGTGTTTTTCGTTGCTAATTTTACCACGTATTTCAACCTGAACCATATCGGTTGGCTCTGTTTTCAATTTCTCAGCTTTCTTATTAAGTTGGTCAAAGTTGTGCGTGGGTAGTACGCCATAAATTTCAGCATGCGTTTGCAAAACTGCTGCACCACCATGATAAACATAATCTCCTTTTAAAAGTGTTAAGCCATCACTTTGTTTGGCCGTTCTTTCTTCGCTTTCAGTAGAAATTGTATCGTCTGCTTTCTCAGATTTCATATCCTTTTTACAACTTAAAAATGCAGAGAAACAAATCAATAAAATGAATGTCTTTTTCATAATTGATAATTTAACCTACGCTTCCTTCTAAACTTATTTCTAATAATTTTTGAGCTTCAACAGCAAATTCCATTGGTAGCTTATTCAACACCTCTTTACTGAAACCATTTACGATTAATGCAATTGCCTTTTCGGTATCTATTCCGCGTTGGTTGCAATAGAAAATTTGATCCTCACCGATTTTACTGGTTGTGGCTTCATGTTCTATTTTTGCTGATTTATTTTTGGCTTCTATATAAGGGAATGTGTGTGCACCACATTCATTACCCATCAATAAACTGTCGCATTGCGAAAAGTTACGTGCATTTTCAGCACGGGAGTTAACCTGAACCAATCCGCGGTAACTGTTCTGTGATTTTCCAGCTGAAATTCCTTTAGAAATAATGGTTGATTTGGTATTATTTCCCAAGTGAATCATTTTAGTTCCTGTATCTGCCTGCTGGTAATTATTGGTAACGGCAATAGAATAAAACTCACCAACCGAATTATCACCTTTTAAAACACAAGAAGGGTATTTCCACGTTACGGCAGAACCTGTCTCTACCTGAGTCCATGAAATTTTAGCGTTATTTTCACACAACCCTCGTTTGGTCACAAAATTGTAAACACCACCTTTTCCTTCTGCATTTCCTGGAAACCAGTTTTGTACTGTAGAATATTTTATTTCGGCATCGTCCAATGCAATCAATTCAACAACTGCGGCGTGTAACTGGTTTTCATCACGACTTGGAGCAGTACAACCTTCAAGATAACTTACATAACTGCCTTCATCGGCAATTACAAGCGTTCTTTCAAACTGCCCAGTTCCCGCTTGGTTGATTCTAAAATATGTAGATAATTCCATTGGGCAACGCACACCTTTTGGAATGTAACAAAATGAACCATCGCTAAACACAGCAGAATTTAAAGCTGCATAGAAATTATCTTTCTGTGGTACAACAGTACCTATATATTTTTTTACAAGCTCCGGATGCTCTTTGATAGCTTCTGAAATACTCATAAATATGATGCCTTGTTCAGCTAAAGTTTTCTTAAACGTCGTTGCAACAGATACAGAATCAACAACCACATCCATTGCTACGCCAGCTAATTTTTTCTGTTCATCTAAAGAAATACCAAGCTTGTCAAATGTGGCCAAAAGTTCTGGATCTACTTCATCTATACTATCGTATTTTGGCTTACTGTTTGGCGCAGAATAGTATGAAATTCCTTGAAAATCGGGCTTTTCATAATTAACATTTGCCCATTCTGGCTCTTCCATGGCTTGCCAAACACGAAACGCTTCCAAGCGCCACTCGGTCATCCATTCTGGCTCTTCCTTTTTTTGTGAAATGGCACGAACAATATCTTCGTTCAATCCATTAGGAAAGGTATCCGATTCAATATCCGTATAAAAACCGTACTCGTATTCCTTGGTTTTTAATTCTTCTCTTAAGTCGTCTTCTGTATATTTTGACATATTTTTCTAGTTCTTTTAAAGCCTTCCCTTTGGGAAGGTTTGGACGGGGTTTTATAGCGAAAACGATTCACCACAACCACAAGTTCTATTAGCATTTGGATTGTTGAAAACAAACCCAGTGCCATTCAAACCTCCTGAATATTCTAGGGTTGTACCAATTAGGTATAAAAAACTTTTCTTATCAACGATTATTTTAACACCATTATCTTCAAAAACCTTATCGCCTTCTTGTTGCTCCTTATCAAATTTTAAATCATAAGATAAACCAGAACAACCACCACTTTTCACACCCACACGTATGTAGTCAGTAGTCGCATTATAACCATCATCTGTCATAAGTTCAACCACCTTTTTTTTAGCTGTATCTGAGACTTTTATCATTTCGTTTTACTATTTAAATTTAGTACTGGTTTAACAATTTTTATTAAGACAGTTTCTAAATAGAGGACAAATATACGATATAAGTCCCGCAAACTAATATATCCTAACATTATATTAGCATATAGTTTTATAGGTTTTTGTTATGATATGTAAAGGGGGAGTTTTTTTATTTCTAGTGCTTTTGAAATCAATGTAATAACAAGAAATGCATTCTTTACAAGGTAAATTACAAAAGCCAAAATTGAGAAATGAAGCTTATTTTAATTTGAAACCTAAAAATTGATGTAATCTAGATGTTCTTTTGGTTTTGAAGTAATTAGCAAAAGATTGTGTGTCGCTAGCCACCGAAAGATTCATGATGTTACCACCATCAGTAGAAATAAAATGATTATTGCAACATTTGCAGACTAATTCTGTTGTCTCATCATCAATATTTGATACATGCTTGAAATTATGCCCAAACATGGCACAAAACTTATTTATAGGTTCATCAAACATTTTTAAAATAATAGATTTGGGGACTTGCAATATCGTAAAACGAATGCATAAAACCGATAAAATGTATATTTTTTCGACGAAATACATTATAGTTTAAGAGAATCTTTCAAAGTAAGACTTTATTTCGATTTTAATTTTGATTGAAATCTGGGTTATTGATGAAGTCGTAATCGGTAAGGGTAAGCAAAAATGCTTTTAAATCAGCTTTGTCTTTTTCGGTTAAACCAACACCGCCTTGAGCTACTTTTTTCATCAATGGATCAATGGTTGGAGAGCTTTTTAATCCTTCGCTGTAATGATTGATAACGTCTTCTAAGGTTGAAAAACGACCATCATGCATATACGGTGCTGTAAATGCCAGATTTCTAAGTGACGGAGTGCGGAATTTACCATTGTCTGCCGGATCTCCGGTAACGGCTCCTAATCCTAAATCAGTAAAGGTTTCATCTAAACCATTGTTGTGAAATGCATTGTCTGTCCAAAGTGGGTTTTTATCGCTACCGTGACAATGAAAACAGTCGCCCCTGGCTTCATCCATAAACACATTAAATCCGTTAGTTTCTTCAGGAGTTAGTTCGGTTTCACCCAAAAGAAACTTATCAAATTTTGAGTTAGCTGAAATTAATGTGCGTTCAAATTGGGCAATCGCTTTGGTAACTAAAGTAGAATCAATTTCTGAAGTACCAAAAGCTTGTTCAAAAAGTGATGGGTATTCTTGATGATTTTGTAGTTTTTGGGTAACATCGCTCCAAGAGCTTTTCATTTCTAACGGATCGGTTACTGGCACAAAGGCTTGGTGTTCTAAACTAAAGGTGTTGCCATCCCAAAAGAATTTTTCATCATAATTCCACGCAAGATTAAACAAAGGCATTGAATTTCTTTTGCCTAAGCTACCGTCAATGCCATCACTAAATCTTGCGGCATCGCTGAAGGCATTTTGTGGTGCATGACAATCAGCACAAGCCTGAGTATTATTTCCTGATAACATAGGATCGAAGAATAGCTTTTTGCCTAATGCTATACCTTCAAGGGTTTGCGCATTATCATTTGGAATAACCGGTGCAATAATATTGTCATCAAATAGCTTAGGAGTATCTAATGCACTTGGTGTAGGCGCATAACTTTCCACACTTTCATCTGTACAAGAAGCACATATGAAGCTAACAATAACGATAATATTTAAAACCTTTTTTTTCAAAAAATGTTAATCTATAGATTTTAGGCTAAATACATTTTGTCCGTTTTCAAACATTAAAACTTGCGCATCAAAATTTGGCATCAATGCACTATTGAGTTGACTTAAATCCCAAGTATATGGATTTTTAAACCATTCGGCAATATTCATTTCAATGGTAATAGTTGAGTTGTTTGTAAGATCTACAGCTCCTAAGTTTACCTCAAAAAAAGTATCCTGAAACACCGGAGAGCTTCCAGAATTATCAACGGCTCTAATCGCATGATAAGCATAGCCTTGTTCTGCATTTGTGTTATTCTCAAATTTTCCTTCTAACTGCATGTAATGATAGCCTCCACCAAGCATTTCAGGTACATTCCAAGAGGCAGAGTTTAAGTCTTGATAATTGTTATTGTAATTATCACTGTTATTAAAGCCAAAGGTAAATTTTACATTTTTATAACTTCCTGAAGGCACTGCATTTTGCAAATCGTAGGTTAATCCAGAGTTGTTTGTTACGTCTACTAAATTGTATCCAGATAGCTTTAGTTCTTCTCCAGCAGCCCCAATAAATGTTATTCTTGATATTAAATAACGTAATTTGGTGATGCTTAAATTATCCCCTTTTTCATTAGTAAATTTGATGGTATTGAAATCTGCATTTGTTACTTCGGTGCCATCCCAACTATGCGTAAAATTGAAAACAATGTTTGTGCTTGGGATTATTTCATTGCCGGTGTCATCGCACGACAAAAATGCAATTGTGATTAAAATTATTAAAACAAATCTTTTCATAGAAGCTTATTTTATTTTGAAAATTAAAAGATCTGAAAACCCTTTGTTTTCTGAAATATCTATATCTGAACTGCTGGATTCTCCAACAGCAATAACAGAACCGTCGTTTAATTCTGTAACGTCAAAGGCCAAATCGATATTTGAGCCACCGATACTTTTTTGCCATTTCAGATTGCCATTACCGTCCAGTTTTAAGACCAAGGCATCATTTTGACCGTTGTTATTGGAGATGTCTTCATCTGAACTGCGCGAACTTCCGGAGATAAGATAGCCTCCGTCTGAAGTTTTTGAAATGGCTCTTGCCGTGTCAAAGCTTGTGCCTCCAAAGGATTTTTCCCAAACTAGGTCTCCGTTGGGGGTTATTTTAATCATAAAAATGTCGGCTGCACCATTGTTGTTGGATACATCTTTATCCTTACTTCTTGTATCACCAGCAACAATGAAATTCCCATCATTAGAAGCAACAATGCCCCATGCTTCATCAATTTCGGAGCCTCCAAAGGATTTTTCCCAAAGTAAATCTCCAGTTTCGGAAATACTTACTACCCAAAAGTCATACGTACCTTTATTGTTTTTTATGTCCACATCATCACTATCAGAAGACCCAACAATGATGTAGTTGTTATTTGTGGTCTGTACTACACCGTAAGGGGTGTCGGTAAAAGTGCCTCCAAAAAATTTACTCCATTGTTTATTGCCGTTTGCATCAAGCTTTATGGCCCAATAATCACCTCCGGCATGTAAGATTCCTGAGGTTTTACTATTGCCCTGGCCGCCTGAAGCAGATACATCCAAAACTCCCGTTATTAAATAACCATTATCGTTGGTTTCGATTAAGGCATATCCGATATCCGCACCTAAAAAACCAAAGGATTTTTGCCAAGATATATTGCCAGAGGCATCCAGTTTGCATAACCAAAAATCGTTGGCTCCAGCATTGTCAGAAAGATTTCCATCTGTGCTTTTGCTGTAACCTAAAATGGCGTATCCTCCGTCTGTTGTTTGAATAATATCATGGCCCCTGTCGTCATCTGTTCCTCCATAGGTTTTTTGCCATTGCAAAGCATCATGCGGGCCAAATTTCAAAACCCAAAAATCAAAGGATGAATTTGTTTTGTTTACAACATCGCCGTCCATACTTTGTACATAACCTAAAATGGCGTATCCACCATCTGAAGTTTTAACGACAGATTGCGCACTTTCATTTAAACTCCCACCGAGGGTTTTGACAAATTCTGTGGTTTTTAAAATAGGAGATTCCGAGGCATTGTCATCATTATTTGAGCAATTGAGCAGCAAAGCAAAAAATGCTAGAACTGAATAAAATTGATATGGGTTATTGATTTTCATTTGAAGCTGAATCAAGTGGTTATTCACTTTTTCTAACTACAAAGAGCCCTCGGTTAATATCGCTAATAACAATATTTCCGCTTTCAAAATAAGGATATACATTCCAAGCGCCATCAAAGGCAGTAGCATCATCTTCGGGGTAGGTGTCAAAGTAACCGGTCTCGACGTATGATTTGTTGTCTATGTTACTGATGTCTAATACCCGCAAACCAGCTCTGTAACTTGCTTGAAAATAAGAGTTGCCTTTAATGTAGCCATTATGGTCTATTGAGGGGTTGGATGCCAGATAATCAAAATGGTATAATGGGTTATCTAAATCGGTAAAATCAAAAGTGATAATTCTGGTATTGTTTCCAACTCTAATTTCATCTAGCTCATCACCCAAAATAAAATACCTCATATCTTCGGTGAACCACCCTTGGTGTGCGTACCTTACATTTGCATACGATATGGTTGAAATTTTCACTGGATTATTTTTATCGGTAACATCAGCTATAACTACTTCGTTTTCATTGCTTCCAATTAATATTTCTCTTCCGGTGTAGTCGCTGTCCGGTCCATTATAAGTTACAACTTGAGCATCATGAGAATAACCACCTTCAGCGAATCCACCTTCAATAACAGGAGATTTAGGGTTTTGGATATTGATAAAAATAGGCCCACCAGCATAAGTAGAGTTTCTGTTTCCGCCAACGGTATAAGCATAACCGCTTTCCTCATTGATAACAACGTTGTGTGCTCGTCCTATTTCTTCAAGGCGTGCATCTGCAGCAAAAGTTTCGGGAGGATTACTTACGTTTCTCAATCGGGTTAAATCAAATACTTGCAAACCATGGCTGTCTTCCCCTTGATTGTTATCGGCAACAATAAATGCGTGATTATTATAAACCTTTACATCACGCCATGGACTAGCCGTAGTAGCTGTTGGAACATTACCTAAATAGACAGGATTTTCTACATCCGAAATATCCACAAAAGCAGTGTTTCGGTCTGTGGCAATAAGGGCATATTCCTTACCGGTATCAGAGTCTGTCCAACCCCAAGAATCGTTGGCCGCAGCGGCACCAAATGTTTCAAGAGGGATATTAAGTACTAAATCATATCCATTACAGGGGTAAATACCAGCAAAACCTCCTTCACATTTTACAACAGCGGTTGTTTCTGTAGTGTCACAAACGTCTCCAATACCATTGTTGTTAACGTCTTCTTGATTTGGATTAGGTGTGCTAACACAATTGTCAATATTATCGGCAATCCCGTCGTTGTCTGTGTCAATGATAATCACGGGTTCTACAGTTTCAGTGTTACAAGAGTAGAACACTAAAGAAACAACAAAGGCAAAAGCATAGACTTTTTTTATCTTTTTTAAAATAGGCATAAGGAGCAATTTTTTCTTTTTCAAAACCTAAATAAAACGTTGAATACACATTAAATATTGCAATGTTCAATTTCGGTCTAAACAAATTTAACGTATTAAAATTAAATGGTTTAAATCTGAAGTAAAATTAAAAAGCCTTCTTATTTTTGCAACATGATAGAAGATAAAAATCAGCAACGAACAGAATTAAGTAATCTTGGGGAATTCGGACTTATAGAACACCTCACTAAAAACTTCAAAATAAACCAGAAATCAACTGTTAAAGGTATAGGGGATGATGCGGCAGTATTGAATTTTGAGGATAAACGGGTAATAGTTACAACTGATTTGTTGGTGGAAGGTGTGCATTTTGATTTAAGTTATATGCCATTAAAACACCTTGGGTACAAGGCGGTAATGGTAAACTTATCTGATGTTTATGCTATGAATGGGCAGGCAACACAAATTACCGTATCAATTGCCGTATCCAATCGGTTTCCTTTAGAAGCGTTGGAAGAGCTATATGCAGGTATAGAAACAGCAGCTAAGATTTATGATATTGATGTAGTTGGCGGAGACACAACCTCCTCGACAACTGGATTGCTAATTTCAGTTACGGCATTGGGCACGGTATCTGAAAATGATGTGGTTTACCGAGAAGGAGCAAAACCCAATGATTTATTAGTGGTTTCCGGAGATTTGGGTGGCGCCTACATGGGGCTTCAGGTTTTAGAAAGAGAAAAAGAAGTATATAAAGTAAACCCCAAAAATCAGCCTGATTTAAGCATGTATACTTATATCATAGAGCGCCAATTAAAACCAGAAGCACGAAAGGATATTGTGAAGTTGCTACAAGATTTAGGTGTTAAGCCAACATCCATGATAGATATAAGCGATGGCTTGTCCTCTGAGATATTGCATCTGTGTAAGCATAGCGATGTAGGATGTGATTTGTATGAAAACAAAATTCCTTTAGACCCCCAGGTGATTTCTGCATGTGAGGAGTTTAACATCGATAGTACTACAGTAGCACTTAATGGTGGAGAGGATTATGAGTTATTGATGACCATAAGTCAAGAGGATTATCCCAAGATTAAAGGCAATCCAAACTTATCTGTTATAGGGTATGTTACCGAGAAATCTGCAGGTAAGCATTTGGTAACAAGGGCCGATACCAAAATTGAATTAAAAGCTCAGGGCTGGAAAAATTTTGAAGACTAAGCCGTAGCCAGAAGATTTTCACTCTGCTTTTTGTTGAAATTCTTAAGGCGCATTCTCCTTTTCGCATGGATGCGTTCCAACACGTCGTTAATCTCTTTGAATTTTGGGGTGAGTTCTGTTAAATTTCCCTTGCTGTTTGTGGTGAGTTCCTTTTTGCAATTGCTGCAAGTGTATTCTTTTACGTGATACGTTACATGTCGAGACACTTTATAATCATGTCCAAACACCTTACATTGAATGTTTTTCATTTTGTTCGCATATTAATAATTTTAGTGAGAGAATCGTGAAAGTATTAAAAACGAACCATAAAATGTTAATAACTGGTTAACAAATCGACGAAGCGAATGTTTTTTTCTTTAAACGATTCATTCTTGATTGATGAATACGTTCTAGTATAGCATTTATCTCTTTAAACTTAGGGGTAAGTTCAACCAAATTGCCATTACTGCTTGTGGTTAATTGTTTCTTACAATGTGTGCAAGTGTACTCTTTAACGTGTCGGGTTACCTTTTTAGAGACTTGATAGTCATGACCAAAAAGGCTGCAATACATCTTAGGAATGAAAGCATGGTTAGTACTTTTGTTTTGCATAGGTTAAGTTTTATGTTGATTAAGAGGACTTAAAATTATGAAAAAAATACATAATTTTCGACATAAAGCTTAATTATTCGATGAAATGCATTATTTCTTGTAGTAATTCTTCTTTATTTTCAATAAAACTCATGTGTCCGTCTGGAAATTCCACAACATCAATATTTGTATTTTTTGTTAGATTGATGATACCTTTATAATCTAAAACAGGATCTTGTTTACTAATAATCATAAGCTTCTTGTAAGCATCGAGTTTTAACAATGCCGTTCTGTCTTTTCTGATTTTCATACCTTCCAAAGCTGCTACAATACCTTGTAAAGGCGTTTTTAGAGCCTCCTCTTTCAACTGCTTAATTTCATCCAAAAAAATTAACCTGTTCTTAGCTGTAAATAAATTTGGAATTGCAATTTGTATAAATGTCTTATAATTTTCTTTTACAGTAAGAATTGCTCTGTCTCTATTTTGCTTTTTCTCTGTAGAGTCGCACTGAGCTGTTGAATTAATTAATGCTAAAGCTACTATTCTTTCTGGATGCTTTTCAGTTAAAGCTAATGCAACGTAGCCACCCATGGAGTGCCCGAAAATAGAATATCGTGATACGTCTAGATACTTTAAAACAGCCTCAACGGCTTCTGCCATAAGTTCCATGGAATGGATGTATCCTAAGCAGCCTGTTTTACCGTGACCCAATAAATCGATGCAAATAACTCTATTGTTTTGCGATAAAGCTGGAACAAATGGTTTCCAAATAGTAGAGTTTTCTAAAAAGCCATGTAGTAAAACGATAGCATCTCCACAACCTTTATCGGTGTAAAAAATAGTGATGCCTTTATGTTCTAAAATCATTTTTAATTTATCTTGGTCAAAGATAAAATCATACTATGAATAAAACTAAAGAAACCTTTGTGTTTGGTTTTGCATTATTTGCTGGCTTTTTTGGGGCTGGGAATTTAATTTTACCACCACTATTAGGTTTTAAATCGGGATCAGACTGGTGGCTGGTAACTCTTGGGTTTATTATATCAACAACAATAATTCCTTTACTAGCTATTTTTGCGCATGCCAGATTACAGGGTACTTTTTTTGATTTTGGAAAAAAAGTATCACCAATTTTTAGTCTTATCTTTAGTTTTAGCATGTTTGCTATTACTGTAACTTTACCTTGTCCTCGAACTGCGGCAGTTACCCATGAAATGGCAATTGCCCCTTTTTTTGGAACAAGCTCTTTACTTACCAGTGTTGTATATTTTGTGTTAGTTTTTGTTTTTGTGATGAACAGAAATAAAGTGTTAAGTATCATTGGTAAATATCTAACCCCAATAATTGTTTTAATCATATTAACTATAATCGTTATTGGTGTTTTTTCTCCTGTAAGCGAAATGAATCCATCAAGCTTTGAGTTGCCAGTTATAGGTGGTATGCTAGAAGGCTATCAGACTTATGATGCAATGGCGGGCATTATTATGGGTGGTGTGGTTTTGGTATCTATAAACAGATCTAAAGACAACATGTCCTTTGCTGATAAAAAAGTAATGATTGCGAAATCTGGTTTAATAGCTATGATAGGTCTATTTATAATTTATACAGGTTTAATTGCTATTGGAGCTTTTTACAATTCACATTTTGATGAAAATATAACTAGAACAGATTTACTTTCTGGACTAGCAACAAAAACTTTAGGAAATACGGGGTCAGCTTTTTTAAGTGTCTTGATTGCTCTAGCATGTTTTACAACAGCAGTCGCTATAGTTGTTAGTTTTGCAGATTTTTTCAAAACTTATTTCAAAACCTTTAAGCACACGTATTTACTTGCTGCCATTTTTTTCTGTGTTGTTGGTATTGTGGTAGGGCAAATGGACGTAAAGTATATAATAGATGTTGCTTTACCAGTATTAATGTTTATTTATCCACTTTGTATAGTGCTAATAATTTTAAACGTTCTTCCTGAAAAATTAGCTACAAAACTTGTGTTTAGATGGGTGGTTTTAGTAACGTTTATTTTTAGTATTCCAGATTTTTTAGGATTTATAATACCTGCAGAAAATCTTGAAGGAATAAAAACAGCAATTCCTTTCGCACATCAAAATTTAGGATGGGTTTTGCCAGCTATCGCCACTTTTATATTGGTAAACATATTCGTAAAGCTGAAAAGGTAGTTATTAGGCTTTTACCCTTTTAATTGCGGTAAAAGCTTTGTCAACGTACTCATCTTCAACTAAAATGGTGAATTCGTTGGTGGTTGAAATTACTTCGTATAATACCACCCCTTCCCAAGCCAATCGTTTAAAGAAATGGTAGTACAGTCCCGCAATTTTAGAATTATCCTGAGGTAAATTAATGCTAATAGCCGATAGGTTTTCTTGAATGGCAATAAAGTATTCGTTTTGCAAGTGCTCTTTAACAAAATCGTTTAAGCTACTGGAAACTATAAGGTTGCTTTCATGGATGCCTCTTGTAAAGGTGTAAAATAATTTATCTTCCTGATTGATACGCTCCAATATTTTCGCGTGATTATCAATAAGAGTAGACGAATTTTTTACTGTAAAATCAGTAAGATTGGAACGTACCGTAATATCTCCAAGATTCTGGATAACACGTTTCATTTTGATAGTATTACCCAAAGTAGGCGGCGGATTGTAACGCCGAAGCGCCATCATAATAGCTCCTGGCTTCACGTCTTTTTTTAGCATTTTACTGATGGGTTCGGTAAGCTCTACAGCCAAAGCGCTAAAATTAATGATGTTTCTAGCCAATGCTTCTTCTAAATAAGGTTGGGTGATTAAAATATCTTCAACACAGTTCGAAACAGTCTTCATGTTAATTATTTAACAATTTGTGCAAAAATAAACGTTTTTTTGTAAAAACACCTTATGTTTACATTTGAATTCTACTTTTGTACTTCTAATTATGTGAACATGAAAGTTTTAAAGTTTGGAGGTACATCGGTAGGTTCAGTAAAGAACATGGCTAATGTAAAAAACATTATTAATGACGGAGAGCGTAAAATAGTTGTGCTTTCTGCAATGTCAGGGACCACAAATAGTTTGGTTGATATTGCAAGGAATATAGAGTGCAAAAATGTTGATGAGGCTCTTTCAAGTATTAACGCCTTGCATGGTAAGTATATCAAAGTCATTGATGAACTTTTATCAGATACTTCATTAAATAATGATACAAATAGGTACATTTCAGAACGCTTTAATTTTTTAATTGAGTCTACGTACAAATCATATTCTCAAGTTTTAGATAATGAAATTTTGGCTCAGGGCGAATTGATGTCAACATACATGTTTAGCAATTATCTAAAGCAAGAAGGGATGAGCTCAACATTACTTCCTGCTCTAGATTTTATGAGAATTGATGCAAATAAAGAACCTGCTTTTGACAGTATTGAAAGTAAGTTGACCGAGGTTCTGGATAGTGCCAAAACTGCTGAAATCTATATCACGCAAGGTTTTATTTGTTTAGATGAAACCAATGCGGTTTCGAACTTACAACGTGGCGGGAGCGATTATACGGCAACCATTATTGGGGCAGCCATAAAAGCCGAAGAGGTACAGATTTGGACAGATATTGATGGAATGCACAATAACGACCCTCGTTTTGTTGAAGGTACAAAACCAATTTCAGATTTATCATTTGATGAGGCAGCGGAGTTAGCCTATTTTGGAGCCAAAATTTTACACCCACAAACCGTATTGCCGGTAAGGGAAGATGGTATTCCTGTACGCTTGAAAAATACCATGGATCCTGCAGCAAAAGGGACATCAATAACGAGTAGTCACTTTGAAACTGGTATAAAAGCTATAGCAGCAAAGGATAATATTACGGCGATAAAGATTAAGTCGGGTAGAATGCTACAGGCACATGGCTTCTTAAAAAAAGTATTCGAGATTTTTGAAATCTATGAGACCTCTATCGACATGATTACCACTTCAGAAGTAGCGGTATCATTAACTATTGATGATGATAAAAATTTACAGCAAATTGTTTCAGAACTAGAAACCTTCGCCACCATAGAAGTGGATAACAATCAAAGTATTATTTGTTTGGTAGGACACGCTATTGTAGATCATGAGGGTACACACAAACTCTTTAAAATTCTAAAAGATGTAAACATCAGAATGATTTCATACGGCGGAAGTCGAAACAACATTTCTTTACTTGTTGACACCAAAAACAAGGTAAAAACACTTCAAAAACTAAATAGTTATTTATTTGAATTAGTCACTCTATAATAAAAGTCAGTGTTTTTGATGGTAAGGGAGGTTGCGTAGCCTCCCTTTTTTTATGCGTTCATGAGTTCTTCAATCTCTTCAATTTCAATAGGAATATTTTTCATAAGATTGAATGGTGCACCTTTTTCTAGGATTACAACGTCATCTTCCAGTCTTACGCCAAAACCTTCATCAGGGATATAGATGCCTGGTTCCACAGTAAATACCATATTGGCTTGCATAGGCTCAGTTAAGATGCCATAATCGTGAGTGTCTAATCCCATATGGTGACTTGTGCCATGCATGAAATATTTTTTGTAGGCTGGCCATTCAGGATCTTCATTTTTAACATCCGCTTTGTCGAGTAAGCCTAGGCCTAATAATTCCGAAGACATCAGTTTACCGACTTCAACATGATATTCAGCCCAATCCGTTCCCGGAACTAGCATTTTTGTTGCTTCATTTTTCACCCTTAAAGCGGCATTATATACTGCTTTTTGTCTTTCAGAAAAACGACCTGAAACAGGAATGGTTCTGGTCATATCGCTGGCGTAATTTGAATATTCAGCCCCTACATCCATCAAAATTAATTCCCCCGCCTTGCATTCCTGATTGTTCTCAATATAATGAAGGACGTTAGCGTTGTTTCCTGATGCGATAATGGGTGTGTAAGCAAATCCCTTGGAGCGATTTTTAATAAATTCATGAATGTATTCTGCTTCAATTTCATATTCCTTTACACCTGGTTTCACGAAATTTAAAATACGTTTGAATCCTTTTTCTGTAATGTTACAAGCTTTCTGAATTAAATCGATTTCAATATCCTCTTTCACAGACCGTAGTTGTTGTAAAATAGGATTGCTTTTGGCTACAGAATGTGCCGGATATTTGTCCTTTAACCATTTAGTAAAACGATCTTCACGTGTTTGTACTTCAACGGTAGCGCGGTAATGTTCGTTGGTGTTTATGTAAACCGTATCGCATTGCGTCATTATTTCAAACAGTACTTTCTCCAAATCTTGTAACCAGTACACTGTTTTAATACCACTGGTTTCAAAGGCCATTTCTTTGGTTAGTTTTTCGCCTTCCCAAATAGCAATATGTTCGTTGGTTTCCCTTAAAAAGAGAATTTCTCGATGCTTCTCTTTAGGGCAATCAGGGAATATCACTAAAACACTCTCTTCCTGATCTACACCGCTCAAATAAAAAATATCTCTATGTTGTTGAAAGGGCATGGTACTGTCTGCACTGATAGGATATATATCGTTGGAATTAAAAACAGCTAGACTATTTGGCTTCATTTTAGAAGCAAATTTTTTTCGGTTTTTTATAAAAAGTTGATTGTTTATAGGTAGATATTTCATGTTATGAGTACATTAATTTTCCGACTGATGTAAATGTATAAATAAAAAAGTAGATTATTATTTGTTATATTTGATTCTTCCCTCAACCCGATTAATAAATATTAAAAACCCAAAACGAATGAGAAAAATTACATTTTTGAGCATATTGCTACTATGTTTAACTGGGCTTGCCAATTTGAATTCCCAGGCACTCTTGGAAAGAGTACCCCTTCAAACACAAATCGAAAAATCAGATTTAGTTGTTGAGGGAAAAGTTATTGCAAAGAGATCTGTATGGGATGATGCCCATAAATTAATTTATACTATTAATACTATTGAAGTGTACAAAGTTTTTAAAGGTAGTGCTGTTCGTACAGTAGAGGTGATTACTGTTGGCGGAACGGTTGGTTTAAAAGCATTAGTTGCCCATCCAAGTTTAAAACTTCGTAAAGGAGATATAGGTGTTTTTGTTTTAAACAATAACAATATTTCGTTTTCTAAGACTTCAAATTCAAAAGTAAAAAAGTTTAAGCCTAGTGGGTTAACTCAGGGTTTTTACAAGTATAATCTTTCAGAGGATATTGCAGTTACGCCTTTTGTTAGGAAGCAAAATATTGTAGGAAGTTTTTATGACGAAATCCAACGTTATTCGAAATCTAATATTGTAGAATTAAAATCGTTTGACGCTAGCGCAAAGTCGGCGAAAAATAACAATGGAAAGGTGTTTTTGCCTCCAAGTGCACTTACTTTGAATAAGACTTCAGTGTCAGCAGGGACAAAAGATGCGTTAACTATAACCGGTTCTGGCTTTGGTACTGTGCAAGGTAAAGTACAATTTAGAAATGCTGATGATGGAGGTGCATCCTTTATTGATGCTTTAGATACAGACGTTGTAAGTTGGGCGGATGATCAAATAGTAGTTTATGTGCCTTCCGACGCAGGAACTGGTACTATTAGAGTTAGAGATGATAATGGTGTTCTATCTCCTGAGTCATCAACATTAACAGTGCTATATGCCGAAATAAATGTTATTTCAGATGCTGGAGGAAATCCTGATACTGCATATCAAGTGCAGCATGTAGGGCAAAATTTTAGTGGAGGCATGACATGGCGTATGCAAACAGAATTTTTTGATGACACAGAAGTGCCAGGTGCAAAGGCAGCTTTTATGCGAGCTTTCAATAATTGGATTTGTGAAACAGGCATTAATTATGAAATTGGCCCTACGGGTACAGCAGTAGATGCTGCTGGGTCTGGAACAGATGGTACCAATGTTATACGATTTGATAATGGTAGTGAATTAGATTCTGGAACTTTAGGTGTTTGCTACTCGTATTTTTCAGGCTGTGGTGACGGTGCTGGCTCATTTAATTGGTATGTTTCAGAACTAGACTTAGTTTTTAATGACACTACTAATTGGTATGTAGGTACTGGTACACCGGCTAGTGGACAAATTGATTTTGAAAGTATAGCTTTACATGAATTGGGGCATAGCCATCAATTAGCTCATATAATAGATCCTAACAATAATACAGTTGGTAACAATGCCGAGGATGTTATGCACTATGCGTTTAATAGTGGAGAGTTTCAAAGATTAATTACTGTTAATAACAGTACAGCTGCAAATTTAATTCAAGATAGAAGTACGGGTTCCAATCCTTGTCCTACTTTGGTGCTTTCTGCAATGACAGATGCATCATGTCCTTTAAGTATAGAAGATTCTGTACTTGAACAAGGTGTGAGTATTTACCCTAACCCAGCTAAAACACAATTGTTTATTAAGAACGGATCATATTTGACACTAAAAAGCGCATCGTTATATGATTTGAGTGGACGTAATATTGTAGATTATGATATCTCTGAAGGTTCTAAACTTAAAACTATAAGTCTTTCCAATGTTTCTTCTGGAGTTTATTTTATAAAAATTGCTTCTGATGAAGCTTCAGTAACTAAGAAATTAGTGATTGATTAAGAAAATAAAGATTACCATCTCAAAAAGGCATCCTAAAACTAGGGTGCCTTTTGTTTTTAACCTTGTATTTATGAGTATTGGCAATATTCTAATTAAAATCATTCTAAATAATAAAAACATGACATTTGTTATTTGTCTAAGAAAGCTTCCATGGCTACCTTTGTGTATCTTATAAATAAACACAACAATGGCCGGATTTTTTAAATCTTCAGTTGGAAGGAAAGTAGCCATGGCGCTATCTGCATTCTTTCTTATGTTTTTCTTAATAATTCATTTAGCGGTTAATATTACATCACTTTTTAGTGCTGATTTATTTAATGAGCTATCGCACTTTATGGGAACCAATCCATTAGTACAATTTGCTTTGCAGCCCGTTTTAATTTTTGGGGTAGTATTCCATTTTGTTATGGGCTTTATCTTAGAATTGCAAAACAAAAAGGCAAATGGTGTAAGCTATGCTAGAAATAATGGTAGTGCTAACTCTTCTTGGATGAGTAGAAACATGATTTATAGCGGACTAGTAATTTTGGCTTTTATCGTATTGCACTTTATTGATTTCTGGTTTCCAGAATTAAATGTAAAATATATTCAAGGCGACATGTCTGGAATGCATAATGGCGAGTATCGTTATTTTCATGAATTAGTTGAAAAGTTTCATAATCCACTTCGGGTGGGTGCATACGTTATTTCCTTTGTGCTTTTAGGTTTACATTTAGCACATGGTTTTACATCGGCATTTCAATCCATGGGGTCAACAGCAGGACGTCAAAAAACAATGCAGCAAATTGGTAAGGCATATTCAATTTTGATCCCTTTAGGGTTTATTATTATTGCTGTCTATCATCACTTAAATCCACACCATTAATCTTAAATAATTATGGCTTTAGATTCAAAAGTACCAGAAGGTCCAATTCAAGATAAGTGGACAGATTATAAAAATAAAATCAACCTCGTTAATCCAGCGAATAAACGCCATATTGACGTAATTGTAGTCGGTACTGGTTTAGCAGGAGGTTCTGCAGCGGCAACGTTAGCGGAATTAGGTTATAACGTAAAAGCTTTTGCATATCAAGATTCTCCACGTCGTGCACACTCCATTGCAGCACAAGGTGGAATTAATGCAGCAAAGAATTACCAAGGCGATGGGGATTCTACATATAGATTGTTTTATGATACTGTAAAAGGAGGTGATTATCGTTCTAGAGAAGCCAATGTGTATCGTTTAGCTGAGGTGTCTGCGAATATTATAGATCAATGTGTTGCGCAAGGTGTACCTTTTGCACGTGATTATGGTGGATTACTTGATAACCGTTCCTTTGGTGGTGTACTTGTTTCAAGAACGTTCTATGCTAAAGGACAAACAGGTCAGCAATTATTGTTAGGAGCTTATTCTGCAATGAACCGTCAGATTGCTCGTGGCAAGATTGAGATGTTCAACCGTCACGAAATGTTAGATGTTGTTATTATTGATGGAAAAGCTAGAGGTATTATAGCAAGAAACTTAATAACTGGAGAAATTGAGCGTCATTCAGCCCATGCCGTGGTTGTTGGTACTGGGGGCTATGGTAATGTGTATTTCTTATCAACCAATGCTATGGGAAGTAATGTTACTGCAGCATGGAAAATTCATAAAAAAGGCGCGTATTTCGCTAACCCTTGTTACACACAAATACACCCAACATGCATTCCACGTTCAGGCGATTATCAATCGAAATTAACTTTGATGTCCGAATCGTTGCGTAATGACGGGCGTATCTGGGTACCGGCTAAATTAGAAGATGCTCAAGCGATTAGAGAAGGAAAGAAGAAACCAACGGATTTATCTGAAGAAGAAAGAGATTACTACTTAGAACGTCGTTATCCAGCATTTGGAAACCTAGTACCTCGTGATGTAGCTTCTAGAGCAGCTAAAGAACGTTGCGATGCTGGTTTTGGAGTAAATGCCACTGGTGAAGCAGTATATTTAGATTTTGCGGATGCCATCAATCGTTATGGAACAGAACAAGCTAAAATCCATAATATCTCAAATCCTTCAAAAGAAAAAATATACGAATTAGGTAAAGCCATAGTTGAAGCTAAATATGGAAACCTTTTCCAAATGTATGAGAAAATTGTAGATCAAAACCCTTACGAAACTCCAATGATGATTTATCCAGCGGTTCATTATACTATGGGCGGTGTTTGGGTAGATTATAACTTGATGACTACAGTTCCTGGATTGTATTGTATCGGTGAAGCAAATTTCTCAGACCATGGAGCTAATAGACTTGGAGCATCTGCGCTTATGCAAGGTTTAGCCGATGGCTATTTTGTGTTACCATATACCATCGGTGATTATTTGGCAGATGATATTAGAACAGGCAAAATCCCAACTGACAACAAAGAATTCGATGAGGCTGAAAAATCAGTACAAGAACGCATAGATTTCTTTGTGAATAATAAAGGTTCTAAATCTGTAGATTACTTCCATAAGAAATTAGGTAAGATAATGTGGGATAAGTGTGGAATGTCTAGAAATGAAACTGGATTGAAAGAAGCTATTAAAGAGATTTCTGAACTTAGGGCAGAGTTCTGGAAAGAGGTTTCAGTTCCAGGCGGCGCTAATGAGTATAATGAAGAGTTAGCCAAAGCAGGACGTGTTGCAGATTTCTTAGAATTAGGGGAGTTGTTTGCTAAAGATGCCTTAGTTAGAGAGGAATCTGCCGGTGGACACTTTAGAGAGGAATATCAGACACCTGAAGGTGAAGCAAAACGTCGAAAGGAATTCCAATTTGTTTCTGCATGGGAATATAAAGGTGAACCTAAAGATGCTATTTTGCATAAAGAAGCCTTGGAATATGAAAATATTGAAGTAAAAGAAAGAAGTTATAAATAAAAAAGATGCTATGAATTTAACACTTAAAATTTGGAGACAGAAAGACTCAAGTTCAAAGGGTCAAATGGTAGATTATAAAGTTACTGAAATTTCGGAGCATATGTCTTTTTTGGAGATGATGGATGTTTTGAATGAACAATTGGTAGTTAAAGGTGAAGAACCAGTAGCTTTCGATCATGATTGTCGTGAAGGTATCTGTGGGATGTGTTCTATGTATATAAATGGTGAAGCACACGGTCCAGATAGAGGTATCACAACATGCCAATTGCACATGCGAATGTTCAACGATGGTGATACGATTACAATAGAACCATTTAGAGCAGCTGCATTCCCAGTGATAAAAGATTTAGTAGTAGACAGAAGTGCTTTTGATAGAATCCAACATGCAGGAGGTTACATTTCTGTGAATACCTCTGGTAATACGCAGGACGCAAATGCAATTCCTATTTCAAAACACGCGGCAGATGAAGCTATGGATGCTGCAACATGTATTGGTTGTGGTGCTTGTGTAGCTACTTGTAAAAATAGTTCTGCAATGTTATTTGTTGGAGCAAAAGTTTCTCAGTATGCCTTGTTACCTCAAGGACAAGTTGAGGCAGCAGACCGTGTTAAAAACATGGTAGCTCAAATGGATTTGGAAGGCTTTGGTAATTGCACGAACACTGGAGCTTGTGAAGTTGAATGCCCTAAAGGCATTTCTCTTGATAATATTGCAAGAATGAATAGAGAGCTTTTAAAAGCATCTATTTAATAATAAATATATAAATTAAAAAGGGCTCATATTCCACATATGAGCCTTTTTTCTTTATCTTCTACATCATTTATGTTTAATTATGTTGAAATTTAAAAGCCTGCTACTGCTTGTCTTAATAACTTTTGGGCAGTTTAGCTGTAGCCAGAATAAATCGATGTTTAGTAAAGATATGTTACTGGAACATCTTCAAATTTTATCATCTGATACGTATGAAGGCCGAAAGACTGGCACTAATGGTTCAAAAAAGGCTAGAACTTATATTATTAAACAATTTCAAAACTTCGATGTTAAGCCACTAGATACTTTATTTGAGCAAAACTTCAATTTTTCTTATGCCAATAAAGATTATCAAGGTACCAATATTTTAGGAACTGTAAAAGGTACTTCAAATCCAGATAAGTATATTGTTATAAGTGCACATTACGACCATTTAGGCATTCAAAATAATATAGTTCACAACGGTGCAGATGATAATGCTTCAGGGGTATCTGCCCTTATCGCTTTCGCGGAATATTTTAAGAAGTTCCCACCAAGGCATTCCGTCATTTTAGCTGCTTTTGATGCAGAAGAATTAGGGCTGGAGGGATCTAAATATTATGTAAATAATCCGATAGTTGCAACGGAGAAACTGGTGTTCAACATTAATATGGATATGATAAGCAGAAGCAATAAAAAAGAACTATTTATGGTGAGACCAAAAGACAGTGAACTTTTAAATAATGCATTACGAGAAGTGAAGCAATCGTCAAAAGACATATTATTAACGTTTGGTCATGATGGAACGGATGGTTTAGAAGATTGGACTTATGCCTCAGACCATGCATCATTTTATAGAAAGCAAATCCCCTTTTTGTATTTAGGCGTAGCCGATCATAAGGATTACCATAAGCATACTGATGACTTCGAGAATATTCATCCAGATTTTTATAAAGAAGCAGTGCATCAAATCATTTTGATGTTTAATTCAGTAGACCAAATAGCTTTCTAAAAATAAGCTTTCAATTGGATATTTCCTGTATGAATGGTTCTGCTAGTTTCGGTCTTTCTGCCAAAGTAGCTTAAGTTTAAATCCAGAAACTTAGTAAGCTTTTTTTGCGCTAATAGCGTCCACGTAAAGTTATTTCCAGGTTGTAGGCCTTCAAGCATTTGAAACGCTACAGGTGTATTTGGGCTTCCAGTAAAATCATTTGAAAAATAGTTCACTTCACCGTTAATAGCCCCTTTTTCATTTTTGGAAAAGTTGAAACCCAAACCAAATTTTTGCTGTTGTAAAGATTCTAGGCTACCGATAGTATTATCTTTTACGGTGTACTGATAAAAAATGTCAAAACGACTATTTTCATTGAATAGGTAAGATAATTTTGGATTAAGCAACGCTTCATCAAACTTAAAATTTTTACTGGTGAAATTCTCACTAGAACTTTCATTGGAGCCAATGGCCGTTTGAAAGGTTATGAGCCAACTTTCTTGTATTTTATGGTTGAAGTTTAGCTGATGGCTCCTTAAATTATTTTTCAGGAGTCCAACCGATAGTGTGTTACTAGATTTGTTCGAGAGGTAAGTATATGACGTGGTATACTTCTGTTTGCCACGATTAAAGAAAAGTACATTTCTAAAGTTGAGTTGTAATCCAAGTTGGTTTTCAGCATCACTTTCAAAAGGGTTTAGGTTGAAATTACTACCATTTCTTTGAATTTTTCTGTCTATTAGATAACTGGTCTGATTATAAAAGTGCGACCAGAATTTTTGAGACTTTTTTTCTGAAACACGCCATTGTGCAGGATTGATCGTTAGTGTTTGACTGAAACGATTTTGATGTGTTTTTATAAAAACTCTATTAGGCAGTAGTACGCGAATATAGGTGCCTTGATCTGTAAATTGCGCAATTTCAAACTCTTCCAATTCTTGAATGCCGTTTTCATTATAATCAATCCAAGTATAGGTGCCTTGTCCAGGTTCTACTTCTACATAAGTAAAATCCTGTTGTGGTAGAGTACCCGAATTGGTTTCAAAAACTGTATTAGATTGCACAATATTTTTGAATAGTTTCTGATTATACTGCAACCTTGAGTTTAATGAATTTTCGTCCTCAATGCTCTCATCTTCTTGATTTAAGGTTCTGTAATTAGCATAAAGCGATAAGTTTGTGTTTTTATTTTGAACAAGTCGAGAATCTATATAAAACGTGTTAGATGTATTCACTTTTTTCAACTGATTGTTTCTAATACTGTCGTTTACGCGATGCTTGTAGCCTAATTGAGCAAAAACCTTTGTGCTATCTCCAATGCCAAAAAAGCCCTCATAGGATGTGAATTTCTGACTTAAAGGTGTTAAGGTTTCGGTGGCAATTTCAGTTTGTACATTGTCTTCAACGGAGAATTTTGCGCCTACCCAACTTTTTTTCATGTTATAAGCAACAACATTATGAGACCGTAAAAACGAAGATCTGTTTATACTAGATTCGGCATCTAAAACACTGGTTCGTGAACTAATTCTTAGATTTTTCAAAAGTAAATCTGCATTTAAAATATGCCGGTTTCCATTAAACCCTTTGGCAAAATCCAGATATTCAAATTCATAATTAATGCGTCCTTTTTTGTAGTGGAAAAGATTTATGCCTGTGTTAAGGAATGTTTGACTTCCAAGTTCACCAACACGTTGATTCCCTCTGGGTTGTTCCAAATTCCAATCACGATTAAACTCAGCATTATATAAAATTTCAATACTTCTAAAGTTATCCTGAATATAATCTGCATTTACGTAGGCATCCATATTCCAAAGACTATCTTTTTTGATGAGGTGTTGTGCTACCTTAATTTTTCCTGCAAAGCCATCGTTGTTATCATCATCTAAATTTGAAAATAAATTCAAATCGTTTTTACTGCCTGCCATTTCAAAAGCAACTGAGGTTTTCTCAGAAGGCGTATAATTTCCATTTACAACAGTCATTTGTAATTTTACGGGTGCGACCAGCTGGACTATTGGTGCGTAATTACCTTGTAACTCTCCGGCATACTCATAAATATTGTTAATAGTACTGGTGTTGGATAGTACATAATCACCTTGATTTGGTCCCACAAGTGTAAATGATACCCGAAATAGTTCATCATTTGGATCATTAGAGAATACAAAAATTTCATTGCCGCCAATAATATCTTTTCTATATAGAATTCGATTTTCGCTGAAAGATTCCTCAATTTCAGAAGGAGCAATCATCTGCGTTCTGTCGTCACCAGCATTTGATAAAATCTGCACTTGGCTCTCTGATAAATTTTGCTGCAACGGTTGGTTTTTAGCATCCCTTTCGGAATAAACTGAAACCCCTATTTTCAATTTATCACTGCTGTAATTTCCGCCACCATAAGCCACTAAGCGCGAATAGTCTCTGTCGCTAAATTGGTAATCTACGGTAATTCGCATTTCAGAAGTTATGGGAAATGTGGTGTTGAAAATGATTTCACCGGCGTTATAGTCTATAATATAATCTTTATCCTCCCCACGCTCCAGAGGAATACCGTTTACATATACTGTTTCACTACCCGATACAATGAGCACAAACAATTCGCCATTTTGTCCCTGCAGTTTATAAGGCCCTTGGTTGCCTTCCTGAGCAATAAACTGGCTCGTGGTAAATTGCCCACGTACCAAGGCGCCAGCAGCAAATACGTTGGTTTGAGAATCGTTACCGCCTAAGTTAGCATTAATGGAAAGCCCTTGCACACGTTTGGAAAAAGCACCGAAAAACGAATTATTGTTTTGCAAATCAATATCACCTGCACGAATGTTCCAATTGTCGCTAAAAAGTTCTATAAATACTTGGTCAAATTCATCCAAACGCTGGCTGTAACCACTTTCTTGTAAAGGGATATTGGCATCTTGTATGGATGCCCTTAACGATACTCTATCATTGAGTTTTCCTGTAATTTGAAGATCTAACTCGCTATTTAAAACTGAATTTTGATTGTTTCCAACAGTCACACCACGCGAAATACTTCCCGAAGTAGTTAAACCATCGAATGGTACAAAATTTCTAGAAGTATTGGATTGGGATAGTTGATACAGTTTATCTGCACCATCATTATTTTTCACAATGATACTTTCATCTAATTGCTTGTACGTTTTAGTGAGAAATTCAGGGAACTTTAAATAGTTGATGATTATAGTGTCGCCCGCAAGAGGCTTTTTAAACACCAATTTGGCTTTAGAAAAATCAATATCGTAATATGAAGCATCTAGAATTATATTGTTTTTGGTCTTTACAGAAAACCAACTGGAATTGATACTTACACTATCCACTAAAATAGTATCCCTAACCGCAACTTTTTTAGTTTTGTATTTGCTGTTTTGGTTTTGCGCAAAACCGCCAAAACTAACTAGAACAAACGTAAATAGCAATACATACTTCATCAGGTATTTAAACTACGATATGCTTAAAATATTTTTAGTGAAACCCAATTTAAATTTATTGAAATTTGAATTGATGGTTGAACTAATTCCGTAATTAGCGGAATGTTAATAGAATTCGTTAAAACTCCTTTGTTTAATTATAGCGTAAAAGTAACGTATTATTTATTTTAGCTGAAATACTAATTGTAACATATGAAAATTATATCGTATAACGTAAATGGTATTAGAGCTGCCATAAACAAAGGTTTTGTTGATTGGTTAAAAAGTGCTGATCCAGATGTGATTTGTTTACAGGAAATAAAGGCGATGAAAGAGCAGTTAGATTTAAGCCTTTTTGAAGAAGCTGGTTATACCTATCATTATTGGTTTAGTGCACAAAAAAAAGGATATAGTGGTGTAGCGATACTTAGCAAGACAGAACCCAATCATGTAGAGTATGGTACAGGTATTGAATCCATGGATTTTGAGGGTCGAAATTTGAGGGTAGATTTTGACGGTGTTTCGGTGATGAGTTTGTATTTACCATCAGGGACAAACGATGCCCGTTTGCAACATAAGTTGGATTACATGGACATGTTTCAGGGGTATATAAATGGTTTGAAGAAAGATATTCCGAATTTGGTGATTTGTGGCGATTATAATATTTGTCATGAAGAAATAGATATCCATAATCCAAAAATGAAAGGCGTATCGGGGTTTTTACCTGTAGAGCGCGAGTGGATTGGGCAATTTATCGATAGCGGATTTATCGATTCATTTCGACATTTGAACCCTGAAAGACAAGAGTATAGCTGGTGGAGTTATCGTGCTAGTGCTAGAGCCAATAACAAGGGTTGGCGATTAGATTATGCTATGGTTTCTGAACCATTACAAGAAAATATAAAAAGAGCCGTTATACTAACCGAAGCAGTGCATAGTGATCACTGTCCGATTTTGTTAGAAATAGAGAATTAAACCTATAAATCAGTTAAAAAACAACCCAAATGAAAATCAAACAAATTGCATTACTTATAGTTGGCTTGGTGCTAGTTACCTCATGTGTATCGCCAAAAGTATACAAAGATTTAGAAAGCAAGTATGCCACCTTAAAGCAAGAGAACAGAAAACTATCTAAGGATAATGAATCGCTATTAGCTGGAAAAACGGCTGCCGAAAATGAATTGAAGCAGCTGCAAGCAGCTTATGATGAAGCTGTTGCAGAACGCGACCAGTTGCGAAGTGATTATGCTGCCACGAAATCAAACTTAGATAATTTAAAAGCCTCCTATGCAGCATTGGAAAAGAATAGTTCTGCTGCGATTGCTAAAAATTCTCAAAAAAACAGAGAGCTCTTAGCGCAATTAGAAGCCAAAGAGCAAGCCTTAGCGGCCGAAAACGAGCGTTTAGAAAAATTGAAAAAGGCTTTAGAAGAACGTTCTAATCGTATTGCGGAACTAGAAAATGTAATTGCCACCAAGGATGCGGCGATGACACAATTAAAAAACGCCATTTCGCGCGCCTTAACCGACTTTGAAGGCAAAGGATTAACGGTTGAGCAACGAGGAGGGAAGGTATATGTGTCTATGGAAAATAAGCTATTGTTCCAGTCTGGAAGTTGGGCAGTAAACGCCGATGGAAAAACGGCGGTAAGAAGTCTTGGTAATGTGTTAGCTGAAAACCCAGATATCGCAGTACTAATTGAAGGTCATACCGATAATGTCCCCTATTCTGGTAATGGTGCTTTGACAAGCAACTGGGATTTATCTACCAAGAGAGCTACCGCAATCGTTAATATTTTAAGAGAGAATACGGCCATAAACCCTGAAAATTTGACTGCTGCCGGTCGTGGCGAGTATGCCCCAATAGCATCAAATACTACCGAAGAAGGAAAAGCAAAAAACAGGCGAATAGAGGTGATTTTAACACCAAAGTTGGATGAGCTTTCTAGGTTGTTGAATGAGCAATAAAATTTTCAAGAAATAGAGTTATACAAATAAAGACTTTAATTAAATCCTAAGTTTCGATAATATCGAGATTTGGGATTTTGTAGTTTAGGAGCTATTCAATCTAGGAACTACGGTATTTTAATTCCTATTTAGTATTTTTAATAGTGCTATGGGTTATGAAGACTCCAAAATAAAAGTCCCAAGATTTAACGAGGCATCTGGTTTTTACACCACAAAAAAACGCTCAAAAATAATGAGCAAGATTAGGGGTAAGAACACAAAGCCAGAAATGCGTTTTCGTAGGGCATTATGGAAATCGGGTGTACGTTATCGGGTGGATTGCAAATCGCTTCCTGGGAAACCTGATGTGTCCATTAAAAAATATAAACTAGCTGTTTTTATTGATGGTGAATTTTGGCACGGATACAATTGGGACGAGCGTAAACCCAGGCTAAAAAGCAATCGCGAGTTTTGGATTCCAAAAATAGAACGAAATATGCAACGGGACAGGGAAGTCAACCAACAATTGAAAGATATGGGTTTTACTATATTTCGATTTTGGACACACGAAATTAAAAACAACTTGAAGACTTGTATAAATGACGTACTGATGTATTTGGATACAGAAGATATCAATATCCAGTAACCAATAATCTCTTAGCACCGTTAATACCACATTTTTGATAATGATGATACGCTTTTGCGGCACGTTCACGAATTTCTACATCGGTTTCATTTAACACCCAACCGTCCAAAGCCCATTTCAAAGTATAGGCTTCAGGAGACATTAATCCGGTTGACCACACCAACGGATTAGCTTTGGTTTGTTCCAAATATGGTTTAAAATAACTTTTACTCACGCAAGCTAGAATAATGGCATCTCTATTTTCTGTATTAATCGGTTCAAATTTACCAGACACATCAAATTCCATTAAGCCGTCGTGTCCGATATAAGCTATCAAATCCGCACCACCTCCAAACTTCAATACTTTCTTATTGTTTGTTATCGCAATAGGGTTTCGTCCTGCTGTGGCTTCCAAATAATCTTTGGTAGTTTGTTTAATATACTTTCCATCATAGGCATCCGCGAGCAGATACGTATGTTTAGTAGCATGTTTAAACAAAATTCGCTCTAGGATATGAGGTTCTGGGTTTTTGGTTGAAGATATTAATACCCAGTCTTTACTTCGCTTAAAATAACTTTTCATGCCATACATAGCTCCCCAATATAAATTGTTTTTGGGATCCTGACCGTTTCCTAATTTTTCAGGAACAGGCACAATACCTTGGTTTGCGTTGTCACATAAAGCAACAAATACATGAATGGTTTTTACTTTAGATTTGGTTTGGCCGAAACTTAAATTAAAAGCTACAAAAAATAGTATGAGTAAGGGTTGTTTCATTAAGAAACAGGTATTTCTAAACGAGTATTTAAAATCCATTTTTTAATCAAATCTTTATTAGTAGTTATTTCGGCAAATACATAAAAGCTTGAACTGAAACATGGAGATGTTTCCGCAGGTTCAATCATTACTTTATCGTCATAATAACTGGAGTGTAAAAAATAAAGCTCTTTGTCTTTAATAAGAATATAACCAACGTGATTATCTAATCCTACAAAGTAAATGCCATCAGCATAAACACTATTCAATTTCTGCTTTAAGGTTTCAAAAGATAGATTTGAAAATCGTTTCAATTCATCTTTAGATTGTAAAACTTGAGCTGCAATTAAACCTGCTTGTTGCGCCATTTTATATCTGTTTAAATTAAAACCTAAATGTTTTAAAGTTGTTGACACAAAATAACCACAGGCAATATCGCCCTCGTTAGGAATATTGGTATGTCCATTAAAATCCCAAGTAGTATCATACCAATGCGGTACTATATCATTAATTAATTTAACGTAAAGAAATTTGGAGGCACTATCCATTGCTTTTACAGGATTATTATCATATAATTCCTTAAAACCTGATCTGCGTGATAAGATTGTACTTTTTAATGAGTTATAATCTTCTCTTTTATTGAAATTGATGCCTAGTTTAGAACTATCTAAAACGGTAATATCAAGTTTTGATATGCCATCGACAATTTGTGCAGAATTTGCAAAGTGCTCATTATTCTTCTTCGAATTCTGACATCCAAAAACGAAAGAAAAGACTAATATTAATAAAATTGATTTAATAAAAATGAGTTTGAATTAATATCATAACTCAAACTCACTGAAGTATATTGTTACTAAAGCAATTATTTGTTTTAATCCACCAAATCCTCCTCAAAATACCACCATAAACTAGAATCGATAGATTTTTTCATTTTATTGATATCTACATCGTCCTTTAGAAATACAGTAATGTTTTCATTTACCCTATTTTGACCGATGCTCTCCCTGATTTCTATTTCTTCTATTTCCTTAAAATGCTCCAAATGCTTTTTAATGCGTGCATCTAAGGATTCATCACTTAAGAAAATCTTAATTGTAGGCTGCGTTGGGGAGTTTCTAATTTCAGATCTAAACGGTAGCATAAGCATAAAATTTTAAGTGAAACATATTCTAAATTGCCAATGCAATACACTAAAGTTAAGAATTTTATCAATATCTTTTGAAATATTTTAAGTTATGAACACCGAACGCATCAAAATTTTAAAACGACTTTTATCTGAAATAGAGGGTTACATTTCAAATAAAGACCTTAACAATAGCTCTGTTTCAAAAGCAACTATAGGTTGGCAGCTAGACCATAGTTTAAAGGTCTTTAATGCGGTTTGTGAATGGACTATAAATTCTAATCCAAAAGATTATGAACCAAAATTTAATTTTTGGCGTACGGTTTTATTTCCAATAAATTATATTCCAAGGGGAAGAGTAAAAGCACCCAGAATAGTACAGCCGCCTGAAACAATTTTGGATGAAGACTTATATGCTCAACTTCATGCCGCTAAAACAAATTTAGATGCATTGTTAAAATCTCCTGAAACGGTATATTTTAAACATTTCATTTTCGGTAAACTCTCTAAAAAGCAAACCTTAAAATTTTTGCAGATGCACACCCATCATCATTTGAAAATAGTTCGGGATATTTTAGCGTAAATACATACTACAATTGATAACTTACAGTAGCTATCAGCCTTGTTGTATTTGTTTTTACATCTCCTGTAACCTCCCATTCATATTTATTAACATCCGTAAAACCAAGTTCATTTCTCAATTGAATTGCTAAATCTATCCTTTCAGTTAAATCAAAATTTTTTCCTACGCCTAAAACTGCCCCTAAATTATAGTCTTCAAATTGAATAAATAATGAACCAAACCTGTCATTTGGTCTACCCTTATTAAAGTAATTCATAAATGCTCCGCCATCAATGAAGAAATCTTTATTTCCGCCAAATTTATATCTAATTAGAAATGGAACGTTGTAAAAATCATAGCCTTCTGTGAAACTAAAAATAGGTTCAGGTAAAACGGATGGGTCAAGGTTTATTTCTCTCTTCTTTTTCCAACGTTCAAAATTAATACCTGTTATAATGGAAACAGAAGGACTTATACATAGCTCTAGGTTAACACCAAACATTGGTACTAAACTAAAATCAGTTTCGGTTTCATTCTCCACTCCCTTTAAGCTAGAGATTTGTCCACCAAAGTTAGCTCCTACATTAAATTTAACCTGAGAAAAAAGACCTGAAAATGTGAATAAAAATAGCAAAAGATAGAAGGTATCTTTTCTTTTCATTTTTAATGATTTTGATTGAATTATAAAGGTAATTAATTCTAAAATAAAAAACCCTCTCTAAATTAGAAAGGGTTTTTATACTTTTAAAGAAAACGGTTCCTTAAGCCTCAAAAGGCTCTATAGAAACATAAGACTTATTGTCTTTTTTCTTTGTAAATTTTACAATACCATCAACTTTGGCATGTAATGTATGGTCTTTAGAAGAATACACATTTTCACCTGGGTGATGAGTATTTCCTCTTTGTCTTACGATAATGTTTCCAGCGATTGCTGCTTGACCACCAAAAATCTTAACACCTAAGCGTTTCGATTCTGATTCTCTACCGTTTTTCGAACTTCCGACTCCTTTTTTATGTGCCATTTTACTTCGATTTTATGTTTTAAACTTGATGAAAAGCTTATGCTTTACCACCATCTAATTCGTCTTGCCATTTTTTAAGCTCGTCCCACTTACCTTCGGCAGCCAATTTAGCTTGTGCTGGCCATGTATCGGTAACGTGATTACCACGAACGTTTGCAATGATTTCAGAAATTGCTTCTGGTTTAGCTTTTGCTAAGTCAGCGAAAGTAGCAATACCTACTTCAGCTAATGTTGAAGCGATTTTTGGTCCAATACCTTCAATTTTCTTTAAATCATCTTTTTTTGCCTTAGCTGATGGCTTTTTAGGTGCAGCTTTTGGTTTAGCTTCTGCTTTCGGTGCTGCAGCTTTTGCCTCTACTTTTGGCTCAGCTTTTTTAGCCTCTTTCTTAGGTGCTGCCTTTTTAGCTGGCTTAGCTCCTGAAGCTACGATGTTTTCAATAATAATTTCAGTTAAAGACTGACGGTGACCATTCTTAACACGGTAACCTTTACGTCTTTTCTTCTTGAAAACTATCACCTTGTCTCCTTTAAGGTGCTTAACGACTTTTGCTCCTACTTGAGCGCCGTTTATAGCTGGGGCGCCTACAGTTACCTTGTCACCATCTCCAATTAAAAGAACGTTATCGAAAGACACTTTCTTACCTTCTTCTGTTTGTAAACGATTAACAAAAACTTTTTGGTCTTTTTCAACTTTAAATTGATGCCCTGCTATCTCTACAATTGCGTACATAGCGTAACGTTTTTATTAATTAATTTATATTCTAAAACACCTTAAAATTCCTAAGGCGGGTGCAAATATAATTCTAATTAATTAATCTACAAACGTTTTACTTATTTTCAACGTAATTATTGCTCTTTTTAAAAAGTTGCATTACTGTGAGTGAAGATACAAGTGTAGTTGATAGTCCCATGATGGCTACTATGAATACGATTAGGCCAATATGCGACTTAAACCCCCAATTCATTTTCTCTAACAAAACAGGAAGAAAGTCGGCATTGATTTCTGTAGCATATAATAGGAAAAACAATGTAAAAACTATGGTAGCTATACCTCCTGTTATTAATCCAATTTTAAAACCTTCTCCATATGAAAATTCAGAAGGAAATTGCAGTTTGCTCACTTTTACTGCTTCGTAAATACCAAAAAGCGTAATGGCAGCATTTACTAAGCTAAATGCGGGATTTGTGTGTTTATTAAATAGTGCTAGCACTAAGAAATATGCTATTAACACTGCACTTGTAACTAAGCCAAACCGAATTGGAAGTATCAAATTTTTCATAAAAAGTTAAATTTTTAATTGTTTCTAAAATTGCGTTTTACCAGTAACAACAATTGTTACTATTCAAATAGATTGGTCTGTTTAACTTTTTCAAATCACTTAAAGTTCGCAAAAAAAAATGACTTCTAATAATTTTATGGAAGATTAATCAGAATTGAGAGCTACTTTCGTTTGTGCGCTAGATAGACTCCAATTAAGATAATCAAAGTTGCCACGGCCTGTAAAAACCCAAAACGCTCACCATCTAAAACACCCCAAAATACAGCAATTATTGGCATTAAATATGTTACCGAAGATGCAAATACAGGTGTAGCGATATGTACCAGTCTATTAAACATTACTTTGGCTATTGCTGTACCAAATAAAGACAGAATCACCATGTACAATAATGCGGGTTTTAAGGTAGGTGCAGATAACACTTCATATGTAAAGAAACCAGAAAAACCCAATATGATGATAGCAGGTATGAAAATTGCAACAAAATTACCTACAGCTATGGTAAGTGCGTTTACATGTTGCAAATAACGCTTTAAAATATTGACACTTGCAGCGTACATAAGTGTAGCAATGATAACGAAAGCGGCATACAGGTAGTTTTGATTTGGATTTAATGATGCGCCATTTAGTATAAGCAGTAACGTTCCAACTAAACCAATGAAAACTCCTAAAACCTGACGTTTGGTAGATTTAATATTGAATATAAAGAAACCTAAAATAATAGTGTTTAAGGGTACCAACGAATTTAAAATTGAAGCAACCGAACTGTCTATCTCGGTTTCTGCAAAGGCAAACAGGAAAGATGGAAAAAAAGTACCTAAAAGTCCTGTAAGTACTACCCATTTCCAATCTCTTAATCTGATGGATTTTACACGTTTAAAACCAACGATAAATAAGAAAACAGCCGTAAAAATAATGCGAATAGCCCCAAGTTGAACAGGTGTTAGGCCTACTAAACCTTTTTTAATAAGAATGAAGGAGCTTCCCCAAATAAGAGATAGTATAATAAGATATACCCATTTAAGGGAATTTCCAGCCATAGCAAGCGCCTTTTGTTTTAAAGACACAAAAGTCTCGTTTTTAACGCAATAATTTACATTATTTAGTAATTTTGTAACATAAATTTTAAAAACCCAATTTAAATGAAAACTATAAAATACATAATCGCCAGTGCTTTGTGTCTACTTTTAGTTACAAGTTGTAAAAATAATAAAGAGGCTGAAGTAAAGACTGTAGACGTTGAAACTACAGTGCAAAAACAATTAGATCCAAACGCTACTTATGCAAAAGCAGAATTTACGGTAAAAGGTATGACTTGCGAAATAGGTTGCGCTGCTACTATTCAGAAAAAAATTGCCAAAATGGATGGTGTTAAGTTTGCTAAAGTTGATTTTAAAAACGAATTGGCAATGGTAGAATATGATGAAGCCAAAGTAAATCCTAATAGCCTAGAGGAAACAGTAACTAGTGTTGCCGATATCTACAAAGTGAGCGATATGAAAACTGTAGAGGCTTTTTCAAGTGAAGCCAAGGCAAAAGTTTGCAAACCAGGATGTGAGAAAGACTGCTGTAAAAAAGCTGCGAAAGAAGGCAAGAAAATGGCATGTAAAGCGGATTGTGATAAATCCTGTTGTGCCCAAAAAGCTTAAAAAGTTCCAAATCTAGATTCCCGTATTAGCGAGAATGAGAGTTTAATAGGAATCAACGCTTATGCGTTGAGGCTTTTTTAAAATTAAGTGTTGAAATGTTAAGGCTTCCTTGAAAAGGGAAGCTTTTTTATTGCCATTCTATAGTTTCCATAATGCGTTGAATATCTTTTTGAAGATAATTTGCAGCAGGTAAAATAGAATCATAATTAGGCTTTACACGAAAATATAACGAACCCGTTAGAAAGTGATTCACACTATCAGTAACATAAAACTGTGCTGGCGATGCGGCATCTCCTTTTACTTCTGATAACATACCATATACTTTGCGCGCTTTGTTTTCATATGGATACACAGGAATTTCATCAGCTTTCTTTGTATGTTCCAAAGTAAGTTTTTGAGCGTCCTTTAAAAAATCGTTTAGATTTTTTTCGCTCCCATCAATAGCCTTATAGGTTAAAAAAAGTGTTGCTTTTAAGGGCTTATATTCCAAGTTGGCCCCATAACTTTCAGTGGTACTTTGCAAGGGTTTTACTTTAAGATCATTTACCAAGCTACTTACTTCAAAAGCTACAGGCATTTTTGATAACCTTTGCATTTTATAAGATGCTTTTGGGTAATCTAATCTTAAAAAGGCTTTGGGTTTAGGCACGTAATCTTCATTTCCACAAGATGCCATCATCAAAAGTAAAATCAATAAAACCCCAAATTTAACTTTCATATTAATTGATTGTAACTTTTACGCGCTTTATGCGCTTTTTATCCATTGCCTCTATTGTAAAAACGTAATCTCTAAAAAATATTTTAGATTGCAATTTCGGGAAGCTTCCTGAAATTTCTAAAACAAAGCCCGCGATGGTTTCTGCTTCGCCCTTTTCATCTTCAAAAATCGCGTCGTCTTCAAGCTTAATCACTTTGTAAAAATCCTTTAAAGCTGTTTTACCTTCAAACACATAGTTTTTGTCATCAAGTTTAGAGTAGTTTAAATCTTCGTCATCAAATTCATCGCTAATGTCTCCTACTATTTCTTCAATAATATCTTCCAATGAAATCAATCCTGAAGTGCCACCATATTCATCAACCACAACAGCTAAATGCACTTTCTTTTCTTGGAACTCAGCCATCAAATCATCCAACTTTTTATTCTCCGGGACGAAAAACGGTTCTCTTAATAAACTTGTCCAATCAAATTGTTTTCTGTCAATGTATGGCAATAAATCTTTTACATAAAGAATACCTTTTATTTGATCGACATTTTCTTCATACACCGGAATTCGTGAATACCCATTCTCGATGATTTCAGGGATGATTTCAGCATATTTTTGCTCAATATTTAAAGCAAAAATGTCAATCCTAGGACGCATAACCTGCTTCGTATCGGTGTTTCCGAAAGATACAATACCTTGTAAAATTTTCTTTTCCTCTTTTGAAGTGTCTTCATGACTTGTTAATTCCAGAGCCTGGGACAATTGGTCAACACTTAAATTCGATTTCTGTCTTCCCAATCTTTTATGAATACCCAAGGTTGTGCTACGCATGGGTAAACTTATTGGAGATAGCAATACATCCAAAACTTTTAAAGGGTAAGCCATAATACTGGCAAACTTTAAGTTGTTTCTACTGGCATAAATCTTTGGCAAAATTTCCCCAAATAGTAAAATTAAGAAGGTAACTACGATGACTTCCAAGATAAATTTCACCGTTGGGTTTGTAACATCACCAAAAATAAAATCGCCCAAATAGGCAAACAAAAGCACTACCGCTATATTTATAAAATTGTTTGCAACCAGTATGGTTGCCAATAATTTTTTAGGACGTTCTAAAAGCTGAAGAATAATTTTAAAAGGCCTGCTCTCAGCCTCTGGGTGCGTGTCAATATCAGTTTTGGTAAGCGAAAACATAGCAACTTCGGCGCCAGAAATTAATGCAGAACAGCACAGGAGTACAAACAGTAATACAAACCCAGATACAACTGAAATGTCAATTGCTAAAAGTAAAATTTGTAAACTCGGGGGTTCAGAATCCAATTACTTTGGTTTTAGTTATACTTGAATTAAAATGGTAAGTCATCATCATCGGGAGTGGATTGACTTGGGGAAGGTTCATTTACGGCAGGGTTATTTGGCGCAGATGCACTTGCAGCATTAGATTCATTGTCCTTCTTTGTAGTTAAAAAGGTAAAATCGGTACATTGAATTTCTGTGGAATACCTGTCATTGCCCTTATCATCCGTCCATTTTCTTGTTTTTATTCGTCCTTCAATATATACTTTGTCGCCTTTGCTTAAGTACTTTTCACAAATTTCTGCACCTTTATTTCTCACCACAATATTGTGCCACTCCGTATTTGTAATACGCTCATTGGTTTGCTTGCTCATGTAGGTTTCACTGGTAGCCAAAGGAAAACGCCCTACACAGCCACCACCTTCAAAATAATGCATTTTCACATCATCCCCTAAGTTGCCAATCAACATTACTTTGTTTAAAGACCCAGCCATAATTTTTGTTTTTAAGAGCGCAAAAATACGCATTCATATTGCATTGTTCTAAAATTAATAAAAAAATGCGACTATTTTAAGATATGTTTACTTTTTGGGCGTTCCCCAAAGGGTCGGGCTTTTCGCTATATCTTTTTCTCGTGCCTCAAAAAAGGATGCCGCTGCAATCCCTAACGCGGACCTATTTACTAACTATTTAAAAAAGATGAACGTTTTTACTTTCTGCACAAGCCTAAAATTAAAACTAATTCTGAATTGAAGATTTGGTTATATTTGATGATGAACGCAATTGTGTTAATTACGTTGTGGTAAAATAGTTATCAAATTATTAGATGAGACAATTATTAATTCTAACTTTTTTATTAATTCTAAGTATAAATTCATATGCAGATACTGGATTAGCTTTTAGATATAAAATAGAATTACAAAATGGAAATGAAAAAATAAGGGGTTATGTTTATCATTATACATATTCAGATGGTTTTAAAAGTGACAAAGAATCATTTTTGAATTATTTTTCCAGAGAATTCCATAATACACCTTATATATACACAGAAGTTCATAGTTTGAATTTATCTGAAAGTTTTGAATTAGACTTTTTTCTACCAAGAAATAGAATAAAGTTTAGTCCCGAAAAAATAATAGATGTAAAATTGTTTGAAAAAAAACAATTTGGAGTTGGAGACAAGATTTTATTAATTGAAAATGAAAGAGTTTATAATTTAATTGGAGTAAAAAAATTCCAAAAAGAAGGAATTGATTATAGATTAGCTGAAAATTGTAATATCTCTATTGTTGATTTTAGTATGAAAGCAGATATTAAAAAAATAAAGATGAATTTGAATTCTTTAATTGAAAAATATTACAACAACGAATTAGAATCTGTTAACCAAGAGTTTTTTAAAGCCTTTAATGAATTGAAGGAAAAGATGTATATCAATAATGTGCTAATTTTTAATTATTGTTCTGCATTATAAATAAATGTATTGCAAAGAACTGAGCTAAAAGCCCCCAAACCCCTCAATAAACTTCCCAATCAAAATGGGTACAGGATAATCTGTAATGTTTTCAAAAGGAATTCCATTTTCAACAGACTCTGTGGTAACGGTCCAAAACGTAGTGTTCAAATGTTGATGAGACAGTTTATGTACTTTGGGCGCATTATTATATTGCCGTAATTCAAACGTTTTGTTTTTTAGATAGGGATGTGTTTTCACCAATTTCAAAAACGCGTCATACTCGAGCGACTTTTCGGTTTCAATTAAAGGAAACTGGTATAAATTCTGCCAAATCCCTTTGCCTTCCCGCTTTTCCAAAACCGTTTGTTTGTCTTCTGACAGGAACACCAAAAAATTAAAATACCGCTGCTTTACTTTTAGCTTTTTTAGTTTTACGGGTAGTGTATCAACTTTTCCTTCATTATAGGCGATACACTTTTCCTGAAACTGACAAAACATACAATCAGGGTTTTTGGGTCTACATTGGGTAGCGCCAAACTCCATTATGGCTTGATTAAACGTGGCAGGATCTTTTGTATCAATCAATTCTTGAGCTAACGCCTTGAATTCTTTTATACCGCTAGTGGAATTAATAGGGGTATCTATCCCAAAACAACGCGATAGTACACGATATACATTACCATCCACCACAGCAGTTGACTCATCGTAACAAATAGATGCAATGGCACTGGCGGTGTAATCACCAACACCTTTCAATTTTAAAAGTTCTTTATAGGTGTTCGGAAACGCACCATTCAATTCATCTACTACATATTTTGCGGTAAAATGCAGGTTTCTCGCGCGGGAATAATAGCCTAGTCCCTGCCATAGTTTTAACACCTCGCTTTCATCAGCTTTTGCAAGATCAAAAACCGTAGGAAACTTGGTAATAAATGCTTCATAATATGGCAGGCCTTGTTTTACCTGGGTTTGCTGCAAAATAATTTCTGAGAGCCAAATAAAATACGGATTTTTTGTTTCACGCCACGGTAAATTTCTCTTATTAACTGAATACCAGCGTGTTAAAATTTTTGAAAACGACATGCATTTATTTTCTACCAAGTGCTAAAATAAACGTTTATAATCTTAAATTTTAGTGAATTAGGTTTGAAATATTGAATATTAAATGCATATATTTGCATCCCTTTATAAAATTTATATAACCCGAATATTAAAAAGAAATAAAAATGACAAAGGCTGATTTAGTAGCAAAAATTTCTGAAAAATTAGGAATTGAAAAAGGAGATGTTCAAGCAACTGTTGAATCTTTTATGGAAGAAGTAAAAACATCTTTAGAAAGTGGAGATAATGTATATTTAAGAGGTTTTGGAAGCTTCATCATTAAAACAAGAGCAGAAAAAACAGGAAGAAATATTTCTAAAAACACTACTATAAAAATCCCAGCTCATAACATACCAGCATTTAAACCTGCAAAAGTTTTTGTTGAGGGTGTTAAAACTAACGTTGAGGTTAAGTAAAAAGCATTTAAAATAAATTATTAATTTAAAAAGACACTATTTATGCCAAGTGGTAAAAAACGCAAAAGACATAAGGTAGCGACGCATAAGCGTAAAAAACGTAGACGCGCTAACCGTCACAAAAAGAAAAAATAGGCAGAAAAAGTAGTTAGTATAGCTACTTTTTTTGTTTGAAAACACAACAAAGTTCTTTGAAATGAGTTCATAAATTTTTAGCACTGTAATAGGTGTGTTTTGAACTCCACGGATTAAAATCCTGTGAAAAAATAATGTTTAATCCATTCCGATAATTATTATTGGGATAAAAATTAACACAATGGATAAAGAATTGATTATTCGATCTAATTCAGAAGCTGTTGATTTTGCCTTATTAAAAGATGGAAAACTTATTGAATTACAAAAGGATGAAGATGATAACAATTTTTCGGTTGGCGACGTGTTTATCGCTAAAATACGGAAAACGGTTCCAGGACTAAACGCTGCATTTGTAAATGTAGGGTATGATAAAGATGCATTTTTGCACTATCATGATTTAGGGCCTAAATTACCTTCTCTTTTAAAATTCACCAAACGTGTAAGCACAGGTAAACTAAAAGATTTTTCTTTAAAAAACTTCCCATTTGAAAAGGATATTGAGAAAGACGGTAAAATTACCGACGCCTTAAAATCCAATCAATCGCTACTCGTACAAGTAGTAAAAGAACCAATATCTACAAAAGGCCCACGAATAACTTCAGAGTTGTCCATAGCCGGTAGATATATCGTTTTAATGCCTTTTTCCAACCGAATCTCTATTTCACAAAAAATAGATTCGCGCGAAGAGAAAGACCGCTTAAAACGATTGGTAAAAAGTATCACGCCGCAAGGTTTTGGTATTATTGTTCGTACGGTAGCACAAGGCAAAAAAGTAGCCGAATTAGATAAAGATTTACAAAATTTGCTCCAGCGATGGAATGCAATGTGTAAAAAATTGTACAGAGCACATCACCCCAGTAAAGTATTAGGAGAAATGAATAAAGCCTCGTCTATCTTACGAGACATATTTAACGACACCTTTACAGGGATAACAGTTGATGATGAAACACTGTACTACCAAATTAAAGATTACTTGCAAGAAATTGCACCTAAAAAAGAATCAATAGTTAAATTATATCAATCTAAAGTTCCGATTTTTGAAAAATTCGGGATTGAAAGACAGATAAAAACCTCATTTGGAAAAACCGTTTCCATGACAAAAGGTGCCTATTTGGTCATAGAACACACCGAAGCACTCCATGTTATAGATGTAAACAGCGGTAACAGATCTAACAAATCCAATAACCAAGAGGAAACAGCCTTAGAAGTTAATTTAATTTCAGCTACAGAAATTGCACGCCAACTGCGTTTACGCGATATGGGCGGCATCATAGTAATTGATTTTATTGACATGACAAGGTCTGAAAACAGGCAGAAGCTCTTTAACCACCTTCGTGAAGAAATGAAGGACGATAGAGCAAAACACAAAATACTGCCACCAAGTAAATTTGGTTTGATACAAATTACAAGACAACGTACACGCCCAGAAATGAATATAAAAACCCGAGAGGAAAACCCCAACGGTTTAAACGGCGCAGAGGTTGAGGCACCAATAAGTATAGTGCAAAAAATTAACCAAGATCTTGAAAGACTATTTAAAAAAGACTATAAAAAGTTGACTTTAAACACACATCCTTTTATAGCGGCCTTTTTAACCAAAGGCTTTCCATCTATACGTTCTAAATGGTTTTTAGAACACAAAAAATGGGTTAAAGTTTTACCCCGCGATGCTTACACATATTTAGAGTACCACTTTTTTGATAAAGATGGTAATCGAATTAAATAATTAAAAACCCGCTACTTTTTAAAGTTGCGGGTTTTTTGCTTTTTGGGCGTTACCCCGAAAAAGGGGTCGGGCTTTCACTAGTCGCTCCTCCGTTGTCGGGAGCTCCAACAAATATCTCAATCCCTAATCTGCTGTACCAGAAAAAGTTATATTTCAAAAAGTTAAAAACGCCTACTCTCGAATAACCTCTATCCGAGCCTTATATTTACTAATATCTGGCTCCACATTTTTATCTGGATAAGGAGAAACATCTAATAGTTTAATCCTTAATCCATCAATTAAAGTGTCTTGTTGAAAAATAGTATTTGTGTGAAGTGTAATGGATTTTATATTTTGACCATTATCTAGACTGAAATAAGTGGCAGCATCTCCCTCCCAAACACAAACCAAACCAGTAGGGCATCTAGAGTCCTGTATAGAATCTAAACAAATCGTAAATTTTGTATCTGATAAATTAACACATCCATTATAATTAATGATTAAATCGTTATCTATCCTATCATCATCGTTGCATGAACAAACAAAGAAAATTATTGACAAAAATATTAGCTTTTTCATTATTAATTTGATGTATATCTATAGTATGTAGATGTCCAATCCAGTTAAAGGTTGCGTATGCCGTCAAAATAGTTACTAAAATTACGGCGCAGGATTAGGAATAGCACCATGCACCTCATTAATTTGCTCTAAAACAGTATCACTCAAATCTACATCAATACTGTCGATGTTCTCTTTAAGCTGCTCTAAATTGGTAGCTCCAATAATATTACTGGTAACAAACGGACGCTGATTTACAAATGCTAAAGCCATTTGGGCTAGAGTTAAACCATTATCCTCAGCTATTTTTAAATACTGTTTAGCAGCTTCTGTTGCTTGTTCGCTGCTGTAACGTGCAAACCTTGGGAATAATTTTAATCGTGCGTTATCTGCAGCATTACCTTTTATATACTTTCCTGAAAGCACGCCAAATGCCATTGGCGAGTAAGCTAATAAACCGATATTTTCTCTTAAAGACACCTCGGCTAAATCTCCCTCAAAAGTTCTGCACAATAAAGAATAGGCATTTTGTATGGTAATGGGGCGCGGTAAGTTATTCGCTTTACTTTCTTCTAAATAGCGCATTGTACCCCAAGCTTTTTCATTAGACAGCCCAATGTGCCTAATTTTTCCAGCCTCAATTTGAGTTTGCAACGTACTTAAAATTTCGTTAAAGTTATCTTCCCATGTATCATTTGGGTTGTGCTTATAATCTCTAGTGCCAAAGGTATTGGTTTCACGTTCTGGCCAATGCAACTGGTACAAATCAATATAATCAGTTTGAAGACGTATCAATTCTGCATCAATAGCTTCAATAATAGATGATTTACTAAATCCTGTTGTTCTTATATGCGCTGTATAGTCGCCATTCCCTGCAATTTTTGAGGCAATTACAACCTTATCTCTATTGCCATTTTTCTTTAACCATGTACCGATGATTTCACTGGTTCTCCCTTGGGTTTCAGCACTTGCTGGTACAGGATATAATTCTGCGGTATCTATAAAATTTATACCATTATTAAAGGCATAATCTAATTGTTCATGTCCTTCGGCCTCTGTATTTTGATTGCCCCAAGTCATGGAGCCCAAACATATTTTGCTAACTTTTATATCGGTATTTGGCAGTGTTGTGTATTTCATGGTAGACTCTTAGATACTTTAGATTATTAGACGTTTTAGAGATTTGCAAAGATAAAAAACAGCTACTTCTATTTTTTAGATTTTAACGGCTTTTTATGTCTTAAGGAATTAATACTTCGTTTACCGCTTAATAGGCATCATGTTTGAAATCCCGATTTCGATAGCTATCGGGAGTGTTAACCTGTCTGCAGGCTGGCAGGCGTGCAAATAGAAAAATCCCAAACAGCAATGTTTGGGATTTTATCTAATATTCTAAATATCTAGTAATCTATACTAGTATCTGTAGTATTCTGGCTTAAATGGGCCTTCAACTTTTACACCAATATATTCGGCTTGGTCTTTGCGAAGTTCTGTAAGCTCAACACCAATTTTAGCAAGATGTAGTTTTGCTACTTTTTCATCTAAGTGCTTTGGTAGCATATATACATCGTTTTCATATTGATCGCTATTGTTCCAAAGCTCGATTTGCGCAAGAGTTTGGTTGGTAAAAGAGTTACTCATTACAAAACTTGGGTGGCCAGTAGCACAACCAAGATTTACTAATCTACCTTCAGCAAGAATGATAATATCTTTTCCGTTTACGGTGTATTTATCAACTTGTGGTTTTATGGTGTTTTTGGTATGTCCATGATTTTCATTCAACCAAGCCATATCAATTTCATTATCAAAATGCCCAATGTTACACACAATGGCTTTGTCTTTTAAAGCTTCAAAATGTTGCGCTTGCACAATATCTTTATTTCCTGTAGTTGTAATAACAATATCCGCAACTGGAGCAACAGTTTCTAGTTTTTTAACTTCAAAACCATCCATTGCCGCTTGTAATGCACAAATAGGATCTATTTCAGTAACGGTTACAATACTACCTGCACCTCTAAATGATGCCGCAGTACCTTTACCAACATCACCATAACCACAAACTACAACGCGTTTTCCGGCTAGCATAATATCGGTTGCGCGACGGATAGCATCCACCGCACTTTCCTTACAGCCATATTTGTTATCGAATTTAGATTTTGTAACAGAATCGTTCACGTTAATGGCCGGCAATGGCAGCGTTCCATTTTTAACACGCTCGTACAACCTGTGCACACCAGTAGTGGTCTCTTCACTCAAACCTTTGATACCTGAAACTAGTTCTGGGTATTTGTCTAAAACCATGTTGGTTAAATCACCACCATCATCCAAAATCATGTTTAAAGGCTGTCTGTCTTCTCCAAAGAAAAGTGTTTGCTCAATACACCAGTCAAACTCTTCTTCAGTCATATCTTTCCAAGCATATACTGCAGTTCCCGCGGCAGCAATGGCAGCAGCCGCTTGATCTTGTGTTGAGAAAATATTACAGGAGCTCCATGTAACTTCTGCACCTAAAGCCTGTAAAGTTTCAATCAATACTGCTGTTTGAATGGTCATGTGTAAACATCCAGCAATACGCGCCCCTTTTAAGGGTTGCTCGTTTTTGTATTCTTCACGTAAACTCATTAGCCCAGGCATTTCAGCTTCGGCTAACTCTATTTCTTTTCGCCCCCAATCGGCAAGTGTAATATCTTTTACTTTGTGTGAAACGTAAGGAATTGTTTTTGTACTCATAGTAACTTTTTTTCTTTTATTTAAAAACCTAAAGTTGATTGGGATTAGTGGGTATTTTGGTTAAATTCGCTTACCAAAATATGTAATCCTCCTTAGGCGGTGCAAAGATAACCATTAAGTTTTAGAATATTAAATGCCATTGTACAAAACCATTCATCCAAATTCACAAACTACTGTTAAAATCTGGAAGATAACAGAGTCTTATGATGAATTATTGGCCAAAGTAAATTTAAAACCCAATGCGTTGGAACGTGTTTTAGGCATGAAAAGCGAACTGCACCAACGTGGTTTTTTAAGCGTAAGATGGTTGCTACAAGAGTTTGGATATACAGATAAAGATTTGTTTTATGATGAATTTGGTAAACCTCATTTAAAAGACGGAAAGCAAATTTCAATATCGCATTCGTTTAACTTTTCTGCGGTAATTATTAGTGATTCTATTATTGGAATTGATGTAGAGAAACAACGCAAAAAAATAGCGGTTATAGCACATAAATTTGTAGACTACGAGTTTGATTATCTAGATAAAAACACAGACGATTACATTAATAAATTAACAGTGATTTGGTGTGTAAAGGAGTCCTTGTATAAACTGTATTGTAAGCCTGGACTGAGTTTTAAGGATCATTGTTTAGTGATTCCTTTTAATATGGATGATGCTGAAACTATGGCTTGGATTGATTATAAAGAAGCGAAAAAGCGATATAATATTGAATTTTTTGAGTTTGAAGGTTTCACTTGTGCCTATGCCATTGCGTAATGAGTGTTTATAAAAACATATTAAAAGCTATTGGTAAAGGTGAACGCTTGTTTGCAGTATTGATTGATCCTGATAAGTTTGCCTTCGGAAATGCCGAAAGTTTTATTAAAAAGGTAAATGTTTCGATGGCTACTCACATTTTTGTAGGTGGAAGCACTGTTGATGAATATACTACCGAGGCTTTAGTGGGCGAAATAAAAAAGTACACAGACTTACCGATTATAATATTTCCGGGAGATGTTTATCAAATTACAGAAAAGGCAGATGCGCTGTTGTTCTTGTCGTTATTATCAGGAAGAAATCCTGAGTATTTAATTGGGAAACATGTTGAAGCAGTTTCTAAATTGAGACATATGAATCTGGAAGTGATACCCACAGGATATATTTTAATTGAAAGTGGCGTAAAAACAGCGGTTTCAGAAGTAACAAATACTGAAGGCATTTCAAGAAGCAACATACAGACTATAATTGATACTGCAAAAGCAGGAGAATTATTAGGAATGAAATTGATGTACTTGGAAGCTGGAAGCGGTGCTAAACTGCCACTAACAAAGGAGATTGTTAAAGCGGTAAAAAATGAATTGAGCATTCCTTTGATTATTGGTGGTGGGATTAAAACCAAGGCTCAAGTAGAAAACGCATATGGAGCTGGAGCAAATATAGTGGTGGTTGGAACGGCGTTTGAAGAAGATGAATCGTTTTTTGAAGAACTAAAAGATAACTATGAAAATATCAGTTGAATTAACATTAACACCATTGCATGACGATTATGAGCCTGCAATCATTCATTTTATAAAAAAATTAAGAGCTTCAAATTTAAAAGTGCTTGAAAACCCTTTGAGTACCCAAGTGTATGGCGATTATGATGAAGTGATGAAATTATTAACTTCAGAAATAAAAGAAGCTTTCGAACTTGTAGAACGCGGGTTGCTTTACATGAAAATCGTTAAATCTGACAGACACGGTTATGAACCCCATTTTTGATTTCTTTCTAGAGCCATATCGAAATAGGGAAACAACATTAATTGTCCTTGAAGCCATTGCATTTGTTTTTGGAATTGCCAGTGTGGTTTATGCTAAAAGAGAGAATATTTTGGTGTATCCAACAGGTTTGGTGGCAACTATCATTACAGTTTACATCTTTTTACAAGATGAATTGATGGGAGACATGATGATGAATTTTTACTATTCGGTAATGAGCATCTATGGCTGGTGGAACTGGTCGAGAAAGAAAGAGAATAAATTTGTGGTACCCATTTCCAGAACAAACACTAAAGAGAAGCTTATTGGGTTTGGGATGTTTTTGTTAACCATGGTAGTCACTTATCTGGTTTATAAAGGATATGGGACGGAAATCACCCCATCAAATTACATCGATATTTTTACCTCAGGGGTATTTTTTACGGCTATGTGGTTTATGGCAAACAAAAAATTGGAAAACTGGACACTATGGATTTTTGCTGATATTATTACAGTGCCCTTGTATGCATATAGGGGTTGGGGTATGTTATCACTACAATATTTAATCTTTACTATATTAGCCATCCAAGGATATATGGCATGGAAGAAAAGTATAAACAAGAATTTAGCACCTGCATAAAAGTTGTGTTGTTTGGTCCTGAATCTACAGGCAAGACAACCTTGTCTAGGCAACTTGCACGATATTATAACTCGGTTTGGGTGCCAGAGTATGCCCGCGAATACCTTCAAAACAAATGGAATAACGAACGTAAAACTTGTGAACCTAAAGACTTATTGCCGATTGCAGAAGGGCAGATGAAACTTGAAAATGAGCTCGCTAAAAAGACCGATACCGTTTTAATTTGTGATACAGATTTGCTAGAAACTAAGGTTTATTCCGAAGCATATTACCTAGGGAATTGCGACCCTGTTCTTGAAAAATACGCATTGGAAAATACTTACGATTTGTATTTTTTAACCTATATTGACATTCCATGGGAAGCAGACGATTTACGAGATAAACCTAATGAAAGGGAGGTGATGTTCAAAGCGTTTGAAGATGAATTAATAAAGCATAAAAGACCTTATGTTTTATTGAAAGGAAATAAAAAAGAACGTCTTGAAACAGCTGTAGCCCATATTGACAAATTGCTTAAAAAATAAAATATATGTTTTCAGAAAAGGACATTGAACAAATATATAACAAAGGCATTACTTTAGACCATGTTAATGCCCAAATTGACCGTTTAAAAAATGGAATGACGCATTCTAAACTGCTTGCTGCGGCAACAATTGGCAGAGGAATACACGCTTACAAAGGTAACGAAATCGATAGCCTTGTACAGTTATATGAAGACCAAAAAGAGCAAAATGATATTTTAAAATTTGTACCAGCTTCTGGAGCGGCTACAAGAATGTTCAAGTTTTTGTTTCAGTTTTTAAATCGATTTAACGCGTCAAAAGACAATATAAAAAAGTATGTTGAAAAGTATGGTGATGATTTAATAGAAACATTTGTCTCAAATCTTAAAGAGTTTCCGTTTTACGATGAGGTTCGTACCAACATAAATGAACACATTCCAAATTTTGAAAGTTTAAGTCTTGAAGAGCAATACTATCAATTTGTGAAAACAATGCTAGATGAAAATGGTTTGAATTATAGTTTCTTTCCCAAAGGGTTGTTGCCATTTCATAAGTATGAAAACCAATGTATAACTGCATTTGAGGAGCATTTGTTTGAGTCTACTTTGTATGCATCATCAAAAGGAAATGCAAACTTGCATTTTACGGTTTCTGAAAAACATCACAGCTATTTTTTGAAAGAACTTGAAAAAGTAAAAGCAGATTTAGAAAAAGAAGGTGACATTAATTTCAACGTTTCTTTTTCATACCAAAAAGAGGCTACTGAAACATTGGCCTTAACAAAAGATGATGAGGTGTTTAGAAACGATGACGGGTCTATTTTGTTTAGACCAGGCGGACATGGAGCCCTTTTAGAGAATTTAAATGATTTGGATAGCGATATTTTTTTTATAAAAAACATCGATAATATTGTTGTGAAAGCAAAGAATGAACAAGACTCCAAGTACAAGAAATTACTGGCTGGAGTGTTATTGAAAATGCAAAACCAAGTATTTGAGTATTTAAATCAGCTGGATAATGGAAATGTAGACGAGGCAGACATTACCGCTATGGCCTATTTTTTAAGAAAGCAACTAAACGTCTATATTGATCCCGATTTTGGAAGTTTTAGTTTTGAAGAAAAAGTAAATTACCTAAGAAGTAAATTTGATCGTCCTATTCGCGTATGTGGTATGGTTAAGAATGAAGGAGAACCGGGTGGCGGTCCGTTTTGGGTTAAAGATGAAAACGGTGAAATATCACTTCAAATAGTAGAATTTGCTCAGATAGATTTTAGCAAAAAACAACAGCAATCCATTGTTTACAAAGCGTCTCACTTCAACCCGACGGATTTGGTTTGTGGTGTGAAAAACTATAAAGGTGAAAAGTTTAATTTAATGGATTATGTTGATCCTGAAGCGGCATTTATCACTAAGAAAACCCAAAACGGAGTAGATATACAAGCTTTAGAACTTCCTGGGCTATGGAATGGCAGTATGGCACATTGGAACTCCATTTTCGTTGAAGTACCCGTGGAAACTTTTAATCCTGTAAAAACTGTAAATGACTTATTAAAACCAGCTCACCAAGGTTAATGATGTTTGATGAAGAAGCCTTAATTAAAGAGTTAAACTTTAAAGCTATCAGGAGTTCTGGTAGTGGAGGTCAGCATGTAAATAAAGTGGCTTCAAAAGTTGAGCTTTTATTTGATGTAAAGGCATCTTTAGTGCTTGATGAAGCTCAAAAATTATTGCTTCAGGAAAACCTGCAATCACGATTGACGAAGGAGAGGCTGTTAATAATGCAATGTGGCGAATCTCGAAGTCAGCATAAAAATAAAGCCATAGTAATTCAACGTTTTTTGGAGCTTGTTAAATCCTCTTTGGTTGAAGAAAAAGAGCGTATCCCAACTAAAATTCCAAAAGTGGTAATAAGAAAGCGATTAAAGAACAAACGCTATCAATCTGAAAAAAAGGCAAATAGAAAGAAGCCTGATGTGGATTAAAAAATCCATGATTTAACATTTATAATTAAGAATTCGTTCTTACATTTGCATCGTTCTCAAAAAGGGGTGCTAACGAATTGATGATTGATGATGTTCGATTGAGGATTAACGAACTTACAGTTCAAGAATCTAACATCGTAATTCTAAAATCTAAAATTTCTACGGCTGAGATCATACCCATTGAACCTAGAACAGGTAATGCTGTTTAGGAAATTAAGATGCTGTTATGCTGAACTTGTTTCAGCATCTCATCTTTTAAAAACAATTTTATTAACTTAAAGAATAATTACCTCTTTTTATTCGATTATAAAACTCATAATCGATATGAAAAATTTATTCAAAAATTTGTCATTCCTGCGAAGGCAGGAATCTCATCAAAAAATCATTTTATTTTTATCTCTAAGTATTTTGTTTTTGAGCTCGGAAATTCATGCGCAAGACAATTTTAAAGTATTTGGAATTTTTAAAACAGAGAAAGGGGAGCCACTTCCAGGAGTAAGTGTTCTAGTGAAAGGTACAAGTACTAACACTGTAACTGATTTTAGTGGTAAGTATCAGCTAGAATTAGTTAAAGGACAATATACGTTGGTGTTTAGCTATATGGGACCATCAACAATTGAAAGATCTTTCTATTTAGACGCAGATTTAGAACTAAATGTGCAAATTGATAAAGAGCCTGAAAAACTAGACGAAGTTTTGGTAAAGGCAGTAAGGGTAGATGCAGATTCGCCTATTACTCACTCCAACGTGTCTAAAGAAGAATTGGCAAAACGAAATTTAGGGCAAGATATTCCTGTACTGCTCAACTATTTACCTTCAGTAGTTACTACTAGTGATGCTGGTGCAGGTATTGGTTACACTGGTATTCGTGTGAGAGGTGTAAGTGGCGCTTCAACCAATGTTACTATTAATGGAATACCCTACAACGATGCCGAAAGTTTAGGAACTTTTTGGGTGAATCTACAGGATTTTTCGTCTTCTGTTGAGAATTTACAAGTGCAACGTGGTGTTGGTAGTTCAACAAATGGTGCAGGTGCATTTGGAGCGAGCATTAATATTCTAACAGATGCAGTAAAAAGCGAAAGTTCAGGCGACACCTCACATAGTTTCGGTAGTTTTAATACTAGACGCCATAATGTAAAATTTAGTACGGGTTTATTAAATGACCATTTTGAATTGGCAGGACGTTTATCTCAAATAAAATCTGATGGTTATATCGATAGAGCGACTTCAGATTTAAAGAGTTACTTTGTGCAAGGAAGTTATATAAATAATGGTACTCTAATAAAGGCTATTGTATTTGGTGGTCATGAAATTACATACCAATCATGGTACGGTTTTAATCCTGTTGATGTTTCTGCGGTTGGTGCAAATCCGAATATTGATGAAAATAGAAGGTACAATATTAGTGGTATTCAGTTAGACGATGATGGTAATTTTGAAGGGTTTTACGAAAATCAAGTAGATAATTATAAGCAAGACCATTACCAACTACATTGGAACCAAAGATGGAATAATAATTGGTCTACCAACCTTGGTTTAAACTACACTTATGGGCGTGGTTTTTTTGAAGAATATGTAGATAATTATTATTACTCTAATGTGTTTTTTGCTGATGATGCTTCTTTTGATTTTATAGGTAAAGATCCTATTACGGTAAACGGTGAAACTATAAGTTCTCAAGACTATATAAGACGCCGATGGTTGGATAATGACTTTTATGTAATTAACGCAAACCTTAACTATAAAGATGAGAGAGTTAATCTTATAACTGGATTATCATATAGCGATTATAAAGGCGATCATTTTGGAGAATTAATTTGGGAGCAGTATGCTGTTGATAATAATTTTGGAGACCGCTATTACGATGGTGATGGTGAGAAGAAAGATTTTAGTGCGTTTGCAAAACTCACCTATCGTTTAAACGATAATTTAAGTTTATATGGCGATTTGCAATACCGTGGTATTAATTACCAAACTAGTGGTATTAACTCTGATTTAGATCTTTTTGAAATTGACAAAACCTATAATTTTTTCAACCCTAAACTTGGGTTAACCTATAATGTAGATGATAAGAGTAATGTGTATTTGTCTTATGCTAGAGCAAATAGAGAACCGAGTAGAGGAGATTTTGAAAACAATCCAGATATTAAACCCGAAGAGCTTAACGATTTTGAGTTAGGGTGGCGATACCAAAATAATAATATTGGTTTTAATGCCAATGCATATTACATGGCGTATAATGAGCAGCTTGTTGCTACAGGAGCTTTGGATAATTCTGGAGCACAAATAAGAGATAATACAGGAAAAAGTTATCGCTTAGGTTTAGAATTGGAAGCTAATTTAACCTTTGGAGATTTTATGTTTCAGCCTAATGCAACACTAAGTTCTAATAAAAACAGAGAAACGTTTTTCAAGAGAGATGGTGTGCTACAAAATTTAGGAGAGACCAATATAGCGTTTTCTCCAGATGTTGTTATTGGTAATGCTATAACATACAATGCAGCACCTAATTTAGCTATTGCTTTTTTAAGTAAATATGTTGGGGAACAATACATGGGTAATATCGATGCAGAAGGCTCTAAACTAGATAGCTATTTTGTAAACGATTTAAATATAGTATATGAGATTAAACCAAAAACTGTCTTTAAGTCTATTGTTTTAACCGGTTTAGTAAACAATATTTTTGGTGAAAAATACATCTCAAATGGATTCTTTTTTACGTTTGATGATGATTTTTCAAACCCTGGTACTGTAACCACAATTGAAGGTGCTGGGTTTTATCCACAGGCAACCACAAACTTTTTAGTGGGCGCAACTTTTAAGTTCTAAGAACTTACACTAGGAATTATAAAGCGTAGTCAGTTATTAAACTGGCTGCGCTTTTTTTGAATGTAGATTTTTGACTTTGCTAGAAAAATTGGCGAACTTTGTTCAGTGTCGGATGAAAGTCATCAAAACGCCCCATATTCGTAAAAGTTGTGCGGCAACACACAAGAAAAAATATATAATGTGAACCGAGTAATAAGAATATTAGTTGTAGCCATCCTATCAATTACAATTACCGCTTGTATAAGCCAAAAAAAGGCTGATGAATCTAGTGAAAAGCGGAAACCTAACATCATTTACATTTTGGCAGACGATTTAGGCTATGGTGATTTAGGCTTTACAGGTCAAGTAAGGTTTCCAACCCCTAATATTGATCAATTATCAAAGGATGGTATGTTTTTTACTCAGCATTATTCGGGCTCAACTGTTTGTGCGCCTTCTCGTTCTGCTTTAATGACGGGATTGCATACTGGCCATACATTCATTCGTGGGAATAGAGAGATTAAACCAGAAGGACAATATCCCTTAGACTCAGCAGCGGTAACGGTTGCTGAACTTTTACAATCTAAAGGCTATGTAACAGGAGCTTTTGGAAAGTGGGGCTTAGGTTATCCGTCTTCTGAAGGAGATCCGAATAATCAAGGGTTTGATGAGTTTTATGGATTTAACTGCCAAAGAATAGGCCATAACTATTATCCCTATCATTTGTGGCATAATCAAACCAAAGAGATATTAAAAGGTAATGAAGGAAGAAAAACAGATGCTTACGCTCCTTCCGTTATTCATGAGAAGGCCATTGCGTTTCTGGAAAAGAATAAAGACACTACTTTTTTTATGTATTATCCCTCGATTATTCCTCATGCAGAACTTGTTGCTCCAGAAGCATATATGACAAAATTTAGAGGGAAATTATTACCTGAGAAAGCCTACAAGGGTATAGATCATGGTGAAAAATACAAAAATGGAGGATATGGTTCGCAAAAAGAACCTTACACAGCGTTTGCAGCTATGGTTTACCTATTGGATAAGCAAGTAGGTGAGATTAGAGAAAAAATAGAAGAACTTGGAATAGCAGATCATACCTTGATAATATTTACTTCAGACAATGGCCCACATAAGGAGGGTGGAGCAGACCCAGATTATTTTAATAGCAATGCAGAACTAAGAGGTTATAAACGAGATTTATATGAAGGAGGAATACGGGTACCTATGATTGCATACTGGCCAAATACAATAAAAGCAAATTCTACCTCTAATCATATATCGGCTTTTTGGGATTTTTTACCTACAGCATGTGAAATTGCTGAAATTGATATACCGAAAAATACAGATGGTATATCGCTCTTACCTGAATTGTTGGGAGAAAAACAAGAAAACCACGATTACTTATATTGGGAATTTTTGGAAAGAGGAGGAAAACAAGCTGTAAGACTTGGGGATTGGAAAGGCATACGTTTGAATATGAGCAATAATATGGCAGCGCCAATTGAACTTTATAATTTAGCTTCTGACGTTGGTGAAAAAAATAATGTTGCTTCCGAAAACCCAAAAATCGTAAAGAAAATTTTCGATATTATGGAAAGGGAACACACCTATTCAAAAGAGTTTAGCTTTGGGTATGAAAAGAAGTAAGCATGGTGAGTTACGATAGTACAACAAAGTATAAATAATAATATTAGGTTTTTTGCTGGGTATTATCCGCAGGCCACAACTAAAATTTTAGAACCTTAATATTAGGGATTATAAAGCGTTGTAACGCCCAAAAAAATTAATTAAAAATTACTAGAATATTGCCGTTTAGTTCTGTACGGTAACGTCTTAGGGAGCATCTTAAATCGCCATTGTTAACCGGTAGACCGGTGAATAAATTGTATTCGTTTTTATCGTCGCAACTGGACACAGCGGTGAGTCCTTCAATGGTTAAAATAGAGCAGGCTTCGAGTATACGGTTTGGGTCTGCCGCATCAAAAGCAGCAAAACCGCTACCTGTATTGGTTACTATAACACCGCCATTTCCAATATCTGGAACATAGGTAGGGATGCTTGGAAATTGTAATTGACTGTATTGCGGGAAATTTAAATTAACTGACTCATTTACAGTAATATCTAGTAAAAACTGGCAGTTTTCGTCATTTACCGAATTGCTACTACAGGTACTAAACATCAGCAAACAGATAAGGGCAACGAGTATTCTCATAAAATCTTGAAAATTAGACCTCAATTTACGATAAAATTCAACCGCACTTAAATATTTTGTATATTTGCCGTACAATCTCGTGTAAGCGGGATTTTTTTATTAGAATCCCGTTTAGCTCGGGATTTTGTTAATTAAAACGATGAAGTTATGAGTAAAGTATCTTACTATACACCTGAGGGGCTAAAAAAATTACGAGACGAGTTGCAACAACTAAAAGATGTGGAACGTGTAAAGGCATCTAAGGCTATTGCTGAGGCACGAGATAAAGGCGATTTAAGTGAGAATGCTGAATATGATGCTGCTAAAGAGGCGCAAGGGATGCTTGAAATGCGTATTGCAAAATTGGAAGAAGCCTTGGCTGGAGCACGTGTTATTGACGAATCTCAATTGGACACTTCTAAGGCATTGGTGCTTTCTAAAGTGAAGATAAAAAACCAAACGAATGGTATGGAGATGACTTATACTTTAGTGGCAGATGGCGAAGCAGATTTAGCTTCGGGTAAAATTTCTGTAAATTCTCCTATCGGAAAGGGACTTTTAGGAAAATCTGTTGGTGAGGTTGCTGAAATTCAAGTGCCAAATGGCGTGATGAAGTTTGATGTAATTGAAATTTCTAGGTAAATATATATGGCTTCAATTTTCACCAAAATTGTAAACGGCGAAATTCCTTGCTATAAGGTAGCAGAAACAGATGACTATTTGGCGTTTTTGGATGTGAATCCTAATGTTGAAGGACACACGCTATGCATACCGAAAAAAGAAGTGGATAAGTTGTTCGATTTAGATGAAGACACTTATAATGGTTTGATGCGTTTTTCCCGAAAAGTGGCGCTTGCCATTGAAAAAACGATACCTTGTAATCGTGTTGGGCTCACTGTAATAGGTTTGGAAGTGCCGCATGCACATGTGCACTTAATTCCGTTACACTCCATGGACGACGCACGCTTTATTAAAAAAGTGAAAATGACACCAGAGGGTTTTCAAAAAACCGCTGCGGCTATTGCAGATAATTTTTAGTGCTACAGCTTTTCCAAATTAAATATGGCAAGGAATGCCAATGCAAAAGCAATAATCAATCCTACAATAAGTAATATCCAAAATATTTTTTTGAAGCTTTTTGATGCTGGTTTTGGTGCAAACGCCTTTTGGTGATATGCAAAAACACGCTCTATGTCATCTGTCCAACGTTCTGGGTAAATGATGCTATTACAGGTGTTGCAAAATATCTCCTGACTTACATGATTTGTTATAGATTTATAGAACGACGTTTCAACAAATTTTTGTTTAAAGGTGAGTTGTAAACCGTCTTTACTAAAACACTCAGGGCAGTGGTTTTTTAAACCTACTTTTTTCACGGGGATTAGCTCTTCAGTTGTCATTGGTTTGCACGTTTTAAACTGATTTGAATGGTAGTGCCTTTGCCTATGGTAGAATCGAGCACTCTAATTTTACCATTATGAAAATCCTCAACAATACGTTTGGTAAGGGATAGCCCCAAGCCCCAACCACGCTTTTTAGTGGTGTAACCTGGTTCAAAAATGGTATTGAAATTCTTTTTGGGGATGCCCTTACCAGTATCGGATACATTTATCTTTACATTGTTTTCTAATTGTAGAATCTCAACAGTAATTTTTCCTCTACCTTTCATGGCATCAATACCGTTTTTTACAAGATTTTCAATTGTCCATCCATAAAGTTGTTTGTTTATTTTTACTGGAATATTCTCTTTTGGCGCTATAATTTCAAAAGCTACCAAATCTGAGGAACGTCGCTTTAAATACTCGTAAGCTTGTTTGGTTTCTTCTACAATGTCGCTAGTAGCCAGAGTTGGTAAAGAACCAATTTTACTAAAACGTTCTGTAATGGTTTGCAGTCTGTCAATATCTTTTTCAATCTCTGTAATATACTCAGGATTTACATTTTCTGTTTTCAATAACTCAGTCCATCCAATTAAAGAAGATAACGGTGTACCAATTTGATGCGCAGTTTCCTTTGCCATACCAGACCATAATTTGTTCTGGCTCGCATTTTTGTTGCTCTTATAAAAAAAGTAGATGACGCTAGCAAAAAGGAAAATAATAAGTAATAAGGCTAAAGGATAGTATTTTAATTTATTTAATAAGGGCGAGTTACCGTAGTATATGGTTTGCAGTAACTTATTGTCGTACGTTACCTTTATGGGTTTGTATTCGTTCTCAAACTTTGAAATTAGTTTTTTGATATTTGTAGAATCTTTTACAATTTTCTCATCTATATTTTTAGTGTCATAACTTCCGTCTCTATACACAATAATCATAGGTGTAGTTTTGTTGCTCTGGAGTATTTCTATAGGAAGGTTACCTATATTTTCGTCAAGGTTACTGGTGGTAGTTGCTTCTTTAGAAGCGAAAGACCAGTTTTTCATCTTTACACGCTCCTCTTCCTTAAAATTCTGAAAAAATACATAGGTATTCCACAAAATCAAGGAAACGATAATAAAAGACAGCACTATCATTATCCACCGAAATGTGTTGGAATATTTGGTAAAAATCATTCAAAAATTATTTAACCAGTAATATAATGCAAATCTGTTAATATTATTGCCCAAGTTGTTAGTAAATCGGTTTTTAGATGAGTATGAGAATAGTTACATTTGTTCAAATTGAAAAAAACTGAATGGCATCATACGCTCCAAACAATTTATCAACCAGCAAATTACATGCATTTTTATTGAGTGCGGTGGCACCAAGGCCAATTGCATTTGCTAGTACAATTGATGCTAATGAAAATCCTAATCTATCGCCTTTTAGCTTCTTTAATGTGTTTAGTGCAAATCCACCAATTTTGATTTTTTCGCCAGCACGTCGGGTAAGAGATAATACAACAAAACATACGTTACAGAATGTTGAGGATACAAAAGAGGTGGTGATTAATGTGGTGAATTACGATTTGGTATATCAAATGTCTTTGGCAAGTACCGAGTATGCAGAAGATGTAAATGAGTTTGAAAAGGCGGGTTTAACCATGTTGAATTCAGATGAAGTTAAACCTTTTCGTGTTGCAGAATCTCCGGTTCAATTTGAGTGTAAAGTAAATGATGTTGTGAAATTAGGAACCGAAGGTGGAGCGGGTAATCTTGTGATATGCGAAGTGGTTAAATTTCATATAGATGATGAGTTTTTAAATGAAGATGAAACTATCAATCAAAAGAAATTAGATTTGGTAGCCCGAGCAGGAGGTAGTTTTTACAGTAGAGCAAACAAAGGTTTTTTTGAGATACCTAAGCCAATTTCGACGAAAGGTATTGGTGTTGATAATTTTCCAGACCATGTAAAAAACAGCATGATTTTAACGGGGAATAATTTAGGAATGTTAGGTAATGTACAAGCTTTACCTAGTGAGGAAGAAGTAGATAGTTTTATAAACGATATAGGGGAGCGTTATCCTCAAATAAAAGAAGCTAGCCACCGAGAAAAGCACAAATTGGCACGAAAGTATTTAAGTTTTGGAGATGTACAGAGTGCTTGGAAAATACTTTTGTCATAATATTGAATAATTAATAAGAATAGATAATAAATAATAGTTTAAATGGAAGTTCAAGGAAGAATTAAAATGATTGGAGACACCCAAACTTTTGGGAGTAACGGATTTAGAAAAAGAGAGGTAGTGGTAACTACAGAAGAGCAATATCCACAACATATATTAGTGGAGTTTGTGCAAGATAAAACCGATTTGCTAAACAATTACCAAGTTGGGCAACAAGTAAAGATTAACATTAATCTTCGTGGTAGAGAATGGGTAAACCCTCAAGGCGAAACCAAATACTTTAACTCCGTACAAGGGTGGAGAATTGAAGCATTACAACCTGCAGCTACTGGAGATAATGTGCCTCCTGTACCACCAGCTGATGCTTTTGAGCCTGCTGGAGATTTAAATGAAGACGATCATGATGATTTACCATTTTAAATAGGTAAAATTATTATGCCGAACTTGTTTTGGCATACCATAAAATAAACCTCAATGTTTTTAAAAAGCATTGAGGTTTATTATTTTTATGGAAAAATTGCAATTATCTTCAATCTGAAGATAAAAATTAAATGTAGTAGTGAAATTTTTAACTGAAGAACTTTGGTTTCCTGACGTAACCGAAGCCACCGAAGAAGGCATATTGGCCATAGGCGGAGATTTATCGGTTGCAAGACTGTTGTTGGCATATCGTTCTGGCATATTTCCTTGGTTTGAAAGCGACGAGCCTATTTTATGGTGGAGTCCAGATCCGCGTTTTGTATTGTTTCCTGAAAAGCTTAAGATTTCCAAAAGCATGCGACAAGTATTGCGTAATAAGGACTATACGGTTACTGTAAATAATGCTTTTGGAGATGTGATAAATGCGTGTGCTGAGGCGAAACGTAGTGGACAGCAAGGAACGTGGATTACCCAAAACATGATTATGGCCTTTACAGAGTTACATAACTTGGGCTATGCAACATCGGTTGAGGTTTGGAGTAACGACAACTTAGTTGGAGGACTCTATGGTATAGATTTAGGTAACGGTATATTTACAGGGGAAAGTATGTTCGCCAGAGAAAGCAATGCCAGTAAAGTTGGTTTTATTACGTTTATCCAGAACACTGATTATAAGTTGATAGACTGCCAGGTCTTTACAAATCATTTGTCCAGTTTAGGTGCAGAGGAGATGCCAAGGGATGAATTTTTAAGGTTTTTGAAGGGATAGTTTTTTTGATTTTGTAAAAAAATTCATCTAAATTTGTTAATATTAACAATTCATCAAACTAAACTTGAATGAAAAAATCACTTCTTTTAATAGCCATCGTTACATTTTGTAACATATCAACAGGTCAAAATTTTTCTGAATTAAGCAATTACGAGTTCAAAACGGTAGAAAGTTATAAAACAGAACAGGCAAAAGTTTTGAGTTGTGCAAATTATCTATTTAATAATCCAACGAATAAAGATGAGCTTAATAGGTTAACGTCCATTCAATATATCATGAAATGGATGGAAGGTACGCCAGATTACACTTTTGAAATAGGATCAAAGGCGATAGAGTTAACAAAAGGAAATACGGATTTATTGGGATTATACTTTGCTGCCATGTCTAAAGTTGTATTAGAAAATGAGGGAGATAAGCTAAGTAGTGAAGATATTTATAATCAAGCTGAACAGATTTTAGTGGACTACTGTTCTAAAAAGGAAAACAAAGTAAAGCCTTCAAAAAAGATTAAGAAAATAATAAAAAGTAAAAAAGAGTAGTTGAAGTAACTAAATCCTCAAAACTGCTGTAGTCAATACAAATAAATAATGCTTCGTTGCTAAATTAAAGGCTTCAGCTCTATGCTCAAGACCTATTTGTAACTTTAGTTTTTCGTAAACCTGCCATCCTATTTGAGATGATACCCTAATATCGGTTTCAGGTGGCTCAGTTTTACTAAAGCTCAATAAACCTTCTACTGCATTTACTAAATAAGCCTCACCTATATCTAGCTTTTCTCCATTTAAGGGGAAATCGACTGCAAATCTATAGCGCTGTCTGAAGATATTTTTAGTGTTTAAAAAGCGTTGCTCCGTTCTAAAACGGTGTCCATAACGCACACCCAATTTTTGTTTCGTGTAGTTAAATTGTTGTGTGAAACGGGTTTCATTATCTCCAGAACCAAACCAATGTCTATGGCGGTAATACACGCCAAAACTCAACTTATGATTGTAATTTAAACTAAACGTGGAAAAATGAAATATATCAACCTGCTGTTGTTGGTATTGTACAACATTGTCTTTGTATAAAAAACACCTGCTTCTGGCAGCAAAATTAATACTATAGTTTTTAGAAACTTTGTGGTTTACCGAAACTGCGGTTTCTCCCAAAGATTGCATGCTGCCTTGCGCATAAAGAAACGGACAAGCAAAAAGGCATAGTGTAAGAATGAGGGATTTAATACAACGCATGTTCGTAAGACGATGAGGTTACTTTTCTGTAAGCTTCAAATTTGCCATTTTTATCAAAAGTAAATTCTCTTAGTTCGTGTAGGTCATCAGTTTTTATTTCGGCTATTATTTCAAAATGAGTGTGTCTATCGTTTGGGTGTTCAACGATATGCTGTAAAAAAGCCTTATCAGAACGATTTGTGTAGTTAACGTATTGTTTTTGAATTTTCAACAGTCGTGTTTTTCTATAGTTGGCGTCAAAATACCCTGATATTTCAGAAAAGGTGCTTTTCGGAATGTACTTTTCTTTAATCACTATTTCAACGTCTTCTAACTTACCTTCAGTGTCAAATTCAACACTGTAATACAATTTTTTTATTTTGAATTTTGCTTCAAAACTTTGTTTTTCACCATCAGTCTCTCGATAAAACTTTAGATATTTTACCTTATGTGAAAAGCTATTAAAATAGTTTTGCGCGATTTTAGGAAATTCAGAAAGCGGAATACGTTCTTCCTTCTCATTCTTAGCTTGAGCAAAAGAGAGTGAAATCCAAAAAAAGAAAATAAAAACACTATACTTCATGGTATCTAAAACAATTCACCTCATGGTCATTTACCATACCGGTTGCTTGCATATGGGCATAAATAACTGTGGTGCCAACAAACTTAAAACCTCGTTTTTTTAAATCCTTGCTAATGGTGTCACTCAATGGTGTATTGGCTGGAGCTTTTTTATAGTCTTCAAAAGCATTTTTTATGGGTTTACCATCCACAAAACCCCAAATATAGTTGCTGAAATTGCCAAATTCTTCTTGAGTTTTCATAAAAGCTTGTGCATTAGTCACTGTTGCATTTATTTTTAATTTATTTCTGATGATACCGGCATCTTGTAACAAATCATCAATCTTATTCTGATTATACTTTGCTATTTTTTTATAGTTAAAATTATCAAAAGCCTTTCTAAAATTTTCGCGTTTGCGCAATACGGTTATCCAACTTAAACCTGCTTGAAAGGTCTCTAAAATTAGAAACTCAAATAAGGTATCATCATCATAAACAGGTAGACCCCATTCCTCATCATGATAGGCTTCGTAAAGTGGGTCGCCTATACACCAACCACATCTGTGTTTTTGAGTCATAAATAATGAATTTAAGGATTAAAGTTACTCTTTTTTAATGAATATTTCATGTTATTAGCTTTAGTGAAATAGTTAAAAAAAAGAGGCTAATAGTGCAACTTTTGTTACGCTTGGTTTATAGTAAAAGCCATTACTTTGTATCGTATTCCGTAAGGATGTAATACTAAATAAGACAAAGAACACAATAAATAAAAAAAAATGATACACCCCACAATTAAAGAGAGTTTAGATAGAAGTATGTCCTATGAGACCTACAGTAATTTAGTCAATACTTTAGCCGAAACTAACGGTACTACAGGGATAGAACAAACAGAAGCCTTGATTAATTATACAAAGCTTAATGCGCGACGAATGAAGCGTTGGGATAAAACTTTGAAAGTTACCGAAGAAGCAAAAGCTATGATTTCAGAATTCAATCAATCTGTTACCTGGTTGGTGATTACCGAAAGTTGGTGTGGCGATGCGGCACATGTTATTCCGGTTTTAAATAAATTGGCGCAACTAAATGCTAATATTGATTTAAAATTGGTACTTCGGGATGAAAACGTAGCGCTAATGGATATGTTTTTAACTAATGGCGGTAGAGCAATTGCTAAGTTAATTATGATTGATAATGAAACAGGTGAGGTTTTGGATACTTTTGGACCAAGACCAAGTGAAGCAACAGCTCTGGTAAATAATTACAAAGCTGAACATGGTAAATTAACTCCTGAGTTTAAAGAGGATCTACAAGTTTGGTATAACAAAAATAAAGGGCAAAGTATTATTGAGGACATTGTAAAAATGCTTTGTAAGTTTCAGCCCGCAGCTTGTATATAAGGTTTAAAAGGTTTTTCAACTATTATAAAAGTAGCTCCGTTTTGGGCTACTTTTTTTGTTAAAGTACCCTTGTTTTTTTCAAACATGATAAAAGTCAGCAGATTACGCTACAATACAACTTAAATTTGTTATCTGAGTTTAAAAGCATTTATCATGAAACGTATTATTGAATCTGGTATTAAACGCAGTATGTCATATGATACATACCGCGATTTAGTTAAAGAACTAGCGCAAAAAAGCGCAACCACTGGCCATAATCAGTCAGAGGCACTGATAAATTACACAAAGTTGAATGATAGGCGAATGAAGCGTTGGGATAAGACTTTAAAGGTTTCAGCAGCGGCAAGAAAAAAACTCGAAAAATTCAACAGTAAAGTAACTTGGTTAGTAATTGCAGAAAGTTGGTGCGGTGATGCTGCTCATATTTTACCTGTATTGAATAAAATTGCTGAGATTAACCCCAACATTAATTATAGGGTAGTACTGCGCGATGAAAACCCACAACTGATGGATGCATTTTTAACCTTTGGGAAAAAAGCAATTCCGAAAGTAATTATTATTGATACTGCTACTGGTGAAGTATTAGATACCTATGGCCCGAGACCCAGTGAAGCTGCTGGTTACGTAAATAGATTTGTGGCCATGAACGGCGGACTCACAGAAAGCTTTAAGGAAGATTTGCAACATTGGTACAACGATAATAAAGGACAAAATGTGATTGACGATATTACTGAAATATTAAATCATTTACAGTCTTCTAGCGTTTACCTATAAAGTTAAAAGTGATTGAGCCTATTTGAGATGGCTTTGAGGCATCTTTACTAAATCTAGCATCCTTGGCGTATTGAAGTGCGTGTTCAATTAAGCATTCATTTGATGAGGTAGATGACGTGTTTGTATAAGCATCAATAACATCTCCTTCAGAATTTACAGTAATATTAACTACAATTTTACCACTTATTTCACAAAGATAAACAGGTATTGGAATGTAAATATCATCACGGTTTTTTAGCGAATAACTCACTGTGCTTTTTGTGTTGGCTCCTTCACCTTTTTGCTTTTTCAATACATCATTTACTTTACTAAAAGAGGATAAATCTTCATTTTTTAGTTTTGCAGGATTTGTGTTTTGATATTTAGATTTAAAACTCTCAATAACATCAGAATTATCCAAATTGCTCGAACGCGGTTCATAGTCTTCTGGGGGCGCAATAGTTTTGTAAGCCTGTGCAAAGTGTTTATTGTCTTTGGTTTCATTAAAGGCCTTGTTGGTTTCCGCTTTTGCGTTATTCTGATTTTCTAGTGCTTCAAGAAGCTTTAGGTCTTCCTCTGTAAGTTCTTGCTCTGGCTCTATTTCATAGTAGCTTTCAGCCATTCTTTCATTCTGTTTTTTCAAACTTAAGTTAAAAACAGATAGTACCACCGTGCCTGTAATAAGCAAGGTTAATAATAGGGCTTTATGTTGATTTGTTAGGTGCAAATCGATGTTTTAGCAATGTTTTTACAATTGAATATACGTAAAAATTTAGATTTTAGTCTTTTACACTATCAATGAAGGTATCAATAGATATGCCATTGTCAATAGAAAAATCACCTATCTTAGTGCGTCTTAAAGCCGAAAGGTGTGCCCCAGAGTTTAGTGCCTTTCCAAAGTCGTTTGCTAAGGAACGAATATAGGTGCCTTTACTGCAAACCACCCTAAAATCAACATTCAGGTCTGAAATTTTAGTAATTTCAAACTCAAGAACAGATACTTTTCGTGATTTGATATCCACTTTTTCACCAGCTCTCGCAAACTCATACAAACGTTTGCCGTCCTTCTTTATAGCCGAAAATACAGGTGGAAATTGTTCAATTTCACCAATGAATTGTTCGGTAGTTTTGTAAATTAAGGCTTCCGAAATATGATCTGTGGGATAGGTGTTGTCAATTTCAGTTTCTAGATCAAAAGAAGGTGTAGTACTGCCCAAAACAATAGTGCCTGTATATTCTTTAATTTGATTTTGGTATGTATTGATTTCCTTGGTTTTTTTTCCTGTACAAATCACTAACAATCCCGTTGCCAGAGGGTCTAAAGTGCCTGCATGACCAACCTTTATTTTTTTTATGCTGAAAGCTTGACGGATTTCCCAGCGCAATTTATTTACCACTTGAAAGGATGTCCAATGTAAAGGTTTGTCGATTAACAAAACTTGTCCAGAAAGAAAATCTTCAGCGGTCATCTTTAGTTTAATAAAGCAAAAGCAATAGCGATTAAACCAACAATAGCGCAATAAATAGCAAAGTAGGATAATTTACTTTTTTTAACTAACGCAATCATCCAAGTACAAGCAAAAAGGCCAGCAATGAATGCCGCTATAAAACCAATGGATAACGCAGTAAAGTTCTGGCTTTCGGTTGAAATATCCCCGCTTAAAATATCCTTAGCTATTTTCCCGAAAATTAATGGTACCACCATTAAAAACGAAAATCGAGCTGCTTTGGTCTTATCGTTTCCTAATAATACGGATGTAGAAATGGTCGCGCCTGAACGTGAAATTCCTGGAAGCATAGCAACGGCTTGCGAAATACCGATGACAAAGGCATTGGAAAAACTCACTTTTTTATTAGTGTCTTTAGCTTTGTCTGCAAAGAATAAAAGCAGAGCCGTAACAATTAACATGCAACCAACCAATAAAATGTTTCCACCAAATAAGGCTTCTAATTGCTCTTCAAAAAACAATCCTACAACTACCGCAGGCATCATGGATACAACGATTTTAGCTAAAAACTGCATGTCCTCGTTCCATTGAAATTTTAAAATGCCCTTGATGATTTCCAGAATATCCTTTCTGAAAACTACAATAGTGCTTAAAGCAGTGGCGAAATGAAGCACTACCGTGAATAGTAAGCTTTCTTCTGGTAAAGAATTATCGCCTAAAATGGCTTTTCCTAATTCTAAATGTCCGCTTGAAGACACTGGTAAAAATTCTGTAAGCCCTTGAATGATGCCTAATATGATAGCGTCAATTATATCCATGGCGCAAAAATATTAAAATAGTGATACAAATGAAGTTTTAGGCCTTAAACTTTAAGTAAATGAATTGTATTTTAGATGAATGAAAATTGTTGTTGCACCGGATAAATTTAAAAACTCGCTCACAGGAATGGCATTCTGCAACGCTGTGGAAGAGGGTATTCATCAGGTAAAACCTAATGTTGATATCGTAAAACTACCTTTAGCCGACGGTGGCGATGGCACTATTGAAATTATTAATTATTATTTGAAGGGTGAAATTATTGATGTTATAGTTAGAGATCCTTTTTTCAGGTCGATAAAAGCATCCTATTTATATGCTGTAACATCAAAAACTGCTTTTATTGAAATGGCTGAGGCTTCTGGTGTTAAACTCTTAAAACCTGAAGAGTTCGATTGTAAAAATGCCACAACTTTAGGTACAGGTGACATGATTGTTGATGCTATTGAAAAGGGTGCAAAACATATTATTTTGGGCATTGGTGGAAGTGCTACTAACGATTGTGGTATAGGTATGGCAACCGCTTTAGGTTATCTCTTTTTAGATGAAAACCACAGCGATTTGCGACCTATTGGGGCAAATTTAGAGCATATTAAAACCATTGACATATCAAACTTACACCCCAAACTAAAGGAAATTGATGTTAAAGTAGCTTGTGATGTTACAAATCCGCTGTATGGAGCAAATGGGTCAGCCTATGTATATGCTGCTCAAAAAGGAGCAACTTCGGAAGACATGAAACAATTGGACAATGGATTGCAACACATTTCCAAATTGATAGAAGCTGTTTTTAAAGTTGATCCACAGAAAGTAGTTGGTGCAGGTGCCGCTGGAGGAATGGGCATTGCATCTAAGGTGTTTTTAAATGGTACTTTAGAGCGTGGTATTGAACTGATAAAAGATTTGGCTCAATTTGATGCTAAAATTGAAAACGCTGATTGGATTATTACCGGTGAAGGAAAACTAGATGTCCAGACCATGTCTGGGAAAACCATTAATGGGGTGTTGTCTTCAGCAAATGAGAAATACATAAAAGTAGCTGCATTTTGTGGTGCTATTGATTTAGATACTGATGCCATAAAAGCATTAGGAATTCATTATGCTGATAAAGTAGATAATTATGCTGAAAACAAAGAAGATGCTATGGCTAACGGTTATGCTTATGTGAAAGAAATGGCTAAAAACTTTGCTAATAAAACTTTGATTTGAATCAGTTTTATCATTTCCGATAAGGAGAAATCCGTATCAAACAATATTGAACAAAGATGGGAGTGTCCTGTTATTGCAGGCTGAATTACTTCTTATCAGGATTCAATAAAATGGCATAAATCTGAATACCAAAGCCAATTAGCACTAACGTTGGTGCTAATCGGATACGTCTCCAAGAAAAGATTTCAGGATTAAAAACATTCGGGTCATCACTACCGCCACCGGCCATCAAAATAAAACCAAGTGCAATACATGCTAAACCGATAAACATAAACTTATAGTTTTTCTTACCAAATACAAATGTTGGTTTTGCCGCGTCTTTACGTTTTTTTTCTCCCATGGTTTAATAGAATTGATGCAAATTAAGTGATTTATTTAAGACGAAGTGTTAATTTGAGTTTAAAATTTCTTTTGCATTTCAGGTTCTACTTTGAAACCTAGGAGATTCTAATTATAGATATTTCATAGTATTCTTAGGAAAGCACGGTGTTCCCCTCCTTGGAAGGGTTAGGGGTAGGTTTTAGAGCAAGAGTGGCGCGTTAGGGATTGCAGAGGAAAGCCCACAGCCCGACGAAGGAGGTGCGAGGACTTGAAACGTAAAGCCCGACCCCGCTTTGCCCTGAGGTTCTCGAAGGGCATGCTGGGTAACGCCCAAAAGGTTTAAAAAAAATTGTATATTTTGTCTACAAGCAAAGATCCCGCTAAGAAGCGGGATTAGTTCAACTAACAATTTTGAGTGCGTCTTGTAGACTTCTCAAAATAGAGTTTTACTAATAATACAACTCATCCGTCTTCAAATTCAAGAAACGTTGTGTCGCAAAGTGCGTGCTTATCCAAGTAATCAAAATACCCAAAGCAAAAACTACTATAAACAGTAATACCATTAACACCGGATTGGCAAGAAGTTCTAATTCGGGGAAGGTTTTGTTGATGTAATACAGTACAATTGCCATTCCTATTAACGCTAAAATAGCACCAACAATGCCCAATCGAATACTTTTCCAAACAAAAGGGCGACGAATAAAACGTTTAGTAGCACCCACCATTTGCATAGTTTTTATCGTGAAACGTTTTGAATAAACGGCGAGCCTTAAGGAGCTATTAATTAGTAAAACGGCGATTAGCGTAAATAAACCACTAATGACTAACACCCAAAAACTGATTTTCTTTACATTGTCGTTCATTAGGTTTACCAAGTCGTTATCATAGGTAACTTCATCAACAAATTTTTTGTTTAGGGCTTCTGCGGAAATTTTCTCCAAATGCTCTGAGGTTACAAAATCTGCCTTTAGATGCACATCTATAGAATTTTGTAACGGGTTGTAGCCTACAAAATCCATAAAATCCTCACCTGTTTCAGCTTTCATAAAAGCGGCAGCATCTTCTTTAGAAACATATTCGGTGGATTTTACATAATCTGCCATAGCCAAACTCTTTTCAAGCTGTTTGCGCTCTACTTCCTTGGCATTATCTTTTAAGTAAATAGTTACGACGACTTGCTCCTTAAAATGGTCGGAAACTTTTTTGGCATTCAATACCAACATGCCCAATAAACCCAATAAAAATAACACCAAAGCGATACTTATAACTACTGAAACATAGGAGGAAACCAATCGGCGTTTTTGATGTTTTTCAAAAGATGAACTCATAGAGGAATTGGATTAATGCTGTAAAAATACTAAAGTAAAACAAATCGTTTTTAATAAGAACGCCTAAACTTTTAATAGTGGTATAATAAGTTTAAATTTGCGCTTTTATTAAGCGGAAGAGATTAAAACAGAATGAAATACGATTTCAACGATATAGAAGCCAAATGGCAAAAATATTGGGCCGATAACCAAACGTTTAAAGCCGAAAATAACAGTACAAAACCAAAGTATTACGTGTTGGATATGTTCCCTTATCCAAGTGGCGCTGGATTGCATGTTGGGCATCCGCTAGGTTATATCGCGTCGGATATTTATGCGCGTTACAAGCGTCACCAAGGTTTTAATGTGTTGCATCCTCAGGGCTATGATTCTTTTGGGCTACCTGCCGAACAATACGCCATACAAACAGGACAACATCCTGCAATTACTACTGCCGAAAATATCAAAACCTATCGTCGTCAGCTGGATCAAATTGGCTTTTCGTTCGATTGGTCTCGTGAGGTACGCACATCTGATCCAAGTTATTATAAGTGGACGCAGTGGATTTTTATTCAACTGTTCAATTCTTGGTACAATAACGACAAGGATAAAGCTGAAGATATTTCAGAATTAATACAGCATTTTGAAACCGAAGGAAACACTAAATTAAATGCGGTTTGTGATGATGATGTTGAAGAATTTACAGCCGAAGATTGGAATGGATTGTCGGCTGAAAAACAGCAACAAATTTTATTACAATATAGACTGACGTATTTAGCTGAAACTGAAGTGAACTGGTGTCCTGCATTTGGAACAGTGCTAGCGAATGATGAAATTGTAAATGGTGTGTCAGAACGTGGTGGACATCCTGTTATTCGTAAAAAAATGACCCAATGGAGTATGCGAATTTCTGCCTATGCAGAACGCTTATTACAAGGTTTGGAAAAAATAGATTGGACAGATGCTTTAAAGGAAAGTCAGCGTAACTGGATAGGAAAATCGGTTGGGGCTTCCGTTACTTTTAATGTATTGCCAAATGTCACGTCGAGCGCAGTCGAGAAGCCTCACAAAATAGATGTTTTTACCACAAGACCCGATACCATTTTTGGTGTGTCATTTATGACGCTTGCACCAGAGCACGATTTAGTTCTAAAAATCACAACGCCAGAACAAAAAGCTGAGGTTGAGGCCTACATAGAAGCCACTGCAAAACGCAGTGAGCGCGATAGAATGGCCGATGTGAAAACCATTTCTGGAGCTTTTACGGGTGCCTATGCAGAACATCCGTTTACCAAAGAACCTATCCCAATTTGGATTGGCGATTACGTATTGGCTGGCTATGGCACAGGTGCGGTGATGAGTGTGCCTTGTGGCGACCAGAGGGATTATGATTTTGCAAAATATTTTAATATTCCTATCCCTAATATTTTTGAAGGTGTTGATATTTCAGAAGAAGCTTTTGCGGACAAAGAAAAGACAATCATTGCCAATAGTGATTTCATCAATGGCATGAACTATAAAAAAGCGACCAAACGGGTGATTTACGAATTGGAACAAATTGGCCAAGGTGAAGGCAAAACCAATTACCGTTTGCGCGATGCAGTGTTTTCCAGACAGCGTTATTGGGGCGAACCGTTTCCGGTGTATTATGTAAACGGACTGCCGCAAATGATTGACACTAAACATTTGCCGATTGAATTGCCAGAAGTTGAAAAATATTTGCCAACTGAAACAGGCGAACCACCATTAGGAAATGCTACAGTTTGGGCATGGGATACAGATAAGAACAAAGTAGTTTCTAATGATTTGATTAATGACAAAACAGTATTTCCTCTAGAGCTGAATACGATGCCTGGGTGGGCAGGAAGCTCATGGTATTTTAATCGCTATATGGATGCCAATAACCCAGACGAATTTGCAAATAAAGAAGCCTTAGACTATTGGCAAGATGTAGATTTATATATTGGCGGCAGCGAGCACGCCACAGGCCACTTGTTATACTCTCGTTTTTGGCAAAAATTCTTGTTTGACAAGGGTTTTGTGCCAACTGATGAGTATGCCAAAAAGTTGATTAACCAAGGTATGATTTTGGGGACTAGTGCTTTTGTTTGCAGACTTCAGAAAAAGGTTGTTGTTACAGATAAAAGTCTTTTAAAAGAGGAAATGAAATCTAACAATTGGTTAAAGGCAGTTGAAGCATCGCAAATTGATACTTTTGATTTACTCTCGGATAAAATAGTGGTTTCAAATTATTTATCTTCTTTTAATGAATTTAAAAAATATAGAAGATCGAAGGGAATTGAAGAATCTGATATAAAACTACTTACAAGTATTGATTTTAACAACTTTGTGACGAATCAGTTAAAGAGATTTATTCCAGATGAATATTTAAAATATGCTTCAACCGATAACTACATATTGTCATTCGTAAAAGACTTCATTCACGCTGACGTCTCATTTATAAATTCTTCTAATGAATTAGATATTGAAGCTTTTAAAAATTGGCGTCCGGAATTTAAAGACTTTGAATTCATTCTTGAAGATGGAGTTTATAAATCACCTAGAGACGTAGAAAAAATGTCTAAATCAAAATACAACGTCGTAAACCCAGACGATATTGTTGCAGATTACGGCGCAGATAGTTTACGCCTTTACGAAATGTTTTTAGGACCTTTAGAACAATACAAACCTTGGAATACTGCTGGTATTACTGGTGTACATTCGTTCTTAAAAAAGCTATGGAAGTTATATGCTGATGATAACGGATTAAAAGTTACTGATGTAACTCCAACAAAGGACAACTTAAAAACATTGCATAAAACCATTAAAAAGGTACAGGAAGATATCGAGAACTTCTCGTTCAACACATCGGTTTCTACCTTTATGATCGCAGTGAATGAATTGACGGCGCAAAAATGTAATTCAAAAGAAATCCTAGAACCATTGTTAGTTTTGATTTCACCATACGCACCGCATATCGCTGAAGAATTATGGGAGAAACTGGGTAATAGCGAATCTATATCAACAGCACCATTCCCGGAGTTTGATGAGAGTCATTTAGTAGAGAGCAGTAAAAATTACCCAATTTCATTCAATGGAAAAATGCGTTTTACCATGGAATTGCCTTTAGATTTAAGTAAAGACGAGATAGAAAAGGCAGTTTTGGAAAACGAAAAAACACAAGAGCAATTACAAGGTAGAACACCTAAAAAAGTAATTGTGGTACCTGGAAAAATTGTAAATATTGTTGGTTGATGAAACCGACATTATTTGGATAATCAAAGGTTACATGTGACAATAAAAAATCAATAGGAAAGAACACATGAAATTTATTTATAACGTCACAGCAAACATCGACGCATCCATCCATGACGAGTGGCTAGTATGGATTAAGGAGCATATTCCGCAAGTTTTAGGTACGGGCAAGTTTGAAAAAGCAACACTAACACGAGTTTTAGTTGAGGAAGATATGGGAGGCGTAACATATTCCATTCAATATCAAACGTATTCTAGAGAAGCACTTGATGCCTATTATCGTGAAGATGCCGATAGGTTGCGACAAGAAGGTTTAAAAAAGTTTGCTGATAAAATGTTGGCATTTAGAACCGAGCTTCAAATTATTGATGAGTACACGGTGAATTTTAGCTAATAATTAAAAAACCACTTTCCAATGCGTTTTATCATATTAATTAAAAGTAGAATTACTCCAATATTACTATTGTTCTTGGTGTTCTTCGCTTCTTGTAAAAAAGACCCTAATAAGCAAGTTGACGAAGGAAAGGTAGAGGCGGGATTTTACCATAGTGAAGATATTGGTTGGACTATGGAAATTCCACAAGGCTGGGAGGTTATGCAAAGAGATGATGTGCAAGACCAATCAGATAAAGGTCTCAAGGCAATAAGTGAAACTATTGGTTCAGAAATTGATGTGTCTGGTCTAAAGCAACTTATTAATCTAAAGAAAGATAGATTTCATGTTTTTCTATCGACTTCAGAAAAATTTGATTTGACTTACGAAGGCGAGTGGGAAGAGAATAACGAAGCATTAAAACAAATACTTTATGATACTTATACAGATAGAGGAATAAAAGTAGATACGTCATCATCTAGCTCAAACATAGGGGGTTTAGACTTTAATGTATTCAGTATCAAATTATATGGGCCAGACGATAAAGTTATACTTTATCAAGATATGTATAATCGCCATATAAATGGATTTGATTTTGCGGCAACACTAAATTATCTGAAACCGAAGGAAAAGAATGAGATATTGCGTGCATGGAAGGGTTCAAAGTTTAAGTAAAAAGCCGTATTTTATAATGAGCGCTAGCGGCTAAGTGTCAATAGCTAATAGCAAGAATCAATGAGCGTAAGAGCAAAAAAACACCTAGGTCAGCATTTTTTAAGAGATGAAAACATCGCTCAAAAAATTGCAGACACCCTATCTCTAAATGGTTATAAAAATGTTTTAGAGATTGGTCCGGGTATGGGTGTGCTTACCAAATATTTGCTCAAAAAAGATGTTGAGACTTATGTGATTGAAATTGATGCGGAATCGGTTGAATATCTGCAAGCCAACTATCTCAACCTCGCACCAAGAATCATTGAAAAAGACTTTTTAAAATACGATTTAAATGAAGTATTTAAAGGCGAATCACTGGCTATTATTGGCAACTTTCCTTATAATATTTCATCACAAATCGTATTTAAAACGTTGGAGATGCGAGATCAAATTCCTGAGTTTTCGGGGATGTTTCAAAAGGAGGTTGCACAACGTATCTGTTCCAAAGAAGGAAGCAAGGTGTACGGTATTCTTTCTGTATTAACACAAGCGTTTTACGATGCTGAATATTTATTTACTGTACCACCTTCAGTATTTAATCCACCACCAAAAGTAGATTCTGGTGTATTGCGACTCACCAGAAAAGAAAACTACAAATTACCCTGTGACGAAGTATTATTCTTCAAAATAGTAAAAGCGGCATTCCAACAACGGCGAAAAAAATTGCGTAACAGTTTAAAAACATTTGATTTATCCGATAATTTAAAAGCAAGTGTTATATTTGGCAAGCGTCCAGAACAATTGCAGGTTCAAGAGTTTATCGAACTTACGCAGTTGATAGAAGCCGACCGCAAATAAGCATCACGTTTTTTATCCAAATTTTCCAAACGCGAAAATTTAATAAGTCGAGTTGATGGAAGAAGAAAAAGAAAACATACAATTTGAGCTAACCGATGAGCTACTGGCACAGGTTGAAGGTCTTGTTGAAGAGCAAGATGATAAGGCACTTCAAAAACTGCTAAAGGAGTTTCATTATGCCGATATAGCTGAAATTCTAGATGAACTCAATCTAGAACAGGCAGTTTATGTCATCAAATTACTGGATTCTAAAACGACTTCTGATATCCTAATAGAACTTGATGAAGACAATCGAGAAAAAGTCCTAAAAAACCTTACCGCCCAAGAAATTGCTGAAGAAGTTGAGGAATTGGATACCGATGATGCGGCGGATATTATTGCGGAATTGCCAGAAGAACGCCAAACTGCGGTAATTGCAAAAATTGAGGACGAAGAGCATAAAGAAGAAATTAAGGAGCTACTTGCTTATGATGAAAACACTGCAGGTAGTTTGATGGCTAAAGAGTTGGTAAAGGTTTACGAAACATGGACGGTTGCGGGTTGTATGCGCCGCATTAGGGGACAAGCCAAAGAGGTAACGCGTGTGCACTCCATTTACGTGGTAAACAAAGAAGAAAAGCTTATTGGGAGGCTCTCCTTAAAAGATTTAATTGTCGCTAAGAGCGAACAAAAAATCTCGGAATTAGTCAAGGTTAACGTGGATTTTGTGAATGTAAACGAAAGAGTTGAGGAGGTGGCAAGATTAATGGCAAAGTACGATTTGGAAGCCATTCCAGTTATAGAAAGCGACGATAATAAAGTGCTTTTAGGCCGAATTACCATTGATGATATTGTGGACGTGATGAAAGAAGAGGCCGAAAGAGATTACCAAATGGCTGCGGGTATCACGGGCGATGTAGATTCAGATGATAGCATTTTGCAATTAACCCGAGCAAGACTACCATGGTTGTTTCTTGGTTTAATTGGAGGTATTGGCGCTTTTGTTATCATGGAAGGTTTTCAAGAATCCTTCAATAAGTATGCAGTGTTGTTCTTTTTTACACCACTAATTGCCGCTATGGCGGGAAATGTTGGCGTGCAATCCAGTGCCATTATCGTGCAGGGTCTCGCTAACGATGATGTAAAGGGTAGTGTTAACGATAGATTGATTAAGGAAATGCTACTTGCAGCACTTAATGGTATCATCCTCGCTATTGTTTTGTTTTTATTTGTTTGGGCAACCAAAGGAGAACTCAATACAGCACTTGCGGTTTCAGCCTCATTGGTGGCCGTTATTATTGTTGCTGGTCTTATCGGTACGTTTGTGCCACTATTTTTGGATAAACGCGGTATTGATCCTGCCATCGCCACGGGACCATTTATCACCACAAGTAACGATATTTTTGGTATTCTTATTTATTTCTGGATTGCAAAAATGATTTTAGGAATTTAGTGTTTAGGCTGTACTAAGCGCGGTCGAAGTGGTCAATTCCTGCCTATCGCAGAGATTCTTATAGCATTAAAACTTTAGGTATTCAACATTAAAACCTTCTCCTAGAAGTGAACGCATCACATCCATACTGCCATTGGTATAAAATTCAAGTTTTGGAGTTGTAATTTCAGTATTTAATAAATCGTTTTCAGTTAAAACGGCCTTTGTTTGTCGTGCTACTGCTTCACCAGAATCGATAATCTTTACATGGGGTGGCAGCAATTCTAAAAGCATCGGAATAAGATAGGGGTAATGTGTACATCCTAAAACCAAATAGTCGATATTGGCTTCAAGCATTGGTTCTAAATATTGGGAAAGCAGTAACTTCATGTTATCAGAATATAATTTTCCGTTTTCAATAAGTTCTACAATGCCTTTGCCTTCCCGTTCAATAACCTTTACGTTATTTGCAAACCGCCCAGAGGTTTCAGAGAATAATGTGCTAGACAAGGTACCCTTTGTAGCTAAAATACCAACAGCATTGCTTTTTGTGTTTAGTGCCGCTGGTTTAATGGCAGGTTCAATACCAATAAACGGTACATCATAAGATTGGCGTAAATAGGCTATGGCGTTTGTTGTAGCAGTATTACAGGCTACCACTATAAGTTTGCAGCCTTTTTTTAATAAAAGTTCGGTGTTTTTTATGCTTAGTTCGGTAATTATTTCTGTGCCTTTTGGTCCGTAAGGGGCATTAAAACTATCAGCAAGATAAATACTATGTTCATGAGGTAGAAGCTGGTGGATCTCCTTCCAAATGGAAGTACCACCAACGCCAGAATCAAAAATACCAATAGGGTTATTACTCATAGTTTAACAAAAATAAAAAAGCTGCTTCGTTAAAAGCAGCTTTAAGTAAGTTATTTGTGCGGGTAGATTAAATTCCTAATGACGCTTTTACATCGGCAAGTAAATCTTTACCATCTGCCATAATCATTACACTTTGAGAAGAGTCCAATACATATTCAAAACCTTGTGCTCTTGCTACTTTTAAAATAGCTTCTCTAGCTTTTTCTGTAATAGGCTTAAGTAAATCAAACTCTTTTTTCTGTAAATCCTGTGATGCTTTTTGCTGGTACTCACGGATACTTTGCTCCATAGTTTGTACTTCCTTAGCACGATTTGTGTTTTCTTCCTTAGTTTTTGTAGCGGCTTCTTTATCATAAAGCTCTACTTTCTTTTGGAATTCTGCTCCTAAACTTTGTAGCTCAGTTTGGTATGTTTTGGAAAGTGTTTCCAATTGCGATTTGGCTTCCGCCATTTCTGGCATAGCTTGAATTAATTCTTGGGTATTTATATGTGCAATTTTGCTTTGTGCCCCAACAAAACTAACCATACCTATACATAAAGCAGTTGCGAATAAAATTGATTTAAAATGTTTCATTTTCAAAATAGTATTAATGTGTTATAATTTTAAGTTTATTAATTGTTGTTTATGCTATCTCTAGCTTTTTTCTTGTCTTCTAAGGCCTTTTTACGGTCTTCTAATATTTTCTTTTTCTTTTCTTCAAGTGCTTTTTTACGCGCTTCCCTATCGGCTAATTTCTTTTTTCTGTTTTCTTCAATAAGCTGCTCTCTGGTTTTTGTTTCAGTTTCCTCGCTTTTTGAAGCATTATCTTCTTTAGTAGCTTCGTTTTCTGTTTTACCAGCTGCAGCTTTGTTTCTGGCTTCTAACTTAGCTTGTTTTGCTTTTTCGCGTTCTTCCAGTATTTTTTGGCGTTTAGCCTCAGCTTCTTTTTTCTTTGCTTCACGAGCTGCTAATATTTCTTGTCTACGCTTTTCAACTGCACTTTCCCTAGCTGCTTTTTTCTCTTCTAGAGCTGCTTCTCTAGCCTCTTGTTCCTCGTTAATTTCTGGAACGGTTTCCTCTTCCTCGGCTGCTTTACGTTGGGCTTTATTTTGTGCTTGCCTTCGTTTTGAAGATCTGGTTATAGCTCTTAAAACTTGCTCGCTAATGTCAAATCGTTCTGCAGAATACAGCATCACTACATCAGCAGATTTATCAAAAATAAAATCGTATTTTCTACTAGCTGCCATATCCTGTACTGCCGCAAATATCTGGTCCTGAATAGGCTGCATCAACTGTTTTTGTTGAATCACTAAATCGCCATTAGGGCCAAATCGTTTTTGCTGGTAGTCTAAAATTTCTTTTTCTTCAAAAGTGATATCTTCCTCACGTTCTTCTATAAGTTCGTTGGTCAATAATACTTTTTCATTGCTTAAGTCTTTTCGTTTTTGTGCAATTTCAGAAAGTTTAGCCTGAATTTCGTTTTTCCATTTTTGCGCTTTATCATCCAATTGAGACATCGCTTCTTGGTACTCAGGGACGTTTTCTAAAATATATTCCGTGTCAATATATGCAATTCTCACACCACGTTGCGCATGTACCGAAACACTTAGCATAACTACTAATGTCAATAAAAAAAGAACGTTTTTTTGCATCTGTGTTATAGTTTAATTTATAGTTTATAAATTCTAAAAACGACAGATGATTTAATTTTTCCTGCCACTCCTTTGAATTGTATCTTCAAAATTAACGAAATTTAATCTTAAAAATTTTAATTCTCATTCAAATCATCAAAAGGTTATTAGAAAATATCGTGCCAAAATGTTTTTTCAACTAAAATTGCTGTCCGATTATAAAGTGTGTTTGCCATCCGCTTTTCCCTGTTTGCCCAGGAATAGGGTCAAAACCATGACCAAAGTCTATCCCTAATAAACCAAATGCTGGCATAAAAATTCTTACCCCTAAACCTGCCGAACGTTTTATGTTGAACGGATCAAAATCTCGAAAACTGTTATAAGAATTACCGCCTTCTAAAAAGCCTAAGGCATAAATTTTTGCAGATGCTTTTAGTGTTACAGGGTAGCGTAACTCTAAAGAGAACTTGTTATAAATACTTCCTCCGTCTTGCGTGGAAAGCGATTGATTGGGATAACCTCTTAATTGTACTACTTGACGACCATCAAGAGCAAAATTACCTAAGCCGTCACCACCAACAAAGAAACGTTCAAAAGGGATCACACCTCTATCATTATTATAAGCTCCTAAAAACCCAAATTCAATACTAGGGCGCAATACCAAATTTTTGGTAAGTTCTGTGTACCAATCTGCTTTGAAGTTTACTTTATAAAATTCTAGCCAATTAAAACGTTCTTGGTCTATTTCACTTATTCTATCATTCGCGGCTGTTCTATTTGCATCAGGTTGGGTAGCATCGTTTAGGATATCTTGATTTTCATTTCTCTCATTTATCAGAGCTTCGTAATCTGCACCGTCAAATAAGGACCACGGCGGTGATAGCTTTGCGGTGATAGAGAAATTAGACCCACCCGTTGGGAATATTGGATCAATACGTGTGTTATTTCTAGTGAGGCCTAATGTATAAGACAAGTTTTTTGAGCTTCCATCACCAAAAGTAAATAAGCCAGTATTGTAATTATTTAAATCGTAAACTTGATAGCTCAATGCCTGTGATAACGTAAAGAAGTTGTCAGGCACTGTTAAGCGTTTTGCTAAACCAAGTGTAATCCCCGTGATATTGAAACTCCTACTTCTATCGGCACGACCATTAAAACGATTGAATAAGAATTGTTTTGTATGCGATAGAGATACTGAAAATTGAACAGGACGTTTACCGCCCAACCAGGGTTCAGAAAACGAAAAGCTGTACGTTTGGAAAAAACGACTTGCCTGAAGTCGTAAGGCCAGTTTTTGTCCATCTCCCATCGGGATGGGTTTGTAAGCATCTTTGTTAAAAATATCCTTCATTGAAAAGTTGTTGAAGGACAGTCCTAAAGTACCAATAAAGCCACCGCCACCATAACCTCCTTGCAATTCAATTTGGCTGGAACCTGTTTCTTTAACAGAAAACTCCATATCAATGGTGCCTTCGTTAGGGTTTGGATTGTTAAAATTAGGTGATATTTCTTGAGCATCAAAAAAGCCTAATTGCCCTAATTCCCTTACTGTACGTACTACATCTGCTTTACTATATAGCTGTCCAGGGCGTGTGCGCAATTCTCTGTAAATGACATGGTCGTTTGTTTTGTCATTTCCAACTACCGAAACGTTATTAAAATAGGCTGGTTTCCCTTCAGAAATTCTAATTTCTAAATCGATAACATTATCCTCAGCACTAACTTCAACAGGGTTTATTGATGAGAATAAATATCCATTATTTTGGTATAAGTTGGCAATATCGTCGCCATCGGGTTTGGTGTTGTCTTGTATGCGTTTTTGGAGCATTACTCCATTGTAGGTCTCCCCCTTTTTTATACGGATATACCTGTCCAGTTGCTCATCAGTGTACACGGTATTACCTATGAAGCTAATATCGCCAAACTTATAAAGATCGCCTTCTTCAAGTTTTATGCGAATGGAGATAGTTTTGTCGTCATTTACGATAATACTTTCAGAAATAATACGGGCATCACGATAACCGTTTTCAGCATATTTATCTACTACACTAGCAAGGTCAGCCTGATATGCTGAATCTATAAATTTTGAGCGTTTTAGAATGCGTAAACGATTAATCTTTTTAGTGCTTTTCATGGCTTTTCTAAGCACTTTTTCCTTCAATGCGGAATCGCCTTCAAAAATAATGTCCTTTATTTTTACCTTCTCACCTTTATCAATGGCTACTACCATATTTACTCTGGCTTTATCCAGAGTATCCTTAACCTCTAAAGTATTGATGTTTACCTTAGTATTGTAAAACCCCTTTTTCTTATACTTTTTCTTTAGGAAGTTTTTTGTGGTTGTGATAAGATTTTCGGTTACCTTTACTCCTTTTTTAAGCTTGTTTTCGGTTATTATACCTTCAACTTTACTCTTTTTAACTCCAGTAACTTTTACATCAATTAATTGCGGTAAGTCTGACAAACGAATTTCCAAGAAAGCTTCGTTACCTTCAATGTTTTTAAGGTAAACCTCAATATCGCTAAATAGTTTAGAGCTCCAAAGTTTTTTTATGGCGTTGGCGATGTCTTCACCAGGAATTTTAATTTCAGTACCTTTTCTTAAGCCTGAATATGCAATAACCGTTTGTTCGTTAAAACTTGTATTGCCAGATACCGAAACACCTCCTATAGTGTAGGTTTTACCGTTTTCAAATTCAATATCTTGCGCTTGAAGTGTAAAGCTAAGTGCAATAAGTAATATTGCAATACATTGTTTTAGGTGAGTTTTCAATAGAAATGTATTAGCTAAGTTGTTCACTTGTTTTCCCAAATCGTCTTTCTCTTTTTTGATATTCTATAATAGCTTTATACAAGTCTTGTTTTGTAAAATCTGGCCAAAGTACTTCTGTGAAATACAATTCGGCATAAGCTATTTGCCAAAGCAAAAAATTACTAATACGTTGTTCGCCACTAGTTCTAATAAGCAAGTCTACGTCTGGTAAATTTTGCGTGTAAAGATGCTTATTTATTATTGATTCATCAATAGCTTCGGGCGAAATTATGTTATTTTTAACTTTATTGCTAATTTCTTTAACAGTGTTTAGCAATTCTTCCCTGGAGCCATAGCTTAACGCTAAAGTTAGGGTCATTCTTGAATTATTCTGAGTGGCCATCATCACTTCTGAAAGTTCTTTATGAACCTTTGGTGGGAGCAGGTTTAAGTTGCCAATGGCTGTTAGCCTTATGTTGTTGTCTTGAAGTGTTTTTATTTCCTTTTTTAAGGATGATATTAGTAACTTCATTAAGGTTTTTACCTCTAATTTTGGACGATTCCAGTTCTCTGTAGAAAAGGCATAAAGTGTTAAATTTGGCACGCCTAACTCTGCCGAAGCTTCTACAACTTGTCTTACCGATTTTGTGCCATTTTCATGCCCAAAAGCACGTATCATACCCTTTTGTTTTGCCCAACGCCCGTTGCCATCCATAATGATAGCAATGTGTTGTGGTAAAGCTTTAAGTAGTATGTTGTCTTTTAAATCCATTATTCAATGCAATAGCATGGGTTTTGCCCAAATGTGTAAGTTAAGGTTATCCCTGTAAATGTATACCAATCATTGTTGTTTATATTTCCAAAACGGAATTGTTGCCTAAAATCAGCATCAGGTTCGCTTCCATCAATTTCATCAGAAAACGTGTAACGCGCACCAACTTCCATACCTAATATAAAATTATCAATCAAGCGCATTTTAAAACCTAACACCATGGGTATCCCATATGCCCAACTTTTACTGTTTTCTGAGGTTTGAACATCATTAAAAAAGAAATAGTTGTCATGTCTTGCAATGCTTAAACCTGTGTATAAATACGGTGTTGCAACAGGTTTGCCGTTATGTAGGTTGAAATCCATAAAGGTAAACTCCATTCCGGCAGAAACTTCAAACATGCTGTTATTAAAACTATAACCGCGTTGTTGGCGTCTTAGGTCGTCAGAGTTTAAATCTATACCTTCTAATTCGGTAAAAATCATAGAGATCCTATAGGAATGTCTTGCACTTCTGTTCCATTTGTAGATAGCTCCAAATGCAGCTTGATTTGGAGAAATATAATCTGTTGCACCAACATCTCCAATAAAATTACTACCTCCCGCAAATATACCAATTTCATTGATTTGAGAGAAGCTAAGTTGAAATGTTAACAAGCTAATTATTAATAGGTTTACGTGCCGCATAGCTATTTAAAGTTTGCAAATATAATAAATAAGATGAGCCTATTACAATTTGTATTGAATAGTATGAACGTAAAACAGATTTTATACCGAATTATTGTTTATGAATAGAGAATAGATTTTGGGCGTTACCCCGCTCGGTCGCTGAGGCTCTCGAAGCGCGGTCGGGCTTTCGGGAGTCGCTCCTCCTGCGTCGGGAGCTTCAACAAATCCCTCAATCCCTAACCTTTAGATTAGCAAATACTATTAATTGTTATTACATTTAAAAAGGACAGAGTGAACTTATATCCCTAACTAGCTAAAAAGAGCTATCGTGCGTATTAGTC
>NZ_SIRT01000008.1 GCF_004310325.1 Hyunsoonleella flava
TGATTGCTCGCATCTTTGCGGTTATACAAAGACAAACACCTTATGTGGATACATTAAGGTTCGTAGCTTAAATTTTAACAAATTTTTTTTGGTCGAATCATAGAATACGCGGGCTAAACCTTAAAGTTTTATCTTTTTAAAGCATCTTAAGGTTTAAACAAAAAAGCCTCAAAAAATTAGCCTCTAAAAATATTATCATCAAAACTCAGGACAAAACAGGATAGTTTTTAATTCACATTTAAATAACTTTCCAATGATTTAACACAACTAAAATGCAAAGACGAAACTTTATACAATTATCCACTCTAGCAGGAGTAGGATTATCACTTCCAATAGCAGGTATTTTAAGCTCCTGCGAAAGTCATCCAGAACATTCATTAGAATTTAAAAACCTAATTTCAGGTTTGTTAAAGGATTGGAGTGATGGCATGTTAAAAGTGCAAATAAACAATCCATCAAACTTGGAGCTACACGGCGCTTTAGGCTGCCCATCTTGTTCTCATATTCACGGACGTTGTATGGACGCTGTCTATCCGTTTTTATATATGGCAGACAAAACTGGTGATGAAAAATATTTAGAAGGTGCTAAATTAGTCATGCTTTGGGCTGAAAATAATGTGTCTCAAGAGAATGGTGCTTGGACCGTAATAAGAAACCCAAAATCGTGGAAAGGTATTACTGTTTTTGGAGCCATTGCTTTGGCTGAAGCATTGCATTACCATGGTCATGTTTTAGATGACGATACTTATGTAGCTTGGAAAAAGCGTTTAGAAAAAGCAGGACAATATATTTACGATACATTTACCATAGATTTTACAAATATAAATTATCCAGGAACAGCAGTTTACGGATTAAATTTAATAGGTAATGTTTTAGGTAGAGACGATTTAAAAGCCAAGAGTAAAACATTAGCATCTCAAGTAAAAGCGTACTTTACAGCAAATGAAGGCCTGCTATTTGGAGAATGTAAAAAGAGCTCTAGTAAACTAAGCGAAAAAGGCCTACACGGTGTTGATTTAGGCTATAACGTAGAGGAGACTTTGAATAGTTTAGTAATGTATTCGCTCAAAGAAAAAGACGAAGAGTTATTACAAATCTTAACTAAATCTCTAAATAGCCATTTAGAATTTATGTTACCCGACGGTGCTTGGGATAACAGCTGGGGTAATAGAATGTACAAATGGAGTTATTGGGGCAGTAGAACTTGTGATGGTAGTCAACCTGCATTCGGAATGATGGCACACATAAATCCAGCATTTGGAACAGCAGCTGTAAAAAACACAGAATTATTACAACGTTGCACTGCAGATGGATTAATTCATGGTGGTCCAGGTTTTATTGAGGCTGGCATTCCTGCATGTGTACACCATACGTTTACCCACGCAAAACCCTTAGCAGCATTATTAGACCATTGGGATCATTTACCAGAAATTAATAAAAAAGCGGCATTGCCAAGAACTACTGCAGATGGCGTAAAACATTTTAAAGATTTAGATGTATACCTCTTTGCAAGAGGCGATTGGAGAGGAACTATAAGTGCCTACGATGCGGAGTACCATTATAAAGATGACTATCGTCAAGCTTCTGGTGGCGCTTTAGGGGTTTTATATCACAATAAAGTTGGTTTGTTATGTGCCGCAAGTATGGCAGAATACGCTTTAGTTGAAAAGAATAATCAGCAAGTACAACCTAATAAAGATATTTCATTTACACCAAGAATAGAAACGTTTAAAGAAGAAAAATGGTATACCAATTTATACGATTTACCAGCTACTGTTGAAAGTAAAGATGAAAACGGAACTATTAAATTATTAGCTAATGTAGCTTTAAAAAATGTAGAAAGAGCAATTGTAGAAGAAACGGCATCCAATTTCAAAATTGGCTACACGTGTTCGGAAAATGAAATAAACATTAAAGTAACAACTGAGCAAAATATTACAGCACCAACAGCATTTGTACTACCAATTATTTCTCCAAATAGTGAGGTTGTTACAAAAGTAAGTGATACAGAAATTACCATTAAAAAACCAGAGGGATTAGTTACTATTTCTGCAAACGCGCCAATTAAAACCAAAGAAATTAAAGGTAAAAGAACCTTCAATATGGTTCCTGGTGCAGAAGCTATTCCATTTGAAGTGTTTTTTAACGAAGGAGAAAAAGAATTGCTTCTTTCAATAACAGTAAGTTAAGGTATTATTTTTTATAACTGGTTTTGCTTAGGTTTCTAAATTTACCGGGAGCTAAACCAGTTTTTCGCTTAAATAGTCTGTTAAAGTAAACATCAGATTCAAAGCCTAATTCAAAAGCAATTTCTTTTTGAGATTTATTGGAGTTCAGCAATAACTCTTTAGATTTTTCAATCTTTAACAATAAATGGTATTGCAGAGGAGAAAGTCCTGTTTGTTTTTTAAAATTGATTCTAAACTTAGAATAGCTAACTCCTAAATGAGAAGCAATTTGCATCAAATCAATAGTTGTGTTGATGTTTTTATACATCATGCTTTTAGCTTTGGAAACCAGCGAGTTTAGACTGTCTATATTGTTTCCTCCGCTTTTAATATTATACAAATCTGCCATAAGTTGAATACAAATACCAGATGCTAAACGCTGGTAACCATAAGGTTCTTCGTCATAAAGTTTATACAGTGCATTAAAATGATTTAAAATTGATGGTTTATTACATTTTGAAATAATAGGTTCGTCTGTGTTAAAAAAACCATTAGAGAGAAATTGTTTGGCGATATGCCCAGAAAAACCAACCCAACGCTCGGTCCAACCTGTTTCTACTTTAGGTCTATAGCGATGCCAAACACCCGGAAACAATAAAAACACATCACCATCGGATACATTTACTTGTCCAGTTGCTTTGCTTTCGAAAATACCCTGTCCCTTAGTGATTAAAACCACATGAAATTCATCTAAAACACGTCCTTTGTCCCATGTAAATATATATTGATCTGGATGGTCTTTAGAAGGATATTCAGAATGTTTTTCAATAACATTTCGTCCTAAATTGTTGATGTAAAACCCCCATAATGCATCTTTATCAGAGGTTATTAGGTATTTTCTGTATTTATTTTTCATATCATTTTGTGCAACTAATATATCAATTTGTCAATTGTTAATTAAAAATAAATGAAAGAAATTTACAAAGAGAATAAATAATTTAATACTGCCTTTCAGGAGAGAGCATGATACATTTTACAATGCTTTTTACTTTATTTATTAATTCTTTTAACGAATTAGACTAAACATCAGATGAAATCACTGCGTACCACCACATTTTCGCATTCATTTTTATTGCTAGTATTAACGTTTGTATTGTTATGCTTGTCTTGTGAGCAAACGCGTTTAACAATTTCAGAATTAAAATGTGAATACCGTACAGATCCCTTGGGTATAGATAATATGTCACCTAGATTGAGTTGGAAGCTATTTGATGTAAACAAAACTCGTGGTCAAAAACAAACGGCATTTCAAATTTTAGTAGCAAGTAGTTTGAGTGAACTTGAAGAAGATACTGCTGATGTTTGGAATTCAGGAAAAGTAAACTCCAATCAGTCGGTTAATATAAAATATAATGGAGCCAATTTAGAGTCTTCAAAACAATATTTTTGGAAAGTTAAGGTTTGGGATGGTTCAAATAATAATTCTCAATGGAGCGCACCCGCACATTTTTCAATGGGATTGTTAAAAGAAGCGGATTGGAAAGGCGAGTGGATTTACAAAAAAAATCAAAACAAAAAAGACCATAATTGGTATAGAAAGATTTTTTCTTTGGATAAAACACCGCAATCAGCCTTCGTTTATGTGGCTTCTTTTGGCTACCATGAGTTGTATGTAAACGGTAAAAAAGTGGGTGATGAGGTGATGAATCCTGTAAGTTCTTTTATGAAGAAACGCTTGCCGTATCTCACATACGATATAAGCGATTATTTAGTAGAAGGCGATAATGTTATTGGTATTTGGCATGCCGCAGGTTGGGCAAGATGGGGACGTGTAAAAGCTTATTTTGACCCGCCTTTTGTATTCAAAGCCCAGGCTAATATTGATATAGGTGAAGAAAATATAGTCTTAGTTTCAGACACTTCTTGGAAAAGTAAAAAAAGCTATAGTGCTTATTATAGTTCTTGGGATATTTTAGATTTTGGTGGCGAAATTATTGATGAACGACTTCGTGAAGATGATTGGAATACTGCAGATTATGATGATAGTAATTGGGAAAATGCGGTTGTTTTTGATGAACAAGACATGCAAGATGTAGAGGTGGCTGACATAAATTTAGGTCCAAAAGGAGCTGTACGAGCACCGAGTACCGATGCTAACCCGCCTACAAGTAAGATAACCGCAACCTTAAGTGCGCAAATGGTAGAGCCACAAGTGAAGTACAAAGAAGTAAACCCGATAGGGGTGTCTAAAAATGAAGATGGCAACTATGTAATTGACATGGGCGAAAACTATACTGGGTACTTTGAAATGAATCTCTTTAATGGAAAGGAAGGCGATACAGTTACTTTTGAAGTTGCCGACCATAAAGAGGTCGTTACATCTTGGGAACAAAGAAGTAAATACATATTTGACCAATCAGGAACAGGGCACTTTACCAACCGTTTTAACCTAGCAGGAGGAAGATGGGTAACCATTAGCGGCATAAACTACAAACCAGCATTAAAAGATATTAAAGGATATGTAATTACTAATGATAGAAAGCAAATTAGTCAATTTGAAAGCTCTAGTCAATTACTAAATAAAATTTACCAAATTAATTTAAACACCTATATCGCCAATACTATTGATGGTATTCTGGTAGATTGCCCACATCGTGAACGACGCGGTTGGGGAGAAGTAACTGTCGCTGCAATGTATGGGGATGCCTTACCAAATTTTGAAAGTGGTGCGTACATGAATCAATACGCACAATTTATGCAAGATGCGCAAGCTGATGATGGTAAAATGCGAGCGGTAATCAACGGAGATGATTTTGAGTTTTTAATGTGGATGGCAAACAGCCCAATTACTATTTGGGAAACTTACAGAATGTTAGGCGATAAAAAATTATTAGAAAACCATTATCCAACCTTACAAAAATGGATGCATTGGTTATATGAACATTCTGATTATGAGACAGGAGGTGCACTTAAAATAGGGAAACGAGGCACACTTGAATTTCCTGGTTTAGGCGACTGGTGCACGCCAAGGGGTAATTTTTGGAGTTCCAGTAATTCGCCAGAATCAGAACATTTTAACAATTGTGTGTACGCTTTTATGTTAGAGTCGGCATTAGAAATAGCTAAAGTTTTAGGTGAAGAAGAAGATGCTAAAATGTATGCTAGCCGTCTCGAAGTGCAACGTAAAGCGACTCACGAAAAAATATATGATGCCAATACAGGGAAGTACGGTGAGGGCCATCAGGTCAATCAAGCTTTTGCCTTAATTTCGGGAGTCACTCCTGAAACTGAACAGCAAAAGGTGTGTGACAATATGGTAGATCAGGTCCTTTATAAATTTCCGTATTACGACACAGGAAGTTCTGGGCAAGCCTTGTACACGCGCTATTTTACAGAACACGGAGAGCGTATGGATTTAATTTATGAGCTACTTAAAGACAAGCGACACCCAAGTTATGGTTACTTTTTAGAGCAAGGTAAAACCGTATGGCCAGAACGTTGGTCTGCTATCGGGAATAGCCAAATACATACTTGTTACACGGGTATTGGAGGCTATTTTATAAAAGGATTTGCAGGGATTCGTCCAGATTCAGAGCATTTAGGGATGCAACATTTTATTGTAAAGCCTGCACCTGTTGGCGATTTAACTTTTGCAAATACGGAGTACAAATCTATGTACGGCACTATTGTTTCAAATTGGAAAAAAGAAGCAGAAAGCGCCACATTTCATATTGAAGTTCCAGTAAATACATCAGCAAAAATATACATTCCCGCGACTAAAAAGGAAGTGGTTTTTGAAGGTGAAAATATAGCAGAAAAATCTAAAGGTATACAATACGTTGGTACTGAAAAGAGTGATGCTGTTGGTAATTATGTGATTTATAAAGTAGGTGCTGGAACATATAATTTTAAAGTTTCAGAATTACCAAAAGTGGCTTATCCTGACCCATTAAATAAGCCAGAAAACTTAGCCTTAATAGGGCGAATGAATGCTTCGTCTATGACCATTCAATCTGAAAAGCTACCCGTTTTTGAGGCGTTTAGAGCTAATGACGAAAATATAGAAACGCACTGGAAAGCGAGTTCAGCATCAAATGAATGGTTAGAAGTAGAATGGTTTAAACCACAAACCTTTAATCAGATGGTTATTCAAGAAAAAGGGCGTAACATCTTAAATTATAAGATGCAATATTTTGAAAATGAAAGCTGGAAAGACTTGTCGAACGTAACAACGATGAGCTCAAATGGGGCATATAATTTTGAAACGGTTACCGCATCAAAGTGTAGAGTTTTAATTAAAGAGTCAAAAGAGAAGCCAGCAATTTCAGAAATTGAAATTTATTACAAAAAAAGCTAAGTCATGAAAAACTTCAAAAAGGGTTATAGGATAATTTCATTAATCTGTTCGCTGCTGTTTAGTGCCACAAGTTTTGCCACTGAAATAAAACACCTAAAATGTAACGGACAGGTAAACCCAGTGGGTGTGGTTGATGCGCGACCAGAGTTTAGTTGGACCTTTATTGGTGATAAAAAGAGCCCAAAACAAGGAGGATATCGTATCATGATGGCATCCTCTATCGAAAAACTTAAATACCCAGATATTTGGGATACAGGACCAACAAGTACATCAGAAACAGGTCCTTTTAAATATTGCGGTGCGCCTCTAAAACCAGGTCAGCGTGTGTATTGGAAAGTAACAGCTTGGGGCAATAATAGAGGGGTAACGCATAGCGAACCTGCATGGTTTGAAATGGGAGATATTAAAAACCCTGAAACACCATTTGAGCCTTTTGTATTTCCAAAAAATGATGGTGTTGTACAAATTACGTTAAGTGGAAATGACGAAGGAAGAACATTTGAAGGCATCGGCGGCGTAAGTGCAGGTGCTTCAACAGATTTGCTCTATGATTATAAAGACCCTATTCGCAGTCAGATATTGGATATGTTGTTCAAGCCTAAATTTGGTGCTGGATTTCAGCACTTAAAAGTAGAACTGGGTGGTGGTGAAAATTCAACCTGTGGTTCAGAACCTTCACATGCTATTACAAGAGAAGAGTTAAAAAATCCTGTATCAAGGGGGTATGAATTTTGGTTCATGAAAGAGGCGAAAAATAGGAATCCTAACGTTATTTTAGAGTATCTCCCATGGAGCTTCCCTTATTATTTAAAACTAAATATTTTCACGAAGGAATCAGCAGAGTATTTCGTTACTTTTCTGGATGTGGCCAAAAAACAATGGGAATTGGATATAGATTGGGTGGCCGCTGCTGAAAACGAGAATTATACCAATCGTGATTGGCTTGTAAATGAAGTGCGCCCTTTATTGGATGCCCGAGGTTATAGCAATGTAAAAATTCAGGGGCCTGATGATAATAGTGGTGATTGGAAAATATTTGACGAATTTGAAAACGACAAGGCCTTTAACGACGTTGTTGAAGCGGTGGGTTACCACTATGTTACTGGTAGAGAGTTTAATGAAAATATGGTGGATGGACGCGGACGTCCAACTACAGAAAAAGCTAAAAATACTGGTAAGCCTCTATGGGCCAGTGAAGATTGGAGCTGGACAGGGAAAGACTGGGGCGGTGCTGGAGCCTTAAATTTGGCACGTATTTACAATAAATTTTATATCCGAGACCGCATAACCAAAACATTAATATGGGCACCCATAGGATCTATTTACAAATCGGTAACTTGGGATAAAGCTGGAGCTATGAAAGCCAATAGCCCCTGGAGTGGATATTACGAAGTATGGCCAACCATTTGGGCTACAGCACATACCACTCAGTTTGCAGAGCCTCACAATTGGCAATACCTAAATAGTGCTTGTGGTCTTTTTGATGGTGCTACCTACAAAGGCAGTTCTGTGGCTTTAAAAGAAAAAGATGGTTCAAATTGGAGCATGATTATTTGTACAGAAACTGATGAGGAAATAGAAGTCAAAATAGAAGAAGGATTGTCGTTGGACACGGTCAATGTTTGGAAGTCGGATGAAAATGAACAGTTCGTTCAACAAGAATCCTTAACTCCAGAAGAAGGTGTTCTTAGAATTTCATTAGATGCAAAATGCATTTATTCAATAACTACAACTTCTGGGCAACAAAAGGGTGCCTATAAAATTCCTAAGGAAACTCCATTTCCATTTCCTTATGTGGAAGATTATGAAGATAGAAAAGTAGGAGATCTTCCTAAATATCATTCCGACCAAACCGGAAGTTTTGAAATCGCTTTAAAAGAAGATGGCTCGCAGTGCTTAAAGCAAATTGTACCAGAACAGGGCTATGACTGGATGCGGGTTTATAGACGCTCAAACATTAAGCCCAATACGTTAGTGGGTGACGTTAATTGGGAAAATTACACCTGTAGCGTCGATGTATTTATTAATGGAGGTAATGTAGAATTAGGTGGTCGTGTTAAAGGAAGTTATTTAAAAGGCTATCGTTTTCAGGTAGCAAAGAATGGACACTGGAAACTTATGTTTAACCAGCAAGAACTAGAAAAAGGCGTTATAGACGGTTTTAACGGTAATATATGGCATAATTTAAAGTTGAACTTGAAGAATAACGAAGTAGAGGCATTTGTTGATGGAAATACCATTGTAAAGATTACTCACCAAAAACACCAAGGTTATGTGATGCTAGCAAGTTCTTATGATGAGAATTTATTTGATAATTTGAGAATTAAAAAGTTGGAGTAAAATCCTATAGGATATTATGAAATTAAAACTTCTTTTAATTGCACTACCTTTTTTGGTATTACAAACCGAAATGGTTTTTAGTCAGTCTACTGATGAGAATATCAATTGGGATAAAGCAAAATGGATTGGATACACAAAAGACAGTCGACCAGAAAAGTGGTCTGCAAGAGGTGTAATGCGTAACCAACCTCCAATGAACATCAATACATGGGAGCCAACTGAGGCAGAATTAAAGATGACACCTCGTAAAACACATCCTTCAGTACTTTTAAGAAAAGCTTTTACTTTAGAAAAAGATATAGCTTCAGCTGAAGTCGTAATATGTGGATTAGGATTGTACGAGTTGCATTTAAACGGTAAAAAAGTGGGGGATCGCGTACTTGATCCTGCGCAAACATCTTACGAAAAACAGGCCTTTTTTGTGCGTCATAATGTAACATCACTCTTAAAAAAGAACAACAGTTTAGGTGTTATGTTGGGTAATGGATTTTATGGTCAAAATATGGCATTTTCTCCCGGACTTTCTTACGGAAAACCTCGTGCAATTATGGTGCTTGATATCGCTTTTCAAGACGGAACAACAAAGCAAGTTGTCACAGATGAAAGTTGGAAAGCACATAGCAGTCCGATACTTTTTGATAATGTATATCATGGCGAAACCTATGATGCTAGAAAAGAAATAAAAAATTGGTCTAATTATAGCTATAATGATACTTCTTGGGATGCTGTAGAATTAATGAAAGCGCCAACTACCAACTTGATTGAGCAAGAGTTGGAGCCGATGCGAAAGGTTAGAAAAGTAAATCCTACAGCGATTTTACAAGCAGAAAAAGGCTGGATAATTGACTTAGGTCAAAACATGACAGGCTGGTTGCAAATTAATGTTGAAGAAAAAGAAGGAACAGCAATTAAAATGCGTTTTTCAGAGCATTTAATGCCAGATAAACGGAATATTGATCCTGCATCTACTGGAATTCACGTTGTAGGTAACACACAAACCGATATTTACATTTGTAAAGGAGATGGCGAAGAAACTTGGGAACCTCGTTTTACCTATCATGGGTTTCGTTACGTTCAAATCGAAGGTTTGACCAAAAACCCAAGTTTAAATCAGTTTGCAGGTTGGTTGGTAAGAACTGATGTGGAGCGTATAGGAAGTTTTGAATGTTCTAATGAACAAATCAATAAATTTTATGAGGTTTCTATGTGGACCATTGAAGATAATTTGCAAGGTTTATTAAGTGATTGTCCTCATCGTGAACGTTGTGCGTGGATGGGCGATGCTTATGTGGTAGCAGAGGCAGCAAGTTATAATTTCGATTTAAAAAGGTTATGGCAGAAAACTTCTAATGATACAAAAACCGTAGTTGGAAAATCGAAAGCGCATTTTAAAGATCCTTTTCCTTACGACTCTAGAGCTCCTGCAAATATTTCAGTGGGAAAACGCATGTGTTTACAAGCAAGACCCGATTGGGGAGCGGCTACAGTAATGATTCCTTGGTTTTCTTATGTGTATTATGGTGATAAAAAAATAGTGGAAGATGCTTGGAACATGATGGAAGGCTGGATGGGCTATCTAGATGAAAAAGTACAAGAAGAAGGAATAATCAATGGAGGATTTGGAGATTGGTGTCCACCAGGAGGAAATCCAAATATGGATACAGCACCAGCTTTAACTTCTACCGCACTATACTATCAAACTTTAGTTGCCATGAAAAAAATAGCAGTAATTTTAGATAAAGAATCACTAGCGAAAACATACGATCAAAAAGCGATTCTAGTAAAAAATGCTTTTAATGCGAAGTTTTTGAATAAAGAAACCAACTCTTATGGATCTCAAACTGGAAATGTATTTGCCTTATATTCAGGGTTGGTTCCTAAAAAGAAATCCCAATTAGTTGCTGATAATTTAGCACAACTGATTATGGAAAAGAATAAAGGCTACTATACTACAGGTATTTTTGGACACAGACCGTTGTACACGGTTTTGAATGATTTTGGTCATAGTAACATTACAAAACACTTGTGGAAGATTACTGATTTTCCTAGTTTGGGTTTTGTAACTCAAACACATGGTTTAACTACTTGGCCAGAGCATATTGCCAATTGGAACAAACAAGAAAGGTATCATCGTAATTCTTTTAATCACCCAATGAATAGTGGTTTTGCCGCCAGTTTTCATGAAAGTTTAGGTGGAATTCGTCCTAATGAAAATCACCCGGGATTTCAAAAATTCTACTTAAAACCTACTTTTTTAGAAGGATTAGAATGGTGTGAGGTGTCACATAAATCGCCTCAAGGAGAAATTAAAAGTTATTGGAAAAATGATAAAGGAACAATAGCATGGTCTATTACTATTCCAGAAAATGCAACTGCATTAGTACAATTACCAATGTATACATCAAAGCAAATCAAACTAAATAAAAAACGAGTAAAAGAGAATTCTTTCGAACTAACTTCGGGCGAATATGTAATCAAGATTAAATAATTATGAAGGCAAATAAAAACAAGGTATCTTTTTTTAAGAGAAGTAATAAACTTTTAAGTAAATTATTCTTCTCTTTTATGCTCTGTATTTCTTTATTCTCTTGTAAAGAAACTACGGTAGACGTAGAAGATTTACGTTGTGAATACCGAGTAAATCCTTTGGGAATAGACAATACGGCTCCTAGATTGAGTTGGAAATTGACTCAAGAAAATCCAGTAAGAGGACAAAAACAAACGGCTTACCAAATTTTAGTAGCTAGCAGTTTAGAAAATTTAGAAAGTAATACTGGCGATACTTGGGATTCTGGAAAAGTAAATTCAGACCAATCTGTAAATACTACATACAAGGGAGCGAAACTAGCCTCAGCAAAACAGTATTTCTGGAAAGTAAAAATTTGGGATAAAGAGGGTACTGCTTCAAAATGGAGCGAGCCTGCTCAATTTTCGATGGGATTATTACAGCAATCCGATTGGAAAGGCAACTGGATTTTAAAATCAGATCAGAAAAAAACCGATCATAATTGGTACAGAAAGAATTTCGAATTAAAAGAAGATGCTGAATCAGCATTCGTATTTGTGGGGTCATTTGGGTATCACGAATTGTATGTAAATGGAGAAAAAATCACCGAAAACGTAATGAATCCTGTGTCGTCATACATGAAAAAAAGGATTCCGTATTTAACCTACGATATTTCAGATAAACTCAAAAAAGGAGATAATGTTATTGCTGTATGGCATGCAGCAGGTTGGTCGCGTTGGCGAAGAATTAGAGAGTATCGCCTTATCCCCTTTGTATTTAAAGCGCAAGCAGAAATTGTTGCGGGTGGAGAAAAAATTACGTTAAAAACAGATACAACCTGGAAAACAAAATCAAGTTACACTTCGTATTATGGCGACTGGGATATTTTGCGTTTTGGAGGCGAAATTATTGATGATAGCAAACGTGAAGACGATTGGAATACTCCAGCTTATGACGATAGCAATTGGATGAACGCTAGTGTTTATGACCATAAGGTGCTGAATGCCGAAATTCCAGAAGGGAATAATGTCGCTTTTGCCATAAACAGCAGTAAAAATAGAGAAACACGAGCCTTGTATAGTCCGATAAAGGCTGAGTTGAGCGCACAAATGGTAGAGCCCCAAGTAAAATTTAAGGAAATAAAGGCTATAGCTATTGATAAAAACAACGATGGTACTTACCGCATTGATATGGGCGAAAACTATACCGGTTTTTTTGAAATGGATCTTTACCAAGGAAAGGAAGGCGATTCTATTTTGTTTGAAATTAGTGATCAAACGGAGGTGGTTATGAATTGGAATCAAAAAAGTAAATATATCTATGGTAAATCGGGAAAAGGAAAATTCCAAAACCGGTTTAATGTTGCGGGAGGACGATGGATTACGGTATATGGTTTAAAATATGAGCCAAAGGTAGAAGATGCAAAAGGCTATGTGATTACCAATGATCGTAAGCAAATAAGTAGTTTCGAATCCTCTAGCGAACAACTCAATCAAATTTACCAAGTTAATTTAAACACCTATTTAGCAAATACCATGGACGGAATTTTGGTAGATTGTCCGCATCGAGAACGTCGTGGTTGGGGAGAAGTTACAGTAGCGGCCATGTATGGCGATGCGCTTCCTAATTTTGAAAGTGGTGCATACATGGACCAATACTTACAATATACTAGAGATGCACAATTTCCTGATGGGAAAATACGTGCAGTGATAAACGAAGAAGATCGTCCGTTTTTAATGTGGAAAGCGAACAGCCCTTTAACCGTATGGGAAACCTACCGTATGTTGGGTGATAAAAGCGTCTTGGAAGACAACTACGAATCCATGAAAAAATGGATGGACTGGATTTTTGAACATTCAAATTTCGAAACAGGAGGCGCTATAAATGCAGGGAGACAAGGGTTACGGGAGTTTCCAGGTTTAGGCGATTGGTGCACACCTCGTGGGAACTTTTGGACGAGTAGTAATTCTCCAGAAGCAGTACATTTTAACAACTGTTTATATGCCTTTATGCTAGATAATGCGATGAATATTGCTTCTACTTTGGGTAAAACAGAAGATGCTAAAATTTATAAAGAGCGATTAAAAGTACAACGAGGGGTTACTCATAAATTGTCTTACAATCCAGAAACAGGTAAGTATTTAGATGGCATCCAAGTCAATCAAGCGTTTGCGCTATTATCGGGTGTTACACCAGCTTCAGAAAAGGAAAAAGTAGAAGCCAATTTAGCCGATAATGTCTTGTATAAATTCCCATATTACGATACAGGAAGTTCTGGGCAAGCACTATATACACGTTATTTTACGGAATCTGGCGAGCGCATGGATTTAGTTTATGAATTGCTAAGAGACAAACACCATCCAAGTTACGGTTACTTTTTAGAACAAGGCAAAACCGTTTGGCCAGAACGTTGGTCTGCCATAGGCAATAGTCAAATACATACTTGCTATACAGGAATTGGTGGCTATTTTATAAAAGGTTTTGGAGGTATTCGTCCAAATCCAGAACAATTAGGCATGCAAAATATTATTATTAAACCTGCGCCCGTGGGCGATTTAACCTATGCAAACACATCATACGAATCCATGTATGGAAATGTGGTTGTAAACTGGATAAAAGAAGGTAAAGGAGCTACATTTCATATTGAAGTACCTATAAACACAACAGCAAAAGTCTATCTGCCTGCCATAAGTAAAGAAGCCATACAAGAGAGCGATGTTTTAGCAGAAAACGCAGAACATATTGAATTTCTAGGAACAGAAAAAAGTAATGCTGTCGGTAACTATGTGATTTATCATGTAACTTCTGGAGTGTATAATTTTAAAGTAAATGAATTGCCTAAAACACAGTTTCCTGAACCCTTATTCAATTTAAAAAATTTAGCAAAATTAGGCAGGATGAATGCCTCATCGATGTTCATTCAATCTGAAAAACTACCAGTCTTTGAAGCTTTTAGGTCTAACGATGAAGATGAAGAAACACGTTGGTTGGCTACTGAAACAAAGAATCAGTATCTAGAAGTAGAGTGGGTAAAACCACAGGCATTCAATCAAGTTATTGTTGATGAATTTGAAGAAAATATTACATCTTACAAACTACAATATTTGGAAAATGGAGCTTGGAAGGATATTGCAAACGGAGCAACTTGTGGAGCTAGCAAAACGCATCAATTCGATGCGGTTACATCTACAAAATGCAGGTTATTTATTGAAGATGCAAAAGAAGCACCATCAATCAAAGAAATTAAAATTTTTAACAATAGAAAGTAATTATAAATCATAAATAATGAACAAAAAAAATAGCAGAAGCGTTTGGTTTTTCTTCGTTATCATTTTAACAACCTCAATAACCTTTGCAACTACCCCGCCAGATTGGGATGGCGCACAATGGATTTGGCAACAAGAAGATGGGCCTTCTAATACGTGGATGAGTTTTAGAAAAACCATTGCTTTTGAAGAAATTCCAGAAACGCTTGAAGCTCATATTGCTGTAGATAGCAAATTTTGGATGTGGATTAATGGAGAAATGGTACTTTTTGAAGGAGGACTTTCAAGAGGGCCAAGTCAGGCAGGAGATTGGAATAGAAAAGAGAAAATCACACCAGCAAACTCTTGGTTTGAAACTGTAAATATTCAACCCTATTTAAAAAAAGGGAAGAATACAATAGCAATTTTAGTTTGGTATTGGGGACGCGAAACACACAAAGGTACCCACATTGATAGTGGTAAAGGCGGTTTGCTGTTTTCGGCACAAATTGGAAGCAAAAAGCTAGTTTCTGATGCATCTTGGAAAGCGATTCAACACCCAGCTTACGACAATACTATACTACCAGCAAGTAAAGCATTGGTGCAATATCCTGTGCATTTTAATGCACAAAAAGCGATGAAAGATTGGTCTGAAAATGCTTGGTACACTTCTACTTTTGATGATAGTAATTGGCCAAACGCAACAGAAAAAGGAAGTGCAGGTATTGCACCATGGTACAATTTAGAACCCAATATTGTTCCGCCTTTGGTAAACCACGGATTGCAGAATTATAAGAATCATGATGACTTACAATTCCCTTTTGTAAGCACTGGACAAACCATAGCTTGTAAACTACCTTTCAACAAACAAATTACGCCTTATCTCGAAGTAGAAGCAAAAGCTGGAGACACGATTTTTGTGACTACAGATAATCGACTCAATAAAATTACAGCAACATATATTACCAGAGCAGGAACTCAGAAATTTGAGAGCTTTTCTTGGATGAATGGTAATGAAATCCGCTATGCCATTCCAGAGGGCGTAAAAGTAAAAGCACTAAAGTACCGATGGATGAGTGTAGGCGAAATGGTTGGTAAATTTGAAATAGACGATCCGTTTTATAACCGCTTGTGGTGGATGGGTAACAACACATTGTTTGTGTGCGCTCGCGATAATTTTATGGATTGTCCAGATAGAGAACGTGCCTTATGGATTGGCGATGTAGCCGACCAAACAGGCTATTTGTTTTATGCTATGGATGATGCGGGGCGTCAGCTATTAAAAAAAGCCATTTTGCAAACCATGTCCTTTAGTCAAGATGGTGTTATTGGGGCATTAGGACCACTACGTGTGCGCGAGTTGGTGACGCAAAGTTTACAGTTCATCGCACAAGGTATTTGGCCCTATTATTTAAATACAGGAGATAAAGAAACGTTGCAAAACGTATATCCATTTGTTTACGATTATTTGGCATTATTTCCAATGCTAGAGAATGGTCTGCCAGAATATAGAAAGCGTAAAAGTCCAGATTCTTGGGATTGGGTAGATTGGGGTGTTAAAATGACCGAAGACAAACAACCTATACAAATGGCTTTCTATTATTTAGCATTAAAAGAAGCTAAAAAGATGGCAGAGGTTTTAGGAGAAGATGTACATGCCAAATGGTATGAAGCGCGTATGAAGACCATGAAACCTGCATTTGAGAAGGCGTATTGGAAAAATGGTTTTTATAGTTCTAATGCAGAGAAATTAAAAGATGATAGAGCTAATGCGATTGCTATAGTTTCAGGAATTGCAAATCCAGAATATTATAATCAAATTGTAGATAATGTATTGATTCCAAATCGTTATTCTAGTCCGCACTTCGAGTGGATAGCAGAAGAAGCTATGTGTATTGCAGGTAGATACAAGGCATCATTGGAACGCATGAAAGCACAGTACCAAAGTCAGGTTGATAAAAAATCGATGTCCACCTTATATGAAATGTTCCCAAGAGGAGGAAGTTACAATCATGCATGGAATGGTTCTAATAAAATATTATCGAAATACATAGCAGGAGTAGAACCAACTAAATTAGCTTGGAGTGAATATCAAATACTTCCAAATATGGTGCATTTCAAGAAGTTAAAAAAAGTAATTCCAACGGTAAAGGGAACGATTGCGATTGATTTAGAAATTGTCGATAATATCTATCAATTAGACTTAGAGTCTCCAGAAAACACGATAGCAATCATTGGAGTGCCGAAAGAAGGTAAGGAAATTGAAGAAGTTATTGTTGATGGTAAGCTGGTTTGGAAACGAGGTAAGTTAAGGAAGCTACTCAAAGGTTTAAGTTATGTTGATCAAGATGATCAATTTTTGAAATTTAAAGTGTCATCAGGTAATTGGAATTTTCGGGCTATTTATAAATAATGTTTTAAAAGCGAGTAATAAAATATTCTTATGAGAACAAGAAAACAATTTTTCATTTTATTTAGTATCGTTTTTATCATTTTTTGTTCTAGAGCACAAAATACTGATAGTAATAAAATGAACATTGTGTTTATTTTGGCTGATGACTTGGGTTGGGCAGATGTAACACTCTACGCAAAAACAACACTTTATGAAACGCCTAATCTAGAAAGGTTGGCAGCAAGAGGTATTACCTTTAACAGAGCCTATGCTGCAAGTCCACTATGTTCACCAACAAGGGCTAGTATTTTAACAGGACAAACTCCAGCAAGAACAGGAATTACCTCTCCTGCAGCACATCAACCGAAGGTAAGATTAAAAGCATCAGTGGCTCCGAAAGCAGCACCTGGTTTTAAATCGGTTGCTTGTAAACCGGTAACGAGGTTAGATACCATATTACCAACTCTAGGAAAACTTTTAAAAAGAGAAGGGTATCAAACAGCACATTTTGGAAAATGGCATTTGGGTAGAGAACCTTATACTCCAATTCAACATGGTTATGATGTAGATATACCACATTGGCCAGGACCAGGACCAGCAGGTAGTTTTGTAGCTCCGTGGAAATATCCAAAATTCAAAGCAAAATACAAGAACGAACATATTGAAGATCGAATGGCAGACGAAGCCATCAATTGGCTGCGTTCAGTAGATTTAGATAAGCCATTTTTTATGAATTATTGGCAATTTTCGGTTCACGCTCCTTTTGATGCCAAAGAAAGTTTGATAAAATATTACCAATCTAAAATTGATTTTACAGATTTACAGCATTCGCCAACTTATGCAGCTATGGTACATTCTTTAGATCAGGCAGTGGGTCGTTTATTAGATGAAATTGATAGATTAGGCATTAGCGACAATACAGCCATCGTTTTTTTTAGTGATAATGGAGGAAACATGTACAATGGAATTCGTGAAACCTCCAAATTAGGAGAAGAATTTATTACCGAACCTACAAGTAATCGTCCTTTACGTGGAGGAAAAGCAACCATTTATGAAGGAGGAACAAGAGTGCCTTGTGTAATTGTATGGCCTAAATTGACAAAGCCAGGATCAAGGTCAGATGTTATGATTCAATCCACCGATTTTTATCCAACCATATTAAACCAGTTGGAAATTAAATTACCTAAAAAACATAAAATTGATGGTGTAGATATTTCGAAAGCCTTAAAAGGCGAAAATCAAGACAGAGGGCCAATCATCACCTATTTTCCCCATAATCCAAAAATACCAAATTGGTTACCACCTTCCGTTTCGGTTCATGATGGAGACTGGAAACTAATACGTGTTTTTCATAATGGAAAAGATTTTAAGCATCAATATTTCTTATATAACTTAAAACAAGATATCGGAGAAGTACATAATCTAGCATCGAAGTATCCAGAAAAAGTAGAAAAACTAGATACTTTAATCGAAGAACATCTAAAGGATGCTAACGCTGTTCTTCCCATTATAAATCCTGCTTTTGATCCCCAAAAATACCATCCAGAAGAAATAGGAATTCAAAAAGGAGGACTGCGTGTTGCAAAAAGAATTGAACATAATAAAAAATAAAATGCGTTTACTGTTTTGTTTTGTATGGATTGTAGTTTTTGGGTTTGGTTTGTTAAAGTCTTATGCCCAATCTAGTCGTGATACGATTTATCCCATATTTCAATTTCCACAGAACAAAATGCCAAGAATAGATGGAGATTTTTCTGATTGGAATTTAGTCCCAAGCACCTATGCCATAGGTCTGGACCAAATGAAAGAATCTATCAATGGTATTGGGTTTAATCTTGATGCAAAAGATTTGGATATCACCGTTAAGGTGGGATGGGTAAAAGACTTGAATAGATTATATTTCTATCTTGAGGTATTTGATGATTTCTGGGAATTCGAGCAATTGGATATTAAGCAAGATATTTTTGAATTGGTGGTAGATGCCGATGTTTCTGGAGGTAATTTTATAAAAAAGTGGAACGCCAACAAAAGAAATATACCAATTGAAGAACTACATTTTAGAGGACATGGAGCACATGCGCAAAATTACCATGTTTTCATTCCCGCTGTAAATAAGGATTGGGCTATGGTCTGGGGAAATACGCCATGGATTAAAGACTTTCCTTATGCCAATGCAGCTTATAAGCACAATTTAGAGCAAGGTAAATCAGGTAAACTTCAACTGGAATTTTGGATAACGCCATTCGACTATGCCGCTATTGAAGGCATTAATCGTTCAGCAGTTTCTACCTTAAAAGAAAATGAAATTATTGCATTGTCTTGGAGCGTTCTTGATTATGATGATGACAATAAGGAAAGAAAGGATTTTATAAACCTAGCGCATAATATTAAAATGATTCATGATGGCGACTATATGAATGTATTCAGATTAATGCCATTAATAAAACCCTTGCAACCAAAATTACAAGCTAATTGGTCTTTTGTTGAGGTAGATAGAGACAGGCGTATTTTCGCATTTAAAGATGAATCGTTGGGTACCATTGAAAAATGGACATGGGATTTTGGAGACGGAACTACCTCTAAAGAACAGAATCCAGTTCATCAATACAAAACTTCCGACCATTGGACGGTTGTCCTCACTGTAGAAAATAAAGATAGAAAATCAATACATTCAAAAGTTTGGGATGTGGTTACTAAATAAGCTGAACTAATTTTTACTATGATCAAATTAAACGTATACATTATTCTACTGTTGATTTTGTCCCTTGCTGATCATTCATATGCACAAAAAGAATCTGCATCAGTCAATCCTACTATTCCAAACTTTATGGAGTTGAGCAATGACTCATTGCGCCTAAAATTAGATTTAACTCGAGGAGGAGCTATTGCGTATATCTCAAAATCTGATGTAGATAGAAATATTGTAAACGTTCATGATGAGGGCAGATATATTCAGCAATCATATTATGGTGGTAAAATTATTAATAGGCAAAATGAAGGGCAAAAAAAAGCATGGTCTCCTTGGTCTTGGAATCCCATTCAAGTCGGTGATTGTTATCAAAATCGTGCAGAAATTCTAGAATACAAACAAGAAGGAAATACACTTTATGTAAAATGTATTCCTATGTTGTGGGATATGAAAAATAAACCTGCAGAGGCTATCATGGAACAATGGACAACATTAAAAGGTAATGTTATTAAAGTTCGAAATAAATTAACATGCCATAGAACAGATACTATTTATGGTGAAGGAAAAGCTCACAATCAGGAACTCCCTGCTGTTTATCCAATATCTGCCCTAAATAATTTATACTCTTATTTTGGGGATAAACCGTTTACTGGCGCACCGTTAAATAAACCTAAAGTAATAAATCTACGCAGTGGTTTTTGGGGGAAGTATAAAAATAATATGGTTACCGAAAATTGGATGGCTTTTGTGAATGATGATTTATGGGGAATAGGGGTTTATGCACCTATATGCACAAACTTTTTAGCTGGAATGGCAAAAGATCCAGGTTATGAAGCACATGACAGCGCAACATCATACATGGCACCATTAAATAAAGCAACATTCAATAAAAACACAGTTTATGAATATGACTATTATTTAATTGTGGGTAATTTGAATACTATTAGAAAAAGCATTTATAGTTTAAATGAATCAATAAAAAGTAAATAATGATAGCTTTTATTGAAATTGAAGACGATGGTTTTTGTTTCAAAATAATGCTAAAGCATGAAAGTAAAGGCTTGGTATCAATAGTTATATAACACTAAAAATAATATAAATATGGAAAGTAAAGGTCTCATAAAATTTTTATTAATACTTATCAGCGTATGTTGTACTAAATCATTTTATGCTCAAAGTTTCGAAATACTTGCAGACAATTGGACAAAAAGAAGAGTAATTACAGATACCATAAAATCTGGTAATTTTATTTTAGGAGTAAATAGCAATGGCGGTGGTTATATTACCGAAGTTAGTATTCCAGGAATCGGAAACACCATGGGTGTTCAGGCACAAAAGTATGGTCGTGGTGGACAATCATCAATTCGAGATTTGGCTCGCGGGGGGCAATATAATCCAACCCAAGCAGGATTTAGTGATGAAGGTGGAACCGTATGTGAAGTGGTAAAAACTACTGAAGGTAAAATTGTTATCCCATCAAGAGGATGCGCTTTATATAATGGTGATGGGAAATTTGACTATACGCGATGGGAAAATATTGTTCCTGATCATCCACACATCATAGATAACAATAGTGATCAAGATAATATTGAGGAAGAAAATCTTTCTGTTGTAATTGATGGTAGAACTTTTACACATCAAGCTGCTGAAGTTCATAGTGATTTTGATTTTTATTGTGAATACGAAAATGTAAAAAACACAATAAATTTAGATATACCAGCCATAAGACATTATTTAGAATATCGTTTTGTTCGTTCTTCTACACTACCCAATTCAGCCATGAGACAATTTAACACATCCGCTTTGAGTGCTGTTGGCAAGTGGAGTCCTGAAAAGCTCCAAGATGATATATCTACTCAATTTCCAGTGGGCACTCACCCCGGAAGTACCACTAATTTAAATTATGTTAGCTATTCATGGAGTATAAGAACAGATGTAGCGATATGGAACCCGATTTACAGATATGCTCAAAAAAATGATGACTCTTGGGAAATAGTGGAACGTCAAGGGACTTTCAATGGCGATAACTCCAACTATAAACTAAGATTTATTGTAGCAGATTCCAATGATGAAAATAATGGTCATGCTTTAGGTTTTTACCTTCCAGATACCAATATAAACACTTTTGATGTTGTTGGTGTTAATGAATCGAATGGGTCGGAAGCATACAGGGACGACAGAACATTAGAAAATTTTTATTTAGATATTCCTTATAGAACACCCACAATGTCTTGGATAGGTTTTAGAAAAAGATTTAAAGGTCTTATAGACAGGTCTATATTATCCGCTACAAATCCAGGAGTTTATGAAAAATTTCGTCAAGAAAGTATTCTTTTATATGGAACTCCAGCAGAAATCAAGACTGCATTTACGCAGTTGGATACCTATTATCAAAACCAACTGTCCACCTCTGAATTTTCTCCAAACCATAGTTCGCAATTTGAAATATATCCTAACCCAGCAAATTCGGATATTCATATAACACTCACATCTAGCGAATCAAAAATAGAAGTATTTAACCTTTTAGGGGTTAAAATTTATGATACTGTAGTGTTTTCAAAACAAACCACAATCCCAATACATCAATTTAAGACTACAGGTATCTACATTGTTAGAGTTAATAATACCACAAAAAAAATAATAATTAATTAAATGTATTACAAATATATAAGGATGCATCTTTTGCTAAAAATACGATTAATAACGTTATCTCTTTTCACACTCTTTTTTGTGAGTTGTAATAACTCTCAAAGCTATAAAGAAATTCAATCTGGTTTCGTAAACCCAACAGAAGACAATAACCTCTGGTGTTATTGGTATTGGATTAACGATGACATCTCTAAAGATGGGATTACCAAAGATTTGGAAGCGATGAAAAAGGCAGGAATTGGAGGTGCTTTAATTGGAAATATCAATCCAGCACGTAAAGATGGAAAAGTACCAATGCTTAGTGAAGATTGGTGGTCTCACATGGTACATGCTGTTGTTGAAGGAAAACGAATTGGTGTAGACATAGGTATTTTTAACTGCCCAGGTTGGAGTCAGAGTGGAGGGCCTTGGGTTGATTCTAAAAAAGCAATGCGTTACTTAACCTTTAGTGAAACCAAAGTTGAAGGAGGGAAATTGGTGAATGTAGCATTAAAGCAACCTAAAAAAGAGTTTCAAGATACGCATACCTTAGCTTTTAAAACATCGGATGTTGAAAAAAACAGTACGCAGTTTGTACCTACAAAAATTAGTGCCAATTGGAGAGATGTTGACGTTTCTGTCTTAAATAATGGCAATAAAGAAGATGAAACCAGTTTTCAGCCTAAAAAAGGCGAAGCATTAGAAATCAATTTTCAACTTTCAGAACCCATTACAGCGCGTGCTATCACAATAATTCCAAGTAGTGCTTTTAAATGTAATATGATGTTGTTCGCTATTATTGATGGTCAGGAAAGGCTAATTAAGAAATTTCATTTTAATCGTTTTCGTATTACGCCAAATGTAGCATCTATTGAAACGGGAGATTTTGCTACTGTTTTACCTGATACAAAAGCACAGAGTTTTAAGCTGAAATGTACCAATTTTAGTTCTAGACAAAAAAAATATGGTTTTGCTGAAATTAATATATCTGAAGCGCCTGTATTAGATAAATATATAGAGAAACAGTTGGGGAAAATGCATTCGACACCAAAGCCTAATTGGGATACATATATTTTTGGAAAACAAGAAGATCTTAAGAATGAAGAGTTGTCTGTTAGTCCAGAAAGTGTCATTGATCTAAGTGATAAATTGGACGACAATGGAGTTTTAAATTGGGAAGCTCCTGCAGGAAACTGGACAATTATGAGAATGGGAATGACACCAACGGGTACAAAAAATGCACCAGCAGCTCCACAAGGTGTGGGATATGAAATCGATAAAATGAACAGCGATTTGGCACAATTCCATTTTGATAATTTTGTAGGTGAGTTTTTAAAACGAATTCCAGAAGTAAGCAAATCAGCTTTCAAATATGTAGTTGCTGATAGTTACGAACAAGGTTCACAAAACTGGACAGATGGTTATGAAGAAAAATTCAAAGAAAAATATAGATACGACCCTGTTCCTTTTTTACCAGTATTGTCTGGTAGAATTGTAGGGAGCGTAGAGGAATCAGAACGTTTTCTTTGGGACTTGCGTCGTGCTATTGCAGATGATGTAGCTTATGAATATGTAGGAGGACTGAAAAAAGCAAGTAATAAGCACAACCTGAAAACCTGGTTAGAGAATTATGGGCACTGGGGATTTCCTAGTGAATTTATGATGTATGGTGGGCAATCAGATTTAATTGCTGGAGAATTCTGGAACGAAGGAACATTGGGTAATATTGAATGTAAAGCATCTTCTTCAACAGCTCATACCTATGGAAAACCAATCACTTCTGCAGAAGCATTTACTTCTTCTAGAAGAGCCTATTTAAGACATCCAGCAATGCTGAAAAAACGAGGAGATTGGGCATTGACAGAGGGTATCAACCACTTTGTATTGCACTTGTACATTCAACAACCCGATGATAATAGAAAACCAGGTATGAATGCTTGGTTTGGTACAGAGTTTAACCGCCATAATACCTGGTTTAGTCAGGCAGACAGTTATTTCGATTACCTACGTCGTTGTCAACATTTATTACAACAAGGAAAATACGTTGCCGATGTTTGCTATTTTATTGGAGAGGATGCTCCAATAATGACAGGAGGACGTGTGCCTGAAATTCCAGAAGGTTATTCTTATGATTATATAAACGCTGAGGTAATTCTAAACAGATTGTCTGTAAAAGATGGTCGATTTGTGTTGCCAGATGGTATGTCATACAAGGTGATGGTATTGCCTCCATTTAAAACCATGCGCCCAGAATTATTACAAAAGATAGAAAGTTTGGTGCGACAAGGAGGAACAATATTAGGACAAAAGCCTGAAAATTCACCAAGTTTAGAGAATTTCCCAATAGCAGATACTCAAGTAAAAGAGTTGGCTAATAAAATGTGGAATGGAACTTATCAAGACGGTAAATTGAAAGTAGCTTATGGAGAAGGAAATATCTGGGATGGTTACGAACTATCAGAGGTGTTTGCAGATTTAAAGTTAGCGAAAGATGTTGATGTTCCTAAAGAAACACCTGTATTATGGACACATCGTTCATCAGCAGACATGGATATATATTTTGTTTCGAATCAAAGTAATAAGCATCTAAAAATAAGTCCAGTTTTTAGAGTAGATAAAAATTTAAAACCGCAATTGTGGAATGCCGTTACAGGAGAAATAAGAAATTTACCAGAGTATGAAATTACCGATACAGGAGTTAAAATACCTTTGGAATTAGAAGCGTTGCAAAGTTGGTTTGTTGTATTTGATAAAAATATAGAAGCTAATAAAGCAACTGTTGAAAAGACTAATTTTCCAGAAATGAAAACACTTGTGAAATTAGATAAAGATTTTAATGTTGATTTTAAAAATAAAGAGATTGGACCTAAACAACCTGTTGCTTTTACTGAATTGATAGATTGGTCAACTTCTGAAAATGAACAAATAAAATACTATTCAGGAACTGCAGTATATACCAAAACATTTGCAGTTGGCGAACTTCCAAAAGATGAAGATATTTATATTGATTTAGGAAAGCTATCTGTAATGGCTAAAGTAAAATTAAACGGAAAAGATATTGGTGGTGTTTGGATGGCACCTTACCGATTGAATATTTCAGAAGCTATTAAAAAAGGCGAAAATTCGTTAGAAATTGAAGTGGTAAATCTGTGGAGAAATCAATTGATTAGAGATAAATCGCGTAAAGAAGACGAAAAGTATACATGGATTGTTATTGATAAAATTACGCCTAAGTCTCCATTGCAAACTTCTGGTTTATTAGGGCCGGTTGTCATCGAATCTATAAAACACTAGTAATCATAACTTTACATTAATAATGAATAAGTTTAGTCAATACATAACAAAGATGATATCTAAAAACCTGATAGTTTTTGGATTAATTTTATGTAGTATATATTCGTGTAAAAGCCAGAAAAAACAGGGTAAAGAAATAGAAAAAACGAAGCCCAATTTACTATTCATTTTTGCAGACCAATATCGACAAGCTTCCTTAGGTTTTTTAAAGGAAGATCCTGTACATACACCTAATTTAGATCAATTAGCAAAAGAAGGCGTGTTTTTTAGTGAAGCTGTAGCAAACAATCCTTTGTGTAGCCCATACAGAGCAATGTTGATGACAGGGCGCTACTCATTATCAACAGGAGTTGTAGAAAATTGCAATTCGCAAAGAACAGCGTTAGGAAACTATTTAAAGAAAGATGAAATCTGTTTTTCTGATGTTTTAGTAGAAAATGGATATAGTGCAGGATACGTCGGAAAATGGCATTTAGATGGTCCGGAACCCACACCACCAAATGTAAAAAGAGTTTGGGATACTTGGTGTCCACCAGAAAGAAGACATGGTTTTTCATTTTGGTATGCTTACGGAACACACAACAGGCATAATGCACCTTATTATTGGACAACTAATGCGAAAGAAGATGAAAAAACATACATCAAAAAATGGTCGGCAGAACATGAAGCTGACGTTGTTATTGATTATTTAGATAATTCTAAAAACCAAAGAAAATCAGACGAACCTTTTGCGCTGTTTTGGTCTATAAATCCACCGCATACACCATTTAAGCAAGTGCCAGAACGTTATCAAAAACGTTACGAAGGCATGAGCCATAAGGATGTTTTAAATCGACCAAATGTTCAGTTTAATGACAATTATGAACTAAAAAGAGGAGATCACGGTGTAGAAAAAAGACTAGATCAAGCAACTGATTATTTTGCTTCTGTAAATGGTGTTGACGACCAAATAGGGAGAGTGATTGCAAAATTAAAAGAAACCGGATTGTATGAAAATACCATTATTGTGTTTTCTGCAGACCATGGAGAAATGTTAGGAAGCCAAGGTTTAATGCATAAAAATATTTGGTTTAAGGAAGCTTATCAAATTCCGTTAATTGTACATTATCCAAAAGCGGTAAAACCAAAAACCGATGATATTCTATTAAGTGTGCCAGATTACATGCCAACACTTCTAGGGTTGATGAACTTAAAAGATAAAATCCCAGACGTTGTTGAAGGTATAGATTATTCTAATCTGTTTTTTGATAAAGAAATAATTCGCCCAGAAAAGCAATTGTATTTTGGAGGAAAAAGCTTTGCCTCTAAAGGAGATGCTCGTGGTTTTAGAACAAAAGAGTACACGTATGCTGTTGTAAAACATGAAAGTGGAGAGAAGTTTTATTATCTCTATAATGATGCTGAAGACCCTTATCAAATGAAAAACATTTGGGGAGATGATCCAGTTTTAGATACTAAAATGGAAAACGAATTGACTGATTTGCTAACCTCTTTGAACGATCCTTGGTAAAAATACAATTATGAAAAAAAATAGACGTGATTTTATAAAAAGTATGTCGGCACTTGGTATTGCAGGGGCTACATATCCTTTGTTTACTAGTTGCTTAGGAAGAACTGGAACAGAATATTTAAAAGAGAAGATTACAAAAATCGAAATCTTTCGGTATGATATAAACATACCTCGTTATTTCTCTTGGGGTACTTGGCATAACCGTCAGCATTTGTTTATCAAAATTTCAGCAGGTGATTTTTATGGATGGACGGAAACCCCAGCCTCTAAAAATAACCCGAATTTTAAGCCTACTGCTTGGGTTGAATATTTAAAACAATTTAAGGGATTAACCATAGGTGAAGCTCAGAAATTATTAGCATCTGAACAAATATTAGGTTCTAAGCGATCTCTAAAAATGTTGGAGTCCATGGATATGGCGCTTTTAGACCTTTCAGGAAGATTGCAAAATAAACCTGCAATAGATTTACTAGGTTTAAATGGCCTTAGTGCTGTTCCTGGCTTGTATTGTATTTTAGATAAAGACGAGAAAAAAGTACGCGAAGAGGCAGAAAAAAGCATCGAGCAGAACTTAGGTCATCATATGAAGTTTAAAATGTATGGTGACGAAAAAGTAGATATGAAGTTGTTAAAGACCATCAGAGGTGTTTTAGGCGATGAAGCTGTGGTAATTTCAGATGTTAATAAAGGCTATAAAAAATGGAAATCACTGGAAGAATTGCAATCCATCTTAAATCGTTTTAAAGAAAACGGATTAGGTGCTATTGAAGATCCAGCACATTTAAGGACCAATCAATGGATTCAACTTCAAGAAATGGTGGGTGATTTGACTTTAATTCCAGATGCACCATTGCGACCAGCATGGAAAGGTCTAAAATCCATTCATCCAGGTATGGGTAGAATTTTTAATTTACATCCTTCCACTATGGGAAGTTTTAAGGATACTGTTGATTTGGCTAATAAAGTCAAGGAAATGAATGCCAAAGTTATGATAGGAGATGACAGTTTAGTTGGACCAGCTTGTTCTGCATGGCAACAAATTGCGATTGGGGCAGGAGCTACTTGGGTTGAGGCTATTGAGAAAAATGAAGAATCTCAATTGTATTTGGAATGTTTGAAAAGTAAACCAACTAAAAAAGAAGCTAATGGATATTATTCAATGAAACCAATTGCTGGTTTTGGAGTGGAGTTAGATACAGATCGTTTGGAGAAAGTGAGCGAATTATATACTGAAGTTTAGAAAAAAATAGATTAAAATGATAAAAGTAGGATTATTTGGTATCGGATTAGATACCTACTGGCCACAATTTGATGGTTTATTAGAACGTTTAGAAGGATATCAAAAACAAATAGCAACCAAAATGGAAGGCTTTGGTGCAGAAGTTGTTAATGTTGGCTTAGTAGATTCTCCAGTAGTTGCAAGAGAAAAAGCACAAGTTTTAAAAACTGAAGATGTAGATATTTTATTTCTATACGTGTCTACATATGCCTTATCTTCAACTATTTTGCCCGTAGTACAAAAAGTAAAATGTCCTGTGATTATTTTAAACATACAACCCGTAGCCGCTATAGATTACGAAAGTTTTAATAAACTGGGCGATCGTGGTAAGATGACGGGCGAATGGCTAGCACATTGTCAAGCCTGTTCTGTACCAGAATTTGCAAACGTATTTAATCGTGCAGGTATCGATTACGAATTTGTAACAGGGTATTTGGACGAGCAAGCCGTTTGGGATGACATTCAAGATTGGATTGATGCCGCGAATGTAGCTGCCGTAATGCGTAATAACAGACTTGGCGTTTTAGGACATTATTACTGCGGTATGCTAGATGTATATTCCGATTTAACCAAACAAGCCTCGGCATTTGGCACACACATCGAAATTGTAGAAATGTGCGAAGTAAAGAAATACAGAGACGCGGTAACATCAACAGAAATAGAAAACAAAATTGAAGAGTTTAAAACTACTTTTGAAGTTATTGACGCTTGTGAACAAGAGGAATTGGTACGTGCTGCAAAAACCTCAATCGCTTTAGATAATTTGGTAGAGAACCATAATTTAGGATCTATGGCGTATTATTATGAAGGAGAAACAGCTAACGACTACGAAAATATTGTGACTTCTGTTATTGCAGGAAATACCTTGTTGACTGGTAAAAATGTACCTGTAGCTGGTGAGTATGAAGTCAAGAACGCTCAAGCCATGAAAATTATGGATGCTTTTGGTGTAGGCGGTTCGTTTTCAGAATTCTATGCCATGGATTTTAACGACGATATCGTTATGCTTGGTCATGACGGACCAGCACATTTTGCCATTGCAGAAGGCAACGTACAATTGGTGCCTTTACCTGTATATCATGGAAAACCCGGGAAAGGCTTGTCCATTCAAATGACCGTAAAACATGGGCCTGTAACCTTATTATCTGTAGTAGAAGGCAAAGACGATGTATTTTTACTCGTCGCAGAAGGCGAATCTGTAGATGGGCCTGTACTACATATTGGTAATACCAATAGCCGTTACCGTTTTTCAATAGGAGCTAGAGCGTTTATGAACGAATGGTCAAAACAAGGGCCGTCGCACCATTGTGCTATCGGGGTAGGCCATATTGCGAATAAAATTGAAAAACTTGGTACTATTTTGAATTTGCGAGTAGTTCGTATTTGTTAAATAGTAAAGTACAGGGTTATACAGGATAAAATCAAAAGAAAAGAAAATTAAATTTGAATTTTATTATGAAGGTTTTATCAATTAAAAGAAAAATAAATTTTTCTAAAGAATTATTATATATGCGATTACTATTCACTATTTTCTTAGTATTACTAAGTTCATGTAGCCATCAATCTAAACAAAAGAAAAATTCTAGACCTAATATCATCATTATAAATGTTGATGATATGGGGTGGAAAGATGTTGGTTTTATGGGGAGTGAATACTATGAAACACCAAATATAGATCATTTGTCTAGTTTGGGTATGGTATTTACTAATGGTTATGCATCTGCTTCCAATTGTGCTCCTAGTAGAGCATGCCTTATGACAGGGCAGTGGACAACGCGTCATGGTATCTATACCGTTAGTCCTTCCACAAGAGGAAAATCGGAAGACCGAAAATTAATTCCAACAAAAAATACACATACACTATCAAATAACCATACTATTTTGCCAGAGGTACTTCGTGATAATGGATACGTGACTTGTCAGGCAGGAAAGTGGCATTTAAGCGATAATCCTTTAGAATATGGATTTGATGTAAATATTGGAGGGGGGCACAATGGGTTGCCAAAAAGTTATTACCCACCTTATAAAAATGTAACAATTGAAGGCGGTTCTGATAAATATTTAACGGATGCTATAATGGAAAAAGCTATACAATTTATAGATACTGTACAAAAACCATTCTACCTTAATTATTCGCCTTATGCTGTTCATGTGCCGATAATGCCAGTAGATAGTATTGTACCTAAATATGAAAAAAAGGCACCATGGAATGGTCAGGGAAATCCAGAATATGCTTCTATGGTTGATAACTTAGATAGAAACATTGGACTACTTATCCATAAACTAAAAGAGAGGCATCTTTTTGATAATACCTTAATTGTTTTTACTTCAGATAATGGTGGTTTATATGGTATAACCAAACAAAAACCATTACGAGCGGGAAAAGGAAGTTATTATGAAGGTGGAATCAGGGAACCTTTTTTCTTTGTTTTAAATAATAAAATAAAACCAAATACTAAGAGCGATGTACCCATAACTAACCTAGATGTGTTTCCAACGATTATAGAATATGCAGGTATCGGAAATTCTCAGTTAGCGCTTGATGGCAATAATCTATCTTCAATTTTAGAGGGGAAAACAGAGACATTGGAGCGCTCTCTTTTTTGGCACTTTCCCATTTATTTACAAGCTTATAATGTAAAAGATAACGAAAACAGAGATCCTTTGTTTCGCACAAGACCTGGCTCTGTAATCAGAAAAGGGAATTGGAAATTACATTATTATTTTGAAGATGAGGGTATAGAATTATACAACTTATCCGAAGATATAGGGGAGCGTAACAACTTGGCAACAGCTAACCCTGAAAAGACAGAAGAACTTTTAAAGGATTTACAGAATTGGTGGCAGGATACAAAAGCTCCAATACCTACCATTTTAAATCCAGAATATAAAGATAAAATTTAGTGCCAATAAATTTCAGTTTAAAATTATGCAAGCAATATTAGGAGTTATATTTCACTCTTTAGGAGGCGTAGCGGCAGGTAGTTTTTACATGCCCTATAATAAAGTAAAAGGGTGGTCATGGGAAAGTTACTGGATGGTAGGCGGCGTCATGTCATGGTTAATTGTGCCCCCAATTGCGGCGTGGTTAACCGTTCCTGGATTTGCTGAAATTATTGCATCAAGTTCAAACACCATTTTAAGTATTACCTTTTTAATGGGCTTGCTGTGGGGCGTTGGTGGCTTATCTTACGGACTGGGCGTGCGCTATTTAGGGATGTCTTTGGGGAACTCCGTAGTGCTTGGGTTTTGTGCGGCCTTTGGTGCAATTGTGCCGTCTATATATTATAATTTCAATCCTGAGGAAGGCAAAGTTTCTTTTACTGAAATGCTTGGTTCTTCTGGAGGAAAAATCGTTTTATTGGGTGTTTTAGTGTGTTTATTGGGCATTGCTGTTTGCGGAAGAGCAGGTATGCTAAAGGAAAAAGAACTATCCGATGAAGAAAAGAAGAAAAGTATTTCGGAATTTAATTTGGTAAAAGGGTTAATAGTAGCCATTCTCTCGGGTATTCTAAGTTCCTTTTTTAGTTTTGGGATTGAAGCCGGCAAACCATTGGCGGATGCAGCAGTGGATTCTGGTTATGATCATCTTTATGCCAATAATGTCACTTTTGTGGTGATTCTATGGGGTGGTTTGGTGACTAATTTAGTTTGGACTACCTATTTGAGTTTGAAAAATAAGGCTTACAAAGACTTTACCAACAAGGAAACACCAATTTCTAAGAATTTAATGTTTTCAGCAATGGCAGGAACCATCTGGTTTTTGCAATTCTTCTTTTATGGTATGGGCGAAAGTAAATTGGGCAATGGCGCAAGTTCATGGATTTTGCACATGTCCACCATTATTTTAACGGCAAATCTTTGGGGGATTTATAGAAAGGAATGGAAGGGTGTCGCACCAAAAACAAAATGGACGATTACTACAGGTATTGTTGTCATAATACTTTCTGTAGTTTTGGTTGGAATTGGTAATTCCATTTAATTGAGCGTTTTCTATCAGGGTAGTTCCCTGCATAAACTAATCTCTTTAAACTCAATATGCGCTGTAACATCGCCTGAATCGCTAGTGCCATAAGCACCATATCTAGAATAAACACGTTCTGTAGTATGATTATGTTCTATGAGTTTTTCGGTATCTCCAATTTTAATTTTTGAAAAGGCTGTACCAGAAGCATCATAACCAGTTTCGTACACAAAAGTATATTCTTGATTGTAATTAAGGGTTTTAAAATCTTTAACGTCTCTTCCTCCTCCTGTGTCAGTAGTGTATGGATTTATCGTGACATGTGTTTCTAACTTTATTTTATTACCTGAAGTTTTCATAGCATAAACTAAAAACTGTGCACTTTTGTTAGTGCTACCGGCTTCTTCTCCACTTAGAATATCACCTCCAGCATGAGACTGAATAATGCAGGTATTTCCATCGCTTAAATCTATAATCTTAAGTATGCCAGAAAGAATGGTTTTTTTACTAGTTCCATGAGAAAGTGTTTTAAAAAATCGTTCTACTCTGGTTTTTGTACCATCATAACGTATTGCACCACCAGTAATTTTATAGCTTCCCCAGCCAGCAGATATATTTTCATAACCTCCAACAGTACTATCGGTTCTACAATCTAATGTACCTTTATTATTAGGGATTGAAACATCATCGCAAGATTGTGATTGGGAAGCGCTAGGTCCCAGATTTGGAAAATCAGAAGTGTCATCACAGTTTTGCGCATTGCTTGGGTTTTCAGGAGTATCGGGCTTATCGTCATTTGGTTCTTCAGTCATTGGTTCATTTACATCTGATGTACTAGAACATGAGACTATAATGGTGAATAATGAAACTAAACTCATAATAAATAGGATACGAAACCTCATGGTCAATATTTAAACGCGGATCTTAGAATCAGCAAGGTACACCTGTAAATTTATTTTCTTATCCTGTGCTGTCTTGATTCGGTTGATTATTCCATGGAGGTACAGGATGCTATTCTTTGTGAATGACTTTATTTTCAAACTATTTAGATAATAGTACTTAAATAGCTTATTATGATTAGAAACTACAAACTGTTTTCAATATTAATTCTGGTTCTTTTTGTATCCTGTAATAAAGAAGTAAGTCAAGGTATAGATGAAGATTTGTTTAGCAAATTCCAAAACCCATCCCCTGAAGCTAGACCATTTGTACGCTGGTGGTGGAATGGCAATAAAATAAAGCCAAAGGAACTTGATAGACAATTAGAATCACTTAAAAATGCTGGTTTTGGTGGTGTAGAAATAAACCCAATTGCTATGCCTGCTGCATTTAATAAAAACCAAAAGTCTTTGGTTTGGATGAGTGATGAATGGATTGATATGGTTGTGCATGCAGCAAAAAAAGCCAAGGATTTGGGTATGGTTACCGATATCATTGCAGGAACAGGTTGGCCTTTTGGAGGAGAGTTTTTAAAAGATGAAGAAACTTGCCAGCGAATAGTTACAAATAAAATAGCTTTTAAAAGTGGAGAAACTATTTTGGTGGATGAAGCTTCACTTATAAAGCATTTTTTATCAACATCTAAAAAAACAAGATCACAAAGGCATTTAAGTAAACGAACAAAGTATAAATTAATAAGCCTGTTTTTGGTACCAGAGGATTGTTCTGGTACGAACGATATTATTGATTTAAAAGAACATCTTGATGCCTACGGAAAACTTAATTACACCATAAATCAGGAAGGTAGTTTCTATTTAAGTTACGAGCTCCGGCAACAAAACTTCAGGGACGTTACCTTAGGGGCACCAGGGGGTGCTGGTCCTGTGATGGACCACTACAAAAAGGAAATAACACTGGCTTATTTATCGCGTTTAAAGAAAATTTCAGAACGCTCGGGTATTCCTTTGAATCAATTGATAAGAGCCATTTTTTGTGATAGCATAGAAGTGTCTGGAGCCAATTGGACAGATAATTTTGAAACCGTTTTTTTCGACACTTATGGGTATAAATTAGATAAGTGGATGCCTTTTGTTTTTTATTCAGCAAAGGGTAATTATGCAAATGACTCGTATTCAGAAGGTTTTTCAGAAGCATTTAAAGACGAGTTAAAACGCGTTCGCTATGATTACAATACATTATTGGTTGAAGTATTTTTGAAAAACTTCACTCAAACCTACAAAGATTTTTGTGAAGAAAACGGCGTATTATGCAGATATCAAGCTTACGGAACGCCTTTTTTAATGGGAATGTTAGATGGGTATATGATACCAGATATCCCTGAAAGTAACAACTGGATTTATTCCGCAGAAATGAAAGATTCTATTTGGCAATGGAATCAGAACCATGGTTACATGACTTGGAATATGTATGCTTCTGCTGGTACACACTTAACAGGAAAAAAAATCACAAGTTGCGAAACCATGACGAATACTAGAGGCGTATTTAAAACCACTTTAGAAGAAATAAAGCAACATGATGATATGAACTTTATTACAGGTATCAATCATTCCATATTGCATGGCTATAATTATTCGCCAGCATCAGAACCGTTTCCTGGTTGGATTCGTTATGGCGCTTATTTTAGCGAACAGAATACTTGGTGGAAACACTTGAATCTTTGGGTGGATTATAATGCGAGATTATCGTCTGTATTTCAAAATTCTCAAGCAGATAAGTCTATCGCCATCATTGGACCTACATCTGATATTTGGGGAGATAAAGGTTTAGCTAGGGAGCCATTTCATTCAGAACCGCGGTATTTGTATAAGCTTTGGGAACCCATTAGCCAATTAGGGTATTCTTGCGAATATATTAATCAAAATGTCCTGGAAGGTGCTAAAATAAAAGACGGGGTTATTTCCTATGGCAATATGAACTACAAACTATTGGTGTTGGCCAGTTTAACATCCATTAGTCCAGAATCGGCTTCAAAAATTAAAGCTTTTGTAGCATCTGGGGGAAAAGTGGTAGCGGTTGATAAATTGCCCACAAAATCATTACATTATTCTAATTATCAGGAACATGATATTTTGGTAAAAAAAGTTATGGAAGATTTAATCACTAATTATCCTGAAGCCATAATTGAAATTGATAAACCAGAATCTTTAAAAGCATTATTCTCATGGACACAAAACATGCTAAATAAAACTGGCATCAAACCAGATGTTTCAATTAGTAATCCTACAAAAAATGTGTATCAAATCCATCAATACACAGCAACTAAAGATCTTTATTTTTTCACCAATGTACATAGGTTTGAAACCTCAAATTTTGAGGCAAAATTTCCGGTAAAAGGGAAGTATCCTTATGTGTGGAACCCAGAAACAGGGGAGCGAACAGCATATCATTATAATTCAAATTCAAATGAATTGAATATTTCGTTAAATCCATTGGAATCCATATTGATAGTTTTTGAAAACGAAAAACACACAGAAGTATCAAAAGAAAGACCGAATACCATAACGAATTCTAAAGTAATTGACGCCAATTGGGAAGTGATTGGAAACAGAATTGACGATAAAACATTCACATGGAATATGACAGAGCTTGTTGATTTTAGTCAATCATCAGACACCACTCAAACGTCTTTTGGAGGAGAACTTATCTATAAAACAAGTGTTCAGAATAATGGGCAATATACCCATATTGATTTAGGTGAAGTGAATGGTGGCGTTGCTACGGTTTATGTAAACGGTGAAAAAGTAGGAACACATTGGTACGGTAAAGCTATATATCCAGTCGCTGACTATTTAAATGAAGGCGATAATACCTTAGAAATTCATTACACAACCGTGTTAGCAAATTATTGTAAATCTATAGACAATCCTTTAACCGATGTGTGGACGAGACGCTATAAGAATCTGGTTTCAATTGGGTTGGAAGGACCAATACAATTATTGAAGTATTAATGTGTCAATTGCATGATGGTACAGGATAATAATCTTATACATATCTAGTACTTTCAACAATTATATTATCAAAACTAAAAAATAAAGAAAAGGCCATTGCGATGATAAAAAAACAATCACTATTTTCATTACTGTTTTTAGCTATTTTTAGCTTATCCTGTAATCAAGTGTCAACACCTAGTAATGCAGTTTCTTTTGAAAGACTAACTGTCAATTCAAAAGAAAACCCTGTAACAATAGAAAGTGAAAAACCCTTATTTTCTTGGATTGCTGATGCAGAAGGTTTCAATAAATCTCAATCTGCATATCATATTTTAGTGGCATCTTCTGAAGACCAGTTAAACGAAAATGATGCTGATATTTGGAATTCTGGTGAAGTAAAAAGTGATAAATCTACTTTTGTGAAGTTTCAAGGCGAAGTTTTGGAAGCGTTGAAAACTTACTTTTGGAAAGTTAAGATTTGGGATGAAGAAGGTACAGTCTCTCGATGGTCGGATACGCAAACATTCCAAATGGGTTTAATGACCAACGAAAACTGGGGAGACTCTAAATGGATTACCTTAAATAAAGATACTAGGACTTCACCATACCGATTTAGGGATTATAAAACTGGACGTATGGATAAACCCGAACCTGTTGATGGCTTTCCCGCGAGCTATTTTAGAAATGAAGTTGAGGTTGAAAAAACTGTTGCTACAGCTGAGGCATATATTTGTGGTTTGGGTTATTATGAGCTGTATTTAAATGGCGAAAAAGTGGGCGACCATGTGTTAGATCCAGCGCCATCTAACTACGACAAACAGGCCTATTATGTAAAGTATGATATAACTGAAGACTTAAAATCTGGAAAGAATGCTTTTGGAATTATTTTGGGCAATGGTTTTTACGGACAAAATATTTCTTGGAAGCGTGACCCTGAGTCTGACAAAGATTTGGCTTATGGCCCGCCAACCGTTAAACTTTTGGTAAAGCTTAAATATGACGATGGTTCTAAAGAAGACTTTTATACAGATAGCACTTGGAAAGAATCTACTGGCCCTATCGTATTCAATAATATTTATGGTGGTGATACCTATGATGCCAGATTTGAATTAGGAGATTGGGCAACCGTTGGATATGATGACAAAAATTGGGGAACAGCAAAAGAAGCTTCACCTAAAATTAAAAGAATTAGTGCGCAACAAATGCCTGCTATCAAAAAGTTGAAAGTCCTAGAGCCTCAAAAGGTATTTAAAGGAGCAGATGGCGAATGGATTGTAGATTTTGGACAAAATATTGCGGGCTGGGTAAAATTAAATGTAAAGGAAAAAGAAGGGCAATTCATCGAAATTATAACTACCGAGGCCCTATTAACTGACGGAAGTGATATTTTTCAAGGTTCAACAGGAGGAGGAGCCAATGGCATGCCACAGATATATGAGTACATCTCAAAAGGTAAAGGACTGGAATCCTGGGAACCCAAGTTGAGCTATCACGGATTTCGTTATGCTAAAGTAAAGGGTGTTTCTACAAAACCAGATGCCAATATGATTAAAGCGGTATTGGTTGCAACCGATATTCAAGAAACCGGAAGCTTTACGTCTTCCGATGATTTATTGAATAAAATGCATAGCATCAGTAAATGGACTATTGTGGACAATGTGCATGGTATTCCAGAAGATTGCCCACACCGTGAAAAATGTGGTTGGTTAGGTGATGCTCATGCGTTTTGCGAGTACGCATTATATAATTATGATATGTATGATTTCTACAAGAAATACATGGAAGACATAAAAACGCAAATGCGACCAACTAAAGGGAATAATAACCCAGAAATTAAATTTCAAGTACCAACGATGATTGCTCCAGGAAAACGCACATCAAGTTATGCTAAGATTGATTGGGGTGTAGCAACGATGTACTTGCCTTGGTACAATTATAAGTTTTATGGCGATGATGAGATTGTAAAAGATTATTATCAGCCTATGAAGGGATTAACAGATTTTTATCTAAATTTTAAAGGTGAAAATGGGATTATGCAAGATGGTATGGGCGATTGGTGTCCGCCATTATGGGACAGACGTAAAAATCCATCAGCTATGGAATGCGACCCAATTATTTCGGCAAACACTTATTTTTATGATGTTTTAGGTATTATGGAGCGTTTTGCTAAAATGAATAATGATAAAGCTTATGAAGCTACTATGAAAGCTGAAAAGGAATCCTTAAAAAAAGCATTAAACAAAGAGTTTTTGGTTGGTATACCAAACACAAAACACAAATGGTATCAAAGTCAGACTGCTACTGTTCAAGCCTTACAATTTGGCATCGTACCAGAGGCAGAAATTGAATCTGTGGTAAATGGTTTAGCTCATGATATTGTTGCCGTAAAAGGTGGTCACCATTCAACTGGGATACATGGTAATAGATACATCTATACGGTGTTGACAAAATATGGTAAAGCAGATTTAGCGCATCAAATACTTACCACGCCAGATTTTCCAAGTCAAACATACGTGATGAATTCTGGATTCACCACGTGGCCAGAACGTCAATTTGTATGGGAAGAGATGGAAGGTCCCACAAACTCTTTAAACCATCCAATGCACACAGGTTTTGCAACCTACTTTTATGAGTCCTTAGGAGGTATTCAATCTTCAACAGAACAAGTAGGATTTAAAGAATTTGTTGTTAATCCAGAGTTTCCAAGTAAAGTAACAAGTACAAGTGTAACTGTGCCCACACCTTATGGGAATATTAAAAATGATTGGACTTCAGAAGATAATATTTTAACCATGAATCTTGAAGTACCATTTAACACAAAAGCCATAGTTATCTTGACACCTTCAGAATTAGAAAGTCTTGAAATCAATGGCGATCCTATTTCAGAATTTAAAGAAAACAACACCGTTGAAATTACAGATGGAGTAGTAATTTTGGGCTCTGGAGAGTATCAAATCAAATATTTAAAACGCTAAATTTTACAAAAACTATCATATCTTATTATTTAATAATGAAATTACCTTGTACTACCATTTTTAAATTACTAATTGTAGCATTGCTAATATCGAGCGTTAGTTGCAATTCAAAATCAAAAGCTAAACAAACTTTAGCATCAAAGGATCTAGCGCAAGCCCAAACAGGAAGCTTCGGCGACCAAGGTGATGGCACGTACATCAATCCAATTTTAAATGCCGATTATCCAGATTCAGATATAGAGCAAGTAGGCGATACATATTACATGATTACATCAAAACAACACATGTCGCCAGGGATGCCGATTTTAGAATCTAAAGACATGGTAAATTGGACAAACATTGGACATGTTTTTGATAGCTTGTCTTGGGCACCAGAATACAATTGGGATAGAATGAATGGCTATTCTTTTGGTACTTGGGCTGGGGATTTAGCATATCACGAAGGTATGTGGTATTGCTACCAAATAGATTATCAACACGGGTTAATGGTTTCAAAAGCAAAAGATATTAAAGGCCCATGGAGTAAGCCTATTTTTATGTTGCCAAAAGCCAAAGTGTTGGATGACCCAGCAGTATTTTGGGATAAGGAAACGCACAAAGCTTATGTTATCGTAAATACCGCAGGAAAGCAAAAAAGCCCCAATAATAAAATAGAAGGTAACGAAAACAGAATTTACGAAATGAGTTGGGATGGCACTAAAATACTTGATGAAGGCAAACTAGTGTACACTGGCATGGGCGCAGAAGCTGCAAAAATTTATAAAATTGATGATACTTGGTATATTTTTTTAGCACAATGGACTATGGGAGACAAGTCAACCAAACCAGGTGTGAAAAACCCAAAAAATGATAGAAAACAAATTGTATTGCGCTCCAAAGAAAGTATTTATGGCCCTTACGAAGTAAAAACAGTGTTAGAAAAAGGTAAAGCGTTTAATAATCGTAGCGCAAGCCAAGGTGCATTAATGCAAGCACCCGATAAATCATGGTGGTACATGCATCAATTGATTCAGAATGATACTATTCCATTTCAAGGGCGCCCACAATGTTTAGAACCTGTTAATTGGGTGGATGGATGGCCAATTATTGGCATAGATGAAGATAACGATGGCATTGGCGAGCCTGTAAAACAATATAAAAAACCAATAGACGGCTACCCAATTACAGCTCCAAGTTCTGATGATGACTTTTCATTACCTAAATTAGGATTCCAATGGGAGTGGAACCATAACCCTAGAAATACACATTGGTCTTTAACTGAGCGTTCAGGGTGGCTACGCCTTAAAGCAAGCAAAATATTACCAAACGAAAAAAGCTACGGCCCCAATATAAACGAGTGGACTAACAATGATGGTTCCGACTCCGATTTTTGGCGAGCTTGTAACACACTTAGTCAGCGTATCATGGGTATCACCACAGGAATAGCCACGGCAAAATTCGATATTTCGGGCATGCAACCACACCAGTTAGCGGGATTTGTACGTTATGGCGGCGTGTTCAATTTACTAGGTGTTGAGGTAGATGAAAACGGAAAAAAACATCTGTTCTATATCGATTCCATGGCGCAAAAAATGCAAGGGCCAGAAATAACAGGAAGCGATTTGTATGTTCGAACATCAAACAACAGCAACCGAGCTACTTACGAATATAGTTACGATGGCGAAAACTACACACGTTTCGGGCCAATATTTACCATAGCTTTTGGCAAATGGACAGGCGATCGTTTAGGCTTCTTTTCATGGAATAAAAAGGAAGATGCCGGTTATATCGATGTTGATTGGTTTACTTATGATTACGATGGACCCAAGGCGGCAAAATAGTTTATCAAAATATTGAAAATAATAATAAGTTGAGACAAATGAGATTACTAAGCATCGTATTTATTTTAACCCTGTTTGGGTGTAATTCAAAACAACAAGACGATGGCAAAGTTGTTAAAAAACCTAACGTACTATTCATTCTAGTTGACGATTTAGGGTATCACGATTTGGGAGTTACAGGAAGTGTTTTTTATGAAACACCTCATGTAGATAACCTAGCAAATGAAGGCGTAATCTTCACTAACGGTTACGCTGCCAGTCGTGTGTGTAGTCCATCTAGAGCTAGTATTATGACCGGTAAGTTTACGGCACGTCATGGTATAACAGATTGGATAGGGGCAAAGGCGGGAGAAGATTGGCGTAAAAGAAATCGTTATGATAAAATGTTGCCAGCTAATTATGTTATGCAGTTACCAAAAGAAGACTTTACTGTTGCAGAAGCTTTTAAAGAGCATGGCTATAAAACTTTTTTTGCTGGTAAATGGCATTTAGGAGGTGAGGGCTCTTATCCTGAAGATCATGGTTTTGATATTAATATTGCGGGTATTGACGCAGGAAGTCCAAGAGGAGGTTTTTTCGCCCCATGGAACAATCCTAAGCTTCAAAATAAACAAAAAGGTGAAAATCTAACCTTACGTTTGGCAAACGAAACCGCAGATTTCATAAGTAAACATAAAGACTCAACGTTTTTTGCATTCTTATCCTTTTACGCAGTACATGCACCTATTCAAACGACAGAAAACAAATGGAAAAAGTACAGAAACAAAGCCGATAGTTTAGGTATTGCAAAAACAGGATACCAAATGGAGCGAGTGTTACCCATACGCACAGTACAAGACAATCCTATTTACGGGGGATTAGTTGAAACTATGGATGACGCCGTTGGTATTGTTTTGAAAGCATTAAAAGATAACGGATTAGATGAAAATACTGTTGTGGTTTTTACTTCAGATAATGGAGGTGTAGCCTCAGGCGATCATTATGCTACTAGTAATTTACCTTTACGAGGTGGTAAAGGGTACCAATGGGAAGGTGGTATAAAAGAACCTTTTTTTATTAAAGTACCTTGGTTAAAAAGTGTAAAGTATTCAGAAGTACCTGTGGTAAGTACCGATTTGTATCCTACACTTTTGGATTTGGCAAATTTACCATTGAAACAAGAGCAACACATAGATGGTGTGAGCCTTAAGCCTTTATTGGAAGGAAATCAAACCAATATAGATAGACCTTTATTTTGGCACTATCCACATTATGGAAATCAAGGTGGTGAGCCATCATCTATAATACAAAAAGATGGATGGAAACTTATTCATTACTGGGAAGATGGACGTGAAGAATTGTTTAAACTACCTTCAGAAGAAAAAGATCATCAAAACATTCTGTTAAAATATCCTGAAATTGCGAAAAACTTAAGTAATGATTTAATGGCTTGGTTAACTTATGTTGGTGCAAAATACCCAACAAAAGACCATCTGTTTGATGAAATTAAACAGGATAGGCGTTTACAAACTATCATTTCGAAAAAGTTGCCAAACCTTGAGCAGCAAAGGCTGGAATTTTTATCCCTGGATTTTGAACCTAATAAGGATTGGTGGGGAAGTAAAATCACCATTGACTAAATTTATTTTCATTATGAATTACATTCCAAAGAAACTTAACAAGCTGTTGTTATTATTGGTTGTAGTAACGTTTTCGTGTAAAAACAAAGAAAAAGAGGTTGCTGCTAAAAATAAAGGTGATTTCATTTCAATCTTTAACGGTGAAAACCTTGAAGGTTGGGAAGGAGACCCCACATACTGGCGTGTTGAAGATAGTATTTTAGTGGGCGAGGTAACACCTGAAACCATTTTAAAACGCAATTCCTTTATCATTTACAAAAAACAACAACCAGAAAACTTCGAATTAAAACTAGAATACAGAATTTCAGAATTAGGAAACAGCGGTATCAACTACCGTAGTGAAATGATAGATGGTATGCCTTTTGCTCTTAGAGGTTATCAGTGTGACATTGATGGCAGAAACAGATTCACAGGGCAGAACTACGAAGAAAAAAAACGCACTACGTTAGCTTACATGGGTGAAACCGTAACTGTACCACAAATGCCCGATAGTATTCCAAAAAGTAATTTACGAAAAAATGTAAAACGTAATTGTTGGCAAACCCGAACCATCAGTAAAAACGTAAAGAAGCTAGAATTAAAGACACATATAAAACCTAAAGATTGGAATACAGTTCACTTAATTGTAAAAGACAATAAAATGCAACATTATGTAAATGATGTATTGTTTAGTGAGGTAATAGATTTAGACATAGTAAATAGTTCTATAAAAGGGTATATTGGTGTTCAGGTACATGTAGGACCACCCATGAAAATTGAATATAGAAATGTAAAACTAAAACATTTATAAAAGCGTTAAGATTGTGCAATGTCTTTGGCAAGTCAGTGTTAACGCTTAGATTTTAGGCGTTTAGTGAAAGGTAAGTGCAGAGGGAAGCCCATATCCATGTCCCAATTTACTATGGGGTGCGGTGTGAGGACCTGTAGCGTAAAGCTTGACCTGACCATAGTAGGGTAACGCTAAAATTAATATTTAACTACTGTTTTACTTTTTTGCTCGCCCAATGTATAGCACCTATTATATGTTTTCTAAATATGGGGTTTTGGTATAATTCTGGTCTATGGCCTAATTGGGTTTGAAAAATGCGCCCGCCATCAAATACATGATACCAAGCTATCGGGTGGTCGCCCATACTCATATCTTTCCCATTAAAGTTCTTCATTGTAATAGAGTTTTCGTCTAAAGAAATAAGAACGTTAACATTTTCGCGCGGACTTTTATTTAATGAGTACCATTCATCTTCCCAATCTATGCTCTCAATATCTAAGTGCTCGGTTGCAGGATGTGTGTTATCCTCAATAATAATTTTACCTTTTTGTACGCCCGAATGGCCTATAAATCTTGCACCAATTAAATCGCCAAACCATGGCCATTTTAATTCGGTTACTGTAGCGGAATGTACGCCAACAAATCCGCCACCAGATTTAATATACCCCTTAAAGGACATTTGTTGAGTTTCAGTCAAAATGTCTTTATTAGTTAAAAGGAAAACTACAACGTCAAACTTGTTTAAAATACCTTTTGTAAAGAATGTGGCATCCTCTGTAAAGGTACACTTCCAATTATTCTCTTCCGCCATCTCAACAAAACCTTTAATAGCTTCGGGTAAACAAGTGTGCCTGTAATGTCCGGTTTTAGTGAAAACCAATACATTCTGACCGAACCCAGGACTATTAAAGCCAATAACTAGAAGTATAATAATGAGAATTCTCATTGTGTTTAAAATGTTTAATTGTAAAAATAAGTCAATTTAAACGTTTATTGTATCCTGGTGTAACATGATGTAAATAGTATTTTAACAAATAAAGTAACTGATATAATTTAATAAACAGATTTTTGAGGCTTATGTCTTAGAGCAGTTGCATGTTGCTGCTCTAATGGAAATTAGATACAAAAATATGATGAACTTAAATTTTAAGTAAAATATGTCTCAAATAGTATATGTTTAGTTGGTAGTTAACATCTAATTATAGAATTTTGAAAGACTTGAGGTAAAAAACTATAATGATTATGGAAAAGAATAAGCTAATGTTAGGTATTGTGTTTATGTTCTGTATATTCACAATATTTTACGCATGCTCCAAAGCTGAAAATTTAGAAGAGGAAATAATCGAGATACCTGACCCAGAAGAACCGGAAGAGCCCGCAGGACCGGTAGCCATAAACGAAGCCGATATTGATGCCAACAAAATAGCTACTATAAACACTAGTGCAGTAGTAGCACAATTTTATAACTTTTGGTCCACCCGGCCAATGATAAATCAAACGCGATTTAATAGCGCCAATTTTAGAAACTCGCTACAGCCGATAAAAGATTATGTGAAAAGCTACAATTTAGTAAGAACAATGGGGGGCAGAACGGATAACCTAAATATGTTTTATCAGGGTGTTGATGCCTCAGGTAACATTATTACTGATTTTAGTGGACTAGTTACCAGCATGAGAAACTTTATGAGTACTGGCTTTAAACCCAGAATAGTTTTAAGTAAAGTGCCTTGGGAGATGGTTGCTGATAAAGTGGTTAATACCTATGGAAACACAAGTCCCCCAGATAACTATGATCAGTGGAGACAATATGTAAATGCGTTTTTAACCACACTTGTGGATGAATTTGGTATGCAAGAAGTTAAAACGTGGCGATTTAGGGTAAGTACAGAGCCCAATTATACCCCCAACCATTGGAATGGAACCATGGAAGATTATTTTAAACATTACGACATTACTGTTGATGAAGTATTAAAAGTGATTCCAGATGCAATTGTTGGTCCCGGTAATATGCTAACCGAAGCCAGTGTTGCTACATATACAACAGAGTTAATCGATCATTGTGCCAATGGCACCAATTATGCAACAGGGGCAACAGGGACTAAAATGGATTTCTTTAGTATTTCATATTATGAAAAAATAGATCAAAATACAGTAGCCCTACCCAATAAAATTCAGCCTTACAGAAACAAGTTGAATAGTTATTCTCAGTTTAGCAACATTCCTTTAGATATACAAGAATTTGGAATATTGCGGGATGAAAACCGTAAACGAGGTTTAAGCTTATCGGATGCAACTGAACTTGGAGCGAGTTGGTATGCTACCGTAGCCGACATGGTACACGATTTTAGGATTAATGAAATTTACGATTGGGGTCAAGAAATAGAAAGTAGTGATTTACCTCAAGGTAGAAAAAATGTAATGCGAATGTTCCAAAAGATGGAAGATGGTAACAGGCTGGAAGCAACAGATAGTTTTAGTGGTTACGCTGGCGTAATTCCAGTAGTTAAAGGCGATGTTATTTATTTATTAGTTTATAACCATAACCCTTCCAGAACAAGTACAGCTAGCCGTACTATTTATCCCAAGCTTGAAGGTGGCCTTATTTCAAGTGGAAACACATGGAAGATGAGCGAATGGACAGTAGATAAAAACAACGGCATCATGATGCACGAACTTTATAAAGATGTAAGAGCAGCTGGAGTGTCTGAAGATCCAAACGGACGTATATACGGCAACAGACCCTCTGATAGGTTTGGTAATGAATGGAAAAATGTGCTAAATGCTAATATATCCAAGTATGAAAATCTGACAAAACTCCCAAAAACGGTTACAGATTCGGTGGTAATTAAAGGGAACGGAAGTCTTATACTCAAAGTGGATTTAGAACCTCATGCCGTAAAGCTATATGAGCTTATTCCAGAGTAAAAAATTAAGCGGACTTATGAAAATTCAAAAAACAAAAACCCACATAAAAAAAATAGTTTTTTTTATTTTATTTGGCTTCTCTACACTGACCGTTTTTAGCCAAATCAAACATGGACTTCGTGATGATTTAGGTAGGCACGTTATTCCTAGAGGATTTGTTGTAAATACCAACGACCATAAAGGTGAAGTATTTTTTGATAGTGACGACTATGCCCGCATGGTAAGGATGGGTGCAAATTACCAGGTCATTCGTTTGGAGTTAGGAAAATTAAGTGCCTTTCCTGGAGGTCAATTAGAACCCAACTACTTAAAAAAGCTGGACACCCTGGTTACTTTGGGTAAAAACCACGACATCAAAACGGTGTTTAAAATGACGGTTTATGGTGTAGATGAATTTAAGTGGGAAGAGTTTTGGCTGAACCGCAAAAACGAATACAAAACATATATTGACGCATGGAAAGTAGTTTGGACTAGGTACGCTAATAATAAAGCAGTTGTAGGATATGATGTGGTAAACGAACCACGAAAACTTACTATGGATATCTCTTATGAACAGTTAACTCATACATATCTAATTCCATTATACCAAAAAATTATAGATGAAAGCCAAAAGATAAATGCAGATAAAAAGATATTGATTCAGTCGATATTTATGAATAAAGGCGAAGGCATTGATAATAATCAATATGCTGAAATTACAGCACCTATCAATCGTAAAAATGTAGTTTTTGCACCACATATTTATCAAAATAAGATTGATTTTATCAAACCTGTAATGGATCGTTTTGATAAAGAATCTGATTTGTTAAAGGCCCCAATTTTAATTGGGGAATGGGGTTTCCCAACCTTTGCTAAAACCGACACCTTAATAAGTGGTAAGTTAGGGCAATTAGAATATAGAGAACTATACATTAAAACCGCTGAGGTTTTTGATAGAATGGGAGTTGGCTCAATTAAAGCTTGGTTTTTAGGTAACAGAACCATGCAACATTTTTTACCAGGAGGCCCTTCAACTTGGGCCATTTTTAGTGATAGTACCGATGCAGGAACAGTAGAGCGAAAATATATTACGGACGTTATTTCCAGACCATTTCCACAAAAAATAGCAGGAAATATACAATCGTTCTTCTTCAATCACGCCACAAGAACATTAGATGTTAATTTTATACCTAAAAATGAATTAGGTGTTTCAAAGATTTTTATAGGAGCAAACAGGCACTATCCTGATGGTTTTTCAGTATTAGTAGGTGATGATATCAAACTATATCTCAACCCTATAAAAAACGTGGGGTTAGAAGTTTACAAAATACCAGAAAGTGTTGATGCTTTAAACTTTATTTGGGATGAAAAAACACAAAAACTTATTATCTTGAAATGGCCAAAAACACACAAAAATCTTAATGTTCGAATAGTTCCAGGTATTCGAAATTTTTAAACAATTCAATTTTTTTTAGTATATTAAAATGACAAATGAAATCTCCAAAAGTAAATTTCTTTTTTTTCTTCTTTTAACCTTGATTTATACGTCTTGCGAGACTAAATCTGATAATATTTCAGAGACGTTCGAAAAAACAAGAACAAAATATAATTTCAACCCCGATTGGAAATTCTTGAAAGACAACCCACAAGACGCACAAAACACAAGTTTTGATGACACCTCTTGGAGCACGATTAGTTGTCCGCATACCTTTAATGATAGCGATACGTTTGATGATTACAGCCTTGGGCATCACGATGGTGAAGAAAACCAATGGCGGGGTACGGTGTGGTATCGTAAGCATTTTAAATTACCAGAATCAGATCAAGGAAGAAAAGTATTTATTGAATTTGAATCGGTACGTCAAATTGCAGATGTTTACATCAATGGCGTGCATTTAGGGCAAAATCAAACAGGGTTTATTCCTTTCGGATTTGATTTAACACCACATTTAAAATATGATAGTGAAAACATCTTAGCTGTTAAGGTAAACAATGACAGAGGCGATCATTTTAGAGATAATTTCCCGTTAGTTTGGAACCACGAACATTGGCACCCTACACATGGTGGTATTTATAGAAATGTATTTCTACATGTGATGGATCCGCTACACATCACCTTACCACTTTATGATAATTTAGAAACTTTAGGTACTTACGTTTATGCAGGAAATATATCAGAAACCAATGCAGATGTATTTGTAAACGCTGAGGTTCAAAATGAATATGATGAAGCAAAGAAGGTAAGTTTTGAAGCTAAAATATTTAATTATGAAGGTAAACTAGTAGCATCATCCACAACACAACAAAATATTGAAGCAGGAGAAAAATTTACTTTTTCCACTAAGACAAACGTTGAGAATCCAAACCTTTGGTACACTCGACATCCTTACATGTACACTGTAGAGAGTGTGTTAAAAATAGACGGAAATCCAGTGGACTCATACAATACACCACTAGGTATAAGAAGTTTTAAGTTTGATAAGGATAAAGGCTTCTTCAATAATGGCGAGCATACCAAATTGCATGGTTGGGGGCAAAAACCTACCAATGCTTGGGCAGGATTAGGGGCGGCCCTTCCAGATTGGTTGCGTGATTATACCTTTCAATTAATGGATGAAGCTGGCGGAAATTTCATAAGATGGGGTCATTGTGCAGGTTCGCCTGCTGAAGTAGACATGGGCGATAAATATGGTTTTGTAACCTTAATGCCTGGAGTAAGTGGTGAGAGTGAAGATAAAGGCGAGACATGGGATATTCGTATTAAAGCCTTTAAAGATATGATTGTGTATTATCGTAACCACCCATCAATCTTTATTTGGGAAGGCGGTAATTGGGCTGAAAGTGAAGCGCATTACCAGGAGATTTTAGATGTTATAAACACATTTGATCCTAATGGAAAACGCCTTATGGGTAACAGAAGGGCTGACGTTAAAAACGATTCCGAAGGCTATATTTCAATTGAAATAGGTACAGAAGGTTGGGAACGTGAATATCCAGATTTACCTCTTATAGAAAGTGAGTATATGCGAGAAGAAGCACCTAGGCGTATTTGGGACAAGCACTCGCCAGATGATAATTTTTTCAGTCACCCTAATATTGAAAAGAATACTTATAAAATTACCTCTGAGCAATTTGCTGCAAGACAAGTAAAACATTGGTGGGAAAAAATGGGTAGAAAGGCATACCATGTTGGTGGTGCAAACTGGATTTTTACTGATGGTACACATGGTGGTCGCGGACAAACCGAAGTCACTAGAGCAAGTGGAGAGGTAGATGCAGTACGTTTACCAAAAGAGGCATTTTACACTACTAAAGCAATGTGGCGTCCAGAACCACAGATACATATTGTTGGGCATTGGAATTACGAAAAAGGTACCAAAAAAGACATTTTAGTAGTCTCAAACACAGCAGGCGTAAAACTTTATATAAACGAAATATTAGTTGCAGAAAATATGTCACCTACAAGTGGGTATTTATTCACTTTCAAAAATGTAGTATGGGAAGCTGGCGAAATAAAAGCAGAAGGTATCATTAATAATGAAGTTAAGGTAACACAGGCCAAATCCACAGCAGGAAAGCCTGTAGCTTTAAAATTAACACCAATTAGAGGTCCTAAGGGATGGCGTGCCGATGGTTCTGATGTTGCGCTTATTGATGTAGAGGTAGTTGATGCCGAAGGTAGAAGATGTCCACTCGCCAAAGGACGTGTTGATTTTACAATTGAAGGGCCAGCCATTTGGCGAGGCGGTTACAACAGTGGTAAACAAAACTCCACAAATAATTTGTACTTAGATATTGAAGCAGGTATCAATCGCGTAGCGGTACGCTCTCTTTTAGAAGCAGGAGAAGTAACAATAACAGCTACACAAAAAGGTTTGCCAACAGCGCGTGTAAAATTAAACTCAAATCCTGTAGATATTAAAAATGGATTAGCCACTGAATTGCCTCAAGTATTTGAAAATGTGCTCACCGAGGAGCCAAAACCAATATATACTCCAGAAATCCCAGAATACATTCCTGGAAAAACAAATAAAAGTAAATTATTTACAAAATTCAGCTACACAGGCGATGGTAAAGCCATGTTACGTACCAATATGCATTGGGGTAAAAAGGCGTATACAGATATGGAGGAAAATTACACAGTAATACCACAATATCTAAGAGGTTCGGAGTATATACGCACCCCAAATTCAGATGGCAAATATTGGGCTAGAGACCAGTTACAATTCATCGCTGGGATGAAAATGCACATCTATGTATTACATGATGATACTGTAAAACGACCAGAATTCCTTGTAAGCGATTATAAAGACACTGGCGATAATATTAAAGTGGGTAATGTTGTAATGTCTATTTTTCATCGTGTGGCCGAAGCTGGCGAGAGTATAATCATGGCAGGGAACAGCGATGGGGATGCGCCAAAGGTTTGTAGGATGTACACGGTAATTGGAAAGAAGTATTAAAAAAAGTCTGATTGGCTTTTTAGGAGCCTGACTGGCGGGGTTAATGCGAGCAAGTCTGTTAACACAAACACTATACGAACCCCTTAAGCAATTTGGCAATAACAGTACGAATACAAACTAAACAAAACTATAATACAGGTGGTTTGTGCGGTTTAATATACGCTTTATCGAATTTATTCAAAAATCCAGTAAGGTACGGGACAGTCTATGCTTCAATTTAATATAACTTTAAAAAAAATTGATATGGAACAGGGGATTGGTTATAAGAATAGATTGTGTATAGCAATATTTCTGCTAAGTTTTGCTTTAATTTTCAACTTAAAATCTTTTAGTCAGGACTATCCCTTCACCTTGCCCAATACCATTACGGCATCTTTAAATGTAGATACCGATAGTACGGAGCCATTCAATAATAAACTCATAGGCTATAATATTCAAGGTTTTGACACCCAACTTCAGAAGGATTTTATCAACCTTGTAGATCCAGTAACCATCCGTTTCCCGCATGGGGTCTGGGCCAATTTTTATAAATGGCAAACCGATGGCTATCAAGACGATGCCTACGATAATAGAGACCACGAAGAGGCTTTACAAACCTTTGTATGTTGTATTACAGGGGATATCGATGGTATTGCAGAGTTAAACACGCAAAAAAAGAACAGAACTGGAGGAGATGGTTATGATATGATGTGGACTTACTCCATTAATTTTGACGATGGTGCCAGTAGTGTAGCCAGGGCGCAAAAAGACATAGGTTTAGGTCTTGAGGTTAAGGCTATTGAACTAGGAAACGAACATTTTTGGAAAGGGCAACGTTCTTTGAGAACTGAAACCCCGGAAATGTATTTGGCCGCCGCCTCTGAGGTTTCAAGTGCCCTTAAAACAGAATTTCCAGATATTAAGTTATCATTGCCCTTAAGTTGGAGGAGAACTCACGAAAGCTATAATAATAAAATAAAAGGTGATGGTAATTTCTTTGACGCTATTTCTTTGCATAAATATTTCAAAAAAGACCCTTTGGCTTTAGGCAGTAATAGTGCTTATAGCGATTTATTAACAGCAAAATTAGAACTAGAAGAAGATACAAATTGGGTAAGGTCTTTTGCGCCTGATAAACCAATTTGGTTAACAGAGTGGGGTATTTCTTCTGGTGAAAATTTACACGCAGCGGCATGTTTAGGCATTGCAGATGTATATCTTTTTTTAGCCGAGAACAAAGATGTTTACGAAAGAGCAAACTGGTTTATTTTTAATAGAGTAGCCAATTCTATGGTTGTTGTAGGTAGTAACAGAGAACCAATTTACCCCTTGCAAAAAAAAGGTAATCTTTTAGTTTATGAAGTTATTCAAGATGTATTTAGAGATGCTACAATGATGGATGGGACTGTAACGTCTTCGGCACAATTAACCGTATCTAGAGGTTCTGTCAACGCAGTAAACGCCAGGGCAACAACCAATGAATTTGGGGAAACCAAAGTTGTGGCGGTTAACTTAACCGATAAGCCGGTAACTTTTGAGCTGAAGTTTGACGATGTGGTATATTCAAGATCGTTTAAGCACGAAGCACTGATATTTGATAATTTAGGAGAAGTAGCACCCATAGATTACTTTTCTGATCCATTACAGTTAGTCAAAGAAGGTACAGGTACAATTACGCTACCACCACTATCTGTAAGTAAAATATCAGGAGTATATTTTGATGAATCCATCCATCTTATTGCGGGGACTATCGAAGCCGAAGATTATAAAGATGGGGGTGAAGGTGTTGGTTTTTCAGATACAACAACAGATAATACCTTAAGTCCGGGAGTTGACACGGAGGGTGCAGATGTAGGAACAGATAGTGGAATCACCTTTGTTGGCGATACCCAAAACGGCGAATGGTTAAAATATGATGTCAATGTTTTGAACGCCGATGATTACGATTTTGAGTTTGTATACGCATCTGCAACAGCTGGGGCTTTGGTCAGTATAGAGATTGACGATGTTGTTGTTTTCGATAGCTTTTCATTGCCACAAACGGCCAGTGCCACCGATTTTCAGACCACCACAAAATTAACGGTTCCTTTAACGAAAGGGCTTCACGAGTTGAAACTCAATGTGCAGAACGGGGGGTTCAATCTAGACAGAATGAATATAACTGCGGTTCCAATTTTAGAAGCACCAATGTTTGTGACACCGAATGATTTGGATAATATTGAACCTGGAAATGCTATTGAGGTTGAAGCTTCTACAACCAGCGCACCCGAGAACATTGCCAGTATAGAACTTTTTATAAATGACGTTTTGGTGCGTAGTATTACTTCTGCGCCCTACACATGGGGATATTCTGGGCAAAATGATGCACTTCTTGAGAATATTGATGAAGGCACCTATAATTTAAAACTGGTATTGACCGATGATAGGGGCAGAACTAAGGAGAGCACAATTATAGTGACTAGTACAGATTATCCAACAAGGCCGTTTTCGGGAACAGCGCATATTGTTCCCGGGGTAATTCAAGTTGAGGATTATGATTTAGGAGGACAGGGTTTTGCTTTTAATGATTCGTCCTCAGGAAATTCAGGAGGAGTATATCGAACAGCAATAGGTGAAGATGTGGATATAATAGCTAGTGGAACTGGTTTTGCAGTATCATCTCTAAGTGGTAATGAGTATTTAAGATATACTATAAACGTAACTCAAGCAGGTAGGTATGAAATGTTGGTGAATTACAGAACATTTTCTAGTACTTCAAAACCGTTCGCGGCATATCTCTTACCAAAGGATTTATCTTCATCAGAACTGTTGTTTTCAGCACCAAACGGCTCAACTACTGATGGTATAAGAAAAATAACTGAAGGGGGCGTTTTTCAGGATTACACTTCAGATGAATTTGATTTACAAAGTGGACTATGGATTTTGGAGCTAAAAATTCCGAGTGGCGGCGCTGGGCCCTCTTATGATTACGTAACTTTAAATAGAATTGGAAGCTTAAGTGTTGATGAGTTTGCGCTTCAAAATGAATTTAAGGTCTACCCTGTACCAAGTAGTGATGGGATATTTCATTTAAGTATATCTAAAACTTGGGAAGTCTACTCTTTGTTAGGCAGAAAAATATCTAATGGAAAAGGAAAGATGATAGATATTTCTAAATATTCAAAGGGGATTTATATTTTAAAGACCTACGAAGGAACTGTAGAGCGGTTGGTATATGACTAGGATAGTATTAAAGCGAATTAAATGTAAAGCAAACCAGTTCGCTATACTTATTTTATTGATTCATAACAAAGCAACACTCATTTTTTCTTTTTCTTTGAAGGTTCAGGATGATTATTGACGTAATCTTCTAAAAGAGATTTCACTACTTCCAGACCCCCTGCTTTTAGTCCATTATTTACATTAGCACCTGTAATCCAATACAATACCATGCCAGCATCAGAGCAATCCCATTTGCCTTTTTGGAAATTCACTATATTATCTATTTCAGCAATATTCCCAATAGTCCAAATGAGTCGTATTCTTGGATCAGCATGGTTTTTCGCCCAATCCCATTTTTCGTGATCCAGTTTTAAATTAATGTTTTGGTCAGGAATACGTACTTCTTCAATACCAAAATCTAAAATTTGTTGCCAAGTATAAAAATCCCCGGCATTATCATTAGCGGGATGATGGGTTACTACTTTAACAAATTTGTGCTTCTCCTTAGGTGTTTTTTGTAAAGCCATCCCTATAATATCGGGTTCGCCAGCTTCTATAATCCATAGAGGATCTTCTGCGGTAGAAGCATTTATGGCCCAACATAAATCGTTAATAGTTTCTTCTTTTTGCCATATGGCGTCATAAAACGTCAAATTATTAAAACCGCCCCAGCGTCTAGCTGTCATATCACAAGCTATTTGCATTAAATGATGTCTTTCTTTTTCGGCTTTTTCAGAAATGCGATCATCCCTTACTAAATCACAACTATGGGAATAATGCACTAACCTGTTCTCTAATCCAGATGCTCTTAAAAGTGCAATAGAAATTGAAGTTCCTCCTAAATCGTCAGGATCTGGAGAGTTGCCGTCAGCTACAATAGCAATACGGCCATTAGGAGGGTTTATGTTTTGGGAAAAGTTTGGCAATGCAGTTAGCAAAGCGAATATTATGATCGATACTCTAAACGTCATGGTCAGCGAAGTTTTTTTAATGATTTAAATGTGATAATAATTCATAGCTAAAAATAGACTAGATACTGTTATTTAGTAACCTGTTGTATCCTGTGTGCTAAAAAAATATAGGTTTTTGTAAGAATTGAAATCATACAGGACAGCCCATAACGGGTAGTACAGGATACTTGATAAAATTTTAAGAAATATTTTAGAAACCTAAAAACAAATTAACTTAAGATTTATGAAACTAAAAACTAAACTAAATGCGCCGCCTAATTTTAAGAAATTTAGGTTGTTAACCATTTTCTTGTTTTCATGTGTAGCAATGTCTTTTGCTCAAACTGTTACAGGAACAGTTACTGCAGACGGACAGCCTCTCCCGGGAGCCACAGTTGTGGTAAAAGGAACTACAACAGGAACAAGTACAGATTTTGATGGAAATTACACCATCAATGCAAGCGCAGAAAACACACTTATTTTTTCTTATGTAGGCTATTCTACAAAAGAAGTAGTTGTGGGAAATCAATCAACAATTAATGTAACCTTAGAACAAGACAACGCTCTTGACGAGGTAGTTGTTATTGGTTATGGTACACAACGAAAATCAGATTTAACAGGTTCTGTATCTTCTGTAAGCTCAGAAGATATTACAGCCCTTCCAGTTGCGAGGGTAGATCAAGCCTTACAAGGTAGGGCTTCTGGTGTACAAGTAACTCAGGTAAATGGTGCTCCAGGTGCGGGTACTGTTATTAGAGTAAGGGGTGGTAACTCTATTACTGGTAGTAACGAACCGCTTTGGGTAATTGATGGTATTATTGTAGGTACTAACTTTAACTTAAACAACATTAATAGTAATGACATCCAATCCATTGAGATTTTAAAAGACGCCTCGTCTATCGCCATTTACGGTGCTAGGGGTGCGAATGGAGTAGTACTGGTTACTACTAAAAGTGGTACGGGTGCTGGTACGGGAAAACCGCAAATAAGTGTAAATCTTTACACGAGTTCTCAAATGTTGCCAGAATTACCGGATAGATTAAACCAAAGAGAGCAAATAGAGTTTACCAATGAGCACGCAAATTTCAGGGGTGTAGCTATTCCTTTTCCGGATGATCCATCAACATATCCAAACAATGATTGGGTAGACCTAGTATTAGGTACAGCTCCAATTTATAATGCAGATGTTTCCATTTCTGGAGCTACTGATAATGTAAACTACTATACCTCAATAAATTATTTTAATCAAGAAGGTATTGTAAAAAGCTCTGGTCTTGAAAAATACATTTTTAGAACAAATTTAGATCTTAAATTGAGCGATAAAGTAAAAGCTGGGTTTAGATTAAATTATTCAAGACTAGAACAAGATAATCCACTGGCCAGTTTTAGTCAGGCAGCTTTTGGAATACTTCGTACACAACCTGCTTTTAATGACGATGGTTCTTTTAATGGTTTTGATGAGGTAGTTGGTTCACCATTCAACAACCCTTTAGCTGCTATTGCCTTAAACACGAATGAAACCTTTACTAATAACTTATTAGCAACGGTATATTTGGAGTATAGTCCAGCTCCAAATTGGACTATCCGCTCAACATTTAGTCCAGAATTTAACAATACGAAGCAAAATAGATTTAGTTCTAGCCAGTTGCCTGGTTTACTTGCGATTGGGGATTTTGGACAAGGAACTGCCAGCGTCCGTACTGTAAATACTAATGGGTGGAACAATGAAAATACTATACAATACCAATCAGATTTTGGTGAAGATCATAGTATTACCGCCCTTGCAGGTGCTTCTTTTCAAAAAGTATCTACAGAGATAGCTCAGGCTGAAGCTTTTGGTATTACTAGTGATGCTACTGGATTTAATAATTTAAATAACTCCGACCCTACAAGGTCTATAGTATCAAGTGACTTTACTGGTTTTCAATTCGCATCTTTTTTCGGACGTTTAAATTATTCTTATAAAGATAAATACCTTTTAACTTTAGTAGGTAGATCAGATGGTAGCTCTCGTTTTGCAGAAGGTAATAAATATGCGTTTTTCCCTTCTATAGCGGCTGCTTGGAAAATAACGGAGGAAGATTTCATGCAAGACCAAGATGTATTTCAAGACTTAAAATTAAGAGCGAGTTGGGGTAAATCGGGTAACCAAGCTATTGATCCATACAGTACTCTTGGATTGTTAACAGGAGCAAACACAACACTTAATGGCGCAGAAGTGCCTGGTTTAACTTTAGGTAGGCCTGCAAACCCTAATTTACAATGGGAAACCACAAGTTCTTTTGATATTGCTCTTGAAGCGTCATTGTTTGGTGGTAGAGTATTTACAGAATTTAATTATTACTATAAGGAAACCGAAGATTTACTTTTGGAAAGAACTATTCCAAGACAAACAGGTTTTAATAGTCAATTACAAAACATAGGAGCTCTAAAAAATACAGGATGGGAGCTTTTAGTGAATTCAACAAATGTGAGTACATCAAACTTTAATTGGAATTCTACCGTAACATTATCAGCCAACAAGAATGAAGTTCTAGATCTTGGTGGTGTTGATTTTATTGATATTGTTGCAGATCCTATTTTAGGTTCAGGCAATACCCGTTTAATTGTAGGAGAATCTGTTCCTACTTTTGTTGGAGTTAGATATTTAGGTACTTGGAAAAGTCAAGAAGAAATCGATGCGTCAGGTAGAACTGACCCTCAAATCGTTGGTGGATCTCACTTTGAAGATTTAAATGGAGACGGTATCGCATCAACAGAAGATGCAGTGGTGTTAGGTAGCCCCTTTCCAGATTTAATCTTTGGTATTGAAAACAATTTTTCTTACAAGAACTGGGACTTTTCATTCTACTTCCAAGGAACTCAAGGTAATGAAGTATACAACCTATCAATGAGGAACAATTATTTCAACCGTGGAGAGACTGTTAAATTCGGAGACATACGTAACCGTTGGACGGTTGATAACCCAACCTCTAATATTCCTAGAGCAGGAGGAGACAATGTAACTAATACACCTCCTAATTCTGAGTATGTTGAAGATGGATCTCATATCCGTTTAAAAACGGTACGATTGGCTTACAATTTCCCAACAGATAAGATGGGATTAAATGGTATTAAAAATGCTACAGTTTATCTATCTGGAACCAATTTATTGCTATTCTCTAATACCAGGTTAATAGACCCAGAAGCAAGTAATTTTGGTCGTAATAACCTTTTACAAGGCTATATTAGTGCGCAATATCCTAACCCAAGAGTTATAACACTTGGTTTAAATGTAACTTTTTAAAAAAAAAATAATATGAAAACAAAAAATATAATTTTATACGTCTTTATGGTTTTCGCATGTTTTAGTTGCGAAAGCTTTTTAGAAGAAGATCCAAAAGCACTTATTTCTCCTGAAACATTTTTTGCTTCGGAAAATGATGCAAGACAAGCGGTTCAGGGTATGTATGCCATTTTAAAGAACAACTCTTTATACGGTCAAGTAGGGCTGGATCATTTTTACGATAATGGTGCAGATATTATTGAACCTAACCGTTCTGCAAATTTTGTTCAGCCAATAGGAAACTACACACTGAATGAGGCCTTGGCAGACGTGTCTGTTCAAAAAATGAGTGTTTCAGATACTTGGAAAGACCTTTATCGAATTATACTAAATGCTAATGTTATTATAGAAAGAGTAACAGATAATGAGGATGTAGGGGATGCCAGTGTTCGTACTGATATCATTGCAGATACTAGATTTATCAGAGGCTTATGCTACTGGCATATTACTAACCTTTGGGGGGATGCACCATACTATACGGAGGTATTAACTTTGGAAGAAATCGGATCTTTAGGTAGAACTCCAGAAGCTACAATCATCGCAGGTGTTCTTGAGGATTTACAGTTTGCCCAAGATAACTTGCAAACTGCTTACACTGGCGATCAAAGTGGTAGAGCCTCAAAATGGGCCGCAGCTATTGTAATGGCTAAAATTTACATGAAGCAACAACAATGGCAGCAAGGTTTGGACAAATGTTTAGAAATTATAAACCAATCTCCTCATAGATTATTAGATTCTTATAATGAAGTGTTTGATCAATTTAACGAATACAATGATGAAATTATTTGGTCTTTAGATTTTGCTCGAGATATTAATAGTCAGTTTGATCCAGCATTCCCAGGGAGATCATTCGCTGGTAACAATAACTGGCGCCCAAGCATGTTTAATCCTCGTTTAAGAGATGAGCCAGCAAATTCAGATGAAAGAGCTGCATTGGGAGATGCATTAGCTGCTAGAGGTGAAGCGTTTAATGGTACTGGATTACAGGTAGCTTCTAAAGACTTTGCTGAGAAATTCCCGATGAATGATTTAAGAAGAGAGCTAAATATAGTGGATAACTATTTAGGGTTTGACTTAAATTTTCCATACATGGCAAAATTCTGGAATTTGGAGTTAGATAGATCTCCAAGGTTTAATCACTCTGATAACAGAATGGTATTTCGTTTAGCAGATGTGCATTTAATGGCTGCAGAATGTGAGAACGAGCGTCCAGGAGGAAACCCAAATACAGCTTTCGAATATATTAGAAAAATTAGAGAGCGTGCCTTTGCGACACAAGGAGAAGCTGAAGCTATTTTAGGTTTAAGCCAACAAGAATTTAGAGAAGCAATTTATGATGAGCGTAAGTGGGAGTTAGCGGCAGAGATGCACAGAAGATATGATTTGATACGATGGGGTATTCTATTAGATGTTGTCCAAAATTTAGAATACCGTTTTTGGACTCCAGCTGATAATATTAGACCTTATCACGTAAAATTACCAATTCCACTTCAGGAACTAGAAAATAATCCTGCATTATTAGAGTCAGATCCAACTAATAATGGATATAGAAATTAATTAGCAGTAAGTTTTTTAATTGTTTAGTTTTGAGAAGGCTAGAGATATTTATCTCTAGCCTTTTTTCATACAAGACAGTTCAGGATAGGGAAAGAAAAAATATCTTTTAGTTTAGTAGTCGAATATTGGTTAAATTAAATTAAATGAAAAAATACCTCTTCTTACTTATTACAGTTAGCTTATTGTTTACAGGTTGTCAGTCTAGCACATCAAATTCAGCAGGAAATGATAAAGATCAAGAAATAAATGAAAAAGTCGAAGCACTATTAAGTCAAATGACCTTAGACGAAAAAATAGCTGAAATGACGCAAGATGCTCCTGCAAATGAACGGTTAGGAATTCCATATATGAAGTATGCAGAAGCACTTCATGGGGTTTGGCTTGTACTTGATTATTATGGTAACACCACTGTATATCCGCAAGCTATTGCAGCAGCTTCTACTTGGCAACCTGAATTGATTAAAAAAATGGCTTCACAAACAGCTCTAGAAGCGAGAGCTTTAGGAGTTACCCATACGTATTCGCCTAATTTAGATGTTATTTCTGGTGATCCAAGATATGGTAGGGTAGAAGAATCTTATGGAGAAGATCCTTACTTGGTGTCTAGAATGGGTGTTGCATTTATTCAAGGGTTACAAGGTATGGGTGATGAAAGATTTGATGAGAATCACGTAATAGCAACTGCAAAACATTTTATTGGGTATCCAGAAAATAGAAGAGGTATCAATGGTGGATTTAGTGATATGTCAGAACGTCGTTTAAGAGAGGTTTACTTACCACCTTTTGAGGCTGCTATAAAAGAAGCAAAGGTAGGTTCTGTTATGCCAGGGCATCAAGATTATAATGGAGTTCCAAATCACATGAACACTTGGTTGTTAAAAGATATTTTAAGAGATGAACTAGGTTTTGATGGTTTTATTGTTTCTGATAATAATGACGTCGCAAGGTTAGGAACTATGCATTTTATTGCTGAAACTAGAACTAAATCAGCTCTTTTAGGCTTAAAAGCGGGTGTTGATATGGATTTAGTTATTGGAAAGAACGAAAAACTAGCAGCATACAATTCTAAAGTGTTAAAAGATACGGTTACACAGAATCCAGAGTTGTTAAAGTATATAGACAAAGCTACCTCTCGTATTTTAACCGCAAAATATAATTTGGGTTTATTCGACACTAAACCAAAAGAGATTGATACTAAAACAGTATATGCTGGTAAAAAAGAACATCAAGATTTTTCTTATGAAATGGCAAAAAAAGCAATTATTTTATTAAAAAATGATAATAACGTATTGCCCTTGGATATGTCTAACATAAAATCTTTAGCTGTAATTGGTCCAAATGCTCATGAAAATAGACCTAAAAAAGGAACCTATTCTTTATTAGGAGGCTACTCCGGTTTACCACCATTTTATGTTTCTGCTTTAGATGGAATAAAAGCTAAAGTAGGTGATAAAGTAAAAATTAATTACGCAAAAGGTTGTGATTTATTAAGTAATTCTAAAGCAGGTTTTCCCGCAGCAATTGCAGCAGCAAAAAAGTCTGATGCAGTTGTTCTAGTTATTGGAGGTTCAAGAAAAACTGGTGGTGAAGGTGTAGATAGAGCCGATTTAAATTTATATGGTGTGCAGCAAGAATTGGTAAAAGCAATCCATAAAACAGGCAAGCCTATTGTTGCTGTTTTAATTAATGGTAGACCATTATCAATCAATTATGTTGTAGAAAATATCCCATCAATTTTAGAAACATGGTATTTAGGTATGCGTTCTGGAGATGCTATTGCAGATGCTATTTTTGGTGATGTGAATCCAGGAGGTAAGCTTACAGTATCTTTTCCACGATCTGTAGGGCAGGTTCCTGTAACGTATTTAGAGCGTCCAGATTTTATAGGTTCGGGTAAAGGCTTATTTAAAAATGCAGATAAATCTCCATTATTCCCTTTTGGGTATGGTTTAAGTTACACTACGTTTGAATATGGCGAACCAAAATTAGATAATACTACTATTAATGCTGATGGATCAACCTCGGTTTCAGTTGAAGTTACCAATAAAGGCAATAGAGTTGGAGATGAAGTGGTTCAAATGTATGTGCGTGATGATTATGCATCCGTGGGTAGATATTTAAAACTGCTTAAAGGTTTTCAACGCATCACACTAAAACCTGGAGAAACCAAAACGGTAAGTTTTAAGCTTGGTTTTGATGAGTTAAATGTATTAAATCAAAATATGAAAAAAGTGGTAGAGCCTGGGACATTTACCATTTCTGTTGGGGCATCGTCTTTAAAAGAACATCTGAAAACGGTTAAGTTGACAGTTAAATAAAACAATTTTACTCTTAAGATAACTATAAAAATGGTGGATTATAACTTTTACTCAACAGTCTGAAGAGCGATAGATGAATCGTGGATTGTCAGTGAGATTTTCCAAAAGATGATATTTTTTTCTATTTAATCGAAGTAGTATTTAAAAAAGTAACTGCTTAAAATCATGTAAGAATAATATTTTTCTTATTATAAGAAAACACTTTTTTAATTAGGTTTTGAACACAAAAATTAAATTTTAAAAGTAAAAATCCTGATAAACAGGATACAACAGGATAGGTGACACCAAAAATTTTATTTATTTTAAACGAATAAATAACTAAAACTTCATAATTATGAAAAAAATTACTTTAAAAAGAATTGTATTGCTAATGGTATTAGCATTTACAGTTCAAAATTTTTCTTTTGCACAAGGTGCTACTGAGCAACCAAACACTGCACGTGATGGCCAAACGTATCGTATAAGAAACATGGCAACGGGCAATTACTTAGCTTACGATGACACTTTAGGGAAATATGCGCCTGTCGCTTTTGATGCAAACGATGAAACACAAGTGCACAGGTTTATGTCAAATAGTACAGTAATTTCAGGATCAACGTTTTATACTATAGATATGGGAGGACCTGGTGTTTCAAGAGGTGTTATGAGAATGGCTGGTGCAGGTGCTATGAATGAAGTGTTTTCTACTACCAAACAATTCGATGCTACTTCAGGTATGACTGATAAAGTGCAAAACGTTTGGGAATTAGGTGGAGAAATAATTTTAATTCAAGCCAAAACAGCTAATTCTTACTTAACTGAACAAGATCAGGCATTTTTTGATGCTAACGGGTTTTGGTTCCAAGGGCCAGCTATTACTGATCCAATTGAATTGAATCAGCAGTGGTTATTAGAAGCAGGTACGTTAAGCAATGAAGAGTTTGACTCAAGCTCAATTTTTATTTCTAACCCTGTGAATAGTGAGATCAGCATTAAAGGTTTAACTGCAGATGTTAACTCTATTTCTGTATTCTCACTTATAGGTAAACAAGTTTTATCTAGAGAAGTAAATGGTGAAACATCTCTTACTTTAGATTCAAGTGCATTATCAAGCGGTATGTATCTTGTTAAAATACAAGGCGATAATGGTGCGTTTACTAAGAAAATAGTAAAGCAGTAATATACTCGGTACTTAACATATTTTTTTAAAAACATTCTATCTTGGTAAAAGATAGAATGTTTTTTTTTATATCGAATAAAAAAAAATCTGATGTATCTTTAAAAAAAGATTTAAACTAAAAATAAAAGCGTTTTTACATTATGCAGAGGCTAGCATTTAAAATGAAACTAAACAAAGGGCAAAAAGAGGCCTATACCAAGCGACATAATGAATTATGGCCAGAGTTAAAGCAATTATTAAAGGATAATGGTGTAAGCGAATATTCCATTTTCTTTGACGAAGAAACTAGTACGCTTTTTGCGTTCCAAAAAGTATCAGGTTCAGGTGGTTCTCAAGACTTAGCTGATAACCCTATAGTAAAAAAATGGTGGGATTACATGGCTGACATAATGGAAGTTAATGCAGACAACTCTCCTGTTTCTATTCCTTTGGAAGAGGTTTTCTATATGCCGTAACTAATAGTTGAATATGAAAAAGTAAACTATGCCCAAAAAAGCTAAAAAAAATAAAATTGCAATTAACTCTAAGACCACTAGGAGAGCTTTCATCAAAAACGGTGCTCTTTCTGTATTTGGTATTAGTATTATACCAAGACATGTTTTGGGACAAGGTTTTACGCCCCCAAGCGACAAAATTAATTTAGGCTTCATAGGGTTGGGCAAACAAGGAGGTATTTTAGCCAACTATTTCACATCTAAAACTGATGTTCAAATAGTTGCTGGTGCAGAGGTATGGCTGCCAAAACAAGTTTGGTTTAAAAACCTCGTTGAGAGTAAATATGCTAGTCATCGTGGTATAAGTAGTTACAAAGGTGTAAAAACATACATTGATTATTTAGAATTATTGGAGGATAAAGATATTGACGGCGTTGTTATTGCAACACCAGATCACTGGCATGCCATTCAATCAATAGATGCTATGAAATCAGGCAAGGATGTATATTGTGAAAAACCCATGGTGAATACAATAAACGAAGGTAGAGCCATGGTGGATACGGTTAAAGAGTACAATCGCATATTACAGGTGGGTAGCATGCAACGTTCTTGGGATAGGTTTAAAAAAGCAAAAGAAATTATTGATAAGGGATATTTAGGAGATTTAAAGAAAGTAATAGTGAATGTTGGAGATCCCGCAAAACCTTATAATCTACCTGAAGAGGCCCTTCCTGAAGGAATTGATTGGAATTTATGGTGTGGACCAGCCTCATTATTGGCCTATAATTCCAAAATTGCTCCTAAAACCGTGAAAGGATATCCAAGCTGGCGCAATTATAAAGAAACAGCTGGCGGTATACTTTCAGATTGGGGTGCGCATATGTTCGATATTGTACAATGGTTTCTTGACATGGATTTTTCTGGTCCGATTACTTATGTTCCCCCTAAAGACCCCAATGCCGTTAGAGGATTAAAAATGTATTATAAGAACGGTATTGAGATGGTTCATGAAGATTTTGGACGTGGTTGGGGAGTCCGTTTTATAGGTACCTCAGGATCAATGGATGTTAGCAGAAAATACTTAGAAAGTACACCATCTTCCATCATTTTAGATATGAATTTAGATATGGAAACCATATTTAAAACCAATGGAAATCATTATCAAGATTGGATCAATGCTGTAAAAACTAGAAAGCAACCCATCTGCCATGTGGAAATTGGACATAGAACTTCTACCATTTGTAACATCGCTAATATGGCTTATGAATTCAATGAGACTTTACACTGGAACCCAGAAAAAGAACGATTTAAAAGAAACAGATTAGCCAACAAGGCAAGATATAGAGTTCCTAGAGAGTATAATTAGAGTTTTTCTTATTAATTAAATATCCATATTAAGAAATCACCACTTTTAAAGTTATCTTAGGTGATGTAATTGGAATTATATAGTTCCGTGATTTAATTTATATAGTTTATTCTTAACAATATACTGCACGATAGTACAGGATACTTTAAAAAGTGAAAATAACTATTTTTATGGATTAAAAGAAAAACAATTGGCTATGAATAAAAAAACTACTCTTTTAAAGGTATGCTATATTTCTATTTTGGGCATATTCTTCTTTGTTTTCTCAATTAAAATTAATGCCCAGGTTGTTTTAGAAACCGAAGTAAAAATTACTGATATAGGGTTGCATTTTGATGGGAGTAAGGTGTCTAGTGGTGCTTCAAATACGGGAGACAATGCACCTTATGATTATTTTTTCGGTCGTAATATTTCTGCCCATGGCGATTGTATTAAAACTTACAATAACTATGTTTTTATGACTTGGTATCGTGGCGGGAAAGGCGATCGTCATGTCATGTTATCTCGCTATAATACAGTTACAGGTACCTTGGCAACTATTGAATTTCCACACAGGCATACCGGCTATCAAAATAAATACTGGATTGGCGAATCTCACAATACCATTGCCGTTGGTGTGAGCCCTTTAAATGGCACTATACATTTACTTTATGACATGCATGCCTATAGTGCCTCTAGGCCGTCTAATGGCAGTTTGGCAAATGATTATTTTAGATATTCATATTCTGTTCCTAATGTGGCAACGGTACCTGATGCAGATTTTACTCTGGATAAATTCGTTCAAAATAGTAATGGTGGATATAAACACTTAAGAATGCCAGGAAGTGCTGCGCAATCAGAATTTGTAGCATTAACCTATCCTAAATTCTTTCTAAATGATGGAGGAGACCTTTTCGTGCTAATGCGTGAAGGGGGTAATAACAATGGGATGTACAAGTTTACAAAATATAATGCAGGAACAGGGAACTGGTCTAATTTCACAGATTTTAATGCTTTAAATGCTAGAAGTCAACCAGGAATTAATTATAACTGGGGGCTTTATGGTAATATGAAATATGTTAATGGAAAAATTAGAATTGGTTTTCAGAGAAGGTCCCAAAACAATAATGATAAATACCAATACCAAAATGGCGTATATTATGCCTATTCTGATAATCAGGATGGGGTTGGTGGCTGGAAAAACCACCAGGGTCAAAGTTTTACAACACCACTATACGATGCAGATTTTATAAAGGTTATGGAGCCTGGAGACTACGTACAGACAACGCAAGCAAATAAGGTTCATATCGTGGGTAGTTTTGATTGGACGGTTACTGAAAATGGAGATGTACATATCATAAGTAGAGTAAAAGATAATCAATATAATGTCACGAAATACCTGCATACATATAAACCTGCTGGAGCATCTGATTTTATTACTTCTGAAGACTTTGCTGGAGCAGGAGCCATTTATACTGCTGGGAATGATATTTTTATAATTGGGCTAAAAAATAGTAGAATTTTTATACAGAAGGCTCAAGGGGGTACGAATAATTTCACTACGGTGTATCAAGCTACTTCGGGGAGAACTTTTGATCACGGTAGAGTTCATATTAATAATGGGAAATTGTATTATTATCTCATGGAAAATAAAAGTGGTAATGCACAACCTTTGTATCTTCAGATAATAGATCTAGATATTGATATAGAGCCTTTTAGGGTGTCATTAACCTCTCCTTATGATGGGGAGACTTTTATGCTAGGAGAAACGGTGCCAATTTCTGCAAACGCAGTTGATGAAAATGGCAGTATTTCAAAAATTGAGTTTAGGGTAAACGATGCCTATTTTGGAGAAGATACCACAGCACCTTTTTCAGTTGACTGGACGCCTTCAACAGAAGGAACTCATAATATACAAGCTATTGCCTACAATGCCAATAATGAAACAGTTTCTTCTAACCTGAATACCATTACAATTAAAATAAACGATCCTACAGATTTAACAGGAGATGTGTATAGAATAAAGAATTTAGCTACTGGAAAGTATTTAAAGGCATCGAGCGGACAGAGTACATTGGTAGAAAGTGACTATGTGGAAGACTTAGAAGATTTGGAGTTCAGATTTTTAGCCACGACGCATAATGGTAATGATTATTATAGTATAGATCCAAAAAAAAGAGGGGTGCTACGCGCCACAGGATCTGCATTTTCCACGCCTTACGCTGTGATAAGCTCTTCTGCAGAACCCCCTAACCAAGATTCTGATAAAGTATGGACAGTATATTATAACCAATTAGATGGTACTTACAGATTTGAAGCAAGAGAATCGAATAGATATTTATACCATCAATCAAATGGGGCGTATTATAATATTTTGGCTGATGCCAATGATAACCGGTCTAAATGGATAGTAGAATCAACAACTTTGAGTACTGATATAAATGAGCATACACGTCTCGCTGTTAAAGTGTTTCCAAATCCAACATCCAGAAGTTTTACCGTAGCGCTAAATGGTATGAGTAGGGCTAATATTATAATATATGATATACTTGGAAATATGCGTTATATGACCACAACTACTGACGGCAGACTAGTCATTGAAAATAATGGAAATTTTACTCCTGGTGTTTATCTTATAAAAGTTGTTGATGATTTACAACGAACGTACAATAAAAAGCTGGTTATTCGATAAGTTTTTTTAGGAGTAATCGTTCAAATTTAATTCGGTAAACCCAATATTAGACTTGTGTTCAATGGGTTTTCTAACTTAATTAGGTGTATGTCTTGTGAATATTTTTTTTAATACTAAACAACTTATTACCCTATAGTGCAGGACACTTCAAAACATTAAAATAATTAATTTTATAAATTATAAGAAAAATAGTGAGCTATGAATAAAATACCTACTCTTATAACGGTATGTCGCATAACTATGTTAGGCATATTCCTTTTTGCTTTCTCAATTAAAATTAATGCACAGGTTGTTTTAGAAAAAGAAGTTAAAATAACTGATTTGGGTTTACATTTTAATGGCAGTAGTAAATCTACTGACAGAGATGCTCCTGACAATGGCAACCCTGATTCTTATGATTTCGTTTTTGGTCGTAATATTTCTGCCCATGGAGATGCTATAAAAACATATAATCACTATGTTTTTATGACCTGGTACCGTGGAGGAAAAACTGATAGACATGTAATGCTAACACGCTACAATACTATTACTGGTACAATGGCGACTATAGAGTTTCCACACCGACATACTGGGTTTCAGAATAGATGGTGGCTTGGAGAATCACATAATACTATAGCTGTAGGTGTTAGTCCTTTAGATGGTACTATACATTTGTTATATGATATGCATGCTTATAGTCCTACAAAACCATCCGATGGTAGTTTGGCTAATGATTACTTTAGATATTCATATTCTGTTAAAGATGCAGCTTCTTTGCCAGATGCTGATTTTACTTTGGATAAATTTGTTCCAAATGGTACAGGAGGATATAAGCATTTAAGAATGCCGGGGATTGCTCCACAATCTGAATTTCGTGCCTTAACATACCCAAGATTCTTCCAAAATGACGATGGGGAGACTTTTATGCTCATGCGTGAAGGTGGAAATAACAATGGTATGTTTAAGTTTATAAAATATGATGCCAATACTGGAGAATGGGGCAACTTCATAGATTTTAATAGGTTAAATGCAAAAAGCCAACCAGGAATTGATTATAACTGGGGACTTTATGGTGATATGAAATACGTAAACGGAAAGTTTCGTATTGGTTTTCAACGCAGGTCTTCAAATAATAATGATAAATATCTTTATCAAAACGGGGTGTATTATGCCTATTCAGATGATCAAACGGCTGCTACAGGTTGGAAAAATTACAAAGGTGAATCTTTTAGTCTGCCATTATGGGATGCCGATTTTATAAAAGTTATGGAACCAGGAGATTACGTAGAGACAACAAACCCAAATAGAGTGCGCATTGTAGGAGGTTTTGATTGGACAGTTACTTCCAACGGTGATGTACATATTAAGAGTGAGGTACGAGATTTGGATAATAACGTCACTAAAAACTTACATACCTATAAGCCAGCAGGTGCTACAGAGTTTATAACTACAGAACAATCTATATCAGGATCTTTTTACACATCAGGGGCTAATGTTTACACAGTAGGCTTAAATAACGGTAGGGTTGTTGTATACAAAGCAGAAGGTGGAACTGATAATTTTGAGAAAGTTTATGAAGCTACTAGCGGAAGACAGTTTGACCACGGCGTTGTTCACATAGAAAATGGTAAGGCATACTATTATTTAATGGAAGATAGTTCTGGTAGTGCACAGCCATTATATCTCCAAGTTATTGATTTAGATATAGTACCTACCGACCCAACAGCGGCAAATAATTTTACAATACAGGCTGTTGGAGAAACATGTGAGGGCAAAGGTAACGGAAAGCTAGTTATTTCAGGAGACGCTACACATGACTATACGACAACTATCGCTGGTACAACCTACAATTTCAACAAAGACATAACCATTGAAGACCTGAGCCCAGGAACATACGATTTCTGTATAGAAGTGGTTGGAGAAAATTACAGTCACTGTTATGAGGTAGTGATTGAGGGCGGTGCAAGTCTTACAGGAAAAATATTGCTAGATAAAAAGTCAGTAGAGGTTTCCGTGGATTCTGGGACGCCACCTTATGCTGTTTACATTAATGACCAGCAAATTTTGGAAACCTATCAATCTCGTTTTTATGTCGATGTAAACCATGGTGATAATCTACAAATTACAAGTAAGGATGATTGCCAAGGTAAGCTATCCAAAACCATTAATCTACTTAAAGATTTAAGAGCTTATCCTAATCCATCTAACGGATTATTTGAAATTTATATTCCCAATAGTTTAAAGACTATTGATATGGAAGTTTATAATATCCATTCGCAGTTGGTGAGTGTTAGAACACATCAGGTTAACGCAGGAAAAATATCTTTAAATATAGAAGATAAACCAAATGGAATCTATTTTGTTAAATTGAATTTGGATAAACCAGTATTTATAAAATTAATAAAGAATTAAAATGAAAAAGTCATATTTATATTTAGTCACCATAATTACAAGTATGTTTTTGTCATGCAGTAGTGGAGGAGGAGATGATAACGGGCCAGAACCAGAACCAGAAAATACTGCACCCACTGTGCCAGTTCAGGTTTATCCATTAAGCAATACATTATGTATTGACAATAATGTGGTTTTTGAGTGGAACGCTTCTACCGACAACGAAGGAAACCCAATTACCTACAGAGTAGAAGTATCTGAGAATAGTGATTTTTCTTCATTGGCATATAATGTTTCAAGTTCGGCAACCTCTAGAGTTATTACCTTAGAAAAAGGCAAATCCTATTACTGGCGATTGAAATCAAGAGATATTAAAGGAGAAGAAAGCGCTTATTCGTCTGTAAGCCAGTTTTTGACTGAAGGTGATGGTGTTTCAAACCATTTGCCTTTTGCGCCAGTGCTAATAGCTCCTGCATTGAATTCAGAAATTGATGGTACGAGTACAACACTAAGCTGGACTGCTAGTGATGTAGATAGCGATGCTTTAACATTCGATGTTTATTTAGACACCAATAGCGATCCCACAACAAAAGTTTCTGAAAATCAGTCTGAAATAACTTATGAGGCTACTGGTTTAACTGCGGCCTCAACTTATTATTTTAAAGTTGTTGTAAATGATGGCAACGGAGGCACTACCATAGGCCAAATTTGGAGTTTTACTACTAAGTAGATAATAATGGTAGAAAGGTTTAAGGTTTCCGTTCTTTTTAGATTTAATAAAAACTAATTCATCAAGATCTTTTAAGTATAACAAGCCAAGTAGTTTATAAACTATTTGGCTTTTTTGTTTTATTAAAATAACAATACAGTAAAGAGCAGGATGATTATCATTTTTTTATGTGGTAGATTTAAGAGATTAAAATTTTATGAATAATCTCATGAGAAAAAAACCTTTTAGGGTATATACCGTTCTCTGTTTGTGCTATTGTATTTTGTTTTTTACGTGTAGCAATAAGGAAAACTACATAAATGTTGTTACATTATCTGATACACCACAGGTTTCATTTGCTTTAAAAGATGTTGAGTCAGCTTTGGGTTCGCTCTATAGACGTATTGATGCTAAACAATCAGATAGAGCAGATATAGTTTTATCAATCAAAGATATTGATACTCTAAAACCTGAAGGCTTTAAAATCGATATCGCTAACAACAGGATAGAAGTTATTGGGCATGACAAAGCAGGACTAATGTATGGTGCTTTAGAGTTGGCAGAACAGATAAAGCTTTACGGTATTGATGATGTAAAACCTATGGTCAGAAATCCATATTTGGAAATACGTGGGCCAAAATTTAATATTCCCTTGGATGTAAGAACTCCCAGCTACACAGATGTAAGTGATGCGGCACAGTACAATATTCCCCACATGTGGGATTTTACATTTTGGAAGGACTACATAGACACAATGGCCCGCTATCGCTATAATTATATTTCATTGTGGAATTTACATCCGTTTCCATCCTTAGTGAAAGTACCCGGTTATGAAGATGTCGCTCTTAATGATGTACAACGTTCCACCGTAAAATGGAAGGAAAATTATAGTTTAATGGCGATTGGTTTTGATGCGCCTGAAATAATAAACAATGTTGAGGTTTTAAAAGCGATGACTATTGAAGAAAAGATTGAATTTTGGAAAAAGGTAATGGCCTATGGCAAAAGCAGAAACATTGACTTTCATTTTATCACTTGGAATATTTTTGATTATGGAACCAAAGGTAAATATGGAATTACAGACGATAGAGACAATCCCATCACTACAGATTATTTCAGAAAAAGCATCAAGCAAATGTTTGTAACCTATCCAGATTTGGCTGGAATTGGTTTAACCACAGGTGAAAACATGAAGGGCGCCAACCATAAAGAGCGTGAAGAATGGGCTTATGACACCTATGCCATGGGTATTCTGGACGCTGCCAAAGAAATGCCCAATAGACAATTCAAATTTATACATAGACAACACCAATCTGGTGCAAGAGAAATTGCTGAAAAATTTAAAGCGGTAGTCGAGGCTGATAACATAGAGTTTTTATTCTGTTTTAAGTATGCGAAAGCCCATGTTTATAGTGCCACAAAACAACCTTTTCATGAAAATGCTAACTATGTTGAGCAAATTAAAGGCATGAAAACCTTATGGGGCTTACGAAATGACGACACCTTTTATTTTAGATGGGGCGCTCCAGATTTTACTAGAGAGTTCATTAGTAACCTACCATATGATGACGTGGCGAAAGGCATTTACTTTGGTTCAGACCAATGGATTTGGGGACGCGATTTTTTAACTAAAAATCCTGAAACACCTAACCAAATTGAAGTTTCTAAGCATTGGTATCAATGGTTATTGTGGGGTAGATTAAGTTACGATCCTACGATATCAAATAAACGTTTTAAAGCTATATTAACAGACCGTTTCTCTGGAATTGATGCCGAAAAATTATTTTCTGCATGGCAAAATGCATCTATGGTGTATCCAATAACTACGGGGTTCCATTGGGGTAAATTAGATTTTCAATGGTATATTGAAGGGTGTAAGAGCCGTCCAAGTCAGGCAGGTAACGAAACAGGGTTTCATGATGTAAATCGTTTTATTTCTTTGGGCGTACATCCCAAATCAGGAAATCAATCCATACCTGATTATGTGAAGATGGTTTCCGAAGCTAAAACAACGACTTTAAAAACTCCTTTTGATGTGGTTAAAAAACTTCATGATGTTTCAGACAAGGCATTATTGGGTATTAAAGAAATGAAGGCAGGAGACGATAAGGAATTGCAATTCACTTTAAATGATATTGCCACACTTTCATTTTTAGGAAAATATTATGCCTATAAAATTGAGGGTGCTACATATTTGGCCTTGTATAGAGCAACAAATAGTAAAGAAAACCAAAAGTTAGCAGTTGAAGCATTGGAGAAGGCCCTTGTATTTTGGAAAAAGTATACCGAAAAGGCCATGGCACAAAACCTTAATCCTTTATGGACCAATAGGGTGGGGATTGTGGACTGGAAACAGATAACTAGGTGGGTAGAGCAGGACATAGCAATTGTAAAAAACGAATCCAAAACTAAAATATGAAATCGTATAAATTATTTTGTTTTCTATGTTTTTTTAGTGCGCTGGTATTTTGCCAATCTGAAAAACAACGGTTAATTATTCTAGCAGATATGGGTAATGAGCCAGATGAAGAACAACAAATGGCGCATATGCTTATGTGTTCAAATGAGTTTGATTTGGAAGGTCTCATCGCAGTTTCTGGTAAATATTTGCACAGTAAGCATCGATTACCGGAGCGTCAGCGTCTATATCCAGATCTATTTAAGAAACTTATAAACGGATATTCTAAAGTATTTAAAAACTTAAAGATTCATGGAAAAGGATGGCCTGAACCAGATTATTTATTGTCTATAGTAGCCTCGGGGCAACCAGGGTACGGTATGGGAGATGTAGGTGAGGGTAAAAGTACATCAGGTTCAAGGTTGCTTATCAAGTCTTTTGAAAAAGAGGACCCAAGATTAATTTATATTGTTGTAAACGCAGGCTCTAATACCTTGGCACAGGCACTAAATGACTATAAACGTACGCATACATCGACAGAGTTATTAAAGGTTTTAAAAAAAATTAGGGTGTTTGAAAACGGTGCGCAAGATAACGCTGGAGCTTGGATTTGTGCGAATTATCCAGAAATACACTGGATTCGCAGTAATTATCAAACCTATGCATACGGAGGGCCAGCATGGGCTTGGGGAAAGTCAAATGATGAAGATAAAAAAGGTCCCCATGCATGGCAACCTTATTCCTATGATGCTACTGGACAACATCAATGGGCCTTAGAACATATAAAAAACCATGGAGCTTTAGGAGGGTTATTCCCTTTAAGAGAAACCCCAACAGGAAAATTAGTTTTTATAGAAGGAGGCGGAACTATTCCTTGGATAGGTCTTTTACATCAAGGGCTATCAGATATTAGTCAACCGAGTTGGGGTGGCTGGAGTGGTAGATTTTCAAAAGAAAAAATTAAAAATGTAGCTTCAAGACATAAAGATGTTAATGCTGATGAACTCACTTATGGCGATTATTATCTATATACCGAAGTGTCTGATGAATGGGAAGATAAGGTGGCAGATACTACTTATAGCTCCATATATGTGCCAGTTTGGAGATGGCGACGGGCTTATTTTGAGGATTTTAAAAGTAGGATGGATTGGTGTATAAAGCCTTTTAAGGAAGCTAATCATCACCCCATAGCGTCCATAAACGGAGATGCAGATGAAAAAATTCACTATTTAAATGTTGAAGCAGGTGAACAGGTGAAACTCGATGCATCAGCTTCTTCCGATCCTGATGATGATGTTTTAAGTTTTAATTGGTGGATTTATAATGAAGCAGGAACTTATCAAGATTCAAATATTTTTCTAACTAATCCTTCCAATTCAATTATTGAGCTAACTATTCCTAAGGATGCTAAAGGTAAAACGATTCATTTGATTCTTGAGTTGGCAGACCAAAATGAGATATCTCGTTTATATGATTACCGTCGCATAGTTATTAATGTGCGCTAGGGTAAAACTAGATTAGATAAAAATAAATAAAATTATAATAAAAGTTAAAACTAGTGTAAAAGATGATTAGAATAGTAAGTGTTTTTTTGCTGATAATCTTCTTGGTTTCTTGCAAGGATAACAAAGAACATATTGTATCGAAAGCTGAACATGAAGTGGATAAAAAAACAGAAATTAAGAATCCCAAATCGGATGTATTTTACCAATATTCCATTTGGTTTGCCTTTGTAAATAAGGTTTTTGATGGTGATTTGAAAGTTTCAGAACTCAAAACCAAAGGTGATATTGGTTTAGGGTCTTTTGATTATCTCGATGGCGAATTAGTTATGCTAGATGGTGTACCATATCGAATAAGAGAAAACGGAGAAATAAGTGTTGGGCAAGATGAAGATGAAATTGTCTATGCTGATGCTACTTTTTTTAACGAGGATGGTGTTTTTCAAATAGAGGGTCCAGTAGATTATCCTTCGTTTCAGAACAAGCTGAATACCAAAATGGAATCTGAACATTATTTTTATGCCTACAGAGTGCCTGTAAAACTGGATTATGTAAAACTTGGTGGAGTGCCAAAGGTTGAAAAACCATTTAAAGATGGGCTCGATGTGCTATTGCCTATACGCCCTGTTTTTGAAGCTGAAAATATAAGTGGCACTTTAGTTGGTTTTTATTGTCCTGAATATATTGGTAATATTAATGCTTTTGGTCATCATTTTCATTTTATCTCGGATGATCGCAAGTGGGGTGGACATGTTATGGAATTTAAAACAACGCACGATATAGATGTGCCTTGGGACCAAAAGACAAGCTATGCATTTGATCTTCCAAAAAATAAAACATTTGAAGGCGTAAAATTGGATAGTGAGTTTCAGTATAATTAAACCTTACTATACATAATTAGTCATTATAATTGAGCAGAATAGCTTTCCATAAAATGTGATGAACCATTATTTTTATTGAGATTTTAGGGTTAAAGTTGTGGAAAAAGAACGTATTTTAGTCTAACTCGATTATATGAGGTTTTTCCTTATCAGATATTTTCCTAGAGGAGTATTGGTGTTGTGTCAATCGATTTTAATTAAAATTATCCATTCTCAATCGAGATACAACAGGACAGTTTTATTTTTAGAAAATTGGAAATTGCATATCCATTCAATATCCTAGTTTTTCAGGTCATTATGAAATGTCAACCTCTTATTTTTAAAATTTTACTGCTCACAATTTTTACAGGGTTATTTTCTTGTAACGATGCTTCAGTGGAAAAACCCACGCATTTAACAATTTCGGAAGGATTCCATAATCCAGTAGGTTTTTATGATAAGCAGCCAACATTTTCATGGCAACTTCCCATTTCAGAAGATATTAAAAGTCAATCGGCTTTTCAAATTGTAGTGGCTTCAAGTGCAGACATGTTGCCTCAAGAACCAGATTTATGGAATTCTAAGAAGCAAGAAAGCTCAAACTCTACTTTTGTAAAATATGAGGGAACTGAGTTACAGTCGCGTCAAAAAGTATACTGGCAGGTACGTTACTGGAATCAAGATGGAAATGTTTCAGAATGGAGCGCTATCAATTCCTTTGAATTAGGTTTGTTAAAAAATAGTGATTGGCAAGCAAAATGGACTGGATTAGATACAGCAAAGGACAATATTAGAGGCGTTCGTAACTTCTTAATGCACAGGCCACAATATTTAAGAAAAGGATTTGAGTTGCCTTCAGATGTTGTTTCAGCAAGATTATACATTACAGCAAAAGGTGTTTTTGACGTGCATTTAAATGGAAAGGATGTGAGCAATGATGTTATGCCTCCGGGATGGACACCTTATAATCATCGTATTGAAATATTAACTTATGATGTTACAGAACTTTTAAGAAAGGGAGAAAACGCTCTGGCAGTCGAGTTAGCTTCAGGCTGGCATTCTGGGAGAATAAGTAGAGGAAAGGCATTGTATAAAAAGTTCACTTCTCCAAAAATATTATGTCAGTTAGAAATTGTCCTAAAAGATGGTTCAAAACAAATTATTTTGTCAGATGAAACTTGGAAAGGAACAACGAATGGTCCTATTCGATTAGCCAGCATCTATGATGGGGAAGTGTATGATGCGAACTTTGAAATGCCAAATTGGACAGCTACCAATTTTGATGATTCAACATGGGTTCAAACGGAAATAGAGCCAATAACAGATTCTGTAAAGTTAGAACCCAAAAGACATAACACAGTTAAAACGAAGACTACAATTGATAATGTAAAATTGGTTACTGCAAAAAACAATACGGCTATTTTTAACTTACAGCAAAATATAGTTGGAGTTCCAAGAGTAAAAGTACCTATGAAAAAAGGAGATACTTTAAAAATCCGTTTTTCTGAAATGTTATTAAATGATAATACATTTTATACAACTAATTATCGTTCAGCAAAATCAACCGATTTTTATATAGCTGCCACAGATGGAATTATTGAATATACGCCAAAGTTTACGTTTCATGGGTTTCAATTTGTAGAGTTAAGTGGTTTTGATGATAACCAAAAACCAGATGCCAGTTGGGTGCAAGGTTTAGCGCAACATTCTGATTTTGATAAAAACGGAACGTTTACTTCCTCACATGATAAGCTAAATCAACTACAAAGTAATATTACTTGGGGATTAAGAGATAATTTCTTTGATATTCCAACCGATTGCCCGCAACGTGATGAACGATTAGGATGGACAGGCGATGCGCAAGTTATAGCGCCCACATCATTATTTAATTACGGCACACATGCCTTTTGGACGGCTTGGTTACAAAGTTTAAGAGAAACACAAACGGAGCATGATGATGGCTTAGTGCCTTTTGTAGTGCCTGATGTATTGCAACGAGATAATGCTAGTTCAGGTTGGGGAGATGCCAGTGTTATCATTCCTTGGGATATTTATAACATAACTGGTGATAAGACCGTACTTGAAGAAAGCTATAAATCTGCAAAAAAATGGGTGGGTTACTATCAAACTAAAGTGAAAGATAAACCATATATACCCAATATGCATTCTTTTGCTGACTGGTTACAGCCTTACCCAACTAAAGAAGGGAAAATAGGGAACAGAGGAGATACGCCCAAAGAGTTTATTAATACTGCTTTTTTTGCACATTCAACACATTTAGTATCTAAAATAGCTGGTGTATTAGGAAATAAAGAAGATGAAAAAAAATATAAAGCTTTATATGGTTCTGTTGCTTCTGCTTTTGAAACTAAGTTTTTTGACAATAATGGTAAATATAAAGGTGAAAAACAAACACAAACAAGTTACTTGCTTGCCATATATTTTGATTTGCTACAACCAGAAACCAAAGCAAAAGCGCAACAACATTTATTAGAAGAAATTAAAAAAGCAGACAATCATTTAGGAACTGGCTTTTTAGGAACGCCAATATTACCAAAAGTTTTGGATGCCATGGGCGAGATAGATTTGATGTATGAAATCCTTTTTAAAGAAACCTATCCATCTTGGTTCTATTCCATAAATCAAGGAGCAACAACTATGTGGGAACGTTGGAATAGTTTTAGCAAAAAGGATGGTTACAACCCACAAAGTATGAATAGTTTAAATCACTATGCATACGGTGCTATTGGACAATGGATGTACGAACGAATTGCAGGAATTGCTGCTTTAGAACCAGGTTATAAAAAAATAAGAATTGCTCCCGTACCAAATACTAAGTACTTAACTTCGGCATCAGCCAGTGTAAATACACCTTACGGCAAAGCATCATCTTCATGGGAAGTAAAGGACAATCTGTTTAATTTAGAGGTAATAATTCCTCCTAACACAACAGCTGAAATTTACCTTCCATATACTTCTGAAAACGAAGCTCAAAAACTAAAAAACGTAGGTACAGGCACCTATAAATTTCAAACGAAACTAAATTAAAATCTAATGAATATTCAATCCAGACAAAAGACATTTCTACTAACACTTTTATGTGTCGTTTTTTTAAGTTTTATTTCTTGTAAAGAAAAAGAAACCATAGAAAAAGCAAAAGACTTAACCATTTCCGAAGGCTTTAAAAACCCGCTTGGGTTTTACGACGCATCTCCAACATTTTCTTGGAAACTACCGGTTGCAGAAGGTGTTAAGCATCAGTCAGCCTACCAAATTGTGGTTGCATCCAGTGAAGATTTGTTGCCCGATAATGCCGATTTATGGGACTCGGGTAAGCAAATGACAGACCAGTCTGTTTGGGTAAAATACCAAGGAAAACCTTTAAAGTCTCGCCAAAAAGTATATTGGCAGGTAAAGTATTGGAACCAAGATGGAGAAGCTTCTGCATGGAGCGACATCAATCATTTTGAATTAGGATTGTTATCCAACAAAGATTGGCAGGCCCAATGGATTGGTTTGGATACCAAAAAGGAAAAGGTTATGGGTAGTCAAGACAATATTATTCACAGGCCACAGTATTTAAGAAAAGGCTTCGAATTATCTAACGATGTGGCTTCAGCAAGATTATACATTACCGCAAAGGGCGTTTTTGATGTGGCCATAAATGGCGAAGATGTAAGTGATGATGTGATGCCTCCGGGATACACACCTTATAAAGAACGCATAGAAACCATTACTTATGATGTTTCTGATTTAATTGAATCTGGACAAAATACCATTGGCGTTGAAGTAGCTTCGGGTTGGCATTCAGGGCGATTAGGGTGGATGAAATCGTATTGGAGCGATACGGAAACACCCAAAATTTTATGTCAACTGGAATTAACCATGAAAGATGGTTCAAAGGAAACCATTATTTCTGATGGGAGCTGGAAAGGAACTACAAACGGGCCAATTCGACTCTCTGAAATTTATGATGGAGAAACCTATGATGCTAACTTAGAAATGCCCAATTGGAGCACCAATAATTTTAGTGATAAAGATTGGCAAACAGTAAATGCTTTTCCAGTGACTAACGACATAAGATTAGAACCAAAAAGGCATACCACGGTTAAATCTAAAATTGAATTAAAAGCGAAGGAAGTTGTAGAAAAAGATGGTGCTTTTATTTTCGATTTTCAGCAGAATATGGTAGGTGTGCCACTACTAAAAGTACCCATGAAAAAAGGGGAGACACTTAAAATTCGTTTTGCAGAAAAGTTGTCTCCAGATGGTTCGTTCTATACAAAAAACTATAGAACAGCTTTGTCTACAAACTATTACACAGCATCAAAAGATGGCGTGATAGAATGGATGCCAAAATTTACATTTCATGGGTTTCAATACGTGGAGTTAAGCGGATTTGATACTTCAAAAACACCATCAACTGATTGGGTAACCGGATTGGTGCAGTATTCCGATTTTGAGGAAAATGGAACGTTTACATCGTCTCATGAAAAACTAAATCAATTACAAAGCAATATTGTTTGGGGTCTGAGAGGTAATTTCTTTGACATCCCAACGGATTGCCCACAACGTGATGAACGTATGGGATGGACCGCAGATGCACAGGTATTTGGGCCAACATCTATTTTTAATGCCGATGTGCATAAATTTTGGGCAAGTTGGTTGCAAAGTGTTCGCGAGTCACAATCTGATAATGGTGCTATTCCTTGGGTAGTACCAGATGTCCTTTTTAACAATAAAGTAAGTGCAGGTTGGGGAGATGCCTGCGCCATAATTCCTTGGGATATATATAATAGAACAGGCGATAAAAAAATTCTTGAGGAGAATTTTGAAACCATGATGGGGTGGGTAGCGTACCACGAGACTATAACCAAAAATTATATATCTTCTATGGGCTTTTTTGCAGATTGGTTGCAACCGCTACCAGCTAATGGAGATAATAAAGGAGATACAGCACATAGTTTAATAGGTACAGCGTTTTTCGCACATTCAGCCAAATTAACAGCAAAAACCGCAGAGGTACTAGGTAAAAAAGAAGAACAAGCTAAATATGAGGCCTTATTTAAAACTGTTGCAAATGCTTTTGAAAATGAGTTTTTTGATGAATCGGGAAAAGTAAAAGGTGTTGAAGAAACACAAACTTCATATTTATTGGCATTAGGTTATGATTTATTGTCTGAAGAAAAAAAAGAAAACGCCAAAACGTATTTATTGCAAAAAATAGCGGAAGCCGATAATCATTTAAGAACAGGGTTTTTAGGTACACCACTATTATCACAAGTTCTGGACGAAATGGGAGAGATAGATTTGATGTATAAATTATTGTTTAACGAAACCTATCCGTCCTGGTTTTATTCCATAAACCAAGGTGCAACTACAATATGGGAACGCTGGAATAGTTACAGCAAAGCAGAAGGCTTTAACCCACAAAAAATGAATAGTTTAAACCACTATGCTTATGGCGCCATTGGCGAATGGATGTATGAAAGAATTGGCGCCATTGCACCATTAGAAGCCGGTTATAAAGTTATTCGCATTGCTCCAGAACCAAGGCAACCCCTTAGTTCTGCGTCAGCATCATTAAACACGCCTTATGGTAAAGCATCGTCTTCTTGGGAAATCACTGGAGACGAATTTCAATTGGAAATTGTGATCCCTCCAAATACAACAGCTCAAGTGATTCTACCTGGAACTACCGGCTCTTTAGATGGAACTGATGGCATTGAAACGATTTCAAACCAAGGGAATAAAAATGAATTCTTAGTACAACCAGGGCACTATAAGTTCGTATCCAAACTATAATCTTATGAAATTAAAATTTTTATTGTTCTGCCTCATTGCCACTTTTATGGGCTGTAAAAACAGTAAATATGAATCAAAAAAAGAGAAGAAAACAAGTGAAGAAATTTCAGAAGTTAATAACAACCCTGTAATTCGTCATATTCGTACTGCAGACCCTTCTGCGCATATATGGAACGATGGCAAAGTTTGGATGTATACGTCTCGTGATATGGAAGACGCTACATTTTACGATTCTATGGATGGTTATCGTGCGTTTTCCTCATCCGATATGGTAAACTGGACAGACCATGGCGAAGTATTGCATTCTAAAGATATTCCTTGGGGTGCTAGCGGATGGATGTGGGCGCCAACGGCCATTTACAAAAACAATAAATACTATTTACTCTATCCACACTCTGTAAAAGGTTCAAAAGACGATATGCGATGTGGTGTTGCTGTAAGCGATGTTCCAGAAGGACCGTTTAAAGATTTAGGATGGATTGAAGGTGTTGAAGGCAAATGGCTTGACCCTTGTGTGTTTGAGGACGACGATGGAAAAGTGTATTTGTACTGGGGCGTAAGAGAACCTAAAGTCGCACGTTTAAAAGACAATCTTTTAGAGTTAGCAGAAACACCAAGAACCATTGAATATGGAAGCGATAACTTTTTTGAAGCCAGTTACATGCACAAACGCAATGGTATCTATTATTTTTCTTATAATGCAGGTTTAGGTGGTTTTTACGGAATGGCTAACAATCCGTATGGGCCATTTGAGTACAAAGGTGCTATCAATCCAAAGCAAAGGCAAGACCATCATTCTATCGTAAATTACAAAGGGCAAGATTATTTTTTTTACCACTGGCAAAATTGGAAAGGCGGTTCAAAGTTTAGTAGAAACACTTGTGTAGAATATTTGTATTACAATGAAGATGGCACTATTCAAGAAATTGTTGCTACAGAGGAAGGTGTGAAAAAGATAAATCAATAAACAAACAGACAATTCAATCATAAAAATGAAAATTAAATTATTTTCAGTAGTTGTTTTAGTACTAGTATTTACTTTATCGAGTTGTAAAAAAGAAGTAAAGCAAAATGAAGAAAACGCTCTAGTAGAAACCAACCAAAAGAAACCAAACATCGTTTACATTCTTACAGACCAATGGCGAGGTTCTTCTTTGGGTTATGCAGGAAATCCAGATGTAAAAACGCCAAATCTTGATGCTTTTGCTAAAGAATCTGTGAATTTCACCAATACAGTTTCAGTAACACCAGTTTGTACACCGCATCGTGCAGCGCTATTTACAGGTAAGTTTCCAACGACTACTGGAATGTTTTTAAACGACTTGCACATGCCAGCAGAAGAGGTTACTATGGCAGAATTATTTAAAGAAGCAGGGTATAGCACAGCGTATTGGGGAAAATGGCATTTAGATGGTCACGGTCGTTCAACATACATTCCAAAAGAAAGACGTCAAGGCTTCGATTTTTGGAGAGCTTTAGAGTGTTCTCATAATTACACTAAAATGCCTTATTATGATAATGAAAACACAACACTAAAGCACTGGAAAAAATACTCGCCATTTGCAATTACCGAAGATGCTATTGCCTATTTAGAACAGCATGCCAAGGATGATAACCCATTTCTGGCTGTAATCTCAATAGCAACGCCACATTATCCTCATGGCACTGCACCAAAAAAATATAAGGCAATGTACCCGCCAGAGTCGTTAACTTTAAACCCTAATATTTCTGATAAATTCAAAGAAAGAGCTCGTAAAGAATTACAAGGGTATTATGCACACGCTACTGCAACAGACCAAGCTATTGGAAGCGTAATTGATAAAATAAAAGCACTAGGTTTGTTAGAAAACACCATAATAGTTTTTTCTGCAGATCATGGCGAAATGATGGGTGCTCACGGTGTTAAACCGTTTGTAAAACAACTGGCTTGGGACGAAGCTATTCGTGTGCCATTTTTAATAAGGTACCCCAATATTAACGGTAATAAAGGCAAAGTTGTAAATGCACCTATAACCACACCAGACATTTTACCATCTTTATTGGCCTTAACAAATATTGAAATCCCTAAAGATATAGAGGGAGAAAATGTATCAGAATTAATAAAAAATCCAGATCCAGATGCAGATAGAGCTGCTTTAGTGATGAATGTGGCACCTTTTGGCGCAAATTATAAAGATCAGCCTTATCGTGGTATAAGAACCAAACAATACACTTATGCCATTACACCAAAAGGCCCAAGTATGTTTTACGATAATGTTAAAGATCCATACCAACAAAATAACTTGTTAGGAAAACCAGAATTAGCCGATGTTCAAAAAGATTTAGACACTAAATTAAAGCAACAATTGGCTAAAATAGGTGATGAAGTAAGACCAAGAGATTACTATATGGAAAAATGGGGTTATAAATTCAGCATGGATAGAAGAGCTATAGATTGGTGGAGTTTCGATAAAGGAGCTGGTGTTGTACAGTCACCAAAATCAATAACCAATTAAAATAAATATTTGGGCGTTACCCACAAGGGGTCGGGCTTTCACTACTCAATCCCTCCTGCGTCGGGGATTTCAAACATGCCGTTCAATCCCTAACGCGGACTTGTCAGCCAAAACAATTTTTTAAACCCAAAATTTGGGTATATTTAAAAACTAAAATAATAAAATGAAGAAACTATTTCTACTAATTTGTATCACGTGTTGTGTTTTAAAACTATCTGCACAAAATGAAAAACCAAACATTTTAATTTTTTATGTAGACGATTTAAGAGCAGAATTAGGGTGCTATGGGAGCGAAACAGCCATTACACCAAACATAGATAAATTAGCCTCAGAAGGTGTTATGTTTAATAAGGCTTACGTACAACAAGCCATTTGTGCACCATCTAGAATGAGTACACTTACAGGATTACGTCCTGAAACTTTAGGTATTTATAGCATTTTTACACCGCTAAGAAAAGTACATAAAGATGTAGTATCCATGCCTCAATTATTCAATAAAAATGGCTATAAAACGGTAAGTATAGGTAAGGTGTATCATCATAGTTCAGATGATAAAAAAGAATGGTCTATTTACCATGCTAAAGAAGCTAATAGTTATAACGACCCAAAGCATAAAGCAATTTTAGAGCGCTTAGAAAAAGAAGGAAAGAAACCTCTAAAAGGGCCTGCTTATGATATGGCTGATGTTGAAGACGAAGCCTACAAAGATGGTAGAGCAGCTAAATATGCCATAGAGGCATTACAAAAGTTAAAGGACGATAAATTCTTGATGTTTGTAGGCTTCAGTAAGCCTCATTTACCATTTAATGCTCCAAAAAAGTATTGGGATTTACATGACAGAAACAGCTTTAAAATACCATCTAGAGATAAACCAGAAGGGGTTTACAGGTTAGCATTAACCAATTGGGGAGAGTTAAAAGGGTATCATGGCATTCCTAAAGAAGGCGATTTAGATGATGAATTAACGCGTACTTTAATTCATGGGTATCACGCTTCAGTTAGCTATGTAGATGCGCAGGTTGGCAAAGTGATGCAAACCTTAGACGATTTAGATTTACGAAAAAACACCATGGTTATTTTTATGAGCGACCACGGCTATAAAATTGGAGAATACGGTGCTTGGTGTAAGCATTCTAATATGGAAATAGACACAAGAGTACCGTTAATTATTAGTAGAGAAACTAATTTTAAAAAGCGAAAAGTTGGCAAAACATCAAATGCATTAGTAGAAAACGTTGATTTATTTCCAACTTTGGCTGATTTATGTGGTTTAGAAGGACCGTCGTTTGATGGGAAAAGTATTTTACCAATTATTAATAAACCTAATAAAAAAGGAGACGCATATGCTACCAGTCTATTTTCAAGAGGTAAAAAAATAATGGGTGTAACTGCAACTGATGGTAAATGGCGATATACCGAATGGAGAAATAGCACTACTAATGAAATTTTACAAGCTGAATTGTATGAGCATAAAAACAGTCTCTTATCATTTACAAACCTTTCAGGAGATAAAAAATATGCAAAAACAGAAGCAAAATTAAAAGCACTTTTAGAACAGCAATTCCCTAGAGATAAGGCTTTCTTGCAGAATGATATGCCTAGGAAATAAACAAATGGATTTGAATGTTTTTTGAATGTGCTCATAAGTACTTATTTGAAAAATAGAATTTAATTATAACTACCAAAAAATACAGGACACAACAGGATTATATCCAGAGTTATAAAAGTTAAGTTTGTTATAGGCAGTATCTACTACAAAACAAACTAATGAAAAATCTTTTAACAGCGCTATTTTTAATCTTAAGTGTTGCTTTTGGCTATACACAGAGAAGTATAATAAACTTCAACAATAACTGGAAATTTATTTTAGAAGACAACGCATCATTTTCAAAAGAAAATGTAGATGATACGCCTTGGAAAACCCTAAACGTACCACACGACTGGTCGTTTGAAAAAGGGGTGCGTAAAGGTGGCGATCAAGGTCAAGGTGGAGGTTATCACGATGGAGGAATTGGTTGGTACAGAAAGTATTTTGATTTAGAAAAAGAAAGCCTTTCTAAAATCACATACATCAATTTTGATGGCGTGTATATGAATAGTGAAGTATGGGTAAACGGTAATTATATTGCAAAACGCCCTTATGGTTACATCAGCTTCAGATACGATATTTCAAAACATTTAAAAGAAGGAAAGAACACCATTGCCGTTAGAGTAGATAATAGCTTAGAGCCCTCAGCACGTTGGTATCATCCTTGTGGAATATATGCACCGGTAAAATTAATTGAGGTAAACACTACCCATTTTAAGCCCAACAGTATTTTTATCAAAACACCATCAATAACAGAAAACAAAGCTATTGTAAGTATTGGTGCTGAAATAAATGGAAGCCTAAAAAAGTTGAAATACGAAGTGAAATTGTTTTCTCCTGAGGGAAAAGAATTGACGAGTAAGTGTGAGAAATTAGCAGTTGCCAACCCAGCTTATCAACTTGAAGTTGAGAATCCCAAATTATGGAGTCCAAAAACACCTAATGTTTACAGAGCGGTAACACAAATTTTAGATGGAAAAAGAGTTATTGATGAAGTAGAAACCACGTTTGGTTTCAAAACTGTAGAATGGAAAACCGAAACAGGCTTTTGGTTAAATGGCGAAAATGTAAAACTTAAAGGCGTATGTGAACATTGGGAAGGTGGACCATTAGGAGGCGCCTGGACTAAGCCTATGTTGCGTTGGAAATTACAGAGTCTAAAAGATATGGGTATTAATGCCATTCGTCCGTCACACAACCCCACACCACCAATGTTTTACGATATCTGTGATGAAATTGGTTTATTGGTTATGGATGAAATTTTTGATGGCTGGCACAAAAAAGCACCTCAAGATTATGGGAAGCAAGCCTTTGATGAATGGTGGCAACGCGATGTAAAAGAATGGATAACCAGAGACCGAAACCACCCAAGTATTTTCGTGTGGAGTTTAGGTAATGAAACCCATAGTGATGTAGCGCCAGAGATGGTTGAATTTGGTAAAAATTTAGACCCAACACGATTATTTACGTCTGGCGCAGGAAATCCTGAGGACATGGATATTCAAGGTGTTAATGGTGGTTCTGAAACCAAGTCTTTTATTGAAGGTAAAACTCTAGAAAAGCCTTTTATTTCTACAGAAGCGCCACACACTTGGCAAACTCGTGGGTATTACAGAACACAAACGTGGTGGCGAGATAACGAATTGCCAGGGACTTATGAGTTGCCGAATTTAACCGAAAAAGAAATTTTCTTCTACGAAGGTATCAACCCTAAAAATTGGAGAAATAGAAAACAACGTTTTAATTCCTCTTACGATAATGCAACTGTTCGCGTTTCAGCAAGAAAATATTGGGAGGTGATGCGAGATACACCTTGGCATAGTGGGCATTTTCGTTGGACAGGTTTTGATTATTATGGAGAAGCAGGTTTGGTACACGGTGGATTACCATTTAATTTGTTTATGGGGGGCGCACTTGATGTAGCAGGGTTTAAGAAAGATTTATTTTATTTCTACAAAAGCCAGTGGACTCAAGAGCCTATGATTCATATGTTACCACATTGGGCACACCCAAGAATGAAAGAAGGTACTGTAATTCCAGTTTGGGTATATTCAAATGCCGACGAGGTAGAGTTATTTTTAAACGGTAAATCACTAGGAAAAGACAAACCCGGAACTGTTTGGAACCAAATGCAATGCGAGTGGATGGTACCTTATAAAGAAGGGAAGCTAGAAGCTATTGCATATATTGATGGTAAAGAGGTAAAACGTACATTGTTTAACACCAGCGAACAGCCATCAAAATTAAAAACAAGTGTTCAAAAATTAGAAGCAGAAGACAGTTTTGAAGCCAGTTATATTATTACTTCAGAGAGCTTAGACGAAAACAATAATTTATATCCTTACGGCGAAAATAAAATTTACTACAATATTCAAGGTGATGTTACTAAAGTGTCTATGGAAAATGGAAATCCTATCGATCCAACAAGTAGAACAAAATCCGATTTTAGAGCCTTGTTTTTTGGAAAAACAAGATTGTTTTTAAGAGCGCAACCGAATGCTAAACAAGCATCCATAATTACAGGTGCAATTTTGGGTGATAAAGCATTATATCTATCAAATGAAATTACAATTGATACCGAAGTTATTTCGGTTTTAGGAACTACTTCAACATCGAATTTAGAAGTTTTTTATACAACAAACGGTGATAACCCTGAAGTTAATGGTCAGCCTTATTCTAAACCATTTAGTATATCAGATGGTACAACCGTAAAAGCCGTTGTAAAACAAAACGGTAAAGTAGTTTTAGCAATGGAAGAAACCTTTGGTAAAAACGAAGGCTTGTTTTGGGGAGATGAACATTCAGCAGATATGTGGATTGGAAGAGGCGTAAATATTTCTGCAGAAGACGGTATTCTTGAAGGAACAGCTAAACCAAGCAGAGAAGCACGCCGATTTAAAGGGACAGGGTTTGTAGATTTTAAAGGAGGTGAAGGCGCCATTACTTGGTATCAGGAAAACGATGGCGAAGGAGGTGATTACAGTATTCGTTTTAGGTACATGCATAACAACGAAGGGAAAATGCATCCTATGAAATTATATGTAAATGATGAGTACATAAGAACGCTAGAATTTAAACCAACTGGTGGTTGGGAAAAGGAATGGAAATTTGTGCCAACCATTATAACCTTAAAGTCTGGTGCTAATAATATAAAGTTAGAGACAACAGGGACGAGTGGTCCATATATTGATGAATTGTTCATAGATTAAGTTATGAAAGCTATGATTATTATTGTTGTGCTGTTAATTCTAAACATATTGCTGTTTAAGTTTAGCTGCAATAAAGACAGTAAGTAAAAACGTTACTGTGTATTTGGGTAAAGTATTATCAATATATCTGTTTCATTGGGTTAAAGTATGGTAATGAGTCATAATAACGACTTTATGATTTGTAATTAATAGACAATATGATTCATAGTATGGTTAAAATACTAAAACATTATAAGAAAATAGTTGTATTGCTACTATTGAGCAGTATGTGCAGTAGTGCTTATACTCAAAGTTCAAGTCAAAAGATTTATGTTGTTGATTTCGATGAATTGAAATCAAAAAAAATACTTATTACCAATGGAAATAAGCAAGCTTTAAAAAGCTATAGAACTTTAATAAGAAAAGCAGATAAGTTACTAAATAGGAAGGTGTTTTCTGTTGTTCATAAAACTGGAATGCCTCCAAGTAAAAGTAAGCATGATTATATGAGCATTGCACCTTACTATTGGCCAAACCCGAAAACTAAAAACGGTTTGCCTTATATTAGAAAGGATGGAGAAATAAATCCTGAAACTAGAAATAACTTCACAGATATTGTAGAAAAAAGCAATTTTATATCAGCAGTTAAAACGCTTTGTAACGCCTATTTTTTTAGTAGTGACATTAAATATGCCAATAAAAATATTGAATTGATTAATGCTTGGTTTGTAGATGAAGCTACAAAAATGAATCCTAATATTAACTACGGACAGAGCGTTCCGGGGAAATCAGAAGGAAGATGTTTTGGTATAATTGAGTTTGGAGATATTATTGAAATCATAAAATTTTTAGAAATAGCTAAACAGAAAGAAGCTCTTGATAGTATAACCGAAAGAGCAATGTTTGATTGGTTTAGAGCTTATAGCGATTGGCTACAGAATAGTAAGTTAGGCAAAGAAGAAGCTACTAGGGAAAATAATCATGGCACACACTATGATACACAATTACTCAAAATTTTAATTTATTTAAATAGATTAGAGGAGGTTAAATCATACCTTTCAACAATAACAAAAAACAGAATTTTTAGCCAAATAGAGCCAGATGGTAGTCAGCCTTTAGAATTGGCAAGAACAAAATCCTTTTCCTACTCAGTAATGAATTTACATGGGTTTTTGGAATTGGCTATTATTGGTAAAAAGGTAGGTGTAAATCTTTGGGATATGTCTTCTAAAGATGGCAGAAGTATCAAGGCAGGATACAAATATATGATTCCATACCTGACCCAAAAAAAGGAATGGAGATATAAGCAAATTAAGAGCGCAAAACATTCAGAGGAGAAATTGGTATCTGATTTAAAATACATCCGTAATAATTTTGGAGATAGCTCTTTTGATGAAGCTTTAAGGCAAATTTCTGAAACAGATAAAATTAAAGATTAGTTAATAGAATTGATGAATAGAGTGAAACCATTCCTGCTGGACTAATCGGACCCATAATCATTTCAACATCAAAAATTATAGAAGAACATAATTAATGAATAAAATACTGTATGTCATAGTAATTGTAGCCTGTTTTACATTCAGCGGATGTGAAAAAAACACAGGTGTAAGTTCGTCTGTATTAGAACAAGGTTTTAAGAACCCACCAAACCAAGCCAAAGCCAGAACTTGGTGGCATTGGATTAGTGGAAACGTATCTAAATCAGGAATTACCAAAGATTTAGAAGCCATGAAACAAGTAGGTATTCAAGAGGCACAATTGTTTAATGTTCATCTGGGTTTTCCGCAAGGACCTGTTAAGTATTTGAGTGAAGATTGGTTAGATTTATTTGAATATTCTGCAAATGAGGCCAAACGCTTAGGTTTAGAATTGGCATTTCATAATGGTCCAGGTTGGTCATCATCGGGTGGGCCATGGGTTACGCCAGAACATGCGATGCAAACTGTAGTTTCAAGTGAAATAGTAATTACAGGAAATCAAACATTTAAAGACAAACTACCACAACCAAAAACTAAGTTTGATTATTATAAAGATATTGCTGTTTTAGCATTTCCAAAGCCCAAAAAAGCCATAAAAATTGATGGTTTAGATTATAAAATGCTTTCAGAACGCATTCGAAATCATTTGTTACCTGATAAAAAAATGATTTCGACAGAGGCTATTATAGAAAAAGAAGCGATTGTTAATTTAACTTCAAAATTATCAGAAGATGGATTTTTAGAGTGGAACGTTCCTAAAGGCGATTGGGTAGTTTTAAGATTAGGACATACACCAATTGGGACAACCAACAGACCAGCACCACCAGAAGCCAAAGGCTTGGAGGTAGACAAAATGAGCAAAAAAGCAGTAGATGCATATTGGGAAGCTGGAGTTCAGCCCATTATTAGTAAATTAGGAGATTTAATAGGAACTACTGTTAATAATTGTATCATTGATAGTTATGAAGTAGAAACTCAAAATTGGACTACAGGTTTCGATGCTCAGTTTGAAAATTTAAGAGGCTATGATTTAACATCGTACTTACCCACTTTAGCGGGTTATTATGTTGAAAGTGGCGAAGTTTCAGAACGTTTTCTTTGGGATTTTAGAAGAACCATTGGCGATTTAATTGCGGAGAATTATTACGGTCATTTTAGAGAATTATGCCATAAAAACAATTTAACGTTTTCTGTAGAACCGTACTGGGGCCCTTTTGATAATATGCAAGTAGGTGCCAAAGGCGATATTGTGATGTGTGAATTTTGGAGTGGAGGTTATCCGTTTTTTGATTCAGCTAAATTTGTGTCATCTATAGCGCATTTAAATGGTAGCAGCATTGTTGGTGCAGAATCATTTACAGGTATTGGCGGATGGGACAAACACCCAGCACAATTAAAATCGATAGGAGATCAAGCTTGGGCAGAAGGAATCAACCGATTTATTTTTCATACGTATGTACATCAACCATGGGACGTTGCTCCAGGTCTGGCATTGAGTTATCACGGTTTTGATTTTAACCGATTGAATACTTGGTGGAATCAAGGCAAAGCTTATTTGGATTACATTGCAAGATCTCAGTATCTACTTCAACAAGGTAAAAACGTAGCTGATGTATTGGTGTTTACTGGAGAATCATCTCCAAACACCGCATTTTTAAAACCAGAAATCAAACAAATGGGCTTCGATTATGATTTGATTGGAGCTAACAAACTAAAGGAGTTAACCGTTAAAAACGGGAGAATACATTCATCCGTTGGTAATACTTACGAGTTATTGGTACTGCCAAATTCTGAATTTATAAAACCAGAAACACTAGAAAAAGTAAAAGAATTAGTAGATGGTGGCGCAAAAGTAATTGGTAAAAAGCCAATACAATCGCCCAGTTTAACCAATTATCCTAATTGTGATGAAACTGTTACAACACAAGTTGAAGCCCTATGGACAAAAGGCTTAGTAAAAGACACTTCCCTTGAGGCTATTTTAGAAGATAAAACTCCCGATTTTAAAATTGAAAGCAGTGATCACACAGATTTGAGTTTCATCCATAGAAAAACAGAGGATGCCGATATTTATTTTATCGCGAATACTAGAAAAGAAGCTAGAGATATTTTGGTGCGCTTTAGAGTTTCAGGAAAAGAACCAGAACTATGGGATAGTGAAAAAGGCACAATAAAAGATTTGATGGTATTCAAAGAAAATAAAGACGGAACAACCACGGTGCCTTTAGCTTTAGGTATGGAACAATCTGTATTTGTTGTCTTCAAAAAACCTATTAATGCTAAACACATCATAAAAGTTTCAACAGAAGTAGAGCCTTATAAAGCCGAACCACTTTCTAATTTAGAAATTGTAAAAGCCGAATACGGTACCTTTTTGCAAGAAGGGTTGATAGATATTACCGATAAAGTTTCCGAAACAGTTAAAAATGGAAAACTTGATTTTAAAATGACGAGAGCTTTTTGTGATTGCGATCCTGCTATGGGTTACAAAAAAGAATTTAGAATGGAATATCAAATTGGTAATACTAAAAAACAGATTTATGCGGAAGAACGTGAACATATAGAAATTGATGCAGGTCATCAAGATTTAAAGGTGTTAAAGGCAGTTTTTGGAAAGTTTAAAGCAGAAACAAAAGGTATTCCAGAAAATTATAAAACGTTTGATGTTACCAAAAAAATAAAAGACTTAGTTGCTTCGAGTACTTATGATGTTTTAGTAACGAACGAATTGATAGAAAATAAGATTCCTGAAGGGGACAAAACGGTTTTAAAAATCAGTTTTAAAACTGATGGAGAGGAGCGCACAATGTATATTCCTAAAGGGCAGCTTTTAAAATTATCTAAGGATAATGTAAAACCAGAAGTTGCAATTAAAGATGATAAAGTGTATTGGGTAACACCTTATGCTGGAAAAATAAACTATACAACTGTTTCTGGAGAAACAAAAACTACCGAAGTAAAATCTGTGCCTGAGCCGATAGATTTATCAAAAGATTGGCAGGTTTCCTTTCCTTTAAATTCAGGAATTTCAAAAAAGGAAACGTTTAATGCGTTGATGTCTTGGACTGATGTTAAAGATGAAGCCATTCAACATTTTTCTGGAACTGCCACTTATCAAAAAGAATTTATGCTATCTGAAGAGCTGCTTCAATCTAACAAAAGCTTGACTTTGGATTTAGGAAGTGTATCCGTTATTGCTGAGGTTTTGGTTAATGGTAAAAGTGCGGGAGTATTGTGGAAAGCACCTTTTAGAATACCTATTGATGATTGGGTAAGGATAGGCAAGAATACTTTAGAAGTTAAAGTGACTAATTTATGGCCAAACCGTTTAATAGGCGATGAGAAATTACCACTTGATTATCCGCGTAAAGGAAAAAGAGCAAAACCACTTCCGGAATGGCTATTAAAAGATACACAACGTCCCTATGAAAGAACAACATTTGTTTCCTGGAACCATTATAATAAAAACGATGAATTAAAAACATCAGGTCTTTTAGGGCCAGTTAAAATTAATGTTTCAGTCCATAGGAGATTATAAAATCTAAACTTTAAAAGATGAAAAGAATTATAGTATTATTGATGATGTTCAAAGTGTTCTTCTTAGTTGGACAATCTTTAGAACATCCAATTATTTGGACGACTTCCGCTGAAAAATCAGAAGTTTTATCAAAAATTCAGAATCATAGTTGGGCAAGTACTATTGTATCTCAAGTAAAAGGTTTAATAGACTCCAAAGTAAATGCACACGTTACAAATCCAAATGCTTTTCTAAATACCATTGCAGCATTAGCAGCAGATGATAATGTTTCAGAAGCTAATGCAGGTTCTGCTATTTCAAATCATGCCAGCACTTTAAATCACGCCTCTTATGCAGCTTTAATATATCACCTTTATGGAGAAGAAAAATATGCACAATTTGCTGCAGATGTATTATGGTATTACATAGAGCAATTGGCTCCAAGAACACCTGATAAAACAGCGATGAGTGGTAACTATTTTGCGGACCCTCGTACTGGGTACTTACATTTTGCAATGGCTTATGATTTTATGGTAAATTATTTAAAAAAACCAGAAACTAGGGTGTATCAAAAATCTTCAGGAAATAAAATTCCTTTCGATAATGTTAAGGCGCAAGAAGCAGTGCACAATATAGCAATGAATGCATTAGGAGAATTTACGGGAGTAGATAATAGATATGGAAGAACAGTAAGTAACCATCCTATTTTAACAGCTCCAGGGTCTTTATTTACTATACTTTGTGTAGAAGATGATGCAGAAAGAGAACGCATGTTTAATGTTTTTTGGAACACAGGAACAAAGCGCCAGAATTCTTTCACGCAAACTATATTACCCATATTTGGAGACCAAGGTATTTGGCCAGAGCCAGTTAGTTATAGTTTTATGCCAAATGTAACTATGGTGCTTAATATAGTAGATCGTCTTAAACCAGAATTAAATGTGATGGACGATTATACACAAATATTAGACGGAAACTTTCTATTTGATAATTTAAGACATCCTAATAGAACTTTTGTGCGTTTTGGTGATTCTAAGCGTAAAAGTGATCAAACAAGAAAAGTTTATAGATATACACATAATTTGGCATCTAGAAAAGGGCTGACCGATTATGTTCAAAAAGCAGAAATAGCCTTAAGACAGGGTTATGACGCTATTGGAGGTTATGATCCAGATATAAAAATAAGTACTTATGAAAATGTAAGTGCTTTTGAACAACTATTTTGGGGTTCAGATATCCCAAGTATTATTAATGGAGAAATTGATTTTGAGAAACCAACAGTAATCATAAAACATGCCGGAGTAGCGCTACAGCGTAATTATGTAGAAGAAAACAATGAAGATTATGGACTTTGTGGTATTATTGGAGGTGCTCACTACGTTCATTCTCATTGTACAGGCATCACCATGGAACTTTATGGGGCTAATTATATTATGGCTCCTGGCGCAGGTTTACCTCCAACGGTTGCGGATAGAAAAGAACCAGTACACAGAATTTACTTTTGGAGGCATGCAGGAAATAATACCATGATTGTGAATGGAACAACGCATGGTAGGCAACAAGGGTCATGGAATTCAAATTCGTATTTGTGGATGAATACTACAGTGAATGTTGGGGCAGAACCAAAGCATTTAGAAGATCCTATAGCTCCAAATTTTAGCTTTGCTACCCAGTTTTTAGATGATACTATAAACGATGACCAACAAAGAAGAACATTAAGCACAATAAGAACCAGTGAAACTACAGGATATTATTTTGATATGTTTCGATCAAAATCTTTAGGGGAAAATAATTTTCATGATTATATTTATCATAACTTAGGCGATGTTACAAATATCATGGCTATGGATGGAACAGAATTGGCTGTTTCTCCAACCAACAGATATCAAAATGATATTGGAGACATTGTACAATCTCCAGGTTGGCGCTATTTTGAAAATACTAACGTTACAGAACCTATAAATACCGCTGTTCATGTGCGTTTTGATTTAAATGAAACAAATACCTACATGAATATGTTTGCGCCGTCTGGTGTAGCAAGAGAATATACCAAAGCTGTTGGTCCGCCAACCCGTGAAGCAAAAGGGAGTTATATTAATAAGAAAACTCAGATTTTGGCTATAAGACAACAAGGAGAAGCTTGGGATAAACCTTATGTGCATATTTTTGAACCTTCTAAATCTACAAATACAAGCGTAAAGTCTGTACAACATATTTTTAACGGCGATGTTATTGCTGGAGCAAAGGTTGTTTCAGAAGTTAACGATACAAAAATTACCGATTATATATTTTCTAGCAGTACGAGTTCTAATATTGTATATTCAGATATTAATTTTACTGGAGAATTTGGAATTGTTCGTACAGAATTAAAAGACGGTAAAACAGACGTTTCTTTATACTTAGGGAAGGGTAGCTCTTTAAAATTTCTTGATGAAACTATTATAGGAGATAGTGAAGGAAAGGCCTATACTGAGTACACGTTAGACTATGAATATTTTTCTGAGATAGCTCCAAATAATTTTACTATTGAGGCAATTAGTGAAACATGTACAGGCAAGGGTAATGGTAAAATTGTGATTAATGCTTTAGAAAAGTTTAACTATGAGGTTTCAATAAATGGTGTCGATTATAATTTTACTGAAGAAACTACCATTGAAGACTTGAATCCTGGAACTTATGAATTTTGTATCAGTATAAAGGATAGTGATTTCAGGCAATGTTATCAGGTAACTATAGATGAAGCTACTTCAGTTTCAGGTAAAATTAGCACAACTAAAACAGGAAAAGTAGCGATTGATATAGATAAAGGTGTAGCTCCTTATAAGGTTATTAAAAATGGAGTACAGGTTTTAGAGACTCATGAAAAACATTTTATAGTTGATGCAGAACAAGGCGATGAAATTGAAGTGAAAACTGGTGCTGAATGTCAAGGTTCTATGTTGTCAAAAATTAATTTTCTATCTGAAATTAAATTGTATCCAAATCCAACAACCAATACATTTACAATATTATCCGATTTTGCTGATTGGCAAAACTTAAGTATTTATAATACTTTAGGTGTAAAAGTATATTCAAATACTACGGGGGATAAAAAGTTAATTCTCAATGCAAAAGACCATGAAATGACCGCAGGAATGTATTTTATTGTAATTCAAGACGAACAGGGAAAACAATTTTCAAAAAAGCTAATACTTAAATAAAGTTTAGTTGTGGAAGCATATCTCGAGACGCTTTTTAAGGTTTGCTTCTACAATAATTAACATCAGCATCAATGATTAATAAACAATATATAATTAAAATTTGCATTTGTTTCATTCTGATAGGATGCAAATCCGAGAATAAAGCTACACCAAGTGTTGAAGTAAAAGAGCAAATGGTAGACTATTTTGCAGACAATGGTTTTGGCAATGCAGTGGCTATTGTACAACATCCATCTGGGGTGTATCATAAAGGTATTACTTATGTTGCTTACCAAGGCGCTAAAGAAGACCCCTATGTAGCGTCATACAATCACGAAACAAAAGAATGGAAAGGCCCATTTAAAGCAGGAGTAAGCGAAATGGGCAAAGACCCAAATCGTACTAAGAAAATAGATAACCATGGAAAGCCTGCACTTCTTATTGATGATGAAGGCTATATTCATATTGCTTTTGGCGGCCATGGAGGCATGCGTAAACATGGTGAAAATCTATTGGGAAATCATGGTTATGGGAAAAATTTACATGCGGTTTCTAAAAAACCTTTAGATATTTCTTCTTGGACAACATTAGATAATATTTCATTGTTTGGCACCTATAGTCAGTTTATAAAGATGGATAATGGCGATATGTACTTGTTTTATCGTCATGGTGCTCATAGAAGTGATTGGGTATATCAAAAATCTACAGATAACGGTGTTACTTTCGAAGCACCAGTATCGTTTTTAAAACACAAACGTCAGTCTAGTATTGAAGGCGAAGATTCTTGGTACCCATGGGTAAGTAAAGGTAATGGCGATGATATTATTGTAGCGTTTGATTATCATGTTTGTAGAGATAAAAACAATACTCAAGATTCTAGAGGTCACATACCAGAGCGACATAATGCGTATTATATGAAGTTTAACACCAAAACAGGGCAATGGAATAATGTTAAAAATGAACTTTTAGAAATGCCCTTAACCAAGGAAATGGCAGACGAAAAAACTTTGGTAGCACTTACAGGAACAGACTGGACGTTTCAAGCAATAACAGATGTTGACCCTGATGGAAATCCGCAAGTTTGTATATTGGTTGGTCCAGATATAGGTCAAAGAAGAAGTGGCCCCAAACGCTTACAACATTTTAGATGGGATGGGAAAACGTGGCTAAAAAGTAAGAATGCAGATTTACCTAGAGGAAATGGCGATTTAGAAGTGAAATCGTCTAAAGAAGTTAGTATTTACATGGAAAGTGAAACTACTGATGGTTTTGCAGAAATAAGCCGATGGGATAGTTTCGATGGAGGAGCATCGTTTAAAAAGAATAAAGTATTTTTAAGCAGAGAAAAATCAGGCTTTGTCATATCGTCACTTATAGATAATCCACATCCAGATGCCAGAATTATTGTAGGAGAAAAAGAAGACGGTTCAGATTTTAGAAAAATGTATTTGTTGGGAGATAAGGGGCCTATTAAACGTTTTAAAAATGAAGCTGAAGTACTAAAAATAACTAACGAATAATAAATCAAACCATAAATCAAATAACAATAATGAAAAAAGTGAAAAACACCTGTTTAATATTATTAATCGCTGTCTTCGTTTTTTCCTGTGGGAATAAAACTAAGAACGATACAGCAAAACATAATGACGCATCTGAAGCTACAGAGCAACCACCTAATATCGTATTTATTCTTTCCGATGACCAATCTTGGACAGATTATGGTTTTATGGGTGATGAAAACATCGAAACCCCGAGAATAGATCAATTTGCAAAAGAAAGTTTAACCTTCACACAATCTTATGTTCCAACTCCGTTGTGTTCGCCATCCTTAGCAACTATTATCACAGGGTTGTATCCAAAAGATCACGGTATTTTAGGAAATGATAAGGTGTATCAAAAAGTAAAAGGAGATCGTAAAACAAGCATGGCCAATAGAGCAGAAGCATATAAGCCTATAATTTCAGCTTTTGAAAAGCAAACGACACTACCAGATATGTTAAAAGAAAAAGGGTATTTGTCTTTTCAAACAGGAAAATGGTGGCATGGGAACCATAAAATAGGTGGTTTTGATGATGGTATGACCCATGGAGACCCAAAACGTGGCGGACGTCATGGAGATTATGGTTTAGAGATTGGAAGAAAAGGCTTAGATACTATTAATAGTTATGTAGATGTAGCATTAAAAGAAAAGAAACCTTTCTTCTTATGGTACGCACCTTTTTTACCTCACAGACCTCATAATCCTCCACAACGTTTATTCGAAAAGTATAAAAAGAAAACAGACTCAGAACATTTGGCAAAGTATTGGGCGATGTGTGAATGGTTTGATGAAACTTGCGGACAATTATTTGATATGTTTGAAGAAAAAGGTTTGACTGAAAACACATTATTTGTGTATGTATGTGATAACGGTTGGGCACAAAACCCTGAAAAGAGTGGCTATTTGAAACACTCTAAACGCGCACCTTATGATATGGGTATTCGCACACCGATCATGTACAAATGGAAAGGAAAAATCACTCCAAAAATGGATAAAGAAACCATTACAAGTAGTATAGATATGGTGCCTACAGTACTCGATATTTTGGGTGTTGAAAAACCAGACAATTTGCCAGGGATAAGTGTTTTAAAAGAAGAAGCATTGAACGAGCGAAAAGGAATTTTTGGAGAAGTATATGCACACGATTTTGATACTATAGAAAATAGCATGTTCTATAATATGGCAATATTTCCTCCTTATAAAATTATCGTTCCAGACCCTGTTAGAAAAAAGGAAGAAGTGGTTCAGCTGTTCAATATCGAAAAAGATCCTTTTGAAAAAAATAACATTGCGGCTAGCAATCCAGAAATCGTAAAAGATTTGACGGAAAAAATAAAGGCATTCAGAGCAGAATAATAATATAAATGGAAAGAAATCTTGTAATATTTGCATTGGTTGCTGTTTTGTTTTCTTGCAAGCAGGAGAAAACTATAGAGCAAACAGAGGCAGTCTCAAAACCCAATGTATTGTTTATCGCAGTAGATGATTTAAACAATATGATAAGTCCTATCGATAATTTTTCTAATGTAAAAACACCAAATTTTGATAGGCTTGCTAGCATGGGAGTAACGTTTACTAATGCGCATGTTCAGGCACCACTTTGTGGGCCTTCAAGAGCATCTATAATGACAGGTTTACGACCATCTACTACAGGTATTTATGGCATGACACCAGATAATAAAATACGGAGACCAGATAATCCGGCAACCAAGGATATTACATTTCTTCCAGAAAATTTTAAAAACAATGGCTATCACACCATGGGTATTGGTAAATTGTTTCATATTCATGCACCAGATAGTTTATTTGATGAATCAGGAGGACGTGTGAAAGGCTTTGGCCCTTATCCTAAAAAGCGTTTTGTTTGGGACGGATTTGGTAAAGGTATTAGAGGAACTCATGGGAGAACTAGTACCGATTGGGGTGCTTTTCCTGAAAACGATACCCTCATGCCAGATCATCAATCTGTAAACTGGGCTATTGAACGTTTACAGAGGGATTATGATAAACCGTTTTTTATGGGACTTGGGTTTTTACGTGTTCATGTGCCTTTATATGTACCGCAAAAATGGTTCGATTTGTATCCTTTAGAAGACATTGAAACACCGCCTTATAAGTCAGACGATTTGAATGATATTCCACCGGTTGGTATGAAAATTAACGATTTACCAATGATGCCATCTACAGAATGGGCAAAAGAAACTGGAGAATGGAAAAAAATTGTTCAAGCTTATTTAGCTTGTATCAGTTATGTGGATTATGAATTGGGAAGGGTTTTAGATGCTTTAGAACAAAGTGAATATGCTGAAAATACGGTAATCGTTTTATGGTCTGACCACGGCTATCGCTTGGGAGAAAAAGGAACCTTTGCCAAACATGCCCTTTGGGAAACTGCTACAAAAGCACCGTTGATGTTTGCAGGACCTAATTTACCTAAAGGAAAGAAAATTGATGCGCCTGTTGAAATGCTTTCTATTTATCCAACCCTTTTGGAATTAAGTGGATTACCCGCTTATACTAGGAATGAAGGCAATAGTTTAGTGGCTATGATGCAAAATGATGAAGGACTAAATGAGGCTAAAGCTCTTACAACCTTTGGTATGAATAATCATGCCATCAAAAAAGATGGATTTAGATATATTCAATATGAAGATGGTAAAGAAGAATTTTACGACCATAGTATAGATCCTAATGAGTGGAACAATGAAGCAGATAAGCCAAAATATGCTTATAAAATTGAAGAATTGAAGATGTATTTACCAAAAGAAAATTCGAAATGGGATACAGCATCTAATTATACGTTTCAACCTTATTTTGTTGAGCAAAAGGCAAGGACTAATGGGGAAGATGTGAAGGCTATTAAAGTTATTGGAGCAGATAGGTAATTCTTGCTTTTGTATAAAAATGATGTTTTAAATCAAAAAAAAGTAAAAATTAATTTAAATGAACCTACTCTCAAAGATTACAACAGTTGTTATGGTATTATTACCATTATTGACTTTCTCCCAATCAAATGAAGAGAAAAAATCAAAACCCAATATCGTACTTATTTTTGCTGACGATTTGGGTTGGACAGATGTAAGCACGGGGAATACTAATAACGGCAATGGTTCTAAAATATATGAAACCCCTGTAATAGATAAATTAGCATCGCAAGGCATATCTTTTACAAATGCTTATACCAACCAAAATTGTGCCCCATCAAGAGCGGCATTAATTAGTGGTCAATACGCTACTGGTATAGATAACCAAGTGTATAATGTAGGTTCTTTAAAACGACAAGATAAAAGAACCAAAGGATTTCCTAATGTACCTATTGAGCCATTCAAACAAAAAAAAGTAATTGCAGAGGATGGTATTAATATTTTTGATGTTCTAAAAACACAAGGATATCAAACCGCTTTTGTAGGGAAAAGTCATGGTACACCACATCCTTTGGTTGGTGATTTTGGTATTGATTTACCAGCAGATATTCATCATATTATAGCAGCTCCAGTTAACGGAAAAAGAACAAAATCGTATTACCTAGCCCTAAATTCTGATAAGGAAGGATGGACGTTTAATTCAGAATTTGTAGACGAATTGGCAACGCCTTATGATGATGAATATATCAACACTATTTTAAAACCTTACCATGCTCAAGCAGATGTGTCTCTTTTAAAAGGTACGCCAAAACACCTAACGGATGCTATTGGAGATTTCTCGGTAAATTATATTAAGGAAAATGCAAATGACGAAAAACCATTCTTTTTATATGTGCCATTTCATGCAGTACATACTAAGGTTACGGGTAGAAAAGATTTAACCGATAAATATTTAAAACGAGGTTTAAAACCAAGAGTAGCAGAATATGCTTCTATGATTGAGTTGTTAGATCAAAATGTTGGGAAAATAAATGGCGCTTTAAAAGACCCGAATGGTGATGGGAATTATGATGATGATATTACAGAGAATACCATTTTTATATTTTATTCTGATAATGGAGGGTTAAGAGAAAATGATCCGTTGAAAGGTAGAAAAGGAAAATTGACTGAAGGCGGACTTAGAGTGCCTTTAATATTTAGATACCCAAATGTAATTGCCGAAAATACTATATCTAACCAAGCTGTGCATTGTATTGATTTCTTGCCAACTTTCGCAGAATTAGTTGGAGTGGATTTATCCAAATTAGAAAAGAAAGATGGAAGTAATCCTAAATTTGAAGGTGCTTCTTTTGCTAAAGTTCTTACAGGAAAAGAAAAACGAATCTCAAGAAAAAATTTGTTTTGGCACTTACCAGGATATATGGATGAACGTTTTTCGCCATCAACATTAATTCAAACAAGGATTGGAGATGAATATTATAAACTGTTTTATTTTTACGAGACAGAAGAATTTGAGATGTATAACATCACAAAAGATATTTCTGAAAAAAGAAATATTTTAGATAATCCTACCGCTACAGAAATAGAAATAGCTTTGCAAATGAATGCAGATATGTTAGCTTGGTTAAAATCAAATAAAGCTCCCACAGGAACTTGGGTTAAAAATGGCGAAAAAGTACCTTATCCTAAAGCAAATCATGTCCATAAATACCTAAAATAATTGTCATGACTAATGCATAAAAAATCTTCAGTTTTATTTTTTGTTCTTTTAGGGGTTTCTTTTTTGTTTTCAGCTTGCTCAAGTAATAAAAATAAAAATGAAATCTCGATAGCTTCTAAAGTTGATAGTAATATAGAAAAACCAAACATCATTTTCTATCTAGCTGACGACCAAGATGTTTATGATTACGGTTGTTACGGTAACGAAAAAGTAAATACTTCTGCAGTAGATAGATTAGCAAAAGAAGGCATTTTATTTACAAATGCATTTACGGCTCAAGCCATTTGTGCACCTAGTAGGTCGCAATTGTTTACTGGTAAATACCCGCTTAAAAATGGTTGTTTTGCAAACCATACAGCTACAAGACCAAATATAGAAAGCGTTACGTCTAGAATGAAAAGCTTGGGTTACGAAGTGGTACTTGCAGGAAAAAGTCATGTAAAACCAGCTAGTGTTTACCAGTGGGATATAGAGTGGCAACCTGTTCCTAAAGAAAACGTGCCGAGAGATTATATCCCATTGGATAGTATAGCACATTATTTTAAAACAGCAGAAAAACCATTTTGTATGTTTATTACATCAAAATATCCACATGGGAAGTATTTTGATGTTGAAAACCCAAAGACTGAAAACCTCAAGTTTTATCCATTTAATGAGAATAAAAAGCATAGCGAATCGTACGTAAAAAGTAGAGCAGGATATTACCGAAGTATAGAAGAGGATAATACGCAAATTGAAGCTGTATTAAAGTATGTAGATGCTTATTTAGATGAAAACACCTTGTTTGTATATAGTGCAGACCACGGTGTTTCGGGAAAGTTTACGGTAAAAGATATCGGATTGAAAGTGCCTTTTGTTGCCCGTTGGCCTAAAGTGATAAAAGCAAATACAACATCAAATCAACTCATTCATTATACAGATGTGTTGCCAACCTTTATGGATATAGCAGGAGGGAAGCCAACCGAAGATATTGATGGAAAAAGCTTTCTGCCACTTTTAAAAGGAGACGAGGTACAAATTAACGAATACGTTTACGGTGTGAGGACCAATCAAAATATTTTAAATTCTGAAGTGTTTCCATCAAGAATGATTCGTAATCAACGTTATAAATACATTCGAAATTATAATTCCTTAGAAGTTGTTGAACAAAACTTAACAGGAAAACCCAATGTTGATTATTTTATAAAACGAGGCGCAAAAGCATTTAAAAATGAACCTTTTGAAGAATTGTACGATTTACAAAACGACCCATTTGAGCAAAATAATTTAGCTCAAAACCCTGAACTGAAGTCTATAAAAGAAAAACTAATTACAGATTTATTAAGTTGGATGAAGTCTCAAGACGATATTTTAGATGAATCTATTGGAAACATGCCAATCATTACACCTAAAGGAAAAAGAGGATTTAAATTAGACCAAGATACACCAAGGCGTAACATTCCAGATTCTATTAAAAATACATTAAATAGAGACGATTATATTATTATAGAGCACTGGTAAAATATTTTAAAATGAATAAAATACTGATAGTTATTTTAAGTTTGTCATTGTTTTTATTGTCCTGTAAAGACAAGAAGGAAGTCGCGTTATTACCGCAAGACAAAACCCCAAAAAATATCTTGTTTATAGCCGTTGATGATTTACGTCCCGAACTTAATTTTTATGGCGCCAACCACATTCAATCTCCTAATCTTGATAAATTAGCTAACGAGAGTTTGGTGTTTAATAGAGCTTATTGTAATGTTCCTGTTTGTGGTGCTTCAAGGGCAAGTTTGTTAAAAGGAGTAAGGCCTACAAGACATCGTTTTATAAATTATAAGACTAGAGCAGATGTTGATGCCCCTGATGCCATTTCCCTCCCAAATCTTTTACAGCAAAACGGTTATACAACAATTTCTAATGGAAAGATATATCATTACAACAATGATGATAGTTTAGCATGGCATAACAATTGGTTTCCAAAAGGAAACATTCGTGATTATCAACTTGAGAAGAATATTGTTGAAAATCAAGGAGCTGGTCAAGCAAATGGAGGTGCAGTCTCACATGAAATGGCTCAAGTTCATGATACGGCCTATTTTGATGGCAAAATTGCTCAAAAAGGAATAGCTGATTTGAGGGAACTAAAACAAAAAAAAGAACCATTTTTTTTGGCCTTAGGTTTTATGAAACCGCACTTACCATTTAACGCGCCAAAAAAGTACTGGGATTTATATGATAGAAATAGTATTGAACTTCCAGAAAGCTATATCCAACCAAAAAGTACACCACGAAAGGCATTTCATAACTTTGGGGAATTACGGCAGTATAATAATGTGCCTAAAAAAGGCGATATTACAGATGCCTTGGCAAAAGAATTGATCCATGGATATTACGCCTGTGTAAGTTATGTAGATGCACAAATTGGGTTAGTATTAGATGAATTAAAACGATTAGAGTTAGAAGACGATACCATAGTAATTTTATGGGGAGACCATGGCTGGAATTTAGGAGACCATAAGCTATGGTGTAAACATGTCACTTTTGAAACCGCACTAAGAACACCTTTAATAATAAAGGTACCAGGAAAAACCAAGGGCCAAAAAACAGATGCCATTACGGAGTATATAGATATTTACCCTACCTTAACTGAATTAGTTGGTATAAAAGCGCCAGAAACAGTTGAGGGCAAAAGTTTTGTACCTATTTTAAATGGCAAAACTTCAAAAAAGGATTGGGCGGTTAGTAAATTTAAAGATGCTGTAACACTTATTAAAGGAGATTTATTTTATACCGAATGGACTAAAGATGATGGTGTTGCTTATGAGCGGATGTTATTCGACCATAAAACAGACCCTTTAGAGCTTGAAAATCTTGCCGAAAAACCAGATTATCAAGAAACAGTAAAGGTGTTAGCAAAAGAATTAAGGGAAAACTGGGGAAAAGATTTTCTTGCTAAAAATTAAAATTGATTTATAAAAATGAGAAATATATTCGCTTTAATTGTATTTACTATATTAATAATCAGTTGTAATCATTCAAAAAAAAACAAACAAGAAATAAGCATAGTTTCTGAAAAATTAGAAGCAAAGCAACCCATAGTTGTACAGTTTATTATAGATGGATTAATGAAAGATGCTGCTGAAACAGCCATTGAAGCAGGCGCAGAAAACTTAACATATTTTGCTCAAAATGGAGTTGTGGTTCAAGATGCGTATTCAAACAGTCCAGTTGGGCGCGTAAAATTACCAGATGGGACTGAACCTTGGGGAGGTGCATCCCCACCAAATATTGGCATGCATACAGGAACTCATGTGTTTGAAACACAAAATTTAGATGATATTTTTTTATCAGCTAGACGAAAAGGCATCAAATCTGTCTATGTAGGAGGACATACTTTATACGATGTTTTTAAAACACCTGATATTTATTATGCTGAGATCATACCTGACCAAAAAGTTGTAGAGTTAGGTATGAAGCATATCAAGGATGATGGTGCGAGATTAGTACGTTTGCATTTACAAGAAATTAGAAGTTTCTGGAAAGGACCACAAGACAAAGTCAATCCAGATTCCGAGTATATCAAGGCCATTTTGAATGCTGATGCTCAATTAGGAAAACTAGTAGCCTTTTTAAAGAAGGAAGGTTTATGGGAAACTGCCTATTGTATTATATCTGCAGACCACGGCATGGGCACCTTAATTAAAAGCAATCACCTCTCTGAGCAATTATCCTCATGGCAGATATACATGAATTTTTATGGTCCAGGCATCAAAAAAGGCGCAACTATTCCTTATGCTGAATCACCTGATATTGCTTTGATGACCAATCATTTTATGGGGTTACCACCACTAAAAGGTTATACTTTAAAAGTTGAGAGTCTAAATAAAATAGAAACCACGGGTGTTTTTCTTAAAAATATTTTTGAAGGAAATTCTAAGGATGTGAAGCATCCGCAATGGATAAAAACATACCTAGAAAATAACAATGAATCGCCACCTAATGATTATTTGCATTACCGAGAAGCCATGTTGAATTTTATCAACAACTAATAGTTTTGTAACAACCATGAGAAATTATTCAATAAAATATCAAGTTAGGTTATTAAAAATAATAGCCTTCCTGTTTTCTTTACAGATTATCGGACAGAATGATTCACTTGACTTTATTGATCTAAAGCACTCTAAAGATTGGGAATTAGTATTTGAAGATGATTGCACATACGATTGGACAAAACAATGGGCGCTAGATGGTTTAATAGCAACCGTTGAAAATTCAAAAAGGGGGATGTACTTTAAAGCAGGGCCAGAATATAAAAACGATGCACATCATGCAGTACTGTGGACAAATGAGTCTTTTAATGGAGATATTAAAATTGAATACGATTATACCAGAACAGATAGCGCTACTAAATGTGTAAATATTTTATATATTCAAGCCACAGGTGATGAAGAAGGTATTTATAAAAAAGATATTTCTAAATGGAAGAAGCAGCGAGAAGTCCCTGCAATGCGAACTTATTTCGAGAATATGAATTTGTTTCATATTAGTTATTCAGCATTTGGAAATAATGATAACTCCTTTCATTATGTGAGAGCCAGACGATATCCTAAGCCGGATAATGAACCTTTCAAAGTAACACAAATAGAGCCATCCTATGATAAACAAGGCTTTTTTAAAACAGGACAAACCTACCATATTACAGCTATAAAAACTAATGAACATTTATTTTTTAAGATGGAAAGTAAAGATGGTATTGAGCTTTTTAAATGGGATATTTCAAATGTTAGCCCGATAACAGAAGGTCGTGTTGGTTTACGCCAAATGTACACGCGTTCTTCTTTATACAAGAATTTTAAAATTTACAGTAAATGAAAATAACAAAAAAAACAAATTACTCTTTAGGGGCTCTACTCTTAATTGTATTTGTGTTCTTATCTTTAAGAGTTACTTCGCAACAATTAGAACGTCCTTTTATATTAGTAAAATCAAGTGAACGCAATCAAATTCTTGAAAAAATAAATACTCAAGAATGGGCTAACGAAATCTATTTAGATTTAAAACTTAAGGCTGATGTTCAAGTCAAAGAATTTTACAAGGATCCAAAATCTTACATCGAACAATTACCCTTTAATTGGAGCGAAAAAAAGAACAATAAGTTTCCGCCTTTTTTTAAAACAACACATATAAGAAATGGTGTTCAAGAAAATCTGGATAATGCTACTGATGAAGACTGGAAACCAGCCGAACTTTTAATTAGATATTTACAAGTGGCATTAGATTGCAGCGAGATGTATTATCTAACCCAAGATGAGAAATATGCCCACGTGGCAAGTAGCATTTTATATTCATTTGTAAAATCTGTACAGCAATCCGAAGTATCTACTTGGAGAGGTAGAGGCGGTTGGTTATTTCCGTATGATGGCTTTCGTGAAGTACGTGTGATAGGTTTCAGACTGCCATTAATTTATGATTTTATTCATCCTTATCTTAAAAAAGAGGGGAAGGCTTTTGATATCATTAAAAACGAAAAAGTAAATTTTCCTTTTGAAGAAGCTCAAAAGGTATTTAAAGCCTACGCAAACATTACGGTAAATTATGGGCAAACAGGTTCAAACCATTGTGCCTTAGAAGCACCAAGTTTAGTATTTAATGCCTTAGCCATGGATGATGAAAATGAGCGCGAAAAGTGGTTATCCTATTTTTTAACAGAAAGTACAGATAATCAAGATGCGCTAAATGTCATGGTAAAAAATTATAAAAATGAAGGTGATATCTGGCCAGAAACCTCTCAATATTTAAACCATACGACATCAATTTTAGCACGATTAATGTTGGTGGTTAATAAATACAATCCAATGTTAAAATTAGGAGAAAGATATGTAAATGTTTTACATGCCTTACCTCGGTTAGATTATTTCATATATCCTAATAACGAAATTGTGCGCTGGGGAGATGGACATAGGTCTGCTCATGCACCTTATGAAGCTTATGAAAATGCATATGCTTTGGCTGAAATGGATGAATTAATGACAATACAAAATAAATTTGCACCACTTATTAATAAGGCAATTGACAATGGGAAATATAAAAGAAAAGGGACTGAGGCTTTATTTTGGTATGATGATAGTTTTGATAATGAATCTACCACTATAGACTTAACAAGGACTGATAGAGTGTATCATGCTGGTATTGTTTTACAACGCAATTTAAGTAGCACAAATAATCCAAAAGATGGTTTAATGTGTTTTGTTGGCGGTGCACACATGGTACATGGACATGCGGGAGGTATGGATATGGAGTTATATGGTGAAGGACAAGTTCTAGGCGTAGATAACGGCAGAAAACGCTATGGTGTAGATCTTCATGAAAACTATTCTAGGATTTTCGCAGCTCATAACACGGTTATCGTAAACGGGAGCTCGCAAGGTGAAGGTGGATGGGTTAATTTAGGAATGAATAGTGTACAACTTATTGCTATGGAACCTGAAGTTGGTAAGGAAGGTGTGTCACCTTACCATTCCTTCAGTCAAACAAGCTTTGAGGATGATAAGGGTGACAAAGCAGAGGCTACACAAGAACGTACGTTGGCTTTAATTAGAACGTCTCCAAACACGGGGTATTATGTAGATGTATTTCGCTCAAAATCCAGACTTCCAAACGAGTATCACGATTATCTGTATCACAACATAGGCGACAAATTGGTTTTTGAAAACAAGGATTTAGATTTTAAAAAGACGCCAGACAGATACATGGCAAATGCAAGTTTGCCTTGGAAACGTAATAAAACATATAAACACCCTGGCTGGCATTTTTTTGAGAATGTAAGGACTTCAAAAGTTTATGAAAAAGATGTAAAAGCTACCTTTCATACAAAGCGATTGTCTCAAGGCGCTGTCTTTATGCAGTTGCACATTCCAGGATTTGAAAACAGAACTTACACCAAAGTAAAAGCACCAACTACTTTTGAGGCCCCGGAGCCTTATCATAAAAAATTCACGCCAACTTTGGTAATTCGTAATAAAGGTGAAGCTTGGAATAATCCGTTTGTGGTAGTTTATGAGCCCTTTAATGAAAAAGAAAACCCTTCTATACAGTCAGTTGATAAAATTGAACAAGACGGACGTTACAAAGGTTTAAAAATTATAAGTGAAACGCCTACTGAGGTTCTGGTGCAATACATAATTACGCAATCGAAAGATGAAGTGTATCAAAGTGATACTATTCATTTTGAAGGGACTTTCGCTATAATTACTTTGGATGAAAACGAAAAATTACAAAGCATTTATATTGGCGATGGTGAAACATTGAAGTATGGGAATGAAAAAATTGTTGTTGATCCTAATAAAGCATATTATAAAAGCTATCATTAAATGATTTCTTATGCAATATTGAAAATGCCTGAAATAAATATTTCCTAAAGAGAATCTCTTTCTATAATATGAAACGGCACCTTTACAGAAGTTTTCTTTTTATCTAAAATAGTTTGGGCAGCAATTTCTGCCATAACTTTAAAATCAGTAGAAACTACAGTTATACCCAATAGTTCTTTTAGTGGTGTTTCATTATATGAAATAATACCAATATCGCTACCTAGTGTATACTCGTCTTCTCTAACTTGTTTCACTAAATTTACTAAGTCAGCCTCCTCAATGGTTATAAACAAGTCTCCTTTTTTTAAAATCATGTCTTCATAGACTTTATGAAGTATTTCAAAGTCTAGTTTGTGTTCCACACAAAATTTCCTAAAACCATGTAAAATTCTTCTCGGATAAGGGTAAACGGATTTTTCGGGGTATACTAATATAAGTTTTTCGTATTTTTTTACTTTATTAATAACTTTATTTAGGGCTTCATAAATATCATTTTCAAAATCTTGATAAACTTCCCCTAAAACACCTTTTAAGTTAGGTTTAAGGTTATCCAATACTATTAATTTCTCCTTAGGGATTTTATTTAAAATTTTCAGAGCCTTTTCAGTGAAACTAACATGTTTTAAATGTTCAGTCTTAAAATGAGGCATTATCACAAAATAATCAAAGGCCGATTTGTTTTTTTCTAAAATATTCAAAAACAGAGTTTCGTCGCAATGGTATACATGTAAAATGGTATGCGAATTAGCACCTATAGAATTAATGAAATGGTTGTAAGTTCTTAATTTATAATTACTTAGTTTGTTTATTAAGAATAAAATATTGACTTTAGAAATTAATTTTGTTCTTGATATATAAAATCCTTTGCCACGAATCGAAGTGATGATATTTCTTTCTTTGAGAATGCTATATGCTTTCTCGACGGTATCCCTTGAAAGATAAAACTCTTCACTAAATCTATTTATCGAGGGTATTTTTTGATCAATACTGAAATTACCGTTTGATATATTAGTGATTACGGAATCAACGATTTGTTGGTATTTAGGAACCCTAGAATTTTCGTCAATATTTATGAATTTATATATATCCATGATTCTAATCTAAGCATTTATTAAAACATAGATAGCATATTTTTCAACAAAGAACAAAAAAATCCTTGTTTATAGAGAATTTCTATCAATAAAATTAAAAGGTACTTTATATTCTCCCCTTTCACCATTTAAAATCATATATGATGTTTTTTCTCCCATTGCTTTAAAATCAGCTGATATTACCGTTATACCAAGAAGTGCTTTCAGGGGAGTGTCATTATAAGAAATGATACCAATATCAGTTCCTAAGATAAATTCTTTATCTCTAGTTTGTTCCATTAAATTTACTAAATCATCTTCTTCAATTGTAATAAACAAATCGCCATCCTTAAGCACCATGTCATCATAAACCTTATCAATGATATCAAAATCTAGTTGATGATCTACGCAGAACTTCATAAATCCATGTGTTATTTGTTTTGGATAGGGGAAAACCGTTTTTTTAGGGTATACTAAAACTATTTTTTTGTACTTTGAAATTTTTGAAAAACCATCTTTTAGCGCATTATAAATGTCATTTTCATAGTCTTCATATACAGTGATGATATTGTTCTTAATAGGTGTTTTTTTGTTCCCTAATATGATAAGCTTATCTTTTGGAATTTTGATTAACGCTTTTGATACTGGAATGGTTGTGCTTATGTGCTCATGGTCTTTGGTTTTAAAATGCGGCATTATTACGTAATAATCATATGCTTTTTTATGTTTATTAAGTAAATTTAAAAATAAGGATTCATCACAATGATAAATATGAAGATCTGTGTAAGAGTTTGGCCCCATGCTGTTTATAAATGAATAATAGATCTCCATTTTGTACCAACTCAATTTGTTTATGAGGAATAGGATATTAATCTTCTTAATTAGTTTTGTTCTTGAAACATAGTAGCCTTTTCCTCGTATGGCGGAGATAATGTTCCTTTCCTTAAGAATACTATAAGCTTTTTCTACTGTATCCCTTGAAAGGTAAAAATCTTCACTAAATCTGTTTATTGATGGTATTTTTTGATCAATTTTAAGATTCCCTCTAGAAATATTATCAATAATAGAGTCTACGATTTGTTGGTATTTTGGTATCCTAGAATCTTCATCTATTTTAATATACTTATATAAATCCATGATTTGGTTTCTTTTTAAATTGACGCACTTATTATTTAATAAATAAAGCGAAGTTCATCTAAAAAAAGCTTTACGATTAGAGTTTGGGAGCATCACAACCGTAACGTGCCTTTACCTAAATACTACTTTTTATTGTTCTTTATAAATGCCCAGTTTATATGTTACTATATTGTCATAAATACTTTTTAATGCAACAGGCAGTTCATTTGACTGAAAGTGCTTTATTCTATTGAGTATTTTGTTTATTGGTTTAAAAACACCAACGTATTGTATCAATGCAATTAATTGAAAATTATCTTCTAGGTATTTGAAATAAGTAACAAAGATATTGCTAAGCGGGTTGGGAATAGTCCTGTGCTATCCTGCACGTGTTATTTCTATGTTATTTGCAATCAGATAGATAGTAAATCGGGCTATAATTTTTTTTAAGGTCTATCTCTTCTAACAAGATGCGTCTCTAAATGATGATTGACAAAATAGAAAGGGGTTGTTTTTTGATATGTTTAAAATAATAATGTGTAATTTTAAGATAATATTAAGCTTTGCAGTATAGTACAGGATAGAAATAATACACTGCTACTCTATTTTTGAATTGATAAAACTTATTTTGACAATAAATATGGAAAACATAACCAAAAACTTTAAATACGTAGATTACCTTTGGGATGAAAAAAAGGCTGATAGTCTAGGTGATAACCAAGTGGATTTATTTTTATACCGTTCTAATATATTAGGAGCCGATTTAAGAATAACAAATTACGGTGGAGGTAATACAAGTTGCAAAACCATAGAGAAAGACCCATTAACAAACGAAGAAGTTGAGGTAATGTGGGTAAAAGGGTCCGGTGGAGACATTGGTACTTTAACACGTTCTGGAATTGCAGGTTTATATACAGGAAGACTACGTGATTTAAAAAATGTTTACCAAGGTTTACATGATGAAGATAGAATGGTTGGTTTATTTAATCATTGTATTTACGATTTAGATAGTAAAGCACCATCTATTGATACACCATTACACGGTCTATTGCCTTTTGCACATATAGATCACTTGCACCCAGATGCTTTAATTGCGGTTGCTGCTGCAAAAGATAGCGAAAAAGTTACTAAAGAAATTTGGGGTGACACTATGGGATGGGTGCCTTGGCAAAAACCAGGTTTCGATTTAGGATTACAGTTAGAAAAATGTTTAGCTGATAACCCTGGAATTAGAGGTATTGTTTTAGGTAGCCATGGTTTATTTACATGGGGAGATACGTCTTATGAGTGTTACATGAATAGTTTAGAGGTTATTGAAATGGCTTCTGAATACATAGAAAAGAAGCTAAAAGAGCAAGGTGAAGTTTTTGGTGGTCAAAAAGTTGAAAGTTTACCTCAGGAAGAGCGTTTAGAAAAAGCGGCTCAATTAATGCCTTTATTAAGAGGTTTGGCATCATCTGAAAATAGAATGATTGGTCATTTTACAGATACAGATGTTGTGATGCAGTATATTAATAGTCACGATTTAGAAAGATTAGCTCCATTGGGAACTTCTTGTCCAGATCACTTCTTAAGAACTAAAATTCAACCATTAGTATTAGATCTTGATAAAAACGAGGATTTATCCGATGCGGATGCAATTTTAGCTAAGTTAGAGCCAGCATTTGAGGCATATCGTCAAGAGTATGTAGATTATTACAATACTTGTAAAAGAGATAACAGTCCTGCAATTAGAGATGCAAATCCAGTAATTATTATCTATCCTGGAGTGGGTATGTTCAGTTTTGCAAAAAACAAACAAACTACACGTGTTGCAAGCGAGTTTTATATTAATGCAATTAATGTAATGCGCGGTGCGGAAGCTATAACAGAATATACGTCTTTACCAAGACAAGAAGCTTTTGATATTGAGTATTGGTTATTGGAAGAGGCTAAATTACAACGTATGCCAAAAGAAAAACCCTTATCTAGAAAAGTAGCTTTGGTTACTGGTGCAGGTGGCGGAATTGGTAAAGCAATTGCTGATAAGTTGGCTGCTGAAGGTGCAAACGTAGTACTTACGGATATTAATGAAGACGCTTTAATTGAAGCGAACGGAACTTACGCAAGAGATGTGTCTTCTTATGCAATTTGCGATGTAACAAGCACAGATTCTATTGCTAATGCATACAAAAAAGCTGTTCTTGAGTTTGGAGGCGTAGATATTATTGTACATAGTGCAGGTTTAGCAATTTCTAAACCTTTAGAAGACACAACAGATAAAGATTGGAATATTTTACAGAACATTCTGGTAAAAGGACAGTTCGATTTAGCAAAACAATTTGCTGCAATAGTTCGTAAGCAAGGGCTCGGAGGCGATTATATAGCCATAGCCAGTAAAAATGGATTAGTTGCTGGACCAAATAATGTAGCATATGGCACTGCAAAAGCGGCGCAACAACATATGGTACGTTTATTAGCTGCAGAATTAGCAAAAGACAAAGTACGAGTTAATACAGTAAACCCAGATGGGGTTATTGTAGGAAGTAAAATATGGGAAGGCGCCTGGGCAGAAGGAAGAGCCAAGGCAAATGGAATTACAGTTGAGGAATTGCCAGCATTCTATGCAAAAAGAAATTTATTACACGAAATAATCACGCCAGATGATATCGCAAATGGTGTATTTTCTCTTGTAGGTATTCTTGACAAATCTACTGGAAACATTATTAATGTGGATGGTGGAATGGCAAATGCCTTTGTTAGATAGATATAAATAAAAGTAATAATAGTTTGATTAGTTTAGTTAGTTTAAAAAGAAAACTTCCTTAAAATTTTTACAGTTTTATGGAAGTTTCTTTTCTTTTAAAGGTTAAAAAAACATGAAAATTCAGCAAGAACAAGTATTCGAAAACAACAAAAAGAACTTAAAAAATCATGAGGAGAGCTATGATTTTTTAGCAAACAAGTTAAGCAAAGATGGGCACGACGTTTCTAAAATTGTTTCAGAACTATCAGACTTTCAAGTTGCAATACCAAGTTGGGCTTTAGGGGCAGGAGGAACACGTTTTGGACGTTTTTCATTTTATGGGGAGCCATCAAGCCTTGAGCAAAAAATAGACGATATAGGTGTTTTACATAGTTTAACACAAACCGCAGGGGCTGTGTCGTTACATATTCCTTGGGATATCCCTTCAGATTATGCAGCAATTAAAGAAAAAGCAGATGCTTTAAATATTAAATTCGATGCTGTAAATTCAAACACATTTCAAGATCAAAAAGATGCTGCAGAGAGCTATAAGTACGGTTCTTTGAGTAATACAAGCAAAGCTGTACGTGAACAAGCTATTCAGCATAACTTAGATGTTATTAAAATAGGAGACAAACTTGGTTCAAAAGCTTTAACAGTTTGGTTAGCTGACGGCTCTTGCTTTCCTGGACAAAATAATTTCCAAACCGCTTTCCAAAATACACAAGATAGCTTAATAGATATTTATAAAGGATTACCTGATGACTGGAAGTTGTTGGTAGAGTATAAACCTTATGAGCCAAACTTTTATAGTACGGTAATTCAAGATTGGGGCGCGTCTTTAATGTTGGCAAATGGTTGCGGAGATAAAGCTTATACCTTAGTAGACTTGGGGCATCACTTACCAAACTCAAATATTGAGCAAATTGTATCAATTTTACAGTTAAAAGGTAAGTTGGGAGGTTTCCACTTTAATGACAGTAAGTATGGAGATGATGATTTAACGGTAGGTAGTATCAAACCTTACGCCTTATTCTTAATCTTTAACGAGTTGGTGTATGGTATGCAAAACAACCCACAAAACCCAGATTTAGCGTGGATGATAGATGCAAGCCATAATGTAAAAGACCCTTTGGAAGATTTGATACAATCGCTAGAAGCCATTCAGGAAGCTTACGCAAAAGCAATGTTGATTGATCAAAACGCGCTTAAAGCAGCACAAATTGATAACGATGTTGTAAAATGTCAAGAAATTTTACAGGGTGCCTACAGAACAGACGTTAGGCCGTTATTAGAAAAGGCACGCCTAAATACAGGAGGAGCATTAAGCCCAATAAACGCATACCGTGAGCTAAATGTAAGAGGCAGTTTAATTTCAGAAAGAGGTAAACATACTGTAGCAACCGGTTTATAACCACAATAATGAAACAAAAAGTAACCGCCGTTTTTGACATTGGAAAAACAAATAAAAAGTTTTTTCTATTTGACAAAAAATTTAAGGAAGTACATAAGGAATACATTTCTTTTGAAGAAATAGAAGATGAAGATGGGCACCCAACAGAAAACCTTCCTGCACTAAAAAAATGGTTAAAAAAAGTTTTCGATCGTATCCTAGAGAAAAAGGAGTTTAATGTAGAGGCTATCAACTTTTCAACTTACGGTGCCAGTTTTGTACATATTGATGAAAACGGAAAGCCCCTAACACCGCTTTACAATTATACAAAGCCATTACCAAGCAACATTGTAGATTCGTTCTTTAAGAAGTACGGACCTAAAGAAGAATTTCTTAAAACTACCGGATGTGTGGATTTAAGTATGCTTAACTCTGGACTACAATTGTATTGGTTAAAATATTCTCAACCAGAGGTTTTTTCTAAAATCAAATACTCATTGCACTTGCCTCAGTATTTAAGTTATGTGTTTACGGGAATTCCTTTAAGCGAATATACCAGTATTGGCTGCCATACAGCATTATGGGATTTTGGAAAGAAAGACTATCATGATTGGGTTTATAAAGAAGGCATAGACAAGATATTACCTCCAATAGTTTCAACTGAAACTAGCGTAAACATGAATTACAATGGTAATAGAATAAAAATTGGTGTGGGTATTCATGACAGTTCCGCAGCCTTATTACCCTATGTAAGAAGTATTAAGAAGAAGTTTGTTTTAGTGTCTACAGGTACTTGGAGTATTGTGTTTAATCCTTTTGCCGGAGATCAAATTTTAGATGATGCATTTAAAAATGATACTCTGAATTATATGCGGATTAATGGAAGGCCAGTTAGAGCTGCACGTATATTTTTAGGGAATGAATATAAATTGCAAGTAGAAAAACTCAACAAGCACTTTGGCGTAAATGATGAATATCACCAAACAGTTAGTTTCGATTACGACACGTATCTTGAGATTATGAAGGATTTTAAGTATTGTTTCAAATGGGAAAGTATTACGGACGATAATATGCCTGAAAAGACAGCTTTTTATTTTGATAAGTATGAGCATGCTTATCATCAAATGATGACGGAACTTGTGCTATTACAAATAAAGTGTATTAAAGAAGCACTAGGTAGTGATGAAATTAAACGTATATATGTAGACGGCGGTTTTAGTAATAACGATATTTATATAAAACTCCTATCACATAATTTTAACGATAAGAAGTTAAGTACGACAGATGCGTCCCTTGGTTCAGCACTAGGGGCGGCTATTTCAATTTCAGATAAGAAACTGAATTCGAAATTTTTAAAGCAAAATTATGCTCTTAAAAAGCATGTGCCTTTTATAGTTAATGGATAGTCCAAGTAATTATAATTAGTTTAAAATTAAATAAATAACATTATTTCCAAATCAAAATAAAATGTCTAAAAACATAAAATTAGTTCATCCAAGAGATCAAATTACAGAAATCATCAGCAGAGTTTATAAAAGGGGAATGACCACAACTTCTGGTGGTAATATTTCTATTATAGATGAGCAAGGAGATATTTGGGTAACACCTTCAGCAATAGACAAAGGGTCTTTAAGAGCGTCGGATATTATATGCGTAAAACAGGATGGAACCATCATCGGTAAGCATAAACCGTCATCTGAGTTTCCGTTCCATAAGGCCATTTACGAGGCAAGACCAGATATTAAGTCAGTTATTCACGCACACCCGCCAGCTTTGGTGTCGTTTAGTATCGTGCGTCAAATTCCTAACACGAATATTATTTCTCAAGCAAAACATATATGCGGTCCGATAGGATACGCAAAGTATAGACTTCCTGGTAGTGAAGATTTAGGAGATGTGATTGCAGATGAATTTAAAAAGGGATACAAAGCTGTTATAATGGAAAATCATGGAACCGTTTTAGGAGGAAGTGATTTAACAGATGCTTACGAACGTTTTGAGGCTTTAGAGTTTTGTGCAAGAACTATCATATATGGATCGCAAATAGGAGCACCAAAATATTTATCAGACGAACAAATAGACGCATTTGAATCTCAGGCTACTGGTGTGTTGCCAGAAATGGAAGCTACCGACTATACTTCTGATGAAGTGGAAAAACGCTTAGAAATTTGTAAAATAGTACAGCGTTCTTGTCAACAAGGTTTAATGATTGGTTCCTATGGAACAGTGTCTATGCGTTGGAAAGACAACGACTTTTTAATTACACCAACCAATGTTAATCGATGGGATTTAGATTTAGATGATATCGTTCAAATAAAAGATGGACATAGAGAGGCTGGAAAAATACCAAGTAGAGCTACATGGATGCATCAAGAGATTTATAATAGAAACCCTGATGTCAATTCCATTATCATGACACAATCACCATATCTCATGGCTTTTGGAGTTACAGCAGAATATCTTAACGTAAGAACTATCCCAGAGAGCTGGATATTTTTACAGGATATTAATTTTGTTGAGTATGGAAGTCATTTCAGAAAGAATAATAATTCAGATATTGTAGATAACTGTCCTACTGCTTTAATTATTGAAAATGATTCTGTAATTATTACTGGAGATAAGTTGCTACAAACTTTTGACTATTTGGAAGTTGCCGAATTTAGCGCAAAATCCATAGTACTCGGAAATTCATTAGGTGATATGGTACCTATAAATGATGAACAGGTAGAAGATTTAAGAAAGAAATTTTTAGCATAAAAAATATGGCAATAAGTTTTGATACACGTTATCCATCAATTGATGATTTAAGAACCAAAGCTCAAAAAAAGATACCAAAATTTGCATTTGAATATCTTGATGGTGGGTGTAATGAAGACGTTAATTTAGTACGAAATACTGCGGAATTAAGGGAAGTACAACTTAAGCCTAATTATTTAAGAAAGCATCATGGTTCTTCATTGAAAACTAAGTTGTTCGGTGTGGAGTATGATGCACCTTTTGGTATTGCACCAGTTGGTTTACAAGGTTTAATGTGGCCTAATTCACCAGAAATTTTAGCAAAAGCGGCATTTGAGCATAATATCCCATTTATTTTAAGTACTGTAACAACAACAAGTATAGAGAGAGCTAGTGAACTAACGGAAGGCAAGGCTTGGTTTCAGTTGTATCATCCTACTGAAAATAGCTTACGTGATGATATTATCAAACGAGCTGAAGTAGCGGAATGTCCAGTTTTGGTTATTCTTTGTGATGTACCAACTTTTGGTTTTAGACCTAGAGATATCAGAAATGGGTTGGCAATGCCACCAAAAATGAATCTAGCAAATATTTTAGAGGGTTTCACGCATCCACATTGGAGTTTACAAACTTTAAAACATGGTATTCCTAATTTTGCAACCTTAAAACCATATATGCCTAAAAACTTGGATTTAAAGCAATTAGGTAAATTTATGGATCAAACTTTTAGTGGAAGACTAAACGAAGAAAAAATAAAGCCTATCCGAGATATGTGGAAAGGTAAGTTGGTACTAAAAGGTGTAGCTTCTGAGTATGATACAGAAGAGGCAATCAAATTAGGACTGGATGGTATTATTGTTTCCAATCACGGAGGTCGTCAATTGGATGCTGGTCAATCTACAGTAAAGCCTTTATCTACTATTGCTGAAAAGTATGGAGACAAAATAGAGGTGATGATGGATAGTGGCGTACGCTCAGGGCCAGATGTAGCAAGAGCAATGGCTAGTGGTGCTAAATTCACTTTTATGGGGCGCTCTTTTATGTATGGTGTGTCAGCACTTGGTAAAAAAGGAGGTAACCACACAATTTCTTTATTAAAAACAGAATTGCAGCAAGTTATGGAGCAGCTATGTTGTGAGACAACGAGCGATTTTCCTAATCACTTGATAAAATAGAATAAAACCTTAGATAATTCTAAGATACTAACTAAACCAAACTTTAATATATCATGAAGCATTACAAGCAATTTATCAATGGCCAATTTATTGACTCCAAAGCTACTTCTGTTATTGAGATTTTAAATCCATGTACAGAAGAAGTTATCAGTACTATATCAACAGGAACCGTAGAAGATGCTAATAATGCTTTAGAAGCGGCACAAGCCTCACAACCAGCATGGGAAGCGTTACCGGCAATACAAAGAGCAGCATATTTACATAAAATGGCTGATGTTATTAGAGAAAACCGAGTGTTTTTGGCTGAAACATTGTCTAGAGAACAAGCCAAAGTTATTGGTTTAGCACAAGTTGAAATTGATGTGACAGCTGATTATTTTGATTACAATGCAGGTTGGGCAAGACGTATAGAAGGTGAGATTATTCAAAGTGATAGAGAAAAAGAACATATTTATTTACATAAAGTGCCAATTGGAGTTGCAGTAGGTATTTGTCCTTGGAATTTTCCATTTTTCGTAATGGCACGTAAAGTTGCAGCTTCATTAATAACAGGAAATACTTGTGTAATTAAACCAAGTTCTGAAGCACCAAATACCATTATGGAATTTGCTGACCTTATCCAAAAAATTGAATTACCAGACGGTGTTTTAAACTTTGTTTGTGGTGCAGGTAGAACAGTTGGAAATGCCTTGTCTGCAAGTCCTATTACAGGTATTATCAGTTTAACGGGTAGTGTTGGTGCAGGACAAAAAGTAATTACTGCAGCTGCGGAAAATATCACAAAAGTATCGTTAGAGTTAGGAGGAAAGGCACCTGCTATTGTTTGTGCAGATGCTAATATGGAATTAGCTATTAATTCTGTGGTATCTTCTAAAGTTATTTTTAGCGGACAAGTTTGTAACTGTGCAGAACGCGTGTATGTTGAAGATAGTATTTATGATGAATTTGTAGACAAGCTCACTAAGAAAATGAGCGAAGTTACCATTGAAGATGCTATTACAGGAACTAATGCTGATATGAGTAGCTTGGTATCTAAAGATCAATTAGATAAAATTACTGAAATGGTTGAGTTTGCTAAGAAAGAAGGTGCTGAGGTACTTGTTGGTGGTGGTCAACCAGATAAATTTGATAGAGGTTACTTTTATGAGCCAACTGTAATAACAGGTTGTAGTCAGGATAGTCAAATTATTCAAGAAGAAGTTTTTGGTCCTGTATTACCAGTAATGAAGTTTAATACTTTAGATGAAGCGATTGCGATGTCTAATGATACAGAATTTGGTTTAACTTCATCGATATTTTCTGAAAACTTCAATAATATTATGAAGGCTACAAATGGACTTCATTTTGGAGAAACTTATGTAAACAGAGAACATTTTGAAGCTATTCAAGGATTTCATGCTGGATGGAAAAAATCTGGTGTTGGTGGAGCTGATGGTAAATATGGTATGGAAGAATATTTACATACAAAAGTAGTTTACGCTAAATACTACTAGAAGTATTATTTAATATATAAGAGAAAGCTCAGCTATAGATTAATAATAGCTGAGCTTTTTTATTTAAAGTATTAAAACTATCTAATTATTATTTGAAAAGTTAAGCATCCATTCCACACATTCTACATGACTAAATAGTTTTTTGTTTCCTTGTGGATGATTGGCACCAGGAAAAGCAATATACTTTACATTTTTATTGCCTGCGGCCTTTAACAGGTCGGTCATTTTTTTTACTGAAGCTACGTTTTTTCCATCTTCTCCACCTACCATCCCGAATACAGGAAAATTAGCAAGTTTATCAAAACTATCATTATCAGAAACACCACTAAATCCTCCTGGAGCTGCAGCTGCAAAACGTTCTGGAGATTGCTGTATCCATTCCCAAGAGCCTCGACCTCCCATACTATGTCCCATAACATAAATACGACTTTGGTCTATTTGAGGATAGGTCTCAAGTATGTAATCTAACATGATATTCAGTGTTTTAGGATCCCATTTTTCAAAAGAATTGGGTTCTAATAGCATTAAATCTTTACCAGCTAACTCAGCAAGAGATAGTCCTTTTACTTTAGCGGAACGCTTAAGTTGTTCTTCAATACTCCATTTCTTTCCACCACCACCATGTAATGTGATAAGAAGTGGTAGCTTACCTTTAATTTCTTTCTTTGGGAAAGCTATGAATGCAGTTTTTTTAAGATTACCCAATTTAGATTGTAAGTCTTCAGGCCAGTGTAACAAACTTACTTCCATGTTTTTAAAAGTGTTGTTTATTTCATTAAGTGCCTTTTCAATATCTGGCGTTTGCTGAAAACTGGTAAGTAAAAGAAAAGTAAATATGCTAAAAGCTAATTTTTTCATTGTTTAAAATTTATGTTATTAAATTTCTATTGACAATATTTTAAACCAATAAAACCGTTAAACTCATAGCGCCGTGAGCACCAACTACAAGACATTGCTCTATATCTGCTGTTTTAGACGGTCCTGATATAAACACGCCAAAATCTCTATCTCTTTTAGCAATGTTATCATAGGCTTCTAGCATGTGCAAGCAAATATTACGCTTGTCTAGAATGATAACTAAATCATTGGTGATAAAAGGAAGTGCACGTACCAAGCTATTATTTGCCGTTATCCAAATAGCACCATTTTCAGAAACACCAAGTTCTCCTTCAACAATGGCTAAATCAATATGTTCAAGTGTATGCGGATCAGTGTTTTTATCAATTTCAACATTACCCAGGTTAGATTTAGTTGTTGTAGCAACAATAGTTGATTTATTTGGGTACTGCTCCTTAATCTTAGCGTCAATAGCATCAGTAGTAATCTCAAAAACTTGTCCGCCAACTAAAGCTAAATTGTCCTTAAAAGTTTTTACTACATCAATATCTTCCTGAAATGCCGATTCATCAATTTCTGGTAAAGGAAGTACCTCAGGTTTATTCTTTTTTACTGCTTTTAATATGGCTTCTCTACTCATTTTTACGTCTTTTTTTATACCATTCATCAAAACTCTCATGTTTTACTTCAGGCAAGTCTCTGGCTTTACCCCAAGCATTTAACTTGTTGTAAATCATAAATCGTGGTGCATGTTTTAATGCAAATCGAGCAGATTTTCCTGCCATTTTGTAAAGCTTAGGTTTTGATAAAACTACACCAGCAGTTTTTAAAATTGATTTTTTTACAATGGGTTGCTTTTCTTCTTGAACAATAATTTGGCGCCATTTATAGAGCTGTTCATGAATATTAATTTTTACAGGGCAAACATTGGAGCAGGAACCACATAAGGTTGATGCAAATGGCAGCGAACTGTGCTTTTTTAAATCCTTTCCTGGTGAAAGAATTGAACCTATAGGCCCAGGAATTGTATAATCATAACTATGGCCGCCACTCCTCCTGTAAATAGGGCAGGTGTTCATACAAGCACCACAACGTATACAATGAAGTGAGGCTCTAAAGTCTTCTCTACTTAGTTGCTCGGTTCTTCCGTTATCCACAATAACTATGTGCATTTCTTTACCCTCTTCAGCTTTGTTAAAATGTGAAGAATAGGTTGTAATGGGTTGCCCTGTTGCACTTCTGGCAAGCAATCTTAAAAATACACCTAAGTGTTTTTCTTGGGGTATAATTTTTTCAATGCCCATACAAGCAATATGAGCTTTGGCCAAATGTACGCCCATATCTGCGTTGCCTTCATTTGTACAAACTACAACACCACCGGTATCTGCTACGGCAAAATTTACACCAGTAATGGCTACATCGGCATTAAGGAATTTGTCTCTAAGATGTTTTCTAGCTTCACCAACTAAATATTCTGGGTTTCCACCACTAGGTTTAGTGTTTAAATGCTCCTGAAATAACACATCAACATCTTCTTTGGTTTTATGTATCGCGGGCAATACAATATGGCTTGGTGGTTCTTCAGCCAATTGTACAATACGCTCACCTAAATCTGTATCCACAACTTCAATGCCTTTTGATTCCAAAAACGGATTCAAATGACATTCTTCGGTTAGCATAGATTTACTTTTTACTACTTTTTTAGCATTATGTTTTTCAAGTATACTGTTTATGATAGTGTTATGTTCTTCAGCGTTTGATGCCCAATGCACTTGGATACCATTATTTTTTGCATTTGTTTCAAATTGAATGAGATATTTATCTAAGTTTGATAAAACATTAGCTTTTATGCCAGACCCTAGTTGTCTTAAATATTCCCAACCTTGAACATTATGTGCTGATTTATCACGTTTTTCCCTAACGTACCACAAAGCTTTATCATGCCAATTTACTTTTGCTTCGTCTTTATTAAATTCCGTTGCTTTTTGTGCGTGCCCCATAACTTATAAACTACTATTTAGTATTTCGGCAATATGCATCACCTTAAGTGGTTGTTTGTTTCTGTTTACAATCCCTTCCATGTGCATCAAGCAGGAATGGTCTGCGCCAGTAAGTACCTCCACATCACTATCTATATGGTCCTGCACACGATCTTTTCCCATTTTAGAAGAAATTGCTTCCTCAAAAACAGCAAAGGTGCCACCAAAACCACAACACTCATCTTTTCTATTAAGTGCCATCAGTTCTAAGCCTTTTACTTCTTTTAGTAAATCTTCTTCAGTAGAGTAATGTTCGCCTTGTACTTCAGAACACTTTCCTAATTTAAGTCCGCGCAAACCATGACAACTTTTATGCAATCCTACTTTGTGAGGAAACGAAGCACCTAAATCTGTTTTTCCAAGAATTTTTACAATGAATTCGCAAAGTTCATAAGCATTATTTCTAACGCGTTTTACCTCAGGCGTTTGTTCTAAAATATCAAAATGATGTTTTACATGATAGATGCAACTTCCAGAGGGCCCAACTATATAATCATAGTCATTGAAATTTTTAACAAATAAGTTGCAAATGCCTTTGGAGTCTTGCTCGTATCCTGAATTTCCAAGAGGTTGACCACAACAGGTTTGTCCTTCGGGGTAATACACATCAACTCCTAATTTCTCAAGGAGTTCAAGCGTTGCAATACCGACCTGAGGATATAATTGATTAACGTAACAGGGGATAAATAATCCGACTTTTATGGCGCTATTAGTCATTTAGTTTAGTGAAGTTTTAGTTAATTAAAAATATCTTAAATTGTGACAAAAACTGTCCTGTTCTGACCTGTATTTTAGAATGCAGTTTTGATTTTTATAATTTCTAATTACAGGGTTACTCAAGTTCTTATTCGTATTTAGGAATTTTTTAGTAACAGAACAGTACAGGATGCAAAAACCTGATGGACGTCCTATTTTCGTTTTCATGAGTATTATAAATTATTCAATACAACTAACTAATTAAACCGTAAGAACTTATGATCCAACACAATATTGACGACGATTATGAAGAATTAGCAGTAGGTGAATTTGAAAGAACCCCTGTGCCAAAATCTAGATTAAAGGGATGGAAATCTTTTTTAGGGATGTATGCAGGTGAACATGCTGCAGGTACTGAATTTATGATTGGCCCCTTGTTTTTAGCTGCAGGAGCCAGTTTGAAAGATTTAATACTGGGATTGTTTATTGGTAATATTCTGGCTATACTTACCTGGAGATATATAGTAGCTCCTATAGCTGTATCAAAAAAATTGACCTTATATTATCAATTGGAAAAAATAGCAGGAAAGCATCTTGTAAAGGTGTATAATGTTGTGAATGGGGTACTTTTCTGTTTTTTAGCGGGCGCCATGATTACGGTTTCTGCTAGTGCTGTCGGGGTTCCGTTCGATATAAGTTTTTCTGTTCCTGAGAGTATCTTTGGTTTAAGTAGTGCCGCGTTTTCAGGAATTGTTATTATCGTAGGTATAGTAATGACCATTGTAGCAGCTGCTGGTTACAATATGGTTTCTAAATTTGCCAATATTGCTGCGCCTTGGATGATTATTGTTTTTGCTGCTTGTGGGATATCTGCAATGTCTCAAATGGAGGTTGATTCTTGGAAAAGTCTTCTAACAGAATGGGATCAAGGAATAAGTGTGGTACAGTCTATTAATGGTAAGGTAGATTTTGGTTTTTGGAAAATTGTAATTTTCGCGTGGTTATGTAATGCTGCTATGCATTTTGGAATGTCTGACTTGAGTATTATGCGTTTTGCCAAGGATAGTCGGGCAGGATGGGGGCCTTCTATAGGGATGTTTTTAGGACACTACATGGCATGGATTTGTGCTTCGTTAATGCTAGCAGCCCAAATAAAATTAACAGGCGATATTTCTGCTAATCCAGGAGCTTTAGCTTGGAGTGTAGTAGGGTGGACTGGAATTATTTGTGTTATTATTGCCGGTTGGACAACCGCCAACCCAACCATTTATAGAGCTGGTCTTGCGTTTCAAAGTTTGTTTTCTTCTAAGGCAAAAGCCTATTCAGGCGTAATTTTAGCTGGTGTTGTGGCTACTGTTGCAGGTATTTTTCCAACACTATCTAGTAAGTTGCTTGATTTTGTCGGTTTGTATGGTACCATTTTGGGACCTATGGGAGGGGTAATTTTTGTTAACCATTACTTGGCAAAGAAAATGGGCTTTACCGAAGACTATGCAGATGAAAAGGGATCTAGCTTCAATGTAGCTGTTTTATTAGCTTGGACCATTCCCGTAGCTTTGGGCTTGTACTTTATATTTGCAAAAGGATTATTTCCTGCTTATGCAGTGATACCTTGTTGGATCGCTTCCAGCGTGTTATATGTACTTATTATGAAACTTCAAAAATCTTAAATTATGAAAATACTAAAATTGATTAGTGTCTTATCCATTAGCGTTTTGATACTGCTGGTAGGCATACTTTCATTCTTAGGTACTATAGAGGTGGCCAATATGAAAACGCTTATGTTAGTAGGAACAATCCTATGGTTTGCTACTACACCCTTCTGGATGAAAGAAGAGGAGTAGATTATTAAAAGATGTTTTTTTAATAGTAATAAAGCGCTTATCTAAAATAGGGCTTGCCGATAAATTTCAGGTAATAGTGCTTAAAAAATGTAACAAAAAACGAACTTGTCTTGAACGAGTCAATTTGATTGCTAAGATAATGAGCAATGTAATACTATTGTCTTAGTTCGATTTGTTTTTCTGTAAATGACGTTTATTTTACTTTCTTTTGAAGTTTTGTAGTATCTGTCATACTATTGATGGTAATCTTAGGGTTTTGATACAAATAGATAGAACTTGTACCTGTAGCATCAATAGTAATATCTTTAATTACTTCTAAATAGGCATCACTGGAAATATTACAAACTACGTTACAAGTATTTATCGTAAAGTTTTTTCCGTTTAATTGTGCATTATTGTCCAACTCTAAGCTTGCAGTATCGCAATTACCTTCAATAACTGCGTTAGCTCTTTCGTATATATTGGCGTTTACGCTTGGAGCATTTACCAAAGCTTCTAATTTGCCATTACCGCGCATATTTACAGCACAGGTGTCTGCTGTTATGTTCAATTTGGTTTTTGCTTTATCTGCACTTTCAAAATTGAAATTATTCGTTTTTATTGTTAGGGCTACTTTGGCTGAACCACTAGTTTTCAATGAGCCATAAAACAAATCTAGAGGTGTTAACCCGTTTACTTCTGCATCATCAGTAACTTCAATATGCTGTAAAAAATCGTCATAACTTACTTTAATGTTTAAGCGTTTTTTCGATGTTATTCTTTTCAATTTATTAAAGTATAGGACACTATCCTTTACCATAAAATCAATCACTTCATGTAAATTCTCATCAGTTTCAATTTCTACCGATGGTATCTTGTTGTAGATTAAATCGATTTCAAAATCTTCATCTAAAGCAATGGTATGAAACGCATTAATTTCAGTAATTACAATAGAAACTAAACGGTTTCCTTTTATTTTATCTGGGTTTTGGGAGTATGTTTCGGTAAACGTTACCAAAACTAGAACTAATGCTAAAAAATATCTTATCATTTTAATGAGGGTTAAAAAGCATAACGCAAATACTATACCGTTATTCTGCTTATTTAGACACACTTAAGTAGAGGGAAGTCACTTTTTGGAGAAAATCAAAGATAATAAAAAACCACCCAAACCAATTAAGGTTTAAGGTGGTCAAAAATTCACAAAGTTTAGTTGGTTATCTTTTACTGATGCTGCCACCAGAGCTTTTATCTGTATCAAGCATTTCAGGATTACCGTAGTATTTCACGCCACCGCCACTAGAAGCTTTGGCGATTAAAGCTTTAGACGTATTAACCGTTAAGTTCGCACCACTAGAGGCTGAAACTTCAGACGACTCAGCTTTTAAGTCACCTGCTTTTATGTTACTGCCGCTACTGGCATCTGCAGATAGACTTACAGTTTCTCCTGATACTTTTAGGTTGCTTCCACTTGAGGAATCACAGGTTAAATCGTTAGTGTTTACCTTTACTTTCATGTTGCTGCCACTACTAGATTTTAAAGCAAGCTTTTCCGAGGTAATGGTATTGGTAGAATATACATTGCTACCACTTGTAGAAGTAATACCAGAGATTGATTTAAAATTCACATTTACTTTTTTAGAAGATGCTTTACCTATTTGTTCCTTGCAATGAATTTTAAGAACGCCATCCTTTACTTCAGTTAAAATAAGTTCTTGCAGGTTTTCATCTGCTTCAACAGTAATGCTCTCGTTACCGCCTTGTGTGAGGTAAACACTTAAGCCTTCTGTTGCTTTTATTTTAGAGAATGGCTCATCCACGGTTCTGGTTTCCATAACGACATTGCCGTTACCTTTTACGCCCCCATTCCAATTCATATTGATGCAGGAGAACATAAGCAAGCTTAAGATTGAGGTTACAATGATTCTGATTAGTGTTGTCATGATGTTTTGTTTTAAAGTGATTGATGATTAGTATTTAATTTTATAGTCTAAATTTAGAATGATTTATAAATAATTTATAATCTAAATATCTGAATTGTTGAATTATAGCGATGAATTGTTAATTGTCTGATTTTATGTCAATACCACTTCTGTCAATATTAACTTTAACATCGTCAGATTCTACTTTTATGCCTTCTTTATTAATTTTTACATTATCGTTGCCATCGCCTATTTCAATGCCATCTTCATTAATTTTAATGCCTTCGGTGTCTACATTAACTTCAAAAGCCTCGTCTTCATTGCAGTCCAAACATTTCGTGTCGTCATGTAATATTTTCAAATAGTGTTCTTCCTGTCCATTATCTAAAATGTCATTGTAGTAAGGGGAATTTCTGTGAAAAGAGTAGGTATTATCATCAGCATACAGTGTTGCACCTTCTGGTAAATACAATATTAATTCCACTTCTTGATCTCTAAATTTATTTTCAAAATCAGTAATTAAAAAGGCATCTAGTAATAATTCGTTGTTGTTCAATGCATAGCTATAGTTAATCGCTTCAGCACGTTTTTTAGCAATAGTATAACTGCTACCTTCAGCTCTTTTTTCAATGCTTAAAGCTGCTAAGGAATCCTTTGTAGATCTTACTATTAATCTAACATCCGAAGAATAGATGATTTTTTCGTCATTTTCATCGGTTACAATTCTAAAACCATGAGCGTCTCTATATAAATGACCGTGTTTTGATCTATAGTAATTATCATTACCTACCATCTTTACAAAAACGGTATCCTTGGCAGTGATGTTAATTTGCTCTTTTTGAACAATATTGGCATCAAAAGCATGTTCGCTAGCATGTTTTACGCCCATTACAATTAAGCCTATTATAGCTATTAACCACAATCCAATTAAGGAGAATTTAGCAATATAACCAATGGACTTTAGGTTATTTACCAAAATTTTTAATCCCAGATAAGCCAAGAAAAAGAATGGTACCCCCACAGCAAAAAGCACAAGTAACGACACCAGCCATATTGGGGTGTTTGCTGCGTTAGCCGCATCAACAATATCAAAACCTGGTATATTCACAGCATCCGAAATACCAACCGTAAATAATGACACTATTAAAGCTATTACCGTAACTGATCCCACAAAGAGCAGTATAGCACCGATAAATTTGGCAAATATTTTAAAGAAGAACATAATAACATCCCCAAGGGTTTCAAAAAAACTTCTTGATGAAGATTTTATGGAATTAGCACCCTTCTTAACATCTACATTTTTGGCTGCATTAGAAACAGAGTCTGATACATTTTTGGCAACATCGCCAACGGTTTCAGTTACGGTATCAAACCCATCCTTAATTTTTTTTTCTATGTTACTAATGTTTACCGGTTCCCCTGTCATCATTATCTTTTCGGCGGTAGTTTTGGCTTCAGGAACCAAAATCCAAAGCAAAATATATAGTAAAATACCAGTACCGGCACCAGCTACCAAAAGTACCCAAGCTAAACGAATCCAAATGGCATCTACACCAAAATAATGACCTAAACCAGAGGATACACCACCAACGTATGAGTTGTCTGTATCTCGATACAATTTTTTAGAAGTTGTAGTTTTTGGTCTATAAGTTTGTTGAGGTTCGTCCTCAAAAATCTCATCATCTACAAGGTAATCCTCAGGTTGCCCCATAATGGTAATCACCTCGTCTACCTCTTTAATTCTAATAACTTGTTTGTCGTTTTGCACACGCTCGTTAAAAAGTTCTGCAATGCGTGCTTCAATATCTGCTATAATTTCAGATCGACCCTGAGAGTCTGTAAATGAACGTTTTATAGCCTCCAGATAGCGTTGCAATTTTAGGTACGCATCCTCATCTATGTGAAAAAATATACCTGCTAGATTTATGTTGACTGTTTTATTCATTATTTTGTTGTTTTTTGGCTTGTTACAATGTTTACCGCGTTTCGTAATTCGTTCCAAGTACTATCTAACTCCTTTAAAAAGAGTTTCCCTGTTTCCGTTAAACCATAGTATTTTCTTGGAGGTCCAGAGGTAGATTCTTCCCATCTGTAATTTAAAAGACCTGCGTTTTTAAGTCGCGTTAGCAAAGGGTAAATTGTCCCTTCTACCACCAGCAACTTAGCGTCTTTAAGCGTTCCTAAAATTTCTGCTACGTAAGCATCTTCGTCCTTTAAGACTGAAAGAATGCAGAATTCCAGAACGCCTTTTCGCATTTGTGCTTTTGTGTTTTCTATCTTCATGTTGTCATGCGTTTAATGTTGTAAAACTGTTCATTTTTTGATTGATTTGATTGATGATATTGATGAAATATTCTTTGTTTATATTGTTATGGCGTTACCACAAGGGTCGGGCTTTCACTACTCAATCCCTCCTGCGTCGGGGATTTCAAACATGCCGTTCAATCCCTAACGCGGCACCGTCTATTTATTACATTGCCGTCATTTTAAAAAATTAATTGTAAATGGATACCTATACAATTCGCCATCTCTTGCCTTTAAACTTGCAATTATAATCAATGCTAATTCTGCGATAAAGGCAATAATAGCTAGTACCCCTAAACCGCCGCCTATATAAAGTAATGGTGATGGTTTTCCCATAGAAATGTGAAAATCATGAAATCCATGAAAATCTATAAAATCCAATCCGCTAAATATTTTAAAAATAAAAAATGGGATGGTAAGTGTGCCTAAAATAATAGCGTATAGCAATATGCTTATTTGAAAGTTTATGGCTTGCTTACCGTGTTGGTCTACAAATTCTGATTTGTCTTTGTTGATGGTCCATAATATTAGTGGACCAATAAAATTTCCAAAAGGAACCACAAACCTACTAAACGTAGATAAGTGGATGAAAGTGGCAATGTTTTTTTGATGATTATCTAACATGATTATTTTGATTGATTAAAAACATATAATAGTTTCCTATGCAAATATATGTCTAAAATCAGGTACTTTGTTACGCATAGTACTATAATTAACATTTTTTTAACATTTTGAGACGACGTTAAATTTCATAACTTAGTGCAAAATAAAACCAGATATATGAAGCTTACCCCCAGTAAATTAAATACCTTTAGTATGTTGAAGTTGCCTTCTGCATACTTATGTGGTGTTCGCGTTAAATATTTAGATGAAAACAAGTGTGAGGTAAGTGTAAAACATAAATGGATCAATCAAAATCCATTCAATTCCATGTTTTGGGCAGTTCAAGGTATGGCCGCAGAACTCTCAACAGGAGCTTTAATGATTGGTAAAATTCAAGAATCTGGAAAAAAAGTGTCTATGTTGGTTACCACCAATAATGCGTCGTTTACAAAAAAGGCAACTGGGAGAATTGTATTTACATGTAATGATGGACACTTAATTGACAAAGCTTTACAAAAAACAATTGAAACTGGAGAAGGACAAACTATTTGGATGAAATCGGTTGGGGTTAACGAAGATGGTGTTGAAGTTTCTACCTTTAATTTTGAGTGGAGTGTTAAGGTAAAACAGTAATTAGTATTCAATTGCAGTTTACATTTAGTTGCTTTTGAAATTTTGAAATCGAAAATTGAATTTTATTTTTAGTTGTAACAAAATCTAAAACAAATCAACATATAAACGAATCAACAAAAAACAATAAAAAATGACTTCACACGAAATAGACTATCGCATTTACGGAGAAGAAATGCAATATGTGGAAATAGAATTAGACCCTAATGAAGGTGTTGTTGCCGAATCTGGCAGCTTTATGATGATGGATGATGGTATTAAAATGGAAACCATTTTTGGAGATGGGTCTCAAAAAGATACTGGCTTTTTGGGTAAAATATTAGGCGCAGGAAAGCGTATCCTTACTGGAGAAAGCTTATTTATGACGGCTTTTTACAATACTTTAGTAGGCAAGCGTAACGTATCTTTTGCATCACCGTATCCAGGGAAAATAATCCCAATAGATTTAACCGAGTTTGGTGGAAAGTTTATCTGTCAAAAAGATGCTTTCCTTTGCGCCGCAAAAGGTGTAAGTGTCGGAATTGAGTTTTCCAAAAAATTAGGTCGCGGTCTGTTTGGAGGCGAAGGTTTCATCATGCAAAAACTGGAAGGAGATGGTATGGCGTTTGTGCATGCTGGTGGTACTATGGCGAGAAAGGAATTAGCTGCAGGAGAAACATTGCGAGTAGACACAGGTTGTATTGTAGGCTTTGATCAAACTGTAGATTACGACATTGAATTTGTGGGTGGTATTAAAAACACAGTGTTTGGTGGTGAAGGTTTGTTTTTTGCAAAGCTTCAAGGGCCAGGAACAGTTTATGTACAATCATTACCATTTAGTAGACTAGCTGGTCGTGTATTAGCATCAGCACCAAGATCTGGAGGTAAAAATAAAGGTGAAGGCAGTATACTGGGAGGTTTAGGCGATATATTAGATGGGGACAATAGATTTTAACAGTGTTAAAATCCTATTAAAAAGGTAGATTTTTGTAATTTTTAGTTAAATTTATACGTTAATTAAACACAAAGCCTATAAATTAAATCTACTTTATTATTACAAACCTAAATCCTAACATTAAAATGGCAAGAGCAATGCTAGAGTACACTAAAACCGTACTGGAGAAAGTGAGTTTTGACGCGACATTGTTTTGCAAAGAAGTACAAAAGGCGGTACAGCGATTACTACCTTACGAGATTGAAGAGCTTAAAATTTATATTCTATCTCTTGTACAGCAAAACCCAGAACTAAATCAATGTATGATTTATTTGAAATCATAAAAAAAGCGGCCAAAGGGTCGCTTTTTTATTGAAATTAACTTCCGCTATTATAGATTTACAATTTGAATTTATCCAATTTTCTAGCAATCCTAAACCCTTTTTCTAGTACAGAATTACTCTCCATACTTTCTGGATTTAACAAAGGATTTGTATGATTAAAATGAATAAAAATGATTTTATTCCTCTCCTGAAAACTCAATTTTTCGAATTTTTTTAAGCTCTCAATCACAAAAGGATGTGGAATTTGAGACATATCCCTGTTGTTTATTTCGTCGCCATCATAAAACGTAGCATCCAAAAAAGCATAGTCCACTTTTTTAATTTCTTCAATAATATCTTCATCCCATTTTTTCCATTTATCAATATCTGGAATAAACAAAGCAGTTTTATTTGGCCCCTTAATTTTATATCCTACAGTTTCTGAAAATTCATCCCTGTGTGGTACTAAAAAAGGAGTGACTTCTAAAGTGTTTGACAGCTGTACAGGTGTTTCATTTTCTATGGTATGTAGTATAATATTTTTGTTTTTCACTAACTGAGACCAAGGACCGTTGTTTTCAAAAAAACTTTTGATTCTGGGCATGGTATAAGTCGGAATTTTGTCTGTATTTGTAGCTTCTTTTCCTAAAAACATCAGCCCTGTATAGTGTCCTATATGGGCGTGTGTTATAAAAATACCATCTACCAAGGTGTTACTTTTATCACCCTTTAAATGAGTCAATATTTCTATCTGTGCTCCAATATCTGGAGTAGCTTCAAACAGATAAGTCTTATTGTTCTCAGTATCCAAAACCCCTAATGACACCACATGTCTTTTAATATTAGCGTTGTTGAATAAATGAGAACAACAACTTTTGTTGCATCCTATTTGTGGAGAACCTGCATCCTGTGCAGTGCCTAGGATAACAATCGAAGGTGCGCTTATATTTTTTTCGTCAGTTGTATTTTTACCTATTACTGCTTCCGAAGACTTTTTCTGTTCGCAGCTTGAAAAAAGAAGCAATACAAGGGTTAGATAGAAGTATTTATAACATATCATACCCAAAAGATAACACTATTCTTTTAATCTAGTTTAACCCGTGCTTCGCGGTTTGCCAATTCCCAAGCTGTATAAAAAATAAGTTGTGTTCTGGCTTCTAAAAACTCATAGTTTATTTTATCTGGCGTGTCGCTTGGTCTATGATAATCAGCATGTGTACCATTAAAATAAAAAATTACGGGAATATTATGTTTAGCAAAGTTGTAATGATCCGACCTGTAGTAAAAACGATTTGGGTCATTTTCAGCATTAAATGTATAATCCAGTTCTAATTTTAATGTGGCATTGTTGATAGAATCTGAAACGGTATGTAATTCCGTGCTCAATCTGTCAGAGCCTATTAAGTACAAATAGTTAGGTTTCCCTTCGTGCTTTTCATCTACACGACCTATCATATCGATATTTAAGTTGGCTATGGTATTCTTCAAAGGAAAGATAGGATCCTCGTCCGCATAATATCGCGACCCAAATAAACCAATTTCTTCACCGGTTACGTGTAAAAACACAATGGAGCGCTTTGGAGGAAATCCATCTTTTTCTGCAGCTTTAAAGGCTTCAGCAATTTCTAAAATACCCACAGTACCTGATCCATCATCATCTGCACCGTTATTGATTTCTCCACTTTTTGAAATCCCTATATGATCTAAATGTGCTGAAATCACCAAAACTTCATCAGGTTTTTCAGAACCTTTGATGTAGGCCACTACGTTCTCAGAAGCGTTGTCCGCTCGATTGTTAAAATATTCCACAGGGATTTCCTGAAAATAATCACCTTCGGCAATGGGAGAGGGTATGCCATTATCTATGTAATGTTCCTTAATAAAATTTATGGCTTTTTTTTGTCCAGGTTCGCCTGTTTTTCTGCCTTCAAACTCATCTGAAGCATAAGTAAATAGCATATTTTTTAACTCATCCGCAGTTATAGTTTTAGCATAAGTTTCAGGATTTGCCACCCGTTTTGCACTTTTATTGGCACTACTACAGTTAATAAGTAATAAGGTTATAACTAATACTAGGCTAAGTTTTTTCATAGTAACAATTTTGAATAAATTAATTAAAAAACACACTGTTCTTATCAGTAGTTACGCGTTTGTCTTGGTTTGCTAATTGCCATGTTGTAGCGAAAATAAGTTTAGTGCGTTTTGCCAATAACTCATAGTCTATTTTATCGGGAGTATCTGTTGGCTTTGAGTAATCTTCATGTACACCGCTAAAGTAAAAAATTACAGGAACACCTTTTTTGGCAAAGTTGTATTGGTCAGATCTTGTGTAATATCGATTATGATCGTTTAAGGCATTAAACTTGTAATCTAATTTAATGTCTACGTATGTTTTTTGAACTGCTTCTGAGATAAAGTGCAGTTCTTTACTAAGTCTGTCGGAACCTATTAAGTAAATGTAATTTTTGTCTTCTGGATGTCTGTCATCTACACGACCAATCATATCCATATTTAGGTTGGCAATTGTATTTTCTATCGGAAAGACGGGGTTTTCAGTATAAAACTCTGAGCCGTATTTTCCAATTTCCTCAGCTGTAAAGTGAGCAAATAGAATACTTCTTTTAGGTGGAAATCCGTTTTTTGCAGCCATTTTAAAAGCTTCAGCTATCTCAAGTAAAGCTACGGTTCCAGAACCGTTATCGTCAGCACCATAATAAATCTCACCATCTATTATGCCTTCATGGTCTAGATGAGCAGAAAGCACTAAGATTTCATCTGGCTTTTCGGCGCCTTCAATATAAGCCAAAACATTTTCTGATGCTTTTGTGTTTTTTGGGAAGTAAGATTTAGAAATTCCTTGAAAATAATTGGTTTCTCCAAGAGGTGATGATACGCCTAAGTCTACATAATAAGATTTTATGAATTCAGCCGCTAATTTGTGCCCACGCTCTCCAGTCATTCTTCCTTCAAATTCTTTGGAAGAAAACCTGTAAAGTAATTTTTTAAGTTCTTCGGGAGTAATAGTTTTTGCATATTGCTTTACTTGTGCACTGTCAACTATTGAAATGTTATTTTTAATATTTTCTATCCTTTCAGTATATTTTGGGGTAGCGCATGTACCAACAAGTGTGAGAAAAGAGATAACGTAAATAAATTTCATGTTGTTTTGATTTTATTCAAAAGCAACTCGCACTTAAAAAGCTTTGTGAGTGAGGAAAACTTTATGCCAGTTTTTTTACTGTGCAAATATATAGAAATTAAGCGTAAAAAAACGGCTACTATTCTATATCAATATCATCTAAATCCAGATCTTCTAACTCCTCAATAGCCTCTTCTTTAGATTCGGCTTCTTTTTCAACCAACGTTTCTGTGTCTCCAACTTCTGTGGTATTAAAAATGGCTTTGTAAGTTGTTAAACCTAAAGCCATAATGGTAAGCAAAAATGAAAATTGAATAATTTTTTTTACGTGTCCAGCTTTCTTTGACAAATAGAATGCTATTAGCCCAAATATCAGGGCAGCTCCACCTGGAAATATAGCTAAATTAGAAGCAGGTAAAACCGATAGTACTATAGTTAAAACAGATGCTGTTACAGCTAGGATAGTGAATAAGCGTTTCATGATAACGGATGTTTTAATTTTTTAAACCAGTAGCAGATTTTATTTTGAGTTCTCCACTTCCCACAGGAATTTTAAACTTACCATAAACCATAATTTTATTGTCATCGGCGGTAAGCCACACTAAATTATCCCTATTGTTTTTTATTACATCAGAGTCATTACTCCCAACAGCAACTTTATAACAGGTTTTACTACCAATAGCAGTATTTATGGTTTCTTTTCCTAAGTAAGTAATTTGCGCTTTCACCTCTTTTCTATCAAAAATAATGGTGAATGATTTTTTTGCTCCCACACTCATGGATTCAAAATCAACAAGTCTGATTTTATAGAGTGTAGCTACAATATCCCGAGTCCCCGAATTTATTTTTACATCTTTCTTTTCAACCCAATCGTTTTTTTTGGTCTGTACTGTTTTAACGGTATTTGTTTTATGGCTGAAGGTGTATTTCATGTTTTTAAAATAGCCACCTTCATTTATATCGCGTTTGTACAGATAAGGCGTTAAGGTTTTTGGGTTCACGTAGCTTTCATATAAGTCTCTAATTTTAAAGAAGTTATCCCATTTTTTATAGGTTATAGCTTTACATTTTAAATGTAAAAGAGTTGCTTTTGAGGTTTTTACATTGCTAGTTTCCAGTGTTACTTGGGCAATATCGTTAAGCACTCCAGACATGTTATAAGATGCTGTGTAAACTAATTTTTCGCCTGCTGCTATCGCAGTTTTTTGCGCTTGGGTTGTACAAGTAACCAGAAAAATTAAAGCTATAAATAAACGCTTCATGACAATGGTGTTTAGAGTTATTAACGAACAGTTATACATTTATTGTGCCGAAAATACAATGCAAGTACCTTTTAAACTAATATTTTTTGCAATTCGTTGAAAAATCAAACTAGGAACTGACAAAAGTCATCAGTTAATTGTATTTGAGAAGTTATATTTATAAAACGTCTAAATCCATTTGGTTATGAAAGCTGTTTTATTACCTACCGATTTCTCCAAAAACTCATTAAATGCCATTAACTATGCAGTGAAATTATTAAAGGATAAACCTTGCGAATTTTACTTCTTAAACGTTCAAAAAGCATCATCATTTTTGTCAGATGATATGATGACGGTTAGCTCTTCAGCTACGGTGTATAAAACTTTAGTTGAAGCTGCTAAAACATCTATTGAAAATATTATTTCAGAACTTAAATTAAAATACCCAAACAAACACCATAAATTTTTCTCTATTGTAGATTATGATAATTTCATTGATGCCATACATCAATCCGTTGAAAAGCATGATATTGATTTGATAGTTATGGGTACAAAGGGCGCAACAGGATTTCAAAAAGTGTTATTTGGTAGTAACACCGTTCGTGTTATAAATCGTTGCACCACGCCAATCTTGGCGATACCTAGCGGTTGTGAGTATCATGAGCTTAATAAAATAGCATTTACAGCAAATCATATTGAACTGTACACTGAAGCGGCATTAACTACATTGGGTAATATTCTTGAAAATTACAATGCACAGTTAACCATTTTACATCTAGCAGGACCAAATACTATTGCTCATAAAAAAATGGATAATATGACGTTTTTTGATACGAACTTTCCAGAAGCCCAACACGATTATATTGATGTGGTAGACAGAGATATCGTCAGCACTATAAGTAACTATATGAAAAATCAAGACTTTAATATGTTAGCTATGGTGAAGAAACCTCATTCTTTCTTAGAACGATTGCTGCATACCTATACTGAAGAGAAAATTGGCTACGCCTTTGATATGCCATTTTTAGTACTTACCAATCCTGAGTCTTAATTTGGATAGTTTTTTACTGGTTAGACAGGGTCATGACATCCTTCTAAAGTTTTAAAATCTACCTCTAAAGTAATTTTTCTTTAGACCTGTAACATTTTTCATTTTCCTGCGTCCTATAAGTATCAATCAAATATTCAATCATCATCATGAAGAGACAGGATAATCAATTAATCGTCATCACTCATTTAAGCCAACTTATTTCGCTGCTAACAGGTTTTGGTAGCCTTATAGTACCGCTAATTCTTTGGCTAACACAAAAAGAAAAAGTGCATCAAATGGACGAGCATGGTAAAAATATCATAAACTTTCAATTAAGTTTAATAGTGTATTGTCTCATTTGCATACCACTCATTTTATTATTCGGTTTAGGCATAGTAGGCTTAATAGTTTTAGGAATAATATCTATACTATTTCCCATTATAAACGCTATTAGGGCCAACAATGGCGAAACACCAAAATACCCATTATCTCTTAATTTTATTAGTTAGTTAGAAAAAAATGAGATAACCAAACGCTCACTTTACGGTGGGCGTTTTTTAGTGAAACTCAATTTTAAGAAGTTTATAAGATGAACTTAAAATTGTAAGTTGAACTAATCCAGCTATTTATCGGGATATTAAGGCTGTACCTTATAGCGTCACTTCGAGTGATTTCGATTTTTTTATCGAAATTGTATCGATAAGTTGGGCGTTACCCTCCTAAGGTCGGGTCGGGCTTTCACTACTCGCTCTCTGCGAGGAGCTCAAACATGCCGTTCAATCCCTAACGCGGGTGTGTTTGCTGGCTTATCTGTATAAATAAAAGTTGTCTGCAATTTTTTACAGTTGTTAATCGCTTTTAAAGACTTTTCTAATGGTATTATATTGATGAATATAAAACTAAAAGATGCTTTAAACGCCATAGAAAACGTTGTAAGCAAACGAGATGATATTGAGTGTCATAAAAAAAGCAGCAATCTTAAACTTGATTACTGCTTCTTCAATATAACTAGATTCTTAAATAAATTCAGAATGACAAATTTATTATTTTAATGCCGACAACTAACTATTCAACATCACTGGCATTACCAACATTGTAATTTGTTCGCCTTCATCCAATCCGTCCACAGGTGTTAAAATACCTGCACGATTAGGCATACTCATTTCTAATTGCACATCGGTAGAACTTAAGTTGTTCAGCATCTCGGTTAAAAAACGCGAGTTAAAGCCTATTTGCATATCATCACCTTGATAATCGCACGTTAAACGCTCTTCGGCTTTGTTGCTGTAATCGATATCTTCCGCAGAAATATTTAATTCGGCACCTGCAATCTTCAGGCGTATTTGGTGTGTGGTTTTGTTAGAGAAAATACTAACACGACGCACAGAGTTTAAAAATTGCGTACGGTCAATACTTAATTTATTTGGATTCTCCTTTGGGATTACCGCTTCGTAATTAGGGTATTTCCCATCTATCAAACGACAAATCAACTCAGAATTTTCAAAAGTAAACTTTGCGTTTGAGTCGTTGTATTCAATCGTTACTTCATCTTCGCTTCCTGCTAAAATACCTTTCAGTAAATTCAAAGGTTTTTTAGGCATGATAAATTCTGCTACCTGACTTGCATTGACGTCTTCCCTTGTATATTTTACCAATTTATGTGCATCAGTAGCCACAAAGGTTAATCCTTCAGTAGAAAACTGGAAAAAGACACCGCTCATTACAGGGCGTAAATCATCATTTCCTGCTGCAAAAATAGTTTTGCTAATGGCATTGGCTAAAATATCTCCCAACATTACAGTTTTACTCGGGTCTTCCAAAGCCACAGCCTTAGGGAATTCCTCACCACTAGCATACGCCAAAGCATATTTACCGTGATTTGAACTAATTTCAACGGTGTTATTGTCTTCTACAACAAAAGTTAAAGGTTGTTCTGGGAATGTTTTTAAGGTATCCAAAAGCAAACGTGCAGGAATGGCAACACTACCTTCACTATCACTTTCTACATCAAGTGTAGAAGACATGGTAGTCTCCAAATCACTGGCAGAAACAGTTAATTTTGTATGATCTAACTCAAACAAAAAATTATCTAAAATAGGTAGCGTGTTAGAACTGTTGATAACACCACCCAAAACCTGTAATTGCTTTAAAAGGTAAGTACTTGATACTATAAATTTCATCTACTTGGAATAGTTTTGTTAAGAAAATCGTTACCTACAAATATATCTTAAAGCAACGTTTTATCGAAACAAACTTATTAACAGTTAGCTAGCGTATTTTTTCTTTCTAAGGTAGTTAAAGCCAAAACCGAACAGTGCCAGTAAAGCTATTGGTAATCCAATGTTTAGCAGTTGCCAAAGCGTTTTTTCTTCAGCTATTTTTTCCTGATTTAAAAAGGCGACTTCAATTTCTTTACTACGAATGTTTATAAGTCCGTTATCGTCCAAAAGATAATTCACCGCGTTTAATAAAAATTCCTTGTTGCCATATAATTTTCCGGTCCATCTATCAAACCCTAATTCTTGTGGTCTGTTGCGCACTACATCGTTTTTAATCACATCGCCATCAGAAATCAAAATCATTTTTGTAGCAACACTTTTATCCTTTCTAGCTTTAACGTCGAAAGGCGTAACTAGATTTGCAAAAGCCGATTTAAATTCGCCTTCCAACAGTACTGCAAGTGACTGCGTTTCGCTGTTGAAGGTTTTAGGGTCGATGGGTTTGGTTACTAATTCCAAACTAATTTCTCGTGGTGTGCCTTCCAATCTGGAAATTGGTGCGGTTTCTAAAAGAATTGTCTTATTAATATCATTTTTAAGCGTGTCAATAGGACTAGCAAAATCAAAACGCACAAAATTCAAATTATTGGTAATAGGATGATTGCTTTCGGAATTAGCCAAAGGCGAATACGGCCAATTTAAATGTTGAAATTGTGAATCGCTACCATCTCCAATAGCCAAGGTAATAGGAGCAGAGTAGGGTGTAGCCACCATTACTGGATTAATGCGAACGCCATAATTAAAAAAGAAGTCTGTTAGGTTTAAATCTCTACCAATAGCATAATTTTTACCTGCTTCGTTATACAAACTATCCTTTTCCATGGCCACAGCGTCAATCAGCCATAAACTTTTGCCACCTTGCATAGTGTATTGGTCCAAAACAAATTTTTCCTCTTCGGTAAAGGGTTCAGTTGGTTTTGCTGAAATCACCAAATCATAACCGCTTAAATCTTGCAATGTTTTTTGAGAATTATTGGCAACACTATCCAAAGTAAATGGTGCAATAAAGTAATATTCGCCTAAAGTTTTGGCAAAATCAGCAATGTATCTATCAGCCAGTTGTGTGTTACCTTTTAATACCGCTATTTTCTTGGATTTTGGAGTGACCAATTTTTTAAAACCATCAGCAAATGCATATTCCAGATGCTGTACAGAATTAGTGACCAATTCTTGCTGTGATGCTCCAATCTTTGTTTTTACTAACGGTATAATTACGGTTTGCTCGTTATAACTTGCCAAAGCCCATGGGAAAATAACTTCCTGTGTGGCTTTTCCGTTTTCTTTAACTTCAAGTTGCATCGGTGTCAAACCACGTTGTGTCATCACTTGAATGGTCTGTTGGCGAGTAGATTCATCTTCTAAGGGATTGATAAAACTAAAAGCTACATTGCCATTTTCATTAGAGAACTCTTCCAATAGCTGACGTGTTTCAGTCTGTAAACGCCTAAACTCTGACGGGAAATCGTCTCCTTTTAAAAAAACGTCGACGACTATTGGGGAATCTGCCTTATTGATGATGTCTTTTGCCGAATCACTTAAAGTGTAGCGTTGGTCTGTTGTGACATCCAAACGTTTATAAGCATAGGTGGAAGCGATGTTTAAAACCAACAAACCCATAAAAACCATCACGATTTTAGTGACATCGGTTTTATTTACTTTTCCAGTTTTAATGCCTAAACGTGTCAATAAAATAAAAAATACAACAACGCTTAAAAAGTAGATGATATCTCTGGAGTCTATGACACCTCGACTCATACTTTTGTAATGATAATTCATCCCGAATTGTTCTACAATAGTACTTGAGGTAAACCCTGAAATACCCTCGAAACCAATAAAAAAGAACAGGCAAATAAACACAGATGTGATAAAAGCCACAATTTGATTATAGGATAAGGTCGAGCAGAACACTCCAATAGTGGTGTAGGCAGCAGCTAAAAACACAAGTCCGAAATAAGAACCAAACGTGCTGCCCAAATCCAAATTTCCAATAGGATTTCCTAGTTGAAAAACGGAATACACATATAAAAGCGTTGGTAACAATGCCATTAAAATCAGAATAAAAGCCCCTAAAAATTTACCTAAAACGATGTTGAGATGGGAAATAGGTTTTGTCAGTAATAATTCTAAAGTTCCCTGTTTTTTTTCATCTGAAAAACTGCGCATAGTCACAGCAGGAATTAGAAATAATAAAATCCAAGGTGCTAATAGAAAGAAAGCTGATAAATCTGCAAATCCGTAATCCAGAATATTGAATTCTCCCTTAAATACCCAAAGAAACAAGCCATTTAAAACCAAAAAAATGGCAATAACTAAATAGCCTATTGGTGATGCAAAAAATGTGTTTATTTCTTTTTTAAGTAGTGCTAGCATTGTTTTTGTTTGCGTCATTACGAGGCTATTAAAAATCAAAATATATTTTGATTGAAAATACCCAAACGTAGTTTAGGACGACGTAATCTTTTAAATTATAAGATTGCTGCGACAAATCTAATAATTTGTCTCGCAATGAGGTTTATATTATTTTAAACTTTCCAATTTATCCACACTCCAAGCTTCAGGTTTCGCATTAAAAAGTACCTTGGTTTCACTCCAAACAGTTTTAAATAATTCAGAATGTCTATAATTTTCCAAATCACTTTCAGACGCCCAGTAACTATAAGTAAAAAATATGTTGTTTTGATTTTTATCTCTGTACAATTCTAAAAACTCACAACCTTCAAAGTTTCTAATGTGTGCTTTATTTTGTTCAAAAATATTAAGGAATTTGTCAATAGATTGCGCTTCAAAGCTCATTTTTACAATTCGTACCAGCATAATGTTGTTTAAAAAATATCCTCTTTTTGAGTTATCACAGGAACAGTTATAAACTCTATGCCAATGGTATCTCTAACTTGTAATCCCATCAATGTAGCGGCACTTCCGTGTTTATCAGAATCACTTTTATACATGGCTATTTCAAGAAACCCGCCAGAATTAAAAACTACTAAACCTTTGCCTTCATCTTGACGCTTTTCCTTAGGTGTATCAAAATTCACCACATCGCTATACTTTTTGTAAATGGTTTTAAATGTATACTGGCGTGCTGTAATTTCAAACTTGCGCCCTTTTTGTATGGTCTCAAAAAACTTTTTCCGAATATTGGTTACCACATTGCCGTAATTATCTATATAAATCACATTGCCAACAATTTTGGTCTTGTCTTCATTAACATTAGGCTTCAAATTGTTAATGGGTTTTATGGCGCTTATGGGCTTTCCTATAACTTCTAAAGTACCACCGCGTGCAATATGGCATGCCACTTTTACAAATACATCCAGCACGGGAAAACTGGTTTGTATCTTATCATGAATGTTGATTTCCACAATTTTTTCTGGAGCAATTTCAGAACAAATCATACTCATAATACCATTGTTGGCGCATATAAAATAATGATCGTCCAATTTCATGGCAATATGTTTGTTCTCCTCGTTCAACTCAGAATCTATTCCAATAATATGAATGGTTCCAGCAGGAAAACTGCTATAGGCATTTTGAATAATATAGGCAGCTTCTGGAATATTAAACGGTGAAACGTTATGTGAGATATCAACAATATTCACATCAGGAAGTTCACTGTAAATAGCGCCTTTTGTTGCACCAGTAAAGTGGTCTTTCTCACCAAAATCGGTTGTTAGTGTTATAATTGCCATGGGCAAATTTGTTGATATGTTTTTAAGGTTAACTCCTCTAAAATTATGTATTTTTGGACTTAGAGAGAATGATATACAAACCTACGTAATTTTTCGATTTAAACTTTCATCTTTAAATCTAAAAAGTAGGTTCGTGAACTAGATATATTCAAAAATAATATTCTGAAAAACACCGATATATCATTTTACCTAATAATACATTTTTTAAGTTATGTTTTTAAACCTAATCTATATTAAATAAACGCTTTTGAACGAAATTATTTTAGAACTAGAAGAAATATCTCCGAAAGAATTTTTTGGAGCTCAAAATGCCAACATAGAACTTCTAAAAAAGTACTTCCCTAAATTAAAAATTGTTGCTCGTGGTAATAAAATTAAAGCTTTTGGTGATGAAGAATTGCTGGAAGAATTTGATAGACGCATTTCCATGTTGTTAAAGCATTTTGGAAAATATAATAAACTGGATGAAAACGTCATAGAGCGTGTGCTTACTAGCCAAAGTAGTGACGATTACAAAACATCAAAAGATAGCGGTGAAGCTATTGTACACGGCGTAGGTGGAAAAATAATCAAGGCTCAAACCGTAAATCAAAGGCGACTTGTTGAAAGCATGCGCAAGAACGATATGGTATTTGCCATAGGGCCAGCAGGAACAGGAAAAACGTATACAGGTGTAGCTTTGGCAGTTCAGGCACTTAAAAATAAAGAAGTAAAACGCATTATTTTAACACGCCCTGCCGTAGAAGCAGGAGAAAATCTAGGGTTTTTACCTGGAGATTTACAGGAAAAATTAGATCCATACATGCAGCCGCTATATGACGGTTTACGTGATATGATTGCCCCAGAGAAATTAGCAAGCTATATAGAAAAAGGTACTATACAAATAGCACCTTTGGCCTTTATGCGAGGTCGTACGCTGGATAATGCATTTGTGATTTTAGATGAAGCCCAAAACACAACCCACGCCCAAATGAAGATGTTTTTAACGCGTATGGGCAAAAATGCAAAGTTTCTGTTAACGGGAGATCCAGGGCAGATAGATTTACCGCGCAGAACCATATCTGGATTAAAGGAAGCCCTTCTTATCCTTAAAAATGTTGATGGCGTAGGCATCATATTTTTAGATGATAAGGACGTAATACGCCACAAACTAGTTAAAAAAGTAATTGCAGCATACAAGAGTATTGAAAACAGAGATTAAATGTTTTAGGAGCTTTTTCCCGCTTTCGGCAGTCGCTTTTTTGTGTTGCATAGGTGCAACAACACAAAAAGAGCTTCAACAAAGCCTCAATCGGGGCTAAACATATTTGCTAAATGCATTGCTTAACTTTAAACGAATAAACAAATCAACTCATAAACCGTCAAAAAATGAGTAACACCATAATAGATACCAATTTCAATTTTCCTGGACAAAAGAACGTATACAAAGGAAAAGTAAGAGAAGTTTACAATATAAATGACGAGCAATTGGTAATGATTGCTACCGATAGGCTATCAGCATTTGATGTGGTAATGCCAAAAGGGATTCCGTATAAAGGGCAAATCCTAAACCAAATTGCGACTAAAATGATGGCGGCCACAGAAGATTTGGTGCCTAATTGGTTAACAGCTACACCAGATCCAAATGTTGCGGTAGGCCATTTGTGCGAACCATTTAAAGTAGAAATGGTAATTAGAGGCTACATGAGTGGTCATGCAGCTCGTGAATATAAAGCAGGAAAACGTATGCTATGTGGCGTGCCAATGCCAGAGGGTATGAAAGAGAATGATGCTTTTCCAGAGCCAATTATTACGCCAGCAACCAAAGCAGAACAGGGCAATCATGATGAAGATATTTCTCGTGAGGATATTTTAAAGCGAGGTATTGTTTCTGAAGAAGATTATAATGTTCTTGAAGATTACACCAAGAAGCTATTTCAAAGAGGTTCTGAAATAGCGGCATCAAGAGGGTTAATTTTGGTAGACACCAAATATGAATTTGGAAAAACCAAGGAAGGTAAAATTGTGCTGATTGATGAAATCCACACTCCAGATTCCTCGCGTTATTTTTATGCCGACGGTTATGAAGAACGTCAAGATAAGGGTGAACCTCAAAAACAATTGTCAAAAGAGTTTGTACGCCAATGGTTAATATCTAATAATTTTCAGGGCTTAGAAGGACAAACTGTGCCTTATATGAGCGATGAATATATTGAAACCGTTAGCGATAGATATATCGAGTTATACGAGAATATCACAGGAGAGACTTTTGTAAAAGCCGATGTTAGTAATATTCAGGAGCGTATTGAGAAAAATGTTTTAGAGTATTTAAAATAACCTTACAAGATTTTAAGCAAGTCCATAGGCTTATGCAATATGTAATCTGCTCCAGCCTCTACGAGTTCTTTTTTGTCTCTAAATCCCCAACTAACACCAACTGCTTTCATATTGGCACGTTTTGCAGTTTGCATATCTACATTGCTGTCCCCAACATAAATGGTTTCTTCTGGGGTTACATTTAGTGCACTGCATATCTGTAATGCTACTTTGGGATTTGGCTTTTTTAAAGCTTCTTCTTTTAAACCTAAAACAGGATTTAAGCATTGCGGCAATAAAGCTCTAACTACTTTTTTTGTTAAAGTATCCTCCTTGTTAGAAAGCACACTTAGTTTAACACCTTGGTCATGTAAGGAGTTCAAAAGAGATAATATACCATCGTAAGGTTTGGTTTTATTAGTGCATGATTCAGAATAGGTGTGCATCATTTCAGAAAGGCACGCGTTAACTAATGTATCACTTAAGTGGTTTTGTGGTATGGCTTCTTCAATTAAGCGCTTCACACCATGGCCAACAAAGGTTTTGTAGGTGTCGTAATCAAAAGTAGGATAGTTTCTTTGTTTTAAAACGGTATTCATTGCGTCGGCAATATCATAAATGGAATTTACTAAGGTGCCGTCCAGATCAAAAATTATGGCTTTGTAGGTCATATGTCAAAGCTAGTAATTATAGTTAACAACCCTATCATTTATAGGCTGCTCATTCCTATAATTATTTAAAGGCATGTTGTCTCTTAGTTTAATAACTTCTTCAACTGATAAAATAATGGGTTCTTTAAATACAATCCAGTTCACATTTTCGCTACAGGGAGGGGTAGTTAGCGATCCTGTATAAGAGTAGTAATGCTTATCTTCTAGAAATAGACTAGATAAGTCTACTTTTTGATGAATATCTTTTACTGCTCCATTTTTAAGAGGCAAAAAACTCTCAAAAAATTCGAATAACTGACTCTCTTCTCCTTCTTCCCCCAAAAGCCCTAAGACGGTGATGTTACCAGATTTGTTCATGTGTACCAAATGCATTTCCAAGGGATAAATAAGCCCGTTTATTTTATGTTCCGACGGTTCATGAAAATGTATTTGTTTCAGATAATACGTTTCGTTTTTATAATTAATGGAATCGCCTTCCTCAAAATCAAACTGGATAGAGTGCCCGTTATTTTCAACTTCTTTTAACAAAGTTGTTGGCGTGTATTGTATTTTTAAATCCCCCTGTATTTGCATGGAGTCTGTACGCCTATGTATGATGTTTATAGGCGATTGGTATGCTCCACCACAATCAGAATTTTTTTCAATTTCTGTCCAATATTCTGGTGCCGTTTCCCCAGAATAGCCCCAGTGCAAATGTTTTCTATAATCTGCTTTGTGTTTGTCTTTGTCGTATTGTATACAGGATGATAGTAGAAATGTTGATGCTAAAAGGGCTAAGCCAATTGTAGTTTTCACGTGTATATCGTTTTTATGTGTGGATACTACAAAATTAACTGCTTCAAGAAGACTAAAACCTTACAAATGTCAGTTTTTACAAAAAAAACTAACTTTTACGTTTCCGCGATTTACTCGCATTTGCCAACGGATTAAAAGCCAAACATAAATCCAACCAATAACCCAAGTCATCATCGGTATCAAATCCATCTGGAGTTACAAAGATATAACCCTTCATAGGTCGTCCTGTAAAATCCATAGGCAGGCATTCTGGTCTTTCCAATGCGGTTGAGTGAGCATCTAAACCAATACGCGCCATGAATAAACTATCACCATATTTTTTATCAATATGAATGCCGCAGAGCATTTTATCATCCACTTTAAAGCATAACCCGCCCATCATTTTTAATTCAGAGAAACCAATGTGCTTCTCATTTAAGTGCTTTCGAATTCTATCTGCTAAATACTCGTCGTACGCCATAAATTTTGCATTTATGATATGGTCTTTCAAATATATTGAAAAATGATGTTATCTTGAGGCTCCAACTAAATAATAAAAATATGGCGAAAACAAAGCATGCCTCAGCATACTGGAAGGAAAATATAAAGTACGTCTTAATCTTATTACTCATTTGGTTTCTTGTGTCTTTTGGAGCGGGAGTTCTTTTTAAAGATGCTCTAAATACCATTAAAATAGGAGGCTTTAAGCTAGGATTTTGGTTTGCACAGCAAGGTGCTATGTATGTATTTGTAATCCTCATTTTTGTTTATGTACGTATCATGAATAGACTTGATAAAAAGTACGGTTATGATGCATAGTTTGATTTTAGAGGGTATTGGTGTTCAAAATTGGACATATATTTTAGTTGGGGTTACATTTGCTATTTACATTGGGATAGCCATTTGGTCCAGAGCTTCATCAACAAAGGATTTTTATGTGGCTGGAGGCGGTGTGTCTCCATTGGCAAACGGTATGGCAACGGCCGCAGATTGGATGAGTGCAGCTTCGTTTATTTCAATGGCAGGTATAATTTCTTTTGCGGGTTATGATGGTGCTGTGTATTTAATGGGCTGGACAGGAGGTTACGTACTATTAGCATTACTTCTCGCGCCCTATTTACGCAAATTTGGTAAGTTCACTGTGCCTGATTTTATTGGAGACAGATATTACTCAAAAGTAGCACGTTTCGTAGCTGTTTTGTGCGCGCTTTTAGTATCGTTTACCTATGTGGCAGGTCAGATGCGAGGCGTGGGTATCGTGTTTTCGCGTTTTTTGGAAGTCGATATCAATACTGGTGTAATCATCGGAATGCTCATTGTTTTGTTTTATGCCGTTCTTGGCGGTATGAAAGGCATCACATATACGCAGGTGGCACAATATTGTGTGTTGATTTTTGCCTTTATGCTACCTGCTATTTTTATTTCAATACAGATGACAGGAAATCCCATTCCGCAGTTAGGGTTTGGAGACACACTTTCTGATGGATCGGGAACGTATTTGCTGGACAAATTAGATGGATTAAGTGCCGAACTAGGTTTTTCTGAATATACCGAAGGGTCTAAAACTATGATTGATGTATTCGCCATAACACTCGCACTTATGGTTGGCACTGCTGGTTTGCCGCATGTAATCGTCAGGTTTTTTACGGTAAAGCGAGTTAAGGACGCAAGAAAATCAGCAGGTATCGCCTTGTTGCTTATCGTAATTTTATACACTACAGCACCTGCAGTTGCAGCTTTTGCAAGAACCAATTTAATTGAAACAGTTTCAAATAAACCTTATGCCGAAGTTCCCGAATGGTTTAAGAAATGGGAAGAAACCAAGCTGATAAGTTTTACAGATAAAAATGGGGATGGACATATTCAATATGTAAAAGGAGACGCGTATTTAAAGGATGAAAATGGCAAATTCGATTTTCAGAGCCCCAATAATAGCACTAAAAATGAACTCTATGTTGATAGAGATATTATGGTGCTTGCAAATCCCGAGATTGCAAGATTGCCCAATTGGGTCATCGCTTTGGTTGCGGCAGGAGGTTTAGCCGCAGCATTGTCTACCGCTGCAGGATTGCTCCTAGTAATTTCCTCATCAGTATCTCACGATTTGATTAAAAAAATAATTAAACCATCTATTTCAGAGCATGGGGAATTATTGGCGGCACGTTTGTCAGCAGTTGGCGCTGTGTGTGTTGCTGGCTATTTTGGCATTAATCCTCCAGGGTTTGTAGCTGCAGTTGTAGCTTTGGCATTCGGTCTAGCAGCGGCATCTTTTTTCCCTGCTATCATTTTAGGAATATTTTACAAACGCATGAATAAAGAAGGTGCTATAGCGGGGATGGTCATTGGTATTACCGCCATGTTGCTTTACATGATAAAATACAAACTAGGGTGGTTTGACGAAACCGTTCCAGACAAAAGTGAATGGTGGTTTGGTATTTCGCCAGAAGGTTTTGGTACTGTTGCCATGGTGTTGAATTTTATAGTGTCAATCGTAATAATGAAATTTACACCTGCACCTCCAGAAGACGTTCAGGAAATAGTTGAGAACATTAGGATACCAAGTGGTGCTGGTGAGGCCACGCATTAATTTTTTTTGGGCGCTCCCTGCGGGCGGGCTTTACGTTCCAAGTCCTCGCACCTCCTGCGTCGGGCTGTGGGCTTTCCTCTGCAATCCCTAGCGCACTTATCCGCCTAGGCAAGTGCTTATCAAAAACTTATAGCTTGTCTGTCTAAAACACTCAAAAAACCGCTATATTTTGTTATTTTTAAAGTTCGAAATTTAAAATCACACCAATATAAACTAAAAGACCAATGAGTAACTACCATATAAAACACTTAGAAGAATACTATCAAGTATATCGAAAATCGGTGAGGGAGCCAGAGCATTTTTGGGAAGAGATTGCCGAAGAACATTTTTTATGGTACAAAAAATGGGATAATGTGCTTACTTGGGATTTTTCAAAACCTGAGGTAAAGTGGTTTGAAGGGGCAAAACTTAATATTACGGTAAATTGTATCGATAGGCATTTGACCACCAGTGCAAACAAAACGGCGATTTTATTTGAGCCAAATAACCCCAATGAAGCAGCGGAACACATCACATACAGGCAACTTCATAAACGTGTTTGCCAATTCGCAAATGTGTTAAAGGATAAAGGCATTAAAAAAGGGGATAGGGTTTGTATTTACTTACCGATGATTCCTGAACTGGCTATTGCCACTTTGGCATGCGCTAGGATTGGTGCCATACATTCTGTGGTGTTTGCTGGGTTTTCTTCAACTGCTTTAGCCACCAGAATTAACGATAGTGACTGTAAAATGGTGATTACAAGTGATGGTTCCTATCGTGGTGCCAAAACCATCGATTTAAAAGGCATTGTAGATGAGGCTTTGAATGAATGCCCGTGTGTAGAATCCGTTTTAGTGGTGAAGCGTATACATTCTGAAATCAATATGAAAGAAGGTCGTGATGAGTGGATTGCACCTTTATTGGAAGAAGCTTATGAAGATTGTGTTCCTGAAGTTATGGATGCTGAAGATCCACTATTTATACTTTATACATCTGGCTCTACCGGTATGCCTAAAGGGATGGTGCACAGTACTGCTGGTTATATGGTTTATACCGCTTATACATTTAAAAATGTGTTTCAATACAAAGAAGGTGATGTATATTGGTGTACTGCCGATATAGGTTGGATAACGGGACACAGTTATATTGTTTACGGTCCTTTAGCTAATGGCGCAACAACGGTGATGTTTGAAGGTGTGCCAAGTTATCCTGATTTTGGACGTTTTTGGGATATCGTGGAAAAACATAAAATCAACCAATTTTACACGGCACCAACGGCAATTAGAGCTTTAGCTAAAGAGGGATTGGAATTGGTTGAAAAATACGATTTATCTTCACTTAAGGTTTTAGGTTCGGTAGGTGAGCCTATAAATGAAGAAGCGTGGCATTGGTACAATGATAATATTGGTAAAAAGCAGAGTCCGATTGTAGATACTTGGTGGCAAACTGAAACTGGCGGAATTATGATTACACCTATCCCTTTTGCAACACCTACAAAACCAACCTATGCAACGTTACCTTTTCCTGGGATTCAACCAGCTTTAATGGATGAAGAAGGAAAGGAGTTAAAGGAAAACCAAGTTTCTGGACGTTTATGTATCAAGTTCCCATGGCCTTCCATGGCAAGAACCATTTGGGGTAATCATCAGCGTTATAAGGACACTTATTTCTCAGCTTTTGAAAATAAATATTTTACTGGTGATGGTGCGTTGCGGGACGAAGTTGGGTACTATAGAATTACAGGTAGGGTAGACGATGTCATTATCGTATCAGGACATAACCTAGGAACCGCACCCATAGAAGATGCTGTAAACGAACACCCTGCTGTGGCCGAAAGTGCAATAGTAGGTTTTCCGCATGATATTAAAGGAAATGCTCTGTATGGTTATGTTATTTTAAAGGATGTGGGTGAAGGACGTGTGCATGATAACCTGCGAAAAGAAATCAACCAGATTATCACTGAACATGTGGGACCGATTGCTAAGTTGGATAAGATTCAATTCACCAAAGGATTACCTAAAACGCGTTCAGGGAAAATTATGAGACGTATTTTACGAAAAATTGCTAGTAATGACACAAGTAATTTAGGTGATACTAGTACGTTACTAAACCCAGAAGTGGTTCAGGATATTATGGATAATGTGTTATAGTATAAAATCAAATACAGTATTATTTCATATATAACTTGATTTTTTAATGCTATTATGTCATTTTAAAATCTAACAACACTTCACCTTCAATAGCGGCTTGCAAATGGTCTCCTTTATAAATTAGTCCAGTGCCCGAAGCTGGAGTTCCAGTAAAGAATAAATCCCCTTCTTTAAGGGTCATAAACGTTGAGACATATGAAATAATTTCGGCAAAATTATAAATCATCTTAGATGTGTTTCCAACTTGTTTTAATACTCCATTTATCTTTAAATCAAAATTGATATTGTTTAAATCTGGAAACTCAGAGATTGGTTTGAAATTTGAAATTGGAGAAGCGCCATCAAATCCTTTCGCCAACGCCCAAGGCCACTTCAGTTCACGATTTGTATTAAGAAGATCTGTTGCAGTATAATCTATACCAACAGCTATTTCGCTTATATGCGATGTGGCATTTTCAACAGAGATGTTCTTACCTGTTTTACCAATTTTTGCAACTAGTTCTACTTCATAAACAATTTCATTGGTAATTTCAGGATATGGTACGTCATTATTTCCAGTAACCAGAGTACTATCAGCTTTAATAAATATAAGTTGATGTCCGTTTTTTAATGCTTTAACTTCAGATAAATCGTTAACATAATTCTTGCCAATGCCAATTACTTTCATTTTCGTTTTATTTTATAAGAATGCTGTGAAATTATAAAATTATACATGAACATTAAAGCTAAAAACATTCAATTTTACGCACTCATTAATTTTGCTTTACTTTGAGAAACGATAAGTACATTTTTATGATTAAAACGGATGTAGATTCTAAGGAGTACAATGCCTATTATCAAGTTTATTTGAATAAATTATCAGATAATGTAGGTTTATTGGAAGGTTTTATAAACGGAAGAAAAGAGGTCCTTGATTTCTTTATGTCATTACCTAATGAAAAACATGCTTTTGCTTATGCTAAAGGAAAATGGACGGTAAAAGAAGTGTTTCAGCATATAATTGATACCGAACGTATATTTATGTATCGTTGTTTTAGAATTGCCAGAAGGGATGCAACAGCTTTAGCTGGATTTGATCAAGATGATTTTATGATAACTTGCAGCGCAAATTCAAAATCCATAACGTTACTACTTGAAGAATTTACCTCTGTTAGGGATAGTTTTATAGTGCTGTTGAAAACGCTAAGTAGTGACGATTTAAAGTTTATAGGCGAAGCAAGTGGATATCCAATTTCAGCTAGAGCCATAGCTTTTATAAACTTAGGGCATTATCTCTGGCATATTGATGTTATCAAAGAAAGGTATTTGTAAGTTAAATGGTAATTGTTTCCATTTTTTTCCTCATGATAAGAAACACAGATAATGATAATAACCCAAATACTGAAAATCCGATAAATAAAGGTAAAACTGAGGTAGAAACAAAACTACCAATATAGTTGGCGATAGGAACTGCTAAAACGGTACTTACAAACCCGTTTATCGCGGCACCGATCCCCGCGATATGTCCTAACGGCTGCATAGCAATCGCACGAAGATTTCCAAATAAGAAGCCTACAGCAAAAAATTGTAAAGCAAAAAAACCTAGTAGCACATAAATGCTAGGATTTTTACCTGAGAAAAACAGAATAACATATAGTATGGATACTACTGAATACGCAATAGCTGCTGTATATGCCATACGGTACATACCATATTTTTCAACTAAGCGACTATTAAGATATGTTGCTAATCCTACTGATATGGCTAAACTCGCAAATATATAAGGGAATAGCTTTGCCAAATCATACTGTTCCTGGAAGATTTGTTGGGATGTACTTAAATATACCATAAAGGACCCTGTTATAAATCCAGAAACAAAAGTGAATGCTACCGCTTCTTTGTACTTAATAAACTCTTTTACACCATCAATAAATAGATGGGCGGAGAATTTTATGCGCTTTTCTTTAGGAAGTGTTTCAGGTTGTCGCAACCAAAACCAAATCATGATTGCAATTCCAAAAATTAGATTAAAATAAAAAACAGATTGCCAATTAAAAACTGTAATAAGCCATTGCCCTAAGGTTGGTGCCACCACTGGTACAAGAATAAAAAACATGACAATGATAGACATTACTTTTGCCATGTAATCCCCACTGAATAAATCCCTAATCATTGATAATGCGATGCTTCTAGGGGATGATAAACCTACACCTTGCAACACACGACCAATAATCATCATTTCAAAATTTTTGGTGGTAACGCAAATTATACTTGCAACTATAAACAATGCAAAACCTATATAAACAATGGGTTTTCTGCCAAAACTATCAGATAAAGGCCCAAATAGTAATTGGCCAAAACCAATGCCTAAGAAAATCATGGTTATCAGCAATTGGTTGTTATTTGAATTAATAACACCCAAATGATCTCCAATTTCTGGAAGCGCTGGTAATAGGGCATCAATTGACAATGCAACTATGGACATCAAGGACGCCATAAGTGCTATAAATTCAAACTTAAATTGCTTTTGGTTTTGCATACCGCAAAAGTATGGCAATTAAAAAGCTCTTGTAACTATTCATTATTTTATAACTCAATATCAATATTGCTAAACTTGATTATTAGTAATATATTAACTCCTGATTTTTTAAATCATAACTTTAGTAACAAGAACAAGTTTAAAAATGTATCTCAAAAGTATAGGAGTTCTCTATATGTTTCTGGTGTTATTTATTTGCAGCAATATAGTTAGCTCACAAACTGAGCAAGATAGAACAAAACTTGGTTTTTCCTTTGGAAAAGGTTTTCATAATAAATTCCCATTTAATTCGGAGGACTACTCACATGAGGTAGAATTCTATAAGGTGATTTTTAATTACCGCTTTAAGGAAAGTAAAAATTGGGCATTTGAATTTGTTGCTGAACCTAGTTATAACCGTGTTGAGCACCAACTTTTAAATAAATGGTTTATCCAGCCATCGGATGGACAGAATTATTTAGAACTTCGAGAAATTTTTACCAAAAAAAGGATGTTTAACGAATATGTTTTAAACTTAGGTTTGATAGCGAGATATAAACTATTTAGAAAACTTAGCGTTTATGCTGTTGGAAGTGTAGGGCCTATGGTAGCTGATAAGGGTACCGAAAGGTTAGCTAGTGGTTTTGCTTTTTCTGACGTTTTTGGATTGGGATTATCCTATGATAGTGGCAAGGTAAGGTTATGTTTTAGGTATTCGGTAAGGCATACTTCAAACTTAGAAATGAAGCAACCTAATAATGGACATAACACAACAAACGCTGAGTGTTCAGTTTTGTTCAATTTGTAGTGTATTTTGGATTGAGCTTTGCTTCAATTCACTTATTCATTAAGATTTTTCTATTTTTGTGCTATAGCTAACTAACAATAACCTTAAGGTTTGTCGCCATCTAATACTAATTTCTCTCTAAAAATAGTTGGGGTTTTTCTATTTCTCTCACTACATCACTACTCTTGTGTGTCACAAGAGAACAATTACCGACTTTTAGATTCTGCTATTGCCTCTATTGATATTGATGCCGAAAGAGCATGGAGGTTTTTAGATAGTATTCCTGAGCCTGTTCCTAAAAGCCTCAAAGGTAGGGTGGCTGAGTATTATTCTACCAAAGCACTTGTGCATGACGAGTATAACCAGTATTCCAAATTTCATCAATCAAATATTCTTGCATTAAAATATGCTGTCGAAGAAGAGAACTTCTGCATTGCTGGTCAGGCAAGTTTAGATTTGCACACCGACAAATATTTAGTAGCCGAGGATACTACGGATTCGAGATATTTGGATCAAGCCAAAAAATATTTCGAGAAATGTGATGATAAATACCTTGCTTTACAAATTGAAGAGATGCAATCTTATTATAAATCTCTGGATGGTAAATTTGAGGAAAGCAATGCTATTATATTGGATAAAATCGATTATTATAAAAGTATTAGCAATGAAGTAGGGTATTATTATATGTTTGCAAATTATCTGCTCGCTTCAAACTACTTACAGTTAAAAAACCTAGAAAAGGCGCATAAGTATTTTAACGAACTAAAAGCACTAAAAAACAACCCTTCTATTTTACCCTATAATCAAAAATCATTTTTAGCTTCATTGGACATGTATTTTGCTGAGACCTATTATGAAAAAAGCATTATGGATTCTACGTTCCATTATCTTCAAAGTGCTTCAAGAAATTCAAAATATATGGCAGGTGATGTACTGCAAGATTATTATAAATTATCTGCTAGTGCCTATAAGGAAGCAAATGATTTGGAAAAGTTCACAATATATATTGACTCCTTAGTAAATTATGAAGATAAACTTTTCATAAATAATGTCGATGCGAGTTTTGACATCAATAAGAATTTGCTAGATGCAGAATCTGAATTGCATGATCAGAAAAAAGACAAAGCATTGGTAATTAGAATAGTATTCTTTTTGTTAGGTCTTGTAATAGTCGTAAGCCTTATCTATTTATTTCTATATGGCAAACATAGAAGTAAACTTAAGACAATAAAGAAAAAAGCGACTGATTTATCTTATTTGAAATCAAATAATGAACAGTTGGCAGTAAAAATACATGGTTTAGAGGAGTATATAAAAAATCTTAAAAAAGAGGTAAGGGATATTGCATCAGTAAAGTGTTTAGATCATCAAAAATTAAAAATCAAAGAACTTTACACGAATTTGCATGTTAACTCCTCTACAATTTTGGACAAAGGCGATAGCCATTTGGAATTAATTAATGACTTGAATATCGATTTTTTTAAAAAGATAAATTCATTATACCCTGAGTTAAATAAATCTGAGGTCATTATCTGTTATTATGTACTTATGGGATTTAGCAATAAGGAGATTTCGGTATTTTTGAACACAACCATAAGATCTGTTGAAAGCCGGCGCTATAGAATTTCAAAGAAAATAGATTTTGATAAAAAAGAAACTACACTTGTAGAGCATTTAAGAAAAACATTTAAGGAGACCCTGCATAGTGCTATTTAAACAGGTATTCTTTAAGTTGCGTAAACAATGCGTAGTAAAAAACTATGTATTTTTCCCTTAGTTTCTTGATATTTGTTGAGCTATTATCAATTTAATTAATTTAGGTGATAGTCTTAAGATTTCTATTAGGGAAAATTAAAATAGAAATTAATATACCAAGGGTTGGTTGGCTATTAATTCGTTTTAATTAAATATTTGATTAAGATTATTACAATTAATTTATAAACGATTCTACCCAGAAAAGTTTATTGGTTACAGTTGAAAAAAGGAGCCTAATTAGGCTCCTTTTTCAGTTTGTGCCCAAGTGTTTTTTACAGAGGAATATTTCCGTGCTTTCGCCTTGGTGTATTTACTTCTTTGTTTTCAAGAGAAGCAAAAGCTTTCAGAAGTTTTCTTCGCGTATTTTTTGGTAATATCACTTCATCAATAAAACCGCGTTTAGCAGCACGATAGGGGTTTGCAAACTTGGTGGCATATTCTGCTTCCTTTTCTGCCAGTTTTTCTTCAGGGTTTTTAGCATTTGCAATTTCTCGTCTAAAAATAATTTCACTAGCGCCTTTAGCTCCCATTACCGCAATTTCTGCTCCTGGCCATGCAAAATTAAAATCGGCTCCAATATGTTTTGAATTCATTACATCATACGCTCCACCATACGCTTTTCGAGTAATAACTGTAACTCTTGGTACTGTGGCTTCACTCAAAGCATACAATAATTTAGCACCATGTACGATGATGCCGTTCCATTCTTGATCTGTTCCTGGTAAAAAGCCTGGAACATCTACCAATACCAAAAGTGGAATATTAAAACAATCGCAGAAACGTACAAAGCGCGCTGCTTTTTTTGAACTGTTAACGCCCAAAACTCCTGCAAATGCCATAGGCTGATTTGCTACTATCCCAACGCTACGCCCACCAAGTCTTGCGAAACCTACTATGATGCTTTCGGCATAATCTTTATGGATTTCATAAAATGAGTCTACATCAATAATTCCAGAAATTACCTCATGCATATCATAAGGCTTATTGGGGTTGTCTGGTACAATATCAGATAACACATCTCTTACTTCATCTTCAATTTCATACGCTAATAGCTTTGTGGTTTCAGTATTATTCTGGGGTAGGTAGCTTAAAAGCTTTTTTATGTCCTCTAAGCATTCTACATCATTTGCAGATGTTTTATGCGCTACACCAGATTTTGAGGCATGTGTTTGAGCACCACCTAATTCTTCGCTTGTTACTTCCTCATTAGTAACGGTCTTAACCACATTAGGACCTGTAACAAACATATAGCTGGTTTCTTCAACCATAATAATAAAATCCGTCATTGCAGGTGAGTAAACCGCACCTCCTGCACAAGGCCCCATTACAGCGGAGATTTGAGGAATGACACCGGAAGCTTGTACATTTCTAAAAAATATATCGGCATAACCTCCAAGCGAGCGAACACCCTCTTGAATACGCGCTCCTCCAGAATCATTTAATCCAATTATTGGAGCTCCAACCTTTACGGCCATATCCATAACCTTGCAAATCTTTTCAGCATGTGTTTCTGATAACGAGCCTCCAAAAACAGTAAAATCTTGGGCATATACGTAAACAAGTCTACCATCAACAGTTCCATAACCAGTAACGACGCCGTCTCCATATATTATTTGGTCTTCCATTCCAAAATCTGTGGTTCTGTGCGTTACTAATGCCCCTATTTCTTCAAATGATCCTTCGTCTAGAAGATATGCAACGCGTTCACGCGCTGTCAGTTTTTTATTTGAGTGTTGTTTATCAATACGTTTTTGCCCTCCTCCAAGTTTGGAAAGTGCGATACGTTCATTGAGCTTATCTATTTTATCTTGTTTTGAATCCATAATATCTTAATTCTCGCAAATCCGCCGAGGCGCAAAGGAGTGGTTTTACTTTAAATTAATTTAGTGGTAATCTCAATTTTTTCTGATCTTCCAGATATTGTGTTATAGCAACCAAAGCTGCAATTTTAGCTTCGTCCTCTGTGTTTTTTTGCAGTACTTCAGGCGAATAATAATTTTTAACAAAATGTGTATCAAAGTTTCCTGATGTAAAAGCATCATGTTCGCATACATATTTTCCAAAAGGTAATGTTGTTTCTACACCTTCTACCTTGTAATTGCTTATAGCGTCTATCATAAGCATAATGGCTTCCTCTCTAGAATCACCATAGGTAATGAGTTTAGAAAGCATTGGGTCATAATAAATAGGGATATCCATACCTTCTTCATAACCATTATCCACACGAATGCCATTACCTACAGGAAGCTTGTAGGTATCTAAATGTCCTACACTGGGTAGAAAGTCATTTAATGGGTCTTCTGCATAAACTCTCAATTCTAACGCGTGACCTTTAATCTTTAGATCTTTTTGTTGAATATCAAGTTCTTCTCCTCTTGCGACTTTAATTTGAAGCTCTACTAGGTCCACACCAGAAATAATCTCAGTTACTGGATGTTCTACTTGCAAGCGCGTATTCATTTCCAGAAAGTAGAAATTGTGATCCGCATCCAACAAAAACTCAACAGTTCCTGCTCCAAGATAATCACATGATTTAGCTACTTTTACGGCAGCTTGTCCCATTTTTTCACGCAATTCAGGAGTTAATACTGAGGAAGGTGCTTCTTCAACTACTTTTTGGTGACGACGTTGTATGCTGCATTCTCTTTCAAAAAAATGAAGAATATTGCCATGAGCATCAGCCATCATTTGGATTTCGATATGTCTTGGAGAACTTACATACTTTTCTATAAATACCGAGCCATCTCCAAAAGCTGAAACAGCTTCGCTAATGGCACGATCCATTTGAGACTCTAGATCTTTTTCTTTTTCGACGACACGCATGCCTTTACCACCGCCTCCTGCTGAGGCTTTTATCAAAATAGGGAAACCTATTTCTTTGGCAATGCCTTTCGCTTTATCCACATCGGTAATAGCCTCATCAACTCCAGGTACCATCGGTATATCGTATTTCTTAACAGCTTCCTTAGCCGCAAGTTTACTTCCCATGATTTTTATCGCTTTAGAGCGAGGACCAATAAAAACAATATCATTTTGTTCGCACAATTCAGCAAAATCGGCATTTTCGCTTAAAAAACCATATCCAGGATGAATGCCATCTACATTCAAATTTTTGGCAACCTCAATAATCTTATCTCCTTTTAAATAAGATTGGTTTGACGGTGGGTCTCCGATACAAACCGCTTCATCAGCAAATTTTACATGTGGTGCATTTCTATCTATGGTAGAAAAAACAGCTACAGTGTTTATCCCCATTTTTTTTGCCGTTTTCATTACACGGAGCGCAATTTCCCCTCTGTTAGCTACAAGAATTTTTTTCATCCGTTTAAATTTTATTTTTTTTCATAGGTCAGATGTAATTCGCCATTAATACTATCAATTGGTATTACCATTTGGTTACTGTGGCTCATTTCATAACTATTCAAATTCTATGATGAGTTGGCCTTTATCAACAGCATCTCCTTTTTTGGAGTGAATTGCCTTTATAACGCCGTCAATTGGTGAAGTAATACTGTTTTCCATTTTCATGGCTTCCAAAATCAGTAAGGTATCATTTTCTTTAATGTCTTGACCAACTTCAATATTAATCTCAAGAATCAGTCCTGGCATTGGTGCAATAATGGACGTAATCGCTTTTTTAGACCCAATAGAAAATCCCATATCGTTTATCAATACATCTAAATCATTGGAAATTTGCACCTTATATAAGGTGTTATTTACTGAAACTTGATACGTTTTTTTGCTGAAATTTGAATTATTTATTTCGCAATGAAACGATTTGTCGTCGTGAAGTAGGTGATAGTTTGAGTTGGAAACGGAAACAATATCTAAGCTGGAAATATCATCAGAACTAATATCAAAATCAAAATTGTTATTGACTTTGGCTTTTAAAATGTTACTCATAAGTATCTTGCTTTCTGTAAATATAAGCAAGATTTATATTATAAACTAGAGCAAAAGTCAGTCTATTCTAGCTTTTATTTTTTTATAAACTTCTTGGTAATATGCTTTGTTTGAAGGTACAAAATGATTGTCTTTTCCTATATGATTTAGCAAAGATTCAAACTCTAGGAATGATATTAATTTAAGTGCTTCCACTTCGTCTTCTTGGGGAGTTAATTTGGATAATGGCACCTTAAGTTTTGCTATAAATGTGTTATGAAATTCATTGTCTATTAACCCATTAGCGTAACTTTGAAAACACTTAAAAACGCCAATTAACTTTAGACTTTTTTCTGAAAGTTCTAAGCCAATTTCTTCCTTGGTCTCTCTAATGGCAGCTTGTTTCGCTGTTTCTCCTGCATCAATATGTCCTGCAACTGAGACATCCCAAAGTAAAGGGCAAATCGCTTTTTTGGATGATCTTTGCGCCAATAAGATTTTTCTGTCTTCAGTATACAACCAGAGATGGGCAGTATGGTGATACAATCCTTTTTGGTGAATTATGGATTTTAATTCTCGCTTTCCTGTTAATTTCCCCTCTTTAGTAGCAACATCAATATATTCATCCATAATTTTTCCTATTAGTAAATTACAGATGCAAAACTAATTAAATCTAAAAGGAGTTGCCAACTGGATTAAGCAAAACTAATAGGATTAGGTTTTAATTTTTTGCATTACCTTTGTATTCCAAATACGTTTGGGTAATATATGAGTCAGAAAGTTTTACTTAACGCAAAAGAGGTAAACATCATTCTTCATCGATTGGCTTGTCAACTCATTGAAAAACACAACGATTTCTCTGATACAGTTTTAATAGGATTGCAACCTCGTGGGGTATATTTAGCTGATAGAATTGCGAAGATTCTAAAAGAAGATTACAGCGTTAGCGATATTAAATTAGGATATCTTGATATTACATTTTACCGTGATGATTTCAGACGAAGTGACAAACCCCTTGAAGCAAATAAAACCAAAATTGACTTTTTGGTTGAAGATAAGAACATCGTTTTTATTGATGATGTACTTTATACTGGCAGAAGTATAAGAGCTGCTTTAACAGCAGTACAATCTTTTGGGAGACCTAACGAAATTGAACTGTTAACCTTGATAGACAGACGCTTTAGTAGACATTTACCAATTCAACCTGACTACAGGGGCAGGCAAGTAGACGTTATAAATAGTGAAAAAGTAAAAGTAAACTGGAAAGAACATGACAAAGAAGATTCGGTTTACTTAATAGATAAATAGAAAATAAATGAGCGAATTAAGTGTAAATCACTTACTTGGAATAAAATATCTTAACGAAAAAGATATTGAACTTATTTTTGAAACAGCCGATCATTTTAAAGAAGTGATTAACCGCCCCATTAAAAAAGTACCTTCTTTACGGGATATTACCATTGCAAATTTATTTTTTGAAAATTCCACCAGAACAAAATTGTCTTTTGAACTGGCTGAAAAACGATTATCCGCAGATGTGATAAACTTTTCCTCTGGACAATCCTCGGTTAAAAAAGGAGAAACCTTGGTAGATACCGTGAACAATATCTTATCCATGAAAGTGGATATGGTAGTAATGCGACACCCAAATCCAGGGGCAGGAGTATTTTTATCAAAACATGTAGATGCCAGTATTATCAATGCAGGAGATGGTGCTCATGAACATCCAACGCAGGCACTATTGGATTCCTATTCTATACGAGAAAAATTAGGCGAGGTAAAAGGAAAAAAGGTAGTTATAGTTGGAGATATATTGCATAGTAGAGTGGCCCTTTCTAATATTTTTGCACTGCAATTACAAGGTGCTGAGGTGATGGTGTGTGGTCCAAAAACCTTAATACCTAAGTACATCGATAAACTTGGTGTAAAAGTAGAAACAAATCTGTTAAAGGCTTTAAATTGGTGTAATGTTGCAAATATGCTTAGGGTTCAAAACGAACGTATGGATATTAGTTACTTTCCATCAACAAGAGAATATACCCAACAATATGGCGTAAATAAAGAACTACTTGATAATTTGGATAAGGAAATTACCATAATGCACCCAGGACCGATAAATAGAGGTGTGGAAATTACAAGTGATGTGGCAGATTCTAAACAAGCTATTATTCTGGATCAGGTACAAAATGGCGTTGCGGTTAGGATGGCCGTGATTTATTTATTAGCTTCAAAAATAAAACAGTAAATCATGATTATTGATAAAAGAGGCAATATTACTATCATTACCCAAGAAAAATTTACGGTTGTTGAACTTGTTAAGAAGCTGGAAGCCTTATATCCTAAATATAAGAATGACAATATAATAGTCGTACTTACTGCTTTAGAAAAAATTGCTATCACTGATGTTACGGAGTTCCTTCAAATTTCAAACATACATAGAGGCAAAAAGCATTCGTTCGTTATCGTTTCTGATAAGGTGGATTTAGATGAAATTCCAGAAGAGCTTATTGTGGTACCTACGCAACAAGAAGCTTTGGATATCATCGAAATGGAAGAAATGGAACGTGATTTAGGGTTTTAATAACTATGAAATTAACCATTTTAGGCTGTTACAGTGCAACTCCGAGGACTCTAGGTAATACTACCGCTCAGGTTTTAGAAATAAATAACCACATGTTTTTAATAGACTGTGGAGAAGGAACGCAGGTTCAATTGCGGAGGCACAAGGTAAAGTTCAACCGCATTAAGCACATCTTTATTTCTCATTTGCACGGAGACCATTTTTTTGGTTTGGCAGGCTTAATTTCTACATTTCGACTTTTAACGCGAGAGGCAGATTTACATATTTACGGACCAAAAGGTATTAAGGAAGTGATTACACTTCAAATGAAACTTGCCGATTCTTGGACGAATTATAAGCTCTGTTTTCATGAATTATCTTCTAAAGAATCACAATTAATTTTTGAAGATGATAATGTGGAGGTTTATACTATTCCGTTGGAACATCGCATCTATACAAATGGTTATCTGTTCAAAGAAAAAAAGGGTGATAGAAAATTAAATATTGACGCTGTAGAGGAGGCTAATATTGATACTGCATACTACAGAAAACTAAAACAGGGGTTTGATGTAAAAAATGAAGATGGTGTTTTAATCAAAAATGAAGCTGTTACTTTTCCTCCTAAAAAGCCAAAGAGCTATGCGTTTTGTAGTGATACAGTTTATAAGGAAGATATAGTACCCATCCTAAAAAACGTTGATGTATTGTACCATGAGTCTACGTTTTTAGAAGCCCATGCGCACCTAGCACCAAAAACGAAACATTCTACTGCAAAAGAGGCAGCTAGTATCGCAAAACAAGCTAATGCAGGTACTTTAATATTAGGACATTATTCTTCGCGATATCCAGATTTGGAAGTGTTTAGAACAGAGGCGAAAACGGTGTTTGAGAATGTTAAACTAGCAGAAGATGGCAAGTACTTCAATTTTAATTAAACTCTCTTAGGTTTTCAACCCAGTCCATGGCTTCATTTAAGGAAAGGCAGCGTTTAATACTTTTTTTGGTAAAATGTTTTTCTAAAGACGCATTAATGTAAGACGCGTTGTTATAAACTACAATGGCGCTAGCCAGCAAAATATCGTATTCCTTTTCAATCCTTAACCAGTTTTGGGGATCAATGGAGTAAGCATTAATTCTGTTGGCGATATAACAAATTTTAGCATTTTCTCCGTAAAATTTATAGATTTCTTGAAGTAAAATTTTTGCCATGATCCAGTCAAAATGAACGCCTTCAAAAAGTTCTCCTACAACTAGGTTTTTACAAAAAAAATAATTGCCAAATGGAAGTTCTAACTTGTAGGGCTTAAGTTTCTCAAAATAGGGAGTCTTTTCAAATTTCATTGGTTGGAAATGAATTTAAATTAAAAATTTTGAGAGACACTCGAAGTTAAGAAGTTTATCTTGATTTTCTTAACTATAAAAGATTAATTTTTGATAATTTCGTTGTATGGACAATGATTTAAGTAATTATAGAAAATCGTACGACAAAGGGGAGCTTTTGTTGGAGGGTGTTCCTGAAAATCCGCTTGAGCTATTTCAGAAATGGTTTTATGAGGTTGATGCCTACTTTTCAGAAGATGAAAATAATGCCATGACCATTTCCACTATTGGAAAAGATGGCTTTCCCAAAAATAGGGTAGTGCTACTAAAAAAATTCACTTATGAGGGTTTTATATTTTATACCAATTACAATAGTGAGAAAGGAAAAGCCATAGCTAAAAACCCAAATGTGTGTTTGTCATTCTTTTGGCATGGAGCAGAGCGACAGGTAATAATAAAAGGAAAAGCAGAAAAGATTGCACCTAATTTAAGCGATGGATATTTTGAATCGAGACCAAAGGGAAGTCAACTTGGTGCATTGGCATCTAACCAAAGTGAGGTGGTTCCTGATAGAGCTTTTTTAGAAGATAAGCTAAAAACTTTGGAAGAGGAATATAAAGGTAAGGAAGTTGAAAGACCTGCATATTGGGGAGGTTATATTGTAAAACCGGTTGAACTTGAATTTTGGCAAGGGAGACCCAATAGACTTCATGATAGGATAAGATACCGCCTTCAGGATGACTATAATTGGGAAGTTAATCGATTATCTCCATAAAAAACACGACGGAATACACTTTTACTTACGTTACATATGTATTTCATCGATTAAAAACGCTTATATTCGACGAAATACATGTTTTTAATCGAATTTAACATTTCATTAACGCTTATCCCGTGGTTTAGAAAGTAGATTTATAGTCCCAAATCTAAATTTACTTAACCATGAAGTTGCTAACCAAATTGTCGCTAGCGGCAGTTATAACCTTAACTTTATTTTCATGCGCTCCAGAGTCATTGGATGATAAGGCAGATGCTCTAATTGAAAGCACAAAAGTTATACCCCCAAAGTCCATAGAATTAGAAATTTTAGAACTAATTAATAACTACAGATTATCTGAAGGGTTGAATCCTTTACAGAGTATGACGATAATTAAATCTACAGCATTTACCCACACAGATTACATGGTAGATACGCAAACAGTATCTCATGCAAATTTTTTTACAAGAAGTAACTATTTAAAAAGTAACGCAGGAGCCAAAAGTGTTTCAGAAAATGTGGCTTATGGTTACTCATCTGCTCAATCAGTAGTAAATGCATGGATGCGAAGTGAGTCTCATAAAAAAAATATTGAAGGCGATTTCACAAACTTTGAAGTATCTGCCGAAAAAGATATTGACGGTAGATGGTACTTTACCAATATTTTTATCAAAAAATAAATTGCTTAAGAAGCAATAAAAACATAACCTTTTTTAACTACTGATTGATAGCCATAATTGGATATAATATTTAATTTGAATTAGTTTTTAGCGAGGTTATAATGATAACTTAGTTGTTATTAAATTTAGCTTTAGGTATAAACCCTTTCAGAAATGGAAGGGTTTTTAGTTTTTAATATGGATAATAAGTTTATCCCTTTTGGTCTTTTGCATATTTTAGAAAATTTACTAAGTGTTGCTCGCAATGATGTTGCATCAAAAAATTAAAGAGCCACATCCCGTTGCTTGCACTTTCATTTTCTATTGTCCATTTAACTTCCATCATATCTTTAATAATATCCGTTAAATCATCTATTGCATCTCCAGTTACTAAATTTTCAGACTCAGTAATTTTATGAGAATTTATCAAGGAGTGATACCAACCATATTCTGGGAAATTTATCTCTACAAATTTTCTAACTTTTTCATATTCAAACTCAGGTACATCATCTCGGGTTTCATTATCAAGCTCGCTCTTGTCTAATTTTAAGTATTCAGAATATAAGCCTACTAGGAGCTCAGTTATTTTGAGTTCATTATCATTTGAATTCAACATAGGTTTTGTTCCAAACTCAATTAATTGTTCAATAATTCCTTTTAATTTCACCAAAACTTTAGATTCCTTTATCTAATAAATATAAAACAAAAACCATCAAAAGCATAACTCTTGATGGTTCTTAATTATTATTAAACTAAGCTTTAAATTATTTCACTTTTATCACGATAAAATTAGTACGTCTATTAAGCTGATGTTGTGCTTCTGTACATCTAACAGTACCATCACAACCATTGGTTAGGTTGCTTTCACCATAACCTTTGTATTCAATTATTCTAGATGCATCAACGCCTTTAGATGTCAAATAGTTATATGTGGCAGTAGCTCTTCTATTGGATAACATATCGTTATAAGCTGCAGGACCTCTGGAATCGGTATGAGATTCAATCTTAATAGTCATTTCTGGATATGTATTAACCATAAGATCTACAATTCTAGCTAATTCGTCAGAGTCGTCTTTTCTTATTTTTGCACTATCAAAATTGAAGTAGATAGGACCAAGATCATCAATAATTATCTCTTCCTCTTGCTCCATATTTTCTTCAACAGTTTTTTGTATTGGACTGATTTCAAAATCTGCAGTAATCGATTTAATAGTGTTGTCTAAACCTTTGGTGGTTACAGAAGCACTGTATTCGGGATATCCATCTTTAGTGGTAGTTACAACATAATCAGTTTCTCTATCAATGTTTATATCATATTCTCCATTTTCATCTGTCTCTACATAGGCTATTTTATTGCCATCGGCGTCAGATAATGTTACTATAGCATTTTCTACGGGAACATTTCCAATAGAATCTGTAATAGTACCTTCAAGCTTTAAGCGAGGAATTCGGTTAAATGCATAAATATCGTCATCACCTTTACCACCGTCTCTATTGGAGGCAATGTAACCGTTAATACCATCATTGTTCATAAAGAATGAAAAATCATCTTTATTTGAGTTTACAGGTATCCCCAAGTTTACTACGTCTGTAAGCGTTCCATTTTCATCATAAACTGTAGCAAAAACATCCAATAAACCTAATCCTAAATGGCCATCTGAAGAAAAGAACAATATATCTTCGGTATTGATGAAGGGGAATAGTTCGTTTCTTTTGGTATTGATGACATTTCCAGCATTTTGAGGCTTACCGTAGTTTCCATTCTTGTCAATATCAACATAATAAATATCTGAACCTCCTAAACCTCCTGGCATATCTGAGGCAAAGTATAATTTTGTTTCATCACTATTAAGGCTAGGGTGCCCCACGGAATAATCATCATTATTAAATGGTAATTCTTCAATGTTAGTCCATTCGTCTTCTATCAGTGAAGCTTTATATATTTTAAGGTTGCTTATACCATACCTGTCTTTTCCTAACTTTTTATCGTTAAAATTATTCCTGGAAAAATACATGGTTTTTCCATCTTTTGTAATCACAACAGGTCCGTCATGATACACGGAATTAATATCTCCTTTTACTTTAGATAAATGATGAATTATGGTGTCAGCATTTTTTTCAGTGACGTAAACGTCCAAAAACGGTTGTTCGTTCCAAGCATATAAATGCTTTGTTAATACGCCTTTATCTGCTGAAGAAGTGAAATAAACTTTTCCATTCTGTTCAAATGCACCAAAATCACTTAAATCGGAATTAATATTTACATCTTTTAAAAAGTATTTGTGTCGCGCATTAAAAACCGCAGTTATAAAGTCTGGATCTCTAGTAATCTTATTTTTATCAATAACACCGCCAGCATCTTTGAATTTTTTTAACCATACTCTTGATGCCTTGTAATCTTTTGTTCCTCTTAATGCTTGTGCATATTTATAATAATATTCAATAGGAACATTTTCCTGCGCCACGGCATTTTTATAATAGGTTGCAGCTTTTTCGGGGTTACGCATATAGGCATAACAATCGCCTAATTGTCTGGTGGCATAAGCCGCATTATAATCTTTTTCTACTAATTTTTTATAAGCGTTAGCAGCATCTACAAAAGCAAATTTATTAAAAAGGCTATCTGCTTTTTTCTGTAAACCTTGTTGGGCATAGGTACCCAATGTAAGTATACACACTGCAAAGGTTAATAAGTAGTTTTTTGGTTTCATGGGGTCTTGTTTTTTAATAAAACAATAAAGTTTTATAGTAATTATACAAGTGGCTAGTTTGTTATTTCTATTCCATTTGAACAACTATAAATTGTGTTCTACGGTTAAGTTGATGTTGTTCCTCTTCACATTTTGAACCATCTTCACAACCGTTAGTAAGTCGTCTTTCGCCAAAACCTTTATGTTCTGTAATTCGACTTGGATCTACGCCATTTGAAATTAAATATTCGTAAGTGGCGTTGGCTCTATCTATAGACAACCTATCGTTGTAGCTTAATGATCCTCTAGAATCGGTATGTGATTCAATCCTGATTACCATTTCTGGGTAATCATTATTCATTAATTTAATTATTTTGTCAAGTTCTTTCTTGGCATCTTCGCGTATGTTGTGCTTGTCAAAATCAAAATAAATCGTATTTAATGATAAGTCTGCCAATACTTCAACATTTTGAACAGGATTCAAAATTAAATTTGCTACTATAATAGACTCTATACTAGAAATATTTTTTGATGTAAATTCTCTGTAATCGTCAATGTATTTGTCTTGACTCGCTACAATCTTATAATCTTTGTTTCTATCGATGTTTATATTATAATAACCATCTTTATCTGTTACCATATATGCTATTTTATTATCATCAGCATCAAACAGATTAATAACAGCATTTGGAATAGGGTTGGTGTTAATTGCATCAACTACTTGACCTTGAACATTTAACAAAGGCTTACGGTAATATTCATAAATATCATCATCTCCTCGTCCACCTCTACGGTTTGAAGAGAAATACCCAGTTAACCCGTCTTCGTTCATAGTAAAAGAGAAATCATCTTTTTCAGAATTTACGGGTACTCCAAGGTTTACAACATCGGTAATACTACCATTTTCGTCAGTAACAGTACCAAAAATATCCAATAGTCCTAGACCTAAATGGCCATCAGATGAAAAGAATAATATACCTTCATTATTGATGAAAGGTGTTCCTTCGGCATCTTTAGTATTTACAACATCACCAACATTTACAGGTTCTCCGTATGTTCCGTCTGGGTTAATATCTACATAATAAATATCAGAACCTCCATAACCACCGGGCATATCTGATGCAAAATACAGTCGTGTATTGTCATTATTTAAGGCAGGGTGTTGCGTTGAGTATTCTGTATTACTTATGGGGAGTTTTACAACATCAGTCCATAGGCTATCTTTTAAAGTAGCTTTGTAGATGCTCATATTACTAACTCCATTTTTGTCATTTTCCTTACCATATTTATTGGCGGCATTCCTAGAGAAATACATGGTTTTTCCATCTTTAGTAATAACTACTGGCCCGTCATGATAAATAGAGTTTACATCACCCTTTAGTTTATGGGTATGATTTACACTTCTTTTACCTCCCTTTTCAGTGACATATACATCAAGGAACGGTTGTTCGTTCCATCCATAAACACGTTTTACTGAAACCCCTTCATCTCTAGAGGACGCAAAATAAACTTTGCCATCATGCTCTATTGCACCAAAATCGCTAAACTTTGAATTGATGCGTGTGCGCTTTAAAAAGTACTGTTTTTTAGAACTGAAAACATGCGCCATAAACATTTGGTCTTTTTCAAAACTATCAGTGTTCGTTACACCTCCTGAATCTTTAAAGCGTTGCATCCATTCTCGGGATTCCTTGTATTTTTTTATACCTCTTAATGCTTGGGCATAACTGTAATAGTATTCAATAGGAACATTATCTTGCTCTACAACACGCTTGTAGTATCGAGCTGCAGCAGATGGGTTCCTTAAATATGCATAACAATCAGCAAGCTGTCTTGTGGCATAATCTTTATTGTAATTATTTTTGATAAGATCTTTGTATACTTCAGCAGCCTTAACAAAAGAAAACTTATTGAATAATGTATCTGCTCTTTTCTGCCTACCAGGTTGAGCAAATGCTGCAGACACCATTAATAAAGCAATACAAGCTAATATGTAAGTTTTTAATTTCATAATGAATACATGCAGTTTTTAGAAATATCTAGGAGATTTAAGTTTAGAACTTAAGAACCTGAATTCATAAATTAATAATACTTCATGTGTTCCACTGGTATAGGATCTGATATCTGAAATAGGTTTTTCATATGAATAGCCAACACGTAACTGTCTTGACAATTGAATATCAGCAAAACCACCGAAGGCTCCTGTATCTTGATTTAACCTGTATGAGGCACCTAACCAGAACTTTTCATTAAACAAAAAGTTGGCTGTAAAATCGAAAGATAGTGGCGCACCATTTGTGGCTTTCATCAATGCGGAAGGTTTGAATTTGATAGATTCGCTTAGGTCAAGAACAACACCTGAAATAACGTAATAACTTAATCTTTCAAGAGCCTCAAACCCTTCATCTGTGTTTCTATCCGTATTTAAAACTCTAGGAGCAGATGCTCCAACATAAAACCTGTTAGTATGATAAAATAAACCTAAACCAATGTTAGGCGTCCATCTATCTTGAACACCTCTAATTGAAGGGTCAAAACTTTGTGAATTTCTAAAATCTGGATCTAAACTATAGCTGGTAAAACCTGCTTTAAGACCAAATGCTAACTTACCAGTTGCACCTGTAGGAATGGTATATGAAAAGTCTCCGTATAAATAGGTGAAATTTTCAGGACCTAAATCGTCTTCAATAAATGACAGTCCTAAACCAATCCTGTCATTTCTTAATGGAGAATGAACAGAAAGTGTTTGTGTTATTGGGCCACCATTAAAACCAACCCATTGGCTTCTATGTAATCCAACAATGCTTAAGGCTTCTCTACTGCCAGCATAAGCGGGATTTATAGAAATTGTGTTATACATGTACTGTGTAAATTGAGGTAGCTGTTGTGCAGCGCCAATAGTACAACTTAATAACGCAAAAGCAATTATGTAATGTTTAATACGTTTCATAGGTTACGTTTTATTTGGTTCCGATGTAGATAGGGCCAGTGAAAGGAGCTAATCCACTATTTTCTAAATTAATAATATAATAGTAAGTTCCGTTAGGTACTTTACCCGCAGATCCGATGGATGATTTATGAGCATCTCCACGCCATGAACCTTGCTCTTCTCCTAAGGTATAGTTACTAGATTCATATACTAGTGCACCCCAACGGTTAAATATTTTAACGTTAGCAGTAAATCCACACAAGTCAATTCCCATAATATCAAAACTATCGTTAAAGCCATCTCCATTTGGAGTAAGTGCCTTAGAGATTACAACATCTGTATCCCCACAAGGTAAAACCACACAATCAGGATTTATTCTTATGGTTACCTCAGTTATGTTGATACATCCACTATCTAATCCAGTATATCTAAACAAATAGTCAATAGAATCACCATTATTAGGCAAGAAGTCCAAGGTAGGTTCCAAAGTAGTTGGATTAAATATATTACCATTTAATTCAGCTGTAGGGTCACCTTCAATAAGTTCCCAGGTGCCTTCCTTGTTTTCAGAAGTTAGGAATTCATTTAAGTCGATGATACCTTCATCAAAACATCTATCAGGACCATTAACTTGAGTAATGATTTCGTCTAGCAATACATTTAAAGTTTGCGTATAAGTTTCTTCATTATTACAAGCATCTCTTACTGTCCAAGTTCTTACTATTTGATAGTCTTGGAACACAGTATCATCAAAACCGTTCACTTCATTGAATACAACTATTATATCAGTTGAACAATTATCTTCAAATTGAACATCTGGAACTTCAGGAATATCGGTACAACTTACAGTAATATTATCTTCAATAGTTTCTACAGGAGTAGGAGCTGTTGTATCTTCTACATTAATAGTTTGTGTATACGATACTGATAAACCACATTCATCTGTAGCGGTGTAAGTTCGTTCAATAGTATAAGTCCCTACACATGGTCCATCAATAGTTACATCTTCTGTGGTAACAGTTGCATCACTACAGTTGTCAGTAGCATTAATTGTTTCTGGCACTGGAATAGCATCGCATTCCACTGTAATATCATCAGGTAATCTTTCAACAAATGCTGGAGGAGTGGTATCTTCAACAGTAATTGTTTGTGTATGTACAGTTGTTAATCCACCCTCATCAGTGGCTGTCCAAGTACGTTCTAGCGTATAGTTAGAAACACAAGAACCATCTATTCTAACCTCTTCAAAAGTCACAATAGCATCACCACAATTGTCAGTAGCGGTCAAAGTTTCCTCAGTTGGAACGTTATCACATTCTGCAGTTGTATCTGTTGGAAGTGCTTCTACAAAAGTTGGCGGAATATTATCTTCAACAGTTACTAGTTGCTCACATGTTTCAGCATTTCCCGCGAGATCAGTTACTGTCCATGTTACGGTGGTATCACCAAGAGGGAACGTTGAAGGTGCATCATTGGTAATGATTACATCTGTACAATCCTGTACATCCATATCGCCTAAATCTACGTTTGTAGCTTCACAAGTACCTGGATCTACATTTACAGTAACAGCTGGAGGACAAATTATTTCCGGTAATTCTCCGTCTACAACGGTAATTATTTGTTCACAAGTAGCTGTGTTTCCTGATTCGTCAGTAACGGTCCAAGTAACTGTAGTTTGTCCTAAAGCAAATGGCTCTAGAGCATTATTTAGCACTGTGGCTACACCACAATTATCGTTAGTTACAGGTGTTCCCAAGTCCACATTTGAAGCAGAACATAATCCTGCATCTGCATTTACAGTAATATCTGCAGGACAGGTAATTGTTGGGTCCTCGTCGTCTATAATGGTCACGGTCTGCGTACACTGCGCGATGTTGCCGCTACCATCGGTAACGATCCATGTTACTGTTGTATCTCCTAATGGGAACTCAAATGTAACAGGGTCTATATCCGCACCGTTAACTTGAGCCACAACAGAGTCTACAGAACAGTTGTCTGCAGTAGTTGGCGTACCAAGTGCAACA
>NZ_SIRT01000009.1 GCF_004310325.1 Hyunsoonleella flava
AAAATTTCAGTGCCTTTTGAAAATTCCTTAAGTGTAGATTTATTAATTAATTCATCTAACAACCTTGGTTTTAAAAAAGACAATAAGTTTTTATCAAATTCCATTAATTGTCGGTTGGCTTTTCAGGTTGCGCACAATTTTGAGATATGGTTCCGCTTTAATGCTTCCCTAAGCTGCAGCACAAGTGAACCATATCGTTCGATAAGCTAAGGTAGACGAAAATTTCTACCAAGTCAAGTTGGTGGTAAATAAAAAAAGACCACTACAAAGCGGTCTTTCAATGTTATAAAGTTGTAATATTTTTACAAGTCAAAAGCGGTTTTTACGGCATTTACATAATCCAACTTTTCCCAAGTAAACAATTCTACATCAATAGTTTTACTGTCGCCATTAGGCTGAGAAAATGTTTTAGTTACTGTTCTATTGGTGCGTCCCATATGCCCATAAGCAGCAGTTTCGCTGTACATTGGAGAGCGCAATTTTAAACGGCTTTCAATAGCGTAAGGACGCATATCAAAAATTTCAGATACTTTTTTGGCAATTTCGCCGTCATTTAAATTTACTTTTGACGTGCCGTAAGTGTCAATAAAAATACCCATAGGTTCTACTACTCCAATGGCGTAACTTACCTGCACTAAAACTTCATCAGCAACACCTGCCGCAACCAGGTTTTTTGCAATATGACGCGTAGCATAAGCCGCACTTCTATCTACTTTACTGGGATCTTTTCCCGAAAATGCACCACCACCGTGGGCACCTTTTCCACCATAAGTATCTACAATAATTTTTCTGCCCGTTAATCCGGTATCACCATGTGGACCTCCAATAACAAACTTTCCCGTAGGATTGATATGATAGGTGATGTTGCTATTGAACAGTTTCTGTATGTTTTCTGGAAGTGTGGCAACTACTCTTGGAATAAGGATGTTGATAATATCTTCCCTAATTTTTGCAAGCATGGTATCGTCATCAGAAAAGTTATCATGTTGTGTGGAAACTACAATAGCATCAATGCGTTGAGGTACGTTGTCATCGCTATATTCAATAGTTACCTGACTTTTAGAATCTGGTCTCAAATAAGTAATGTCTTTATTTTCCCGTCTTAATTTAGCTAATTCAATTAAGATGCGATGTGATAAATCAAGCGCTAGGGGCATGTAGTTTTCGGTTTCGTTAGTGGCATAGCCAAACATCATACCTTGGTCTCCAGCACCTTGTTCCTCTTTGCTGCCTCTATCCACACCTTGGTTAATTTCTTCAGATTGCTCATGAATTGCAGAAAGCACCCCACAAGAATTACCATCAAACATATATTCGCCCTTGGTATAGCCAATTTTGTTTATGGTGTCTCTGGCAATTTTTTGTACGTCTAAATAAGTGTGTGACCTTACTTCGCCAGCAAGAACTACCTGTCCTGTGGTTACCAAAGTTTCACAGGCAACTTTAGATTCGGCATCAAAGGCCAAAAAATTATCAATTAAAGCATCACTAATTTGATCTGCAACTTTATCTGGATGTCCCTCAGAAACACTTTCTGAAGTAAATAAATATGGCATATTATGTTATTTATGAAGCAAGATTTGACGGAAAACGTCTCAGGAGTTTACACTGCCTTTAGCATTTTTACTTGCACCAAAATGTTTAGGTGCAAAGAGGTTGCAATCAGTCAAATCTTTCCTCTGTGATTTATGATGTGCAAAAGTAAAAAAATAAAAGAAAAGATGAAGGTATTTTGTCATTTTTCACGCTATAGATTTTACTGATTTTTATTTTTAAAATACTAAAAAATAGCAAGTGAAGTTATTGCTTTGGTTAAAGCGTGATTTTGGCGGACACCTCCGCGTTAGGGATTGAACACTTCGACTGAGCTCAGTGCAGGATGAATGTTGGAGCTCCCGACGTAGGAGGAGCGACTAGTGAAAGCCCGACCGGAGAGACTCCTGCAAGGTTTTCTTTGACCTTGTAGGTACGGAACTTAGGGAACGCCCAAAAATTTTATAAACTTTTTCTGTTTGAACATCATAAAATATTGAAGTTAAATAACTGTTTTTCAAAATTTTAACATAATATTTAGTGCAGTGAATTTAACCCGTTAAAACCTTATAGAATCTTGGTAATATGATAAAGAATTATTTTCGTTGACTGAAATTGAGAATTCCTGTTAAAATTCTTAAAGACATTAATTTTTTTGTAACTAAATAAACTGAAACCTAAAATTATTTTCAATAAAAATGGCCGAACTTAATAAATATAGTAAAAGATTAACACAGGATGAGTCGCAACCAGCATCGCAAGCCATGTTGTATGCAGCAGGTTTGACGGATGAGGATATGCAGAAGGCACAAGTGGGTATTGCTAGTACTGGTTATGATGGTAACCCTTGTAACATGCATTTAAATGGGCTAAAGGATGAGGTTAAAATTGAATGTAATATCGCTGGTTTAGTAGGTTTGGGCTTTAATACCATTGGTGTAAGTGATGGTATTTCTATGGGGACATCAGGAATGAATTATTCATTAGTATCGCGAGATATTATCGCAGATTCTATTGAAACGGTTATGAATGCACAAAGTTACGATGCATTAATTGCTATTGTGGGTTGTGATAAAAATATGCCTGGAGCGATAATGTCTATGTTGCGCTTAAATCGTCCTTCAATTATGATGTACGGCGGATCCACAGCATCTGGTACTTATAAGGGAAAAAAGTTAAATATCGTTTCGGCTTTTGAAGCACTTGGACAAAAAGTAGCTGGAGAAATTGATGAAGTAGAATATAAAGAAATTATAAAACGCTCCATTCCAGGAGCAGGAGCTTGTGGTGGTATGTACACCGCAAATACTATGGCATCGGCAATAGAGTGCATGGGTTTTGCATTACCTTACAACTCTTCTATTCCTGCTGAAAACCCAAATAAATTATCGGAAGCGGAACGCTATGCAAGAGCAATTAAGCATTTATTGGAAATTGATTTAAAACCGTTGGATATCATCTCAAAAAAGTCTATTGAAAATGCTATCACGTTAGTAAATGCTTTAGGTGGTTCTACAAATGCGGTACTGCACTTTTTAGCTATTGCTCATGCTGCTGATATTGATTTTACACTTGAGGATTTTCAACGTGTAAGTGATAAAACGCCTTTAATAGGTGATTTAAAACCTAGCGGAAAATACCTTATGGAAGATGTGCATGGTATTGGAGGTATTCCTGCCATTATGAAATATTTGCTAGAAAACGGCTATTTACATGGCGACTGTATGACGGTTACTGGTAAAACGCTTGCTGAAAATTTAGTAGATGTTGAAGCTATTGAGTTTGAGGACCAAGATATTGTGTACCAAAAAGAAGCTGCATTAAAATCCTCTGGGAATTTACAAATCCTTTATGGGAATTTAGCAGAAGAAGGTGCTGTAGCAAAAATATCTGGTAATGAAGGTTTGTTGTTTGAAGGTAAAGCGGTGGTTTATGATAGTGAGCAAGATGCAAATACAGGAATATCAAACGGTGAAGTAGAAAGAGGTGATGTCGTCGTCATTCGCTATGTAGGTCCAAAAGGTGGTCCGGGAATGCCTGAGATGCTAAAACCAACATCGTTAATTATGGGTGCTGGTTTGGGTAAATCTGTAGCATTGATTACAGATGGACGTTTTTCTGGTGGAACCCATGGTTTTGTAGTGGGACATATTACACCTGAGGCACAGTCTGGAGGTACGATAGGATTAGTGAAGACAGGAGATAAAATAAGAATTAGTGCCGAGGACAACTCCATTAATGTTTTAATTTCCGATGAGGAGTTAGCGAAAAGAAAAGCAGCGTGGGTTGAACCAGCACCAAAACATAAAAAAGGAATTTTATACAAATATGCAAAATCAGTAGCATCAGCCTCTAAAGGTTGTGTAACGGATGCATTTTAAATACAGTTTTATGTCACCCTGAGCACAGTCGAGGGGTCTCAAAAAAAGACATATCATGAATACAGAAACTATAAAAAAAGAAGTAAACAAAGCAGCAAAAACCGAACGTATTTCTGGTAGTGAAGCCATTATAAGATGTTTGATTGCTGAAGGTGTAGATATACTTTACGGCTATCCAGGTGGAGCTATTATGCCGGTATATGATGAGTTGTTCAAATATAGAGATAGGATTCATCATGTATTAACACGCCACGAACAAGGTGCGGCACATGCTGCCCAAGGTTATGCAAGAATTTCAGGAAGAGTAGGTGTAGCTATGGCTACTTCAGGGCCTGGAGCAACCAATTTAATTACGGGAATTGCAGATGCACAGATAGACTCAACACCTATTGTTTGTATCACAGGACAAGTACCTTCACATTTATTGGGTACAGATGCGTTTCAAGAAACGGATATTGTTGGTATTTCAACACCCGTTACCAAGTGGAATGCGCAAGTAACTAAAGCTTCGGAAATTCCTGAGGTAATGGCAAAAGCATTTTACATTGCAAAAAGTGGAAGACCAGGACCTGTACTTATTGATATTACAAAAGATGCGCAGTTTGAGGAGTTCGATTTTAAGTATGAAAAATGTACGGCGGTAAGAAGTTACAATCCAGTGCCGAAAACTGATAGTAATGATGTGAAAGCAGCTGCGGAATTAATCAATAACGCCAAAAAGCCAATGATTGTTTGGGGTCAAGGAGTTATTCTTGGTAAAGCAGAGGAAGAATTAAAGGCTGTTATCGAAAAATCTGGTGTACCTGCTGCGTGGACAATTTTAGGGGCTTCAGCAATTCCTACATCACACCCTTTAAATGTAGGCATGGTGGGGATGCACGGTAATTATGCGCCAAATAAGTTAACTAATGAATGTGATCTTTTAATTGCAATTGGTATGCGTTTTGACGACCGTGTTACGGGAGATTTAAATACCTATGCAAAACAGGCCAAAATCATTCATTTTGATATTGATCCCGCCGAAATTAATAAAAACGTAAAAGTAGACCTTGCCGTTTTAGGAGATTCAAAAGAGAGTTTGGCTTTATTACTTTCAGAATTAAAAGAGAATTCTCATGATGCGTGGCTTAAAGAGTTTAACGACTTGTATGCGATTGAGTATGATGCGGTAATAAAAGACGATTTGTTACCTGAAAAGGAAGGCTTAACCATGGGTGAAGTCTTAAAGGAAATCAATAATTATAGTGATGGAAATGCCGCAATTGTCTCAGATGTTGGGCAACACCAAATGATAGCGTGTCGTTATGCAGAGTTTAATCATTCTAAGAGTAATATTACATCTGGTGGTTTGGGAACCATGGGGTTTGCCTTACCTGCAGCTATTGGAGCAAAAATGGCAGAACCACATCGTGAAGTTGTGGCCATAATTGGGGATGGTGGTTACCAAATGAATATTCAAGAACTCGGTACTATTTTTCAGCAAAAAGCAGCTGTAAAAATTGTGGTATTAAACAACGAATTTTTAGGGATGGTACGCCAGTGGCAACAGTTGTTTTTTGATAAGCGTTATGCCTCAACAGAAATGACAAACCCAGATTTCGTTACCATAGCGAAAGGGTATCATATTGATGCTAAACGTGTTACAAAACGTGAGGAATTAGCCGATGCGGTTAAGGAAATGATGGAATCAGATGCCTCATACTTCTTAGAAGTTTGTGTTGAGAAAGAAGACAACGTTTTCCCGATGATTCCTTCTGGAGCTTCAGTTTCAGATATCCGTTTAAGCTAAGTCGATAATCGATGTTTAGTATTATAAGTATTAGATTTAATTCATTTAAAAAATGAGTCAAGAGATAAAGACATTCACCATATCCGTTTACACCGAAAACAATATCGGATTGTTAAATCGTATTTCTGCTATTTTTCAGCGCAGACATATCAATATTGAAAGTTTAACCACTTCACAATCAGAAATTAAAAATGTAAACCGTTTCGTAATTGTGGTTAAAATCACCGAAGATCAAGCTATTAAAGTGGTACGTCAAATAGAAAAACAGGTGGAAGCTATTAGAGCTTATTACCATACAAATGACGAGACTATTTTTACTGAGAATTGCATGTTCAAAATAAAGAGCGAACTACTGTTTGAAGAACCGCAGATTCAGAATATCATAAAGGAAAGCGATGCTAGAATCGTAACTGTAAATCGCGATTTTTTTGTGCTAGAAAACACGGGAAGACGTCATGAAATTGAAGAACTTCGCGAAAAACTGGATAAGTTTGGTATCATGCAATTCGTTCGGTCAGGACGTATCGCTGTTACCAAAGAGGAAATGAAAGTTTCAGAAATATTAGAAGAATTTAGAAATCAACAATAAACCAAAATTAAATAAAGCATCTTAGTTTGATGGATGCAAACAGACTATTAAATCAATAAACAAACAATGGAAAATTATTTTAACACACTTACATTAGCTGGTAAATTAAACCAATTGTCTAAATGTAGATTTATGGACGCTTCAGAATTTGCTGATGGCGTAAACGCATTAAAAGGCAAGAAAATTGTAATTGTAGGTTGCGGTGCTCAAGGATTAAACCAAGGACTTAATATGAGAGATTCTGGGTTAGATATTTCTTATACGTTGCGTGAGGCTGCTATAAAAGAAAAGCGTGCCTCTTATGTAAATGCTACCGAAAACGGATTTACTGTTGGTACTTACGAGGAGCTCATTCCAACAGCTGATTTAGTGTTAAACCTTACTCCAGATAAACAACATACTAACGTTGTTAATGCTGTAATGCCTTTAATGAAAAAAGGTGCTACACTATCGTATTCTCACGGTTTCAATATCGTGGAAGAGGGTATGCAAGTGCGCGAAGATTTAACCGTAATTATGTGTGCACCTAAATCTCCAGGTTCTGAGGTTCGTGAAGAGTACAAGCGCGGATTTGGTGTGCCAACGCTAATTGCGGTACACCCAGAAAATGATCCAGAAGGAAAAGGATTGGCTCAGGCCAAAGCTTATGCTGTAGCAACTGGAGGTGATAAAGCAGGAGTTTTAGAGTCGTCTTTCGTAGCTGAGGTAAAATCAGATTTAATGGGAGAGCAAACCATTCTTTGTGGCTTGTTACAAACAGGATCTATTCTTTGTTTTGATAAAATGGTAGAGGAAGGTATCGATCCTGGTTATGCTTCAAAATTAATTCAATACGGTTGGGAAACTGTAACAGAAGGATTGAAGTACGGTGGTATCACAAACATGATGGATCGCTTATCAAATCCAGCAAAAATTAAAGCTTTTGAATTGTCAGAAGAATTAAAGGATATTATGCGTCCGTTATTCCAAAAGCACATGGACGATATTATGGAAGGCAACTTCTCTAGTGGAATGATGGCAGATTGGGCCAATGGAGATGCTAAGCTGTTAGGATGGAGAGCTGAAACTGCAGAAACTGCATTTGAAAAAACACCGGCAGGTGATATGGAAATTAGCGAGCAAGAATATTACGATAACGGTGTTTTAATGGTGGCTTTAGTTCGTGCAGGTGTAGAATTAGCGTTTGAAGCGATGACTGAGTCTGGTATTATCGATGAATCTGCATATTACGAGTCTTTACACGAAACACCACTTATTGCAAACACTATTGCTAGAAAGAAATTATACGAAATGAACCGTGTAATCTCTGATACTGCAGAGTATGGGTGTTACTTATTCGACCATGCATGTAAGCCTTTATTAGCAGATTTCATGAAAACCGTAAGTACTGACGTGATTGGAAAGCCTTTTGCAAAAGACAATGGAGAAGGTGTTGACAATGCTAAACTAATCGAAATAAATGCAGCCTTAAGAGCGCATCCCGTTGAGAAAATAGGAACATTCTTAAGAACAGCTATGACGGCTATGAAGCCAATAGTATAACAATTCAACTAAACTAAGCTAAACATTTTTTAAATGTTGAAAAGCCTCGCATATTTTGTGCGAGGTTTTTTTTGGCGTTGCCCACACCCTTCGAGAACCTCAGGGCTAGAGGATTCGGGTCTGCCTACCGGCAGGTAGGCTTTCACTAGTCGCTCCTCCTACGTCGGGAGCTTCAACACCTGTGCTGAGCGCAGTCGAAGTATGCCGTTTAATCCCTAACGCGGGTAAGATTGCCAACTAATAGTTTAATCCTAACTATAAGAAACCCCGCAAACGTTATAGTCCATTTTTAATATAAAAGAGCCATTACATCTTAAGTTTTTAAAGGTTTTGGCGACTTTTGTAAAAAGGGTTTGTCCTAAATATTGAATATCTTAGCACCATTAAAAATATAACCATGAGCAAAGCAAAAGTAGAAATTCCAAACGACTATAAAATAACTGATTTGTTACACCAATCTACCTATCTCGTTGACGGAGAATTAAAACAGTGGAGTGGTGATACAACAGAAGTGTATTCTACAATATCAAGTACAGAAACCTATAAACCGACACTTTTAGGAACGATACCAACGCTTGGTGAAACTGAAGCTATGGAAGCTCTAAAATCTGCTGAAAAAGCTTATGACAAAGGACAAGGTCTTTGGCCTACCATGAAGGTTGAAGATAGGATTGCTTGCATGGAAACCTTCGTGGAGCAAATGAAAACCAAGAGAGACGAGGTGGTAAAATTATTAATGTGGGAAATTGGAAAAAATTTACCAGATTCAGAAAAAGAATTTGATAGAACGGTGGATTACATTTATGATACCATCGAAGCCTATAAGCAACTAGATAGGGATTCAGCAAAGTTTGAAAAGCATGCCGGTGTTTATGCACATATTCGTAGGGGACCATTAGGTGTTATCTTGTGTTTAGGGCCGTATAACTATCCACTAAATGAAACCTTTGCGCTATTGATTCCAGCACTAATCATGGGAAATACCACCATATTTAAGCCTGCAAAAATTGGAGTGTTATTAATTTCTCCCTTGTTGGAGGCGTTTCAAAATAGCTTTCCAAAAGGTGTGGTTAATATTGTTTACGGTCGCGGTCGTGTTTTGGCGACACCAATTATGAAATCGGGTAAAGTAGATGTGCTAGCGTTAATAGGAAACAGTAAATCTGCGAATGCCTTACAAGCGCAACACCCAAAAGGGAATAGGCTGCGCATGGTATTAGGATTAGAAGCTAAGAACCCTGCCATTGTATTGCCTGACGCAGATTTAGATTTAGCCGTGGAAGAGTGTATCTCTGGTACTTTATCGTTTAACGGACAACGCTGTACCGCCCTTAAGGTACTTTATGTACACGAATCAATTGTTGAAGAGTTTAACCGACGTTTTGCTTATAAAGTAGACCAGTTAAAATTTGGAAATCCGTGGGAGAATGGTGCAAAGTTAACACCACTGCCAGAGGTAGATAAACCTGCTTATATCCAAGAATTAATTGATGATGCTAAAGATAAAGGCGCTTCAATTCTAAATAAAAAAGGCGGCGAAACAACAGAAAATTTTATATTTCCAGCGGTACTATTTCCTGTAACAAAAGATATGAGAGTATTTAAGGAAGAGCAGTTCGGACCGGTAATTCCTGTGGTATCATTTTCTGATATTGAAGAGCCTTTAGACGATATGGCAGAATCTGATTATGGACAACAGGTAAGCTTATTTGGAAAAAACGTAACAACCTTATCTCCATTAATTGATACTTTGGTAAATCTTGTATGTCGCGTAAACTTAAACAGCTCTTGTCAGCGTGGGCCAGATGTATATCCATTCACAGGAAGGAAAGACTCTGCGGTAGGAACTTTAAGTGTTACAGACGCTTTACGATCATTTTCCATTAGAACTTTTGTGGCTTCAAAGGATAACGACTATAATAATGCGATTCTAAATGAATTATTAGATGAGAAAGCGTCAAATTTTATAAGTACGGATTATATTCTATAAATTTCACTATTTAGAAAGGTTCTATTATAGAGCTAGTTTTTCTTAACTAGGTAAATCATAAAACTAATTTGAGAGGTAATAATTATCTTTGCAAAAACAAAAAAAGAAAAAGGATATGAAAACGATTAAATTTTTAATTACAGGGGTAATATTAGCGTCATTAGTGCTTAGCTGTGGTGGTGAAAAAAAGAAAGAAACGCCAGAACAGAAGATTAAACTAGGCACGAAGAAAGAGGAAAAAAAAGTAGATGACAATGTTGCTAATTTAGTAATTGCAGGAAATGATGCGATGCAATTTGATAAAAAAGAACTTCGTGTAAAGGCTGGTCAAAAAGTGAAACTAACATTGAGACATACAGGCAAAATGGACATTAATGTTATGGGTCATAATATCGTTATTTTGAAACAAGGTGTTGATCTTACTGCCTTTGGAAATAAGGCTGCCACTGCAAGGGACAATGGCTATATCCCAACAGATGCTGAAGGTGATATTGTTGCAATGACTAAATTAATTGGTGGTGGGCAGACCACTTCTGTAGAGTTTGATGCACCCGCTGCAGGTACTTACGATTTTCTATGTAGCTTTCCAGGGCACTATGCCTTAATGAAAGGGAAATTCATAGTTGAATAAACAAGACATGAGAGTCATTTTTAAAGTGCTTTATTGTTTAAATAAAGCACTTTTTAGTTTGTAGGTCCATTTGATGACCAAAAACAAAAGAGATATGGACGAAAAGGTAGTAATAGTAGGAGCAGGAGTAAGTGGTTTAGTTGCGGCATTACAGCTAGAGGCGTTTGGTTATAAGCCTACAATTTTAGAAGCTGATACTCGTGTTGGAGGTCGTGTACAATCTGACGAAGTAGAAGGCTATGTTTTAGATAGAGGGTTTCAAGTACTGTTAAGTGCTTATCCAATGGCTCAAAAATATCTCGATTACAATACCTTGAATCTTAAATCATTTGTATCAGGATCTTATATATTTAAGAATGGTAAACGCTTAACTATTGGCGATCCATTAAGAGATATTTCGTTATTGGGCTCTACATTATTTTCACTGGTGGGCTCATTATCAGATAAGATAAAAGTATTTCAACTGAAACGGATGCTCAATAAAAAAACAGTAGAAGCTATTTTCCAAGATGAATCTGTAAATACATTGCAATATTTAAAACGCTTTGGTTTTTCAGATGCCATGATAAATGATTTTTTCAAACCATTTTTCACAGGTATTTTTCTCGAAACTGAATTGAAAACATCATCAAGAATGTTTGAGTTTGTTTTTAAGATGTTTGGAGCGGGTGAAGCTGTTGTTCCAAAGCACGGTATTCAGGATATCCCAAATCAATTACTTGGAAAGCTAAACCAAACTACAATTAAGTATGAACATCAAGTTAAAAGTGTAAAGGCAAACACGATTGTTTTAAGCGATGATATAGAAATGGCTTTTGATTATTGTATTGTAGCTACCGAAGCGTCCAATGTTATTTCAAATTTAACTACTACAGTAAACGAATGGAAAAGCACACAGACTTTATATTTTGAAGTAGATGCATCTATGGTATTCCCAAAGTATATGATTGGTTTATTGGCAGAAACGAAAGAAGCGCTTATAAATTCAATATCATTTCCGCCAAGTGAAAGTAACTCCAATAAGTTATTATCGGTTAGTGTAGTAAAGCAACATCATTTAGGAGAAACAAAGCTTATAGATCGGATTAAAGATGAATTGAAAACTCATTTTAATATCACAACATTACGGCATTTAAAAACGTACCATATAAAAAATGCGCTACCAGACATTGAGGATGTATCTTACAGTGTTCTTCCTTCGGAAACACAGCTAACGGATGCTATTTATCTTGCAGGTGATACGTTGCTTAATGGTTCATTAAATGCTGCGATGCTTTCTGGCGAATTGGCGGCAAAAACTATTCACGAAAAAATAAGTGGTTAAAAAGAGTAACCTTTATTTTACTCATCTAAAACTAAAAGCTCGATATTTTTAAATTCTACAGGATGACTCTCACTTTGTAAAGAAATATAACCACCTTTTAGTGGCTGATTTTCTTTTGGTAGCCATTTGTCCCCTGTATTAACAGCACCACCACCAATATGGGGTTTGCTGTATCTTAAAACCTCTTTCCCATTTATAAAATGTTTAATAATAGAGTCGTTTCTTACTTCAATTTCAACATGCACCCATTGGTCGCCATGATAGGTTTTTGAGGACGATTGTATAATATGCTCAGTAATAAGTGAGTCTTTGTAAAACACATGTGTTCCAGGTGTGCATAAATTTCCCGTAGCACGTTCATCCACACCATTTCCTCCTAATAGTTGTACTTCAATGGATACAGGGAAGTTCTGGTTTAGTTCCATCCCTTTTGGATCTTCGCAATGAATCATAATACCACTATTTCTAAGTGCCCAGGCTCTTCCTCCCGGTGCTTGTTCGCCAGTAAAACGGTAGTCCATTTTAAATTTGTAGTCACTATACGGTGTTTTGTAAAACAAATGTCCAAAGGCGTTGTTAAACGAATCATAAGCTTTGTAGCTTACTTTTAAAATACCATCTTCAACTATGAAGGTATTGTTGTAATTGTCCCCGAGAGCATAGCCTTTTATTTTTGGAGACCAGCCCTCTAAATTTTTGCCATTAAATAATTTAATCCATTGTTCCTTGTTGGCTTCAGATGTTTCTTTCTGCTTTTGTTTACAGGAGTATGCTATGGACAGCAACAAAACTAAAACGGCCATTAAGTTGTTTGAAAATTTTATCATCATTGAGTTTTTATAGGGACCATGCTTTTCCTTCCGTAGCTTCATCTAAAGGTAAACACCCTATTTGTTGTGCGGGAATAGGGTCATAGGCCAATACTTTTTCACCAACAATTTCGCTTGTTTTGTATGCCCAAACGGTTTGATTTCTTAAGTTTGAAAGTGCTTTAAATACTAAATTCCTTTCTTTTCTTAACTGGTTTGCCTCAGTTTTAGATATTTTTAAATATTTGTCTAACAACGTGGTGTAATCTTCAGGTTTTAAGCCTTTAGCTCCATCTTCTGAAATAGGAAGTGCATCCACAATGCTTTTTATCTCCTCTCTATACTTAACTACAGTTTTGTCATCATAAGCTTTTGAAGCATATAGATCTATGAATTGAGGAACGTTAACATCCAAAGCACCGGGAGACTTATCTGTTTTTGGCAATATTAAATCTACTAGATTTTTAATAATTATAGCTTCTTCTTCAGTAAAAAAAACGGGTGTCCATTTTTTAGCTTCACTCGTGCAGCTCTGTAAAATACTTAAGGCACTTGGGGCTAAAGCAGAATATCCTAAGGTTAAACCAATTTGTTTTAGTGCTTCTCTACGTTTCATGATTGTTTTGCTTTAAATTGTTTAACAGCATGATTTGCGGCTCGTGCAGTTAAGGCCATATAGGTTAACGAGGGATTTTGGCAACCAGCAGATGTCATACAAGCCCCATCAGTTACATATACGTTAGGTACACTATGAATCTGGTTATACTTATTCAATACTGATGTTTTAGGGTCTCTACCCATTCTAGCAGTTCCCATTTCGTGGATGCCAATACCAGGGGCTGCAGGTCTATCAAATGTATCAATATCCTTAAACCCCGCTTTCTCAAGCATATCTACCGCTTGGTTTATGATGTCTTTCCGCATGCTAAGCTCATTTTCTTTCCATTCCGCATCAAACGTGATGGTGGGTAAGCCCCATTGGTCTAGCTTGTCGTAGTTCAAAGTCATTTTATTGTCGTGATAAGGGAGGCATTCCCCAAAGCCACCGAGATGCATACGCCATGGTCCAGGTTCTAGAATTTTTTCTTTGTATTCACTACCATATCCAAGTTCAGCTACATGTTCATTAATACCGCGTCTTCCGGCACCACCTTGATAGCCATAGCCTCTTAAAAACGATTTTTGTTCACTGGCCATATCTCCAAGGTTTCTAAAGCGGGGTATGTATATGCCATTGGGCCTTCTACCTTTATAATATTTGTCTTCAAAACCATCAATAGTTCCAGATGCTCCAGAACCTAGGTGATGATCCATGATATTATGTCCTAATTCACCAGAATCGTTACCTAAACCGTTAGGGAAGCGCTCGGATTTAGATTGCATTAAAATAGAGGCAGAAGCTAGGGCGGATGCACAACAGAAAATAATATCAGCTTCAAATTCTAATTTTTCCTTAGTTTCAGTATCGATGATTTTTACACCTCTCGCTTTTTTAAGGGTATCGTCATAAATAATCTCATAAGCTATAGAGTTTGGTCTCAATGTCATGTTTCCTGTGCGCGCAGCGGCAGGAAGCGTTGAAGCATTACTGCTAAAATAACCTCCATAAGGACATCCACGTCTGCATCTATTTCTAAATTGGCAGTTGCCTCGACCTTCGCGTGGTTTGTCACCCGTAATATGCGCTACTCTTCCAATAGTTAAAACACGCCCTTGGTTTTTTGCCATTTCTTCCTTTAGGTGTTGTTCTACGCAATTAAGTTCCATTGGTGGTTCAAAAACACTATCAGGTAGTTGTGGTAAACCTAAAGCTTCTCCACTAATGCCAACAAATTTTTCTACATAACTGTACCATGGTTCAATATCCTTATAGCGAATAGGCCAATCTACACCATATCCATCTTTCTTATTGGCTTCAAAATCTAAATCACTAAGTCTATAGGATTGTCTGCCCCACATAATGGAACGTCCACCAACATGATACCCTCTAATCCAGTCGAAGCGTTTTTTCTCATTATATGGATGCTCAAAATCATTAACAAACCAATGGCGGGAGTCTTTTTTAACCACATAGCCTGTTCTGGCTTGTTTGTATTGTGTTGCTTTTTCTTCGGCAGTGGGTTCACCTCTTAGTTCCATATCCCACGGGTCTAGGTTCATGGTGGGGTAATCTTTTATATGCTCTACCATTCTCCCGCGCTCTAAAACAAGCGTTTTAAGTCCGTTTTCACATAATTCCTTGGCTGCCCATCCTCCAGAAATACCAGTACCAATTACAATAGCGTCGTATTCTGAGGTTTTGTTTTTTGCGTTATAATTCATTTCAATTGGTTCTCATTAAATAAAATACTCCGTAACGTTTTTCGTATTTTTTAATGAAAAACGAATAATATCTTTAAAAATATTAATATAAATGGAAAAATGGCTATTTTGTGTTGCTATATTCTTAAAAATATGTTTCGCACCTAGACTTATAACGAATTTAATTAACCTAAAAGACATTTAAAATTTATGAAGCGCCGAACATTTATCCTTAAAACCTCCCAGGCAAGTTTTGCTTTATCCTCTTTGGGTTTGCTAGCTTGTAAAAACTCTAAAAAGCGTAACGTTGAAGACAGTATTGTTGAAGATGTTAATTCAAACGGTGATTTGTTTTTCAAAATCTCTTTAGCGCAGTGGTCTTTTCATCGCTCATTGCAAAGTGGTGAAATGGATAATTTAGATTTTGCAGCAAAATCCAGAAGCTTTGGTTGTGAAGGTGTAGAATATGTCAACGGGTTTTTTAAGGACAAGGCTAAAGACATGGGTTATTTGAAGGAAATGAAAACTAGGGCAAATTCCGAAGGTCAGCAGAATGTATTAATTATGGTGGATGGTGAAGGCGGGTTGGCCGATGCAGATACCAAAAAGCGTTTAAAAGCCATTGAGAATCACTATAAATGGGTAGAAGCGGCGCATTTTTTAGGCTGTCATGCCATTCGGGTGAATTTAGCAGGGGGTGTTGATAAGGCTGATGCGGTGAAGTCTGGGATTGATTCACTCACCAAATTGTCGGAGTTTGCAAAAGGTTCAAATATTAATGTTCTTGTAGAAAACCATGGTGGTTTTTCTTCGAATGGTGAATGGATGACTCAAGTGTTTTCGCAAATTGAAAATGAAAATTGTGGAACGTTACCTGATTTTGGAAATTTCTGTATCAAAAAAGATAAAGATAGAAACTGTTTAGAAGCCTATGATACTTATAAAGGTATGAAAGAATTACTACCGTTTGCAAAAGCGGTAAGTGCAAAATCGTATCACTTTGATGATGACGGGAATGAAACTAAAATTGATTACTATAAAGTTATGAAAATGGTGAAAGAATCAGGATATACGGGATATGTGGGCATTGAATTTGAAGGTCATGGCATGACTGAAGAAGCAGGTATTATTGCTACCAGAGATTTATTGACCAAGATTGGAAAACAACTTAGCTAAACATACAATCAAACCAATTAAATATATGGAAAGTATTAATAAGAACAGGCTGTTCCTTGGAAGCTGCCTAGCATTAATCACGACGGCAATGACATTTGCCATACGTGCTCGATTAGAAACCGTTTTTGGGCCTGAAGGTGTAGGCCTTACACTAGAACAAATTGGTTATGCCTTTGCGCCAGCCTTTTTTGGTTTTACAATTGCCATGATTATTGGTGGGCCTTTGGTGGATTTATTAGGTATAAAAAAAATAACGTGGATGGCATTTATAACGCATGCTGTTGGCATCGTTTTAACACTCATGGCAGATTCCATGACATCACTGTTTATTGCAACTTTATTTATTGGTATAGGTAACGGATTTGTTGAAGCTGCACTAAATCCCATGGTAGCATCAATGTATCCTGAAGAAAAAACAAAAATGTTAAACAGGTTTCATGTATGGTTTCCTGGAGGCATTGTCATTGGTGCACTTGTGGGTTGGTTGGTAATGGATGTAATGGGCCTTAGTTGGCAAATTATGGTAGGAACTTTGTTTATTCCGTTAGTAATATATGGTGCTCTATTTTGGGGTCAAAAAATACCCGTTACAGAACGTGTACAAATGGGGGTGAGTAACAAGAAAATGTTTTCAAGTGTTTTAAAACCGTTGTTTTTATTTATGGTAGCATGCATGTTTTTAACGGCAGCTTCAGAGTTGGGAACCACCCAACGTATAGAATCCCTCTTAAAAGAGTCGGTTGCAAAACCTTTATTGGTATTAGCCTTTATTAACGGTATAATGGCATTGGGCCGTTTGTTTGCAGGACAGGTGGTGCATAAATTAAGTCCGTCAGGGATGTTGCTATATTCTGCGATTTTTACATTTATCGGACTCTGGATGTTAACCGTTACAAGTGGAGGTATGGTATTCGTTGCCGCAGCAGTTTTTGCCATTGGTGTTACATTCTTTTGGCCTACAATGCTTGGTTTTGTTGCTGAATATTTGCCAGAAACGGGTGCTCTAGGGCTCTCCATCATGGGCGGTGCAGGTATGTTTTCGGTGTCTATCGTTTTACCGATAATGGGAAATCTTATGGATAACGCTGATGCTTCTGAAGCACTTAGAACCATGTCGATATTACCAGCAATCTTAATTGTTGCATTTTTAGGATTGCATATTTATATGAAAAAAAGAAATACTAAAGTAGAAGCTTAAATAAACTATGAGCAGAAAATTAAGAATGGGAATGGTTGGCGGAGGTGCTGGTTCATTCATTGGAGATGTACACAGAAAAGCAGCAGCAATTGACGGGATGATAGAATTGGTATGTGGGGCGTTTAGCAGTACTGCTGAAAAATCGATTGCTTCCGGATTAGCATTAAACTTAGATAAAAACAGATGCTATGGTACTTTTGAAGAGATGATTAAAACAGAGGCAGAACTTCCTGAAGATGTGAGAATGGACTTTGTAGCTATCGTAACCCCAAATCATATGCATTTTCCACCTGCAAAAATGGCTTTGGAATATGGGTTTCATGTGGTTTGTGATAAGCCTGTAACCTTAACTTTAGATGAAGCAGAGGCATTAAAAAAAGTTGTAGATGGTAGCGGTAAATTGTTTGCTTTGACCCACAATTATACAGGTAATTCTATGGTAAAGCAAGCAAGGGCAATGGTGGCTAACGGGGAGCTTGGGACTATCAGAAAAATACAAGCACAATATTTACAAGGATGGTTGTCAACCTCTTTAGAAAAGACAGAACAAAAACAAGCAGCGTGGAGAGTAGATCCTAAAAAATCTGGAATTGGTGGTGCATTAGGCGATATTGGGACACATGCAGAGAATTTAATTGAATACATTACTGGTTTAAAAATTGAAGAAATAGCTGCCGATTTAGGGCGTTTTGGAGAAGGTAGAATTTTAGATGATGATGGTAATATGTTAATCCGTATGGAGAATGGTGCTAAAGGCACAATTTCTATTTCTCAAATTGCTTTAGGCGAAGAAAACAATCTTGGTATAAAAGTTTATGGTACCAAAGGGAGTTTGGAGTGGTATCAGGAAAACCCTAATGAATTGATTACGCGCTGGTTGGAGGAGCCTAAAAAAATATACACGCCCAATGGCAACGGATTGCACGACGAGGCTTTGGAAGTAAGTAGAATTCCAGCAGGACATCCTGAAGGCTATTTGGAGGCTTTTGCGACAATCTATAAAAACTTTGCAACGCATTTAACAGCTATTAACGAAGAAAAATCAATTGAAAAACCAGATTATCCAACTGTTGAGGATGGTGTTCGTGGGATGAAATTTATTTATGCTGCGGTTGAAAGTGATAAGAATAATTCTAGTTGGACGAAGATTTAATTCTTGAAATTTTACTGTATTTACATATTGATATTTTCGATTTTCTTCAATTGTTCTGAAAAAGATATAAATTGGAAGACAGAAAGAAATGCAATAATCTTTTTTGGGTCAGAGCCTAAAGAGGAGAAATTTATATTAACATTCAATAGAAATGGAGATTCATTGAATTGTAGGTATGTAAATCATATTGACTCATCAAAAGTTATATCCATAAGAAAGATTAAGGATTCTTTGTTTTTTGGATTTGAAAAATTCACAAACAGAAACAGAAAATCTTTTAGTAGCAAGAGGTTAAATAATTTAAAATTTGAATTTTACAATTTAAAAGATCCTTTAGTTGATGGCACTGGACCGATATTATATAATGAAGAATATGGTCTTCTTGCAATACATAATGTTTATGGGCCGACAATTATTTTTTTAAAAGAGAAAGATGATATTTTGATTGAGAAGGTAATGAAGGTATTAAATGATTAAAAATAACTTTGGCGGATATGCCCGCGTTAGGGATTGCAGTGGAAAGCCCACAGCCCGACGTAGGAGGTGCGAGGACTTGCAACGTAAAGCCCGACCCCTTGTGGGTAACGCCCAAAAAATAAATAATAATTAAGTACCCAGTTCCTCCCTAATGGGGGTAGGTGGGGCTTATAGAAGGTATAAGATATGAAAACAATAAAAGGACCAGCAGTATTTTTAGCGCAGTTTGCAGGAAGTGAGGCACCATTCAATTCATTGGATGGTATGTGCAAATGGGCCGCGGATTTAGGTTATAAAGGCATACAAATCCCAACTTGGGAAAGTAGCTTAATAGATATTGAAAAAGCTGCAGATAGTCAAACGTATTGCGATGAACTTAATGGAAAAGTAAATTCATATGGATTAGAAATTACTGAGCTGTCAACACATTTGCAAGGGCAGCTGGTAGCCGTAAATCCTGCGTATGATACCATGTTTGATGGGTTTGCACCAGAAACGGTACGGGGAAATCCAAAAGCGAGAACGGAATGGGCGATAGATTTTGTGAAAAAATCGGGCACTGCCAGTAGACGATTGGGGTTAAAATCCCATGCGTCGTTTTCAGGGGCATTAATGTGGCATACGGTTTATCCATGGCCGCAACGGCCTAACGGTTTGGTAGAAATGGGTTTTAAAGAATTGGCTAATCGCTGGTTACCAATTTTGAATCATTTTGATGAAGAAGGTGTGGATGTGTGCTATGAAATTCATCCAGGAGAGGATTTACATGATGGCATTTCGTACGAACGTTTTTTAGAGGCCACAGGCAACCATGCTCGTGCCAATTTGTTGTATGATCCGAGTCATTTTGTATTGCAACAGTTAGACTATTTGTCTTTTATTGATATTTATCATGAGCGCATTAGGGCCTTTCATGTAAAGGATGCCGAATTTAACCCTACTGGAAGACAAGGTGTTTACGGTGGTTATGCAGATTGGAAAGATCGTGCTGGACGTTTTAGAAGTTTAGGCGATGGGCAGGTAGATTTTAGTGCTATTTTTTCTAAACTAACTAAATACGGTCTGGATTTATGGGCGGTTATGGAATGGGAATGTTGTATAAAATCTTCTGAGCAAGGCGCAAGGGAAGGCGCACCATTTATTCAAAAGCATATTATTGAAGCGGCCACTCGCAGTTTTGATGATTTTGCCGGTGGCGATATTGATGAAGATTATTTGAAAAGTGTTCTTGGGATATAAATATTCAGACCTGACAGATCTTTTAAGTTATGATTTTATGGTAAAGCGCATTTTATATTTGTTGTTAGTCTTATCAACTTTTTCATGTAATTATCTTTTAGAAGATAAGAGTCAAAAGGTGGCAAAAGAAAAGGCACTTCAAAGAATAGAAAAGGAAAAGGCTCTTGAAAAACAGAATGAGCCTACTAAACCAGAAGCAACTGAGTTTTATGAGCCTGTACCGCCCACAGTACATCCTTATGCGCAAGATGGTGTGCCAAGTGATGCTATCGTGTTGTTTGATGGTAGTAATTTTGATGCATGGGAACACACTAAAGATGGTAGGCCTGTAGAATGGGTTTTGAATAATGATGGTTCTATGGCTGTTAAGGATAAATCTGGCGATATTAGAACAAAACAAAGTTTCGGGTCTGTTCAGCTTCATTTAGAGTGGAAATCGCCAGCAAAGGTGCAAGGAAAAGGGCAAAACAGAGGGAATAGTGGTGTATTTTTACAAGGGCGATACGAAGTTCAGGTGTTGGATAATAATGATAATGATACTTATGTTAACGGTCAGGTAGGTTCTATTTATAAACAATCCGTGCCTCTAGCTAAGGCTTCTGTTCCATCAGGTAAATGGAATACTTACGATATCATTTACCACGCTCCAGAATTTGATGAACTAGGTAAAAAAATAAAATCGGCAACCATTACGGTATTACATAATGGTGTTTTAATTCAGGACCATTTTGAAATTGAGGGTACTACAGAATATATCGGTTGGCCTAAAAACAAGCCCCATGGGAAAGCACCTTTGCAACTTCAAGATCATGGTGATAATAGCCGTGTAAGTTATAGAAATATTTGGGTTAGAGCGTTAGACTGATTCTTGAAAAACTAAACTACTCTGCTCGATTTACGATAGATTTCGTGCATTTTTTTTATAAAAACTTTTAATTCTTCAAATTTTTAAAATAAAACCTTCTAAAAATCGAGTTTTTCTCAATTTTTCTCAAAAACCACATCATTTTTAGGCGTTTATAAAATAATGTCTTAGTTTTACAACATGGAAAATTTAAAAAATAAAATACGTTTTACTACTCCTGGTTTCCCCGCGTGCCGTCGCCGCCGCTTCTAATACCCCAAAACGAAGTAAACTTATAAACGTCATTTTTAATTTTTCAAACAGTGTCCAAAAATTTAATCATAGCATTTCAAAATAAAGTTAATTCAGTAATTAATCCAATTACTATGATGCGTCGTCGTTTCCCTCGTCGCCCGTAAGGGTATATTATCTGTTTTTGAACTTAGGTGAGTCCGGTTCAGGTTTCAAAAAGAATAAATCAAAATTTAAATTAAAACGACGATAATGAAGGTTGTAATAGCCGACAAATCACATATTAAATACGCAGAAGCTATTTGCGAGACCATTGCCCAATCGGCTCAGGTTAGAGGTACTGGTATTGCAAAACGTACGCCAGAGTATATTTCATCTAAGATAGAGAACGGTAATGCTGTTATTGCTTTAGATGACGATACATTTGCAGGGTTTTGCTACATAGAAAAATGGGGCCATGGTAAATTTGTGGCCAATTCTGGATTAATTGTGCATCCCGACTATAGAGGACAGGGGCTTGCAAAAAAGATAAAGCACAAAATTTTTGAACATTCCAGAACTAAATTTCCTGATGCAAAGGTGTTTAGTATCACTACAGGATTGGCAGTAATGAAAATGAATAGTGATTTGGGCTACAAACCCGTAACATTTTCAGAATTAACAGACGACCAAACGTTCTGGGATGGTTGTCAAACCTGTCAAAACTACGATGTGCTAACGCGTACCAAAAGAAAAATGTGTCTATGTACGGGGATGCTTTACGACCCTAAAAAGGTCGGGAAGGATGACAACTCAGAGCCAAAACAGGTTAAGGAAAAAGCATTTAAAAGGTTAAAACGAATAAAACAAGCATTGTTTTTAAGAAAAGAAAAAAAATAGATTTCCGTCTTACGGAAAAGATAAAAATAATAATTCAATGAAAAAATTAGTAATAGCATATAGTGGTGGATTAGATACATCGTATTGCGCGGTAAGCTTATCAAAAGATTATGATGTACATGCAGTAAGTGTAAATACAGGAGGGTTTACACAGGAAGAAATTAATTATATTGAAAGTAATGCTTATAAAATGGGTGTTTCTACATATAAAAATATTGATGCCGTAGCTACGTTTTACCAGAAAGTAGTAAAGTATCTGATTTTTGGTAATGTATTGAAGAATAACACATATCCATTGTCTGTAAGTGCCGAACGTATTATACAGGCCATTGAAATTATCGAGTACGCCAAAAGTATTGATGCAGAATATATTGCTCACGGAAGTACAGGTGCAGGAAATGACCAGGTACGATTTGATATGATTTTTCAAACATTGGCCCCAAACATTAAAATTATAACGCCAATTAGAGATCAAAAATTAACAAGACAAGAGGAGATTGATTATTTAAAATCTAAAGGTATTGAAGCGTCCTGGGAAAAATCGAAATACTCTATCAACAAAGGACTTTGGGGCACAAGTGTAGGAGGTGAAGAAACCCTTACTTCTGAAAAGGCTTTACCAAGCGACGCCTACCCATCGCAATTAGAAAAAGAAGGAGAAGAAAAAGTAACACTAACGTTTGATAAGGGCGAATTTGTAGCATTAAATGGTGAAGCTAATACGCCTGAAGTTAATATTGAAAAGTTAAATGATATCGCTTCGGCATATGCCATAGGTAGAGATATACATGTGGGAGATACTATAGTAGGTATTAAAGGTCGTGTAGGTTTTGAAGCTGCAGCAGCTTTAATTACAGTAAAAGCGCATCACTTACTTGAGAAACACACATTAACGAAATGGCAATTACAGCACAAGGAATATTTGTCTAGTTTTTACGGGATGCATTTGCACGAAGGACAATATTTGGATCCTGTAATGCGAAATATTGAAGCCTTTTTAGAAAGTAGTCAAGAGAAGGTATCAGGTGACGTGACGGTAACCTTGCAACCTTACCATTTCTCATTAGATGGTATCACATCTGAGCATGATTTGATGAGTGCAAAGTTTGGTAGCTACGGTGAAGAAAACAAAGCTTGGACCGCCGATGACGCTAAAGGTTTTATCAAGATTTTGGGTAATCAGAACAAAATATATCAACAAGTAAATTCTTAAAAAATGATTAGTGTTGGAATAATAGGTGGTGCAGGCTATACCGCAGGAGAGTTAATCAGATTGTTGATTAACCATCCAGAAGCTAAGATTGATTTTGTGTTCAGTACATCAAATGCTGGAAACAACATTAGTAAGGTGCACCAAGATTTAGTAGGTAGTTTGGATTTGAAGTTTACAGACACTGTAAATCCTTATGTTGATGTATTGTTTTTATGCTTGGGCCATGGAAATTCGGTGAAGTTCTTGTCGGCAAATACCTTTTCTGAAAACACTAAAATTATTGATTTAGGAAATGATTTTAGATTGGAAGCGGATAAAGATTTCGAGGGTAAAACTTTTGTGTATGGTTTGCCAGAATTAAATAAAACGGCTATTGTAAGTGCTAAGTATATTGCAAATCCAGGATGTTTTGCTACTGCTATTCAGTTGGGTTTATTGCCATTGGCGGATGCCGGTTTATTGAATAACGATGTACATATTAATGCGGTTACTGGTGCCACAGGGGCAGGAACATCATTATCAGCAACAACGCATTATACTTGGAGAGATAATAACTTTTCATACTATAAGCCATTTACACACCAGCATTTAGGAGAGATTCACCAATCGGTACAGCAATTACAAAACGGATTTGATTCAGAAATTTTGTTTATGCCAAATAGAGGTAATTTTTCCAGAGGAATTTTTGCAACGATTTATACAGATTTTGAAGGGTCAATAGACGAAGCTAAAGTAATGTATAGGTCGTTTTACAAAGATGCTGCCTTTACTTTTATTAGTGATGATAATTTACATTTAAAGCAAGCGGTGAACACCAATAAATGTTTGATACATTTACATGAACATAACGGTAAACTATTGATAACCAGTATAATTGATAATTTATTAAAGGGTGCTTCTGGACAAGCAGTACAGAACATGAATTTAATGTTTGGATTGGAAGAAACAACAGGATTGGGGCTGAAAGCAACCTATTTTTAAGGAAAGAGTGGCGCGTTAGGGATTGCAGAGGAAAGCCCTCAGCCCGACGTAGGAGGTGCGAGGACTTGAAACGTAAAGCCCGACCCCTTGTGGGTAACGCCATAAAAAAAGAATAAAAAAGTATTTAGACATGAAAATAGCCATAATTGGAACAGGGAATTTAGGGAGCTCGATTGCGAAGGGACTGATTAAAAACAAGTCGTTTACGTCGTTGTACCTGAGTGATAGAAATACATCGCAAGTGAATGCATTTGTAGATGAGGATTATGTGACGATTACAAATAGCAACGCGACTGCTGTAGAGCATAGTGATGTTGTGATTTTTGCGCTTCAGCCACGACATATTGAGGGTGTTTTGAAGGAGGTGGAGCCTTTAATTTCAGAGGATCATGTGGTGATGTCGGTTGCTGCTGGATTTTCAATTTCTAAAATTGAAAGTATTATTGGTGATGAAAAACATATTATTCGTGTAATGCCCAATACAGCAATTTCGATTGGTAAATCCATGACCTGTTTATCGGCTAATGATGTGGGGCAATTAAAGATTGAATTGGCGAAAAGCATTTTTAATCAGTTAGGAACAACAATGGTGATTCCTGAGGAACAGATACAAGCGGCTACAGTAATTTGTGCGAGTGGAATTGCATTTTGGATGCGTTTGGTGCGTGCGACCACACAGGGTGCCATTCAACTTGGTTTTGAGGCTGAGGAAGCACATGAATTGGCGTTGCAAACCTGTTATGGTGCTGCCAGTTTATTGAAAGAATCAGGCAGACATCCAGAGGCAGAAATTGATAGAGTTACTACACCAAGTGGTTGTACTATTGAAGGTTTAAATGAAATGGAGCACCAGGGATTGAGTTCTGCCTTAATCAGAGGTATTAGTGCGTCGTTTGAAAAAATTAATCAAATTAAAAAGAGTTAGTTATGCCAATGTTTGATGTATATCCGTTATATGATGTTACGCCAGTTTCTGGAAAGGGTATTCATGTTTACGATGATAAAGGAATGGAATACTTAGACCTTTATGGAGGACATGCAGTGATTTCCATTGGACATGCGCATCCTAATTATGTAGAGGCGGTTACAAAACAGGTGTCTGAACTCGGATTTTATTCTAATGCCATTCAGAATCCATTGCAACAGCAGTTAGCTAATAAAATTGAAGCATTGTCCGGTTGTAAAGATTACCAATTGTTTTTATGTAATTCTGGTGCTGAGGCAAATGAAAACGCCTTAAAATTAGCATCTTTTAAAACAGGAAAAAAACGTGTTGTAGCTTTTACAAATGGGTTCCATGGACGTACGTCGGCAGCTGTAGCGGCAACCGATAACAAAAATATTATAGCACCGATAAATGCACAACAAGCCGTAACCATTTTGCCTTTAAATGACATTCAAGGTGTAAAAACTGAACTGGAAAAAGGTGATGTTTGTGCGCTGATTGTAGAGTTTATTCAAGGTGTAGGCGGTTTGGACCAAGGGAGTAAAGATTTCTTTGAGCAAGTTTTTGCCCTTTGTAAATTGAACAACACCATGTTTATTGCCGATGAGGTGCAATCCGGTTATGGACGCTCCGGTAAATTCTTTGCGTTTCAGCATTATAATGTAACGCCAGATATTGTGTCTATTGCAAAAGGTATGGGCAATGGGTTTCCGATTGGTGGAGTTCTAATTCATCCAGATATTGAGGCCAAATATGGGATGTTGGGCACCACATTTGGGGGTAACCATCTGGCTTGTGCCGCAGGTTTAGCGGTATTGAACACCATTGAAGAGGAGAACTTGATGGACAATGTAAATGCGATGTCTGATTATTTTATATCTAAAGCCAATACTATTTCTGAAATAAAAAATATTAAAGGAAGAGGTTTGATGTTAGGTTTGGAATTTGATTTTGAAGTGGGCGATTTACGTAAAGATTTAATTTACAATCATCATATTTTTACGGGAGGTGCTGCAAATAAGAAGTTGCTGAGAATTTTACCACCGTTAAATATTGAAAAACAACATATTAACCAATTTTTTGAGGCATTGGAAACAGCTATAAAAAAAGTTGAGCAAACTGCTAACTGAGACCGAGACTGAAAACTTATAAGATGAACACATTACTATCCATAGAAACAAGAAACGCTGTTTTATTAAGAATGGCAGAGTTGTTAGAACAGGAAAGAGCAAACATCATTGCCATAAACAAAACAGATTTAGACGCTTATGATGGTGATGATATTTCTATGTTTGACCGTTTAAAAGTTGACGATGCCAAGGTTGATGAAATGATTAAGGCTGCCACCCATTTGGCGTCTCAAAAAGATCCCGTAGGCGTTGAGCGTTTTAGCTTCAAACATGACAATGGCATGCAAGTGTACAACAAAACAGCATCGTTTGGTACAGTGTTGATTATCTATGAATCTCGTCCTGATGTCACTGTTGAAGCTGCTGGTATTGCCTTTAAATCTGGCAATAAAATTTTGTTAAAAGGTGGTAAAGAATCCTTACGTTCAAACTTAAAAATTGTGGAGTTATGGCATCAAGCGCTGAAAGAACAAGATGCTTCAAAAGATTGGGTAGAATATTTACAATTCAACAGAACTGAGACTCAAACTTTTTTAGAAAAGCCAACACAGCGTCTGGATTTAATCGTGCCTCGTGGGGGTGAGCGTTTAATTGCTTTTGTAAAACAACATGCTACATGTCCTGTGATTGTAAGTGGAAGAGGCAACAATTTTGTGTATGTGCATAAAGAAGCAGATTTAGACATTGCATTAGATGTTATCATGAACGGCAAATCAAAAATTTCAGCTTGCAATGCGGTAGATAAAGTATTGATTGATGAGAATCTTCCAAATAAAGGCGAATTTGTAAAGCGATTGATTTCAAAATTAAAAGATTTTAAAATTGAAGTGTTAGGAGATGAAACAATTTCCAAAGAAAACGGTTTAGAAGCAATCACTTCAGATGATATTTGGTACGAAGAATTTTTAGATTATAAAATCTTAATTGGGGAGATAGCGTCTAATCAAGATACTATAGATATGATCAATAAATACTCTGGCGGACATTCATCGTCTATAATTACAACTAATGAAACTGCCGCAAAAACCTTTATGGAAAATGTAGATACGGCTGCGGTATATCACAATGCCTCAACGAGATTTACAGATGGAGGTCAGTTAGGTTTAGGCGGTGAGCTGGCCATAAGTACAGATAAGTTGCACCAGCGTGGACCAATTGGGCTGCAACATTTAGTAACCAACAAATGGTATGTTCACGGTAATGGACAAATAAGATAAACACATGCTTAAAGAGAAAAAACGCATATTATTAAAAGTTGGATCCAACACCCTGACCAAGGAAACCGATAATATTTCCAGAGGTAAGATTGAAGATATAGCTTGTCAAATTGCAAAACTTCAAGACACCTTCGAGTTTATTATTGTAAGCTCTGGGGCAATTGCTGTAGCTAAACAATTCGTAAAACTTGAAAGCAAACAAGAAGATGTATTTGTAAAACAAGCCTTGGCATCCATTGGTCAGCCACATTTAATACGGATTTATCAAGAAATTTTTAGAGAATATGGCTTGTTAAGCTCGCAGTGTTTATTGTCTTATTCCGATTTTGAGAAGGAAGAAAGTAGAACCAATATCACAAACACCATTAATGTATTGGTCAACAATAATTATATCCCAATTATTAACGAAAATGATACGGTAGCTACTGATGAAATTAAGTTTGGTGACAATGATAAGTTGGGAGCATTGACCGCTTCATTGTTAGATGTAGATTTGTTTATCATCGCCACCAATACCAATGGGATTTACACCAAATCTTCAATGGAGAAAGGCACGCCAAAGACCATTGAAAATGTTACTGATTTTAAAGAACTAAATACTGAAGTGACAAATTCTAAATCCTCTCACGGAAGTGGAGGTATGCAAAGTAAAATTGAAGCTGCCGCTGTTGCTAAAAAATCAAATATTGAAACTTGGATTGTAAACGGGTTACAAGATAATTTCATAGAAAATGCTATGGGAAATAAAGTGCCGTTTACCAAAATAAAATAGAATGAAACATTACACATCCATAAACGATATAGATAACATTGACGCCTGGATTGACGAGGCGAAGATCATTAAAGCTAATCCCTTAAAACATTTAGGATTAGGGCAAAATAAAACCTTGGGATTATTATTTTTCAATTCCAGTTTGCGTACACGCTTAAGTACACAAAAAGCGGCGTTGAACTTGGGAATGAATCCAATTGTGATGAATGTATCAGGTGATGCTTGGGGTTTAGAGTTTGAAGATGGGACGGTTATGAATGGCAATACAGCAGAACACATCAAAGAAGCAGCTGCCGTGGTATCTCAGTATTGTGATATTATTGCCGTTAGAGCATTTCCAACCTTAACTGATAAAGCTAAAGATGAAAGTGAGCAGGTAATGAGAGCCTTTATGGAATATGCCTCTGTGCCCATTGTAAATATGGAAAGTGCTACAGGTCATCCCTTACAAGGGTTAACCGATGCTTTAACCATTTCGGAGTTCAAAACGAAAGCGAAACCAAAAGTAGTACTAAGTTGGGCGCCTCACATAAAAGCGCTGCCCCATGCCGTAGCAAATAGTTTTACACAGGTAATGCAAAAAATGGATGTAGAATTTGTAATTGCAAACCCTGAAGGCTACGATTTGAACCCTGAAATTATAGGAGACACACCTATTTATCATAATCAAGAAGAAGCGTTTAAGGATGCGGATTTCATCTACACCAAAAACTGGAGTTCTTATGAGGACTATGGCAAAGTCATCAATACAGACCCCAATTGGATGATAACTAAAGCTAAATTAGGTAATGCTAAATTTATGCACTGTTTGCCAGTAAGACGAAATGTGGTAGTTGAAGATGCTGTTTTAGATAGCAATAGTGCTATTGTGATTGAACAAGCAAATAACAGAACATACGCGGCGCAATTAGTACTTAAAAAACTCTTAGTAAATGTCTAAAGAACAACTATCAATAGTAAAAATAGGAGGTAACGTCATAGAAGACTCTAGTGCTTTGGACGATTTTTTACAACTGTTTTCAAAGTTAGAAGGCTATAAAATATTGGTGCATGGTGGCGGTAAACGCGCAACACATGTTGCTTCTAAGTTAGGTATTGCTTCTAATATGATTAATGGTAGACGCATTACAGACGCCGATACGCTGGAAGTTATCACAATGGTATATGGTGGTTTGGTAAATAAAAATATTGTTGCAAAACTTCAAGGGTTAAACATCGATGCGATTGGTTTAACAGGTGCTGACATCAATAGTATTTATTCAAAAAAACGACCTGTAAAGGAGATTGACTATGGGTTTGTGGGGGACGTTAAAAAAGTGAATCATCAGTCTATTAATAAATTAATTCAAGCAGACTTCACACCAGTGTTTTGTGCGATAACGCATGATGGTAACGGACAGTTATTTAATACCAATGCAGATACGATAGCGTCCGAATTGGCTATTGGGCTTTCAAAATTGTATCAAGTTGAGTTGTACTATTGTTTTGAAAAAAATGGAGTCCTAAAATCTGTGGATGATGAAAATTCTGTGATTGAATATATGGATTACGGTACGTACGAGCAGTTAAAGCACCAAGGTGCTTTCCATGATGGGATGTTGCCCAAATTAGATAATAGCTTTCGCGCTATCGAATTTGGAGTATCAAGGGTGTTTATTGGAAATCCAACTGTAATCAGCGATAAAGATCAAAAGTTTACTACCTTGTATTTATGATGGAGCAACTTACGAAAGAAGCTATTGCGCTTTTAAAACAGCTTATCGAAACACAGTCTTTTTCTTCTGAAGAAGACCATACTGCTGCACATATTGAAAACTGGTTTAACAGCCATAGTGTTGATTATAAACGCACTAAAAATAATGTTTGGGCGGTAAATAAATATTTTAAAGAAGGTAAACCAACGCTATTGTTGAATTCCCATCATGATACGGTAAAACCTAATTCTGCTTACACAAAAGATCCATTTAAAGCAATTGTAGAAGACGGAAAATTATATGGTTTGGGAAGTAATGATGCAGGCGGATGCTTGGTGTCTTTAATCGCTACATTTACACATTTTTACAATCATAAAAATTTAAAATATAATTTAGTGATTGTCGCTTCCGCGGAAGAGGAAAGCAGTGGACCCAATGGTTTAAATAGTATGTTATCCATCATTCCAAAAATTGATGTTGCTATTGTTGGAGAACCAACCTTGATGAACTTAGCAGTAGCCGAGAAAGGATTGGTGGTGTTTGATGCTGTATTGGAAGGTACACCGAGTCACGCGGCACATCCCAATGATGATAATGTGATATACAAGTCAATTGAAGTCCTGAAATGGTTCAAAGATTACAAGTTTGAAAAAGGTTCTGATGCTTTAGGTGATGTGAAATTAACGGTAAGCCAAATTAGTGCTGGCAAGCAGCACAATGCGGTACCTGCCGACTTAAATTTGGTGATTGATGTGCGCGTAAACGACGCATATTCAAATTCTGAAATTGCAGAAATTTTACAAAAGGAAGCACCTGTAACTAGCATCACACCGCGTAGTCTGCAGTTGAATTCATCATGCATTCCAACAGATCATGAATTGGTAAAAGCTGGAATTGCAATGGGAAGAACAACTTATGGTTCACCAACATTATCGGATCAAGCCGTGTTGTCTTGCCCGAGTTTAAAATTGGGCCCAGGCGATAGCACAAGATCACATTCGGCAGATGAATTTATTTATTTGCATGAAATAGAAGAAGGTATTAAAATATATATTGAATTGTTAAATCGAGTAATTATATAATGGTTTAATCGTTGAATGTGGCAATAGTTTAATGGTTCTGTCATTCCTGCGCAGGCAGGAATCCATAAAAACAAATGCAGAATTGTTTACTTGAAGTGCCTTTTAAACAAATTAACGTATAAACAAATAAACATTGATAACATGAAGTTGTGGGATAAAGGCATATCAATAGATAAAAAAATAGAAAATTTCACTGTTGGAAACGACCGTGAAATCGATATTCATATCGCAAAATATGATGTTGTTGCATCAAAAGCACATGCAAAGATGCTACAGAGTATTGGGATTTTAACCGATGAAGAACTGCAACAACTATTGGGTGGTTTAGACGTATTAATATCTCAAATTGAAGATGGTACGTTTGTAATAGACGCGCAGTTTGAAGATGTACATTCTAAAATTGAGTTTGAATTAACCCAATCTCTCGGCGAGGTTGGAAAAAAGATACATACGGCACGTTCTAGAAACGACCAAGTTTTAGTGGCTTGTCATTTATATTATAAGGAGAATTTAGGTTTAATTAGAACTAAAACCAGAACGCTTTTTGATACACTTTTAGATTTAGCCGATAGCAACAAAGACAAGGTTTTACCAGGATATACGCACTTACAAGTGGCAATGCCATCATCCTTTGGACTATGGTTTTCTGCTTATGCAGAGCTAATGATTGATGATGTATTTTTATTAGATGCAGCCATTAAAACGGTAGATCAAAACCCATTAGGTTCTGCAGCAGGTTATGGTAGTTCGTTTCCAATCGATAGGGAATTAACTACCAAAGAAATGAACTTTGCAACATTAAAATACAATGTTGTTGCTGCACAAATGGGACGTGGAAAAAACGAGCGCACTATTGCCGCAGCTTTAGGTAGCTTGTGCAACACCTTATCCCGTTTTGCCATGGATATATGTTTGTATATGAGCCAGAATTTTGGGTTTATTTCGTTTCCGGATGAACTCACAACGGGCAGCAGCATCATGCCACACAAAAAGAACCCAGATGTGTTTGAATTGATTCGCGGGAAGTGCAATAAAATTCAGGCTTTACAAGCTGAAATGGTGCTTATCACGAATAACTTACCAAGCGGATATCACAGGGATTTTCAGTTGCTAAAAGAAAACATGATTGCAGCTTTTGAAGAGTTGAAGGACATCTTGGATATATTCAATTATTCTATTCAGCAAATTATAGTTAAAGATGTAGATATCCATGATGATAAGTATAAATATTTATTTACTGTAGATAATATCAATACCCTTGTTGTTGAAGGCCAAAGTTTTAGAGAAGCTTACCAAAAAATTGGTGGGCAAGTACAGGATGGTACCTACGTTCCAGATACCTCAAAACAACATACACACGTTGGTAGTATTCACAATTTGTGCTTAGATAAGATTAGAGCTAAGTTCCCTATCTAGAATGGGCGTTATTTAGTTTTTGTCCTGATCTAAAATAGCTGCTGCTGCACCAATAATGCCAGCATGATTACCAAGTTCGGCAGGTTTTACAGGCGTTTCAATATGTATTTGTTTCTCGTATTGGCCGTAATGTTTTGACACACCACCACCTAGTATTATTAAATCAGGGCATACAATAACATCTACTAAACCTAAAAACTTATTAAGGCGTTTACCCCAAACTTTAAAACTTAAATCTTCTTTTGTACGGATAGAATCAGCAGCATAGTGTTCTATTTTTTTATACTTTTTATAAGGTATCTGACCTAACTCGAAGTTTGGGATGAGTTTGCCGTTGTAAAATGCACCACTACCAATGCCAGTGCCAATGGTTATCATAATTACTAAACCTTTTTCATTTTTACCAATACCATAATTCATTACGGCATACCCAGCTGCATCAGCATCATTTATGATGGTGATAGGATTTCCACAGACTTTAGAGAATAGTTCTTGCACGTTTACATTCATCCAACCTTTATTTAGATTGCTTACGGATTTGCAAACGCCATGTCTTATAATAGTGGGAAATCCGCAACCAACGGGACCGTCATATTCAAAATAATCTACAATCTGCTTAAATACTTTTACCATATCCTCTGGCTTGCGTGATGCTGGCGTTGGTATTCTGTAGCGATCGGTGGTAAGTACTCCTGTCTCTAGGTCGACTAATCCGCCTTTCATGCCTGAGCCCCCAATGTCTATTCCTAAAACTTCCATATTTTTTAGTTGTGTATTTCCAAATGTACTAAAAAGATAGTTTTGATGCACTAAGCTGGCGGATAGGGTTGCGTTAGGGATTGTAGAGGAAAGCCCACAGCCTGACGCAGGAAGTGCGAGGACTTGTAACGGAAAGCCCGACCCCTTGCGGGTAACGCCCTAAAAAAATAAAAGAGAAAGAGCCCTAGAATTGGGCTCTTGCATCTGGACGTCTCCTAAAGTTTAGTTTGGTATTTAATTGTATTGGTGACTAATTCAAAATAATTAAATAATTGTGGATTGCCCTAAGTGAATATTAGTAAAGTTTAGATTGGTTTCTTCTGGATTGTTTATAAAATCTTCAATAAAATCACCCACTTTGCTTGTGGTGATATTATCGTATTTGGTATTTAAATCGGGTGTGGTGATGTGCAATTTTAATGATTTATCTACAGCTTCCCTTACTAGTGCAGCTTCGTCTACCAAATCGAAATGATCCAACAACATCGCTGCTGAGAGGATAGAGGCGATAGGGTTGGCAATGCCCTTATTTTTGGCTTTGGTATAAGCACCGTGGATAGGCTCGAACATGGCATGGGTATCTCCTTTGGATGCGGATGCCAACAAACCTATGGACCCCACAATTACGCTGGCCTCTTCTGATAGGATATCTCCAAACATATTCTCCGTAAGGATAACATCAAACTGCCTTGGGTTTTTGATGAGCTCAACCGCAGCGTTGTCTACGAACATGAAATCGAGTGCTACTTTTGGGTATTGTTTTGCGATTTCTAAAACCACGCGACGCCATAAACGTGAGCTTTCCAGCACATTGGATTTGTCCACTAAAGTTAATTTCCCTTTTCTAGAACGGGCTGCTTTAAAAGCAGAATGCGCGATACGCTCTATTTCGAAACGGTGATATTCACAAACATCAGATGCTGTGCTACCGTCTTTGCTCAAAGTTTTTTTACCGAAATAAATACCTCCAGTAAGTTCGCGAAAAATGAGAATATTGGTATCCTTGATCTGTTTTACCTTTAATGAAGACTTGTTTAATAAATCGTCATAGGCAATCACAGGACGAATATTGGTGTGCAGCCCCAATGCCTTGCGCAATCCCAGAAGACCTTGCTCTGGACGTACATTGGCGTCAGGATCAATATCGTAAGCAGTATCCCCAATGGCGCCAAAAAGTATGGCATCAGTATCCTTGCATAAATCGATAGTAGCTTCTGGTAAAGGGTTTTTGCTATCGTCAATTGCAGCTGCACCAACTAAACCATATTTGAAATTAAATGTATGCTCGAATGCCATACCAATAGCTTTAAGCACCTTAACCGCCTCGGCGGTTACTTCGGGGCCAATGCCATCTCCTGGTAAAACAGCAATATCTAATTTCATTTAATTTGGTTTTGTACGCTTTACGCAAAAAGCTTCTTGTAAATTAAGAAGCTTCGTTTTTAAAATTGAAATTTATTCGATTAAGAGGATACAATTTCTTTGTATACCTTACTATTTTCAATTATTTGATGAATATCGTTATCATCAACTTCTTTTTTCTGGTCGGCAAAATCTAAGAAATTGGTATAGATTTCATCCAACTGCAATTTCGTTAACTCGTAGCCAATGTTTTTCGCCCTATAAGCCAACGCTGCTCTTCCACTTCGCGCTGTTAAAACAATAGCAGATGCATCAACCCCCACATCTTTAGGGTCTATAATTTCGTAAGTTTCACGGTTTTTAATCACACCATCCTGGTGAATGCCAGAACTGTGTGCAAAAGCATTGGCGCCTACGATCGCTTTATTCGGTTGGGTGTAAATACCCATGCTATCAGATACCAATTGACTGATGCCATATAACATTTCAGAGTTTATTTTGGTATCCAAATTTAAATAAGGATGTTGACGCAAAATCATCACAACTTCTTCCAAAGCGGTATTTCCAGCACGCTCGCCAATACCGTTAATGGTACATTCTATTTGGCGGGCACCGTTAATTACACCTTCTATGGAATTGGCAGTTGCCAAACCTAAATCGTTATGGCAGTGGCACGACAAAACAGCTTTTTCAATGCCTTTTACGTTTTCTTTTAAGTATTTAATTTTAGCACCATACTCATGTGGTAAACAATAACCTGTTGTATCAGGAATGTTTAGCACTGTAGCACCAGCTTTTATAACCGCTTCACATACTCGAGCTAAATATTCATTATCTGTTCTACCAGCATCTTCAGCATAAAACTCAACATCCTCCACAAAAGATTTGGCGTAACTCACAGCTTTTACTGCACGCTCTATAATATCTTCCTGTGTTGAACGAAATTTGAATTTTATATGAGATTCTGAAGTGCCAATTCCTGTATGGATTCTTGGTGTTTTAGCGTATTTAAGCGCTTCTCCTGCAACTTTAATATCGTTTTCTACTGATCTGGTAAGTCCGCAAACCGTAGCATGTTTTACTATTTTAGATATTTCTTCTACCGATTTAAAATCTCCAGGACTAGAGACGGGAAACCCTGCCTCAATAATATCCACCCCTAAATTATCAAGTTGTTCTGCAATAACTAATTTCTGTTCTGTATTTAACTTACAGCCAGGAACTTGCTCACCATCGCGAAGGGTAGTGTCAAAAATTTGAACGTGATTATCAGACATTTATTAGAATATATTTTCTTATTGTTACACGAATTTATATTTTGGTTTCGTAAAAGCTACTATTCATCTCATTTTTTTTACGACGTTTAACTGAATTAATGATAGTTTAAGTAATTGAAAATCAACTATATAAAGTTGATTTTATGACTATGGTAAAAGAGCAAAAAGATAATTTATTTGTTTTGGTAAAATCGCTTTCAAAATCTGAAAAGCGACAATTCAAACTTTACGTCGGCAGATTGGGTGTAAACGATGATTCTAAGTTTTTAATGCTGTTCAATATTTTGGATAAATTAAAGGCCTATGATGAGGCTGCCATTTTAAAAAAGGGCATCGTAAAAAAGCAACAGTTATCCAACCTTAAAGCACATTTATATAAACAGATTCTCATTAGTTTGCGTTTGAATCCGTCGCATCAAAACATCAGGATTCAGATACGTGAGCAGCTTGATTTTGCAACCATTTTATATCACAAAGGACTTTACAAACAAAGTTTAAAAATTCTTGATAAGGCAAAAAGTCTTGCAATTTCTAATGAAGAAAAGAATGTAGCTTATGAAATAGTTGAACTTGAAAAAATTATTGAATCCCAGTACATTACCAGAAGTATCAGTAATCGTGCGGACGAGTTGACCATTCAAGCCAAGGAACTAAGCCAACATAATGTTTTGGCCAGTAAACTCTCCAATTTGTCGTTGCAGTTGTATGGCCTCTTTTTAAAAACGGGATATGTAAAAAATGACGAAGAGTTTCAAATTATTGATAAATATTACCACGATAGGCTGCCTAAATATGATATCAACAAACTAGGTTTTCGTGAAAAATTATGGTTGTACAAGGCGAAACTGTGGTATAGCTTTTTAACTGTAGATTTTTTGGCCTGTTATAAATACGCATCCAAATGGGTGGATTTATTCTATGATAAAAAGGACATGATTGTACTAAATCCTGTCTTTTTCCTTCGCGGAAATCACTATTTATTGGAGGCTTTATTTTACTTACGGCAGTATGATAAGTTCAAAGAAACCTTATCAAAATTTGAGGCAATTACTCAAGAAAAGTGGTTTCCTTTAGATGATAATAACGAATCTCTGGCGTTTTTATACATATACAATAACAAGTTTAATCTGCACTTTATTGAAGGCAGTTTTGTGGAAGGGTTACCATTAATTGATACGGTTTTAGAAAAACTTAAAAGCTATAAAAACCGCATAGATGAGCATCATATCATGGTGTTTTATTATAAAATGGCGAGCATGTATTTTGGGGCTGGCGAAACCAGAAAGTGCATCTTTTACTTGGACAAAATCATTAGCAATAAATCATTGCAAATGCGCGAGGATTTATTGTGTTTTTCAAGAATTTTAAATTTGGTGGCGCACTACGAGGCGGGACTGGATTACAATTTGGATATCCTCATAAAAAGCACCTACAAGTTCTTAATTAAGATGGAAGATTTGTACGAAGTGCAAAAAGAATTCATTAAGTTTTTAAGAACCCTACCCGATATTTATCCGCACGAAGTAAAAGGCGAATTCATCAAACTACACAAAAAGTTAAAAGAGTTTGAGAACGACCCCTATCAAAGTCGCGCGTTTTTGTATTTAGACATCATTTCTTGGCTGGAATCAAAGATTGAAAATCGACCTATAGGCCAAATTATTCGCGATAAATTTTTACAAACACAAGCTTAGATGTTTTGGGCGCAACCCATAAGGGGTCGGGCTTTTCGTTAATAGTTTTGGCTCGATGCACGCCTCGCCAAAAGCTGCCACTGCAATCCCTTGCGCGGGGCTTGTTTGCTAATTTCTGGTTAATCTGTTTAGATTTTGCTTTTTTGGGGAGATTCGTTTACCGGTCTCGGCTCGTATGTTTACATTGCGGAAAAATCCGCAGGATTCTTTCCGCCGTAGCCGAAAGATAGCAAATAAGCGTTGAATTCCGATTAGGAATTCAACCGCAATGAATTATAGCCATTGTTACCTGCTGGCTTTTTTTACTTTTATTCCAACAGTATGTCTGTCAATCGTCTCAAAAAAGTCAACCACATATCTGTCATCTACTCGAAATAATTTTTCTCCGTTTTGTTCGACTTTTAGTTCGTTCAGATTTTCTTTTAAAATCAACACATCGTTTGGGTCGTTTAGTGAAAAATTTATGTCATTTCCAATCCATAAAGCTTGTCTACTTTTTAATTCACACGTTATGATTTTGTTTTCAGAGTCAGATTTAGACTCAATTCCGATTTCATAAGCCTTTTTAATTTCCAGTATTTCAAAATCCGAGTCAAATTCCACAATTCTTGGAATAGGGACAAATACTTCTCCATTAGGACCACATTCATATGTCACAAAAATTGGATTCTCCGTTGTGTTGAATATATAAAAGTCCGTATTGTACGAACAACTTGTTAGGATTAACAAAGATAAAAGTCCAATTTTTTTTTTCATTTCTTTCAACCAAATAAGTATATAAGGGTATATGCTGAAATTAGCAATGAAGCCAATAAATTTATATAACTCCATTTAGTTCGATTCGTAGCTCTAATTATTATTAGAAGACCAAAAATTATCCCAAAAATTAGACTTAAAGCTCCCAATCCTAATATCATTAGACCAATAATTCCTTTTCCAATACCAGATTGTCCATCTCCCATTGGGTCAACCTTAATACTATCAAATTCTGGAATCAGATATGAAATGGTCAAAACCAGTATTATCAAGATGAAAGTCGCTATTATATTGAAAATTCTCATTGGTTGGTTCAGCTTGCAGGTAACAAGATTTCGGATATGCGCCGTTATATAATACTTCGACAAGCTCAGTACAAGTTCTTCATATCCGCCGGTAAACGAAGTTAGTAGAAAATTTTTACAAAGTCAAGTGTTTAATTTCAGGTAAAACCAAGAAAAACAAAAATAGTTTCCCGAAAATTTGGAAATTAACTTTTCAGAACGAATCTTTGCAGTCTCAAAGTTCAAAAACGTATTGAAATGTTATCAAGAAAGGTGGAGGGATTAGACCCGATGAAACCTTAGCAACCCTTTAAACTTATTAAAGAAGGTGCTAAATTCTACTTAAACCCCAATTCATTTATTGGTGTTTGGATAGATAACCCAAAAAATTACAGTCTGTAGTTTTAAAAAAATTCTTTATAACATTTTTTTAGTGAAACACTATTTTGAGAGATTGCGTAGCAATGCATTCAAAATAGTAAGATGAACTAATCCCGCTTTTTGCGGGACATTAGATATAATTATTAAATCAAAAAAAACTAAAAAAATGAGCGATCAAAAATTAGCAACAAACGCATTACACGCAGGGCATGATGTAGCAACAAACGGAGGCGCAAGAGCTGTACCAATTTACCAAACTACATCTTACGTGTTTAACGATTCAGACCACGCAGCAAACTTATTTTCTTTACAAGAATTAGGTTTTATTTACACACGTTTAAATAATCCAACCAATCAAATTTTACAAGAGCGTTTAGCTGCTGTAGAAGGTGGTATAGGTGCTGTAGTATTTGCTTCAGGAACGGCAGCAATTGCTACAGGATTATTAACGCTTTTAAAAGCGGGCGATCATATTGTAGCCTCAAGTAGTTTATACGGTGGTACGTATAATTTATTAAGTGTAACACTACCAAGATTAGGTATTACAACTACTTTTGTTGATGCATCGGATGCAGAAAATTTTGAAAATGCAGTACAGGATAATACCAGAGCGTTTTTTGTAGAATCTTTAGGAAATCCTAAATTAGATGTATTAGATTTAGAAGCTATTGCTGAAAAATCTAAAACAGCAGGTGTGCCATTTATCGTGGATAATACGGTAGCAACTCCAGCCTTATTAAACCCGATTAAGCACGGAGCGAATATAGTTATTCACTCTTTGACGAAATATATTGGCGGACAAGGAACATCACTGGGAGGTGCAATTATTGATGCAGGAACGTTTGATTGGGCTAATGGAAAATTCCCTGAATTTACAGAGCCTTCAGCAGGGTATCACGGTTTAAAATATCATGAAACTTTAGGTGCAGCATCTTACACCTTTAAATTAATTTTGGAAGGATTGCGTGATTTTGGCGGTGCTATGAGTCCAACAAATGCTTTCAACATTATTCAAGGTTTAGAAACATTGCCAGTTAGAATCAAGCAACATAGTGAAAATGCTTTAGAATTGGCAAAATGGTTAGAAGCGCAAGACGAAGTGGCTTGGGTAAACTATCCAGGTTTAGAAAGTAGTAAGTACAACGCTTTAGCCAAAAAATACTTACCAAAAGGCCAAAGTGGTATTGTAACATTTGGTCACAAAGGCGGGTTTGATGCGGCAAAAACCATTGCAGACGAAACACAAATTTTTTCTCTGTTGGCCAATATTGGGGACACAAAATCTTTAATTATTCACCCATCAAGTACCACGCACCAGCAATTAGACGAGGCAGAACAAGCATCAGCAGGTGTTTCACCAGATTTAATTAGATTGTCTGTTGGTATTGAAGATATTGAGGATTTAAAGGCAGATTTAAAACAGGCGTTTGCTAAAATATAAATGCCCCACCTAACCTCCCCAAAGGGGAGGAATCATACTCATGTGGAGTATTGCGTTACATTGAGCGTTCCGCTTCACTTGTGCTTTGCGTAATTGAAGAATTGGGGAGGTAAGAGTTTGATTTTAAAGATAATAGTAGGTGTCTCCCATTGTTTTAGGGGGTAGAGATAAGTAAAAAAAAAAGTTGATAGGTTTAAATTTATAGTCGACTTTAAAACATAAGAGTAAAAATCCCTCCCCAATTGGGGAGGCTAGGAGGGGCTTCTTTATGGAAAACGAACTGCAACATATAACAATTGAAAATTACACCACCGAAAGCGGTGTGTTGAACCCTGAAATACAATTAAGCTATCAGGTGTTTGGAAAACCCATTGGTGAGGCGCCGATTGTATTGGTAAATCATGCTTTGACGGGAAACAGTAATGTGGCTGGTGAAATGGGTTGGTGGCAGGATTTAATTGGTGAAGACAAAGTAATTGATACCAAATTATATACTATTCTGGCGTTTAATATTCCTGGGAATGGGTATGACGGTTTTGTGATTGACAATTACAAGGACTTTGTGGCACGCGATGTAGCGAAACTGTTTTTACAAGGTTTGGGAGTGTTGCAAACCGGACAACTTTTTGCGACGATTGGAGGTTCGTTAGGTGGTGGTATCGCTTGGGAAATGGCTGCAATTGACCCCAAATTTACGGAGCATTTAATTGTTGTGGCTACAGATTGGAAATCTACCGATTGGTTGATTGCCAATTGCCAAATTCAGGAGCAATTTTTGTTGAATTCTAAACATCCGGTGCATGATGCGCGTATGCATGCGATGTTGTGTTACCGCACGCCAGAGTCGTTTAAGGCACGTTTTCAGCGTTCTAAAAATGAGGATTTAGAGATTTTTAATGTAGAAAGTTGGTTGTTGCATCATGGTAAGAAGTTGCAGGAGCGTTTTCAGTTATCTGCGTACAAATTGATGAATCAATTGTTGAAGACCATTGATGTGACTAAGGGTAGGGATAGGAATTTCAACGTGTTGGAAAACATTGAAGCGAAGATTCACATTATAGGTGTGGATTCAGATTTGTTTTTTACTGCGGAAGAAAACCGGGAAACGCAAAAGCAATTGGCGTTGACGAATCCTAATGTAACCTACAGCGAAATCCATTCGTTGCACGGGCATGATGCCTTTTTAATGGAATATGAGCAGTTAGAAAAAATAGTTGAGGGTATTTTTGTGCCAGACTCGAAGCGTAAACCCATTAAGGTGTTAAAGTTTGGTGGCAAATCTTTGGCCAACTGCAAAGGTTTAGAAACTGTACTTTCTATAATTGCCAATAAAGTGGACGCTGGAGAACGGATTACTGTTGTGGTTTCGGCGAGAGGTTCGGCTACGGATGATTTAGAGATTATTTTGAATAAAGCTCTTGAAGGAAAGCCTTATCAAGAGGATTTGGAAGCGTTTAAAGCGTATCAAAGTGAGCCGTCAAAAACTATAGATTTTTCTAAGGAGTTTTCTCTTTTAGATCAGTTATTTGAAGGCGTGAGTTTATTGCGTGATTACAGTAAAAAAACAAAAGATAATATTTTAGCGCAAGGTGAATTGTTGTCAGTAAAGTTGATTTCCAGTTTGTTGAATGAACGCGGAATATCAGCTAAAGCTACCGATGCGAGGGCATTGATAAAAACAGACGAAGCTTTCGGTAATGCACAACCTTTATCTAAATTATCAAAGGAAAATACGCAAGCCTATTTTAGCAAAAATAAGAATGTGGTGAATGTAGTTACAGGGTTTATCGCTTCGAATTTAAAGAATGAAACCACAACTTTAGGACGTAACGGCAGTAATTATACAGCAGCTTTAATTGCTAATTTTTTAGAAGCCGAAGAACTGGAAAATTACACCCATGTTAGCGGTATCTATACAGCGAATCCTGATTTAGTGCCAGATGCAAAACAGATACGGGAATTGTCGTTTAGTGAAGCGAATGAATTGGCAAATTTTGGAACTTCGGTATTGCATGCCAAAACCATTATTCCTTTGGTGGAAAAGAATATCAACCTTAGGATTTTAAATACATTTAATGCTGATGATAAAGGCACGTTGATTACGGCGAAGCCAAGTGCCAAAGAAGTGACGTCATTGTCTGTAATGGACAATGTGGCCTTATTGAATTTAGAAGGTCGGGGTTTATTGGGAAAAATAGGCGTTGATGCTAGAATTTTTGGAGCTTTAGGAAGCAGCGGGATTAGTGTGAGCATTGTATCTCAAGGCTCTTCGGAAAGAGGTATTGGGCTAATTATTGATGCCGACCAAGCATCCCAAGCGGTAAGAGCTTTGGAGCGTGAGTTTAAAACCGATTTTCGTGCGCAGGACGTAAATGCCATTTCTGTGGATGATAATGTGGCGGTGATTTCTATTGTGGGGATTGAATTGAGTTCGTTCCATAAACCGTTTAATGCGTTAATTCGAAACCAAATTACGCCGTTGTTGTTCAACAATACGGTAACGGGTAAGAATGTGAGTTTGGTGGTGAAAAAATCGCAATTGCACAAGGCGGTAAATGTGGTGCATGGAGAGATTTTTGGTATTTCTAAAAAGATAAATATTGCCATTTTTGGTCATGGTGGCGTTGGTGGTGCATTGATTAATCAGATTTTAAAGTCGAAAGACGATATTGAAAAACGCAAAGGTATTAACCTGAATGTGTTTGCTATTGCGAATTCAAGGAAATTGATTTTAGATAAAGACGGCGCAGATGCTAATTGGAAAGATGCAATTGCGTCCAGTAATTTTGAGAGTTCTATTGATGATGTGATTACCTTTGCGAAAAACCATCACTTGGAAAATTTAATTGCGGTGGACAATACGGCGAGTGATGTGTTTTATAAAAATTATATGCCGTTGGTTGAGGCTGGTTTTGATTTGGTATCAAGTAACAAAATCGCAAACACCATTTCGCATGAGTTTTATACCAAGTTGCGAGAAGAACTTAAATCGCATAACAAAGAATATTTATATGAAACCACAGTTGGTGCTGGTTTACCATTGATTGATACGATTAAATTATTACACGAATCGGGTGAAAATATTACCAGGATTAGAGGTGTCTTTTCGGGAACCTTGAGTTATTTATTCAATAATTTTTCGGTGGAAGACAAACCGTTTAGTGCTATTATTAGAGAAACGGTGGATAAAGGTTTTACAGAACCAGATCCGCGTGAGGATTTTTCAGGAAATGATGTGGCTAGAAAGTTATTGATTTTAGCTAGGGAATTAGATTTGCAAAATGAGTTTGATGATGTAGAGGTATTGAATTTAATACCAGAAGCCTATCGAGATATTTCGGTGGAAGCATTTTTGAGTCAGTTAGAAGTTTTGGACGACCAATATCAGAAGTTGAAAGACGACCAAAAGGCAGGGCATGTACTTAGATATGTTGGCGATTTATCTGGAGATTTATCGCAAGACAAAGGAAATTTAGAAGTGAAATTGGTGTCAATTCCTGCCGATAGCACCTTAGGCCATGTAAAGGGAAGTGATGCTATTTTTGAAATATTTACAGAAAGTTATGGGGAGCAACCTATTGTGATTCAAGGTGCAGGTGCAGGTTCGGAAGTAACGGCGCGTGGGGTGTTTGGTGATATTTTGCGGTTGGGTAAGCGTGTTAATTAGTTGACTATAATCTGATAAATCATCGAAAATGGGAATATTTGATTTTTTTAGAAAGACAAAAAAAGAAGATTTCGATAGTAGTTTAGAAAAAATTCGAACTATAGAAAGTCCTGATTTTTCAGAAATTGACACTGAAAACTTAAAAGATTATTATGATTGGACATTAAATTTTGGAGATAGAAAAATTAACTTGGATTTGAATTTTGAAACAGTCTCAACGGATCAATTGAAATTGAGTCAGATTTTGAATTTCATCCATAAGATACCAGATTTTGAAAAGCAGAATCGTAGCTATATTAAGACGGACTTTGAGCAAAAAGAAAGTATGACATCAGACTATTTAAATTTTTACTTAGATGAACTTACTGAAAGTGAATTGGCTGGTATAATTGGTAAAAATGTGCCGATAAAATCAAGACTTGGGCTACTGATGAAGAAGCTAAATCTGGTTAGGGTTGGAGTTTATCCGCAAGCTTCCCCCATTTTGGAACTTTCGATTACTCAATTGATATCGATGGAGATACTTGTAATCAAATTTTAGTTCTAAATATTAATCAAGATGGAACGCTAGATTATATAACTTGGGAAAGTTGAAAAGGCTATTGTAAAAAAAATGACCTTAGCAAACACACCCGCGTTAGGGATTGCAGAGGAAAGCCCACAGCCCGACGATAGGAGGTGCGAGGACTTGGAACGGAAAGCCCGACCGGAGCCTAAGCGGAGGTAACGCCCAAATAAAAAAATAAAATATAAAAAGTGAGTAAAAAGAAATTTGAAACGGAAGCGATACGGACGCAATGTGAAATGACACAGTTTTCGGAACATTCGGTGCCGTTGTATGTAACATCGGGATTTGTATTTGAGGATGCCGAGGAAATGCGCGCGTCGTTTGCCGAGGAAAAGCAGCGGGATTTATACAGCCGCTACAGCAACCCGAACGTGAACGAATTTGTGGATAAAGTGTGCGCGATGGAAGGCGCGGAAGCGGGGTTTGCGTTTGCTAGTGGTATGGCGGCGGTGTTTTCTACATTTGCCACCTTATTGGATACGGGCGACCATGTGGTGTCGTGTAGTTCGGTATTTGGGGCAACGCATGGGTTGTTTACCAAGTATTTCCCGAAGTGGAATATCGAGTGTTCGTACTTTAACATCAACGCCGTTGAAACGGTTGAAAGCTTGATTAAACCCAACACGAAATTTATTTATGCCGAAACGCCTACGAATCCTGGTGTGGATGTGTTGGATTTGGAGTTTTTGAGTGCCATTTGTAAAAAACATGGTTTGCTGTTGGTGATTGACAATTGCTTTGCAACGCCGTATTTGCAAAATCCTATAAAATTTGGTGCGGATTTGGTGATTCATTCGGCTACGAAGTTGATGGACGGACAAGGGCGTGTTTTAGGTGGTGTTACTGTCGGTAGAGCAGACTTGATACGTGAAATTTATTTGTTTTCTAGATTAACGGGGCCTGCGATGAGTCCGTTTAATGCTTGGGTGTTATCTAAGTCTTTAGAGACTTTGGCAATTAGAGTGGATAGGCATTGTGAGAATGCTTTAAAGTTGGCGGAGTTTTTAGAAGCGCATCCAAAGGTAAAATGGGTGAAATATCCGTTTTTAAAGTCGCATCCTAAATATGAGATTGCTAAAAAACAAATGCGTTTAGGTGGCAATATTGTAGCTTTTGAGGTTGAAGGTGGTTTAAATGGTGGTCGTGCCTTTTTTGATAACATTAAAATGTGTTCGTTGTCTGCCAATTTGGGAGATTCTAGAACTATTGTAACGCACCCAGCAAGTACTACGCACGCTAAGGTGGAAGCTGAAGTGAAAACTGCTGCAGGCATTACCGACGGGATGGTACGTTGCTCCTTAGGTTTGGAGCATATTGATGATATTATTGCTGATATTGAGCAGGCTTTAAATAATGCATAATGAATAACAAAACAATATACCAGGTTGATGCATTTGCGGAAGAGGTTTTTAAAGGCAACCCCGCAGGTGTTATGATTCTTGATGAATTGCCTTCTGAAGCATGGATGCAGCACATGGCTATGGAGATGAATTTATCCGAAACTGCTTTTGTGGCGCCCAATGGTTCAGGTTATGATATTCGCTATTTTACACCTACCGTTGAAATTCCGTTGTGTGGTCATGCCACGTTAGCGTCGGCACATATGATGTATCAATTAGGAATGAAAGCATCCGATGAGGTGATTCACTTTAAAGCAAAAGGTGGTGATTTGACGATTACCAAATCAGGAGATTATGTAGTGATGACGTTTCCACAGTATCGCCTTTCAAAAGCGGAGACTCCAAAGCATTTTAGTACTCTAGTTGGCTTTGAACCTGTTGGGTTTTATAAAAGTGATGACAATTGGGTAGTCGCTGTTGCAGCACAACGAGAGGCTATTGAAAAGTGTAATCCGAACTTTGAGGCTCTAAGAACAAACGGACTTGGACATTTGATGGTAACGTCTGAAGGAAAAAGCGAAGATGTTGATTTTGTAGTGCGTTGTTTTGTACCGCAAGCAGGAATTAATGAAGATCCTGTAACGGGTTCTGCACATTGTGCCTTAACGCCATTATGGGCTAACAGATTAGGTAAAACACAAATGATATCACATCAAATTTCGAAGCGAGGTGGCGTTTTGCAAGTAGCTTTGAAAGATTACAATGTAGAAATTAAAGGGAAAGCTGTTACTGTTTTTGAGGCAAAGTTGAGTATATAATTTGGCACATTAATTGTTTCAATTTTCTTATGTAATTTATCAGAAAAGCTAGCTATCTTTTAAAAAAGAAAAATGAAAACATATACCCCTATTCCTTACTTACTTTTTGCCCTAATAATTTTTTTTAGTTGTAGCTCAGGAGAAAATATGGCTGATGACGACATGCTTGATGACGACACAGAAGAAACTGAAAAGCCTGATGACACACAAAACCCTCAAGGATTAGATTCTAACAAGTCTCCATCAGAGAACTTCGATTTATCTACATGGAATTTAAGTATACCCGAAGATGAAGGGGACGGCACATCATTAAATATTACAGTTGCTCAACTAAATAACAAATATCAAAACAGTAAATATTTCTACACCGCTGATGATGGAGGCATGGTGTTTAAATGTCCTGTTGATGGTTTTAAAACATCTACTAATACGAATTACACACGTGTAGAATTTCGCGAAATGCTTAGAGGGACAAATACAAGTATAAAAGCACAAGGCGTTACAAAGAATAATTGGGTTTTTGGTACCGCACCAGCAGCTGATAAAAATGCGGCTTTTGGTTATGATGGCGAGATGAATGCTACAGTAGCCGTAAATCATGTTACCACCTCAGGAAATAGTAATCAAGTGGGTAGGGTAATTATTGGACAAATACATGCCAATGATGATGAGCCTATCCGGTTGTATTACAGGAAATTACCAAACAATGAAAAAGGATCAATCTATTTTGCTCATGAGCCTACTCCTGGCAATGGTGATGAACAATGGTATGAGATGATTGGATCAAGAAGTAGTAGCGCATCAAATCCTGAGGATGGAATTGCGCTTAATGAAAAATTTAGCTATCGTATTAGGACTGTTGGAGATGTACTAACGGTTATTATCTTTAGGGAAGGAAAAGATAACGTGGTTAAAACTGTAAATATGGCCAGCAGTGGATTCAATGTTGGCGGTCAATACATGTATTTTAAAGCAGGAGTTTATAACCAAAATAATTCTGGTAATGGAGATGATTATGTACAGGCAACATTTTATGCATTGGATAAATCTCATACAACAAACTAGTTAGGTGTTTTAAAATATATATATTAGCCTAATGCTATCCAAAAAAACGAAATACGGTTTAAAAGCCCTAACATTTATTGCAAGAAGCGGAGAAGATGTTCCTGTGCAAGTTAGCGTTATCGCTAAAAGCGAGCAAATTCCACAAAAATTTCTAGAAAGTATATTACTTACCTTGAGGAAGGCTGGAATTTTAGGTTCTAAAAAAGGAAAGCATGGAGGCTATTATTTAAGAAGTGAACCTTCTGAAATTAAAATGACCGATGTCATGCGGGTTCTTGAAGGACCAATTGCTATGGTACCTTGCGTAAGTTTAAACTACTATGAAAAGTGTGATGATTGTCCAGATGAGCACAAATGTAGTGTTCATCGATTAATGATTGAAGTTAGAGATAGCACACTTAAAGTGTTTAGAAATACGACATTGGCAGATTTATCAAAGGTTTAGAGATTGTAAAATTCATATCATAACTCCGTTTCTTTATAAGTTTTCTTCATTTTATCACCAAAATACTTCATTATCCTAAAAAATTAAACAGAGCGTTTGTCGTGTAGAAAAAAGTATTACTTTTGTAAACCCTACTAAATTGATAGGATTAATATAAAATAACGACAAATGATTGCGCAAATGTTAGTTAAAAGTAAACAGAAGTCCACTTACAAGGAGGATAGTGTTGGAGAAAAACCGATAAGAAGTGTAGCAAAAGCACTTAGTTGGAGGGTAGTGGGTACTTTAGACACCTTAGTGGTTTCTTACGTGTTAACAGGTAGAATATCCCTTGCTGCATCAATCGCCTCAGTGGATTTCTTAACAAAATTGGTACTTTACTTTTTCCATGAGCGTATTTGGAATGCAGTTAAATGGGGAAAATAAACAAGAAGATATGTTTACAGAAGATCAGATAAAAGAATTAAATAAAAGTTTTGAAAAAGCATCGCCAACTGAAATTATCCAGAAGGCTTTTGAGCTTAGTAATAACACGGTAGTTACCACTAACTTTAGACCTTATGAAGCTGCAATCCTTCATGCGGTAAGCAAAGTAAAACCTGAAATACCTGTAGTTTGGTGTGATACAGGTTACAATACACCACAAACCTACAGACATGCGGAACAGGTGATTAAAGATTTAAGCTTGAATGTGCATCTATATGTGCCAAAACAAACATCAGCACACCGTGATGTGGTTTTAGGGATTCCTTCTATAGACGACCCTAAGCATGCTGAATTTACGGAGCAGGTAAAATTGGAACCTTTTAAAAGGGCTATGGATGAGCACAAACCTAAAGTTTGGTTTACAAATCTACGTCAAGGACAAACAGCATTTAGAAATAGCATTGGCATTTTTAGTTTAAGTAAAGATGGGGTTTTAAAAGTGAGTCCTTTTTATTACTGGTCTGATGAAAAATTAGACACTTATTTAGAAGAAAATAACTTACCAAACGAATTTAAATATTTCGATCCAACAAAAGCATTAGAAAATAGAGAGTGTGGTTTACACGCATAGTCAGTAAGCAGTGGCAGTAAAACAGTGAAACCGATTAAGACATTAAAATAGTAACAAAAAACACTTACTCCGCCCGAGTAAGTTTTCCTCCCTCTTGGGGAGGTTAGGAGGGGCTTCTAATTATGAATAAAGATACATCACATATCAACTCGTTAGAAAACGAAGCGATTTACATTATGAGAGAAGTAGCAGCACAGTTTGAAAAACCAGTGTTGTTATTCTCAGGAGGAAAAGACTCGATAACGTTAGTGCGTTTAGCAGTAAAAGCATTTTACCCAGCTAAAGTGCCGTTTCCATTAATGCATATTGATACTGGCCATAACTTCCCTGAAACGATTGAGTTTAGAGATCGTTTGGTAAAAGAATTAGGTTTAGAGTTGATTGTTAGAAACGTACAGGATTCTATTGATCAAGGAAAAGTTAAAGAGGAATCAGGACGTTACGCTAGTAGAAACATGCTACAAACTACTACACTTTTAGATGCCCTAGAAGAGTTTAAGTTTGATGCTGCAATTGGTGGTGCACGTCGTGACGAAGAAAAAGCGAGAGCCAAAGAGCGTATTTTTTCAGTTCGTGATGATTTTGGACAATGGGATGAGAAAAACCAAAGACCAGAATTATTTGATATGTTGAATGGTGAGATTGACCATGGGCAGAATGTTCGTGTATTCCCTATTTCAAATTGGACAGAACTAGATGTTTGGTCTTACATAGAAAAAGAAAACATCGAAATACCATCAATTTACTTTGCGCACAAACGTAAAGTATTCTTAAGAGATGGTATGATTTGGTCAGCTGATGATGAGGTTGTTTACAGAGACGAACACGAAGAAGTTATAGAAGAGATGGTGCGTTTTAGAACTGTAGGCGACATGAGTTGTACGGCAGCGGTATTATCAGACGCAGTATCAATAGATAAAGTTGTTGAAGAAATTAGAGATTCTTCAATTTCAGAACGAGGAGCACGAATTGATGATAAACGCTCTGAAGCAGCAATGGAAAAACGTAAACAACAGGGGTATTTTTAAAATTTTCTTTAGAAAATTTTGCCTTTAGCTATTGGCTTTAGCCATTAGCAAACTAAAAAGAATTTAAAATTAGGCAAGCGGAGATTAGCCAACAGCTAATAGCCAAAGGCCAACAGCCAATAAAAAATGGAAGTATTAAAAATAGCAACAGCAGGAAGTGTAGATGATGGAAAAAGTACCTTAATAGGACGTATTCTTTACGATACAAAATCCTTAACTACAGATAAGTTAGAAGCCATTGAAAAAACAAGTAAACAACGTGGATACGATTACCTAGATTTTTCTTTAGCTACCGATGGTTTAGTTGCCGAGAGAGAACAAGGTATCACAATTGATGTCGCTCATATTTACTTTTCAACTAAAAAGAAAAGTTACATTATTGCAGATACTCCTGGTCATGTTGAATATACAAGAAACATGGTAACAGGGGCTTCAACATCACAGGCATCTATCATTTTAATCGATGCTAGAAAAGGGGTTATTGAGCAAACCAATCGTCATTTCTTCATCAATAATCTATTGAGGATTAAAGACGTTGTTGTGGCTATTAATAAAATGGACTTGGTAGATTATTCAGAAGAGGTTTATAATAAGATTAAGGCTGATTTTGAAGAATTAATGAAAAAACGTGATTACCAAGATCAAAAAATTTCATTTATACCAGTAAGTGCATTAAAAGGCGATAATGTAGTAAATAAATCTGATGCCATGCCTTGGTACAAAGGCGAAGCATTATTGGAGCACTTAGAGCAATTAGATAAGGCAGATATTTTTAATGTGGGTACACCACGTTTCCCTGTGCAGTATGTAATTCGGCCAAAAACTGAAGATTACCATGATTTTAGAGGATATGCGGGTAAAGTGTATGGAGGCGATTTAAGCGTTGGTGATGATATTATTGTGTTGCCATCAAAAACACGTTCAAAAATCAAGGATATTTATTTCTATGACGAAAAGTATGAAACGGCATCAAGACGTTCTTCAGTTACGATCACTTTAGAAAATGATATCAATGTAAGTCGTGGTGATATGATTGTGAAAGAGAATGACTTACCGACAATTGATAAACAGTTTACAGCCAATGTATGTTGGATGGATACTGATGAGTTAACACCCGGTGGTAAATATATCGTTCAACATGGTATTAATAAAGTACTGGCAAAAGTTGATAGCATAAACCATAAAATTCATCCAGATTACTCTGGTTTTGAAAAAGGGGTAACAAGTTTGGGAATCAATGATATTGCGTCTGTAACTTTTAAATTAAACAAACCAATTTTTTACGATCAGTTTAAAAATCACAGAACTAACGGGTCATTTATTATAATCGATACACAGTCTAACAATACAGTTGGCGCTGGTTTTATCCAATAAATAAGTAAAAAGTTAGAAAGTGAAAAGTTGCAAAGCAAACTACTTTTCAACTTTTCAACTTTCAACATTCAAACTTAGAAACAATGCAAAGTTTTAGAACAGAAATAGAAAATCCAGTTGTTGAAAAGGATATCATTGAATTAGCGAATAAAATTGAGCTTTTTCACAATGGGAAAATAGACGAAGAGAAATTTAGAAGCTTGCGTTTAGCACGTGGGGTGTACGGTCAGCGTCAAGAGGGTGTGCAAATGATTCGTATTAAATTGCCTTACGGAAAAGTAAAAAGCAATCAGTTACACCGAATTTCTGATGTTTCTGATGAATATTCAAGAGGAAGATTACACATTACCACACGCCAAGATATTCAAATTCACTATGTGGATTTAAACCGTACACCTGAGCTTTGGGCGGAATTGGAGCGCGACGACGTAACCCTTCGTGAAGCTTGTGGTAATACAGTTAGAAACGTAACAGCTTCTGAAACTGCGGGTATTGATATAAACGAGCCGTTTGATGTGTCACCTTATGCAGATGCACTGTACAAGTTCTTTTTGCGTAATCCAATTTGTCAGGAAATGGGGCGTAAATTCAAGGTGTCTTTTTCGTCTTCAGATGAAGATACAGGATTGTCGTACATGCACGATTTAGGTTTTATAGCTAAAATCAAAGATGGAGTTCGCGGGTTTAAGGTGATGATTGGTGGCGGATTGGGTTCGCAACCTCGTCATGCCGATGTGTTGTACGAGTTTTTGGAAACAGATAAAATCATTCCAGTAATGGAAGGTGTTTTAAGGATTTTTGACCGTCATGGTGAGCGTAAAAGTCGCGCCAAAGCAAGAATGAAATTCTTAATCAAAGATATAGGTTTAGATGCGTTTAAGGAGTTAGTAGAAGCTGAACAAAATGCGATTGAATTAAAGTCAGTAGCCATTGATGCTGATACTTACGAAGCGTCAACGCCGGCAGAAATAGCTGAAATTCCGACAGTAGAAATTAAAGACCAGCAAGCCTTCGAAACTTGGAAGGCTACCAACTTAATTCCTCAAAAGCAGGAAGGTTATGTGGCTATCGGAATCAAAGTGCTGTTAGGTGATTTCTATACGGATAAAGCAAGGTTGTTAGCAGATTTGGTGGAGAATTACGCAGCAGGAGAAATTCGTTTGTCTTTGCGCCAAAATATCGTCATTCCTTTTGTAAAAAGGGAATTGGTACCATTTTTCTACTCAGAATTAGAAAAATTAGGATTTGTTGAAGCCGGTTATAACAAAGCCGTAGATATAACGGCATGCCCAGGAACTGACACCTGTAATTTGGGTATTGCAAGCAGTACAGGAATTGCAGATGAATTAGAACGCGTGATTAAAGCGGAATATCCACAATATTTAAAAAACGAAGATTTAGTAATTAAAATCAGTGGTTGTATGAATGCCTGTGGGCAACACAATATGGCAAATATTGGATTTCAAGGAATGTCGGTTCGTACACCAGATAAGTTGGTGGCACCTGCTTTACAGGTATTGCTTGGTGGTGGAAATTTAGGCGATGGTAACGGTGTTTTTGCAGACAAGGTTGTAAAAGTGCCAAGTAGAAGAGGTCCTGAAGCGTTGCGTCGTATTTTAGATGATTACGAAGCTAATTCCAACGGAGAATTATTTGTGGACTACTACAAGGAAAAAGGAGAAAAATATTTTTATGATATTCTTCAAGATTTACAAGATGTATCTAATTTGACTGAGTTAGATTTTATTGATTGGGGAACTGAGGAAAAATATGTAAAAGAAATTGGTATTGGTGAATGTGCAGGAGTGGTGATTGATTTAGTAGCAACATTATTCTTAGAGAGTGATGAAAAAATAGAAAATGCTAAGGCATCCGTTGCAAATAGCGTGTATTCTGGAGCTATTTATCATGCCTATAGTTCTATGGTCAATACTGCAAAGGCGTTATTGACTGCAGAGAAAAAGAAAACCAACAGTCATTCAAATATTATTACACAATTTGATGAGGTTTTTGTTTCTACTGGTATAATAGAATTAACAGATAGCTTTGCTAATATTGTGTATCAAATCAATAAATTTGCACCTTCAAGAGAGTTTGCTTTAAATTACATAGAAGGTGCCAGTCAATTTTTGCAAAGTGCCAGAGTGTATAGAGAATTAGAGCTAAGTGCCGCTCAAAAAAAGGCGGTTTAAGAAATCGAAATGAGTATTAAAACCCCAAAATTAACGGTTGTTGGTGCTGGCCCAGGTGATGAGGAATTAATCACTTTAAAAGCGATTAAAGCTATCGAATCCGCTGATGTCATTCTATATGATGCACTGATCAACGAATCTTTATTAAACTATGCTTCGGAAGATGCCGAACTTATTTTTGTGGGGAAACGCAAGGGGTGTTATGCATTTCAACAAGAACAAATCAATGAGTTGATTGTTGCAAAAGCCAAAGAAAAAGGACATGTAGTACGATTAAAGGGAGGTGATCCATTTATTTTTGGAAGGGGTGCTGAGGAGATTGATTATGTAAGACAGTTCGGCTTGGAAACCTTTGTGGTGCCTGGGATTTCATCGTCTGTGGCGGTACCGGCCTATCAAGGTATTCCGTTAACAAAACGCGGTGCGTCTGAAAGTTTTTGGGTCATTACAGGAACCACAAAACAGCATAAATTGTCGGCAGATGTAGCCTTAGCGGCCAAATCCACTGCGACGGTTGTGATATTGATGGGTATGGGTAAATTGGCTGAAATTGTAAATATTTTTTCTAAAGAAGGAAAAGAAGATACCGCAGTGGCAATCATTCAAAATGGAACAAGAGATAACGAAAATGTTGGCATTGGAACCATCAATACTATTGAAAAAATAGTTGAGGAAAAGCAATTAGCAAACCCTGCAATTATAATCATAGGCGATGTGGTTAAGGAAAGAGCAGTGTTAAGTTCTATATATAGTGAAGTGGCAAAGGTATAAATGATGGAACGCAATAATTTATATCCTATTTTTCTAAAAGCACGAAGCCTGAATGTATTGATTGTTGGAGGGGGAAACGTAGCCGAAGAAAAACTAACGTTCTTATTAAAATCGAGTCCAGATGCGCATATAACTATGGTATCACCAATGTTTCGTGGAGGTACTATAGAACTTGCCAAGAAAGGTTGTGTAACATTGGTTGACGATGTTTACAAAAAAAAGTATTTAATTGGCAAGCATATGGTTGTAGCTACGACTGATGTGCCAGAAGTCAATGTTCAAGTTTGGAAAGATTGTAGAGCCGAGGCAAAATTGGTTAATGTAGCAGATAATCCACCGTACTGCGATTTTTATATGGGAGGTATTGTAACAAAAGGCAATGTGAAAGTCGCTATTTCAACTAACGGAAAGTCGCCAACAACGGCTAAACGCTTGCGGCAATTTTTTGAGGAAGTCATTCCTGAGAATATTGACGATTTAGTAAAGAATTTAAACGAATATAGAAAAACGATAAAAGGAGATTTCGAAGAAAAAGTGGAAACACTAAACGAATTCACTAAAGGATTAATACAAAAAAGAGAATCATAAAATGATTAAGACGGATATACTAATCATAGGGGCAGGACCAACAGGATTATTCACTGTTTTTGAAGCAGGATTATTGAAATTGAAATGTCATTTAATTGATGCATTACCACAACCAGGTGGGCAGTGTTCTGAGATTTATCCCAAAAAACCTATCTATGATATTCCTGGGTTTCCAGAAATTCTTGCTGGGGATTTAACAAGAAATCTGTTAGAGCAAGGAAAACAATTCGAGCCAGGGTTTACCTTAGGGGAAAGAGCAGATACTATCGAAAAACAAGAGGATGGAACGTTTATAGTGACGACCAATAAAGGGACAAAACATCACGCACCTGTTGTTGCAATAGCTAGTGGCTTGGGGAGTTTTGAACCTAGAAAACCAGCTATTGATGCCTTGGCTGATTACGAGGATAAAGGTGTTGAGTATATTATTAAAGAGCCAGAAATGTACCGTGATAAAAATGTGGTTATTGCTGGTGGTGGAGATTCTGCTTTGGATTGGAGTATCTTTTTAGCCGACGTAGCAAAAAGTGTTACACTAGTCCATAGACGAAATGAATTTAGAGGGCACTTGGATTCTGTTGAAAAGGTTAGAGAGCTTAAAAATGAAGGTAAAATTACTTTGATTACACCAGCTGAAGTTACTAACATTCTTGGAGATGGTAAGGTTGAGGCCATTGAAATAACTAAAAAAGATGAAGCGCCGATTACTTTAGAAACAGATCATTTCATTCCGTTATTTGGGTTGTCACCTAAATTGGGACCAATTGCAAACTGGGGCTTAGAGATTGAAAAGAATGCTATAAAAGTGAATAATGCTTTAGATTATCAAACTAATATTCCAGGTATATTTGCCATTGGTGATGGTAACTATTACCCAGGAAAATTAAAACTGATACTTTGCGGTTTTCATGAAGCCACTATTATGTGTCAAGCGGCATATAAAATTATAAATCCTGGTAAGAAATTTGTGTTAAAGTACACCACGGTTTCTGGTATTGATGGATTTGATGGTACAAGAAAAGAAGCACCAAAAGCGGTGGTACAAGCTATAAATTAGGTTTAGAAATGACCTTGGCAGGTATGCCCGCGTTAGGGATTGCAGAGAAAAGCCCACAGCCCGACGCGGGAGGTGCGAGGACTTGAAACGTAAAGCCCGACCCTTTGTGGGTAACGCCCAATAAAACATATTTTTAACATGATCCTGCAAGGTGTGAAAGCTTTGTAGGATTTAATGTTTAATAAGAATGGGATTTACAGAGATAAGTTTTACTTTTATCAACCGAAAAATCGAAAGATGAAAAGCTATAATGTTTGCTTAAAAGATACGGTTAAAACCTTTACGAAACGCTTGTTTTATTCTTTGTTCGATTGTGAACAAGAAGAGGAGCATGGTTCGTATTTAGAAAAGACCTTCTTAAAGATATTATCTGCTTTAGAGATGGAAAATGGAGCGACCATTTGGGAAAGCTTTAAAGCAGAACTTCCAGAAATAAGAAAAAAGCTAGATTTGGATGCCATTGCATTTGAAAAGAACGATCCTGCCTCACACTGTTTGCAGGAGATTTATTTGGCGTATCCAGGATTTCATGCGATATCAGTTTACAGATTGAGTCACGCCCTTTATAAACGCGGTGTTTACATTTTACCGAGAATGATGAGCGAGTATGTGCATGGTATAACTGGTATTGATATTCACCCAGGAGCCACTATCGGAGAGTCTTTCTATATCGATCATGGAACGGGTATTGTAATAGGTGAAACCTCAATTATAGGAAAGGATGTGAAGATTTATCAAGGGGTAACCTTAGGAGGCGTTTCTGTTTCAAAAAGTTTGGCAAAAACTAAACGCCACCCAACTATTGAAGACGGTGTGTGCATTTATGCAAATGCGACTATCTTGGGTGGAGATATTTCCATTGGAGCAAACAGTATTATTGGAGCAAACGTTTGGATTACAGAATCAGTTCCTGAAAATTCATTAGTAACCTATCAAACAGAAATTAAAATAAGACCAAAAAAGAATGGCATACGAGAATAGTATTATTGGTCAAATAGGAAATACGCCTTTGGTTGAAGCAACACATTTGCTTCAAAAGAAAGGGGTGCGTTTATTTTTGAAATTAGAAGGAAATAATCCTGGTGGAAGTGTAAAAGATCGACCTGCGTTTAATATGATAAACGAAGCTTTAAAAAGAGGCGACATTAAAAAAGGCGGAACATTGGTTGAAGCAACTAGCGGAAATACTGGGATAGCTTTGGCATTTATAGCAAAGCTTTTAGGTATGAATATGGTGTTGATTATGCCTGAAAACTCCACCGAAGAACGTGTAAAAACTATGCGAGCGTATGGTGCCGAGGTGGTTTTAACACCTGCTGATATTGGGATTGAAGGGTCGCGTGATTTAGCGTTTAAACTAAGGGATGAAAAGGGCTATACATTACTGAATCAGTTTGAGAATGACGACAACTGGAAGGCTCACTATAAAACTACTGGTCCAGAAATATGGGAAGCGACTAACGGAAAGATTACACATTTTGTAGCCACCATGGGAACTACGGGTACGATTACAGGTACTTCTAAATATTTAAAAGAAAAAAATAAGGATATCACCATAGTGGGAGCGCAACCTGCCGATGGTGCAAGAATCCCTGGTATTAGAAAATGGTCTCCAGAATATGTGCCAAAGTTTTTTGATCCCTCTAGAGTGGATGTGGTTATTGATGTGACCGAGGAAGATGCTAAAAGAACAACAAAAAACCTTGCAAAAGAAGAAGGCGTATTTGCCGGTATGAGTAGTGGAGGTTCAGTTTATTGCGCGTTAAAGACTGCCGAAAGTATAGAAGAAGGTGTAATTGTAGCAATTATTTGCGATAGAGGCGATAGGTATTTATCATCAACATTGTTTGAATAAGAAAAAGTAAAAATGGCAAACATTCAAGAAGCTTTAAAAGAGCGAATTTTGGTTTTAGATGGTGCTATGGGTACTATGCTACAAGCCTATAAATTTACAGAAGAAGACTTTAGGGGCGAGCGTTTTAAGGATTACCCAACACCATTACAGGGTAATAACGATTTGTTGTCTATTACACAGCCAGAAGCCATAAAAACAATTCACGGAAAGTATTTTGAGGTTGGGGCTGATATAGTAGAAACCAATACATTTTCTGGTACTACCATTGCCATGGCCGATTACCAAATGGAAGATTTGGTGTATGAACTCAATTATGAGTCAGCTAGAATAGCCAAAGAAGTAGCTGATGAGTTTACCGCAAGAGAACCTCATAAACCTCGTTTTGTAGCGGGTTCTATCGGGCCAACAAATAGAACTGCTAGCATGTCGCCAGATGTAAATGACCCTGGATATCGTGCCGTGACATTTGATGAATTGCGTATTGCATATAAACAACAAGTAGAAGCGTTGGTTGATGGTGGCGTAGATTTATTATTAGTTGAAACGGTATTTGATACCTTAAATGCTAAAGCTGCATTATTTGCTATTGAAGAAGTAAAAGCTGAACGACATATTGATATACCAATTATGCTGAGCGGCACAATTACCGATGCTTCTGGAAGAACTTTGTCTGGTCAAACTGCTGAGGCATTTTTAATTTCGGTATCTCACGTGCCTCTATTGTCTGTTGGTTTCAATTGCGCTTTGGGTGCTAATCTATTACAGCCGCATTTAGAGGCGATTTCCAACAAAACGGACTTTGCTATTTCAGCACATCCTAACGCTGGTTTGCCAAATGCCTTTGGAGAATATGATGAATCGCCAGAGGAAATGGGAGCGCAAATTGAAGAGTATCTCAAAAAGAACTTAATAAATATTATAGGAGGATGCTGTGGTACGAGTCCAGAGCATATAAAGGTAATTGCTGATATTGCAGCGAAATATCAACCACGGAAAGCTGTCGCCCTTAGTGCAATAGAAGGGTCTCATTAAATAAGGATGAAAGTAAAGCAAACTAAATATATGAAGCTGTCTGGTTTAGAACCATTGGTTTTGAACGAGAACAGCAATTTCATAAATGTAGGAGAACGCACCAATGTCGCTGGTTCAAGAAAATTTTTGCGCTTAATTAAGGAGGAGAAATTTGATGAAGCCTTAGATATTGCACGTCATCAAGTGGATGGCGGAGCTCAAATTATCGACATTAATATGGATGATGGTTTGATTGATGGTAAAGAAGCGATGGTACGTTTCTTGAACTTGATAGCTGCCGAACCTGATATTTGCCGAGTGCCCATCATGATAGATTCCTCAAAATGGGAAATTATCGAGGCAGGTTTGCAATTAGTGCAAGGAAAATGTGTGGTGAATTCTATTTCACTTAAAGAAGGTGAAGAAAAATTTATTTGGGAAGCTACTCAAATTAAACGTTATGGTGCTGCTGTTATTGTAATGGCTTTTGATGAGGTAGGACAAGCGGATAATTACGAGCGCAGAATTGAAATAGCAAAACGCTCTTATGATATTCTGGTGAACAAAGTTGGCTTTCCTGCTGAAGATATTATTTTCGATTTAAACATATTCCCCGTAGCTACTGGGATGGAAGAGCATCGCAGAAATGCGATTGATTTTATTGAAGCTACAAAATGGGTTCGTGAAAATCTGGAAAATGTAAGCGTAAGTGGTGGTGTGAGTAACGTATCGTTCTCATTTAGAGGAAATAATGTGGTGCGCGAAGCGATGCACTCTGTTTTTTTATATTATGCCATCCAGAATGGAATGAATATGGGTATTGTAAATCCCGCGATGTTAGAGGTATATGATGATATCCCTAAGGATTTGTTGGAGCATGTTGAAGATGTAATTCTAGACAGGCGCGATGATGCTACCGAACGTTTATTAGACTTTGCCGAAACCGTAAAAGGTTCAAAAAAAGAAAAAACGGTGGATTTATCTTGGCGTGAAGGTGCTTTACAAGATAGAATTACACATGCCTTAGTGAAAGGTATTGATGCATTTATTATTGAAGACGTAGAGCAAGCGCGACAAGAGGCTGCTAAACCTATTGAGGTGATTGAGGGCCACTTAATGATTGGCATGAATGTAGTGGGTGATTTGTTTGGTGCAGGGAAAATGTTTTTGCCTCAGGTGGTAAAATCAGCACGTGTGATGAAAAAGGCGGTAGCGTATTTAAATCCGTTTATTGAAGCTGAGAAATCTGATAAATCAGAGCCAGTTGGGAAAATATTGATGGCGACCGTTAAAGGTGATGTACATGATATCGGTAAAAATATTGTAAGTGTGGTATTGGCCTGCAATAACTACGAAATAGTTGATTTAGGCGTGATGGTGCCACCAGAAAAAATAATACAAACGGCTATTGAAGAGCGCGTAGATGCTATTGGATTGTCTGGATTGATTACACCTTCTTTAGATGAAATGGTGTATTTGGCAAAAGAAATGCAAAACAAAAATTTTGAAGTACCGCTTTTAATTGGTGGTGCTACCACATCAAAAGCGCATACTGCAGTTAAGATTGATACGCAATACGAAAATGCTGTAGTACATGTAAACGATGCATCAAGAGCTGTAACCGTTGTTGGTGATTTGCTAAATAAGAAAACATCAAACGCTTATGTAGCGAAGATGAAGGCAGATTATGATGAATTCCGTACTAAGTTTTTAAAACGTGGTAAAGAGAAATCATATATTTCGATTGAAGCCGCTAGAAACAAAAAATATAAAATTGATTGGGAAACTTCTGAAATTGTAAAGCCCAAAGAAATGGGTGTGCAAATTTTGAAACAATTAAGTTTAAAAGAATTATTGCCATTTATTGATTGGAGTCCGTTTTTTAGAAGTTGGGATTTACATGGTAAATACCCTGATATTTTAAACGATGATGTAGTTGGTGAGCAAGCCACACAATTATATGATGATGCACAAGAAATGATTCAGCAAATTATTGCGAAACAGTCGTTAAAACCAAAGGCTGTTTTTGGATTATTTGAAGCGAATTCCATTAATGAAGATGATATTTCAGTTCAGAAAAAAGGTGAAGAAATTGCTGTGTTTAGAACCTTACGTCAGCAATTGAAAAAGCGAGAAGGAGTTCCTAACCATGCTTTAGCTGATTTTGTTGCACCAAAAACTTCTGGTAAAACAGATTATATAGGTGCGTTTTGTGTTGGTATTTTTGGTGCTCAAGAATTGGCCGAAAGTTATAAAGCAAAAGACGACGATTACAATGCGATTATGGTGCAAGCTATAGCAGACCGTTTTGCTGAGGCGTTTGCTGAGTATTTACATAAGCAAGTACGAACCAAACATTGGGGCTATGCTGCTGATGAAGATTTAAGCAATGCCGAATTGATAAAAGAGAGTTATAAAGGGGTTCGTCCTGCACCAGGGTATCCTGCGTGCCCTGACCATTTGGAAAAGGAAACCATTTGGGAGTTATTAGAGGTTGAAAAATTAATTGGAGTAACCTTAACCGAAAGTTTAGCCATGTGGCCAGCAGCTGCCGTTTCGGGGTATTATTTTGCAAATAAAGAGTCGAAATATTTTGGTTTGGGTAAAATTACCGATGACCAAGTAACTGATTATGCTGAAAGAAAAGGCATTACCAAAGAGAAAGCTAGAAAGTGGCTGCACCCGAATTTGGCGGAGTAACCCGCGTTAGGGATTGAACGGCATGTTTGAAATCCCCGACGCAGGAGGGATTGAGTAGTGAAAGCCCGACCCGACAGGGGAACGCCCAAAAAATAAAAATAATAATGAAGAGATTCCCGCCACCATGGGAATGACAAGAAAAGATAAATGAAAGTAACAGACCATATTAAGAACGCTAACGGAACAACGTTGTTTTCCTTTGAGGTGATTCCGCCTAAGAAGGGGAAGAATATTCAGGATTTGTATAATAATATTGATCCGTTAATGGAGTTTAAACCGCCTTTTATTGATGTGACAACTTCGCGTGAGGAGTATGTGTATATTGATAAGGGAAACGGACTCTTGGATAAGCGTATTACGCGTATGCGCCCAGGTACAGTGGGAATTTGTGCTTCCATAATGCATAAGTATCAGGTGGATGCGATTCCGCATTTATTATGTGGTGGTTTTACGAAAGAAGAAACTGAATATGTGTTGGTGGATTGTCATTATTTAGGCTTGGATAATGTGATGGCGTTGCGTGGAGACTCGATGAAAGAGGAGGCGTATTTTAAGCCTTGTGAAGGTGGACATGCTTTTGCTAGCCAGTTAGTTGAGCAAATAGCAACGTTAAACCGGGGTAAATATTTGCATGATGAGGTTGAAGCGGAGCATTACTCTGATTTTTGTATTGGTGTAGCGGGCTATCCCGAGAAGCATATGGAAGCGCCGTCTTTGGCAACCGATTTAAAGCGTTTAAAGGAAAAAGTAGATGCTGGTGCGGATTACGTGGTAACACAGATGTTTTTTGATAATCAGAAGTATTTTGAGTTTGTAGAAAAAGCTCGAGAAATTGGAATTGATGTACCAATAATTCCAGGAATAAAGCCGATAGCTGTGAAACGGCATTTGCAACTGTTACCACAAGTTTTTAAAATAGACTTACCACAAGATTTAATTGACGCCGTAGAACATTGTAAGGATAATAAAGCGGTAAGGCAAGTAGGTATTGAGTTTGCCATTCAACAATCAAAGGAACTATTGGACTTTGGTGTTCCTGTATTGCATTATTATTCCATGGGAAAAAGTGATAATATACATGCGATTGCCAAAGCATTGTTTTAAATATTACATTTGTGGTGCTTTAAGCCCGATATGAAATTAATTTACACCTGCGTTTTAGTATTATTTTGTTTTAGCGGTTTTGCACAAAACAAAAAACATACTTCATATATTGATTTAAATAATTTTAAAGGGTATATCGCGCTGCATAACAATGAGATTCTACATTTAATTCAAGAGCACCCTCAGGGTTTTATTCTTAGTTGGAATAAAAAAACTTACGGTTTCGAGGATTGGGAACAACGTTTTAATTATCCAGATTACGGGTTTTCGTTTGCATATCAAAATTTCAATAATGACGTTCTAGGGAATAATGTTTCTGTTTATGTGCATTATAATTTCTACTTTTTAAATCGAAATTTGATGTTTCGTATTGGGCAAGGATTGGCTCATAATTCTAATCCCTACGATAGGGAAACTAACTTTAAAAATGTGGCGTTTGGGTCTACGCTTATGAGTAGTACCTATGCGATGATAAATTATAAAAGGGAACGTATTTTTGATAGGTTTGGGTTACAAGCTGGATTTTCTTTGATGCACTATTCTAATGCAAATTTTAGAGCTCCAAATAATGGTACAAATACTATAGCGTTTAATATAGGGATGACCTATAATTTAGACGAAAAGGAACTGGAGTATCAAGACACTTTAGATAGAGTCGCCGATAAAAAGTTTACAGAACCCATTAAGTATAATGTAGTATTTAGAAGTGGATTAAACGAGAGCGATTTAATAGGGAGTGGGCAATTTCCATTTTATGTTTTTTCTGGGTATGCGGATAAACGTTTAAATAGAAAAAGTGCGTTACAAGTAGGTGCTGATGTATTCTTCTCAAACTTTTTAAAAGAATTAATTCGATATAGAAGTGTGGCGTTTCCTGATGAAAATCTTTCGGGTGAGGAAGATTTTAAGCGTGTTGGGGTATTTGTTGGTCACGAGTTGTTTGTAAATAAAACCAGTTTATTGTCACAACTGGGGTATTATGTATATTATCCTTTTGAGTTTGAAGGCAGAGTATATATTAGGGCAGGTTTAAAACGCTATTTTGGTAAGAAATGGTTTGGAGCTTTAACCTTAAAATCGCATGGATTTAGGGCGGAAGCTGTAGAATTTGGTGTCGGCATAAGATTATAATTTGAAATTATGGATCAGCGATTAACTATAGTAACATTAGGTGTGAAAGATTTGAAAAAGGCTACTTTATTTTATGAAGATAGTTTTGGTTGGGAAAAGATGCCGTCTAGTAATAATGACATTTCGTTCTTTCAGCTAAATGGGATATTATTGTCTTTTTATCCCAGAGAAAAACTAGCAGAAGACGCTCAGGTACCCCATGAAGGAAATGGTTTTAAAGGGGTTACTTTGGCCTATAATACAAGGTCTAAAGAAGAGGTTGATAAGTTGTTTTCGGAACTGGAACGAAAAGGCGTCACCATTTTAAAAGCACCTGAAGATGTTTTTTGGGGAGGCTATAGTGGTTATGTGTCTGATTTAGACAAAAATTTATGGGAAATAGCGTTTAATCCATTTTTACAAATGGACGAAAAAGGGAGTGCTGTGAAAGAATCGTAAGGAATGAAAAGCATAAAATATATCATACTAATAGTTTTAGTTTTTGCCTGTGACAGTGAGAACGCAAACGATTGTTTTCAGAAAACTGGAAATATCGTTCAGGAGGAAGTGGTTTTGAATGCGTTTAACAAAATTTTGGTGAACAGGGATATAGCGTTGATTTTGAAAGATGGTCCTGAACAAAAAGTGGTCATAGAAACCGGAAAGAATCTATTAAATGATGTGGAAGCTAAGGTTGAATCTGCAAGACTTATTTTAACCGATAACAATACCTGCAATTATGTGCGTGATTATGGTATTACAAAAGTATATGTCACTTCACCAAACATTACTGAAATACGAAGTTCTACACAGTATGATATAAGATCTGACGGTGTTTTAACCTATCCAACAATTAATATTCTTTCTGAAGATTTCAATGTTCCAGATACATTTACGGTTGGCGATTTTGTTCTTCAGATAGATAGTAACAGCTTCAGTACTGTATTTAATGGGTTGTCTATTGCCTATATTTCTGGTGCTACTAACAGTTTGAATGTGAATTTGGCTGGTGGTGATTCAAGATTTGAAGCCAGAGATTTAGTGGCCCAAAATGTCACTATTTTTCAACGTAGTTCAAATGACATCATTGTAAATCCGCAACAGGAAATTAAAGGTAAAATCTTCAGTACTGGAAACGTTATTTCAGTAAATACCCCAGCTACTATAGATGTTGAGGAATTGTATAAAGGACGCCTAATCTTTGAATAATGCTATGGATTGCTTTGCGATTTCCAATTCTTCATTAGTTGGGATAATCAATACTTTAACTTTTGAAGACGCGGCGCTAACATCAGCTAATTTATTTGGTCTTATATTGTTTTTTTCTTTGTCCAAAACAATACCTAAATAATCTAATTCTGCACAAACACGTTCTCTGGTTTTGATTGAATTTTCACCAATACCAGCCGTAAATACAATCGCATCCAGTCCGTTCATTATAGCAGCATAACTTCCTATATATTTTTTAATACGATAGGCATTCATAAAAAGTGCCAACTGAGAGTTTTTATCGCCAGTTTCCGCCTTAGTTTCAATTTCGCGCAAATCACTATGTCCTGTTAAGCCTAGCATCCCACTTTTCTTTTGAAGAATTGTATTGATTTCGGACAAACTCAGTTTAAAACGTTCGGCCATATGGAAAATGATAGATGGGTCAATGTCTCCAGAGCGTGTTCCCATAATTAATCCGTTAACAGGAGAAAACCCAAGGGTATGGTCAATACTTTGTCCGTTCTTTACGGCGGTCATACTGCATCCATTTCCAAGATGAATAGTAATAATTTTAGAGTTTTGTTTTCCTAAATACTCAATTGTTTTTTCTGAAACATATTTGTGGCTTGTACCGTGAAATCCATATAAACGAATGCTATGCTCTTCTAAATATTCGTTTGGAATGGCATATTTATAGGCATGTTCAGGAATGGATTGATGAAACGCGGTATCAAAAACTGCAACTTGTTTGGCATTGGGGAAAATCGCTTCGGCAACTTCAATCCCTTCTAAATTTGGAGGATTGTGTAAAGGAGCTAAGGAAGATAAAGCTTTTATTTTTGACTTAACAGTCTCTGTAATTTCTGTTGTATTACTAAAATGCTTACCACCATGAACCACACGATGCCCAACAATATCAATATCATCAGCAGATTTTATAATGCCTGTGTCCTTGTTTAATAACTGCTTGGACAAAAGCTCTAAACCTACTTTGTGATTTGGAATAGCCTGAACAACCTCAATAGAATCTTTTTCAGTATTGAATTTGAATTTTGCATCCTTAAAACCAATTCGTTCAACGATGCCAGAACACAAAATAGTTTCTTCTGGCATTGAGAATAGTTGAAATTTTAGTGAAGAACTTCCTGAGTTTAATACTAGTACTTGCATATTACAAATCTTGTGCTTGAATAGCAGTTATAATTACTGTGCTGTAAATATCGTCAGCAGTACAGCCTCTACTTAAATCGTTAACGGGTTTGTTTAGTCCTTGTAACATTGGACCAATGGCTAAAGCCCCAGTTTCTCTTTGTACTGCTTTATAGGTATTGTTTCCTGTGTTTAGATCAGGGAATATTAAAACACTGGCTTGTCCAGCAACTTCAGAGTCGGGTAATTTGCTTTTACCTATTCTTAAATCTACAGCAGCGTCATATTGAATTGGACCCTCTATTTTTAGCTCTGGCTCTTGAGCTTTAGCAATTTCAGTTGCTTTTCTCACCTTATCCACATCTTCGCCTTTACCCGATGCTCCAGAGGAGTAGGATAGCATAGCTACTTTAGGCTCAATGCCAAAATCTCTTGCCGTTTTTGCGGAAGAAATGGCTATTTCAGCCAATTGTTCAGCATTTGGGTTTGGGTTGATAGCACAATCTCCAAAAATTGAAACCCTGTCTTCTAAACACATAAAGAATACGGACGATACAATGTTTACGCCTGGTTTTGTTTTTATGAATTGCAGCGCAGGGCGCAATGTATGCGCTGTGGTATGTGCAGCTCCGGAAACCATGCCATCTGCATGCCCCTTGTAAATCATCATAGTGGCGAAATAGGACACATCTGCCATTGCGTCACGAGCCATGTCCATATTCACATTTTTGTGCTTTCTAAGTTCGTAAAACGTATTCGCATAATCTTCAAAGTGAGGCGACATTAAAGGTGATGTTATATTGATTTCTGATAGATCAAGTGGGATGTCTAATTTCTCAATTTTTTCTTTGATGATAGTTTCGTCACCGATTAATGTTAAGTCCACAACGTGAGCATCTAATAATCTAGAAGCGGCTCTCAAAACACGGTCGTCTGATCCTTCAGGAAGTACAATATGCTTTTTGTTTTTTAAAGCGCGTTGCAACAACGTGTACTGGAACATTCTTGGTGTGAAGATGTCCGACTTAAACGTGATTAAATCATTTGCCAATTTATCTGTATTCACGTATTTTTCGAAGGTAGCAATAGATGTTTCTATTTTTTCGATGTTCTCTGCATATATCCTAGATCGAATTTTTCCAATTTCATTGGCTACAATAAAGGTTCCTTTGTCTACGCTTATTACTGGTACAACGGTTGATACACCTTCTATTAGTTTTAAAATAGTGTCTTCTGGAGTTAACCCACCAGTTAAGATAATACCTGAGATTTTTGGATAATTTTTTGAGACATGTGCTTGTAGAGCACCTAAGATAATATCAGCTCTATCACCTGCTGTAATTACCAAGCAATCATCGGTGAGACGATTAAGATAATTTCGTAATTGCATTGTGGCTACATTAAAATTATCAACTTGGTTATTCAGCATATTCTGCCCAAAGAGTACTCTACCATCAAGTTTTTTTATAATTTCTTTTAGCGTAGGACTGGATAAACTTTTAATCTTAGGAATAACAGTAATATCGGTTCCTGATTTTATTCGAGATTGTAATAATGTTTTTAGTTGTTGTACCTCGTCAATATTTACCTTATTAGTCATTATTGATAGCACATCAACTTCCTCTTTAAAAGTGTCATGTGCTAGCTGAACATTATCCACAATTTCAGATAGTTCAATGCCATCACCTTTGGACACAATAATAACTGGAAGTCCGAGGTTTTTAGAAATTAACATATTGATATCTAGTTCTAAACTGGAATTTTCGTGTGAAAAATCGGTTCCTTCAACTAATACAATATCAAATCGCTCTTCTAAGTATTTATATTTTTTGATAATATGATCTATAACATCGCCAGACTTCCCCTTGTTATAAAGCTCTAAAACTTCACTTCTTTTGTAGGCAAAAGCCTTTTTATAGTTTATGTCAAGTTCAAAATAGGATACAACGGTATTAATGTGGTTGTCCGGATCTCCATTCTTAGTATCTTCTATAATAGGTCTGAAATAGCCGACTTTTGCAGTTTTACCTAAAAGCATACGCATTAAACCAAGAACTACAACGGATTTTCCACTATTTGGCTCTATAGTGGCTACGTAAATTCCTTTACTCATTTTTCAAGTTTTGAAGTCTTACAAAGATAACTTATCACAATTATTAATATTGGAGTTATCATTTTATATTTTGGGCAAAATTAATGCGATATATCTGTTGTGAATATGATATTTGTCATGCATTCTCTTTAATGCAATAGATTTTTTTAGCAAATTTAATTCAACACCTTTACCATATAATGTATGGGGAATTTATGTTACAACACATTCTATAATAGATGATAAGAAAAAAAGATCATTACATTATGAATAGACTATGGGAATAAAACCGTGAGAGGCTTTTTGTTTTGACAATTTGTAACCTCAAAAAAAAGGAGAAGTTATGCCTATGTTTTGTGAGTTTGTATGTTAAAAGTTTGTCTACTTATCGAGACAAGTAGACAAACTTTTACTTAATGGTTTAGCGCCCCATCCAGCCGCCATCAACTACTACGATCGTACCATTCATATACGACGCAGCTTCTGAGGCAAGAAATACTGTTGGTCCAGCAAAATCTGTTGGTTTGCCCCATCTCCCAGCAGGGATTCTAGATAAAATAGATTCAGCACGTACAGGGTCTTTTCTTAAGGCTTCAGTATTATCTGTGGCAATATAGCCAGGAGCAATGGCATTTACATTCACACCTTTGCCAGCCCATTCGTTAGCAAAAGCCATGGTTAACTGCCCTATAGCTCCTTTACTTGCTGCATATCCAGGAACGGTAATACCTCCTTGGAAAGTAAGTAATGAAGCTGTAAAAATAATTTTACCAGAGCCTCTTTTTATCATTTCTTTCCCTATTTCCCTTGTAAGGATGAATTGTGCGTTTTGGTTTACCTCAATAACTTTATCCCACATTTCATCGGGATGTTCAGCGGCAGGTGTTCTTAAAATTGTACCAGCGTTATTAACCAAAATATCTATTTGTGGATGATCCGCCTTTACGGCTTCAATGAATTTATATAACGATTTTCTATCTGAAAAATCACATTGATATGCACTAAAATTTTTGCCCACAGCTTGTACTTCTTTTTCAACATCACTTCCAGACAATTCCAGCGATGTAGACACACCAATAATATTTGCACCAGCTTCAGCTAAACCAATGGCCATGGCTTTTCCTATGCCTCTCTTACAGCCAGTAACCAAAGCTGTTTTTCCTTCTAAACTAAATGTGTTTAAGATACTCATGTTTTAAGTTTTAATTAAGATTATTTTAGTTTGTAACGTAAAATCTATTAACGATTTTAAGCCTTTTGTTTGCCAACACTAATAAGGGTAAGCATACATTAATGGGATGTTTTTAGTATTGTTTTTTATTTTATACGTTAAGTTTATTAGTGTTTTTTGATATGAAATACACAGTTGTTTTCATCTGATTCAAATTTATTGGTTTTTCCCGAAATAAACTCTAGTAGCATAAATTTTTTACCTACATATCAAAATATAAGAAAATATAGGAACCATTAACGTGCTTGTTTTTTTAGAATTGAAAAGGTATTTCCTAAGGCTAGAAATAAAGTGCTAATGAGTGATGTCTTAAAACTTTAATTGGTCAATTCTCTAAAGAGCGATTCCAAACTCGCATTCTTTTGGTTTAATTGTAAAATCTTTAATTGATTGTCATGGGCAAAATCAAACACGTAAGATCGCATATCCTCTGAAGTTTTAAAGGTTATTTCATATACAAAATCATAAGTATTTACCACCTTTTCAACTTTTGGGAGTTTTAATAAGAAGGCGTCTTCTACACGATAATCAAACTCTACAATAACGGTTTGTTCTTTTTCGTCCCTTAAATCTTTAAGTTTTTTATCGGCTACAATTTCGCCTTTGTTAATGATGATAACGCGGTCGCACATAGCTTCCACTTCTTGCATGATATGAGTGGAAAGAAACACAGTTTTTGTTTTGCCAATGGTTTTAATGAGATTGCGAATATCAATCAATTGGTTGGGGTCCAAGCCCGTTGTAGGTTCGTCCAAAATTAAAACTTCTGGATCATGCAGTAAGGCGGTAGCTAAACCCACGCGCTGGCGATAGCCCTTTGATAATTGTCCTATTTTTTTGTGAATTTCCGGAGTGAGCCCCGTCATTTCAATAACTTCGGTAATTCTAGATTTCTCAACTTTATAGATACTGGCGTTGAAGGCCAAATATTCCCTGATATACATATCAAGGTATAGCGGGTTGTGTTCTGGTAAATACCCTACACTTTTTTGAATGTTTTGAGTTGTATCGGTTCCATACCCATTTACTTTTGTTTCTCCTGAGGATGGTTGGATATAGGTGGTTAAAATCTTCATCATCGTAGATTTTCCAGCACCGTTTGGTCCAAGAAACCCAACTATTTCAGGGCGATCAACACTAAAAGAAATGGTGTTTAATGCTTTTTGGTTTCCGTAAAGTTTTGATATGTTGCTTACTTCAATAGACATATTCCGAAAATGTTTGTCAAAAATAGTGATTATGTAATGTAATTTGAATTTTACTGTAAAATCTTTAAATCTTTTACTAAAACAGGAAAAAAGGTTTTATTGTATTTTGATTTCTTAAAATATTATTTACTTTAGCCGTCGTAATTATGAGAACAACAACGTATTATACATATTTTAACTTTTTTTATTTCTTTTTCAGTAGAGAAATCGAGACGTTGTGTGTATAATTAAGTAACAATATATTTAAATACAAGTCTCGATGAAAATCGAGACTTTTTTTATGATTAATACCGTAGCCATACAAGGAATTAGAGGGAGTTTTCACCATATTGTATCTCAGGAGTATTTTAATAAACCTGTGGATATTATTGAGTGCATGACCTTTGGTAGAGTGGTGGACGCACTGATTGATGGAGAGTGTGATGCCGCAATTATGGCTTTGGAAAATTCCATTGCGGGGTCTATTATACCAAATTACGCCTTAATTGACGATTATCAATTGCATATTGTTGGTGAACATTATTTGGATATTCAGCATAATTTGATGGCTTTGCCCAACCAAAGTATTAATGATATTGAAGAGGTGTATTCGCACCCAATGGCGTTATTACAATGTAAGGAGTTTTTTAAGGAGCACCCGCACATAAAACTTGTTGAAGATAAGGATACAGCTGAGGTTGCGGAGCGAATTAAAAAAGGAGGTTTGAAAAGTATTGGAGCCATTGCAAGTACTTTGGCTGCAGATATTTTTGAATTGGATGTGCTAGCGCACAGCATACAGACTATTAAGCATAATGAAACTCGTTTTGCAGTGGTGAAACGTACAAATTCTGAAGTGCCAGAGCACGAGATAAACAAGGCATCCATTAAGTTTGAAGCAGATCATAAGCGTGGTAGTTTGGCAACTATTTTAAATGTGATGAGTGATTGTAAATTGAATTTAACGAAGATTCAATCTTTGCCCATCATTGAAACACCTTGGAAATATGCCTTTTTTGTGGATGTAACTTTTGATGCGTATGCAGATTTTTTAAAAGCAAAGTCGGTTATTGAAATAATGGGACAGAATTTTAAATTACTAGGTGAATACAAAAATGCTAAGTTATGATTGAGGTAGCAAAGCGATTACATACAGTTGAAGAGTATTACTTCTCAAAAAAACTACGAGAGGTGGGATTGCTTATGGCTAGTGGAAAACCAATTATTAATTTAGGAATTGGAAGTCCAGATTTGCAGCCACCTCAAAAAGTAATTGATGCTATTTCTGGAAGTCTTGCTGATCCTACAGCACATAAATACCAAGGATATCAAGGGTTGCCCGAATTGAGAGAGGCCATGGCAGCGTTTTACAAGGAGCATTTTTCGGTAAACGTAAATGCTACAAATGAAATACTACCACTCATGGGCAGTAAGGAAGGTATTATGCACATTTCTATGGCATATTTAAATGAAGGAGATGAGGTGTTGATCCCAAATCCTGGATACCCAACGTATCAAGCTGTTACCAAATTGGTAGGTGCTAAGATTGTAACTTATGATTTGGATGCGAGTAATAATTGGATGCCAAATATTGAAGCTTTAGAACAAACAGATTTAAGCAAAGTGAAGTTGATGTGGGTAAATTATCCGCATATGCCAACAGGTGCAACGCCTACAGAAACGGTTTTTGAGGATGTGGTGGCGTTTGCAAAACGTAATAATATTTTAATCGTTAATGATAATCCGTATAGCTTTGTCTTAAACGATAACCCGAGGAGTATTTTAAGTGTTGAAGGCGCGAAAGATGTGTGTTTGGAGTTAAACTCGTTGAGTAAAACGTTTAATATGGCTGGATGGCGTGTGGGGATGGTTTTAGGCAATAGTGAGCACATCAGCAATATTTTAAAAGTGAAAAGCAACATGGACTCTGGGATGTTTTATGGCATTCAAAAGGGAGCTATTGAGGCTTTAAAATGTTCTAAAATGTGGTTTGTAACGCTTAATAGCGTTTATAAAAGGCGCCGTGATTTGGTATGGAAATTGGCCGAAGCGTTGAACTGTACTTATGATAAGAACGCTACAGGCATGTTTGTGTGGGCAAAATTACCACCATATCTAAAATCTGAAGAATTTATTGACCTCGTATTAAAGAACAACCATATATTCATTACGCCAGGAACTATTTTTGGCAGTCAGGGTGAAGGATATATTCGGTTTTCGCTTTGTGCATCAACTGAGATTTTAGAGGAAGCTATAGCCCGAGTAAAATAGATATGAAGAATATATACGCCATAGGAGTTGGTTTAATAGGAGGCAGTCTTGCTATCGATATCAAGAAGCATCGTCCAGATACTGTAATTCATGGTATTAGTAGAAAAGATGCCACCCTCAACAAAGCGCTGGAGTTGGGCTTAATTGATGAAAAAGCCACTTTGGATGATATTGAAAATGCTGATTTGGTAATTGTTTCTATTCCTGTGGATGCTACAGTAAAATTGTTACCAACTATTTTAGATAAGATATCTGATACAGGTTTGGTAGTGGATGCAGGTTCAACGAAAGAAGATATCTGCAAAGTTGTTGAAAACCACCCAAAACGCAGAAATTTTTTAGCGATGCACCCCATAGCAGGTACTGAACATTCTGGACCAACGGCTGCGATTGAGGGTTTGTTTGTCGGGAAAACTAATATTGTTTGTGAGGTTGAAAAAACAACGTTTAAGTTGCAGGAAAAGGCTTTGAAGTTGTTTACAGATATAGGTATGCGTATTCGATATATGAATCCTGTGGAGCACGATAGGCACATTGCTTATGTATCACATCTGTCACATATCAGCTCGTTTATGTTAGGGAAAACGGTAATTGAAAAAGAAAAAAACGAACGTGATATTTTTGATATGGCTGGCAGTGGATTTGCATCAACAGTACGTTTGGCAAAAAGTTCGCCAGAGATGTGGACGCCTATTTTTAAGCAGAATAAGACTAATGTAATTGAAACATTGGACGAGTATATTAATAACCTTACACATTTTAAGGAATTAATGAAGGATGATAATTTTGAAGCAATTTATGAGGAGATGAAAAACACCAATCATATTAAGGATATTTTGAATGGGATAATTTAAAGGTTTAGGAGACAGGAGACAGGAGACAGGAGACAGGAGACAGGAGACAGGAGACAGGAGACAGGAGACAGGAGACAAATAAGGGTGAAGGAATGATGTTTGTAGACTTGCCCGCGTTAGGGATTGAACGGCATGTTTGATATCCCCGACGAAGGAGGGATTGAGTAGTGAAAGCCCGACGCCGAGGATAGGAGGCGTAACGCCCAAATAAATGTGATTAGACAACAAGAATTAAATAGTAAATGACATAGCCATAACGGCTAAATATTAAGTAAAAATGGAAAACAAAAAAGAAATGAGAACTTGGTTGGATGATTTAGGATTAGATCATCCGTTAGTAATTGCAGGCCCGTGTAGTGCCGAGACAGAAGAGCAGGTTTTAAAAATTGCACATGAGTTAAAAGATACTGACGTAAATTACTATAGAGCCGGTATTTGGAAACCAAGAACTCGCCCAGGGAACTTTGAAGGCGTGGGGCATTTGGGCCTAAAATGGCTACAAAAAGTGAAGGAAGAAACTGGGATGAAAACAGCCACTGAGGTTGCTAATGCGGCACATGTGAAGTTAGCCTTGGAGCATGATATTGATTTATTGTGGATTGGGGCACGCTCTACGGTGAGTCCGTTTATTGTTCAGGAAATTGCTGATGCGTTAGAGGGAACAGATAAAATAGTTTTGGTGAAAAACCCTGTAAACCCAGATTTACCGCTATGGTTAGGCGCTATTGAGCGTTTGTATTCTTCTAACATCAAAAAATTGGGGGTAATACACAGAGGGTTTTCTACTTATGAAAAAACAAAGTATAGAAACAAACCAAAATGGCAATTGGCTATTGAGTTACAAAGAAGATTTCCGGATTTACCGATAATTAATGATCCTTCGCACATTACAGGTAAAAGGGATATGATTTTTGATGTGTCTCAAACGGCCTTGGATTTAAACTTTGATGGTTTGATGATTGAAACGCACATTGATCCTGATAATGCTTGGAGTGATGCGGCGCAACAGGTAACGCCATCAACATTAGTTCAGATTATGGAAGATTTAAAAATTAGAAAGGAAACGGATGCTGAAGCAGAGTATAACAGTGCTTTGGATAACTTAAGAGCTCAAATTGATGTTGTAGACAATCAAATTATTGAATTGCTTGGAACCAGAATGAAGGCTTCAGATGGGATAGGTGCCCTTAAAAAGCAAAAGAATGTTGCTGTTTTACAGAGCAAACGTTGGAATGAAATTTTAGGACGTATGGTACTTGAAGGTCAAGATCATGGTTTGAGTGAAGAATTTATATTGAAGATGTTTAAGGCGATTCACCAAGAATCTATTAACCATCAGGAAAAGATTATCAATGGTTAATTTTTAATATCTGATAAATATAAAAAGCCTGTTCTTATTTGATAGAACAGGCTTTTTTGTCTTGTATGCTATTTTGAATTTATTTCAGCATTTAAGGTTTTTATTTGTTTCTTTTAAAAATATACCTTGTGATGAAAATCCCTTGTCCATCTTTATAGCCAGCACTTTCTACGGCACTAGTTACAAATGCTAAATCCCATCCTTCTTCGATCATTGTATTTATTTTAGACGTAATCAAAGCATCATTCGCCGCAATATTTTGAAAACGAATACCTCCCAGATTAAAGAAGTTCAAAAGTTTAGTTTCATCAAAATCCTTAACTCTAATTTCACCACGTTTAGATTTGTTTCTCGTATTATCCTCTTCAGTTTGAGTTGAGGTGTACTCTTTATAATCTTTCTTCTCATTTGCACTCACGATTCTAGAACGACCAATACCACTTGGTACGATAGACTCTACACTTGTAATTACCTTGTATTCTACTTGCGCTTCAGCATCAATAAGGCCAAAAGCGAAAAATGCTACTACTAATACTAATTTTTTCATGTTGTTAAAATTAAAAGGTTAAAATGCTAATATAAAAATACTCTTACATAAATCGTTTTTCATTTAAAAGTATTTTCTATTAAGGACAGTTTACGAATTAAAAGGTTGCATACACTCATTCATTCTTTCTCAGAAAAATAGTTTCATCTAGGTTTGAAGTATAAACCAAAATTTTAAATTATGAAACTAATAATTACGTTATGCTGCGTGTTCTCTTTCTGCACATTAATTTCACAAACAAAAATTAAGGGAAGCGTTTTTGATAAAGAAGCACCACTTGTAGGGACAAATATCATCATAAAACATTCAGATAAAGGAACAATATCTGATTTTGATGGCAATTTTGAAATAAATGCTAAGGCTAGCGACACCTTAATCATATCTTATTTGGGATATGATTCGAAAGAAATAGCTGTTGGAAACAAAAAAGAAATGAATGTTGTTTTAAAAGGGAGTATTGCTTTGGATCAGGTAAAGATAGTTGCTTATGGCAGTTATAAGTGTGAAACCATTTGCTGCGAGATAGGAGTAATACAAACTGGGTACTGTAAAGTGTTTAAATCAGATTTGTTAACAGAAAAACTCTATCCAAATCCTTCAAAAACAGGTCGTTTTCAATTGCATCTTATTGAAGATTATAAAAATGTTCAATTACAGGTGTTTAATATGTCTGGTCAATTAATAATGACAATTAAGGCTAAACCAATGCATAAATCTTTAAATTTAGATTTAAGTCATTTTTCCTCTGGAATGTACATTGTAGGTATTTACGTAAATGGGCAACAAATTGGAGTTAAAAAAGCAATTATAGATTGATAAATTCAAATTAAATATTGTTATTTTGTTGTACAATTTAATGCATGACAGGACAGGTTTATAAATCTACAGGAAGCTGGTATACGGTAAAAACCCAATTGGGAGAGTTCTATCAATGCCGTATCAAGGGGAAGTTTCGCATTAAAGGCATTAAAAGTACCAATCCTATAGCTGTTGGAGATGTAGTGGATTTTGAATTGGAAACCTCCAATGATGAAGTGTCTGGAGTAATTTATAATATCCACGACAGAAAGAACTTTATTGTTAGAAAGTCGGTAAACCTATCCAAGCAAACACATATCATTTCAGCTAATATCGATCAGGTGTTTTTAATGATTACCATTGATAACCCTCCAACATTTACCAGTTTTATTGATCGGTTTTTGGTTACTGCAGAAGCGTATTCCATTAAAACTATTTTGTTGTTTAATAAAATTGATACTTACAATGAGGAAACCTTGCTTGAAGTAAAATATTTAGCGCACGTCTATCGAAAAATTGGTTATGAATGTATCGGTATTTCGGCCAAAACAGGAAAGAACGTCGACAAAGTAAAATCCTTGATGAAAGATAAAGTGAGCATGTTTTCGGGGCATTCAGGTGTGGGCAAATCTACTTTGGTAAATGCCATTGAACCTTCATTAAATTTGAAGACCAAGGAAATATCTAACCAGCACATGCAAGGGCAGCACACTACGACTTTTGCAGAAATGTTTGACACCAGTTTTGGGGCAAGAATAATCGATACCCCAGGGATTAAAGGCTTTGGGGTGGTAGATATGGATAAAGAAGAGGTGGGCGATTATTTCCCAGAGATTTTCGAGTTGAAGCAAGATTGTAAATTCAATAACTGTTTACATTTACAAGAACCTAAATGTGCAGTTAAAAAAGCATTAGACGATGATGAAATAGCGTATTCTCGGTACCGTAGCTATGTACAAATTTTAGAGGGAGAGGACGAAAATTATAGAACCGATAATTGGGATAACGAATGAAAGTTGTCATCCAAAGAGTATCTCAAGCAAGTGTAACCATCGAAAACACAAAAGTAGCCTCTATAGGTAATGGTTTATTGGTGCTTCTGGGTATTGTAATTGAAGACACCCCACAAGATATTGAATGGTTGTGTAACAAAATTGTGAATTTGAGAATTTTTGGAGATGAAAATGGAGTGATGAATACATCTGTTAGAGATATTGATGGCGATATTATTGTGGTAAGTCAGTTTACCTTGCATGCATCAACCAAAAAAGGTAATAGACCAAGCTATACACAAGCAGCTAAACCAGATATTGCTATCCCACTGTACGAATCATTTATAAAGCAGTTAGAAAGTAGCTTGGGTAAACCTATTCAGACAGGAGAATTTGGAGCTAATATGCAAGTAGAACTTGTAAATGATGGTCCTGTAACCATTATAATCGATTCAAAGAATAAAACATAGCGTTTATCTAATATTCAGTATTTAATTATTCTCTTTGTACGACTTTTATTTAATTTGTGAAAAACCAAATTGAAATAACATGATATTTCTCATAAAATTATAAGTCTATTTCCTATAATTTTATAGCCCAAAATTTAAATTTACTCAATGAGTTTAAAGAACTTTTGTATTCTTATAGCGTTGCTTATCTCTTTTTTAGGCGTTTCCCAAGACCAATATTATTCTAGTTTAACTCTACCAGAAGCATTGACAGAGCATGCTAATGCGGTAGTGCGTTTAAGTGAGGTTTCTGTAGAAATAAAGACTATAGACCATATGGTAGAGCAAGAACGTAGAATTGTTACAGTTTTAAATAGTAAGGGTCAAAACGCTGTAGGCGCAAGAGTTTATTATGATGACGATGTGAAGGTGAGATCCGTTCAAGCTATAATATTTGATGCCTTTGGAAATGAAATAAAAAAAATAAGAAAAAATGATTTTAAAGATGTAAGTGCCGTAGACGGAGGTACATTATATTCAGATTCAAGGATATTATATCTTGATTATACGCCTATTTCTTATCCATATACTGTTGAGTTTATATCAGAGACCACTACAAGTAATACAGCTTTTATTCCATCTTTTATACCTGTGTGGAGTTATTTTGTAAGTGTTGAAAACAGCAGATATAAAATAAATTATCCAGATGATATAACCTTACGAAAGAACGAAAAGAATCTGGAAGATGTTGATTTTGAGTCAACTAATTATGAAAATTGGAAACAGGTTTATAATATAAAGAACATTAAACCCTTTAAACCAGAAGATCATAGTCCGTCTTTCAGAAATGTTATACCAAAAGTAATGTTTGCTACCAACGAATTCAATTATGAAGGAGTTCAGGCAGAAGTTGATGATTGGAACAGTATGGGGGAATGGTTTAACAACAATCTCTTGAATGGTAGGGCCAGTGTTTCTCCCGAAACGATAAACCATGTGAAATCTTTGGTGGCAAATGAAACCGACGATCTAGAAAAGGCAAAGAAAATATACCAGTTTGTTCAGGACAATACCCGATACATAAGTGTGCAAGTAGGTATTGGCGGTATGCGCCCTATTTCTGCAATGGAGGTGGACAAAGTAAAATATGGCGACTGTAAGGGGTTAACCAATTACACGAAAGCCTTACTAGATTTGGTTGGGGTAAAATCCTATTATACAAGATTGTACGCTTCTCCTTCTCAGCAACTAAGCGTAGATAAGGATTTTGTGTCTTTCGGTGGACAAACTAATCATGTAATACTCAATATCCCTCAAGAAAACTCAGAAGATGTCTGGTTGGAATGTACAAGTCAAGATATGCCTTTTGGCTTTATAGGTGATTTTACCGACGACCGAGATGTTTTAGTGATAACCCCCGAAGGCGGTAAAATTAAGCATACCAAGAAGTATAAAACAGAAGAGAATACGCAGGTTTTAAAAGGAAGTTATTCACTTTCCAAAGATGGAAATATAACAGGAGAGCTAGAGATGTGTTCTAAAGGTATACAATACGATGATAAATATAGAATTGGAAATTATGAAGAAAGAGATAAAGACATGGCTTATAAAAAGCGATGGAGCTATATAAACAGCATTGCTTTTGATGATATTAAAACTATAAATGATAAGGACAGTATTCAGTTTAAAGAAATAATAAAATTTAGAGCAAATAATTATTCTAAGAAAGCAGGAAGCAGAATTTTATTTACGATAAATGCTCTAAACAGGAGCAGGTATATTCCAGATCGTTACAGAAATAGAACTCTGCCAGTAAAGATAAAACGAGGCTTTATTGATGCGGACGAGATTAGAGTGAAATTGCCTAGTGGTTACAAGGTGGAATCTTTACCGAAAAGTACAGTTGTAGAGAATAAATTTGGTAGTTATAAAACCGATATCATTGCTGAAAGTGATACTGTTTTGGTATACAAAAGAGAGTTTATCGTAAAAGACGGCTCATACCCTAAAGAAGATTATAGTGCCTTTAGGGCCTTTTATAAAGAAGTTTCAAAATTAGATAATGCAAAAGTGGCATTAGTAAAAATAAGCAACCATGAGAATTAATAGTTTTATTGTATTTGTTTTAGCAGGATTTATGTTATCTGCACAGAATTATGATTTTGGTAAGGTTTCAAGAGCAGAACTGGAAGAAAAATTCTATCCAACGGATTCATCAGCAAGTGCTGCTTATTTATATAAGAACAGAAGCACATATTTTACATATCAACAAAACGATGGTTTTGTGTTAGTCACAAAAATACATGAGAGAATAAAGGTTTATAATAAGGAAGGATTTACGTATGCCAATAAAAGTATACCATTATATAAAACCTCTAGGGATCGTGAAGTTGTACAGGGCCTAAAAGGCTATACTTATAATCTTGTTGAAGGCAAAGTAGAAGAGTCTAAGCTCAAGAAAGATGGTATTTTCAAAACAGAAATGTCTAAATTTTATAATCAAACTAAGTTTACTTTACCCAACATCAAAGAGGGTAGTGTTATAGAATATAAATATGAGATACAATCTCCGTTTTATACCAATGTTGATGTTTTTGAATTTCAACATGATATTCCTATTAAAAAATTAGAGGCTAAATTTTCTGCACCAGAATACTTTGTTTTTCAGGCCTCAAGTAGAGGTTTTCTTAGCGTAATTCCGAAAGAGGATAAAGAAAATGACAAAATAATATTCAATAATAAAACCAGAAACAATGGGCGATATACAACATCAACAACATATTCAACCGATGAAGTATCGTTCTATAATAACATATCTACTTTTGATTTATCTGATGTTCCAGCCTTAAAGGAAGAACCGCATGTAAATAATATAAGAAATTATCGTTCTGCTATGAAGTATGAGCTATCTTATACAAGTTTTCCAAATTCACCAATAAAGCATTATGCAACAACATGGGAAGATGTTGTGAAAACTATATACGAGAACCCAAGCTTTGGGAACGAACTTGATAAATCTGGCTATTTTGAATCTGATATTGATGCATTGCTTTCAGGAGTATCAGATCCCATGGAAAAAGCTGCACGCATTTTTAATTATGTGAAATCTAACGTGAAATGGAATGGTTATTACAGCAAGTACTCGAGTAGTGGATTAAGAAAAGCTTACAGGGAACACACGGGAAATGTAGCCGATATTAATTTAATGCTCACTGCTATGTTGCGTTATGTAGGGTTAGATGCTAACCCGGTACTAGTAAGTACAAGAAAAAATGGTGTACCATTATTTCCTACGCGAGAGGGGTATGATTATGTAATATGTGGTATAGAAGCTCCAAATGACATTATTCTTTTAGATGCCACAAGTAAATATAGCGCTCCTAATGTTTTACCTTTTAGGACTTTAAATTGGCAAGGAAGAATTATTAGAAAAACAGGGAGTTCTGCTTTAATTGATTTGTATCCAAAACAGATTTCTAAAAACACTATATCTTTATTTTTAAAACTGGATGATGCAGGATCTCTTGAAGGTAAAATGAGATCTACTAAAACAGGGCATAAAGCAAGAAACTATCGCAACAAATATAATGGTACCGATGAAGAACAATTTATTGCGGATTTAGAAAACAAATTTGACGGTATGGAAATCGAAGAGTTTGCAGTTTCAAATAGTAAAGATTTAGGAAAACCTGTTGTGGAGAGTTGTGAATTCAGTATTGAAAGTCAAGCCGATATAATTGATGATAAAATATATTTCTCACCGCTGTTCTTCTTTAAAATGAATGAGAACCCTTTTAAGTTGGAAAAACGTGAGTTCCCTATAGATTTTGGATATCCTTCTGATGATATTTATCGTTTTAACATTATCCTGCCAGAAGGCTATACAGTGGTTTCTGCTCCTAAATCCAAAAAGCTACAATTACCTGATAACCTAGGCTCTTTTGTATACCAAGTTAAGGTGAATGGTGGCATGATACAACTTGTTATAGATTCAAAAATAAATGTGCCCATTGTTTCGCCTATCTATTATGATGCTTTAAAGTCGTATTTTAGTGGCTTAATAGAAGCTGAAAACGAACAAATAGTACTAACAAAAGCATAATGGACATAAAGAATGCCCAAAAAATAGTTGACGACTGGATCAATGAACATGGTGTGCGTTACTTCAATGAACTTACCAATATGGCACAATTGACTGAAGAGGTAGGGGAAGTAGCAAGAATTATTGCGCGTCGCTATGGAGAACAAAGCGAAAAAGAAACAGATAAAGATAAGGACCTAGGCGAAGAATTGGCCGACGTACTTTTTGTAGTGCTTTGTCTCGCTAACCAAACAGGAGTTGATTTGCAAAAAGCGTTTGATAAAGGGATGGATAAAAAAGCAAAACGAGACCACGATAGGCACCATAATAACCAGAAATTGCGATAATTTATAATTATATTTGACGCTTCTAATTTTAGAAGCGTTTTTTAATGGATATCACTCTACAACAGTCAACAATAAAAAAACAGTCATCTATTGAAATTACTGGCTCTAAAAGTGAATCGAACCGATTGCTTTTGTTGCAGGCACTTTTCCCAGAAATTGAACTAAAAAACGTCTCAAATTCTGATGATAGTAATTTGATGACCAAAGCTTTGTCTTCAAAAGATAGGGTAGTTGATATTCATCATGCGGGTACTGCAATGCGTTTTTTAACCGCTTATTTCGCTGTCCAAGAAGGGAGAGAAACCATTCTAACAGGTTCTAAACGTATGAAAGAGCGTCCTATAAAAATTTTGGTTGACGCATTAAGAGCGTTGGGCGCTGAAATAGATTATGTTGAAAATGAGGGCTTTCCGCCTATAACAATACACGGTAAACGGCTTTCTAAAAACAAAGTGTCGTTACATGCCAATGTAAGCAGTCAATACATATCAGCATTGTTATTAATAGCTTCAAAATTAGAAAATGGTATTGAGCTTACTTTAGTTGGTGAGATTACCTCAGTACCTTATATTAAAATGACCTTAAGTCTATTAAATGAAATAGGTATAGAAACCTCGTTTAAAAATAACGTTATAAAGGTTCACCCTTCAAAAGCTCAACCTAAGCCATTAACCGTTGAGTCTGATTGGTCTTCAGCATCCTATTTTTTTAGTATCGTGGCCATTAGTGATGTAGGTACTGAAATTACATTGTCATCCTACAAAGAGAATTCTTTACAAGGTGATTCATGTCTAGTTGATATTTATAAGCACTTTGGGGTTCGGACTGTGTCTGCAGAAAACAGCATTTTACTAAAAAAGGAATCATCAGAAATAAAACCTTTGGTCTTGGATTTGAAAAACGCCCCAGATATTGCGCAAACCATCGTGGTAACCTGTTTTATTCTAGGGGTACCTTGTGATTTAACGGGGCTACATACGTTAAAAATAAAGGAAACAGACAGACTTGTGGCTTTAAAAACAGAACTTGAAAAGTTAGGGGGATCAGTAGAAATTACAGATAAATCTTTGCATCTAAAAGTTTCAAAAGAGATTAAACCCATGGTTTCAATAGCTACTTACAACGACCATAGAATGGCCATGGCATTTGCGCCAGTGGCGATGAAGCATGATGTAATTATTGAGGATGCAGGTGTGGTTTCTAAAAGCTACCCTACGTTTTGGGATGATTTAGAATCTATCGGATTTAAAATTACCAAATAATAATCAGTCATTTACTTGACAACCCCTGCCTCCAGATTGTATATTTGCAACTTTGTAAAAATTACTTAAACACATAATCCATGAAATTATCGAACTTCGGTTTTGATTTGCCAGCAGAATTATTAGCAGAATATCCCTCAGAGAATAGAGATGAATCTCGTTTGATGGTATTAAATAGAAAAGATGAGACTATAGAACATAAGCAGTTCAAGGATCTTATTGACTATTTTGATGAAGATGATGTAATGATTTTGAATAACACCAAGGTGTTTCCAGCACGTTTATACGGAAACAAGGAAAAAACAGGCGCAAGAATTGAGGTGTTTTTGTTGAGAGAACTAAATGAAGAGCAACGCCTTTGGGATGTGTTGGTAGATCCGGCTAGAAAAATAAGAATAGGTAATAAATTGTATTTTGGGGATGACGAGAGTTTAGTTGCCGAAGTGATTGATAATACAACATCTAGAGGGCGTACATTACGCTTTCTTTACGATGGTTCTTATAAAGAATTTAGAATTAAGCTTAATGAATTGGGGCAAACACCATTGCCCAAATACATTAAAAGAGAGGTAGAGCCAGAAGACGAAGAGCGCTACCAAACCATTTTTGCAAAAAACGAAGGTGCCGTTGCAGCTCCAACAGCAGGCTTACATTTCTCAAAGCACTTGCTAAAGAGACTGGAAATTAAAGGTATTAACTTTGCAGAGGTAACGTTGCACGTAGGTTTAGGTACTTTTAATCCTGTTGAGGTAGAAGATTTATCTAAGCATAAAATGGATAGTGAAGAGATTAAAATAGGTCCGGAAGCTGTAGATATTATCAATACTGGTATTAAAAACAGAAAACGTGTATGCGCGGTTGGTACTACGGCAATGCGTACCATAGAAAGTGCCGTGTCCTCAAGCGGAATGCTTAATGAGATGGAAGGTTGGACCAATAAATTTATATTTCCGCCCTACGATTTTAGTATTGCCAATTGCATGGTAACTAATTTTCATACGCCTAAATCTACGCTCTTAATGATGATTTCGGCTTTCGCAGGTCACGACTTTGTAATGCATGCTTACCAAGAAGCCATCAAAGAGAAGTACAAGTTTTACAGCTACGGCGATGCCATGCTAATTATATAAATATAAAGTCTCGTTTGAAGCGAGACTTTTTTGTTTTTGGGCGTTCCATAAGGGTCGGGCCTGCCTGCCGATAGGCAGGCTTTCACTATTCAATCCCCTCTGCGTCGGGGGTTTCAAACATCTGTGCTGAGCGCATTCGAAACATGCCGTTCAATCCCAATCGCGGGTCTAGTCTTTATAATTCGTAAATAGGCATAACATTCACTATTTTTGCAATCGCAAATGAAAACTACCAAGAAGGACATACGTGCATTAACAAAAGATCAACTCAGAGATTTTTTCATCAGCCAGGGCGATAAAGCGTTTCGAGGAAATCAGGTGTATGAATGGCTATGGCAAAAATCAGCGCATAGTTTTGAGGAAATGACCAACATTTCCAAAGAAACCAGACAAATGCTAGAAGATAATTTTGTCATTAATCACATTCGGGTAGATACCATACAGCGCAGTAGTGATGGCACCATAAAAAATGCTGTAAAATTACATGACGGATTGGTTGTAGAATCTGTCCTTATTCCAACCAGTACAAGAACAACAGCTTGTGTGTCAAGTCAAGTAGGTTGTAGTTTAGATTGTCGTTTTTGTGCAACGGCAAGATTAAAACGTATGCGAAATCTCAATCCAGACGAAATTTACGACCAAGTAGTCGCTATCGACAACGAAAGCAGATTGTACCATAATCGTCCATTGAGTAACATTGTATTTATGGGCATGGGCGAACCTTTAATGAATTACAACAATGTTTTAAAGGCGATTGATAAAATCACATCTGATGAAGGCTTGGGAATGTCTCCAAAGCGTATTGTAGTATCCACATCTGGCGTGCCAAAGATGATTAAAAAAATGGCAGATGATGATGTGAAATTTAAACTGGCTGTGTCTTTACATTCTGCAATTGATGCGGTAAGAACATCCATTATGCCGTTTAACGAAACCTTTCCGTTGGCAGATTTAAGAGAGGCCTTAAAGTATTGGTATGCAAAAACCAAGAACAGAATTACCTACGAATATGTAATTTGGAAAGGTATAAACGACCAAAGAAAAGACGTAGACGCCTTGGTGCAGTTTTGCAAATTTGCACCTAGTAAAGTCAATCTTATTGAATACAACCCTATTGACGATGGTGAATTTCAGCAAGCAGATTCAAGAGCAATAGATATGTATCAAAATGTATTGGAAGCCAACAACATAACGGTAACTATTCGAAGAAGTAGAGGGAAAGATATTGATGCTGCTTGTGGACAATTGGCTAACAAATCCTAAAAAATTCTATCCTAACACTTATCTTTGCATTTCCTTAAACCAATCAATTGAAAGTAGTAGAACAAATAAAAGCACCAATAGCATTTGAAATGGAACTTTTCGAACAAAAGTTTCAGTTGTCCATGTCTAGCAAGGTGGCTTTATTAAATAGAATTACGCATTACATTGTAAACCGAAAAGGGAAGCAAATGCGCCCTATGTTTGTGTTTTTAGTGGCCAAAATGGTTTCTGATGGTGAGGTGAGCGAACGCACATATCGTGGTGCTTCGGTTATAGAGTTGATTCATACTGCCACATTGGTGCATGATGATGTGGTGGATGACAGTAATCGTCGTAGAGGTTTTTTCTCGGTAAATGCACTTTGGAAAAACAAAATTGCGGTTTTGATTGGAGATTATTTACTTTCCAAAGGTTTATTGCTTTCAATAGATAATAATGATTTCGATTTGCTAAAAATCATTTCTATTGCTGTTCGCGAAATGAGTGAGGGCGAATTACTTCAAATTGAAAAAGCACGAAAACTGGATATTACTGAAGAAGTGTATTATGAAATTATCCGTCAAAAAACGGCAACACTAATAGCTGCTTGTTGTAGTTTGGGTGCTGCTTCTGTAAAACCAGATTCTCAACATGTAGACGTAATGCGAAAGTTTGGAGAACTCATAGGTATGGCATTTCAAATAAAGGATGATTTATTTGATTATGGAGAAACGCAAATTGGCAAACCCACAGGTATAGATATTAAGGAGCAAAAAATGACCTTACCTTTAATTTACGCTCTCAACAACGCCAATAAGAAAGACAAGAAATGGTTGATCAATTCCATTAAAAACCACAATAAAAATACAAAACGGGTTAAGGAAGTGATTGATTTTGTAAAAGATAATGGTGGATTGGACTATGCAATTTCCAAAATGAAAGCCTTTCAGGAAGAAGCGCTACAACTGTTGCGAAATTACCCAGATTCTGAGTACAGAGATTCACTGGAGCTTATGGTGAATTATGTTATAGATAGGAAGAAGTAAGTCTACAGTCTTCTCCAGAATAAATTTCTATAAGTTGTTTTCGATCTTTTAACTTTTTTTATTTCAATGATACGTTGTAAATAAGTGCATTATTATTCTAATGTTAAGGCCTTTCATCTTAATACTATATCGAATTTGTATTATTATAGGTAAAATCAAATGATATAGCTTTAAAAATTTATTTTTATCATCAGGCAACCATTTTAAAACCTTTTGCGTCTTTATAAATAGAAAGCAACAATGAAATCTCTCTTGAAAGTAATACAACTGCATAAAAACGAAGGCGCATTGATAAAAAAGGCGATAAAGAACAATCGTGAGGCGCAACATGTGCTTTTTGAGATGCATGCTCCAAAAATGCTAAGTGTGTGCAGATACTACATAAAAGATATTCATCAAGCAGAGGAAGCTATGCTTAATGGGTTTTTTAAAGTATTCAAAAATTTAAAATCCTACAAGGGCGAAGGTAGTTTTGAAGGGTGGATACGCCGTATCATGATTCGGGAATCTATTTCATATTTAAGGCAAAAAAAAAGCGTTGAATTTATTTCAGATGAAGATGTAAGTACCAATCAGCATAGTAACAGTATACAAACAGATTTAGAAGTTAACGACATACAAAAACTAATAGATGCTTTACCAGAAGGTTACCGAATGGTATTTGTAATGTATGCTATTGAAGGATATAAGCATTATGAGATAGCCGAACTTTTGAATATTAGTGAGGGCACCTCAAAATCGCAATTATTTAAAGCACGAAAAATGCTTCAAGAACAAATTAAGACATTAAATAAAACAAGCTATGGCACCAATTAAATATGAAAACGACTTTAAAGAGAAGTTAGAAAAGCGCACCATTGCCCCGTCTGAAAGGGCTTGGGAGACGTTAACTGAACGACTGGATGCCGAGGAAAAAGCATCAAGCAACAAAGGATTTTGGTGGATAGGCATTGCTGCAAGCGCTATAGGAATTCTATTTATAGCAACTCAGTTTTTTAGCAATGATAAAGACACTCATATTCCTGAAGTTGTAAATACCGAGGAGGCAGTTGAAACCCCAATGGATACCTCAGTAAAAAAAGATGTTATAGTTACCAGAGTAGAGACAACTATAGCCAAAGAGGATGCTGATAACCAAAGTAATAAGGAAGGCCTAAGCCTGATTATAAACAAAGCAAAGAACTATCAAGATGAACCTTCAAAACGTATTGCAGAAGAACCGATAATTCAAAATATAAAGAAAGAAAAAGATTTAGAGCAATCCGAAGCTGTTGAGATCATATCTTTTGAGAATAGAAAGGCACAAGAGGTAGCAGATGCTATTCATGCATTGAGCGAAAAAAAATCTGGGGTTTCTGATGCATCCATCGATTCACTTTTAAAAGCTGCACAACGCGATATTCTTTTAAGTAGAATGCAGAATGAGGATCAAGTTGCAATTGATGCGGCTTTATTGCTCCAAGAAGTGGAGTTTGAGTTGGATGAATCCTTCCGAGACAAAGTTTTCAAGGCATTTAAAAGTAGCTACGGTTCTATAAAAACGGCAGTTGCCCAACGTAACGATTAACATCATCAATCAATTAATTTAATAAATCATCAACACGTGTTGAAGCTAATTCAGCACCAAAAAACGAACAGTTATGCAAACAATTACAAAGTATTTCGTATTAATTATTCTAAGCTTATGTGTGCAACTCATCACTGCACAAGACACTATTCCAAAAACAGTAAATCAGGCTGAAATACAAAAGCTAAAAGAAACCATAAAAAAGGTTGAAGCTGAAGAGAAAGCGCTTTTAAAAGCCGAAGTAGAGGCCATCGATGCACGTTTAAAAAATGGAGAAATAACCCAAAAGGAAGCCCAAGACCTAAAAATGGAAATGGCAAAAAAACGCGCGTTGAATATTGAAAATCGTACCGCAATCCTAACAAATAAAATTGCCTTATTGGAACGCAATGAAAAAGGATATGGAGAAGAAGAGGATGATGACGTGGATTATATAAGAATTGGATCGGACGATGAAGATCTTAGTTGGATTTATATCGGTAAAAAGAAAAACGATAAACCAAAGTACAGAAAATATGACCGACGTACCAAAAGTGATTTTGTTTTAGCCTTTGGACTGAACAACGCTATCATAGACGGACAGAGTTTTGACGATACGCCATATAAAATTGGTGGCTCCCGCTTTTTTGAGATGGGTTGGGCATGGAAATATCGTCTGTTTAAAAACTCAAACTTTGCACGTTTTAAATACGGTGTGTCTTTACATATTAATGGCTTAAAACCTAATGATAACCAGTATTTTGTAAAGAATGGCAACCAAACTATGCTCGAGGAATTCCCTGAAAACCTAAGAAAATCAAAGCTAACAGTGACGAATTTGGTATTCCCTGTACATTTTGAGTTTGGCCCATCTAAGAAAATTGAAAGAGACACCTATTTTAGATATTCAACAAAAAGGAAGTTTAAGATTGGGGTTGGCGGATATGCTGGTTTCAATATTGGGACACGCCAGAAACTAAAATATGATTTGGATGGAGAACGAATAAAAGACAAGCAAAAACGAGGCTTAAATACTACCGATTTAGTTTACGGACTAAGTGCCTACGTGGCCTTTGGTAATACAGCATTATATCTTAAATACGATTTGTCACCTATTTTTAAAGACCAAATTGTAGATCAAAATAACATATCATTAGGTGTACGATTTGATATGGATTAAGTGTTATTTGAGTTAGTCAAAGAAAGCTCCCAATCGGGGGCTTTTCTCTCTAATCCTTTTCTACTTTTTTACAGGAAAACACACTATAACTGCCTTGTGCTTTCCCGTTCAATCCAACTCGTCTTTACAACTCTGGTGGTAAAGGGTTTATTTTGATCTTCATTTTCTATGCGGTCTATCAAAATACTTGCAGCTGTTTCGCCAATGTATTTTCCGTGTTGACTAATTGCAGAGATTGAGGGCGTTAAATGTTGTAGCATTTTTCCGTTAGTAAAACAGGCGATAGACATTTCCTCCGGGATATTGTAACCCATATGTTTTACTATACGCAATGCGTTTACAGCAGCACTTTCTTCTAAGCATAATAAACCATCAATTGTTTTGTCGGCCAATATAATTTTTAAAGCAGTATCAAAATCCTCAAACTTTCCGATACGTACTATAAGCTTTTCATTAACAGGAATATTGTGTTGCAGCAATGCTTTCTTATAACCTTCAACCCTAAGTTTACCAACACTTAAATTATCAATTACTGAAATTAATGCAATACGTTTGCAACCTGTTTTAATTAGATGTTCTGTGGCTTCAAAAGCCCCTTCCGTATCGTTCACTATTACTTTGTCGCATGCAATTTCTTCTGAAACTCTATCAAACATCACGATAGGTACACCTTCATTTATAGCATTCTTTAAATGTGCAAATTGTTGGTTTACTTGGGTTTCTTCTGCTAGGGAGATAATAATGCCGTCAAGCGTATCGCTCTTCAATAATTCCATCGTCTTCACCTCTTTTTCAAAAGATTCGTTGGAGATACAAGAAATTAAATGATAACCTTTTTCATTGGCTTTAGCCTCTATCCCCACAAAAACCTTAGCAAAAAAACTATTCATAATATTTGGGATAATAACCCCTATGGTTTTAGTTTTTTTATGCAGTAAGCTTAAATCGATACTTTTAGACTTGTAATTGTGCTCACGTGCATAGGCTATTATTTTCTCCTTTGTACTGGTGCTAATTTCATAGCTGTCGCTTAACGCTTTGGATACCGTGGCGATGGATACGCCAAAGGTATTGGCAATATGTTTTAAAGTAATGCGTTTTGGCATTGTTGTGCTAAGCGTTTTTTGGATTTATTCTTATACTAAAATAGAATAGATAAATGACTAAAACAAAAAATCCCGTAAACAATAAAGTTTCGGGATTTTTTTTGTGGTACCTCCAGGAATCGAACCAGGGACACAAGGATTTTCAGTCCTTTGCTCTACCAACTGAGCTAAGGTACCTCGCCAAAGCGGTTGCAAATATAAATTCATTTTTATTATTCACCAAAATAAAAATAATAAAAAGTGAGCTATTCTTTATCCTAATAATTATAGATTTTTTAAGATTTAAGTAAATGTGGTTTCGTAGTTTTACGTTTTTCTTACAGAATGAATTTAATTATAGATGTTGGGAATACTTATGTGAAACTTGCTGGTTTTGAAAGGCATGAACTTGTTTTTAAAAAAACAACAAAGTTATCTGGTGTTGTTGATGAGGTAAATAAGTTGAAGTCAACATACCCAAGGCTTAAACAAGGTATTGTTTCGTCCGTGGGGAGGCTAAAAAAACCCCAGATAAAAGCTGTTAATAAGGGTTTTAATCTTTTAGAGCTTAATCATAAAACAAAAGTCCCTTTTAAAAATAGTTATGACACCCCAGAAACATTAGGCATTGATAGGATTGCTTTGGTGAGCGCATCGGTATACCACTATCCAGATAATAATGTGTTGATTATTGATGCAGGCACTTGTATTACATATGATTTCATTACTAATGACAATGAATACTTAGGAGGTGCTATTTCACCTGGAATAAGAATGCGCTATCAAGGGCTACATAATTTAACAGCAAATTTGCCGTTATTAGAAACTGAAACTCCAGATAAGATAATAGGTACATCAACTAGTAATTCGATACATTCAGGAGTTGTTAATGGTGTTGTAAATGAAATAGATGGCTTTATTGGTAACTATCAAGAAAAATATTCAGATTTAACAGTTATTTTAACAGGCGGAGATGCTAATTTCTTGTCAGAACAATTAAAAAGTAGCATATTTGCCACCTCGAATTTTCTGTTGGAGGGTTTAAATTATATACTAGAATTCAATTCAAACTAATGATAAAAAAACTTTTAGTAGTTTTTGTTGCTATTTTTACTTTCTCGTCTTATGCTCAAGAGGGTACAGCTTCTCCCTATTCCTTTTATGGAATAGGAAGCCTAAAGTTTAAAGGTACTGTTGAAAACAGAAGTATGGGAGGTATTAGCATATATGCTGATAGTATACATATGAACCTTCGAAACCCAGCTACATTTACCGGTCCCAATCTATTAATGTTTAATAATGAAAGTAGGCCAGTAAAATATACCATTGGTGGAAGTTACTCTAGCACAGGCTTAAAAAGTGATTCTGGTACAGCAAATGTATCCTCAACAACATTTGATTATTTTGCATTAAACTTACCTGTTGGAAAATTTGGTGTAGGATTGGGCCTAATGCCTTACACTGCAGTTGGCTATAGATTAGATACAGAGAATGAAGATGGGCGAACAACAAGTAGGTTTGATGGTGAAGGTGGTTTAAATAAGGCATTTTTAGGATTTGGTTATAGTATTTTGGATAATTTGAGTATCGGTGTTAATGCACAATATAATTTTGGAAACATTCAAAATAGTGCGATACAGTTTCGTTTTGATAATGATGGCGTGCCATTATTTGCCCAATCTAGAGAAAATAACCGTTCAGATTTAAGTGGATTAAATGTTGATTTTGGGATGTATTATAAAACAAATCTCAATGAATCTTTAGAGCTAACAACAGCATTTACATTTACACCTGAAAGTAGTATTACTTCTAAAAATAGAAGGGCAATCTCAACAGTTAACGTTGGAAACTCAGGACAAGAAGTGATAACAAGTCAAATTGAGGTAGATTTGGTAGCGCAAGGGTTATTGGAAACCGATTTAGTTTTGCCGTCAAAGTATTCAATTGGCGCCGGAATTGGCGCTCCAAGAAAATGGTTTGTAGGAGCTGAGTATGAATCACAACAATTAAGTAATTTTAACAATCCGTTCTATACTTCTGGAGCAACAATTTATGACGATGGGTATCGTTACTCTATTGGTGGTTTTTATATACCAGAGTATAATGCGTTTTCAGGTTACTTTAAGCGATTGGTGTACAGGGCTGGTTTTAGGTTAGAAGATACTGGTCTGGTTATCTTTAATTCTGGTAATAAACAACAAATTAAAGAGTTTGGCATATCTTTTGGAGTAGGTGTACCAGTTGGAGATTTTGGTTCTAATGCAAATATAGGATTGGAGATTGGAAGAAGAGGTACCACCAATAACAATTTAATAGAAGAGAACTTTATAAATTTTCAGATTAGTTTATCTTTGAACGATAGATGGTTTCAAAAACGGAAATATGATTAACAGAGTAACACGATTATCATGAAAACAAAAATTACATTATTAACTTCTTTATTCGCTTTCTTAATAGTAGGTGTAAGCGGTTTAAATGCGCAAACACAAGAAGAGAATATGGCTAAATTGTCAATTATGACAGAATATGCCAAGGCAAAGAACTATGAGGCGGCGTATAAACCTTTTACCGAGCTATGGGCAAGCAATCCCAAGTTTAACCGTGCAATATATGTTTACGGAGAGAAAATTTTAAATTATAAAATAGATAAGACCTCAGGTGATGAGAAAGTAGGTTTTTTAAATGATTTAATGAAGCTGTGGGAAGATAGAAGAGCCCATTTTGCATCCAAAACACCGCAGGGAGAATATGCTGCAAAGGCATGTCAGCTGATGTTTGATAACAAATCGGTTCTAGGAAAAACCGATGAGGAGCTATACGAATGCTTTGATACAGCCTATACTACAGATAAAAAATCATTTGATAACCCTAAAAGTTTATACACTTACTTTTATTTGATGGTGAAGCTGTATGATGCTGGTAAAAAACCAGCAAAGGACTTATTTAATAAGTATGATGATGTAGTTGAAAAAATTGAAGAAGAAGTACAGATAGCTTCTGAAAAGCTGAACAAACTAGTACAAAAAGAAGAGGCTGGAACACCATTGACTTCAAAAGATAAAAAATATCAAAAATATTATGGTCAAGTTTTAAATGCCTTTGATCAAATATCTGGAAGTGTGGATACACAATTAGGAGACCGTGCAAATTGCGCTAACTTAATTCCACTATACAATAAAGACTTTGACGCTCACACTAACGATGCAATTTGGTTAAAACGTGCAGTAAGTAGAATGTATAACAAAGAATGTACTGATGATCCTCTATATGAGAAGTTGGTAAAAGCATACGATGCTACTGCGCCTTCTGCAGATACAAAGTATTTTGTTGCTACTATTTTGCTTAAAAATGGAAAAACGTCAGAAGCTGAAAGCTATTTGAAAGAAGCTTACGATTTGGAGTCAGATACATTCAAAAAAGCTAAATTGGCTAATAGAATTGGATTGATTTTAAAGAAAAAAGGAAGATACGGACAAGCTAGAGGTTATTTTAGAAATGCTTTAAAGCTTAATCCATCAAATGGACGTCCACATTTATCAATAGCATCTATGTATGCGGCAAGTGCCAAAAATTGTGGTACAACTAACTTTAATAAAAGAGCCGTGTATTGGTATGCTGCACAAGAAGCAAGAAAAGCATCGCGTGTAGACCCAACGTTAAAGAAATCTGCAGCTCAGAGTGCTGCAAATTATGAAGCTAAGGCACCTCAAAAAGCTGAGATATTTACCGAGGGTAATAGCGGACAAGTAATTCAAATTGGTTGCTGGATTGGAGGTTCGGTAACAGTGCCAAGTATTTAATGCAGAACAGCATATTAAAATATTATATATTAAACATAGTCATAGCGTTAGTTATGACTATGTTTTTTTATAGGATAAGTTTTATTTCTTCTTAATGGTTATATGTAATTCATATCAGCAACTATTTGCAATAGGGCTTTTTTTGATAATGCTCACTTCATGCACAAACAATCTCAAGGATGTTCAGAATATTGGTATTTCAGATAACGAACCCATCGGTGTAGCTGAAAATATCAATTTAAAATATACAGATTCAGGAAAGGTTAAAGCCATATTAAAGAGTCCGAAGATGTATGACTATAGCAATATGAAATTTGCTTACAACGAATTTACAGATGGTGTTAACTTAGAGCTTTTTGAGGACGGTAAAAAAAGCGTAGTAATTTCAGATTACGCCATTATTTACAATAAAACCAATATTATTGATTTGCAAGGCAATGTGAAAATTACCACCCATAGTAATGATACCCTTTTTGCAGAGCAATTGTACTACGACCAGGAAAAAAATTGGCTGTTTACAAATAAACCAGTAACATTCAGAACTGGACAAGATATCATAAACGGTAATGGCTTCGATTCTAATTCTAAATTCACAAATGCTGAGGTTTTAGAAATTACTGGCCTTATCACTGTTGATGAATAATATTTGAGTCTTCATCTATACCATTAAAACCCTCAATTTAAGTATCTTTGCGGTATAATTATTAAAAGTATATGAAATACGCTAAGTTTTTTCAATTTGTTTACTTAGTCTTTGCAGCATTATTTATTTATGATGCAATTTCAAAATATTCTGCAAATGGGGAAATTGCTTATCCTTCAATATTATTGGGGATTACGGCAATTTTCATGTTCTTCTTCAGAAGAAAGTTTATGAAAAAATTTGAAAATAGAGACAAATAAATGACACTTTATGTTGTTATAATTGTATTGTCTTTAATTCTTTCTGCATTCTTTTCTGGGATGGAGATTGCTTATGTGTCCTCTAACAAAATTCATATTGAAATTGAGAAGAAGCAAGAAGGCATTCTCGCTACTGTTTTAAGACGATTAACTGCAAAACCATCAAAATTTATTACCACTATGCTTATTGGAAACAATATTGCACTAGTGATTTATGGATTTTTTATGGGAGATGTTTTGGTAAACTGGTTTCAAACGCTATTGCCCACTAATAATACCTTCGTTAATTATTTATTGACTGACTTAAGCTTATTAACACAAACCGTTATTTCTACGTTTGTTATTTTAATCACGGCAGAATTTTTGCCAAAAGTGTTTTTTCAGATTTACGCCAACACACTTGTAAAAGTTTTGGCAATTCCGGCCTACATCTTTTATGTACTATTTACTTGGATATCAGATTTTGTAATCTGGATATCAGATTTGGTTTTAAAGTATTTTTTTAAAACCGAGGGTGACAACATTCAAATGGCATTTTCTAAGGTTGAACTTGGGAACTATATTAGCGAACAAATGGAATCTGTTGAAGCGCATGATGAGATAGATTCAGAGATTCAAATCTTTCAGAATGCATTGGAATTTTCAGAGGTGAAAGCAAGGGAAGTCATGGTGCCCAGAACTGAAATTATTGCTGTTGAAATCAATGACACCGTAAAATCTCTAAATAGTTTGTTTACTGAAACTGGCTGCTCCAAAATATTGGTGTATAAAGACTCAATAGATGATATTTTAGGATATGTACATTCCTTTGAGCTGTTTAAAAAACCAAAGACCATCAAATCTATTCTTCTACCTGTAGAGTTTGTGCCAGGAACCGTTTTGGTGAGCGATGTATTAAATATTCTAATAAAAAAAAGAAAAAGTATTGCTGTGGTTTTAGATGAGTATGGAGGAACTTCTGGGATAATGACAGTGGAAGATATTGTTGAAGAACTATTTGGTGAAATTGAGGATGAACATGATACTGTTGTGTTCAAAGAACAACAAATAGACGATGAAACCTACCAGTTTTCAGCAAGAATGGAGGTAGATTATATTAATGAAACCTATAAAATTAATCTTCCAGAAGATGAAAACTATGAAACCTTGGGAGGGTTAATCGTAAATCATACCGAAGAAATTCCCCAAAAGGATGAAGTTATTGCGATAGATGCTTTCGAATTCACAATTTTAGAAGTTTCCAATACTAAAATTGATTTAGTAGAGGTTAAACTTATGAACGAAGATTAGATGTTTTACCCTTCAAAGGTTCAACTAGCAATAATTGCCTGTTTCTCCTTTTATTATTTGATATAAAATGGTATTTTCGCGCACGATATTTTTTCAAACATCAATATTAAAATTTGATATTGAAGCATTAGTTGAAGAATTGATAAAAAATAGCTCAACGACTTAAAATTTACAAAGCACATGGCAGTTTTAAATAAAATTAGACAACGCTCATTATTTTTGATATTAATTATTGCATTGGCATTATTTTCCTTTGTATTAGCAGATTTGTTTAGAAATAGCGATGCACTTTCAGCAAGGTCACAAAATACCGTGGCAACCATTAATGGTAAGGACATCAATCGTGAGGACTTCTTGAAAAAAGTGGAAATTATGCAGCGTCAAATGGGGCCAAATGCTACAAGTACACAGGTAATGAACCGTGTTTGGGATCAAGAGGTAAGAGAAGCTGTCTTGTCCGCTCAATATGAAAAATTAGGAATTTCAATTGAGAAAGACCAAATGCGAGATTTATTAAAGACTGCCTTGGCTGGTAATCCGCAATTCTCAAACGAAGCAGGGATATTTGATGAGGGTAAATTGAACGAGTACATTGCTAACTTAAAAAACACTTCAGAAGAACAATACCAAAGCTGGATAAACTACGAACAAAATGTTGCTGCAAATGCATTACAGCAAAACTATTTTAATTTAGTTAAGGCTGGTTTAGTGGGCACTCTTGCTGAAGGGGAGTTGGAGCATCAGCTAGAAGGAAATAAGGTAGATATTAAATTTGTGCAAATACCTTACACTAAAATTGCCGATAGTACTATTTCGGTTACTAAATCAGACATACAAGCATATATTAAAGATCACAAAAGTGAGTATGAAGTTGAAGCTTCTAGGGATATTAAATTTGTTGAATTTAAAGAAACGGCAACTGTAGGTGATGAAAATGCTATAAAGGATGACCTTAAGGTTTTTAAAACAGGAAGAATAAAAGATAAAGATGGAAGAACTGATCCTATAGACGCGTTTTCAGCTGTAGAGAATCATGAAGAATATATCAATTTAACTGCAGAGTCGGACGTGAAGTTTCAAGATCGCTTTGTTTTTAGAGAAAGTTTTTCTGGGATTGTTGTAGATAGTATTTATAATCTAAAGAAAAATGAAGTTTATGGACCTTATAAGGATAATGGTTACTTCAAATTAACCAAAGCAATTGGATTCAAAAAGATTTTAGACTCAATCGAATCTAGTCATATTATTGTTCCTTTCTTGGGTTCTAGAGCAGCTACTGCCGAAACTATTTTGACTGAAGAACAAGCAAAGGCGAAGGTGGATAGTTTGCTTCCGTTGGTGAAGAATAATAAAGCTAAATTTAATGAAGTGGCCAACGAGATAAATACTGATGGATCAAAAGGAAATGATGGGAGTATTGGTTGGGTACGTTACTCTACATTTAATCCATTGGCTTTTGATCCAGCATTTGCTAAATTTTTATTTGACAACAAAAAAGGTTCAGTGGATATTGTGAAATCTCAATTCGGATATCATATTATAAGAATTGATGACAAAAGACATGAAAAAGAAGGTGTTAAGGTAGGTACAATTGCTAGAAAGATAGAACCTTCTGAAGAAACCATAAACGCTGTTTTTAGAGATGCTTCAAATTTTGAGATTAAAGCAAAAGAAGGTGATTTTGAAGAAGTAGCAAAAGCAAACAATTATGCGGTTCGTCCGGTAAATGGTGTGAAAGCTCTTGATGAGAACATTCCCGGTATTGGTAATCAAAGACCTATAGTGCGTTGGACGTTTGAAGATGAGGCCGAGATAGGCGATATAAAGCGTTTTACAATTTCAGGAGGATATGTAGTGGCGCAACTGGTTGCAAAACACGAGGAAGGTTTAATGGCTGTAGAAGATGCTTCGGCAACAGTATTGCCTAAGATAAGAAAAGAGCGTAAGGCTGAAATGATTAAAGAACGCGTTACGGCAACTACTTTAGAGGATGTTGCTACTGCCGAAAACACAACTGTTAGAACAGCTCTAGCGGTGAATATGAAAAACCCTACCATTTCTGGTGCAGGTAGAGAGCCAATGGTTGTAGGTGCTGCATTTGCCCTGGAAGAAGGCGAAACTTCAAAACTAATTTCAGGAGAAAGAGGTGTGTACATGGTGCAGGTTACTAAAAAAACACCAGCGGTGGAATTGGAGAATTACCAATCGTTTGCAAATAGAGTAGAGACCCAAAAGTCTAGTGTTGTAAACTCGAAGTTGTACAATGCACTAAAGGATGCAGCTGAAATTGAAGATAATAGAGCTGAACTTCAAATACAATAAAAACACAACTAAAACTAACTAAAACTGAAAAGTCTCATTTTTAAAATGAGACTTTTTTATTTTAAAATCATATCGGTATAAGGTATTACTGTATCAAAACCTTTTTCGTGAAAGTAATTTGTGGGATTGGTTTCAGAACACACCAAAACAAAGTCGCCTCCCCAAGCACCAAGACTTTTTATTGCACCGTCAAAATCATTAAAATAGAGAGATTGTACTGTGTGTTGTTTAGTTGTTGCTGCTATTATCTTTTCATGAGCGAATATCAACTCTTGAAATTGATTTAAGTTTTTGCACAAGGTTATCGCTTTCGTAATGGCATTTATATCGGCAATAATAGGTGTTAAATCAGCTTTTAAAGCCTTGTAATGGGCAATACCCTCTCTACTGTTTTGCTTTTTATTTAGAAAAACAAAGTAAAGGTGCTCCTTAAATGGCGGATTAAAATCTACTTGGGTTACAATAGGTGCTTTATTGTTCAATTGGTAGGTGATTGGTGTATCATGTTGAGCGCAAGCAATATCATATCCACTGCCTCCAAAGGTGTGTTCTAATAATTGAAATGCATCAACATGTGCCCATTGCGCCATATTATTGATTAAGGTGGACGAGGTGCCAAGTCCCCAGTTTTTTGGAAAGTCTAAATGTGTTTCAACCTTGAAACCATTTTCAGATGACAGGAAATTTTCATCTAAAGACCGCGCTGCTTGTAATATTTGCTGTAGTCTTTCTGATGTATCGTCATCCTGAAGTTGAGTCAGAATCTCGAAATTATTCAAGCCAAATTTACCCTCGAACCAAATATTTTTTTTGTGATCAAAACTCTGCCAATCCATATGTTGTGATTTAACTGATTCAACATGAAGTGATTGTCCATATTTGGTAGGAATAGCTAAAGCAACGGCGCCATCAAGAACTACGTATTCTCCTGTTATTAATAATTTACCGTTACTTTTAAATGTTTTCAATATGATGGATTAGAGCGTGATTAATTGCGTAAGTTTTTCAGAGCTTGCACTACAGCATTATGAGTTACAGTTTCCGTTTTAAAATGCTCAACTAAGTTTTGTTTTTCAGAATCGGTAGCTCCAAACTGATTTAAAATATTTATCAGATGCATTTTCATGTGTCCTTGTTGAATACCAGTAGTTGTAAGAGAGCGTAGCGCTGCAAAATTTTGGGCTAAACCAGCAACTGCTACAATTTGCATTAACTCTTTTGCCGAGGGTTTATCTAATAATTCCAAAGCTAACTTAACCAACGGATGTAAGCCTGTTAGTCCGCCAACGGTACCTAGAGCTAATGGTATTTCCATCCAAAATGTAAATATACCATCCTTAACTTCAGCATGCGATAAACTACTATATGAACCATTTCGAGAAGCATAAGCATGTACACCAGCTTCCACAGCTCTAAAATCGTTGCCCGTTGCTAAAACTACAGCATCAATGCCATTCATAATGCCTTTATTATGCGTAACTGCACGATACGGTTCTATTTCTGCTATCTTTACAGCCTCAACAAATTTACTAGCAAAAGCGTCACCTGAGACACCGTTGTTTTCGGATAATTGTTCAACAGGACAACTAACTTCGGCTCTCACTATACAATCAGGGACATAATTGGATAAAATACTCATTACTACATCAATATGCCTCTCATCCTCGGCAAAGCCGTCAAAATCCAATGCACCGCTTTTAAACGTTTTTGCAAATTGTTCTAAACATGAATTGATGAAATTAGCACCCATGGCATCCAATGTTTCAAAAGAAACGTGCAGTTGGTAATAGTCTTTAATAGCTTCAGTTTTATCCCGCAATTCAATATCTAAAATACCACCACCGCGTTTTTCCATATTTGCGGTAATATGTTTTGCTTCTTCAATTAATCGGGGTTTTATAAATGCGAAATATGATGATAAGTGTTGCTGGTTTCCATTGAATTTAAAATGAACCTGTCCTATTTTTTTTGTAGAAATTACTTCAGCTGTAAAACCACCTCTATCTAACCAAAATTTAGCGGCTTTACTAGCGGCCGCCACAACAGAACTTTCTTCGATAGCCATGGGTATGGTATACGTTTTACCGTTGATTAAAAAATTTGGCGCTACACCTAGTGGTAAATAATAGTTGCTTATGGTGTTCTCAATAAACTCATCATGTAATTGCTGTAATTTTACATCAGTATTCCAGTATTGCATTAAAACACCCTTGGCATTCCTGTTATTTGGGAAATACGTATCAACTATCCAATCAATTTTGTCAGATTTTGAGAGTTTAGAAAAACCAGAAATTGTTTTGCTCATCATAGCGTTTTAAAGTGCAAAGATACTACTCTTGGCAAGAAAATTGAACAACTAAGTAAACCGCATGATTTAACTGTTAATAATTTCGGTTAATTACATAATTTTTAGTAAACTTGAAATCGGTTTATGAATTAAGTAGTTTTTTCGGCTAAATGTCTATGATTTGTAATTTTATTTTAATGAAATAATTAGAAGTGGAAGTTGATAAACTATCGAAATAAGATAATGACGAACGTATGAACTTTTTAAAATTAGCCCTTTGTGTTTGCCTTTTCCTTTCTCTATCACTAAATGCGCAAACTAAAGAAATTACCCTAGAAGATATTTGGAGTGGTGCTTTTAGAACTGAAAGAATGGATGTATTGCATTCCATGAAAAACGGACAGCGCTATTCTGTTTTAAACTTTGATAGAGCAACACGATCAACATCCATTGATATTTACGATTACAAAACACTTCAGAATGTAAAAACCTTGGTGTCTTCTAGAGATATTCCAGAGTTAAATTATTTTACTGATTATACTTTTAGTGACGATGAGCAAAAGGTCTTGTTGGTAACTGAGGAGGAATCCATTTACAGACGTTCGTCTTTAGGGTATTATTACGTGTATGATATTGACGATAAAACAGTTACCAAGGTTTCTGATGATAAAATACAAGAGCCTACATTTTCGCCTGATGGCAATAAAATAGCATTCGGTTTTGAGAACAATTTATATGTGAAAGATTTAGGTTCAAATAAGGTTACTCAGTTTACGTTTGATGGCGAAAAGAATAAAATTATAAACGGCATAGCAGATTGGGTTTATGAAGAAGAGTTTTCCATAGTACGGGCTTTTGATTGGAATGTAAACAGTAATAAAATTGCGTTCATTCGTTACGATGAAACTGATGTGCCTGAATTTTCCATGGATATATATGGCACAGAATTATACCAAAAACAGCAGGTGTTTAAATACCCAAAAGCAGGAGAAAAGAACGCTGAGGTATCACTTCATTTATATGATGTTGAGAAGGATAAACTTTCTGATATAGAAGTTGATAAAGCATACATGGACTTTTATATTCCAAGAATTGAATGGACAAATGATGCCGATGTGTTGAGTGCGCAATTTATGAACCGTCAACAAAATGAACTGGACCTATGGTTTATAAATGCAGAAACCAATACTTCAGAAATAGTACTTGCCGAAAAGGATAACGCTTATATTGATATTACCGATAACCTCACGTTTTTAAAAGATAATAGTTTTATTTGGACAAGTGAGAAGGACGGGTACAATCATATTTACCATTACGATAAAGATGGAGATTTAATCAATCAAGTAACCAAAGGAAACTGGGAAGTCACAAATTATTATGGCTATGACGAAGATCGTAAAACTATTTTTTATCAATCTACAGAAAATGGTTCCATCAATCGGGATGTTTACAGTATAAAGTTAAATGGAAGAAGTAAAGAGCGATTAACCAAAACAAATGGCACAAATAGTGCGTCTTTTAGCGCAGGCTTCTCTTATTTCATAAATACATTCTCAAGTGCCACCACACCACCAGAGTACACTTTAAATAGTGCTTCATCAGGAAATCTCATCAAAAGCATAAAGGATAACGACAGGTTGGCCCAAAAACTTTCAGAGTTTACAACCTCAAAAAAGGAGTTCAGTACCATACATGTAAATGGAAATGACCTGAATATGTGGATGCTAAAACCTGTAAATTTTGATGCTTCTAAAACATATCCATTGTTTATGACACAGTATTCTGGCCCGGGGTCGCAATCGGTTGCTAATAGTTGGAACAGTACAAATGATTATTGGTTTCAAATGTTAGCTCAAAAAGGTTACGTTGTGGTGTGTATTGATGGTAGGGGCACAGGTTTTAAAGGAGCCGCCTTTAAAAAAGTTACACAGAACGATCTTGGTAAATATGAAGTTGAAGACCAAATTCAAGCAGCCAGACAATTAGGAGAGTTGCCCTATATTGATGCAAATAGAATAGGTATTTGGGGTTGGAGCTACGGCGGATTTATGAGTAGCAACTGCCTATTTAAAGGTAACGATGTATTTAAAATGGCAATTGCTGTTGCACCAGTTACAAGCTGGCGTTTTTATGATACCATTTACACAGAGCGCTATTTAAGCACACCACAAAACAACCCTGATGGTTACGATGATAATTCGCCTATAAACCATGTGGATAAACTAAAAGGTGATTTTCTTTTGGTTCATGGCACTGCCGATGACAATGTACATGCTCAAAATACCATGCGATTGGTAGAAGCATTGGTGCAAGCCGATAAACAATTTGATTGGGCAATGTACCCAGATAAAAACCATGGTATTTACGGTGGCAATACGAGAAAACACCTCTATAAAAAAATGACTAGCTTTATCAACGAAACCTTGGGAGATAAAATTAAGCAACCTAAAGAAGAAGAAAAGGTTGAATCGAATATAAAGGGATAATACTAACTAATCAACATAATTTATGGCAACATCAACATTAAAGCCACACCAAAGAGAACTATTTGGACAACCTATTGGGCTATATATTTTATTCCTAACGGAAATGTGGGAGCGTTTTTCATACTATGGCATGAGGGCGCTTTTAGTTTTATATATGACAACATCTACTCTTGGCGATGATGCTAGAGGAGCTGGTTTAGGCTGGACAAGTAAGGAAGCTTTAGCGCTTTACGGCTGGTATACCATGCTTGTGTATGTAATGTCTATTCCTGGAGGAATGATTGCAGATAAACTCATTGGCCAGAAAAAAGCGGTACTATGGGGAGCTATAGTGTTGTGTTTAGGGCACGGCGTTCTAGTACTTACTGATATTTGGGCGTTTTACACAGGTTTAGGTCTCGTTATTTTAGGTGTTGGCTTGTTGAAACCCAATATCTCTACTATGGTTGGAGGTTTATACAAAGAAGGAGATATCAGGCGAGATAAAGGGTTTAGTATCTTTTATATAGGTATTAACTTGGGGTCTTTATTGGCGACAATGATTGTTGGTTTAGTTGTTGCTGAATGGGGTTGGCATGCTGGTTTTGGTCTTGCTGGAATTGTAATGGTTTTAGGTTTGATAAATTATATCGCGGGACAGAAATATCTAACACAAGTTGGTAATTATGAACCACCTAAAGCAGATGACGCAGACGAGGTTTCCTATGGCAAATTGTATTCAAAATTGTTTAGCTCTCCAAAGCAACTATCAATTGCTGGGGTATTATTAGCAGCATCGTTGGTAGGATGGTATTTTATGGACTGGGGATATGGATTGTTATTCGTTTTTCTTACTGCTATTGCAGCGTTGTTAATGATGATTTATAAAGAATTAGAGACTCAAGTCTACAAAGATCGTTTCCTAGTACTATTATTATCATTTATAATGGTTATAATCTTTTGGGGTGCTTTTGAACAAGCTGGAGGTTTGATGAATTTATATACAGAAAGTAACACTGACAGAAACTTTTTTGGATTGTTTGAGATACCGACAGTGATGTTTCAAAGTTTAAATGCAGGTTTTATAATAATGTTTGCAACATTAGTTGCCAGCATTTGGGCAAAACGCAAGTTAAAAGGAAAAGAGGCATCATCATTATTTAAAATGGCTTTAGGTATTATTATTATGGGCTTTGGTTTCTTGTTTATGGTATTTGCTGCCATGGAATTTCAGAAATCCGGAACGTCAAGCATGATTTGGTTAGTGTTAGCCTATTTGTTTCATACCATCGGTGAGCTATGTATATCTCCAGTTGCGCTGTCTTTTATTACTAAGCTCGCTCCAATAAAATATGCGTCTCTAATGATGGGTGTTTATTTTGCTTCAACAGGCTTAGGAAATAAAGTGGCTGGTATCGTTGGTGAGTCGGCTTCAGATTATGGAGAGTATGCTGTATTTCTTGGTATTCTGATCTTTACTGTAATTATTGGAGGCTTGTTTATTCTTCTTTTAAAACCACTTAAGCGATTAACGCATGGTGCTGAAGATAATGAGCGCATGATGCACAATGACGAAACAGAAGGTTTTGAGCTAGCTGATCCAGAAATCAACGATTAAAAACATACCAATAATGAGTACAGATATTGAAAATCTTTTTAAAGACAAAGTAATTGGCCATCCAGCTGGACTCTTTGTACTGTTCTTTACCGAAATGTGGGAGCGTTTCTCGTTTTACGGAATGCGTATTTTACTAGTACTATTTTTAACGGCACCATTTGCAAGTGATAACCCAGGTTGGGACTGGCCACGTGAGCATGCTTTATCGCTTATAGGAACTTACGCTTCTTTACTGTACTTAACTCCAATTATTGGAGGTTGGATAGCAGACAAAATTACTGGCTACCGAATGGCAGTGGTTATTGGTTGTGTAATAATGACTCTAGGGCATGCAGCTATGGCGTTAGAAACCACATTTTCCTTTTATTTAGGTTTGGCATTACTAGTAATAGGTACTGGTTTTTTTAAGCCCAATATCACATCTGTTATTTCTGAAATGTATAAAGGAAAAGAATCTAAAAAAGATGGGGCTTACACTATATTTTATATGGGTGTTAACGCAGGTGCATTTTTTGGGATGATGCTTTGTGGGTATCTGGCTGAAAATTTTGGATGGTCTTGGGGGTTTGGTTTAGCAGGTATTTTTATGTTTTTAGGAATGCTTCAATTTTGGTTGGCTGGTTCTCTTTTTGGAAGTATTGGAGCCAAACCGTCTAAAGTATACGAGGTGGAGTTGCCTCAAAATATAAATGAAGAAAGTCCTGAAGAACAAGAAGTAGCAACGGATATCAAGCTAAATCCCTTTACGCTTTTTGATAAAATCTTAATTGCCTTATCTACTATAGGAGGTTTGCTGTATTTGTTTAACGATCCGTTAGAAAAAATTAAAGATATAAACCTTTTGCCTTTTGAAGTTGCGGGCTTAAGCGGAACTAACTTTATTGTACTACTTGCACTAGTGCTATTTTTATTATTGCTTGTTACAAGGATTGCGAGATACTTGCCAGTGGTTAGGGATAGGATTATTGCTGTTTCTATTTTTGGTTTGTTTACTGTGTTTTTCTTTGCGTTTTTTGAGCAATCATTAGGTTCAATGACATTATTTGCGAGAGACTATACAAATAGAGAATTAATTGGCTCTTCAGCAACTATTTTTAAAATTGTAGATGCACTTTTAACAACAGTACCTTTAATAATTATAACCTGGGTACTATTTTTATTATTCAAAAAAACATACACAAGGATAGGTTTATCTAACATTATTTTAGCATTAGCTTTCGTGGGTATTTGGGGCTTGGTAATGTATAGATTGTATGATAAGTTTATCAATCCTACTCTAGAGATCGATGCCACTTGGTTTGGAATCTTAAATTCATTTTTCATTATTAGTTTAGCACCATTATTTTCTAAATGGTGGGAAAGCAAGTATAACCCAAGTGCGGCTATGAAATATGGACTTGGGTTGATATTATTAGGATTAGGATTTGCTATTCTTTCCTACGGAGCATCAGATATTCCATCAGGAGCAAAAACGGCTTCCGTGAGTATTATATTTTTAATTCTAGCCTATTTGTTTCATACCATGGGAGAATTGTGCCTCTCTCCAGTTGGTCTATCTTATTTAAGTAAGCTAGTGCCACCCAGAATGATTGGGTTTATGTTTGGCGTTTGGTATTTGGCAATTGCGGTTGGTCAGAAAGCTGCGGGTACTATGGGAGGAATGATTGATAAGATTTCGGAACAATATTCTTTAGGAACATTTTTCTTGATATTTACTTTAATTCCAATAGGTGTTGGACTTTTATCAATTGTTTTAAATCCTGTTCTTAAAAAACTAATGCACGGTGTACGTTAATCGAAAAAAGCGTTAAAAAATATTCAAAAAGCACCCATTTAGGTGCTTTTTTTGTAAGTTCGGCACATCATTTGCAACAAATCGAGTATGAAAAATTTAGTTTTAATAATAGCAGTTGCGCTCCTTACTTCCGTTTCGGGAATAGCGCAGGAGATAAACTGGGTATCGCTAGAAGAGGCGATTAAACTTCAGAAAAAGACTCCGAAAAAAATCATGATGGATGTGTACACCGTATGGTGCGGTCCATGTAAAATGTTGGATAAAAATACGTTTCACAATGCCGATGTCGTAGAATATGTAAACGAAAACTACTATGCAGTAAAATTCAATGGAGAAGGCAATGAAGTAGTAAAGTACAAAGATAAAAGCTTTTCTAACCCCAACTACAACGAAGCCAAGGCAAAAACTAGAAATAGTGCTCATGACTTTGCCAGATACTTGCAAGTAAATGCGTATCCTACTATTGTGTTTTTTGATGAAAAAGCAGATGTCATTGCGCCAATACGCGGTTATCAACAACCGAAGCAACTGGAATTATATCTAAAGTTGTTTAAAAGTGATGATTATAAAAAAATAAAATCTCAAGAAGATTTTAATGAATATTACAAAGCTTTTAAAGCCGAATTCGAAGGATAAATAACTTAGTAATCAATAACAAATGCTCCCTTTTTGCTAGTTTGGTGGAAAGGGATGTTTTGTTTTTGGCATATGCGTTCCCAACGTTCAACATATGATTTGTAATTGCTGCCGTCTGCAATTACGATTTCAGGTTTTAAGGTACTTATCAGGCGTTCTAAGTTTAATTTTGGCGATTGCCTCAACAACACATAATCAGGTTGTAACTTGATGGTATTGTAGGCACCCAAACTATCTACAACCAAAACTTTTTTTGAATTCAGGATATAAAATGAGGGAATGGTGTCAAAAACAGAATGGGCAATATGTTTTTTAACTTTAAAATCCCGTACAATTTTATATTTTGATGAAGCAATACTATCAACATCATGAGTTACGGTAATTTGGTTGTTAAACACCTGTCCTATAATGCTATTCCTGCTTTTATGAAATACTATGAATTGGTTATTGGGCTTTGTGTATTTGTTATAAATAAAAGCACTTTGCACTAAAACAATAGCAATTAAGGCATATTTTAAGTTTGAATAATTGTTCCTGAAAAACCATCTAAAACTTGTAATTATAAGTCCATAAAACACTAAAACATACAGGAAATTAAAAGGAATGTTTTTAAACAAAAATGCTTCCTGATGTGATACCCAACCCACAAAACTGTTCATAAGGCTTATGGTGGTGCCAAAGATTGATGCTAATAGTTGAGGTAGCACATTTAAAACGGCCATTAAAATAACTAAGAGTCCTAGCCCTAAAACCACACCTAAAAATGGAATAATGACCAAATTAGAAATGAAGAACAACGCGGGAAACTGATGGAAATAATATAGGCTTATCGGAATGATGCCAAACTGAGCTGCAATGGTAATGGTAAGCGTATGCCAATATTTGTCTAAAACCCAATTTTTTGGTTGCCAAAGTTTATATAAAAGGGGATCGATTGTAACTATTGCAAAAACAGCCATGTAACTTAGTTGAAACCCAACATCGAATAAAAATAAAGGTTTAAAAAGTAAAATGAAAAGTATGGAAATAGTAAGTGTGTTGTAAATATTTGTTGGACGGTTTAGGTTCATACCGATAGCAACGATGCTAAACATCGTAACAGCTCTTGTAACCGATGCTGATAAACCTGCAATAATGACGAAGCTCCAAAGCATTAAAACCAGTAAAATAATTTTAATTAGTTTACCGTGTTTAATCCTTTCAATAGGCTTTAAAACAAAACTTAGAATAAGAAGTATGATGCCAACATGTAATCCAGAAACGGCTAGAATATGTATAGCCCCAGCGTTGGTATAACTGGTATAAACTTCCTCGCTAATATCTTGGCGCTGTCCAAGTAAAAGGGCGTTGATAATAGCTAATTCATCCGGTTTAAAGTTGAAAGGTTTTAATTTGGAATTTACATGTGCCCTAAAGGTATTCGCCATTCCAAAAATGGTAGTTTGGCTATTGTCAAGCTTTAATAAACTGTTGGCTTCAATAAATAATTGATGATAAATGTATTTCTTTTTAAGATATGCCTTATAATTGAATTGACCTGGATTTAAAGGGTTTATCAGGTTTTTAAAGTCCGTTCTAACGATATAAGTATCATCAACCTTTAAAGGATTTAAAGTACTGTCTTTTTCAATATTCAAAAGCGATTTTCCAATAGCTTTATTTTCATCAACCTGAAGAATATCAATCACATATTTGTCGTAATAATTTCCAGGTTTTAAAACTTCTCTTATTCTGAAGTTTATGGTGTGAAGCGATGCTGTATCTTCAACAATATAATTTGAATAATGATTGGAAAAGCTTTTTTGATTGTGAAGGTTTACAGTTAGTATGCCTGCATTCAGCATACATAAATATGCAACCAAGCCAAACCAGATGTTTTTAGTAAATAGACGTTTTTGGGCTACATAAAGAAGAGCGAGAACTATTACGGAAACAATATTTAAAACGATTACAGTATAAGTTTCAATAGAGAAATGATACCCAATTAAAATACCAACTATAAAGAAAATGGTAAGCTTTATTATGGTGAAGTTGAGTAATTTCATGAGTTACAAGATAATAAAGAACTTATAAAACACGCCTTACTTCTACGAAAGCAGATTTCCAATATGCATCGTTAATGGAAGAGATAATTACGCCCTTTGAAGTTGTGGCATGAATAAAATAGATATTATTGTTCTTTATTTCTACTACCAAACCTACGTGATTAATGGCATTTCTTCGGCTTTTACCTGTCTTAAAAAAGAGCAAATCTCCTTTTAAAGTTTGCTTAAGTTTTATCTTATTGCCTTTTTTTGCCATATCCCTAGAAATTCTTGGAAGATATATTTGATGGGCTTTAAAAGATTCATGTACCAAACCAGAACAATCCATTCCTCGTTTTGTAGTGCCTCCCCATTTATAGCGTGTGCCTAAAAATTGCTTGGAATAATCTACAATTTGGGTCGAGGTAGATGTAAGCTCTGTTGTGTTTGATTTAGTTCTGGAAGCAACTTTAGCGTCTTGTGTTTCAACACGAGATTTTTTGGTAACTACCTTGGTGCGTTTTGATGATTTGCAATTGGCTAATCCTACCAACAAGAAAATATAAAGGATATATTTTTTCATAAAAATCAGGAAATCAAATCTTTATAAATCAGTTTAGCTGTTTTCTCGCTAGCACCTTTTCCGCCTAATTTTTTTTCCAATTCATAATAATTCAGATATATGTCGTGTCGTGCGTCAGCATCAAGAATTTTAGAAAGTTCAGTTTTTAATCGTTTTTTATTAAAATCACTTTGAATCAATTCGGTAACCACCTCTTTGTCCATCACTAAATTTACCAGAGAAATAAATTTCAAAGTAATAATGCGTTTTGCGATATGATATGAAATAGCGCTACCTTTATAACAAACCACTTGTGGGACTTTAAACAATGCGGTTTCTAAGGTTGCAGTACCAGAAGTGACTAAAGCAGCGTAGGACATGCTCAGTAAATCATAAGTTTTATTGGGAATAAAATGAACATTCTTGTTTTTTATAAAGGTTTGGTAGAACTCAAAATCCTGACTCGGCGCACCACCAATTACAAACTGATAATCTGGAAAATCATCAATTAAGCTTAGCATTACTGCAAGCATTTTTGTTATTTCTTGCTTTCTACTCCCTGGGAGTAAGGCAATTATCGGTTTGTTTTGGAGCTTGTATTCTGCCCTAAATTCATGTTCGTTAATTGGAGTTCTATTGGATATAGCATCAATTAAAGGATGTCCTACAAATTCAACATCATAATCATATTTTTTATAGAATGATTTTACAAATGGCAGAATAACAAACATTTTGTCAATATCACGCTTAATAACTTTTACCCTGCTTGCTCTTGATGCCCATACTTGTGGAGAAATATAATAGTTGGTTCTGTAACCTTGAGCTTTGGCCCACTTTGCAATACGTAAATTAAACCCAGAATTATCGATAAAAACAATAACATCAGGTTTAAAATTATCGATATCATTTTTACAGAAAGAGATAAGTTTGAAGATTTTTCTAAGGTTGAACAATACCTCAGTAAATCCCATAAAGGCACGTTCCTTATAATGCTTTACTAGTTTGCCTCCAGCGTCTTGCATTAAATCACCGCCCCAACATCTAATATCAGCATCACTATCTACGTTTTGCAATGCCTTGATAAGGTTGGAACCGTGTAAATCTCCTGATGCTTCTCCTGCAAGAATGTAATATTTCATTTAAAAGAGAATCAAAATAATTTAATTACAAACGTAAAAACAGCAATAAACACTGTAATGAGTAAAACGCCCCTAGCTCTATAATCTTGTCGTTTTTTAATAAAAACAAAAAAGGCTATCAGGTTTAAAACCGCTCCTAAACTAATAAGTTTTCCTAAGAAGCCTTCGGTATATGCCGCCTTTATTACAGTGGTAAAATCATCCCCATTTCCCAAAATCTGTGCTGTAATAAATAAACCTATAGCATTAGCTATTAAACCAACTAAAACGCCTATTCCAAGTTCTTTCTTCATTCCGTTTTTATAAATTCCAATTATTTAAATTTTTTATAAACCGATGTGCAGTCATATCAAACTGTACGGGTACAACAGATACATAATTGTGCTCCAATGCCCATTCATCGGTATCTTCGCCACCATCTAAATTTACAAATTTACCTGTAAGCCAATAATAATCTCTTCCCTGCGGATTCTTACGTTTATCAAACTCTTCAACCCAGTTTGCTCTAGCTTGTCGGCAAACCTTAATGCCTTTTATGTCGGCTTCTGGAATATCAGGAATATTCACATTTAGCACAACGCCCTCCTGTAAGCCATGTTGTAGTACGTTTTCAGTAATTGTTTTCACAAATGTTTTACAGGCATCAAACTTCGCACTCCATTTATAATTTAATAGTGAAAACCCAACGGCTGGTATACCTTCAATTCCCGCTTCAATGGCAGCACTCATGGTACCAGAATAAATAACATTAATTGAAGAGTTTGAGCCGTGATTAATTCCAGAAACACAAATATCAGGACGCCTATCCAGAATTTCCCTAACTGCTAATTTTACACAATCAGCTGGCGTTCCGGAACAGGTGTACTCTAAGTGGGTTTCTCCAGGAACTTCAATCTGTTCCACATATAAGGTAGAATCTACTGTGATGGCATGTCCTTTGGCACTTTGTGGGCTATCTGGTGCTACAACTACCACATCGCCAATAGGCAACATAACATCAACTAAAGTTCTAATACCTGGGGCGGTAATGCCATCGTCATTTGTGACTAAAATCAAGGGCTTTTCCAATATAAAATAGGCTTAATTTTTAAGTAGTGCTAAAATACATAATTTCTTATGTAAACGCTTGTTTTGTTTGCTTTAACAAAAAATTAGCTGCTCATCCGTTCAATGGCACGGTTTTTTCAGTAATTTAGTAAATTGATAACTAAAAGAAATAGCTATTATTTAAGATATGATGAAAATGATGAAAAAGAATTATAAGGTTCTGTTGCTAGTATTGCTTTTGGCATTCGCTTCGTGCAGTTTTACTTCAAAAACATTTGATGACACTGATAAAGATAAATTATTATTACAAGTAATCACTTATATACTGCAGAATGGGCATTTTGACCCAATCAAACTCAATGACAATTTCTCGGAAGAATTATTTAACGGCTACATTGAGCAAATAGACCCAGTAAAGCGTTATTTCTACGAATCTGATTACAAGGATTTTCAAAAGTACAAGACTGAATTGGACGATCAGTTAAAGGCCTTTGATATTACATTTTTTAATGTGGTTCATACACGTATGAAGCACCGTATTGATGAAGCTAAGGCTATCTATAAAGCAGTGTTGTCACAACCTTTTGATTATACGATAGATGAGACGTTTGATACCAACTATGACAATATAGATTTTGTAAAAAACAAAAAGGAAATGAAAGAGCGTTGGAGAAAGCAATTGAAGTTTTCAACCCTTTCAAATTACGACGATATTATGCAGCAGGAGAAACAGGCAAAGGAAAAAGATCCGTCCTACGTCATGAAGACAGATGCAGAAATCGAGAAAGAGGCAAGAGAAGCCACTCTAAAATCAATCAACATCTATTTTAATGACAATATTGACGATCTAACTCGTGAAGATTGGTTTTCAACATATGTAAATGCTATTGTAGAGGAGTTTGATCCGCACACATACTATCTTGCTCCAAAAGGTAAGGAAGATTTTGATACGCAAATGTCTGGGAAACTAGAAGGTATTGGTGCGCGATTAACAAAGCGTATGGATTACATAAAGATTGTAGAGCTTATTTCTGGTGGTCCAGCGTGGAGAAGTCAATTGCTTGAGGTAGAGGATGTGATACTGAAAGTGAAGCAGGAAGATGAAGAGGTGGGCATTGATATCGTTGGTATGCGCATTAGTGATGCGATAAAATATATTAAAGGTCCGAAAGGGACCAAGGTAACATTAACCGTTAAGAAAGTAGATGGCACTATAGAAGACGTAACTATTGTAAGAGATGTGGTGGAATTGGGAGAAACTTATGCCAAAGCTTCACTGGTTGAGAAAGATGATAAAAAGTATGGCATTATTAACCTGCCAAAGTTTTATGTAGATTTTAACGATTACAAAAACTTGAATGCAGCTATCGATGTTCGAAAAGAAATTGAACGTTTAAAAGCTGAAGGAATGGAAGGTTTAATTCTAGATTTAAGAAATAACGGTGGAGGTTCTTTACCAGCCGTTGTGGATATGGCAGGATTGTTCATAAAAGAAGGTCCGGTTGTGCAAGTACGATCTACAGGAGTTCCAAAAGAAGTACTTCGCGATAGAGATGAATCTATTGCATGGGACGGTCCTTTGGTGATTTTAGTGAATGAATTGTCGGCATCTGCTTCAGAGATTATGGCAGCTGCAATGCAGGATTATAAACGAGCTATTGTTATCGGTAGTAAACAGACTTATGGAAAGGGAACGGTACAAAACGTTTACAACTTAAACAATGCCGTTCGAAATAATACCAGTGGAGATTTAGGAGCTTTAGCCTTTACAACGCAAAAGTATTACAGAATTAATGGCGGTTCGGTACAGTTGGAGGGTGTGAAAAGTGATGTGCAAGTTCCTGGACGTTTTAGTTTTATCGAAGTAGGCGAGAAAGAAAAAGACAATCCTTTACCTTATGATGAAATAGATCCGGCCAATTATAAAATATGGGACAACTATTTTGATTATGACAATGCCATAAGTAAAAGTAAGGAACGTATGAGTAATAACAATCAGTTAAAACTTATAGAAGAGAATGCCAAATGGGTAAAAAACCAAATTGATGAAACAGAGTTTTCTTTGAACTACGAAAGCTATAAAAAACATATTGAATTAAATGAGGAAGAAGCAAAACGCTTTGATGCGATTTCCAATTATAAAACCAATTTAACCTTTTTGCCAACAAGCTTTGAAAAACAATTATTTGAAAGTGATACAACCAGCTTAAAAGAGAAAAGAGAGCGTTGGTATAAAAATTTAAGTAAGGATGTTTATGTTGAAGAAGCTGTAAATGTGCTTGAAGATTTAAAAATGGCATACAGTATTAAAAAAGTAGCTAAGGTAAAAGACTAAGCCTTTAATGGGTAACACATCAAATTCACTGAGACAATTAGCGCTCCAAAAGTTTAAAAAGAACTTTTGGGGCGTTTTCAGTTTCTATTTTATCGTGTTTGTAGGATTGGTGTCCATTTTTGCTTATGCAGTTGCTCCAGATAATTCGCAATACGCCAATCAAATGCATTTGTCCATACATTCAAAACCACCAGGATTTCAAGTAACAATGCTTACAATACCTTCTCAAGCTAAAAACAACCAAAATATGTTAAGTAAGTTGTTTTTTGGTGTTAAGAATACGGATACCGAAGTCCCTATTTCGGAATATGATATTGCAGGCAATAATTTGTCATATACTGAATATGCATCAGATGGATTAAAAGGAGTTGAAAAAGTAATACCCTTATCAAGCTTTTCAGGCTCGGATGTAAAAGATTATATAAAAGAAAAAACATTCCTTTTTGGTACTGATAAATACGGACGTGATTTGCTAAGTCGAATTTTAGTGGGTGCAAGAATTTCATTTTTTATAGGTTTTGTAGCCGTATTTATTTCCCTTGTTATAGGCGTTTTTATGGGGAGTTTAGCAGGATATTTTGGAGGAAAGGTTGATGCAATTATTATGTGGATAATTAATGTTACATGGTCTATTCCAACATTATTGCTGGTAATAGCTATAACTTTGGCTTTAGGAAAGGGATTCTGGCAAGTTTTTATTGCAGTGGGCTTAACCATGTGGGTAGAGGTGGCTAGAGTGGTTCGAGGACAAATTATTAGTACAAAAGAAATGCAATATGTAACGGCCGCAAAAGCTTTGGGCTATAATGATTATAGAATTATTACCAAGCATATTCTCCCCAATATCATGGCGCCAATTATCGTTATTTCAGCAGCGAATTTTGCTGCTGCTATTTTAATTGAAAGTGGTTTAAGTTTTTTAGGCATAGGTGCTCAACCACCTATGGCAAGTTGGGGGGCAATGATAAAAGATCATTACAATTATATCATTCTTGGAAAACCATATTTAGCCATGATACCAGGGCTCTGTATTATGGGGTTAGTAATGGCGTTTATGCTTATTGGAAATGCATTAAGAGATGCTCTAGATGTAAAAGCCTAAAATAAAAGAACTATTCCGTTTTATAGATAAGTCTTTTTCATATCAAGTCAATTTTCAAAAATTAGTACATTTACGTTTCTAATTAATTTAACGTATTGATTGCAGCACATTCCATAGATCAAGTATTTGAAACCGCTCGTGTAGAAGAGGTTATCGGAGATTTTGTGCAATTAAAAAAAGCAGGGAGTAACTATAAAGGTTTAAGTCCTTTTAGTGACGAGCGCACTCCAAGTTTCATGGTATCTCCAGTAAAGCAAATTTGGAAAGATTTCAGTACAGGAAAAGGGGGTAATGTTGTAGCTTTTTTAATGGAGCACGAACATTTTACGTACCCCGAAGCTATAAAATACCTCGCCAAAAAATACAATATCGAAATAGAGGAAACGGAGCAGAGCAATGAACAAAAAGAAGCTGCCAATGAACGGGAAAGCTTGTATCTGGTCAACGAGTATGCAAACACCTATTTTCAAAAGATATTACATAAAACCGATCAAGGGAAATCTATCGGTTTAAGCTATTTTAAAGAGCGTGGTTTTACGGAAGAAACCATCAAGAAATTCGATTTAGGCTATGCTTTAAATGAATGGCAAGCCTTTACTGACGAAGCAATAAAAAAAGGATACCAACTTGAATTTTTAGAAAAAACAGGGCTCACTATTGTAAAGGGCGAGAAACAATTCGATCGCTTTAAAGGGCGCGTCATCTTTCCCATAAAAAGTATGAGCGGTCGTGTATTGGGATTTGGAGGACGTATTTTAGTGAACGACAAAAAAGCTGCCAAATACCTTAACTCTCCAGAGAGTCTTGTTTATCACAAAAGTAAAGTGCTTTATGGTATTTATGATGCTAAACAAAGTATTGCTAAAGAAGATAATTGTTACTTGGTTGAAGGCTATACAGATGTTATCCAGTTTCATCAAACAGGAATTAGAAATGTAGTGTCCTCCTCTGGAACTGCATTAACTTCAGAACAAATTCGATTAATAAATCGTCTAACCAAAAATATCACGGTGCTTTTTGATGGGGATGCTGCTGGAATGAGAGCATCTCTGCGAGGTATCGATTTGATTTTGGAACAAGGTATGAACGTAAAGGTGTGTTCATTTCCTGAAGGTGAAGATCCTGATAGTTTTGCAAAACAAAATACACTTGAGGAACTAACATTATATCTGGAAGAAAACGCTAAGGATTTCATTCAGTTTAAGGCTTCAATTTTGTATGAGGATTCTAAAAATGATCCTATAAAAAAGGCTGAAACTATCAGGGACATTGTAAATAGTATTTCAAAAATCCCAGATACGATAAAAAAGGAGGTTTATGTTCAAGAATGTGCTCGCATTATGGACATAAGCGAGGAGGTTCTGTTTACTACCTTGGCGCAAATCAATCAAAAAGAGTTAAAGGAAGAGAACAAAAAATACCAGCAGGAGCGAAAAAGTTTTGAAGTTATTAAGCATGAACAACCTGTAAAAAAGGTTGATGTTCAATACATATTAGAGCGAAAAATAATAGAAGTGCTACTGCTATATGGTGATAGAACAGAAGATTTTGAGGATTTAGTGCTTAAAGAAACAGAGGAAGGCGAATTACTTTTGGAGCCTATTATTCAAAAGGCAAAAGTTTTCGAAAAAATTTATTTAGATCTGCAAGAAGATGAAATGGAATTTTCAAACCCGCAATTCAAACATTTATATTACACTATTATTGATAAATTAAACCAAAGTCCGGAATTTGAATTGAAGACTTTTATCAATACTGTAGATGCTGATATGGCAAATGAAATTACCAACATTCTAATGGAAGATGAGCGCTATAGTTTGAGTGATTGGCATCGTAAAAACATTTTTCCTAAGGAGAAAGGACAGAATGTGTCGCAATTGGTAGCCGAAACTATTCTAAGTTTACGTTGTTTTTTAATTGAGCAGAAGGTAGTTGAGTTTCAGCAAAAAACAATAGAGCACAAATCTGAAATAAACAAATCTGTGCTCGAAGAAGTTAAAGAGTATTCTAGTTTAAAAATGTTGTTATCTAGAAAACTTAATCGTGTGCTATAAGTCCAAAAACTTCGCTTGATTAACTAAGTCTACTAAATTATCAACTTTGAGTTTTTTCATTAAGCGCGCTTTATACGTGCTTACAGTTTTTTCGTTAATGTTTAGTTCTTTGGAAACCTCTTTGTTTTTCTTTCCGATAGCCAAAAGTTTTAAAACCTCTGTTTCTCTAGTGGATAGTTTTTTAAAGAATCTACCTTGTTTATTGTTTCTGGTTCCAAAAGCAAGTTCTTGGGTAAGCTCATTACTTAAATGAATCCCACCATTATGCACTTTCGTTACTGCTTCATTTACGGTAATTACATTTTCATTTTTTGAAATGTAACCAGCAGCACCGGCTTTGATAGAGTTAAAACCATAAACATTTTCTGGTTGTGCGCTAAACATTAATGCTTTAACATCAGGAAAATCTGCTTTTAAGTGCCTTAAAACCGTTAATCCATTTAGTTTTGGTAAATCAATTTCGGAGAGCAGTACATCAACTGGCTCCTTTTTCAGAAATTCTAAAACGGCTTCGCCGTTGTCAACACTTCCAACAATTTTAATGTCAGAAGAAGCGGAAAATAAATGCTCAAGTCCTTTTCTGATAATAGGATGAGGGTCCGCTATCAATAATTTAATCATATTTTAGGGTTTTATGAACTATGATGGTTTTTTTTGAGAGAATCATAGTTTATCTTAGGGAATATACCCAATAGTCAAAAATACTAAAAAAAATATAGATATTACAACACTTACATTAAATCACTGGGGATTTCGCAAATGGGAATAGGAATCATCTTATGCTTGTTATTGGCATTGTAACGCTTATATATTTTAAAAACCTCTTTTTCTCTTCCAGAAAATTCGTTTTCCGTCTTCCCTTCATCATCCATTTTCATGGCCCATTCCAGTTCTGGATAGGAAGCGCCTATTTGGTCTTCATCACTTCTTGCATCACCAAAAAGCCCATCACTAGGGGCAGCGTTCATAATTGATTCTGGGACTTTTAAATAGCCTCCGAGTTCATAAACTTCAGACTTTAATAAATCTGCAATCGGACTCAAATCTACACCACCATCACCATATTTGGTATAAAAACCTACACCAAAATCTTCAACTTTATTTCCAGTTCCAGCTACAAGCATACCGTATAGACCTGCATAATAATATAATGTGGTCATTCTTAATCGTGCCCTGGTATTAGCCAATGCCATATCAACCGTAGCTTGGTCACCATCTAAATGTACTTCAGTTTTAAATTCTTCAAAAACAGGAGTTAAATCAGTACGGGTATCATCAACATTATCAAAGCGTTTTTTAAGCTGAGCGATATGCTCATGGGCACGAGACACATGACTTTCTGCTTGGTGTATAGGCATTTCAACACATAAAACTTTTAAACCAGTTTTGGCTACAAGCGTTGATGTTACGGCAGAATCAATGCCTCCTGAAACACCAACCACAAAACCATTTACACCTGCGTTTGTGGCATAATCTTTTAACCAGTTTACAATATGATTTACAACTTTTTCTGTTTGCATAGCAAGGGGAATTAAATATGAGAATAGTACCTTTGTAACAAAAATAACCTATACTCTCAATTTATAAAAATTTACAGCGTTTAGATTTTCATGAAAAATATATTGTTTGCTTTTTTGATAGCTATCCTCATGATATCATGCAAGGACGAAAACAAAGTAGAACGTGAGATAGCCAATATAAATATTGATATTTCTGTTGAGCGTTTCGATCAATTTTTTGGCAATGCGCAGGAGCGTGATTTGCCTAAGTTAAAACAGGCGTATCCATTTATGTTTCCTAAAAAGTATAAAGATTCGTTTTGGATAACTAAGATGAAGGATACACTTCAGCAAGAATTGATTCATGAAGTCGAGAATAAATTCCAAACGTTTGATGATGTTGAGCTTGAAATTGAAACGTTGTTCAATCATTTGAAGTATTATTTTCCAGAGTTTCATCCGCCTCGTATAATTACAACAACCTCAAATGTCGATTATAGAAACAAGGTTATAGTTACGGATACTATTGCGTTGATAGCACTAGATACCTATTTAGGAAAAGACCATTTTTTTTATGAAGGTATTCAAAAATTTATAAGGCACAATTTTGAGAGTGAGCAAATTGTAGTAGACATCGCTGGAGCATATGCTGAACGCTATATTTATCAGCCTCAAAGAAAAACACTACTGGATGAAATGATCTATTTTGGAAAGCAACTTTATTTTAAGGATGTGATGCTGCCAAACAAAACGGAAGCTCAACGCATTAATTACACCGATGAACAACTGGATTGGGCGCAAACAAACGAGCATTTTATCTGGCGTTATTTTGTTGAGCGCGAGTTACTTTATAATAGTGACACCAAACTACCAAGTAGGTTTATCAACCCAGCACCTTTTAGTAAATTTTTCTTGGAACAAATAGATACAAACTCACCAGGGCGTATTGGACAATATATAGGTTGGCAGATTGTAAGGGCATATATGAAAAATAATGATGTGTCTTTAAAAAACATGTTACAAACCAAACCACAAGATATTTTTAATAAATCAAAGTTTAAACCTCGTAAGTAATGGCGGAAAAAATACAATCTAAAATAGAGTTGAATGTAGAACTTGATGAAAATCGTATACCAGAGAAATTATGTTGGACTGCTGAGGATGGTGGTATCACAAACGCTGAGGCTAAAGCAATGATGCTATCTGTTTGGGATGATAAAGCAAAAGAAATGTTGCGTATAGATTTGTGGACAAAAGATATGCCAGTAGATGATATGAAAATATTTTTTCATCAAACGCTTGTTGCTATGGCCAATACATTTCATCGGGCCACACAAGATGAAAAAATGACTGCTACTATGAAAGATTTTTGCGATTATTTTGCAGAGAAGTTGGAGCTGAAGTAATAGTTAGCTATCATCTTTTTTGGCATCATTTACTTCCTTCTGAAGATGGTCTAAATATAAAATACCATTCAGATGGTCTATCTCATGCTGAAAAATTACAGAAGTAAAACCTTCGACGGTCTCAGATTGATGAACGCCATCCAGAGTATCGTATTCAATAATTATTTCTTTTGAGCGGCTATTTAAAATTTCACTTCTATCCGGGATAGATAAGCAGCCTTCACGAACGGTTTGTGTGTCCTTGGAATAGTCTGTAATTATTGGATTAAGATATACTTCAAAGGGTAAACCGTCTTTATCTAAACGCTGTACCCAAATAATGTTTTTTAAAATACCCACTTGCGGTGCTGCAATACCTAAACCTAAAGACATACTATCTGTAACAGTAGCATATAAACGTTTTACGAAATTTTGAAGAATACTGTTGTTTGGGTCAGGTTTGATGTAGGTACTTTTTTGCCTAAGTAAAAGCGAATCGGTTTTATTGGTAATTTTATAAACGCGCATAGGTTTTAAGCTATCTGCATCCATAATGCGTTTTTTTTCTTCTTTAGAAAATAAATCTGCTCCTAAATTTTTTGTACCAGAACACCCAGTAATCAAAAGCATACCAAAAGTTAGAAATAAGATGTTTTTCATAAAAATGAGGTAATCAAGCACCAATTATCTACTACCATTCGTTGATGCGGTTAGAATCTAATTTAATAAAAATAAAGAGTAAAATGGTAAATGCCCATAAACCTGACCCGCCGTAACTAAACATTGGCAGCGGAATACCAATGGTAGGGATTAAACCCATAACCATACCGATGTTAATCATAAAGTGCATAAAAATAATGGCTGCTACACCGTACCCATAAGCACGACTGAATTGGGATTTTTGAAGTTCAGCTAAATGTAGTATTCTTAAAATGAGTAAAACAAAAAGAATGACAACAAGCGTGGTGCCTAGAAAGCCCCACTCTTCACCAACGGTACTAAAAATATAGTCAGTATGTTGTTCTGGTACAAATTTCCCAGTAGTTCTAGTTCCTTCTAAAAAGCCTTTGCCGGTAAAACCACCTGAGCTAATCGCTTTTTCAGATTCGTTAAGGTTATAGGCAAATGTGCGTTTCATTTCCTCTAACTTTTCAGGGTCTTTTTCTAAACCTAGCCATAAACTAATACGATCTTGCTGGTGTGGCTTTAGGATACTTTCATAAAAAAATTGCACTCCAAAACTTAGAGCGGCACTTACGGTAATAATAAAAATACTTTGTAAAATAGGATATTTACGCTTTCTAAAAAAATGAAGTAAAATCACAGCTAGAATAGCCGCAATTGTGGTGCTAATAGCTCCAAACTTTAGCGCAAGTATTGAAAGTAAAACGACTAAAAAGCCAATAATAAGATAAATTTTTGGTAGGCCTTCACGGTATAACACAAAAAAGAACGCACCGTATACTACGGTACTTCCTGTATCATTTTGCAGTAAAACCAAAAGTGCTGGAATTAATATAATCATAAAAGTTCTGAGCTGATCTTTTAATGTTTTAATATCAGTATTTAAATCACTTATATATTTTGCCACGGCTAGAGCTGTAGCTGCTTTTGCAAATTCACTGGGTTGAATAGTAAAGCTTCCAATGGCATACCAAGATGTAGCTCCGTTTACGTTTTTACCAAAAATAAAAAGTCCAACCAATGATAGCATGGATAGGATGTAAAATACGCTAGAAAACCGTTCATAAAATTTTGCATCGAGGGCGAGGAGAAGTATTATAAGTATGAGCGTTAAGAAAATAAAAATGATCTGTTTAGCAAACGGCTGTGAGAAATCAAAATAGTCAATTTCTGTCCCAGTATGTGATGCTGATAGAATATTAAGCCAACCAAAAGCCACCAAAAGTAAAAAAAGTATGATAGTTACCCAATCAAATTTAAAGTATCGGTTAGTTTCTCTTACCATCAGTTGCTGGTAGTATTAAGTTGATTTAACTTCTGTTTTAAGCGATAATATTCAGCTTCTTCAACAATTTGTAATTGGGTTTTACCATTTATATTAAAAGGTTCGCCTGTGTATGGTTTTGCATATTCATTTTCTAAAGAATGTTTTAGAAGCCACTCTTCCATATCTTTTCTGGTAATATAGCCTTTGATGTGTTTTTCAATCATTAAGCTCGCAACTTTTCCAGCAAACCTACTTCCCCAATAACCATTTTCGACAAAAACTGCAATGGCAATCTTTGGGTTTTCTTTAGGTGCAAAAGCTACAAAGATGGAATGATCTGTAAGCTGGGTCCTGACACTATCAATTTTAATAAAATTTTCAACTGTTCCTGTTTTTCCACAGATTTCTATGTCTTTTACATTTAAGAACTTAGCGGTTCCATTTTTATAAACGGCATGCATACCCTCAATTACAGGCTCAAAATGTTGCTTGTCAATCGTCGTATATTTTGGTTTGGTAAAATTTTCAGGTAGTGTTTCACCTTTAATATGTTTTATAACATGAGGTGTAAAGTAATGCCCTCTATTGGCAATGGCGCATACCATATTAGCTAGCTGAATTGGGGTGGTAGCTACTTCGCCTTGTCCTATAGCGTTTGAAATAGTATAGGTAGAATAAAATGTTTTGGGGTAGATGCGTTTGTAGTAAGCCCTATCAGGGATACGTCCTTTTTGCCCTACATATAAATCATTGTTTAAAAAATTACCAAGTCCAAAACTTTTTGCATGTTTACTCCAAGTGTCAATGCCTTCGGAAGCATCTCCAGTTTTATCTAAAATTCGTCTATACGTAGTTGCAAAATAGGCATTGCAGGATTCTTGTATACCAGTAATCATGTTATTACGTCTTCCACGATAGCAATGGCACTTCATAAACCTATTGCCATATTTGTAACCTGCATAACAGGTTATCTTTTCTTCAGGGGTGATCACATCTTCTTGTAAGCCTATCAAGGCATTCATCAATTTAAAAGGTGACCCAGGTTCATAAACGCCTTGAATACTTCTATTAAATAGAGGATTTGCAATGTCATCTTTTAAAAGCTTAGTGAAATTTTTTGAACGTTCCCTACCTACTAAGATATTTGGGTCGTAAGTAGGTGCTGCAACCATTGACAAAATTTCCCCCGTAGCAGGTTCAATAGCTATAACGCCACCGCGCTTATTTTCCATAAGTAATTCGCCATAGGCCTGTAAATTGGCATCAATAGTAATGGTAATGTCCTTACCTTGTTCTGGAATAATATCAAACTTTCCATTCTTGTGCGGACCAATATCTCTATTAAATCTATCTTTTTGAATAAATTTAATACCCTTTACACCCCGAAGCGTTTTTTCATAAGAGGCCTCTATGCCATTTTTGCCTTTTAAGTCACCCATTTGATAATAGGGGTCGTTCTTAATGTCTCTATTATTAACCTCACCTATATCACCTAGTACATTGGCTCCAATGGTAGTTTCGTATTTTCTCAAAGGTCTTTTTTGAATATAGAACCCATCGAATTTTCGCATTTTTTCTTGCAGAACAGCATAATCCTCTTTTGAGAGTTGAGGAACAAATGGAGAGGCTAATCTTGGTGAATAGCGACGGGCACGCTCTAACTTTTTATCATAGGTTTCTCGTGATATTTTCAAAAGCTTACAAAATTCGTCCATATCAAAATCTCCTACTTCACGCGGAATTACCATCACATCATACGAAGGCTGGTTACCTACTAAAAGCTGCCCATTTCGGTCATATACGAAACCTCGTTTGGGATAGTTCCAAACCTTTCTAATGGCATTATCATCGTATAAATTATCTGATCCTCCCTTGTAAATCTGAAGATAAAACAATCTGCCAATAAAGGTAAAGCCACATAAAATGACCAAAAAGAAAAGTAAAAACTGCCTCATTAATGTTTTCGACTAAAAATGATTGAAACCAATGTAATCATTAATATAGTAAATATACCCGAGAATAACGTTTTTTGAAACACCATTAGTATTCTTGAAATGCTAAATATTTCCAGAGAAAATAAGATGATATGGTGTAATACCGTTAATAGTGCTATGTAAACAAGTTTTGCACCAAAATCGTTATTGTTAAACTTTACGTTGTTGTGCTCATACATGGTACCAAATGCGAATTTTAAAAACACAGGTCTGGTGTAGGCAATAAAAACGGAAGCTGCCGCGTGGATACCTCCTGAATCTGAAAACATATCCACTGTGAGTCCTATTAAAAAACTTAGAAAAATAAATAACAATCGGTTATTTTTTATAGGAAAGAAAATGATAAAAATGATATAGATGTACGGATTGATGTAACCCAGAAAGTTGATGTGGTTAAACAATATCACCTGAAATAAAACAAGTAACACAAATCTAATGCTATGTGCTGTAATAATACTATTCATTGGTGTTTTCTAGCAATATTTCAATTTCTTGTTTTTCAGTGTTTTCTATAATATAAACATGCTCAAGATTTGTCATGTCATTAAACAATTTTACATCTATTTCATAGAAATTTTCGGTAGCATCAAGTTTTAGATTTATAACTGTACCGACAGGAATGTTTTTTGGGAAAATTGAAGATTGCCCTGAGGTTACAATGGTATCACCTTCCGAAACTGGGGCAATTTTTTCAACATCGGTCAATTGAATGATGTTTGGTGAATTTCCGTTCCAAGTTAATGAACCAATATGTCCTGATTTTTTAAGCTTTACACTAATACTACTTTTGGAATTTAAAATTGAAATTACAGTAGCGTAATTATTTGAAACATTATCTATTATACCTACCAGACCTAATGAAGAGATTACACCAAAATCTTGATGAATACTATCATTAATCCCTTTGTTAATCAGCAAAAAGTTATCTGACAGATTATAACTATTACGGATAACATTGGCCGTAGTGTATTTGTAATTTAAACCAGATGTACTATCTAATACAATAGCATTTGTGTCAATTTTAGTATTAAATAATAGTTCGTTCAACCGTTTATTTTCGGCTGCCAATAATTCGTTTTGAGTTTTTAAATTAAAATAAGAACTCACATTATTTACCGAATTATATACGCCTCCACTTAAAAAATTAGCAGAATTAACAAACTTACTTTTATGATAGGAATGGGACTGAATTGTGAAAATAAGGGCGATACCAAAGAGCAACACAAACAACAAAAAGTTTTTGTTCCTTATTATAAAATTAATAATTTGTTGCATGGGTTATACCTATTGAATTTCAGAATGATGTATAAATAAATTGAGTTATTTTTTGATTAGTCGAGGCAAAAAAATTAAGCATAGCCTTAGTTACGGTTAAATTTTTAAACGAAGAATAAGCAAAAAAGAAACAATTTATATGCATTATTTTGAGGTTTAATAGGTGTTCGGCCTGTTGATGCCCTATTTTATCAATACACTTTTGTATTTAGGTAAGTTTTTAAGTGTGATACCCGTACCTCTCACAACAGCACGCAAAGGGTCTTCAGCAATGTAAACAGGTAAATCTGTTTTTTGTGATAGACGTTTGTCTAAACCTCGCAACATCGATCCTCCACCAGCTAAGTAAATTCCAGTGTTATAAATGTCTGCTGCTAATTCCGGAGGTGTTTGCCCTAGAGTTTCCATTACCGCGTCCTCTATTCGCAAAATAGATTTATCCAATGCTTTTGCGATTTCTCTAAAAGAAATAGATACCTGTTTTGGTTTTCCAGTAAGTAAATCACGTCCTTGAACACTCATATCTTCTGGTGGTAATTCTAAATCTTCAGTTGCAGCACCAATTTGTATTTTTATTTTCTCCGCAGTACGTTCACCTACATAAAGGTTGTGCTGCGTTCTCATATAATAAACAATGTCATTCGTAAATACGTCCCCCGCAATTTTTACAGATTTGTCACACACAATTCCGCCTAAAGCAATTACAGCGATTTCGGTAGTTCCTCCACCTATATCTACCACCATATTTCCTTTAGGTTGCATAATATCCACTCCAATACCAATAGCCGCAGCCATCGGCTCATGAATCAAATACACTTCTTTACCATTTACGCGCTCCGCACTTTCTTTTACAGCACGCATTTCCACTTCGGTAATCCCCGACGGAATACAAATTACCATACGCAGCGCAGGTGTAAAAAACTTCTTTTTAAGCGCAGGAATGTTTTTGATAAACATACTAATCATCTGCTCTGAAGCATCAAAGTCTGCAATTACACCATCTTTTAAAGGACGAATGGTTTTAATGTTTTCATGGGTTTTTCCTTGCATCAAACTGGCTTCCTGACCAACAGCAATAATTTTTCCCGAAACCCTATCCCGAGCAACAATGGAAGGCGCATCAACAACAACCTTGTCGTTATGAATAATTAATGTGTTTGCAGTACCTAAATCTATGGCTATATCTTCGGTTAGGAAGTCAAAAAATCCCATGTGCTATCAATAATTTTTGTTGGTTAAAAAACGAATCCCGTAAATGTAATAAAACTTCATAAATATATGAGATTTTAGGGGCTTCAAAATAGAATTAAAACCAACGAGATTTAGAATTATACGTTATTTGTCGATGTTTAGACTTTTCAATTTACAATTTTGGGCGTTACCCACAAGGGGTCGGGCTTTCGGCAGTCGCTACCTCCTACGTCGGGGAGCTTCAACAAATGCCTCAATCCCTAACGCGCCACTCTTGCTCTTAATCCACCCCCAATCCCTCTAGGTAGGGGGTACTCCCAAGTTTTTAAGATAAAACCTCACAGGTCTTTTGCACAAGAGTATGCATTCCTCCCCTTTTTGGGGGGTTAGGAGGGCTTCAATTTAATGCTTAAAATGGCGTGTGCCCGTCATCACCATGGCAATTTCATTTTCATTACAGTAATCGATACTCAATTGGTCCTTAATAGAACCACCTGGTTGAATCACAGCATTGATGCCTGCCTTATCTGCTATCTCTACACAATCTGGGAATGGAAAAAACGCATCACTAGCCATCACCGCACCGTTTAAATCAAAATTGAATGAGCCAGCTTTATGAATAGCTTGTTGCAAAGCATCAACACGACTGGTTTGCCCTGTACCACTTGCGCACAATTGTTTATTTTTTGCCAAAACGATTGTGTTGGATTTGGTGTGTTTACATATTTTGGAAGCAAATAGTAAGTCTTCTATTTGTGCATCTGTAGGTGTAATATTAGTCACCGTTTTCAAATCTTCTGCGGTATCCGTAACATCATTTCTGTCTTGTACTAAGACGCCGTTTAAACAACTTCTCACATTGGTTTTCGGCATATCTATATCATGTATCTGCAATAGAATACGATTCTTTTTGCCTTTAAGAATTTCTAGAGCTTCGGTAGAAAAAGAAGGTGCAATCACTACTTCGCAAAATAATTTGTGAATTTCCTCAGCAGTAGCAGCATCAATTTCTGTATTGCTAATCAATACACCTCCAAAAGCCGAAACTGGATCACCAGCTAGTGCATCAATATACGCCTGGTGTAAAGTATCGCGTTGCGCTAAACCACATGCGTTGTTATGCTTTAAAATGGCGAATGTAGGCGCATCATTTTTAAACTCTAACATCAAATTTACTGCCGCATCAACATCTAAAAGGTTGTTATAGCTTAATTCTTTACCATGAAGTTTTGTAAATAGTTCGTCAAAATCTCCAAAGAAAAATCCTTTTTGATGGGGGTTTTCTCCATATCGTAAAACTTTACCATTAGTTTCACTTAGTTTTAAAACCGTTTCTTCATTGTTTTGATTAAAATAATTAAAGATAGCTGTGTCATAATGCGATGATACATTAAAAGCTTTACCAGCAAAACGTTTACGGTCTTCTTCAGAAATTGATCCGTTATTAGCTGAAATCAATTCCAAAAATTCGGCATAATCAGTAACTGATGACACGCAAATAACATCAGCATAATTTTTAGCAGCGGCTCTAATTAATGAAATACCACCAATATCGATTTTTTCAATAATATCTTGGTTACTGGCACCAGAAGCAACAGTTTTTTCAAAAGGATATAAATCAACAATTACAACATCAATTTGCGGAATGTCATATTCTACCAATTCAGCAACATCGCCATCATGATTTTGTCGGTTTAAAATACCACCAAAAACTTTAGGGTGTAGCGTTTTTACGCGTCCACCTAAAATGGAAGGGTAAGAGGTAACATCCTCAACAGGAACAACATTAACGCCTAAATCGTTGATGAATTTTTCAGTGCCTCCAGTAGAGTAAATGGTTACGCCTTGTCTATCAAGTTCTTTTACAATAGGTTCTAAACCGTCTTTACTAAATACAGAAATTAATGCAGACTTAATGGTTTTTTTGTTGCTCATCGTTATTGTGTTGTGAAATTCTAAAGCCTATGTTCAGAGAATTCCAGATTAGTTTTAAGTTAAAAATTGATACTTTTTTTAGTAAAACGCAAAAGTAGTTATTTAACTCAAAAAATGAAGATAGAATTATTCAAAAAGAACGTGTTTTTTTAACGAAAACAAGAAGTTGTTAACAACGAATTTTAAGAAAGTATCTTAGACACTTTAGCACAAACAAACTCCAAAAACCGTTCATCAGCCTCAGTAAAAGGATCAGGAGTATTAGAGTCAATATCTATTTGCCCTACGTTTTTGCCATTCACAAAAATGGGAATTACAATTTCAGATTTTACAGTAATACTACAAGCGATATAATTATCCTGAGCTGAAACATCAGGCACCACAAAATTTTCATTACTCACCGCAACCTGCCCACAAATACCTTTTCCAAAAGGGATGATATTGTGGTCTGTTGGTGCACCAACATAAGGTCCTAAAATTAACTCTTCCTTATCTCCATTTCTAAAATAAAAACCAACCCAATTGTAATAATCCACATTGGTTTCCAATAATTCACAAATGTCTAATAAGCGGTTATTAACACTTTTTTGGGTATTGGCAACAATAGTTTCAACTTGTGGTTTTAGAGTTTCAAAAGACATGATTTCAAAAGTTTTGGCAAAAGTATTTAAAAAGGTGTAATTTCGGTATTCATTTTCAGCAATACTTGAAAGCACTATTTGTAAAATACAAGTCGGTTATAAAATTTATCCTTACGTTTTTGTTGGTATACATTACGCTTACCGTAGGTTACAAGTTTTATTTGCAGTTTTCGGATGGCTCTCAATATTATCCCGATTATTTCACGAATTTGGTAGCCAAACAATGTGAGGCGGTACTAACCACATTTGGCTATAACACCCAAGTAGTATCGCATCCCAAAGAGGCTTCCATGAAGCTTTTGGTAAACGGAAACTATTTAGCAAGGGTAATAGAAGGCTGCAATTCCATTAGTGTTATTATTTTGTTTCTGTCGTTTGTTGTGGCATTTTCAGGAAAACTCAAAACCACGCTCCTGTTTATTTTTGCTGGTAGTGTGCTAATTTACACTATCAATCTTTTCAGAATTGTATTTTTGGCGATGGGATTATATCATTATCCCGAATATCAAGATGTACTGCACACCGTAATTTTTCCTGCCATTATTTATGGCACGGTATTTTTACTTTGGGTATTTTGGGTAAACAGATGTTCTAAATTAAACCAAAACCATGCCTAAGCCATTAAAATATATATTACTAATAACATTGGTGGGATTGCTGGTTTTAATTCGGTTTTTTGAAGACGACCTATTTTACGATCCTTATTTAACCTTTTTTCAAAATGATTACCTGTATCTCGACAGCCCTAGGCGAGAAGTCGTTAAATTAATATGCTTTACATCATTAAGATATGTTTTAAACACTATAATTTCTCTGGGAATTCTTTACACCGTATTTAAAGACATCAATATTGTGAAGTTTTCGAGTATTATTTACGCCATCGCCTTTGTTATTTTAATGCTACTCTTTTTATATTTCGTGTCTAACCCAAGGCAAGAAGAGTATTATCTGTTTTTCAATATCCGTAGGTTTTTAATTCAGCCACTACTTTTAATTCTGCTATTACCTGCGTTTTACTATCACAAAATAAAAGGGAATTAGTTTTTTGGGCATTCCCACGCCTAGGGGCGTGGTCGGGCTTTCCGCTATATCTTTTTGTGAAGCATTCCCGAGTACGTTTCAGGATTTCGTGCCCAAACAGTAGTAGGCTTTTTATTAAGGTTTAGTATGTTAAAGTTTCACAAAAAGGATGCCGCTGCAATCCCTAATGCGCTTATCAGCAAACGCCTGTGCTATCCTTATAGTTTAGTGTCTACTTGCCAAAGCTACAGCTGTTAATCATTTTATAAATAGTGACGCTTCAAATGTAATTTTTGTAATTTTGTAACGTAATGAAGAACGGAATACATAAATTATGTTCATTTAGCCTTGCATTGCTGGTGCTATTTTCAACACTGTCTTTCACCGTTGAAAAGCATTACTGCGGCGATACTCTAGTGGATGTTGCTATTTTTTCTGAAGCCAAGACCTGTGGTATGGAAATGGATGGCCCAGAGAAACCAAAACCGTGTTGCGATGATGAGGTTGACGTCGTCGAAGGACAAAACGAACTAAAATTATCATCATTTGAAGATTTAGACTTAAAACAGCTACAATTTTTGGCTGTCATAACATATGCATATATCAATGGTTTCCAAGATTTACCAAAAGAAACTATTCCACATAAAAATTATGCTCCACCCAATTTGGTCTGTGATATTCAAGTGTTAGACCAAGTGTTTTTGATTTGATTTTTAAGTAATTCTGCTATTCTGAACTTGTTTCAGAATCTCACTAATTAGAAAATTGATCAAATCAAATACATCAAAATGAAACATACATATACAGTTACAGGCATGACCTGTAATGGTTGCAGAGCTTCAGTAGAAGACAAGCTAAATGCACTTCCAGAAGTTAAACATGCTTCGGTAAGCTTGGAGGCTGCAGAGGCTACTGTTGAAATGTCTCAGCATATTTCAATAGAAACACTGCAAAATGCACTTCCAAATAAATATACTATTTTAGAAAAGAATGTTTTTGCAAGTACAGCAGACATTCAAACTGTTGAGACATCAGAGTTAAAACAACTATTCCCATTGTTTTTAATTTTTGCTTATATCATTATAACATCGGTATTACTGAATACCAAACCTTTGGATATTGATGGGTTTATGCTCGATTTTATGGGGCTCTTCTATATAGTCTTTAGCTTTTTTAAACTTTTGGATTTAAAGGGCTTTCCAGCATCTTTTAGAATGTACGATCCTGTAGCAAAAGTAGTTCCAATTTACGCGTGGATATATCCGTTTATAGAAGTCGCACTTGGGCTTATGTTTTTAATGCGCTTTCAAATTCCTATTGCATTGATTGTAACACTCATTATTCTAGGCCTAACTACCATTGGGGTTACAAGAACTTTACTGCAAAAAAAAGCGATTCAATGTGCTTGCTTAGGAACGGCTTTAAAGTTACCAATGACCAAAGCCACGTTTATTGAAAATAGCATTATGATTGTGATGGCGGTGTTTATGCTAATTAAATGGTATGCCTAATGAAATATCTTAAATATATTATACTGTTACTACCATTTCTTGGATTTTCACAAGAAACTATTTCAGGTAAAATTATTGAGGACAATATTGACGATAATAACATGGGGATAGCCGGGGCAAACGTGTATTGGCTAAATACCCAAGTGGGCACTGTAACAGATGTTGATGGTAGTTTTACCATTGCTTACCAACCCTCATATAAAAAGCTAATAGTAAGTTATGTGGGTTATAAAACCGATACGCTTACTATAAACACACCAAAGTTTATACGTCATAAATTAAAACCTAGTGATGGTTTGGATGAGGTGGTTGTAACCTCTAGAAAGCAAACCACAGCAAAATCATATTTAAAAGCGGAAAATGTAATGACCGTAAGTAGTGATGAGCTTTTAAAAGCGGCGTGCTGTAACCTCTCTGAAAGTTTTGAAACCAATCCGTCCATCGATGTAAATTTTGCCGATGCCATTTCTGGTACAAGACAGATAAAAATGTTGGGGCTTACCAGTCCGTACATTTTAATCGCTACAGAAAATATTCCATCCGTTCGGGGTGCTTCTCAAGCCTACGGATTGAGTTTTATTCCCGGAACTTGGGTGGAAAGTATTCAAATTACCAAAGGCGCAGGAAGCGTAGTAAATGGTTTTGAAAGTATTGCAGGACAAATTAACACCGAATTGGTAAAACCATCTACAGACGACAAATTGTTTGTGAATTTATATGGTGCAACCAGTGAGCGTCTAGAACTAAATGCGCACATCAACACAAAAGTGAATAACCGATGGCATACAGGATTGTACATACACGGTAATACACATCAAAAAAAACATGATGTAAATAACGACGGATTTATGGATATGCCGTTATTTAATCAAATCAATGTTATGAACCGCTGGCAATATGTAGATACCCAAAAAGGGTTTGTAAGCTTTATTAATTTGAAGTTTTTAAATGATGAAAAGCAAAGTGGGGAATTAAATTTTAACCCTGATACTGATAAGTTAACTACAAATGCATGGGGTAATGAAATTGATACCCAACGTTATGAAGTTTCTGCAAAATTTGGTTACGTAAATCCAGAAGTGCCTTGGCAGAGTTTAGGGGTACAGGCGGCGTTTAGTGGGCATAAGCAAGCTTCTTATTTTGGATTGAATGTTTATGATATTGAACATAATAGTCTTTACGCCAATGCTATTTATAATTCAATCATTAGCGATTCTCGTCATAAAATAAAAACAGGACTTAGCTATACGTACGACCATTATGACGAATTGGTGAATACAACAGACTTTGAACGCACTGAAAACTCAGTTGGAGGTTTTTTTGAGTACAATTACAATAATTTAGAACTGTTTAACCTTACCGCAGGTATCCGTATAGACCGTCATAATTTGTTGGGTACATTTATTACACCGCGCCTGCATCTTAGGTATTCGCCATGGAGTAAATCGGCTTTTCGGGCTTCTTTTGGAAGAGGTAAGCGTAGTGCCAATATTTTCACTGAGAATCAACAAATGTTTTCTACCTCAAGACGGATTAATATTTTAAGTTCAGGAGGCAATATTTATGGTTTAGACCCAGAAATTGCATGGAATTACGGCGTATCCTATTTACAAGGATTTAATCTCTTTGGCAGAAAGGCGGATATAACGTTCGATTTTTATAAAACAGATTTTACAAATCAGGTAGTTGTAGATTGGGAAAACCCACAGGAAATTAATTTTTATAATCTAGACGGAAAAAGTTTTGCGAATAGTTTTCAAGCCGAACTAAATTATAACGCTTTTGAAGGCTTTGATTTAAGATTAGCCTACAAGTTTTATGATGTAAAAACCGATTATAATTCTGGAAGACTGGAGCGTCCATTAACGCCTAGACATCGTGTATTTGCTAACGTAGGGTATGAAACGGCAGTTAAGGATAATGGCAGTCACTGGAAGTTTGATGCAACATTTAATAGGTTGAGCCAGCAGCGATTTTCATCGACGGTAAGTAACCCTGTACAATTTCAACTACCAGAGCGTACGCCAGCGGTTGCTACCCTAAATACGCAAATAACTAAAGTTCTTTCTCCTAAATTTGAAGTATATTTAGGTGGAGAAAATATCACCAATGTAAGACAGCCTAATCCTGTTTTAGGAGCAGATAACCCTTTTGGTGCGAATTTTGATTCTACTTTTGTGTATGGCCCCATTTTTGGTAGTTTGTATTATACAGGATTGAGATTTAGAATAGATTAAAAAAATTTGTCATTCCTGCGAAGACAGGAATCTATTAAATTAAAAGCTGATACTAAAAAGTGGATTTCTACTTTTACAGTGTCAACAAAAATAAAAACCATGAAAAAAATTATAATTATAGCTTTAATGCTAACAACAACATTAACCTTCGCGCAAAACAAAAATGCCAAAGCCTCTATGGAAGTAGATGGTATTTGTGGTATGTGTAAAGCTCGTATTGAAAAAGCTTGTCTTAATACTAAAGGTGTAAAATGGGCCGATTGGAACGTGGATACGCACGAGTTAAAGCTCATTTTTGATGAACGAAAAACGGATACCACAACCATAAAGAAACAAATATTGGCAGTAGGACACGATGTAAAAGATGAAAAAGCAACTGAAGAAGCCTACGCAACGGTACACGATTGCTGTAAATATCGCGACGAGGATATAAAAGAAGCACACGAAGAGGAAAAAGATAAATCCTAACAAAGCTTACCTTTTGTAGTAATGCCCAAAACTGAATACAGCATTTATGTTATTGAACTAAAAAAACGTGTTTTTACAGAAAACGCTAAATTTAGAGCAGCTAACCCTCAATTCAATGGTGTGTTAGAATGTTTATATGTTGGTATGACCAGTAAAACGCCTAAAGAGCGATTTCTTCAGCATAAAACTGGGTATAGAAATAAAAAAGGGCATAAGCTATCGTCTAATATTGTTGAAAAATACGGTTCTTATTTAAGACCAAGTTTATATAATCACATAGATGCTTTGTCGTCCAGAGTTGAAGCGTTAAAAAAGGAAGAAACGCTTGCCTTGGAATTGCGACGAAAAGGCTATGCAGTATGGTATAATTAGATATTACTTATCCTTTAAAATATGAAAAATACACCAGAACACAACGAACGTATCAGGACAATGAAATTTTTTTCAGTCTATCCGCACTACGTTACTAAAGTTGAGAAAAAAGGTAGAACAAAGGAAGAATTACATACAGTAATTGAATGGTTAACAGGGTTTGATAGCACCAAAATACAAGAGATGATAGACCGAAAGGTAACCTTTGAAGAGTTTTTTGATGAAGCAGAACTAAATCCTAATGCCGAACTTATAAAAGGTGTGATTTGTGGCTACAGAATTGAGGAAATCGACAATGAATTAACTAAAAAATGCCGCTACCTCGATAAGTTAATTGATGAGTTGGCAAGAGGGCGTAAGATGGAGAAGGTTTTAAGGGGTAGTTAATTTGGTGGAAATCAAATTGATTAAGCTATCGCAGCTTTTTATGCCACGTTCACTGGCCTGTTTTTTAAACATAAAAGAGCCCCTCATACTTTGTAGAATGTTTTTTAATAGTTTTTCATCTTCAAATCCCAATCCTCCCTTTTGCATTGCATCAAAATCCATATTGTGGATAAAGTAGTCGCCAACATATTCCTTATGGATAATCTCCTGTCGTTCATAATCTTTTAGGATTGTTTTATAGTCAGAATAATGTGTTTCTATGGCAGTTTTTAGTTGAAAATCTTCAATTAAACTAAAATCTCCCGAATTAATCATGGATTGATATGTGATGTCTTTCGGATTAAAATCTGTCAATTGCATAATCCCAAAAATCTGACGAATACCCTTTTTCTTTTTTGGATCATTTGCATTGAATAGCGGCAACACTTTTTGCAACGTTCCAATTTTTCCATCCAATTCCTCTAAATTATTTTCCAGTGACGCTTTATCAATTTCAAGATCATTTTTTATGCTTGTTAAATACTGCTGTTTTAATTTGTTGTTTTTTGTGTTTTCAGCGCATTTATTCATACTAAACGCAATAGAAATCCCGATAATTACGATCAGTATTTCACCCAAAGCATATTGCCAATTAATTTTTTTCATGGTGTAATGTTTAATTCTAAAGCTATGAAATATTACGGAATAAAAAAACGCTCCCTGTCTGGAAGCGTTTTCAAAATTATTTTATCACTCACACGTAATGAAATTTTAAATACGTTTGAGTGAGTAATTTATCTATGGCGACTCGCTACTACATCATTCCTGGCATACCGCCACCTCCCATTGGAGGCATTGCAGGAGCGTCTTCCTTAATATCGATTAAAGCACACTCCGTTGTTAAGATCATACCAGCGACTGATGCTGCATTCTCTAAAGCAATACGTGTTACTTTTTTAGGGTCGATAATTCCTGCTTTAAGCATATCTACATACTCCTCAGACTTTGCGTCGTATCCAAAATCTTTTTTGCCTTCTAAAACCTTATTAATAACTACAGAACCTTCTCCACCAGCATTTTCAACAATAGTTCTTAACGGAGATTCAATCGCTTTGTTAACGATTTGAACACCGGTAGTTTCATCAAGATTCTCAGTTTCAATTTTCTCCAAGGTTTTCTTAGCTCTTACCAAAGCAACGCCACCACCAGCAACAATACCTTCTTCTACCGCAGCTCTTGTAGCGTGTAAAGCGTCATCAACACGATCTTTCTTTTCTTTCATTTCAACCTCTGAAGCAGCACCTACATAAAGTACAGCAACACCACCAGCTAATTTAGCTAAACGCTCTTGTAGTTTTTCTTTATCGTAATCTGAAGTGGTTGTTTCAATTTGCGCTTTAATTTGATTTACTCTTGCTTTAATATCTCCAGCTTTACCAGAACCATTAACAATAGTTGTATTGTCTTTATCAACGGTTACTGTTTCAGCAGTACCTAACATTGATAAATCAGCGTTTTCTAGAGTAAAACCTCTTTCTTCAGAAATTACAGTACCGCCTGTTAATATAGCTATATCTTCAAGCATTGCTTTACGTCTGTCTCCAAAACCAGGTGCCTTTACAGCAGCAATTTTTAAACCTCCACGCAATTTATTCACTACTAACGTAGCTAAGGCTTGTCCATCAACATCTTCTGCAATGATTAATAAAGGACGACCAGACTGTGCTACTGGCTCTAATATTGGAAGAATTTCCTGTAAGTTTGAAATCTTCTTATCGAATAATAAAATATAAGGGTTTTCTAAATCTGCTACCATCTTATCAGAATCGGTAACAAAATAAGGCGACAAGTATCCTCTATCAAACTGCATACCCTCTACAACGTCTACATAAGTATCAAGACCTTTTGCTTCTTCAACAGTGATAACACCTTCTTTACCAACTTTATCAAAAGCTTTAGCTATCAATTCGCCAATGGTATCATCATTATTAGCTGAAATAGCTGCAACTTGCTTGATCTTTTCAGAAGAATTCCCAACTTTTTTAGCTTGCTTTTCTAGGTCTACGGTAATTGCTTCTACGGCTTTATCAATACCTCGTTTTAAATCCATTGGGTTTGCACCAGAAGCAACATTTTTTAAGCCCTCTTTTACGATAGCTTGTGCTAAAACTGTTGCAGTAGTTGTACCATCACCAGCTAAATCGTTGGTTTTTGATGCTACTTCTTTTACCATTTGAGCACCCATGTTTTCGTGCGCGTCATCTAATTCTATTTCCTTAGCAACAGATACACCATCTTTTGTTACCTGTGGTGCGCCAAAGCTTTTAGAGATAATTACGTTACGTCCTTTAGGTCCTAAAGTTACTTTTACTGCATTCGCTAATGCATCTACACCACGTTTTAATCCGTCGCGTGCTTCAATATCAAATTTTATGTCTTTTGCCATTTTTACTTATTTTTTGTCATTCCCGCAAAGTCGGGAATCTATTTAATTTTAAGTTGAATTTTTGTTTGGATTCCGTATCAAGTACGGAATGACAGAATTAATAATTATATAATTGCAAGAATGTCACTCTCACGCATCATCAAGTAGTCGTTGCCGTCAAGCTTTAATTCTGTTCCAGCATATTTTCCATATAAAACGGTATCGCCTACTTTTACTGTAATTGGCTCATCCTTAGTACCAGGTCCAGCAGCTACAACTTTGCCTTTTTGTGGTTTTTCTTTGGCATTATCTGGAATAATAATTCCTGATGCTGTTTTCGTTTCAGCTGCAGCAGGTTCAATAAGAACTCTGTCTGCTAATGGTTTAATGTTTACTCCCATTTTGTTTTATATTTTTATTATTAAGGTTATTAATTAACGCTTAAGCGTTAAGCTAAAAATGTGCCATGGTATGGAAACTGACAAACTTGCAGACCTAATTAGCAAAAAAGTGTAAATAAAAAATGCCAACTTTAATGAGTTGGCATTTTTACTAAATTCTTTTATCAGACTTATTGTCCATCTGGCTCTGTTTCCGTTGTTCCTGCTGGTTCGTTGTTAGCCGGTAAAGGTTGTGCGTCTGGTAATGGCTGTGTTGTTTGAGCGTCAGTGTCCAAAGCTTTAGAGTCTACAGTAGCGTCTCCTGTGCCAATTGCAACATTTGAAACTAAAATTAGTACTAAAAGCAACGTTGCCAAAGTCCATGTACTCTTGTCCAAAAAGTCAGTGGTTTTTTTAACACCGCCTAGTTGCTGCGTTCCACCACCGCCAAAAGATGAAGATAAACCACCACCTTTAGGGTTTTGCACCATAATTACTACTACCAGTAAAAATGCTACGACTACGATTAAGATTAAAAATATTGTAAACGTACCCATTATTCTTTATTTATTTTGTTCTTGTAATTGTTCTATTGCCTTAATTTGGTTTGCAAAGAAACTACTTTTTTCTGGATATTTCAAACTTAAAATTTTATAGGATTGAATGGCCTTTTTATAGTTTTTTTGCTCCAAGTAAATGCGCGCTAAAGTCTCTGTCATTAAGGTTTCAGGTGGCGCAGATCTCACCTTGGCTAAGTTTTCTTTTGAAGCTGTAGTTTTAACAGGTGATATTTTAGGGTTTTCTGCAATAAACTTATCTATAATTTCACTTTGTTTCAACTTGTCATCAGTTTCATTTGATGTGCCTTCTCTTGATATTAAATTTTCAGGATTGCTACTTCTTTTTATTGGTTTAATGCGTGTTAGCTTCAACCATTCGTTAAAGGAATGACTTTCCCGTCTATCAAATTGCAAAGGTTTACCTAAGTTTAAAATATCTTCGGCAGAAACTTCTTCAGTAATAGTTTTTTCAGTAGTAGCTTCGATAGACTCTGATTCATCCAATTTAAAATTGATGGTTCTTACTTCCGAAGGGTCTTTAGGCTGAAACAGTTCGGGGTCTAAAACACCTGTGGTTTCTTTTATTTGCTCCTTTAATTTATCATCAATTTGTTGACCTTTGTTTATTGAAATATCATCAGCACTTACATTAATATCATTTAGATAAATGGAATTTTGCTTTATGATTTTTGAAATTTCATTTTGAACAAAAGCATCCGAGGTAATAAAATCAAAAAGAATACTTCTATCTGTTGTGTAGGCAGCCGTAGTTTTTAAAGCTTGATTATAATCTCTACTTTCCTCTTGCTTCAAGCCTTTTAAGTATAATGCCCTAGCAGATTGGAAATAGGGGTACTTTTGAATAATAGAACTTAAGGCCTCAGTTTTTTGAGGGTCAATATTTTGCGGATGATGCAATAAGGATGTAAAGTTGTGACTATTCAAAGTTAATTACCATTTTGCCAAAGAGGCATTAAATATATCTTGTGTTATACGTTCAAAAATTTCTTCTATAGCTGTATCTTTCACTGAGCCTGATAGTTGTGCGGAACCTTCATAATCGTGGAAAAACGAAAAGGTTTGTTCAAATTCAGCTTCAGGATCGTTCTTATCATAAAAATGCACTTTTACCGATATGGTCAATCGGTTTTGCGCTGCTGTAAAGGTATTGCCTTGTGTAGATGATGTAGTTGGAGAGATACGGTATTCGGTGATTTCCCCTTCATAAACAATATCACCGTTAGAGTTTACATTGTTTAGATTAGTTTGATTTTCTAAAATGGCAATCATTGTGTTTCTAAACGTAAGATCTAAACCAGGTTCAATTAAAAGAGAGTTGTTTTCGAAACGGTTCACCTGAAATGTCTTAGTGTCTGGTGATATAGATGCTCCTGTAAAAGAATAGAAACCACAGCTTGTTACTGTAATTGCAATAAAAATGAATGCTATGTGTTTAATGTATTTCATTTAATCCTAACGATAAAATTACAAATCATATTGCTTAATCTTTCTATAAAGGGTACGTTCGCTTATACCTAGCTCAGCTGCTGCCAATTTACGTTTTCCGTTATGGCGTTCTAACGATTTTTTAATCAGTTCTAGTTCTTTGTCTTGTAACGATAAGGTTTCCTCTTCTTCAATTTCTTCTGCAAAATGATATTTATCCCCTGCGGAAGGTTCATTTACGTGTTCAGGAATTGACAGCACCTCAGCGGTGTCTACCACATCGTTGTCTTCAATAGCGAAATCATCATCTGCGTCATCATTATCACCATATATTTTTTGAATTAAATGCTCATTCTCTTTTTCTACATCTTTGGAGTTCCCATTTTTCATGAGTTCCATTGTGAGTTTTTTCAAATCGTTCAAATCACTTTTCATATCGAAAAGTACTTTGTAGAGAATTTCACGTTCGCTACTAAAATCGCTTTCGCTTTTGGAGGTTTTTACAACGGCAGGTAGATTTGTCACCCCGTCAACTGGTAAATACCCTCTTAAAGTTTCAGCAGAAACGGTACGATTTTGTTCTAAAACCGAAATCTGTTCTGCCACATTTCTAAGCTGTCTTATGTTACCGCTCCAGCGGTGTTTCAATAATAATTGTACAGCATTATCCGTAAGTTTTACGGTTGGCATTTTATATTTTAGCGCAAAATCGCTGGCAAATTTTCGAAATAACAAATGGATGTCGTCCTGACGTTCGCGTAATGGAGGCAAATGAATATCAACCGTACTTAGACGATAGTATAAGTCCTCACGGAACTTCTCTTTCTCAATAGCTTCAAACATATTAATGTTTGTTGCTGCCACAATCCGTACATCAGTTTTTTGAACTTTACTGGAACCAACTTTTAAAAACTCCCCATTCTCCAAAACACGCAATAAGCGTACTTGGGTGGTTAATGGCAATTCTCCAACCTCATCTAAAAAAATAGTACCACCATCAGCTTCCTCAAAATAACCACTACGGGTAGAGGTTGCACCAGTAAACGCACCTTTTTCATGACCAAATAGTTCACTATCAATAGTACCTTCTGGAATAGCGCCACAGTTTACCGCAATATATTTGTTGTGCTTTCTGTGGGACAAAGAATGGATGATTTTTGGAATACTCTCTTTACCAACACCACTCTCTCCAGTAACCAACACCGAAATATCAGTTGGCGCGACACGAATCGCTTTTTCTAAAGCACGATTCAGCGCTAGTGTATTACCGATGATGCCAAATCGTTGTTTTATAGATTGTATTGATTCCATCTTAATTATTTTCTGAAAAGCTTACCGCCTCACCAATTAACGTAGCGCTTGTACAGTACGTTATTTTCACATTTACAAAATCGCCAACTTTATAATTTCCTTTTGGAAAAACAACTACTGTATTTTGTGTATTTCTACCAGACCAATGTGCGTCAGAGCGTTTGGATGGTTTTTCAATTAAAACCTCTTCAACTTTACCAACATGTGCTTGAGTTCTTAACAGGCTATGCTTCTGTTGCAATGCAATGATTTCATTTAAACGACGTTTTTTTGTCGCTTCAGGAATATCATCTTCCATTTTGCGTTCTGCCAGTGTCCCAGGTCTTTCTGAATATGCGAACATAAAACCGAAATCATACTTCACGTATTCCATCAAACTTAATGTATCTTGATGATCTTCTTCAGTTTCTGTTGGGAATCCAGCAATCATATCTTGACTGATGGCGCAATCTGGGATGAGACGTTTAATATTGTCAATCAATTCAAAATATTCCTCTCGTGTGTGCAGACGATTCATCGCTTTTAAGATGCGATTGCTACCACTTTGCACGGGTAAATGAATATAGTTACAAATATTTCTATGTTTCGCCATGGTTTCAATAACATCCAAAGTGAAATCCTGCGGATTGGATGTTGAAAAACGGAAACGCATTTTGGGTTGAGCAATAGCACACATATCCAGTAATTTTGCAAAGTTTACCGAAGTTACTTTTTGGATATCACTGGCTTTATCAAAGTCTTTTTTCAATCCACCACCATACCACAGGTAACTGTCTACATTTTGTCCAAGAAGTGTAACTTCCTTGTAGCCTTTGTTCCAAAGATCGTTTACTTCTTCGATAATACTTTGTGGGTCTCTGCTACGTTCGCGTCCTCGAGTAAATGGCACTACGCAAAACGTGCACATATTATCGCAACCGCGAGTAATGGAAACAAACGCCGTTACACCATTAGTGTTTAAACGCACAGGCGCAATATCGCCGTAAGTTTCCTCTTTAGAAAGTATCACATTTATGGCATCTCTACCATCTTCAACTTCAGCTAAAAGATTTGGCAAATCCTTGTAAGCATCGGGGCCTACAACCAGATCTACTATCTTTTCTTCTTCAAGAAATTTACTTTTTAAACGTTCTGCCATACAGCCCAAAACACCCACTTTCATATTTGGGTTTTGTGCTTGTTTTACGGCGTTATACTTTTCTAAACGCTTTCTTACAGTTTGTTCTGCCTTGTCACGGATAGAACAGGTGTTTACCAAAACCAAATCGGCTTCTTCCAAACTTTGGGTGGTATTATAGCCTTGTTTATTTAAAATAGAAGCTACAATTTCACTATCGCTAAAATTCATTTGGCAGCCATAACTTTCAATAAAAAGTTTACGGGTATTGCCTTCTTTTTTATCGAGAACCAAGGATTGCCCTTGTTTATTTTCATCTATGATTTTTTCCATAATATCAAGAAACCTAGAAAGGTCAATTTTCATGCCTGCCCATCATCAAGCAGGTGCAAAGATACAATTATATTACGTTTTATGACAAAGTGGCAGATTTAAATTTTTACTATTTTTTGAAAATACTTAGCGCTTTTCACGCAACCAAATGCATAATTTTGTATCTATTGATTATACTTCAAATCAAATACAAACAGCCGATGAAAAAGATAGTCTATGCGATAGTTATAATGTTTTGCTTTGTAAACATGAGATGTGAGCCTAATGATGAGGGGCTTAAGGACTCAGATAATTTATTGATAGGGCATTGGGCTGAACCCGAGTATACGGACCAAAACGTGACATTTAGCCGCGTAAATAAACTACCCGCAGAAGGCTATGGTATTTCTTTTAAAACTAAAAATGATTTTGTAGAACGTTCTTCTGGATGGTGCGGCACACCACCTTTGTCTTTTTCAGACTATCAAGGTAAGTGGGAGTTAATGGAAGATGTTATCACAATTACACAAGATCATTTCCCTAATAATTATGGATGGCGTATTGTATCGCTAACTGAAAATGAATTAGTTCTAACCAAGGAACTTACCGAACAAGAAAAAGATTACCGCGCACTGATGGATTTATTTGATGATGCGTTGGATTTGATTAAGGATATCCCTTGTGGGAATAGCGAGGATTGGAGTTTTACGCCTTATGGATCAAAAGCCTGTGGCGGACCGCAATGGTTTATAGCATATCCAAACACTATAGATACCGAAGAATTTTTAAGCAAGATTGAAGCTTACACCAAAGCAGAACATGACTATAATGTAAAATGGAGTGTATTTTCAACCTGTGATGTGGTTTCGCCACCAAAAGAGATTGTTTGCGAAAATGGATTTCCAATTTTGAAATTTTAATACCCCAATAATGATAAAAAAAATAAGCTTTTTTGTGGTTTGTATCTTCTGTTTTTTTAACACCCAGTGCGATGAAGATGAAGTTGTTGTAGATTTTGATAATTTATGCGACGATACCGTTATTATTGATGAGGGCTTGTATAATAATTTAATTTCCGATAGTTTTTTACTTAGTAAAGTGGAAATTATTGATGATTGTTTAAATATTGAATTAGGTGCTTCGGGATGTGATGGAAGCACTTGGGAATTTAGACTAGTAGATTCTGGCGCTGTTGCGGAGTCTCTTCCAGAGCAGCGGTATTTAAAATTTCAATTTGTAAACAAGGAAGATTGTCTTGCTGCGTTTGAAAGGAATGTATCGTTCAATTTAAAACCGCTTCAAATTGATAATGGCGTTAACAAAGTCATTCTGAATATAGAAGGTTGGGAATCATCGTTAACCTATTCATATTAAAATTTTAGCTAAACAAACAAACTATAAACTATGAAACCAGTATTAATCATCTTCAGTCTCCTGCTATGCGTTACATTTTTTTCTTGTGACGATGATAGCAATTCAGAGCTTGTAATCGTGGCAACACCAGAAATTATGAGTAAGTCTGATTTTCGCAAATCTGTTGAAATTAAGGGTGCACAACCTATTGCAGAACCAGGTAAAATATACATCTACAACAACTACATTTTTGTGGGAGATGTAAACAAAGGTGTCCATATTATTGACAATACCAATCCTGCATCTCCGCAACCGTTGAGCTATATTGAAATTCCTGGAAATGAAGATATTTCTGTAAAGAATAATTATTTATATGCCGATAGTGCAACGGATTTGGTGGTGTTTGATATTTCTGAGATCAATAACGTTAAACAAGTAGAACGTTTGGAAGATGTATTTGAAATATATAACTATCAAATTCCATTAGAGGCGGAATACACTGATTTTGGAACGTTTAATTATGAAACCGATATTATTGTAGGTTGGAATGTAAAGAGAGAATTAAGAGAAAAGGTAAATGAAGACTCAAGAGTTTGGGGTGTCGCTGAGGTTTTTGTAAATGATGCAGCTGCACCATCCAATGTGGGTGTTGGTGGTTCTCTGGCAAGATTTCAAATAATTAATAACTATCTATATACTGTCGGTCAATATAGTATGTCAATTTTTAATATTCAGAATTTATCAAACCCAGTATTGGAGACTACCCAGAACGCAGGGTGGAATATTGAAACCATGTTTTCTGCTGACGGCTACTTGTATTTAGGCAGCACAAATGGTATGTATATTTACGATTTAAAGACACCTTCATCTCCAGAGTATGTTTCGGAATTCACACATTGGGAAGGGTGTGATCCAGTTGTGGTAGATGGTGATTATGCGTATCTAACGCTTAGGGGCGGCAATATGTGTGGGCAGGATGAAAGTGTTCTTGAGGTTATTGATATTTCAGATAAATCCAATCCTACCTTAGCAAAACGTTATACTTTAGAAAATCCGTACGGACTTGGAGTAAAAGATGATATGCTTTATGTTTGTGACGGAACAGCAGGTCTAAAATTATTTAAACGAAATACACCTGTAGAATTAGATTTGGTAAAAACACTGAAAGAAGCACAGGCAACAGATGTAATTCCCTTGGAAAACAGTTTGATAATGATAGGGGAAAATACACTGTACCAATACGAATATATGGTCAACAACGTTGCACTTATTAGTGCGTACTCGCTAAACTAAACTCAAACTAATGTTGTTGGAAAAATCTGCCCTCGGGCAGATTTTTTTATGTATAATTGTATCGATATACCGTAAATCAACCAATTAATTGCATGAATTCATACGACGTTCTAAGGGATAAAATAAGAAATGCACCCGAACTGAGTTTTGGAGATATTTTGAATGACGCCATCGAATTATTTAAAAAAGTTTGGGTAAAAGGGTTTTTAGTGGTGCTTTTTATCTTCATTGCTGCTATAGGTTTAAGTTTTGTATTTCAAGCTATAGGTTTGGCTGTAGATCCAGCAATTTTAACTGAAGGAGGGCTTTCAATAGAGTCTTTAATGGAATTTTATTCGCAAAATGCGCTATATAGTCTACCGCAAACTATTTTGGTAAGTACAATTATGATTGTTCTTCTGGCAGGATTTTACAGAATCTGTAAACTACAAGTTTTGGGAGAGTCTCAAAATGACGATTATTTTTTCTTTTTTAAAAAAGAATACTTTTCAAAAGCATTAATGTTGGGTATTGTTCACGCCATATTATCTGCCGCAGCTCAAGCAATGTTTATGTTGCCGTATTTATATGTTTTCGTGCCATTGTCTTATTTTGCAGTGGTGTTTTTTGATAATCCAGAACTAAGTGAGATGGAAATCGTTAAATTGAGCTTTGCGATTGGCAACAAGAAATGGTTAATTAGTTTTGGAACCATGTTTATTTGTGCGATTTTAGGTATGCTAGGTGCAATAGCTTGTGTTATAGGTGTAGTGCTTACAATTAGCATAGCCTATTTACCAGTTTTTTTGATTTATAAAGATGTGATTGGTTTTGATGACGGTAACGAAATTGATTTTATAGGCACTAATACAAATGAAGACTCATATTAAATAATATAAAGATGAATACCATTGAAACATTACTAGAAAAAATAGAGAAAGCCAAGGATTTAGACTTTGGCACTATTTTTAGCGATTCCATAGAGCTATTTAAAAAAGTTTGGGTACAAGGTTTAGTGATTTTACTTTTAAGTATGTTGTTTATGTTGCCTTTTTACTTATTAATGTATGTGCCTCTTTTAGGTATGGGTATGATGGATCCTGAAGCGTTAAATAATGGAGGCGAACCAAACTGGGCAATTATGTTGCCTTTTTATGGATTGATGTTTGTTTTTTCATTCTTTGCAATGATAATTGGAGTAGGATTCAAAGCCGCTTTTTTTAGAATATGCAAGCAAAAAGAATTTAATGAAGCTGTAGGTGATGATTATCTTTATTTTTTCAAAAAACCTTATTTAGGAAAAACGGTAAAAGTAGGAGCTGCTACATTTTTAATAACTATTGTAGCCTACCTTTTATGTGTTTTACCAGTGATATATGCCGTTGTTCCAATCTCCATTATAAATGTAATTTACGCATTCAATCCAGATTTATCTGTTTCAGAAATAGTCAAGGCAGGATTTAAATTGGGTAATAAAAAATGGTTAATAACCTTTGGATTAATGCTTGTTGCTGGATTTCTGGCTGGTGCTGTTGGCATGCTAATGTGCTTTATTGGTGTGCTTGCTACATCTGCTTTCTCATATATTCCCTTGTACATGATTTATAAGGAATCGATCGGTTTCGATGATAAGAGCGAGATAGAACAAATAGGATCTGGCGAAGAAGTTTAGCCTAATTTTTATATAAAATTAAAGCTTGCTTTTATTTATTAAAAGCAAGCTTTTTTATGAAATCTACACACAGTTAATCTGTAAAATTAGGCAGATAAACTTTTTTTCATATACATTTGTAGCTTCAAAAAATGATGTATGGCGAAGAATTTAGTAATAGTTGAGTCACCAGCAAAGGCAAAAACTATAGAAAAATTTTTAGGTAAAGATTTTAAGGTAGAATCTAGTTTTGGGCATATTGCCGACCTTCCTTCAAAGGAGTTAGGCGTTGATGTAGAAGGGGATTTTAAACCCAAATATCAAGTCTCAAAAGATAAAAAGGATGTAGTAAAGAAGCTTAAGGAACTTGCAAAAAAAGCTGAAATGGTTTGGTTGGCAAGTGATGAAGATAGAGAAGGGGAAGCCATCGCATGGCATTTAGCTGAAACCTTAAAACTAGATAAAGCCAAAACAAAGCGTATTGTATTCCATGAGATTACTAAAGCTGCCATTAAGAAGGCCATTGAAAACCCCAGAGGGATTGATTATGATTTAGTTGATGCACAACAGGCGCGTCGCGTTTTAGATAGAATAGTTGGTTACGAATTGTCTCCGGTACTATGGCGAAAAGTAAAAGGAGGGCTGTCTGCTGGCCGTGTACAATCCGTTTCTGTAAGATTGATTGTTGAAAAAGAAAGAGAAATTCAAGCATTTACACCTGAAGCATCATTCAGAATTGATGCAGAATTCTCCAATGAAGACGGACAAACATTTAAAGCAAAGCTTCCTAAGAACTTTAAAACCAAGGAAGAGGCATTTCAATTTTTAGAAAAAAATGTGTCGGCCGATTTTAAAGTTGCAGATCTTCAGAAGAAACCTGCAAAAAAATCACCAGCAGCACCGTTTACAACATCCACTTTACAACAGGAGGCCTCAAGAAAGCTCTATTTTTCGGTAAGTAAAACCATGACTATGGCGCAACGCCTATATGAAGCAGGTTTGATTACGTACATGAGAACAGATAGTGTAAATCTTTCTGATGAAGCAAGACAAGGTGCGCAGGCCGAAATTGAAAACGCTTTTGGTAACAAGTATAGCAATCCAAGAAACTACAAGGGAAAATCTAAAGGTGCACAAGAAGCTCATGAGGCTATTCGTCCGACGGATTTTTCAAGGCATTCTGTAAATATTGATAGAGATCAAGCGCGTTTATACGATTTAATCTGGAAACGTGCCATTGCGTCTCAAATGAGTGATGCACAGTTAGAGCGTACCAATGTAAAAATTGAAGCTTCTACACACAACGAAACCTTTACTGCAAATGGGGAGGTAATAAAATTTGACGGTTTCTTAAAGGTCTATCTTGAAGGTACTGATGATGAAAACGTAGAACAAGAAGGCATGTTGCCAGCGCTTAAAGTGAATGAAACATTGTTGAACAGTTTTATTTCAGCTACGGAGCGCTATACAAGACCACCAGCAAGATATACTGAAGCCTCTTTGGTTAAAAAATTGGAGGAGTTGGGTATTGGTCGTCCTTCTACTTATGCCCCAACCATTTCAACAATTCAGAATAGAAATTATGTTGAAAAAGGTACTGTTGAAGGCGAAGAACGAGAGTACACACAGCTAAAGCTTCAAAACGGAAAAGTTTCAGATAAGACATTAACTGAAAAAGTTGGTTCAGATAAAGGGAAGTTGGTACCCACAGATATTGGAATGATTGTGACTGATTTTCTAGTAAATCATTTTGAAGCGATTTTAGATTATAATTTTACAGCGAAAGTTGAAGAAGATTTTGATGAAATAGCAGAGGGGAAAGAAGATTGGACCGAAATGATGCAATCTTTCTATAAAAAATTTCACCCCGTTGTTGAGGATGTAAAAGAAAATGCGGATAGAGAGTCTGGAGAGCGTGTTTTGGGAACTGACCCAAAAACAGGAAGACAAGTAAGTGTTCGCCTAGGGAAGTTTGGCCCTATGGTGCAAATTGGTACCGTGGATGATGAAGAAAAACCATTGTTTGCTAGCTTAAGTCCAGATCAACAATTAAACACCATCACTTTTGAAGAAGCTATGGATTTATTTCAGCTCCCAAAAACTCTGGGGACTTATGAGGGTAAAGAGGTAGCTGTTAATAATGGCCGCTATGGTCCTTATGTGAAATTTGGTAAGTCCTTTGTGTCTTTACCAAAAGGCCAAGATCCTTTAAGTGTTGAGCTGGAAGATGCCATTGTTTTGATAAAGGAAAAGCAAAAAGCCGATGCGCCTATATATATGTACCAGGATTTACCTGTGCAAAAGGGCAAGGGGCGCTTTGGACCATTTATTAAATGGAACAACATGTTCATCAACGTAAACAAAAAGTACGATTGGGATAATTTATCGGATACTGATATCGTTGAATTGATCGAAGATAAAATTCAGAAGGAAAAAGATAAATTAATCCACCATTGGGAAGAAGAGGGCATTCGTGTTGAAAAAGCAAGATGGGGAAGACACAACGTTATTAAAGGAAAAACAAAAGTTGAGTTGCCAAAAACGGTTGATGTAACGGATATGACTTTGGAGGAGGCTAAGGCTCATATTGAAGCCAAAGCACCTAAGAAAAAAGCAACCAAAAAGCGTAGCACTAAAAAGAAAACTGCAACTAAAAAATAAAAAGCACTTAGTATAATGAATTTTAATTTTCTTTCCCCAGTATCGGACAATGTTTTAGCTCATAACGAACTATTGTCGATGCAAGCACTGGGAAGAAAACTTCGTATACACTCAGGTCAGCATGGAATCCCAGAATTGGATGGTGTGCACATCGCGCTCTTGGGTGTCATTGAAAATAGAAACGATGTCAATTATATAGGTGAATCGTTTCAACTGGATGAAATCAGAAAATCACTTTACGCCCTTTTTCCTGGAAGTTGGAATACTGCAATAGCAGATTTAGGAGATATAAATGCTGGCGAAAGCGTGGAGGATACTTACTTCGCTTTAAAGGAAACCATTGAAATTCTTATTAAAAAAAATATAATTCCAGTTTTATTGGGGGGTAGTCAAGATTTAACCTACGCCAACTATCGCGCTTATGATGCATTGATGCCTATGGTAAATCTGGTAAATGTGGATTGTAAGTTTGATTTAGGAGATTCTGCAAAACCGATAAAGAACAACAGCTATGTTGGGAAAATAATTTTGGATGAACCGTATAACCTTTTTAACTACGCAAATATTGGATACCAGACGTATTTCAATTCACAGGAAGAAATAGATTTAATGGAGCGCCTATATTTTGAATCGTACCGTTTGGGTGAGGTAAATAAAGACATTACTATTGTAGAGCCAGTTTTAAGAGATGCTAACATAGTGAGTGTAGATTTGAATTCGGTAAAAGGGGCTGAGGTAAGTGCAAAACAAAAATTTTCTCCTAACGGATTGGACGGTGCTGCCATTTGTGCCATCTCTAGATATGCAGGGATAAGTAATAAGGTAAGTTCCTTTGGTATATACGAATACAAGCCATCGGAGGATGATGAGATTTCATCCATGCTCATAGCGCAAATTATTTGGTATTTCATCGAGGGTGTTAATTGTAGAGTAAAGGATGATGATTTTAACGATGAAAGAAGCTATCAAAAATTCCATACTATGGTAGAGTCTCACGAGTTGGTGTTTTACAAGAGTACAAAAACAGGACGATGGTGGGTTGAGATTCCTTTTTTAGCCGAAGTAAATAATAAATTGAAAAGACATACGTTATTACCATGCACGCATCAAGATTACCTAGACGCTTGCAATGATAAAGTGCCAAACCGCTGGTTTAAAGCATTTCAGAAGAATTCTGTATAATAGACAAAGCATGGTCAAAAGGTCAATTTCATCGGTGAAATGCCAAATTTTCACGATGAAATGTTATTTTTTTAGATAAAAAGTTGTTTTTTCGGAAATATATAAATATGTTTACGCTCTCAAAATTGAAGCTATAATAATTAACCTCGAGTTTTCTATGAATATGAAGAAGTTTATTTTATTAACCGCAGTATTGACTTTACTGGCTAGTTGTGGCTCTAAAGATAGAGGAGAGCTGGTAGGAGTTCAAGGGAAAAAATGGCATCCAGAAAAACCGTATGGTATGGAGCTTGTTCCTGGAGGTGCATTTATAATGGGTAAAGCTGATGATGATCTTGCTGGGGTAGATGATGCTCCTGGTAAGACCGTAACGGTTAGAGCTTTTTATATGGATGCTACCGAGATTACAAACAGCGAGTATCGCCAGTTTGTACATTGGGTAAGAGACTCTATTCTTAGAATGAAATTGGCTATTCTTGCTGATGATGTGGGTTTAACCCAAGCAGACGAAGGTACTATTGGAGAATTTGCTTTTAGTGATGCGGATCCAGAAAATATGTCTGTTTACGAAAAATATATGTATGAAAACTACACCGGATTAGGTCCAACAGGCTATGAAGGTAGAAAAATAAACAAAGACGTTGATTTGATTTTTGATACCGAAGAATATTTAGACGAGTACTATGCTGAGGTTATGGATACGATGTATTTACCATTAGAAGAATCTTATAATGGACAACGTACCTGGGATGTAAAGAAATTTAAGTTTCAGTACAGCTATATGGATATTCAGGAAGCTGCAAGAACTAGAGGTGTAAAGCGTAGCAAGGTAATTAAGAAAGAGGAAGTAGAAATTTACCCAGACACCACAGTTTGGATTAGGGATTTCCAATATTCATATAACGAACCAATGCACAATGATTATTTCTGGCATGAAGCCTATGGAGATTATCCCGTGGTTGGTGTTACTTGGAAACAGGCAAAAGCGTTCTGTGAATGGAGAACCATCAATAAGAATACTTACCAAAAAAGTAGAAAAGGTGCTGCTTTGGTAAATAGATTCAGATTACCATCGGAGGCAGAATGGGAATATGCTGCTAGAGGAGGTTTACAAGCTGCAACATATCCATGGGGTGGTCCTTACACGAAGAGTGACAGAGGTTGTTTTATGGCAAACTTTAAGCCTGTGCGTGGAGATTACGCAGCAGACCAAGCACTATACACTGTAGAAGCAAAATCTTATGAGCCAAATGACTATAATTTGTATAATATGGCTGGTAATGTATCAGAGTGGGTAAATTCATCATACGACCCTGCGTCTTATGAGTATTCATCTACTATTAATCCAAGTGTAAACGACCCAAATAATAAGAGAAAAATCATCCGTGGTGGTTCTTGGAAAGATGTGGCTTACTTTTTACAGGTAAGTTCAAGAGATTACGAATATGCAGATTCTGCAAGAAGTTATATAGGTTTCAGAACCGTTCAAGATTACATGGGGACAAACGTAACTAAGAACGGGAAATAAATCGTATTAATCAAAATCAATAATAACTATTAATTTAACCTACTTAAGTAGTTTGTCTACTTAGAATTAAAAACCAAAAATTATGGCACAGTCAAAAGCAAGCAAGAGATTTATGAATATGGCCTATGGATTAGGAGCATCAATTGTAATCATCGGAGCATTATTTAAAATTACACATTTTGAAATAGGATTCTTAACAGGAAATGTGATGTTAACTATCGGTCTTGTAACCGAAGCAATTATTTTCGCATTATCAGCATTTGAACCAGTTGACGAAGATTTAGATTGGTCTCTAGTATATCCTGAATTAGCAGGAGGAAGTTCATCTGAAAAAGAGCAAAATCCTAAAGGTGTATTATCTCAGAAATTAGACGAATTACTTAAAGAAGCTAAAATTGACGGAGAATTAATGGCGAGCTTAGGCGAAAGCATTAAAAACTTTGAAGGTGCAGCTAAAGGTATTTCACCAACTGTAGATTCTATTCAAGCTACTCAAAAATATGGTGAAGAATTATCACTGGCAGCGGCTCAAATGGAGTCGTTAAATAGCTTATACAAAGTACAATTAGAAAGCATTAACAAGCAAGCTTCAATAAACGAGGAATCTGCAGAAAATGCTGCAAAAGTAAAAGAACAAATGGAGTCTTTAGCTTCAAACTTATCAACGCTTAATGGCGTATATGGTGGTATGCTAACTGCAATGAACAAAAAATAATTAGGGGTTACCCAAATTTAATAACCAAAAACCTAATTACACATGGCAGGAGGAAATTTATCACCAAGACAGAAAATGATAAACTTGATGTATTTAATATTCATCGCGATGCTCGCGTTAAATATGTCGAAAGAAGTTTTATCAGCGTTCGGATTAATGAACGAAAAGCTTACGGAGTCTAACGAGGCAACCGAAGCAAGAAACGCAAACTTTGTGGCGAGTTTAGATCAAAAAGCCGCAGATGCACCAGAGAAGTACAAGCCTTTAAAGCAAAAAGCAGATCAAATAGACAAATTAGCTCACGATTTTGATTCTTATTTGACAGAGTTGAAAGGCAAAATGACCGCTAAAATTGAAGACCCTACCGATTATGAAATCATGGACAAGGGGGATTATTTAGATCAAAACTTCTTTAAAGGAGATAAGATCAAAGAAGAAGGTCAGGAGTTTTTAAGACACATGAAAGATTTTAGAGAAGGAGTAGCTAAAGTTTTAGCTGGTGAAAAAGGTATGGAGTCTGTTATAGAAGAAGTTAACAACAAGTTTAATACTGATCAAGTAAAGAACAGAGATGGTGTTAAACAAGATTGGTTGGACTACCATTATAAAGGGTTTCCGTTAGTAGCTTCTTTAACTAAAATGACACAGCTTCAGGCAGATATCAAAACCACTGAATCTGAGATTTTATCTAAAATGTTAGAAGGTGAGTTATCTAGTCAAGTGTCTATGACAAACTATACGACATTAATGGAAACATCAAAATCAGCTTATTTCAATGGTGAGCAGTTTGATGGTCAGATTGTTTTAGGTCGTAAAGACGCTACAACTAAGCCTAAAAGAGTTGAATTAACACTCGATGGAAGAAAACTTACTGAAAATCAATATTCAATTGAAGACGGTAAAGTAAAATTGAAAGTGGGAACTGGCGGCGTAGGAGAACACAAAATTGAAGGTAAACTTATCTTTGGTGAAGGTGGTGAAGAAATTGAAGTTCCAGTAAGTTCGTCCTTTGCTACAGTTGCGAAACCAAATGCAGCAACAATTTCAGCAGATAAGATGAATGTGGTTTATAGAGGGGTTAAAAATCCAATGACCATTTCTTTTGCAGGTATTCCTGATAATAAAGTCGCCGCTAGTGCTCAAGGTTTATCTAGAGCAGGAGGTAGCAAATACGTTATGGATGCCACATCAATAAAAGGTAGAGAAGTTACTATCAATGTTACAGGAACACTTCCTGACGGAGGAAAAGTTAGTGATAATGCTAAATTCAGAATTAAGGATTTACCGAGACCCACAGGTACAATAAGGGGTCAAACTTCTGCCAAAATGCAACGTCAAAGTTTAGAAAAGTCTACAATTGGTGCTATGTTCGAAGATTTTGATTTTGAATTACCACTAAGAGTTAGCGGATTTAAATTTAAAGTTCCTGGACAACCAACTATTACTGTAAGAGGTAATAAGTTAGATAGTAGAGCAAAAAGTGCTTTACGTAAAGCTAAGCGTGGTTCTGGAGTTCAAATATTTGATATAGAAGCAAAAGCAAGTGGCGTAAGTGTGATCCTTAAAAAGGTTTCACCAGTATTTATTGAGCTTACAAATTAAAATATTAGGCTAACAATTACGTTAGCCTAATAACAAAAAATAAGGAATAAGATGAATTTGAAAAGTGTTTTATTAACAACAGTTGTGACTGTTTTTACAGTGTCAAGTGTATTAGCACAAGCCAATATACTTAATGCAAAAAGCCCGGAGGAAATAGGGGTAAGAACAGCCGAACAAAAGGCCATTGATAACGATAAGCCATTGGAGTATGGATATGTTGATGATAGAGATATCCTATTTGCTAAAATGACTTGGGAAAGAATTAACCTTGACGAAAGAGCAAATTTCCCATTATATTACCCTGTTGATACCAACAATATAGGTAACAACAGACGTTCGTTATATGATGTTTTAATGAAAAGCATTAAAGATGGAAGAATTAAAAACATTTATGATGATTCTTATTTTACCACAAAACGTACGTTAAAAGATATTGAGGGTGCTTTATCAAAAATTGATACTACTGAATATGGTATCGAGCAATTAAACGCAGGTGAAGAATTATCTGACGAATATATTGATAGACGAGATATTACGGCTGCAGAAATTGTTGAATATCGCGTAAAAGGCCTATGGTATTTTGATAAGCGCCATTCTGAAATGAAGTATCGTTTATTAGGTATTGCACCAGTTGCTCCAGACATTTATACTATTGATGATGAAAACCCTGACTTAGTGCCATTATTTTGGGTGTTTTTCCCAGATGCAAGAGAAGTGCTGCATGAAGCTAAGGCGTTTAACAATGCCAATAGTGCGATACCACATTCGTTTGACCATTTACTAAACTCTAGGCGTTTCCAAGGGTATATTTACAAAGAGGAAAATGTTCAAGGCGATAGGCAAGTAAACGAGTATATTTCAGATAATGCCTTGATGCAACTTTTAGAATCTGAACGTATCAAAACAAAAATTAGAGATTTTGAATTAGATATGTGGACATACTAATTTGAAGCTGAAACCATAATGAAAACGCCTGCTGAAAAGTGGGCGTTTTTCTTTTTTATAAAGCTATATGGGAGAATCTTAATTTGTTACTTTTGTGCCAAATGAAAACTGAGTACGATTATATTATTGTAGGTCTTGGATTAGCTGGTATCAGTTTTTGTGAGCAACTAAGAGCACATAATAAAACCTTTGTAGTGTTTGATGACAGTTCTCAAAAATCATCAGTTGTGGCAGGAGGATTATATAATCCTGTAGTTTTAAAACGTTTTACTTCGGTTTGGAAAAGCGATGCCCAACTAGAGCTAGCTTTAGCGCATTACAGCAATTTAGAGCAACTTTTAAAGGTAACATTAGATTGTAAAATTCCCGTTTACAGAAAGTTTGCTTCGGTTGAAGAACAAAATAATTGGTTTATAGCTGCGGATAAACCAAAGTTGAACAAATATCTTTTAAACGAGATTATCCAAAATAATAATTCGGCTATTAATGCAAGTTATGGTTTTGGGAAGGTATTGCATACAGGCCGCATTGATGTAAATAAGCTTATTAAATCGTATAAAACGTTTTTGGGCTATAATGACGCTTTAATACAAGAATCGTTTGACTATGACGCTTTAAATGCTGAAAAGCAATTTATAACCTATAAAGATGTCAGAGCGAAACAGATTGTCTTTTCAGAAGGCTTTGGAGTAACGAAGAATCCGTTTTTTAAAAATTTACCCTTAAGTCCAACAAAAGGAGAGCTATTAACCATTTTTGCACCAGAATTAAAAATTGATTTTGTCTTAAAAGGTCCAGTGTTTTTAATCCCAATAGGCAACAATTTATATATTGTTGGGGCGACCTATGAATTATATGATTTAACACATAACACCACCAATAAGGCAAAAACGAAACTTTTAGAAGGCCTTAAAAGTATGATATCTTGTCCGTTTGAAATTGTAAATCAAGTTGCTGGAATAAGGCCTACAGTACGAGATAGACGACCTTTAGTGGGAAAACACAATACTCACGATAACATGTATCTATTAAATGGATTGGGAACCAGGGGTGTCATGATTGGTCCTTATGTTGCAAAACAACTCTTTGAATTTATTGAGGAAGACAAACCTTTGGAGAGGGAAATTAGTTTGTCCAGACTTAATTAGTTTTTTCCTTTTCTTTTACCAGAGTTTCGTCATAACTCATAAACATATTGATCCATATATTTCTTGATAATCGCATAATAATAGGCATAAACACCACAAGTGTGCCAACTATAGCTATAAATGTCATTTTTAAATCTGCACCTAATATCAAGTTGCTGATTACAAAAGCGGCTACCCCAAAAGCAATGCCAACGGCGTAGCTTACATACATTGCACCGTAAAAAAAAGAAGGTTCTATACGGTATTTTGTGTTGCAATGAGAGCAACGTTCGTTTACTTTCAACGTTTCAGATAAGGCATAAGCATTCTTATTGCTGTACATGGATTCCTGATGGCATTTAGGACAACAGCCTGTTAAAATACTATAAATCTTGGTTCCTTTTTTAAACATTTATTTTAATGTATTTTTGCTCGCGTCATTGCAGAATTATTTTCTACTTTAAGTCGAAATTACATTTGAAAGTTGTCATTCTAGCAAATGCGGGAATCTCATACAAAGGTAATTTTTAAAGTTTAAATTCACTGTAACTTAAGTCACATTTCTATGCTTAATATTCATAACTTATCTATTTCATTTCAAGGAGAATATCTCTTTGAGGACATTACATTTAAGCTAGGTAATGGAGACCGTGTTGGACTAATTGGTAAAAATGGCGCAGGTAAATCTACAATGCTCAAAATTTTATCAAATGAGCTGGAACCAGATTCAGGACAAATTGCAGCAGACAAAGCATTAAAAATTGGCTTTTTAAAACAGGATATCGATTTTGTATTTGGAAGAACGGTTTTAGAAGAAGCCTATCAAGCTTTTACCGAGATTAAGGAAATAGAGGCTAAAATGGAAGCCATAAATACGCAATTGGCGGAACGTACTGATTACGAAAGTGAAGGATATAATCAGTTGATGATTGATATCAATGATTTGCAACATCAATATGAAATTATAGGAGGCTATAATTATCAAGGTAATACCGAGAAAATTCTACAAGGATTAGGTTTTAAAAGAGAGGATTTTAACAGCCTTACTGATACGTTTTCTGGTGGCTGGCGTATGCGAATTGAACTGGCTAAATTACTGCTTCAAAATAATGATATTTTGCTTCTGGATGAGCCGACTAACCATTTAGATATTGAATCTATCATTTGGTTAGAAAGTTTTTTGAAGAACTATCCAGGTGCTGTGGTAATTGTATCTCACGATAAAATGTTTTTAGACAATGTCACCAACAGAACTATTGAAATTTCTCTTGGGCGCATTTATGATTACCCAAAGCCTTACTCAAAATATTTAGTGTTGAGGGAAGAGATTAGGGAACAGCAATTGGCATCGCAAAAAAATCAGCAAAAGCAGATAGAACATACTGAAAAATTAATTGAAAAGTTCAGGGCAAAAGCTTCAAAAGCTACTATGGCACAGTCTTTAATTAAGAAATTGGACAAAATTGAGCGTATTGAAGTTGATGAGGACGATAACAGCGTAATGACGTTAAACTTTCCAGTATCTGTAACACCAGGAAAGGTAGTGGTTGAAGCTTCAGCTATTTCAAAAAATTATGGAGATAACCATGTTTTAAAACATATTGATTTACTTATTGAACGTGATAGTAAAACAGCTTTTGTTGGGCAAAACGGACAAGGAAAATCTACACTTGCCAAAATTATAGTTGGAGAAATTAAATACGACGGAAATTTAAAACTTGGACATAATGTACAAATCGGGTATTTTGCACAAAACCAAGCGGAGTATCTAGATGGCAATAAAACAGTTTTAGACACCATGATTGATGCCGCCAATGAGAGCAACAGGAGCAAGGTTCGTGATATTTTAGGCTCGTTTTTGTTTAGAGGGGATGAGGTGGAAAAATACGTAAAAGTATTATCTGGTGGTGAGCGCAACCGTTTGGCACTGGCAAAATTAATGCTCCAGCCTTTTAATGTGCTTATCATGGATGAGCCTACCAACCACTTAGATATTAAATCTAAAAACGTACTGAAAGAAGCGTTAAAACGATTTGAAGGTACTTTGATTTTGGTATCACATGATAGGGATTTTCTACAGGGATTAACCAATATTGTGTATGAGTTTAAGGACCGTAAAATAAAAGAATACCTTGGCGATATTGATTATTACTTGGAAGAGCGACAAGTAGCAAATTTAAGGGAGGTAGAAAAACGCACTATCACAAAGGATATTCCCAAAGAGAAAAAAAACCATTCTTATCAAGAACAAAAAAAGCTAAAGTCTTTAAACAATAAATTAAGTAATGTTGAGTCTAAGATTTCTGAGCTAGAAAAAGATATTAAGGCAGATGATGTTGAGTTAGAAATCAATTATGACGCTACTGTGGCTGACAAAGCTTTTTTTGACAAGTATCAGGCAAAAAAGCAAAAGCTAAAACAGCTTATGGAAGATTGGGAAGCCATTCAGTACGAATTAGAAGCATTATCGTAATGCGATACACTCTTTTAAGTTTTTTTTAACTGCAAACAGTTTGCGTTTAAATACTTTTGCGTAGAAATTCTTTATTACCACCTCAAGGTAATTCAAAATTTCTCTAACCATCATTACTTATGCGTAATCTTATCCTTTCCTTAATTGGAGTTGTCCTTATTGTTGGTGCCGTATTTATTGGTAATAAAATAGCCAATAGTAAAAAGAAGAGAAGACCTGTACCTGAAAAAGTTGTAAAAACTGTTTTTACGGATACTGTAAAAAACGGTGAAGTTCAAATTGTAATTCCAGCTAACGGGAATTTAGTAGCAAAACGCAGGGTTGAGCTATTCTCAGAAGTTCAAGGTGTTTTTAAACCCAATAGAAAATTATTTAAAGCAGGTCAAAAATACAGTAAAGGAGAGACGTTAATCAGGATTGATGCTTCAGAATTTTATGCTACAGTACAAGCTTCAAAAAGTAACCTTTACAATACAATAGCTGCAATAATGCCAGATTTGAGATTGGATTTTCCTGAAATATTTCCAAAGTGGCAAAATTACCTTAAGGGTTTCAATCTTGACAAAACCACCCCGAAACTACCTGAGATGACATCAGACAAGGAAAATTACTTTATCACAGGAAGAGGCATTATATCAAGTTATTACAACGTTAAAAATCAGGAACAACGTTTGTTAAAATACACCATTAAAGCCCCTTTTTCAGGGATACTCACTCAAGCCTTAGTAACTGAAGGGTCACTAATAAGAAATGGACAAAAACTGGGTGAGTTTATAGATACGTCGGTTTATGAAATGGAAGTGGCTTTGGGAAAAAAATATGCCAGTTTCTTAAAAGTTGGAGAAACGGTCCTGTTAAATGATATTGAGGGTGCAAAAACATACGATGGTACAGTATCTCGAGTAAATGGGAGTATTGACGCAACAACACAAACCATTACTGCATTTATAGAAGTAAAAAACAATCAACTAAAAGAAGGCATGTATTTAGAGGCTAATTTAAATGCCAAAAAAGAACAAAATGCTATTCAAATCAATAGAAGTTTAATCACAGATAGCAGAGAAGTTTTTATTGTTCGAGATAGTGTTTTGGACCTTATAGATGTAGAACCAGTATTTTTTTCAGATACGAAAGTGGTGCTAAAAGGCATTCCTGATGGAACTGTAATATTAGAGAAACCTATACCCGGCGCTTACGCAGGCATGCTAGTGAAGCCTTATGGGAAAAAGAATAAAGCGGCTAAAACTAAAACACCACAGTAGGTTATGAGAAAACTTATTGCCTATTTTATTAAACATAGTGTCGCTGTAAATGTTGTTATAATAGCATTTCTAGTTTTCGGGCTTTTTGGTGCATTTAAGCTTAAATCTTCATTTTTCCCTTTAGTAGATTCTAAAAATATAAGTATCACCGTTACTTATCCGGGTGCTTCCCCACAAGAGGTTGAAGAAGGCATTATTCTTAAAATTGAAGACAATCTTAAAGGGCTTAATGGCGTAGAGCGCGTAACATCAACATCAAGAGAGAATAGCGGAAGTATTAATGTTGAAATAGAAAAGGGTAAAAATATTGATTTTATGCTGCTTGAGGTAAAGAATGCAGTAGACCGGGTACCCACATTTCCAGTAGGAATGGAACCTTTAATTGTTGCAAAACTAGAAGCATTAAGGCCAACCATTACCTTTGCAATAAGCGGAAATAACATACCGCTAGCTACCTTGAAGCAAATAGGGAGGCAGGTTGAAAACGATTTGCGCGCCATTGATGGTATTTCTCAAATTCAAATTTCAGGATATCCAGAAGAAGAGATTGAAATCGCCATTAATGAAACAAATCTATTGGCGTACAACTTGTCTTTTGCCGATGTGTCCAATGCTATAAATCAATCTAGCTTGATTACTACTGGCGGTAAAATAAAAACAGATACTGAGGAATATTTAATCCGGGCAAATTCAAGATCATATTACGCGAATGAGCTATCAAATCTAATTGTTAAAGCTGATGCCACAGGACGTATTATAAAGTTAAAGGATGTTGCAGTTGTAAGAGATAGATTTTCTGAAACACCTAATGCTAATTATTTCAATGGCGATTTATCAATTAATGTAACCATCACCAGTACAAATACTCAAGATTTAATTTCCTCAGCAGATAAAACTAAAGCCTACATCGAGGAGTTTAATCAGAAGTATGATAATGTGCAGCTTAATGTTGTTAGAGACCTATCTACAACTTTAGTACAGCGTACCGAATTACTCACCGAAAATGCTATAATTGGGATGATTTTGGTACTGTTATTTTTATCTCTTTTTCTTAACACACGTTTGGCATTTTGGGTAGCTTTTGGTTTGCCTATTGCTTTTTTAGGGATGTTTATGTTTGCGGGTTACTTCAATGTTACCATTAATGTGTTATCATTATTCGGGATGATTATCGTAATAGGTATTTTGGTTGATGACGGGATTGTGATAGCCGAAAATATTTACCAACATTATGAAAAAGGTAAGCTACCTGAACAGGCAGCTATTGATGGTGTTATGGAGGTGTTGCCTGCTATTCTTTCGGCAATAATTACCACGGTTTTGGCTTTTGCAATATTCCTGTTTCTAGACGGTCGTATAGGAGAGTTTTTTGGAGAAGTATCAGTTGTAGTTATTTTAACTTTAGCGGTATCACTCGTTGAAGCACTCATTATATTACCAGCACATTTGGCACATTCAAAAGCTTTACGAGTTCAAAATAAAGAGCCTAAGGAGGGTATTGCAGGCGTATTTCAAAAAGTATTTTCCAAACTTAGGTATATTAATACTTTGGGAGATAAGATCATGATGTGGCTACGCGATAAAATGTATAGTCCAACACTTAGATTTGCTTTAAACCATAAGTTTTTAACCTTCTCATTTTTTGTTGTGCTCTTTATTCTAACTAATGCCAGTTTTAAAGGAGGTATTATTCGCGGGGCGTTTTTTCCACAGATTGCCAGTGATAGAGTGAGTATTACGCTAAATATGCCCAATGGTACTAATGAAAGAGTTACAGATAGTATTATTAACCTAATAGAAAAAAAGGCAGTTGAAGTTACAAACGAAATTCATATCGAATACTTAGGAGAAAATGCAGAAGAGCACCTGGTGGAAAATATGATTAGAAATTTGGGTCCTGGTTCATCTGCAGCTTCACTAACCATCAATTTATTGCCAGGAGAAAAAAGGCCAAATGAAATTACGGCAGGTTTGGTTACCAACAAAATGAGACAACGTGTGGGACCTGTTTTTGGCGTAGAAAGTTTGGTGTACGGAAGCGGAGGTAATTTTGGAGGAAGCCCCGTTTCGGTATCTTTATTGGGGAATAATATTGATGAGTTAAAAGCAGTTAAAAGTGAATTAAAACAAAATCTTGAAAATAATATTTTGCTAAAAGATGTTACGGATAATGACCCTGATGGTATTAAAGAGATACGATTAGAGCTAAATGAAAGTGCCTATGCTTTAGGACTAGATTTAAGAACCGTAATGACCCAAGTAAGAGCAGCTTTTTTTGGCGCTCAAGCACAACGCTTTCAAAGAGGACAGGACGAAATCAGGGTTTGGGTACGTTACAATAGAGAAGAACGCTCCTCTATTCAAAATTTAGAAACTATGCGTATTCTAGCACCCAATGGGCAACGAGTACCTTTAAAAGAAATAGCAAATTACAGCATTGTAAGGGGCGATGTGGCTATCAATCACCTAGAAGGAAGGCGTGAAATTCAAGTTTCAGCAGATATTAAAGATCCTAAAAAGACAAGTGCTACCGATATTATGGCAGAAATTAAGGATGATATTATGCCAGAAATATTATCGCGTTATCCTACAGTTACACCTTCTTATGAAGGGCAAAACAGAGAGCGTTTAAAATTATTAAACTCCCTAGCACCTGTGGGTACGGTAGTATTAGTACTTATATATATTGTAATCGCATTTACGTTTAGAAGCTACAGTCAACCCTTATTGTTACTATTGCTAATACCATTTAGCTTACCAGCAGTAGCTTGGGGACATTGGATTCACGACTTTCCGGTAAATATTTTATCCATGTTAGGGATTATTGCATTAATAGGAATCATGGTGAACGATGGGCTTGTGCTTATAGGTAAATTCAATAATAATTTAAGAGAGGGTATGGGGTTTGATGATGCGCTTTACGAAGCAGGACGTGCGCGCTTTAGAGCTATTTTTTTAACCTCCATTACCACCGTTGCAGGATTGGCTCCTTTAATTTTTGAAGAAAGTAGGCAAGCACAATTTTTAATTCCAATGGCAGTGTCCATTGCTTACGGTATTGGGTTTGCCACAGTGCTAACCTTGATAGTTTTACCTATTTTCTTAGCGTTTAGTAATAGTGTAAAAACAACAGGGAAATGGTTGTGGACCAACAGAGAAGTTACTAAAGAGGAAGTAGAACGTGTTGTAAAAGAGCAAAATCATGAGCAACTCTCTGAAGTAAATAAGCCTTTAATTGAAAGTAGCTTTGTAAAAGGAGAGAAGTAGTATTTCAGCTAAAAACTAAAGAAAAGAATGAATAGACGTTTTTGTACCATAGTATCATTCATTATCACCGGATTCGGTATTTATGCTCAGGAATTAATAACTGTTGAAAAGGCAGTAGAATTGGCACTTGAGCATAACTATGGCATTAAAGTAGCTAATAGCTTAGTTGAGGTAGCAGAGAATAACACATCAATTTTAAACTCTGATTACCTACCAACAGTTACGGGAAACGCTGGGGCAACCTATAATCTAGATAATACCGAAGCCGTATTTGCAAATGGGGAGGTTACTAATCTAAACAACGCAGAAAGTTCAAGGTATAATGCATCTGTAAACTTAAACTATGTGCTGTTTGATGGCTTAGGAAGACGCTACAACTACAAAAGCTTAAAAGAGCAATATCAACTTACTGAGCTTGAAGCTAGAGAAACCATAGAAACCACATTATTACAATTGTTTTCTGTCTATTACAGTGTGGCGCAGTTATACGAGAATAAGAAAGTGCTTACTCAAACGCTTAATATTTCGAATGATAGGTTAAAGAGATCTAAATATCAGTTTGAATATGGGCAAGTCACCAAACTAGATGTTTTAAATGCCGAGGTTGATATTAATAACGATAGTATAAACCTCATCAATATATCTCAAGAACTAAATAATGCCAAAAGAGATTTGAACCTAGTTTTAGGTAATAGCGTATTAAAGGTTTTTGATGTTGAGACAGAGGTTAATTTTGCGATGCTTTTTAATAAAGAAGAATTACTTCAAAAAGCAATAGCTCAAAACGTTATATTACAGCAGGCAGATAAAAATATTCTTATTAATCAATATGAATTAAAAACTGGAAAATCTGAATATTTACCTACTATTGGTTTAACAGGTTCGTATGGATGGAACGAAAATAATAATAATGCAGCGGCGTTTTTAGCGGTATTAACCAACACTGGATTTTCGGGAGGTGTTAACCTTACTTGGAACCTTTTTGATGGAGGAAGAACTTTAACAAGAGTTAAAAATGCAAGGGTTAATCTTCAAATTCAAGAAATTCAAAAAGAGCAATTATTAGCTACTGTTAAAAGAGATTTTGAAAATGCCTGGGATGATTATCAAAATAAACTTACGGTATTTAAAATTCAAGAAGAAAATATAATAACGTCTCAAAATAATTTTGACAGAACATCAGAGAAATTTAAACTCGGTCAAGTGAATTCTATTGAATTTAGACAGGCACAATTGAATTTTATAAACGCAGAGCTTAGCAGAAACCAGGCAAAATATCAGGCAAAAATTGCTGAATTGGAAGTGCTAAGATTGAGTGGAGAGTTGCTAAATACACAGATTTAAGATATAAATGTTAAAGTTTAATGCATTTCATCGATAAAAATAGTTTTTTGTCTATTTGGTTACTATTTTCGTACATGAAATTAGTCCTTAATCAACCTAAAGATGAAAAACCTAAAGTATACAATTTTAACTTTTCTAATCTCATTTGCGGCTTTCGCTAATATCCCTAATAGTGAAAAAGAATCACTTTTAGCATTATACAATGGCACTAATGGTGCTGAATGGAATTCTGCATGGGACATCACATTACCTGTTGATACTTGGTATGGTGTTAAAATAGAAAACAATCATGTTGTTGAAATTAATTTACCCTTTAATAATTTAATCGGATCTTTACCTTCTGAAGTAGGTAATCTTTCAGAACTGGTAAAATTAAACTTAGGCTTTAATGGTTTAACGGGTAATGTGCCAACTGCATTGAGTAAATTACAAAACCTTGAAGTTTTAGAATTATTCATGAATAAGTTTGAAGGCGAAATTCCTGCTGAATTAGGGCAACTTAAAAAACTTAAGTCTTTAAAGTTATATAGTAACAAATTAACAGGAAATATTCCATTGCCAATAATGGGCTTAGTTAATCTTGAAGAACTTTTATTAGGAAGTAATTACTTGACAGGAAATATTCCACAAGAAATTCAAGCCTTAAAAAAATTAAAGAAGTTTAGTGTAATGGATAACAAGATGGATGGTGAAATTCCTGTAGAAATGGCTCAACTAACAGATTTGGAGGAGTTATTGTTGTCTACAAATCAGTTTACTGGAGATGTACCAATTGAATTTATAAACCTAACTAAATTAAATACCATTATGGTTAGCGATAATAAACTTAATACAGAGTACATAAGTGTTTCTGGTAAAAATCCACCATCGTTAATGTTGATTGAATCTAGTGCAACAGCAACGATAGATATTGAAAAAGAATAATTATAGAGTAAATTTTCATAAAATAGTTAATGGTAAAAAGATACGCACTAGCGTATCTTTTTTTATTTTTAAATATGAAAGAACACTTTTTTACATGTCCATACTGTTGGGAGCATATTTCGATGTTACTTGATGACTCTTTGATGACACAAGATTATATCGAAGATTGCGAAGTATGTTGTAACCCTTTGCAAATACAGGTTAAGTTTTTAAATTCTGAAATTGCAGAGTTTCAGGCAAGTAGTATTGAACAATAATTTTTTCCATATAAAGCATTGTTAAATCTAAAAAGGATTGTATATTTGCTGTCCAATATCGCGGGATAGAGCAGTAGGTAGCTCGTCGGGCTCATAACCCGAAGGTCACTGGTTCGAGTCCAGTTCCCGCTACTAGATGGAAATCCTCCAAAATCAACGGTTTAGTTCACTCTAAACCGTTTTTTTATGGAAAATATTCTCAATTTAATTACTTTAGACGTCCAAAATGAACACGATTTGGAACACGATTTCTCCAAAAAGCCCAATTTTTCAGAGCCAAAAATTTACGATGCAGATGGCGATCTAGAAAAACGGTGGTACGTCTATTTTTCATATAAAGATCCAAAAACGGGTAGGCTCAAAAGAATGAAAAATATCTACGGAAAAGTAAATAGCCACAAAACCAAGGAGGCCAGATATTACCTTTTGAGCGTTTATAAAAGACGTTTGTTGCGGCTTTTGAAGGCTGGTTACAATCCGTTTGAGAACAACACGGAACTGTACAAAAAACACCACCAAGAAACAACCACGTCACCGCCCAGTTTAATTAGCGGAAGCCCCGTGGAATCTGTTCAGGGAGTGGATAGCGAATACATAAAACCACTTCGTAGTACAAAACCACCTCAAAAGCGACAAAAGGCCATGGAGCTGAAAGCTGCCATTGATTTTGCGCTCAAGTTAAAGACAAACGTGGTGAGCGACCGCACTTTGTCTGACTACAGAAACCAGTCCGGAGGCCTGCTCAAATGGCTGGACAAAAACCGTAAGGACATCAAGACCATCGATGAATTGACCAAGGGAGTCATCGTTGAATTCCTCAATGAGATACAGCTAAAGACATCGGCAAGGAACAGGAACAATTTTAGGACATGCTTCAGCAGCGTGTTTCAGGTATTGGAGGACAATGAGGTCGTCCGACAGAACCCTATCAAGAACGTAACAAAGTTAAAGACCAACCCTAAACGCAACAAAACGTACTCACAGAAGCAACAACGGGAGATATTCGAATACCTTGAAAAGGAAGACCCCAATCTGTTACTGTTCATTAAATTTGTTTCCTACAACCTTTTGAGGCCCAAGGAGGTCTGCAGACTGCGGATTAAAGACATCAACCTAGACGACGGGACATTGCAGTTCAGGGCAAAGAACAAAGTTTTGAAGACCAAACTCATACCCAGTATTTTGATGGAGGAACTGCCCGACCTTTCCGTTATGGAGGGCGACCTGTTGCTGTTCACCAAAGATGGGATTGGCGGTAAATGGAAGGCAACCCTAGAGAGCAGAAGGGGCTATTTTACCGATCGCTTCAAAAAGGTAGTCAAGGACCATTTTGGCTTTAACGAAAACCATGGTCTTTACAGTTTTAGACATACCTTTATAACCAAGCTCTATAGGTCATTGGTAAAGCATGCCTCTCCTTTTTCAGCCAAGAGCTACCTGATGCAGATAACGGGGCATTCCAGTATGGCTGCTCTGGAGAAGTACCTCAGGGACGTTGATGCTGAACTGCCCAAGGACTATTCCAACCTTTTAAAATAAACCATATGGCCTTTAACAACGACTTGGACGATTTGATAAACGGACTTTACCGCCCGAGCATTTTTTATGTTCCAAAAATAGTAATGAAGGACGCCTCGGAAAAATCCAAGCAGGAACTGATTGATATTGGGTTTTTCGATACCTCTTGCATATTGAAGGCTGACGGCAGCCTTGAAAGTATAAAGAACGGTTTTATCGAAATACAAATGATTGGGAAAACGAACAAACTGGACAATAATGTTTTTCAGCTCCTCAAGTTCAGGGACCAACTTGCAACGGATTCCTTTCTCTTTATAAAGAGGGAATATATGCGTCACGTTTCGGCAATCGAAGTTGTCTATACATGGCTTTTGGATAATATAGGGGTTGAAACGGACTGTGTTACCGAACAGCAAAGGACGTGGTTCGAATACCAAAAGAACGCCGTTGCCCAACATGACGAAAAACTGAGGACAAAATTTTCATTGGCTGAGCGGGTGAAACGGATGGATTTTTCAAAAATGAACATAAGGGTCCCGAACCTTTTTAAGAACAAGCGATACGGCGAACTATTCACTGAGTCTTTGGAAGATCACAAAAGGATTAAAAAGCAGACCAAAGGAAAACGGTACAAGTTGACCGATAGTGAAGCGGACAAGTATTTGTTGAAGACCGTTTTCAATGTGGATTTTTCCAAGATTGTTGATTGACCGTGTTAATTAATTACTCAAAATTGGTGGGCCACAAAAAAAAATTCCAATTTGTATATATTTTTTTGGGGTAAACTTCGCTTTTTTGACCGCTTCTGAATTCAATATCAATATATAGGCAACAGTTGTTGATGATAATTATGGTTTTTGTGGAAATAATAAACCACCAGAAAAACCACCCAACATATTGATTGTGCTTTTTTGGTTAAATCGGTGTACTGATATAAATAAGTTGGGGCGAATTTTGTTTGACCTGAACCCACCCCAAAAAACAGTCTTGGGCAACATGGTATTGGGGTAAACTCTGCTTTTTAGACAATACGTGTATTCAATATCAACAAATAAGCAACAGTTGTTGATAGCTAGAAATGAAGACAATTATTGCTTCTGATGAAAAAAAAATTATGTGGTACATCAAGGTATTTTGATGAACACACAAAAAAGGAGTTGGTGGTGATAATTGTGGTTTTTTGTGGAAATAATAAACCACAAGAAAAACCACCCAACATATTGATTGTGCTTTTTTGGTTAAATCGGTGTACTGATATAAATAAGGTGGGGCGAATTTTGTTTGACCTGAACCCACCCCAAAAAACAGTCTTGGGCATCATGGTATTAGGGCAAACTTTACTTTTTTGACAAAACCTGTATTCAATATCAACGAATAAGCAACAGTTGTTGATGGATGGAGGTAAAGACAAATATCGTTAATAATTAAATTTATGAACGAATTGTAGCCATTGGAAAGAACAAAAAAACTAGCGTTAATAGCAGTGTCAAACAAACTTGTGGTAAAGGCTTTTACTATTTTAAAAAGTCGATTGTTCTAAGATGAAAGTGTAGTTTCTAAATTAGCTTTAAATTGCTTGTTTTTTAACTCAGTTCTTTGTTAGCTACTGTGCTTTTTACGTGTTATGGTTTATTTTTACTATTAATTTTCTATTCGGACAAAGAATGTAAAAGTCAATATTCCCAACTCCATATCTGTGCATATAATACTCATACGCATAGTAATTTCCTTCTTCATAGAGTAAGTCCTCTAATTCAAATTCCAATTCGTCAAGAGTGCTGTGAGCAAAGTCCAAAAACTTTTTCTCCTGCTTGTCAAATGGTGTTTTTTTCCAAAATTCAGGTTCCCAATGATTCCTTAATTCGGTTCTTGGATGTTTGGTAAAGAATTCTTCTTTTGGATTTTTAAAATATTCCGCTGTTTGGTCGTCAATTTTGTAAATCCAAATTGAATATCCATCTCCATTAAAATCTCTTTCTGTTTCGTATTCGTAAATCAAGTCGCCATCATTAAATTCAAATCCAGTCAGTTCGATGTTGTAATTCCTTTCATCAGCTTGTTCTATTGGATTCCAAAATAAATTTGAGCCTGGTAATATTTTAAAATAGAAGCCTGGAATCAAAATCAGAATTAAGAGTATTACTGAAAGTCGATAGAATTTACGTTTGTTTTTTTCCTTAAGTGCTTTGAACATTTTCCACGCCAAAACAGGATAAATCAGAACTATAATTAAGGTTAAAAACAGAAATAATAATATCATCTATGAAGTTTGTTTCGGCATTGTAGCTAACGTGATTGTGTATGGTTAGTTGCGCTGGGAACTAAGATAGCAAAAGGGGACGAGTCTGAGGAAAATTCGGAGAATTTTCCGATTAGGACTTACCATACTCAAGCAATTAATTATACACGGTGTTGGCACCTGTGCTTTTAGTCATTTTTATTCCATTTTCCGGTCAGAAATTCGAGCGATACTCTTTTAAATTCTGTTTGAAAATCCTCATTTAAATGTGGCGTATGTCCGCCGTGAGGAACAATCCAAAGCCAACTATTAGGGATGCCTTCGTGCATTTCTATACCGAGTTGCAAGGGAACAAAAGGGTCATCATCACCTAATACCACTAACCAATTGGCTTTAAAAGTATTCAATTTATCTGATGTAAAAGAAGGATTATTTTCGTTAACATTTCTATATTCCCAGAAAGCTTTTGCTAAATATTCCTGTTTTTCAGGACCATGGCTTTTCGCAGCATTCATGAATCTCTCTATTCCTGACCTTGCAATAATCTCTCGACATTCTGTACTAAAGTAAATGTGACCTCCAATGGTGATAATAGATTTAAATCTTTCAGGTTGCATTAGATTTAGATAATGTAGTGTCGTACCACCACCACTTGCACCAATGGCGTTAACCTTGTCTAATTTTAAAGAATCGAGCAAAGCGAGTATAATCTTTGCGTACTCCTCATCATTAAAATCTAAATCTTCTTTATTATAAATGTCAGAACGTCCATGACCTATCATATCGACTGCGATTGTCCTGAATTGCTTTGAATAATCTTTTGCATAGGGTTTCCAGTTATCGGCAGTTCCAAAAAACTTATGTAGAAGTAAAAGGGGTTCTCCAGTTCCGCTATCTTCATAATAAATTTTTGTTCCGTTATAGTTAAAGAACTTTCCATTTGGATTAACTTTCACTTGTCCATATGAAACGGGATAAGCTAAAAAAACTAAAATAAAGATTGTGAATCGTTTCATAATTTCATTTTTTGAAGTTGCTATTGCATTGGTGCCAACGTTGTTGTATATGGTTTGTTGCGTGGTTTAAGCACTAAATTTAGCAAATAAAAACCGAATAGAAAATCCGCGAGGATTTTCGTAAGTAGGCTAGAACCAGCAATAAATTATATACGGTGTTGCCAACAGTATTTATTTCCACGGTTCAAATTTTCCGTTTTTATATTCAAATATTTTATCCGAAACTAAATGGTCTCCTGATTGATTAATTTCGTCAATTGCGTTCTTTAATTTCTCAATGTTGTCTTTGTCGTTTGTTCCAGTAATAAACACAACATCTCTTGCTGGAATTCCAATTATTAAATTTCCGTTGACTGGAAAGTTTTCCTTATTCCAAATGTCAAATAAAATTAAACTTGCTTCATAATCTCCACCAGAAGTTAGCATAAAATAGCCATTTTCTCCGTGTCTTTCCATTTTAGAAACTACCGAATTTAGATTTTCAATTGCCCTTTCTTTTATAGTTTCAATTCCGACATTCAGTTGCTCAAATTTTTCTTTTGTGAAATAACTAATTGTGTTTTCTTTATCCTCTGCATAAAATATGTATAATTCAGAATTATACTTTTCGTAAACGTGAGTATTTTCAAAATTCTCAACGATTTTAGAACTCTCAATTAAATATCTTTTGTCTTTAATTATTGGAACTATTCTTTTTAAATGGATTGGTTCTTCTGGAAGAAATAGGTCTTTCGAAGCGAATGTATATTTTTCAATTACGTTCTTTAAATCTTTCGGGTCATTTTTATATTCAGCGTACGAGTTGTCCAAAAAATGTTGATAATTGTCAGAATCTTTTAGTTTAGTAACAACTTCAAGTCCGTTGATTGAAACTAATTCCAAGCCTTTAACTTTCTTTTTTAATTCAGTGAAAAATTTTTCGGCAAATTCCGATTCTGTTAAGTTAGATTTTGATTTAAAAAATGAAAGCATAAATGTTAACTATTCGGTTTTTTATATTGTTGGCAACGGTCTGGCTAAGGCAAGTGCGCAAATCTTCACACAGTTATTGCGCATTTGCTTTAGCCTTTGTTGTGGCTAGTTTTTTTTATTTTTCTTTTATCAATATCAATCTTAGCACAGAAATGCATTTTACTATCAATTGATTCAACTCTCATTAATTCTTTATCAATTAAGATTTGACGAGTCAATTTTTCATTGGGGTTAAACTCTTTGAACTGGTCTTCCCAATAGGTCAATAGAATTGTGTCATTGTTTAGAGAATATACTCCCCTTGCAGTGTTGACTCCGTTATATAACAATTGAAATTCACTTCCCTTTTCGTACAGAGTTATACTGTGCAACTCGTCATAGGCACTAAATATTTTATCATTTCTATTTGAGCAAGACTGACTGAATAGTAGAACAAGAATTGATATTATCAGTAATATTCTTTTCATTTTTCAAATGTCTAGTCCTGAAATATGGCTACAGGTTAAAAATTGATTTACGCTGTTTTTAAACCTGCCTTGCCGGCAGGCAGGTATACCATATTTGGTGTTTTATAATCTAAAGATAC